>CAWARE010000001.1:0-108242 GCA_963784345.1 uncultured Actinomycetota bacterium
CCGTGTGAGCGCGCGCTAGCGGGCCCGCCCCTGATGAACGCGACAACCGTGTCTGGGCCGACGGGGGAGTCGCGGTCGGAGATGTCAGAGGCGCCCGAGTTCGGGCACTCGCCTGGTGGTCGGTGCTACCAGGGGATGACGTGATCCTGGTAGTCGCGGAACTGCAGACCTGACGCCCCCATGTGACTCTCGATGGTGATGACGACCCCGCGAACGCTGTCGTCCACAGGCAACGGCGCACCCTCACCGCCGAGCTCTGTTTGCACCCAGCCCGGATCCATCAACAGCAGCACGCTGGCTGTCTGCGCGTCGGTTGAGGTGGTCAGACTGGCTGTGTGGCGAGGAGCGCATTGAGCTTGTCGAGGATGTGGTTGCGTTGCAGCCCGCTCCTGGTGACGAGTTCAAGCAGGAACTGTTGGATGACGATGCCGTCTCGGACGAGCTCGGTGAGCTGGTGGTGATCTTCGATGGTGGGCGGTGCTGACGGGGTCCAAGTCGTCCACTGTGGCCCGTCATGGCGGATGTCGAATGCGTCGAGGGCCTCGAGCCAGAAGGCGGCGGTGCTCGTGAGGGTCTGGGCGGTGGGCATGGTGTGCATCCTCAGGGTTTGATGGAAGCTTCGGATGTGGCGGCGGCACCCGAGGACGTGCCCCGGGTGCCGCTGCGACGAGCCGATGTTGTGGTGTCGTTCCTTCGTCGCGGCTTGTCTGTTCTCAGCGGGCGAGTTGGACGTACGGGGCGACGACGGGGCCCTTCGTCCAGTCCATCGACCTCGCTCTGCGACTCGGTGCCGGAGATGATGTCCAGGGCGTTGGAGTCGCTGGTGTCGGTGTCGCGGGACTGCGGTGGCGTCGGTCCAGTTCCCTGCTCCGCCGCCGACCCGGTACGGGCCCGACGAACGAGGGGCAGCCGATGCCGCGAGCGCAGTCGGCGCTGTAGACGGGTCGGATGTTGCCGATGCCTTCGCCGTCTTCGGCGTCGCTGAACATCGACACCTGGTAGCCGGCGGTAGCCAGATCCACGCCGGTCGAGGGCGCTGGACGGGACGGAGGCGATGATCTTGCCGGCCGGGTTCACCTCGAGGCTGATGTTGCCGACCTTCTCCTGGTCGGCGTCGTAGATGCCGCTGCCGTAGCGGGAGCTGTCGTAGCGGCCGTCGGCGACGATGGCGTAGGTCCAGGCGCCCTTGGCGGAGGTGTTGGTGCCAGGCAGCAGCGGTGTGGTGGTGCGTGGACTGACCGTCGCTGAGGTAGATGTTGAGCCGCTGGGTGCTCATCCCGTTGCCGCCCCAGGGGTTGTTGATCGGGCCGGCGGTGGAGGTGACGAACCGGACGGTCTCGCCGTCGCGGTAGACCTCCAGGCCGGTCAGGTCCATGCTGCCGGCGTTGAAGGCGCCGTCGGTGGGATAGGTGTAGCTGCCCGGTCCGTTGTCGTCGCCGGTGGGGTCGGTGAGGGTGCCGACCTAGTCTCCGTACGCGGTGATGGTGCGCCGGTCGACGGTCATGACCCCGTCTGCGCTGATGGCGGTGATGACGATGCGGTTGGACACGTTCGGCAAGGTGATGGTCGTGGAGAACATCCCGCGCCGGACGGGCACCCGGGTCTCGGTGCCGTTGACGCGGATGGTGAGCCGGGCGGCGTTGGTGGTGCCGCTGAAGGTGACCTGACGGGCGGCGGCGATCGGACCCGTCAGCGGGACCGTCGACGGTCAGCTGGGGCGCGCGGCCGCGGGGCTGTCCGGCGTAGGTGGCGTTCCAGCTGTCCCAGGTGTCGCCGTCGAAGTCGAGCCGGCCGAGTTCGTCGCTGGCCCAGTTGTTGCCGGCCTTCCAGATCGGGGTGCCGCCGACGGTGTAGTTGCGGAGCCGGAGCCCGTTGCCGTCGCTGACCTCGTTGCCGATGGTGACCTTGGTGCCGTCGCGGTCGGTGTACCGCTTGAGCTTGTTGGCCTGGGCGGCAGGGTCGAGGTCGTTCCACTCATCGATCGCGAGCCCGTTGATGTTGATGTTCTCGGTGTTGGACAGGGCGAAGACCCGGATCGCGCAGTTGACCGCTCCTTCGACCCGGGTGTCGGTGAAGGTCATGTTCTTGACCGTGGTGGCCGGGTCGGCCCGGTCGGTGGCGCCCATGTCCTCGTAGTGGGAGGAGGAGTTGAACACGCAGGTGTTGTACTTGACGTCCTTCCAGTACATCCGGTTGTGGATGACGTCGGTGTTGCGGACGGTGACGTCGTCGATGTCGCGGGGAACCCAGCCCCACTGGATGACCGGGCCGTTCTCGTTCTTCCAGATGACGGTGTTCTTGATCTTGACGCGGTTGTGGTAGATCTTCAGCACGTCGTCGTTGGCGTGGAAGAACGTGTTCTTCATCTGCCCGTCGTCGTAGAGCTCGATGCCGTCGGTCTGCCAGTACCAGCTGCCGACCTGCTTGTAGTTCGACACGTTCATCCGGAAGTTCTCGACGCCGATCTCGGTGCCGGCATGCGTCGTGGGCGTAGGTGACGAAGGAGTGGTACGGCGGCTCGTTGACGGTGACGCCGTGCACATCGAGGGTCTGGCCGGTGTTGGAGGACTCGAACTGCAGCATCTTCACGCAGGTGACGTGGCAGTTCTCGTTCACGTTGTGCTGGTAGCCGTTGGCGGTGTCGGGCTCGTAGACGTACTGCTCACCGGACAGCACGCCGAGGCCGGTGACCTTGTACGCGCTCTGGGTGTCGTGGAGGAACCGGAAGGCGCCCTTCACGTAGGCGCCGGGCGCCAGGTAGACCCACTTGACGTTCGCCGGCAGGACGGCGTGGTAGTCCGAACCCATGTAGTAGGTGCCGGGACCGAAGTAGACGATCTCCTGGCTGATGTCGTTGAGGTTGTTCACCAGACCGGGCTCGGGCCGGTAGATGGAACCGGACTTGCTGCGGTGGGGATCAGCTCGCTTGGCCTGCTTCGCGGTCGGCTTCGGGTTGGCGAAGACCAGCATCGAGTTCTGCGGCTCGGTGCTGACGGCGCGGTTGCCGGCCTTCTCGGTGGTGAGGGTGCCGCTGCCGCCGCTGAGGTCGTTGTACGCGGTGACCTGCTGGGGGTCGAACTCGACGGAGAACCGGTAGCCGTCCTTGCTGTAGGGCACCTTCACCGCGACGGTGCGAGCTGTTGACCAGGCGCTTCTTCAGACCCGAGGTCGGTCGGCCGGACCGTCACCTGGTCGACGGAGGTGATCTTCTGACCGGTCTTCAGGCGTGACGTTGACCCAGACGTCGGCGGCGTACTCGAAGCTGGACCAGCTCATCGTGTAGCCGGCCTTCGCGGTGAACTCGGCGCCGTCTTCCTCGGTGTAGCCGATCTTGTCCTTGCCGCTGCGCGGCACGCTCATGTAGACGAACGACGGATAGGCGGCTCGTGCCGCCGGCCGGGGTCACCGTCGCGTCGTAGAACTGCGACCGGCGGACCTGGTCCCCGGCCAGCGGCTTCGACGTGGCGACCGCGTTGGCGTGGGTCCACGTCGTCAACGTCGACGTGGACGCCGGCGAGGCGGAGGTCGTCGACACCGACGCCGGCGGAGGAGTCGGAAGGCTTCGCCTGAGCCGTGCTGGGCACGCCCATCAGTGCCGCCACGACAGCGGCCGCACCGACCGACGGCCAGCGCCTTCCTCGAAAGCCGTCTTGACGCTGACATGAGCACCTCCATGTGGCGGAAACGATGCTGTAAGTTTCATTTCAAAACTGGCGATTGTGTCAAGTGGTGACTCTAACGGGTCATTGACCGTATGCTGGCTTCAGTTTCAAAACACGGATCGTTGTCGGGGGTGTCGGAGTGGAAGCCAGCGCAGCTGTCTCTGTGGGACCATTCGTTGGTGACGAGTGCGCTGACCCCCTGGGAGAAGCGCGGCGAAACCGAGCAGGCCATCGCCTTGGAAGTGCTGCTCCACGGCCCGCTGGCCCGCAGCGCCCTCGCGCGTCGGCTCGGACTGTCACCCGCGTCGCTCACCCGGCTGGTCGGCCCCCTCATCGCCGACGGGCTGCTGGAAGAGACCACCGACCAGGGGACCGGCCCATCGGGGCGACCGACCCGACCCCTGCAGGTCGTCGCCGCGGCCGGCCATTTCCTCGGCGATCCGGCTGACCCCCGACGCAGCCCATGCCGTGATCACCAACTTCCGGGCCGAGATCCTCGGCTCAGCGCAGGCAACGATCCGCCACTCCGACCCCGAGAGCATCGTCGCCACCATCGCCGACCTGGTCGAGCGGCTCCGCTCCGAGCAGGGCGTCGTGCCCGAGCGCGTGGGGATCAGCATCGGTGGACTGGTCGAAGGCCACTCCACGATCACGCTCGGCGACGTTCTTCGACTGGTCCGGGCCGGTGGACCTGGCCGCGATGGTCCGCCGCAAGCACCGGCATCCGCACCGTCGTCGACAACGACGTCCTGGCCCTCACCCGCGCCCAATCCTGGTTCGGCCACGGGCGCGGGCTCGACCGCTTCGCCGTCATCACCCTGGGCGTCGGTGTTGGCCTCGGCCTCGTCATGCACGGAGAGCTCGTCGAGAGCTCCGACAGCGGCCTCGGGCTGGCCGGACACTTTCCCCTCGACCCGACCGGCCCGCTCTGCCCCTCCGGCCACCAGGGATGCGCCCAAGCCATGCTGACCGACGAAGCCGTCGCCGCCCGAGCCGCAGTCGCCCTGCGCCGGCCCGTCAGCTACGACGAAGCACTCGACCTCGCTGCCCAGGGGCAACCCGCCGCCAAGACCATCGTCGATCAGGCCGGCCGCGCCCTCGGCCGACTCATCGCCGCCATCGCCAACCTCACCACGTGTCACCGCATCCTCATCGCCGGAGAAGGCGCCCGACTCGCCGAAGCGGCTCGCGTGGCCGTGCAGGACCAGATCACCATCGACCGCAACCCAGCCGCAGCCCCGCTCCACCTGCAGACACCCCACCTGACCGCCGACGACTGGGCCCAAGGTCCCGCCGTGCTGGCCATCCAGACACTCGTCCGACCCCTCGGCTGACAGTCATAGCCACCTCGCGCCCAGAACGCGTACAGGCCCGAGATCGGGTCGAGCACCGGGGCAGTCTTGCACGTTGCGCGCCGGGACTCATGGGCGATTCGTAAGCCGTCCGATCCGGCCACCTTGGCGCCGTCGCCGGAGTGACCCGAGCACCCGGAACGCCGTCCGCACGCGGACCGTTCTCTGCGAGTGCGACGACCCGTGTGCAGGGGGCGCTGGCAGTGTGATTTTCGGAAGTGAATCGGCCAGATGGTGTAGTTACTTCCCCTTCAGCGACGTCTGGGCGGAGCTGGAGCTTCTGGAGGTGGGAGGGATGACCGCACTACATGCGGCCGATGCGCGTCGGGTGCAGCAGTCCGTGCGTCCGTTGATCATCGGGCTGGTGGGCGTCCTCGGCATGGTTGGCGGGGTGTTCGCGGTGCAGGCGATCCCACGGTTGGAATGGGCGAAGCAGTGCGACGCGGCCGGGGGTCAGGTGGTGAGCCACGCCGGGGGCAACGACCCATACCTCGCGGATGGTTCGGTCATCAGCTACACCTGTGAAGGATCGGACGGGGTGATCAGCTCCTGGCCGTAGCCCCGCGAGAGGACCTACTGCGAGAACGGCCCGGTAGACCTCCAGCTAGGTCTGGCTAGGGTGACGTCAGTGAGTCTGTTCCAGGGAACGGCAGAGTTCTACCGGCAGTTTCGGTCCGGAGTGCCGGCCGACGTGGCCGCCATCCTGCTCGATACTGCTCCCGATCGGCGGCCCCGCAGCCTGCTGGACATCGGCACGGGCACCGGGTTCGTGGTCGAGGCGCTGTCGGACGGGGTCGATGACGTGATCGGCATCGACGTCGACGCTGATCTCCTCGCAATCGCCCGCCGCAGCGTGGACCCTCGCCCCGGTCAGCACCTCAAGTTCGTGCGGGCCCGAGCCGAGGACTTCACACCGCCCTCGGGCTGGACCGCTGACCTGGTGACCATCTGTCGCACGTTCCACTGGCTTGATCGCCCGCTGGTGCTGGACCGGCTCGACTCGATCGTCGCCCCAGACGGTGTCGTGGCGATTCTGGGCGACAACAGCATCTGGGCCGACAATGCTGGCTGGAAGAGCGAGATCAAGACGATCCTGGCCGAGTTCCTGGGTCGGGATCGGCGTGCCGGCTCCGGCACGTACCAGCGTCCGGCGCCGTACACCGATGACTTGGATTCTTCCCCGTTCTCCGACTGGGAGCAGGTGAAGGTCCCGGTACGGCGCGAACGCACCATCGACAGCGTGATCGGCTACCTGCACTCCACCTCGTTCGCAGCACCCCACCTCTTCGGAGATCGGCTAGCTGCGTTCGACGACGCCGTTCGAGAGCGTCTGCCGCCTTTCGCCGTCAGCGGCGTGTTCATCGACAGCAACGAGTTCGGGATACTCCTCTGCCGCCGTCCGAGGTAGGACCCTCTTACGGCTCGTCCGCTGCTGTCGTCGGATCCGCCAGACTAGGCGGATAGGCGGATAGGCGGAGTCGGGAGACGGAGGCGAGAGATGACGGCCGTGGTGTTCTGGGACTTCGACGGGACGTTGGCGTCCCGCGAAGGTCGCTGGTCGGGCGCGCTGGTAGATGCGCTCCGCCAGGTCGATCCCCACAGCGTCGTGGCTCGGGAAGCTCTTCGGCCGCATCTGCGCACTGGGTTCCCGTGGCACCAGCCAGAGGTTGTGACGCAAGCACTCAGTCCCAGCCAGTGGTGGGCGCGGCTGCGGCCCACCGTCCTGGCCGCCTGTGAGGCCGTCGCTGTCCCACCCGCCATGGCCGAGGCGGCGGCTGACCTCCTTCCGGAGGTCTACTACCGGGTCGACGCGTGGACCATCGCCCCGGACGCGACTTCCGCCCTCGCTACTGCGCTCGCGGCTGACTACACCAACGTCATCGTGAGCAACCACGGCCCCGAACTGCCGGACCTCGTGCGCGCCCTTGAAATCGACGAGCTGATCGACGCCACGATCACCAGCGCAGCCGTGGGCGCCGAGAAGCCGAACCCTGCCTTCTTCCGCCATGCTCTGGATGCCACCGGTGCGGACCTGGCGACGTCGTGGATGGTCGGCGACAACCCGGCCGCCGACATCGCCGGCGCGGAGGCCGTCGGCCTTCGCGCCATCCTCATAGCGACCTCGGTGCTTCCAGATCATGAGGGTGTCGATCTCCGGGCGGCCATTGAGCGCATGACCAACATTCCACAGACTCTTTCCACTCGCCCGTTGGGAACCCATCGTCGCGCAGAGCACGCTGAGTGACCGTGCATGGTGACGACGACCTCGGCTGCCTCGGCAGCTTCACCGCAGTCGTTCAGTGAAGATGAGTCCTGGGCCGTTGGTGAGTGTGATCGTTGGTCGTCACCTGGGTTGTCACTCAGATCTCGAAGGGGTGAGGCACGTCGATGAGCGCTGGTAGTCCCAGCTCGTTGGCTTCGGCCAGTCGACGACCGCCACGAGCGTCGAAGGGAGGAGCCTGGCTACGGAGCGATCGTTCGGCCCATGCCGCGGCAGCGAAGGCGCGCTCTGCATCTGGACCACTGAGGAGACCGGCCGTGCGTGCGTCCGCAAAGTCGTCGAGGTCCTCGACGGCGACCATGCCGGACCGAAGTCGGAACGGATCAAGCTCCCAGTCGACGAAGCAGACCACCTGGCGGTCCTGCCGGACCCAGTGACAGATCTCCAGACTGACATCGAGCGGTCGGGTGCGGACGTACCAGGTCGCCATCCAGTTCGAGGACGGTGTAGGGACGAGGATCAGGGAGTCGAGTCCCGGTCCACCGCCACCCTCCACCTCGCACTCCTCGTCGCTGTGCCCGTCGCTGGAGCGGAACCTCGATCCAGCTGGAGTGAAGAGCCAGACGCCATCGGCGTCGCGATCGATCTGGTAGGCCTTCCAGCAAGCGCGACCACCGTGCAGCTTCCGCTTGGCCACCGTGACCACCGGGGGAAGGTCGACGGCAGTAGTCACTCCTCCACTCAAGCAGAGTCCGGACCGTGCCTACGTCCGGTGGCAGGTGATCGAGTTCTCGAGTTCTCGAGGATGCCCGAGGCGGTTCTCAGCATCGAACGCGGGCGTTGAGCCGGAGACCGACTACCGTGGGCGACCCCTCTTCCCTCTGAACGGAGCCCCGTGCTCGAGCTCACCGCGACCTTGGTCGCCGCCATCGCAGCCGTCGTCGTCGTCCTGATCGCGCTGGTCGTCCTGATTCGCAGCTACCGAACGGCCCGCCCGGATGAGGCGCTGATCATCACCGGGCGAAGCGCGTCCAAGCCGTCGAGGGTCGTCGTGGGTGCCCGGTCGGTGGTCTATCCCTTTGTCAACAAGGCGTACACCCTCAGCCTGGCGTCACGGTCGGTGCAGGTGACGGTGGAGGGCATCTCCAAGAACGGCATCAAGCTCCTGCTGCAGGGCGTGGCGCAGGTCAAGGTCGGGGGCGACGAGCACAACGTCCGGCTCGCGGCCCAGCGCTTCCTGCAGCAGCAGGACCAGATCGAGCGCTACACCCAGGACATCCTGGCCGGGTCGCTGCGCTCGGTGGTGGGCACGCTCACCGTCGAGCAGATCATCCACGAACGCGCCGCGCTCGCGAAGTCGGTGCAGGACGTCGCCCTGGAGTCGCTCAACAACCAGGGCCTGATCGTCGACACGCTGCAGATCTCCAGCGTCGAGGACGACACGAACTACCTGCGCAACCTCGGCCGGCCCGAGAGCGCCCAGGTCGAGAAGGCCGCCGCCATCGCCGAGGCCAACGCCCGGCAGGAGGCCGCGGAGAAGCAGGCCGTCTCCGACGAGGGCATCGCGATCGCCCAGCAGCGGCTGGCCATCCGGCGGGCCGAGCTCAAGGAGCAGACCGACGCCCGCCAGGCCGCCGCCGACGCCGCCGGGCCACTGGCCCAGGCCGAGCAGCGCCAGGCCATCATCCAGCGCGAGGAGCAGGTCGCCGTCCGGCAGGCCGAGCTCAAGGAGCGCCAGCTCGACACCGAGGTCCGTCGCCCCGCCGACGCGGCCAAGTACCAGGCCGAGCAGGAGGCGGCCTCGCTGCTGGCCCGCCGCCGGGCCGAGGCGGAGGCCCGCCGGGCCGACGGTCTCGCCGAGGCCGAGTCGCTGGAGGCGGCCGGTCGCGCGGAGGCGGCCGCCGTCCAGGCGAAGGCCGAGGCGTACCAGCAGTTCAACGACGCCGCCGTCATCGACCGGCTGGTCGAGGTGCTGCCCAAGATCGCCCACGAGCTGGCCGCGCCCTACGGCAACATCAAGGACCTCACCGTCATCTCCAACGACGGGGCCGGCCAGCTGTCCCGCAACGTCGCCGGGAACGTCAACGACACCGTGACCATGCTGGAGAAGATGACCGGCGTCGACCTGCGCGCGCTGGTCAACCGGATCTCGACCGACCGCCGGGACGACGCCGAGCCGGCCACCGAGGTCGTCGACGGCCTCAGCTCCGAGCTCGTCGAGGGGCCGGTCGGCTAGGCCCGGAGGTCGGCCCCAGGCCGCCGCCGGACACGTCGGAGCTCGATGGCCGCGACCACGTGCCGGGAGACGGTCCGCTGGATCCGGCGTGGGGCGCCCGAAGCAGGCCGCCCCGCGAAACCCGCTTTGGGGTTTAACAGACCCGAAACCTCGCACGCCTGGGTATGAAACGCCGCCCTCATAGCGTCCCGCTGACGACGTCGCAGCCAGCTCTCAGCAAGGGGACCCATGAGCACAGTCGAGGCCGAGATCGAGACCAAGCACCCGGTGGACCGGGTTCCGCCGTTGGCCCGGCTCGCGCCGTTGGGTCTGCAGCACGTGCTGGCCATGTACGCGGGCGCGGTGGCGGTGCCGCTGATCGTCGGCGGGGCGCTGGTGGAGGCCGGCAAGCTGGCGCCGAGCGATCTGCCGTACCTGATCAGCGCCGACCTGTTCGTGGCCGGCATCGCCACCTTGATCCAGTCGCTCGGCTTCTGGCGCTTCGGGGTCCGGCTGCCGCTGATGCAGGGCTGCACGTTCGCCGCCGTCACGCCGATGATCGCGATCGGCAACCAGTACGGGATCACCGCCATCTACGGCTCGGTGATCGCGTCGGGTGTGTTCATGATGTTGCTGGCGCCGGTGTTCGCCAAGCTGCTCAGGTTCTTCCCGCCGTTGGTGACCGGCACGGTGATCTTGATCATCGGGCTGTCGCTGATGCCGGTGGCCGCAGGTTGGGCCGGCGGCGGGGCGGGCTCGGACGACTTCGGCGCCCCGGTGAATCTCGCGTTCGCGGCGGCCACCTTGATCATCATCTTGCTGATCGAACGGTTCGCGCCGCCCGCCTTCGCCCGGCTGTCCATCCTGCTGGGACTGGTGATCGGCACCCTGGTCGCCGTGCCGTTCGGGCTGACCGACTTCAGCCACGTCTCCGACCAGGCCTGGTTCGGCGTCAGCACCCCGTTCCACTTCGGCTTCCCGACGTTCCAGGTCAGCGCCATCATCTCGATGTGCATCGTGGCGCTGGTGATCATGACCGAGACCACCGGTGACATGCTGGCCGTCGGCGAGATCGTGGACCAGCACGTGAGCCCGCGCCGGTTGGCCGACGGGCTCCGGGCGGACGGCCTGTCCACCGTGCTCGGTGGCGTCTTCAACACGTTCCCGTACACGGCGTTCGCCCAGAACGTGGGCCTGGTGTCGCTGACCGGGGTGAAGTCCCGGTACGTGGCCACCTTCGCCGGCGGGGTGCTGGTCGTGCTCGGGCTGCTGCCCAAGCTGGGGGCGGTCGTGGAGGGCATCCCGTTGGCGGTGCTCGGCGGCGCCGGCATCGCCCTGTTCGGGATGGTGGCTGCCAGCGGCGTCCGGACCCTCGGCAAGGTGCACCTGACCAACAGCAACATCCTGGTGATCGCGGTCGCCGTCGGCGTCGGCCTGCTGCCGACGGTCAACGGCGAGATCTACGCCCAGTTCCCGGTCGGGTTCCAGATCATCTTCGACTCCGGCATCTCCGCCGGGGCGATGACCGCCATCGTGCTCAACCTGCTGCTCAACAGCGACGCCGCCAACAAGCGGGTCAAGGGCGACGGGGAGCACGCCTCGTACGACGCGGTCCGTGGCGCGGCCGCCGACACCGAGGTCCGCCAGGGCTGACGGGCGAGACCGGTCCAGCGGATCGGGGGCGTGGTCGGTGCTCACCAGACCCGCCGTCCAGTCGGCTCAGCCGAGCCGACCGCGGAGCCCACTGGCCCGGTTGGCCGGGCGGGCGACCGCTCGGCGGACGGCGTCCTCGGAACCGAACACCTGCACCCGCTGGCTGGCCCGCGTGACAGCTGTGTAGAGCAGCTCCCGGGTCAGCAGCGGCGAGTCGGGCGGGGGGAGCACGAAGGACACGACGTCGAACTGGCTGCCCTGGGCCCGGTGCACGGTCATCGCGTGGGTGGTCTGCACGGAGTCCAGCCGGACGGGGGAGATGAGCATCGGCGCACTGCCCCGGCCGAAGGCGGCTCGCACGCCGCCCCCGTCGGCCACCACCACGCCGGTGTCGCCGTTGAACAGGTTGAGGTCGTAGTCGTTGACGGTGACCAGCAGCGGACGGCCGAGATACCACTCGCCGTCCTCGCCGTAGCCCGGCACCGCCTCGGCCAGCCAGCGCTCGGCCTCGGTGCTCCAGCGCGACACCCCGAACGGTCCGTGCCGGTGCGCACACAGCAGCCGGTGCCGGTCCAGAGCGGTCAGGGCGCCGGCCACATCACCGGCGGCCGCTGCCGCCCGCAGCGCCGCGCCCGCGTCCGCCACGGCGGCCGCCAGCGGCTCGATGCCGTCGGGCCGGGCGGGGGCCAGGTCGGTCTCGACGAAGACGACGTCCTCAGCACCCCGGCGCAGCACCTCCATCGCGGCGTCGCCGTCGGAGGCCCGGACGGCCCGGGCCAGGTCCTCGATCGCCCCGCCGTACCGCCAGGTCCGCTCGAGCCGGACCACCGGGGAGGTCGTCGGGACGCCGTCGTCGGGCGGGCCGGCCACCGCGCCCAGCGCGCTGGTGATGTCGGCCAGCACCGCGCCCGCCTCGACCGACGACAGCTGGTCGGGGTCGCCGACCAGCAGCAGCCGGGCGTCGGCCCGGACCGCTTCCAGCAGCCGGGCCATCAGGGTCAGCGAGACCATCGACATCTCGTCGACGACCACGACGTCGTACGGGAGCCGGTTGTCGGCGTGGTGGCGGAAGCGGCCGCGGGAGCCGGGCAGCCAGCCGAGCAGGCGGTGCAGGGTGACGGCGGACAGGTCAGCGACCCGGGCGACGTCCTCGGGCGCGAGCCGGCTGCGGGCGTCGGCGAGCGCCTCCGACAGGCGGGCGGCGGCCTTGCCGGTGGGTGCGGCCAACGCGATCCGCGGCGCCCGACCGGGCTGGTCGCCGAGCATGGCCAGCACCTTGGCCACCGTGGTCGTCTTGCCGGTGCCCGGTCCACCGGCCAGCACGGTGACCCACTGGCGCGCGCTGACCTCTGCCGCCCGCCGCTGCAGGTCCGCCTCGCCGACGTCCAGGCCCTCGCCGGTGAACAGCCGGTCCAGGGCGACGCCCAGCCGGTCCTCGTCCACCGGCGGTGGGGGCGCTGACCGCCGGTCGACCAGCTGAGCGCGGACGGCCTCCTCCTGGCGCCAGTAGCGCTCCAGGTAGAGGTTCCCGGCCACCAGCCGCAACGGGCGTCCGTCCGGGGCGTCCGGGCCGTCGGCCAGGGCCCGGCTGGCGCGACAGCTGGCCAGCCAGCCGGCGGGATCGGGCCAGGGCAGGTCGGCGACCTCCAACCCCTCCTCGGTCGCCTCGAAGACGTCGTCGGCCACCGTGGTCAGGTCGACGCAGACCGATCCCAGGCGTAGCGCCCGGACAGCCAGGGCCAGGGCCAGGGCCACCGTCTCGTCGGTCTCACCGGTGATCCGGGTGACGGTGGTCGCCGTGTGCACATCGGCCAGCTCCAGCACCCCGGCGGCGTTGAACGTGGCCAGCAGTCCCGCCGCCCGGGTGGCCTGGAGCACGTCGGCGGTCCGGCTCTCGACGACTGTCATGACGGACCCCGATCCAGCAGGTCGGAGAGCTCGGTGATCAGGGCCGACGGCGGACGCCAGCTGAAGACACCAGCCGGCACCCCGGCCACCCGTGGGGTGGTCGGACCGGCCATACCGCGCAGGAACAGGTAGAGCGCACCACCGAGATGCTGCTCCGGGTCGTAGTCGGGCAGCCGCCAGCGGAGCATCCGGTGCACGGCCACCTGATAGAGCAGGGCCTGCAGCGGGTAGTGCGCCGACTGCATCGCCGCGGCCATCGGCTGCGGCCCGTAGTCGGCCACGCTCAGCTCGCCGGGTTCGCCGCGCCCGAGCCAGTTGGTCTTGTAGTCGACCACCAGATAGCGCCGTCGCTCGGGCGGGCCGACCCGCAGCACCGCGTCGATGCTGCCGGTCAGGTAGCCGCGCAGGGACTCCTCGGCCAGCGGCGGGTGGCCCAGCAGCGCCGGGTAGTCGACCAGCAGATCGTCCGCCGCCAGGTGCCGGGCCAGCAGCGGCGCCAGGTCACCGAGCCGGACGTCGGCGCGGGGGCGGTCGCCACCGGCCAGCGGGAGCTCGAAGACGAGCTCGCAGAGCCGGTCGGTCGGACTCAGGTCGGCCAGCGACCGGTCGTCGGCCAGCGGTCCGAGCGGGGTGGCCAGACTCGGCAGCAGCGCCTCGGCCAGGACGTCAGCGGTGAGACCGCCGTGCGGCAGCCGGGAGAGGACGTCGGTGGTCGCGGCCAGCGTCGCCGTGGGCAGGTCGGTCGAGGTCGGGTCCAGCACCTCCAGGATCGCGTGCACGGCGGTGCCGAAGTCGACGCCGGCGGGCAGGTCACGCATGGGGGACAGCAGGTCCCAGCCCGGGCCGGCAGTGGCGGGCAGCAGCGTCGGGGGCGGCGGCGCTGCGGCGTCGGCCAGGCTCTCGTCGTCCTCCTTCACAGGCTCGGGTTCACTGCTCACCCCGGCGGCGGGCACCGCGCCGTGAGCGGCAGCGGTCAGCGACGAGTACGACGTCCGGCGCCAGGCCGTGTCCAGCAGCCGCTCGAAGCGCCGGGCCCTCAGGGAGACCGGGGCGGTGCCACCGGGCCGCCGACGGGTGGGCGGGCGGGACTGCACCTCTTCCACACTCAGCACCCGGGTCGGGTCGCCGGTCAGCAGCCGGGCACTCACCGGCACCGGCTCCTGCGCCGGACCGGACGTCGAGGGATAGCTCGGCTCGGGATCTCCGACCCGGGCGGGTCGGGCCCAGAACCGGTGCAGGGCCGAGGTGGTGGTGGTGCGGGCGTCGGCCCACCAGGTCACCACCTGGCACTGCGCGCGGGTCATCCCCACGTAGGTCAACCGGAGGTTCTCCCCGGCCTCCTCGGCCAGCGAGCGCCGGAACCGCTCCGGACGCCCCGCGGCCTGCCGGCCGCCGACGTCGAGCACCTCGGCGCCGTCCTCGTGCAGCCGCAGCACCGCGTCCCGCTCGTCGGTGGGGACGAAGCAGTCCCACGCCTCCGGCAGGTAGACCACCGGGAACTCCAGGCCCTTGCTGCGGTGCAGCGTGAGCACCTGGACCGCAGCGGCGTCGGTGGCCAGCCGCCGCAGCCCCTCGGTCACGTCGTCGTCGGCGACCGCTACGTCGATGGCCTCGGCCAGCCACTCCCGCAGACCCGCGACCCCCAGCTGGCGCCCGGTCATCAGGGCGTGCAGCCGCTGGGCCACGTGGCGGAGGTCGGTGAGCAGCCGCTCCCCGTCGGGGCGGGCCAGCACCCGCTCGCTGAGGGCGGTGTCGGTGCCCATCGTCTCCAGCAGGGCGGCCACTCCGCGCTGGGCCAGCACCCGGCTCCAGCGACGGAAGTCGTACGAGAGGTCGGCCAGCGCCGCCTCGTCGGCCTGGGCCAGCCGCGGGAAGGTCCAGCCGACCAGGCTGGTCAGGGCGGCCTCGCGGACCAGCGGCTGGCGGGGCTGCTCGAGGGCCTGCAGCACCCGCAGCCAGTCCCGGGCCGCCAGCGAGGAGAAGACCGAGTCGGATCCGTGCAGGACGGCGGGGATGCCGGCCGCGGCCAGGGCGTCGCGGATCTGCTCGCCGGCGGCGTTGCGGCGCACCAGCACCGCGAGGTCGGACGCCTGGACCCGCCGCGGTGGCCGGCCGTCCAGCGTCAGCATCGCGCCCGCGCCACCGGCCTCGGTGGTCCCGGCCGTCTGGTCGACGCCAAGGTCGAGCGGGTCGGCCCCGTCGCCCACCGGTGCGGCCCCGCCCGCACCAGGACCCAGCAGGTCGGCGATCTCGGCGACCAGGTCCTTGGTGATCCGTCGGCGCAGCCGGTTCACGTACTCGAGCTCGCCGTTCTCCTTGGGCGGCAGCACCCGGACCCGCAGGGGAGCGCCCGCGCCGGTGAGGCGGCGATCCGGGTGCGCGCTGCCCACCGGACGGACGACGATGGCCGGGTCGCCGAGGCTCGCGCCGCCCATCACCAGGTCCAGGCCGTCGAGCAGCGCCCGGTCGCTGCGGTAGCAGGTGCCGAGGGTGGCGGTGGTGGTCGACTCGCGGGCGACCTGGAGGTAGCTGTTCACGTCGGCACCGCGGAACGCGTAGATCGCCTGCTTCGGGTCGCCGATCACCACCAACGTGCTGTGGCGGTGGAACGCGCGCCGCAGGATGTCCCACTGGATCGGGTCGGTGTCCTGGAACTCGTCGACCAGCACCACCGGGAACCGGTCCCGCAGCCGCTGGGCCGCCAGGTCCCCGTGCCGAGGGTCGGCCAGGGCGTCCCGCAGCCGGGTCAGCATGTCGTCGTACGTCAGGTAGCGGGCGCGCTCCTTGCGCCGCTGCACCTCGGCGACCACCTCGCGGGCGAAGCCCACCCGTTCGTCGGCCCGGGCGCCCGCGCCGAGCTCGGGGACGAGGCGGATCGGACCTGCGTGGACGACGTCCTCGGCCAGCTTGAGCGCGTGCTCGAAGGTCAGCAGCGGCTGGTCCGCCGTGGCGTAGCGGCGCAGGTAGACGTCGCGGGCGACCTCGGAGGTCAGCTCGGCCAGGTGCTCCACGAACACCGCGTCGGGCTCGGGATCGCCGAGCACGCCGAGGTCGTCCAGCATCCGCAGGCAGAACTCGTGGGTGGTGGCGATGGTGGCGGCGTCGAAGTCGGCGAGGGCCCGGGCCACCCGCTCCTGCCGCCGGGCCAGCTCGCTCTCGTCGACGGCCAGCAGCAGGTGCGCGACGTCGTCGCGCTCCGGCACCGGGGTGCCCGGAGGCGTACGACCGAGGGCGTCGCTCAGCTGCGCCTCCAACCGGACCAGCCGCTCGCGCACCCGCACCCGGAGCTCGTCGGTGGCCATCCGGCCGAACGTCACCATCATCAGCTGGTCCAGCTCGACGTGACCCTCGGCGACGTAGCGCGCGGCCAGCGCCGCGATCGTGTACGTCTTCCCGGTGCCGGCGCTGGCCTCGAGCACGGTGGTGCCGGTGGGCAGCGGACCGAGCACGTCGAACGGTGTCGGGGTCGGTCCGGCGGGGGTCGGAGGGGCTGCCGGTCGAGCCGGGGCGGGAGCTGCGTCCGGTCCGGCGACCGGCTGGTCGTCCCAGCCGTCCGCCTCGGCGACCTTCGACAGCCCGGCCGGCTCGGTGCGCGCGGCGCGCTCGCCGGTCCAGTCGGGGCTCATCGCAGCTCCTCCACGGTGAGCAGGGGCTGGAAGACGCGCCGGGCCAGGGTGCCGAACCGGCTGGGTTCGGCGAGGGTGCCGCGTTCCTCCTCAGGACGGGACCGGATCGCGGCCAGGTCGCTCAAGGTGACGCCGGCGCCGAAGAACCGCTCGTACGCCGCGTCGCGGTCCCAGGTCCAGTCCTTCTCCGCCGACGACTCGCCGGGGGTGACCTGCAGGTCGCGGAACCGCAGCCGGGCGTACTCCAGCGACGTCCGCGGGGCGAACGGCAGCGGCTCCCGCAGACCCGTCGCGTACAGGTCGAGCTGGTCGTCGAGCACCAGGGCGGCCCAGCCCGGGTCGACCGGTCCCAGCAGCGAGGTGCCGCGCCGGCCGATGCTGACCGCTCGCCAGTCGAGACCGGGATAGGCGGCGGTGAGGGCCAGCAGCCGGGTGAACGCGCTCAGCCGCTGCTTGGCCCCGAGGCTGGAGTAGCTGACCGAGACCAGGGTGGACCCGTGCAGGGGTCCGACGGTCCCGGTGAGCAGACGCTCGCCGACGTCGAGGGAGAGGTCGCGGCTGTCGGGATCGCCCACCAGCCACGGCCGGGCGCGTTCGGCCACGTCGCTCGCCTGCCGCTGGATCACCTCCAGCGCGCGGGCGCCCAGCGTGCGCGGCGGCAGGCTGCCCCGTCGCCACTCTGCGCCGACCAGCCGTTCGGGATCGGCCCCCTGCAGCAGCTGGGTCAGCATCCGGTCACCGACAGCCCAGCTCTCCAGCCCGTCGAGGCTGACCGGCAGCTCGTCGGTGATCGGGTCGCGGTCCTCCCAGGTCGGCAGCCCGCCGCGGTCCCGCAGCAGCGCCTTGACGGGGTGCTGGAAGAAGCGGATCAGGTCGGCGATGGCCACCTGACCGGTGTCGCGGCCGGGCAGCGGGTCGTGCGGGTAGACCGCGAGACCGTCGGTGCGTTCGCGGGCGGCCGCCCGCGCCCCGCGCAGGGCGGCGCCGTCGAAGCTGAACGGTGGGTCGGCTGTCGTCGGCGGTGAAGTTCTGGCGGTCGAACGGCTGGAGCGGATGACGGTGCAGCACCAGCTCGCGCGGCGGCCGACCGTCCGACGTGCGTGACGGTCTGGTCGACGGTGTCCAGCAGCTCGCCGATCGGCACAGCCGGCGGACGTGTGGTCCCGGTCCGCGGATCGGCACCGCTGTAGAGGACGACCAGGTGCTCGGTCGCACTCATGATCGCGTCGAGCAGCAGCTGCCGGTCCTCACTGCGCCGGTCGCGGTCACCGACCCACGGGTCACCGGCGAGCACGTCGTCACCGTCGGCGCGGGTGCGACGGGGGAACGCGAGATCGTCCATCCCCAGCAGGCAGACGACGCGGTGGGGGACGGACCGCATCGGGTACATGGTGCAGACCGTCAGCGTCCCGGTCCGGAAGTTGGCCCGCCCGGCCCGACCACCCAGACCGTCGGCCAGCAGGGCCTGCAGCTCCGCCCGGGTGAGCACGGCCTGCTCCGCGGCGTCGCCCTCGGCCAGCGCGCTGAGCACCCGGAACGCCTGGCCGGTCTGCCAGCTGTCGGCTGTGCTCGTGGCGGTCAGCGCCTCGATCGTCTCCTTGGCCAGCTCCACCCAGCGGGGCATCGGGTGGTCGGCGTCGAACGCGGTGACGGCAGTGCCCAACCGGTCCACCAGCTCGGCGAGCCGACCGATCAGCTCGACGTCGGAGGAGTCGACCTCGTCCAGGGGCAGCGCCGTCCCGATGAAGTGGTTGCCCTCCTCGTCCATGGTCACGCCGAGCAGCAGCCGGTCCAGTCCCGCCGCCCAGGTGTTCTGACCGAGGTGCTCGAGCCCGTACGGTTTCCGCGCCGCGGGATCGAGACCCCACCGCACCCCGCTGGCGGCGACCAGCTGCGCCAACCGGTCGAGGTCGTCGGCGGTGAAGGAGAACCGCCGGGCGACCGGGGGCTGGGCGCACAGGTCGAGCACCGCTGACGCCTCCAGCCGGGAGCCGGCCAGATCCAGCACGCTGCCCAGCACCCCGATCAGCGGGTTCAGCCGGCGCAGGGCGCGGTCGGCCAACCGGACCCGGATCCGGTGCCCGGGGTGCTCGGTCTCGTTGCCGTCGTCGGCCAGCCCGAACGCGGCCGAGACCAGCGGGGCGAACCGCTCGATGTCGGGGCACAGGACCACGACGTCCCGCGGCTCCAGGGTCGGGTCGTCGGCGAGCAGACCGACCAGCAGCTCACGCAGCACCTCGACCTGGCGGTCCTGGCCGTGGGCGGCGTGCACCTGCAGACTGCGGTCCTTCGCGTCCAGCACGGGGCGTTCGGCGGACGGCCTCGGACCGGCGTTCGCGGCCAGGTCCTGCTGGAGTCGGGCCAGCAGGGTGCGCCGGCGGTGGCGGTGAGTGCGACCGGGTGGTGCCGGTCGGCGGGTCCGGCCCCGGCGAGGACCAGCTGCAGCTCGCGCGAGTCGCGTCCGAGGTAGCCGAGCAGACGGTTCTCCACCACCTCCAGACTCGTGTCGTCGCGCCGTCGGCCCGGGGGGCGGAACGGCCGGGCCGCCAGGGCGTCCCACAGGACCGGGGACGGGTGGGTCAGCCACAGGTGCACGTCGCGGTCGGTTCCCAGGGCGGTCAGCACCCGGTGCTGGGTCCGGTCCAGCCCGGTCAGCCCGAACACCGACAGCCGCTCGGGGAGGTCCAGGTCCGCGTCGCCGGCGGCCAACCGGTCGAGCGCCTGGGGCAGCCGCTCGGCGGGCGACGGGACCGCGAGCTCGGCGCGCAGCCGTCGCCAGAGCTCAGCCTGCCAGGCGCGGTCCGCGCCCAGGGGGGTGCCGTTGGTGTCCACGTCCTCCCCGGCCCGCCACCGGTCCAGCAGCTCGGGGCGCTCGGACCCGTACCGGGCGAACAGGTCGGCCGCCCGGCGGGCGGTCAGCCAGCGCCGACCGCCGCGCGACTGCTCGGCCGAGCGACCGCGCAGGTGGCTCCACAGCAGCTCGGCCCAGGCGTCGTCCCGAGCCACGTCGAGGATCGCCAGGATCGGCCAGACCGCGCGCGACGGGTGCCACGGATCGGTGTCGGGGTCCACGTCGGTCAGCGGGGCCAGGGTGGTGGTCACCAGTCGGCGCACCGAGGGGAAGTCGACTCCCGCGCACACCCCCAGTCGGTCGGACAGCTGCTGCGCCAACCAACGCTCCACACCCCGGGTGGGCACGGCGACCACCTCGGTCGCGAACGGGTCCGGCAGCGGGGCGGCCAGCAGATCGGCCAACCCGGCCACCAACCGGTCGGACCGCTCGGCGCGGTGCAGGTGGAGACTCATGGTGCGCTGAGCCTAGACACCGGCTCGGACAGTCCGGCTCCTCCGGTCCTGCCCTGATCCCGGTGCGCCTTCCGGGTAGGCGCCGCTCGGCGCCGAGAAGGAGGTTCCGTCACGTTTTCCGGCCGCTCAGCGTGTCCGTACCTCCTTCTCGACAGAGATCGTCCGCGACGACCTGCTCGTACGCCCACAGCGAACCGCGCTTCCCCGACCGACCGCTCGGGCCTACGGTCGGGCCATGGGAGACGTGGTCGCCTTTCCGCGCCGGCCGGCGCCCGAGCCGGACCGTCCGCCGCGCGAGCCGCTGTGGCGGGAGCTGGTCGGCCAGGTGCTCCGCGCCCGCCGGACGGATCGGGGAGAGACCCAGCGCACGGTCGCGGACCGGGCCGGCATCTCGGTGCAGTACCTGTCCGAGATCGAGCGTGGCCGCAAGGAGCCGTCCTCGGAGATGCTGGCCGCGGTCGGCGGGGCGTTGGACCTGCCCCTGGTCGATCTCACCCGGGCCGTCGGGCGTCGGTTGATCTCGACGGTGGGCCGACCGACCGGACCGGTCGCCCTCGCCGCCTGAGCCGCCACCCTCCCCGGCTCGCCACGTCTAGGCCGCCAGCTCCTTGCGGCTGGTGATCACCGCATCCACGATCCCGTACGCCAGCGCGCTGTCGGCGTCGAAGATCTTGTCCCGGTCGGTGTCGGCGCGCAGCCGTTCGGTGGTCTGGCCGGTGTGCCGGGCCAGCACCTCCTCCATCTGGGCCCGGATCCGCATGATCTCCCGGGCGTGCAGGACCAGGTCCGGCAGCGTGCCCCGGCCCTCGGCCGACGGCTGGTGCAGCAGCACCCGACCGTGCGGCAGGATCGCCCGCCGTCCCGGGGAGCCCGCCGACAAGAGCACCGCGGCCGCTGATGCTGCCTGGCCCACGCAGGTGGTGGCCACGGGCGCGTGGATGAACTGCATGGTGTCGTAGATCGCGAGCATCGCGGTCATCGAGCCGCCGGGGGAGTTCACGTACAGGTTGATCTCCCGGTCGGAGTCCTCGGACTCCAGGTGCAGCAGCTGGGCCACGATGACGTTGGCCACCCCGTCGTCGAGCTCGGTGCCGAGGTAGACGATCCGGTCCGACAGCAGCCGGCTGTAGATGTCGAGCGCCCGCTCGCCGGTCGGTCGCTTCTCGACCACGTTCGGGATCGTGTAGCCGCTCATCGCGCCGCCCCCGCCCGCCCGGCCGGGCTGCCCAGCACGGTGGCCAGTCCGACCGTCTGCCGGCCGCCGGGCCGGATGTCGTCCAGCGTGGTCACCACGTGGTCGACCAGCCCGTACGCCTGCGCCTCGGCAGCGGTGAACCACCGGTCGCGGAGCGAGTCCTGGGCGATCCGCTCCAGCGGCTGCCCGGTGTGCTCGGCGATCAGGCCGAGCAGCACGTCACGGGTGTGCTCCAGGTTCTGGGCCTGGATCTCGATGTCGACGGCGGTGCCGCCGATGCCGGCCGAGCCCTGGTGCAGCAGCACCCGGGCGTGAGGGAGGGCGTACCGCTTGCCGGGTGTGCCGGCCGACAGCAGGAACTGGCCCATGCTGGCGGCCAGCCCCATGGCCAGGGTGCTGACCTCGTTGGGAATCAGCCGCATCGTGTCCATGATCGCCAGACCGGCCGAGACCGATCCGCCGGGGGAGTTGATGTAGAGGCTGATGTCGGACCGCGGGTCCTCCGCCGACAGCAGCAGCAGCTGGGCGCAGATGCGGTTGGCGATCGCGTCGTCGACCTCCTGGCCGAGGACGACGATGCGTTGGTGCAGGAGACGGCTGAGGAGCTGCTCGTCGAACAGCCCGCCGATCGGGGTGGTGTCACTCATGGCCACCACGCTGCCCGGGCCGGAACCCCCACGGAAGAGGCGCTGCCGTGGGCGGATCTGCCGTCAGCGGATTCGGGCTCTGCGCTTCGGGTCGGCCGGCGACCAACGTCATTCTCGAATGACCGAGAAACTGCTGAAAGTCCGGATGCAGGCGACGTCGATTGTTATCCGAATGATGCGCAAATTGATTGATGCGGAATGGAGGGTTAATATCAAAGAATCTAGTGAACGACATTTCGCAGAGATTCGTGATGACCCCCGTCGCGACAGATGCCTGTCGACTCGGCGCCGCCAAGCGAGATTGCTCGTTCGACCTGGGCAGACATGCCCCCGTTCCCGACCGCAAGGAGTCACACGTGTTCACCACGTCCAAGCACACCCTGAAAGTCGCCTCCCTCGCCGCCGCGATCGCACTGCCCCTGAGCTTTGCCGCCTGCAGCTCGTCAGAGCCGGGCACGCCCGCCCCGTCCAGCTCGGCGTCGGGGACCACGTCGGCCTCGACCGAACCCACCACTGCCCCCACGGCGTCGCCCGGGCCCACAGCATCTGCCGGAGCCAGTGAGGCCACCAACGCCACCTTCGGTAGCGGCTGCGCGGCGGTACCGACGACCGGGGCCGGATCCTTCGACCAGATGTCAGGCCTTCCGGTCGCCTCCGCGGCCAGCGACAACCCGCTGTTGACCACGCTCGTGACGGCAGTGAAAGCGTCGGGCTTGGTCGACACCTTGAACAACGCCAGCAATATCACGGTGTTCGCTCCGACCGACGACGCCTTCAAGGCCGTCAACCAAGCTGCGAGTCGTCAGGGCCGAGGCTCGCTGCCGCTGATCGCCGGGAGCTACAAGACACTCAGCTGGGGCGACCATCACTGTGGAGGGATCCGGCGAGGACTTCACCGTCGACGGAAAGGCCAAGGTGATCTGTGGAAACGTGCAGACCGCCAACGCCACGGTTTACATCATCGACCAGGTGCTCGCCGTCGGTTCGTGATCGTCGATCCGGAGCCGGCGCCCGGTCAGTGAGATCTGCGTTTCAGCGGCCGAGGACGTGCGAGCCGGACATCCTCGAAGCGCGTGAACACGATCGACGGTCCTGAGTCGTCTGCGGTGCCGTTGAGTTAGGAGGCGTCGACCGCGGGGACGATCCGGATGTCGCGATCGGCCGTGCCGTCACCGAGCGCCACCAGGGCTTCCTGGTAGGCGGGGCTGTGGTAGGCCGCGACCGCCGCCTCGACGCTGGGGAACCGGACCAGTGCGCTGCGCGTCGTCAGGCCGCCTTCGAAGACCGCCGCGGGTACGCCCCGCGCCAGGAACTCTCCGCCGGCCGCGCGGATGGCCGGGCCGGAGAGGGCGACATAGGCGGCCAGCTTGTCGGCGTCGCGAATGGCGGTGAAGGTGTTGATCCAGTACGCAGTCATGGGTGTCTCCTCTGCAGAAAGGCCGAGCGTAACGGGTGTCCCAGCGGCCTCGGTTCGGTTCAGGCGACGAGCTCGGGATCGGGTCGGGGCACGGTCGCGAAGTTGCCGGGTCGGAACCAAGCCGGGATCTGCCGACGGATCCGTTCCGGTCCGGTGATCGACACGGACTCAGCCCGGAGGGCGTCGATCCAGGTCCTGTCGCCGCGCCAGATCTCCACCAGACTGCGCAACGTCCCGGCGACCGTAGCGGCCACCTCGTGTCCGGGGTCGGCGTCGCAGACGTCGACCTCTTCGGCGAGTCAGCACGATCCACCACCGCCCCTGCCGGGCCATGAGATCGGTGAAGTCGAACCGCACCACCGTCGTGCCGGGAGGCACTAGTGCCCGATCCACGTTGCGGTGCAGGTCCCACATCAGCAGCTTGGGGTCGAGATCGACATCGCCGAGCACCCCGGTCCAGCGCATCCCCCAGGCTCCGAGCAGCTCGATCGCCGGGCGCAGCTCCTCACCGGCCCGGGTAGGGGCGTAGAGAACCTCGCGGCCGTCCCGGCGGCGCTCGACCACCCCGCCGGCGACGAGCTGGTTGAGTCGCTTCGACAGCAGGGTGGGCGACATCCTCGGCAGCCCCCGACGAAGATCGTTGAAGTGCCGGCTGCCGGCCAGCAGCTCCCTGATCACCAGCAACGTCCAGCGCTCGTCGAGCTGTTCCATCGCCTTCGCGACCGGGCAGAACTGGTGGTACGGGGATCCCATGATCACGACCGTAAGCCTCGGGTGCCCGAACATGCCAGGTACAGATCTCGTACTAGTGGGTGCCACGCGGGTGCCTTTACCGTCGTGGCATCGGCACAACCGCTGTGCTGAGCTCGAGGGGAGAACCATGACCCAGACCTTGATCGACGACGCGACGTTGAAGGCCCGCCACCGGGCTATGTGGGCACTCGGTGACTACCCGGCCGTGGCCACCGAGGTGATCGCCGAGCTCGGGCCCACGCTGGTCGCGGCGGTCGCCGTCACGTCCGGCGAGCGCCTGCTCGACGTGGCCGCCGGATCCGGCAACGTCGCCCTGCCCGCAGCCAGGGTCGGTGCCCGGGTCACGGCGTCCGACCTGACCCCGGAGCTGCTGGAGGCGGGCCGGGCGCAGTCTGCGGCCGAAGGCCTGGCGATCGCCTGGGAGACTGGCGACGCGGAGGCCCTGCCGTACGCCGACCACAGCTTCGACGTGACGACCTCCTCCGTCGGGGTGATGTTCGCACCGCATCACCAGCCCGCGGCCGACGAGCTCGTCCGCGTCACCCGCCCCGGTGGTCGGATCGGACTGATCTCCTGGACGCCGGCAGGTTTCATCGGTCAGATGTTCGCGACCATGAAGCCGTACGCGCCGCCACCGCCGCCCGGCGCGTCACCGGCACCGCTGTGGGGCGACGAGAGCCACGTCCGGCAGCTGCTGGGGCAGCGCGTGCGCGACGTCCTGGTCACCACACGGTTGCTCCGGGTTGCCCAGTTCGCCACCGCAGAGGCGTTCCGGGACTACTTCACGATCAACTACGGTCCGACGATCGCGGTCCACCGCTCCCTGGCCGACCAGCCCGAGCGGCAGGCTGGCCTGGATCGGGACCTGCTCGAGCTCGCACAGCGGGCCGGCACCGTCCAGGACGGTCGGATGATCATGGAGTGGGAGTACTTGCTGGTGACCGCTGTAGTGGCCTGACTGGGTCTCAGACCCCGAGCAGCTGCCCGCACTCGGCCACGTCGCGGGCGAGCCAGTCGGCGCCGGCCGTCCGGAGCTCGTCGCCCACGCCGTAGCCCCACAGGGCCCCGACAGCGCGCACACCCTGGGCGTGCGCACCGTCGACGTCGTGATGGCGGTCGCCGACCATGATCGTCGCGGCCGGGTCGGCGTCCAGCTCCGCCAGCACCCAGGCGATCGTCTGGGCCTTGGTCGTCCGCTGCTCGTCGGTCCCACCGATCACGGTGAAGTAGTCGGACAGCCCGTGGGCGGCGATGATCGCCCGGGCGGTCGTGGTCCGCTTGGCCGTCGCCGTGGCCAGCACGGCACCGTGCTCCACCAGGGAACGCAAGCAGCGCCTCGACCCCTGCGTACGGGGACGCCTGCTGCAGACCCTCGCGGAGGTAGTAGTCGTGGTAGGCCTGCGCCGCGGCGTCCAGTCGGTCCGGCGCGACACCCGACAGCACCAGGAACTCCCGCAGCGGCGGTCCGAGGTGCACCCGGAGCTCGCGTCCGGCTCGGCACCGGTACGCCACCGGCGCGCAGCGCGTGCTGGAAGCCGGCGAGGATCCCGTCGGCGGAGTCCAGCAGCGTCCCGTCGACGTCGAACACGACGGTGGGGACCGTCAGCGACCCGGCGGTCACGAGGCCAGGCTGGCCAGTCGCTCCTGCACCTGCTTGGCGCTCGGGTTGGTCATCGCCGACCCGTCGGAGAACACCAGCGTGGGCACCGTCTGGTTGCCGTTGTTCAACGACGCCACCAGATCGGCGGCACCCGCCTCGCGCTCGATGTCGACCTCGTCGTACTCCACCCCGGCCCGACCGAGCTGGGACTTGAGCCGGAAGCAGTAGCCACACCACGTGGTCGTGTACATCGTCACCTGTGCCATACCGAACGCAACCGCGCCGGCGGCTCGGTGATTCCCGGCCGCCGGTGACGTGATCAGAGCCACAGGGTGTCGCGTCCACGCCCTGTTCCACCGCCGTCACCCGGTCGTCACACGTCGGTGCCACTCTCAGGTATGACCCTGCTCGCGGACCTGATGGTGCCCACCCTGGGTGCGCCACGCCACGACTCGCCGCTGGCCGACTTCATCGCCGACCGGCAGACCAACGAGCACTACGTCTCCGAGGACGACCGGGTCATCCTGCACGACACCGTCCAGCTGCTCGCCGGTCTCGGACTGCCTCCCGACCAGGTGCCCAGCTTCGAGCCGGGCGGCCCCCGCCGTCGGCTGTTCTTCCCGCCGGGCGCCACCCGGGTCGGGGTGGTCACCTGCGGTGGCCTGTGTCCCGGGCTGAACGACGTCATCCGCGGTCTGGTGATGGAGCTGGCCGAGCACTACGGCATCGCGGAGCTGACCGGCTTCCGGTCCGGTTACGCCGGCCTGGTGGAGGGCGGGCCGGAGCCGATGCGACTGACGCCGGAGGTGGTGCACGGCATCAACCGGCAGGGAGGCACGGTGCTCGGCACCTCCCGCGGCGCGCAGGACCCCGACGCCATGGTGGACCGGCTGCTGTCGCTGGGCATCGACCTGCTGTTCGTGATCGGCGGCGACGGCTCGATGCGCGGGGCGGCCAAGATCGCCGACGCCATCGCCCGTCGCGGGGAGACCATCGGCGTGATCGGCATCCCCAAGACGATCGACAACGACATCCCGTTCATCGGTCAGAGCTTCGGCTTCGTCACCTCCTTCACCGAGGCGGCCAAGTCGATCAACGCGGCGATGGTCGAAGCCCACTCCGCCGTCGGCGGCGTCGGCCTGGTGAAGCTGATGGGGCGGCACGCCGGGTTCATCGCCAGCTACGCGGCGCTGGCCAACCACGTGGCCGACTTCGTGCTCATCCCGGAGGTGCCGTTCCGGCTGGAGGGTCCCGGCGGTTTCCTGGCCAGCCTGGAACAACGGGTGAAGGACCGGGGCAGCGCCGTCGTGGTGGTGGCCGAGGGCGCCGGCCAGGACATCCTGGAGGCGGTGGGGGACACCGACGCCTCGGGCAACACCCGGCTGGCCGACATCGGCACCTTCCTGCGGGACGCCGTGGTCCGGCACTTCGCCACCGCCGGGGTGCCGCTGACCTGCAAGTACATCGACCCGAGCTACATGATCAGGTCCGTCCCGGCCTGTCCGCACGACGCCGTCTACTGCGTACGGCTGGCCCAGGCCGCTGCCCACGCAGGGATGGCGGGCCGGACCGCGATGGTGGTGGGTCGACGGCACAACCGCTTCATCCACGTGCCGATCGCGCTGCTGACCTCCGAGCGCAACCAGGTCGACCCGCACGGTGACCTGTGGCTCAGCGTCCTCGAGTCGACAGCGCAGCCGGTGTCGATGGCCTGAGCCTCAGGCCTCGCGTCGGTGCGCGGCCACCCGCCGGACCACGAACCAGGTCACCGCCACCGCGACCACGGCCACGACCACTGCCTGCAGCGCCCCGATCGAGGACTCGACCCGGTGCCACTGCTCCCCGAGCAGGTAGCCGGCCAGGACCAGCGCGGTGTTCCAGATCAGGCTGCCGGCCAGGGTCAGGCCGACGAACGCGGGCATCCGCATCCGGTTCACGCCGGCCGGCACGGAGATGAGGCTGCGGAACAAGGGGATCATCCGGCCGAAGAAGACGGCCTTGCCGCCGTGCCGGTCGAACCAGTCGTCGGTCCGGACGATGTCGTCGCCACTGGTCAGCGGCAGCTTGTCGGCGGCGCGGCGCAGCCGGTCCAGTCCCATCCGACGCCCGATCCAGTAGAGGGCGACGGCACCGACCACCGAGCCGATGGTGGTCCAGATGAGCACCGCGATCAGGTCGAGGGTGCCGCGGCTGGCCGCGAAGCCGGCCAACGGCAGGATCAGCTCACTGGGGATCGGCGGGAAGATGCTCTCCAGCGCCACCGCCAGTCCGGCCCCGGGCGCACCGAGCGTCTCCATCAGCCAGACGATCCAGTCGGTCAACTGTCGGCCTCCGGGGTCGCGGCGAGCCGGGGCGTCCAGCGTCCGCCGGCAGGGTCGTCGGGCATCGAGAGAGGCTACCCGACCAGGACTAGGCTCCACGACGTCATCGCGCGCCCGAGCGCGGTGCGGAGGGAGCACCATGCGGTTCGCCGTCCACCTGGCCGATCTGTCCTACCCGGGGGGCCCGGACGCCCTCGCGCCGACCCTCACCTCGCTGGCCCGGGTCGCCGACGCCGGCGGGATCTCCCGGCTGACGATGATGGACCACTACTTCCAGATGGAGCCGTTCGGCGGTCCGGCGGAGCCGATGCTGGAGGGCTACACCTCGCTCGGCTACCTGGCCGGTCAGACGACCTCGGTCGAGCTCGGTCTGCTGGTCACCGGGGTCACCTACCGGCACCCGGGGCTGCTGGCCAAGATCATCACCACCCTCGACGTGCTCAGCGGGGGTCGCGCCGTGCTGGGTCTCGGCGCCGCCTGGTACGAACGCGAGCACCTCGGTCTCGGCGTCCCCTTCCCGCCCACCGCGGAGCGGTTCGAGCGACTGGAGGAGACCCTCCAGATCGTCCGCCAGATGTGGAGTGACGACGACGGACCGTACGCGGGCAAGCACTACCAGCTGGCCGAGACCGTCTGCCTGCCGCGGCCGGTCCGCCGGCCGCCGATCATGATCGGCGGCCAGGGGGAGCGCAAGACGCTGCGGCTGGTCGCCCGCTACGCCGACGCCTGCAACCTGTTCCCGGCCGATCTGGACACCGTGCGGCACAAGCTCGAGGTGCTGGACGCGCACTGCGAGACCGAGGGTCGCGATCCGGCCGAGGTGGCCCGGACGATCATCGCCGGCACCGACGGGGTGGCCGACCCGGACGGGTTCAAGCGGGAGCTGGAGGCGTACGCGGACCTCGGGTTCAGCATGGTCTGGGTCGGTCCGCCACCGAAGGCGGCCGACCCGGTCGGCTGGCTGTCCGAGCTGACCGAGCGCCGGCTGCCCGAGCTCGCCGACCTCTGAACCCCGCTCCGATGAGCGAGGGCCGCTACCGGGTCCGGCGGGCCGTCGCCGAGGACTGGCGCGCGTCGCCCGGGCCATCCGGCTGCAGGCCCTGGCCGAGGCTCCGCTGGCCTTCGCCTCCACCCTGGAGCGCGAGACCGCCTTCGGTCCCGACCAGTGGCGGCAGCGGATCGCGGGGGCGGCCCAGTTCCTGGCCGAGACCGGCGACGGCGAGGTGGTCGGCACCGCCACCGGGTTCGACGACCCCGACGAGGCAGGCACCGTGCTGCTGGTGGCGATGTTCGTGGCCGCCACCGCACGCGGCACCGGGCTGGCCGACCGGCTCGTGTCGGCGGTGATCGACCAGGCCCGGTCCGACGGCGCCCGACGGGTGCGGCTGCACGTGGTGGAGACCAACGCCGTGGCCGAGCGGCTCTACGCCCGGTGCGGTTTCGTCCGCACCGGCGCCACCGTCCCGCTGCCGCACCGCCCGGACCTGCTCGAGCACGAGATGGTGCTGGTTCTCTGACTGTCGGCGACCCACCGGGATCTGACGGCGCGGGTAGCGGGTCGTGACCTCCGTACGCACTGGCCTGCATCAGAGCGCCGGAAAGAGGTGCACCTCTCGAGCGCCCGCGGAAGGACGTCGGAGTCAAGGGGCGCGCGACGCTCTCCCAGCGAGGGAGGACAGCACTGTGGGTGCCAGAAACTAAGGTGATCCCATGTCCGCCGCCGTGAGTCCGCCGCTCGACCAGCCGCGTGTCGGCGGCGACCCCGAGCTGCTGCTGGCCGCGCTCGACCCCGAGCAGCGGGAGGTCGCCACCGCGTTGCACGGCCCGGTGGCGGTCATCGCGGGCGCCGGCACCGGCAAGACCCGGGCCATCACCCACCGGATCGCGTACGGCGTGGCCGTCGGGGCCTACCAGCCGACCGCCGTGCTGGCCGTCACCTTCACCACCCGGGCGGCCGGCGAGATGCGGGGCCGGCTGCAGCAGCTCGGCGCCCGCGGCGTGCAGGCCCGGACCTTCCACTCCGCCGCGCTGCGGCAGGCGCAGTACTTCTGGCCGCAGGCGTACGGCGGCGAGTTCCCCTCCGTGCTGGACAACCGGATGTCACTGGTGGCCGAGGCGGCCAGTCGGCTGCGGGTCCGGGTGGACACCGCCCGGTTGCGCGACCTGCTGGGGGAGATCTCCTGGTCCAAGGTCAGCAACACCACCCCGGAGGACTACCCGCGGGTCGCGGCTCCGCTGGGCCGCACGGTGTCCGGCACCGACCCGGAGACGGTGGCCCGCATCTTCACCGGCTACGAGGACCTGAAGCGCCAGCGCGGCCGGATCGACTTCGAGGACATCCTGCTCTGCACCGCCGCGCTGCTGGCCGAGCACGACGAGATCCGCACCCAGGTGCAGCGGACCTACCGGCACCTGGTGGTCGACGAGTACCAGGACGTCTCCCCGCTGCAGCACCGGCTGCTGGAGCTGTGGCGCGGCGACCGGGCCGAGCTGTGCGTGGTCGGCGACCCGGCCCAGACCATCCACTCCTTCGCCGGCGCCCAGGCCGACTTCCTCACCGGCTTCGGCCGGCGCCACCCGAAGGCGACGGTGGTCCGGCTGGTGCGGGACTACCGCTCCACCCCTCAGGTGGTGGCCGCGGCCAACGCCGTGATGCGCTCCGCCCAGGCCAGCAGCGGCAGCGGACCCGGCGGCTCGACGCGGAGCGGCACCATGGACGCCGTCGTGCTGCAGGCGCAGCGCCCGCCCGGCCCCGAGCCGGTGCTGCGGGAGGCGCCCGACGAAGCGGCCGAGGCGGCGGCGATCGCCGACTGGCTGGCCGGGCTGGCGGCCCGCGGGGTCGACTACCGCGAGATGGCGGTGCTGTTCCGGATCAACGCCCAGTCCCCGCCGATCGAGCAGGCCCTGGCCGAGCGCAGCATCCCCTACCTGGTGCGGGGCGGCGAGCGGTTCTACGAGCGCGCCGAGGTGCGTCAGGCCATGCACGCCCTCCGCACCCAGGCACGCGCGGTCACCGAGCTGTCCGGCGGCGAGGGTCGGGACGCGGTGGCCGAGGTGCAGGCCGTCCTGGGCGCTCTCGGCTGGACCGCCAAGCCGCCCGAGGGGGCCGGCGCGGTCCGGGAGCGCTGGGAGTCGTTGGCCGCGCTGGTGGCGGTGGCCGAGGACCTGGCCGAGACCGCCGACGGGCCGGTGGACCTGGCCCGCGTGGTGACCGAGCTGGAGCGCCGGGCCGAGGCGCAGCACGTGCCGTCCGCCCAGGGGGTGACCGTGTCCACGCTGCACTCGGCCAAGGGCCTGGAGTGGGACGCCGTCGCCCTGTTCGGCATCCAGGAGGGCTCGCTGCCCTTCATCCTGGCCACCCGCCCCGAGGAGGTCGCCGAGGAGCGCCGGCTGCTCTACGTCGGACTGACCCGGGCCCGGGAGCACCTGCACGTCTCCTGGTCGCGCAGCCGAGGCGGTGGTCAGGCCACCCGCAAACCGTCCCGCTTCCTGGACCCGCTGCTGCCGGCCGCCCTCCGCGGTGCGGCCGCCGCGCCGGGTCAGCGCACCCGGAAGAAGGGCACCGTGCTGTCGGCCCACTGCCGCAGCTGCGGGCACGCCCTGCACGATGCGGCCGAGCGCAAGATCGGTCGGCACACCGACTGCCCGGCGACGTACGACGAGCACACCCTGGCGCTGCTCAAGGAGTGGCGCAAGCAGCAGTCCGGCGAGGAGAAGGTGCCAGCGTTCTGCGTGTTCACCGACGCGACCCTGGTGGCCATCGCGGAGTCCCGGCCGACCGACAGCGCGTCGTTGATCAAGATCCCCGGGCTCGGTCAGTCCAAGCTCACCAAGTACGGCGAGCAGGTGCTCGCGATCATCGCGGCAGGGCCCGGGACCCACTGACCCCGGCCCAGCCGGTGAGCCGGCGGGCGGCAGCCAGCACGGGACGGGTGACGGCCGGTTCGTCCGGGTCCAGCCGACCCCGGCGGCCGGTGACCAGGATGCAGCCGGTCAACCGCTGGCCCCCGGCGGTGATGGCGCCGGCCACGGCCACCCGCCCCAGCACCGTCTCCTCCCGGTCGACGGCCAGACCGGAGCCGCGCACGTCGGTCAGCTGCTCCAACAGCGTCGGCCACTGGGTCACCGTGTAGGGCGTCAGCCGGGGCAGCGGGCCGCCGGTCAGCAGCTCCGGTCGGGCGGCCAGCACCAGCTTCCCCACCGCGGAGGAGTGGGCCGCGGCCAGCATCTGGTCGTCGGCGGCCACCTCGTGGTCGGGATCACGGTCGGCCCAGCACGGCGCCGGTCCGGTCAGGTCGACCACGTGCACCCCGTGGCGGATGCCGACCCGCAGCGTCTCGACCACCTCGCCGACCTCCAGCGGACGGGTGACGCCGACCTGCCCGGCCAGCTCCTGGGCGCGGCGACCCAGGGCGAACCCGGTCAGGCCGTCGATCCGCACCAGGTAGCCGTCGCCGACCAGCAGGTTCAGCAGCCGGTACGCCGTCCCCGGTGGCACCTCGGCGTAGTCGGCTATCGCCCGTGCCGTGGTGCCCGGTCCCAACCGGGCCACGGCCTCCAGCAGCAGCAGAGCCCGCTGGACGGCCCGCGGTTCCTGCCCGCCCGGGGTGCGCGCACCCATCGCCGCCACGGTGGTCAACGACCTGCGCGGTGCGGCGTGGGAGTGCCGTCCGGGCGACCGGTCAGCTCCAGCTCGCCTTCGGCCGTCCGGCGCACCGCGACGGCGCCGGGCAGCGCGTCGTCGGACTCCGCCCGGTCGACCACGCCGACGCGGACCCGGCGCTGGGGTCGCCACAGCCGGAGGAGCAGGATCCACACCGGACCGGCCACCAGCAGCGCCGCCAGCAGCGCCGCGCCGAGGACCGACCCGTGACGGAGCTGGCCGACCACGATCACCGCCAGCATGGCCAGCAGCCCCGAGCCGGCGACCGCGGCGACCACCGTGGTGGTCGTCGTCAGCTCACCGAGCCGGGCCAGCAGCACCGCCATCGCCAGCACCCCGAGCGCGTACGCCAGCAGCAACGCGACCCGGGTGGCGGTGGAGATCGCCCCGGACAGCGTGGACCCACGGCCGAGCAGCGCCAGGACGGCTCCGGTGACGGCCAGCACCGCGCAGACCGCCACGGCGGCCCGCACCGGCGTGCGCAGCCCGGGGTCGACGGCGCCCAGCCGACGGGGGAGCACTCCTTCGAGACCGAGGGTGTAGACGAGCCGGGAGACCCCGTTCGCCGATCCGGTGACGGTGCCCAGCCACGAGCAGGCCAGGGCCAGGTGCAGAGCGACCACCAGCCCGGTCGGGGCCGGGCCGGCGGCGCCGGACAGGTAGGCGTCCACCAGGGTGCCGCCGCGCCCGGCGACGGCGGCCAGGCCGGCGACCAGCACCAGGGACCCGCACACCACCGGGGTCCAGCGGATCACCCGGGTGGTGGTGATCAGCCCGCGACGCGCCTCGGGCCCGAAGAAGGCGGCGCTCTCGAACCCGGCGAGCGCGAACACGCTGAGCAGCATGATCCGTTGCAGCTCGTTGCCCTCGACCGGCGGCCACGGGGCGCCCGTGGGCTGCGGTGCCCGGCACCAGCAGACAGCCGAGCAGGAACAGCAGCGAGCAGGCCTCGATCACCAGCAGCACCCAGCCGGCCTGCCGGACGCCGCTGACCACCACGAGGGCGACCACGGCCACGGTGGCGCCGACCACCGCGACCAGGGCGGCCGGGCCGAGCGCCGGACCGCCGAGGGCGACGACGATCGCCGACACCGCCAGGCTCAGGTGCATCAGGCTCATCGAGGCGCTGCCGCCGAACTTGATCAGCAGCCCGGCCGCGACCGCGCCCGCCGCCTTGGGTCCCAGGGCGGTGGCGACCCAGGAGTAGAGCCCGCCCGAGGCCGCGATGCGGGCCGACAGCTGACCCAGGCAGGCGGCCACCAACCACATCCCGACCGCCACCGCCGCGGTCACCAGCAGACCGGTGACCGGGTCGGACACCCGGTGCAGCAGGCTCAGCGAGCACCACCATCGACGCCACCGGCGCCGTGGTGGAGACCGCCTGGCCCAGCAGGCCGAGACCGCTGAGCTGACGCCGGCCGAGCGGCCGGTGCGGGGACACGACCCGGTCGGGGTGCTCACCGGCCGAGAACGACCGGTCGATCGCATCGCGCAGCGCCGACATGGCCGAGACGCTAGGTCGGAGGTGTTTCGTCCGTGTGACGAACGGCTTCCGGTTCGTCGACGCCGAGTGAGAAGCCTCACCGAGACCGTCTCCCACCGGGTCGACCACACCCGGAACGCCGGCGTTGCCGACCCGACGTCCCGGCTGAGCAGACTCCGGGCATCCCGTTCCCCCCGAGGTGAGGAAGCCCCCATGCCCTTGACCCGTCGTAGCTTCATCCAACGCATCGGTGCCGCCGGAGGTGCCGGTCTCGCGTACGGCGCCCTGTCCAGTCTCGACCTGGCGCCGTCAGCCGCCGCCGACTCCTTCACGCCGCTCAGCCCCTCGGACCGGCCGCCCGCCGGTCACCGCCGGGTCGTCGTCCTGGGCGGCGGGTCCGGCCGGGCTGTGCTCGGCGTACGAGCTGGCCAAGGCGGGCTACAAGGTGACCGTCCTGGAGGCGCGCAAGCGCCCCGGCGGTCGGGTCTGGTCCGCCCGCCGCGGCACCGTCGAGACCGACCTGCGCGGCGAGACCCAGGAGTGCCGGTTCACCAACGGCGGCTACATCAACATCGGGGCCACGCGGATCCCGCAGAGCCACCTGACCCTGGACTACGCGCGGGAGCTCGGGGTCGAGGTCGTCCCGTTCAGCAACCAGAACGCCGACGCGCTCGTCCACTACTCCGGCAGCACGCCGCTCAACAACACCGCGATCCCGTACCGGCAGGCCAAGGCCGACCTGCTCGGCTACGTCTCGGAGCTGCTGACCAAGGCGACCCAGCGGGGCGCCCTCGACGACGTGCTGAGCGTCGACGACAAGGCCCGGCTGGCCGAGTTCCTCCGCTCCTACGGCGATCTGTCCAGCGACGGCCGCTACGTCGGGAGCAGCCGGCGCGGCTACACCGAGGAGCCGGGGGCCGGCGTCGAGTTCGGCACGGTGGGCACGCCGCCGTCGATGTCGGACACCATCCGCAGCGGCATCGGACGCAACTTCGCCTTCGACTTCGGCTACGACCAGGCGATGCAGATGCTGACGATCGCCGGCGGCATGGACCAGCTGTACTACGCCTTCACCCGGGCCCTGGGCGGCGACGTGGTCCAGTTCGGCGCCACCGTCACCTCGATGACCAACACCTCCGAGGGCGTCACCGTGCAGTACGCGGTGGGTGACCGCCGGGTCAACCTCAAGGCCGACTACCTGATCTGCACCATCCCGCCGAACCTGGTCGGCCGACTCGACCACAACCTGCCCACCAGCGTGGTGGCGGCCCTGCAGACGCCGGTGCCGGTCTCCTCCGGCAAGCTCGGCATCGAGTACAAGTCGCGGTGGTGGGAGACCAAGGAGCGCATCTACGGCGGCGCGTCGAACACCGACCAGGACATCTCCCAGATCATGTACCCGCCCGAGAACCACGGCACCAAGCGCGGCGTCGTCGTCGCCTACTACGCCACCGGCGCCCGGCACGACCGCTTCGAGGCCCTGCGGCACAGCGGCCGGCTGGCCAAGGCCGTGGCCGAGGGCGCCACCATCCACGGCAAGCAGTACACCAAGGGCATCGCCTCCTCCTTCTCCGGGGCGTGGAAGCTCACCCGGCACTCAGAGGGCGCGTGGATGAGCTGGCCGGGCGGTGCACGGGAGTCCCAGGCCTACCGGACGCTGCTGCAGCCCGTCGGCCGGATCTACTTCGCCGGCGACCACCTGTCCAACGCCATCGCCTGGCAGCACGGCGCGTTCGTGTCCGCGCGCTCGGTGGTCGGCCAGATCAACCAGCGTGCCCACCGCTGACCGAACCACCCACCCTCAGACCCCACCACGAAGGAGCCCCTCATGATCACGTCCGCGACCGCGGCGCTGCGCCGCCCCCAGAACCTGCTCGTGCTCGTCCTGCTCATGATCATCATCGCCCTGCTCGCGGGGCCGGTGGCCACCGCCAAGAAGAAGGCCGACTACATCCGCCACGTCGACGCCGTCCGCCTCGAACCCGATGATCGCCAGCGGGGTGACGCTGCAGCCGCAGGCCAAGATCTACAAGTCCAGCGGGCTGGGACCCGGCGCGCTGAACCCGTCGGCCACCCGGGGGACCCCGGAGGCCTACGTCGACGCCGACCAGTTCCCGGGCGGGACGTTGACCGGTGGCGTCACGATCACCGAGGCGCAGGGGATGAACGTCCTGCGGCAGATCCAGGCCAACCTGGGGGAGCGCGGCCTGTCGCTCTCCGACGTCACCACCATGCGGGTGTTCCTGGACAACGCCCCCGGGACCGCTCAGGCCGACTACGCCGGCTGGAACCGGGCGTACCGGCAGTTCTTCGCCAACACCGACCTGCAGACCGGCAAGGTCCTGCTGGTGCCGATGGGCACCGGCCAGCCGGCGAAGCCGCTGGTGAAGAACGCCGCCCGGCCGAGCCGGTTCGCCCTGGAGGTCGCGTCGCTGCCGGTGGCCGGCTGGCTGGTCGAGGTCGAGGTCGATGCCGTCTACCCGCGCTGAGTGCGCCGACAGCCGGTTGCGCTTCCGCCGGGCGCTCGGTCTCTACGCCTCCGGGCTGACGGTGGTCACCACCGAGGTGGCGGGGGAGCGGTACGGGGCGACCTGCCAGGCGTTCCACAGCGTGTCGTTGGAACCGCCGTTGGTCAGCGTCGCTCTGACCGTCGGGTCGTCCACCCTGGCGGCGATCCGGGTCACCGGCCGGTTCGCCGTCCACGTGCTCTCGGTCGAGCAGGAGCAGCTGTCCCGCCGGTTCGGTCACCCCGGCACGGACCGCTGGAGCGGGTTGACCACCGAGCACACCCCGGCCGGGATGCCGCGTCTGCCGGGATCGCTGCTGACGCTGGACTGTCGCGTGCACGCCGACCACCCGGCCGGTGACCACGCGCTGCTGCTCGGTCGGGTCGAGTGGCTCGAAGCCACCGAGACCGAGGCGCCGCGACCGCTGCTGTTCCACCGCGGTGACTACCACGGCCTGGCCTCCGGCTGACAGTTCTCGACCCGCTTCGACACCGGGGCCGGGCCGCATCGTGCGGCCCGGCCCTCGGGCGTGCTCCGGGGACCGGCTGTCCACGTACAGCGCCGCCGGACAGAAATACCCGCGACATGTCCGTAAAAGCGATTGCGCTGCCTCTTGGTTGTCGCCTAGCCTGATCGACGTGCCGCTGCTCCTCAGCGTGCGCGCAGCAGATCCGATACCGGGAAGGTGGTGATGATCATGGAGATTCTCGAGTGCACCGTGGGTGCGGTCGACGCGTCGGCCGTGCGCGTCATCGCCGTCGACGCGCGTCCTGCCGCGCAGGCTGCCCGGACCGAGCTGCTGCCCAACGTCCGCCCCTACTCCCTGGCCGGAGTGGGCCTCTACGAGGTTCAGGGTCGCGACAAGAAGATGTGGGGCGGTCACCGGACCGACGACGACGGCGCCGATCTCGGCTTCGCCCCCACCTCCTTTCCGACCCGTTTGGGACCACCACCTGATCACCCGCCGGTGAACTGACCACCGGCAGCAACCATCAGGCCGTGACTCCCAGACAACCGGGATTCACGGCCTTCGTGTTTCCCGGCCAGCAACGAGCAGACAAGTTGGCTGAACATGAACGAGACAGCACGAGACCTGATGGGTGCGATGACCACGCTCCCGGGGACGGGTCCCTCGGAGCTGGACATGCGGACACTGCCTTGCCGGCGGAGCGATCCGGACCTGTGGTTCGCCGAGTCGCCCACCGACGTCGAGACAGCCAAGGCCCTGTGCCGCGACTGCCCGCTACGCGAGGAGTGCCTGGCGGGGGCGCAGGAGCGGCGTGAGCCGTGGGGTGTGTGGGGCGGAGAGCTCTTCATCCAGGGCGTGGTCGTGGCGCGCAAGCGGCCACGCGGACGTCCGCGGAAGCACCCGCTGCCCGAGCCGGTGGCGGCGTGAACGTCCCGGCGGGGCGAGCGTCATGAGTGACGTCCCGGCGGAGCGGGCAGCATGAACGAAGCAGCCGGTCCCGGCGAGCCTGGTGGTCCAGGCTTGCCGGGCCGGTTCTTCCACGCCGTCCGGCTGTGGCTCGGCCGGGCCCTGTGGTGAACCCGGTCTCGAGTTGTCAGACGCTGCGGTCGCCGAGCGGCACAGGATCTGACAGCTCGGCGTAGTCGGGCAGGAACTCCTCGAGCACGTGCCCGAACGCCGCCCGTACGCCCAGCTGGGACAGCACGGCGAGCCCGCCCAGCCACACCCGGTGGATGAGCAGGTAGCTCGGCGGCAGGTTGAGCCTCATCCCGATCCCGCCCGAGCCCTGGATGTCGCGCACCCGGATGAACTGCTCCCGCATCCAGTCGCGGGAGAACTGGAACTCCTCGACCGCTGCCGGCTCGACGAACGGGGCCAGATACTCCATCAGGTCGTGGGCGTCGACGTCGTCGCCGACGAAACCCTCGATCTTGAGCTGGGCGTGCACCTGCTCGGCGTCGCCCCGTTCGGCGACCCGCAGGATCCGGCCCATGGCTGACGGCAGCCCGTCGGGCATCCGGGCCACCAGACCGAAGTCGATGATGCCCAGCCGCCCGTCGGCGAGCACCTTGAAGTTGCCCGGATGGGGATCGGCGTGCAGCAGCCCGACCAGCTGCGGTCCGGCGAACAGGAACCGCACGTAGCGCAGGCCGAGCGCGTTGCGCTGGTCCTCCGGGTCGTCGCGGACGGTCGACAGCGGTCGCCCCTCGATCCACTCGCTCACCATCACCCGCGAGGTCGACGCGAGCACCGGCGGCACCACGAACTCGGGGTGGCCGGCGAATCCCTCGGCGGCCTGCTGCTGGTGGCTGGCCTCCAGGGTGTAGTCCAGCTCCTCGCCGATCCGCTCCGTCATCTCGTCGACCAGCGGCTTCACGTCCATCCCGCCGGCCAGCGGCGCGATCACCTTGGACAGCCGACCGATCTGGCGCAGGTCGGAGCGCAGCGCCTCGTCGGCGCCCGGGTACTGCACCTTGACCGCCACCGCGCGCCCGTCCCGCCAGACCCCCCGGTGCACCTGCCCGATGGAGGCGGCCGCCGCGGGGCGGGGGTCGAGCTCGACCAGGTCGCGCTTCCAGTCCGACCCGAGCTCCCGGGCCAGCACCGCGTGCACCCGTGACGTGGGCATCGGGGGCGCCGAGTCCTGCAACCGGGTCAGGTGCTCGCGGTAGGGCTTGGCCATGTCCTCGGGCAGCACGCTCTCGAACAGGCTGAGGGTCTGGCCGAACTTCATCGCCCCGCCCTTGAGCTCGCCCAGCACCTTGAACAGCTGCTGCGCCGCCCGCTCCTGGAGCTCGGCGTTCACCCGCTCGGCCGACGAACCGCCGAGGCGCTTGCCCAGGCCGAGGGTGGCGCGTCCGGCGAAGCCGAGGGGCAGCGAGGCGAGCCGGGCCCCGCGGCGCAGGCTGGAACGCGCGAGCGGGTCGTCGGTGTCGCTCATCGGGTCAGGCACGCTCCTGAGTTCTACGGGTCCTCGACATCCGTCGAGGGGTACTGCTGGCGTACGGGGGCGGATCGCTCACCATTCTGCGCGCGGGGACCAACAGCACCCGCACGCCGGATCCGCCGACCAGACGCGTCGTTGCCAGGACCACGCGTCCGGGCCGAGCTCCACCGTGGCCGACGCGGTCTCCACCGTACGCCCTGCCAGGTGACCCAGAGCCTGGGTCGTGGCCGACGCGGCAGCCCAGTCGGCGGCCAGCGGGTCCCAGCCGGTCCGGGTGCGGCACAGCTGGGCGAGCATCCGCGGCCACGCCGGATCGGCGCGCGTCCGGGCCAGGTCGCCGCAGCCCAGGCAGCTGGTCCGGCCGGGCAGCACCAGCGGGCCGACCACGGCGCCGGCCACGCGTGGCCGGACCAGGAGATGGGACTGACCCGCCTGGGTCAGTCCGGTGGTGATCGCGCGGTCGACCTCGAGGCAGGAACCGACGACCACTGTCAGGTCGAACCGGTCGGCCGACGACTCCGACCAGTGGGCCGCGCTGCGCACCCGCTCGGCGCCGTGGGACCACCCAGGCGGCGGCGGGGCTCCGTCGGGGTCGATCACCAGCAGCCGGCCGAGACCGGACCGGAGCAGGTGGCCGCCGATCCGGGTGCCCACCGGCCCGAGGCCGATCAGCCGCACCCCGTGCTCCGACAGATCGGGACCCGCCGAGCGCTGCAGCACGCCGGCGGCGGCCAGGGTGGCGACCACCGCGTCGACCCGTTCGGCCGCCAGGCCCAGCCTGGCGGCAGCCGGGTAGAGGTCGCTCCACCGGTAGCGCCCGTCCAGCAGCTCCAGCAGCCGGTGCAGCGTGCGGTCGGGGTCGGCCACCACCACGGCGTCGCTGTCGTCGACACCGAGCTGCAGCTCGCGGTCGTCGCGCCGCAACAGGGTCAGGTGCGGCCGCAGCCGGATCCGCTCCCCGGGTCCCGGGACACGGGGAGCGGATCCTGGGACAGATCATCGGGTCCCTGGGACAGGTCATCCGGTTCCGAGGCGAAGGCGTCGGACGCCACCGGGAGGGCGTCGTGGGTGGGCACGTCGCCAGTGTGGAGCCGTCGGGCTCACCGTGGGACGTCGTCCACAGGCCGTTTCCGCCGGGATCCCGCCGCGCGGTCGACCGCCCGGACGACGGACGCGCCGGAAACCGCTGGAAGACTCCAGTGGTTCCCGGCGCGGTCAGCTCGGGTCGTGCGCCCGGCGGAGAGTGGTGCTGGAGGGCGCGCGGCCGATCGGGTCCGGCTCAGGCCTTGCCGAGGATGCGGTTCAGGTTGGTGCCGCAGACCGGGCACTTGGCCTTGGCCATCCGGGTGCCCTTGTCGTTGACGTGGACGTCGCCGCTCGCCTCGCGCTTCTCCTTGCACTTCACGCAGTAGAACTCGCCGCTGTAGGTCTCCGCCATGATGTCTCCTTGCTCGTCGGCCGGGCTTCGGTGGTCATGACGACCCCAGTGGTCATCTGCTCAGCCCTTGGTCGCCGGTTACTTTACGACAGGTCGCGGCGTACGGACCGGAGCACGCCGTCGGGAAGGACGAAACCTCCAGGAACATCGGTGCCGCTTGCCTTCCCCTGCGAGCGGTCCGACCATCTGGAGGTTTCGTGGAACTGACCGTAACCGCCTGCTCGGGTCGACGTCAATCGCCGGATCCGCCGTGAGCGCGCAGCGTCATCCACCGCCTGTGGACAACTCTGTGGACGGGGTGTGAGCAAACCGGGGCACCGTGTGGACCACGGCCGGCCACGCCGTGTTGGCCCGTGCGTCACCGTGTGGAAACCTCGAACCGGGGACGATGGGTGAGCGAAAGGGGCTGGGGATGGGCGAGCGAGAGCCGGGTCCGGAACCCGACCCTGTGAAGGTCGAGGTCCGGCGCAGCAGCCGGCGCAAGCGGACGGTCACCGCCTACCGGGAGCGCGACACCATCGTGGTGCTGCTCCCGGGGAGGATGTCGGCCCGGGAGGAGCGGGACTGGGTCGACCAGATGGTGCGGCGGGTGCTGGCGCGCGAAGCACGGGCCGCTGGCCCGCGCGGCGACGAGGAGCTGGCCCAGCGGGCGGCCGCCCTGGCAGCGGAGTACCTGGCGCCGGTCCTGGGCGAGCCGCCCACCCCGGCGGCGGTGAGCTGGGTGGGCAACCAGCAGCACCGGTGGGGCTCCTGCACTCCGAGCACCCGCACCATCCGGCTCTCCGACCGTCTCCGTCGGCTGCCCGGGTGGGTGGTCGACTACGTGCTGTTCCATGAGCTGGTCCACCTGGTCGAGCCGTCGCACTCGACCCGGTTCTGGTCACTGGTGGGCCGCTACCCCGAGGCCGACCGGGCCCGGGGGTATCTGGAGGGCTACCAGGCGGCTGGAGGATCGGGCGACACGAGCGGCCACCGGGGTGAACGTGGGGGAGAGGTCGACTGAGGGTCGAGTGGACCCGGGCTGTCCGGACTCAGAACCGGTGTCGCCGCCGTAGAGCGGCCGGTAGGTAGGCGGCCCCCGGGGCGTCGGCCGAGCCGGCCGCGACATCGCGGGGGTTGGAGATGGCGCACCGGCGCAACGACAGGCAGCCACAGCCGATGCAGGAGTCCAGGCCGTCGCGGAGCCGCTCGAGGGCAGCGATCTGCTCGTCCAACCGCGCTCGCCAGTGCCGGGTGATGCGCTGCCAGTCGGCCCGGGTGGGGGTGCGTCCCTCCGGCAGCCGGGCCAGCTCGTCGCGGATCTCCTCCAGGCTGAGCCCGACGTTCCCGGCCGCCCTGATGAACGCCAGCCGGCGCAGCACGTTGCGCTCGTAGCGCCGCTGCCCGCCGCCGCTGCGACTCGCGGCGATCAGACCCTGGCTCTCGTAGTAGCGCAGCGCCGAGGCCGCGAACCCGCTGCGCTCGACCACCTCGCTGATGGCCATCACGTCGCGCCCGTCCACCGCACCTCCTGCTCGCCCCGGCTCGAGGGGGTTGACCTCAAGCTCACTTCAACTTCAAGAATGGCATCCAGGGGCCCGGTGGACAAGGACGCCGGGCCAGACGATGAAGCGAGGAAGCATGTCCGTGGCACTGATCACCGGCGGTTCGGCCGGTCTGGGACTGGCGTTGCTGGAGGCACTGACCGAGCAGGGCTGGACTGTCGTCACCGACGGCCGCGACACCGACCGGCTGGCTGTCGTCCGGCGCAGCGGCGTCGTCGCCGTGGCCGGAGACGTCGTCGACCCGTCGCACCGCGCCGTCCTGGTGGACGAGGTCCGACGACTCGGCCGGCTGGATCTGCTGGTGCACAACGCGAGCACGCTGGGACCGCTGCCCTTGCCACCCCTGCGGGAGCTGGGGCTCGACGGCCTGCGCGCGACCTGGGAGGTGAACGCGGGCGCGCCCTATGAGCTCACCCGCGCCCTGCTGCCGTGGTTGGCCACCACCCCGGGGGTGCTCATCTCGGTGTCGTCCGACGCCGCCGTCGAGCACTACCCGACCTGGGGCGCCTACGGTGCCGCCAAGGCCGCGCTGGACCACCTGACCGCCACCTGGGCGGTCGAAGAGGGTCTGCTGGCGTACGCGGTCGATCCCGGTGACCTGCGCACCGCGCTGCACCAGTCGGCCTTCCCGGGCGAGGACATCTCGGACCGCCCGCTGCCCGCCACCGTGGTGCCGGCCTTCCTGGAGATCCTGCGGCGACGCCCGCCCGCCGGTCGCTACCGGGCGGCCGACCTGCTGCCGGCGGTGGTGTGAGATGACAGTGCTCACCGAGTCCCCCAGCACCGTCTTCCAGCCGCCGGCGAACGCGTTCGCGCCCGCACCGGCCGAGGCCCGAGGCTCCGCCCGCGACGAGGTCCGGCTGCTGGTGGCACGGCCGGGCGGGGTCACGCACGCCCGCTTCCACGAGCTGGGCGACCACCTGCTGGCCGGTGATCTGGTCGTGGTCAACAACTCCGCCACCGTGGCCGGTGAGCTGGACGCGGTCGGACCGTACGGCCCGGCCGTGCTGCACCTGTCCACCCGTCTGGCCGACGGCAGCTGGGTGCTGGAGGTCCGCACGGCCCCGGCGGCCGACCGGTCGGTGCTCGACGCGTCCGTCGGGGACCGGTTCACCGCCGGTGCGGCCACGTTCACCCTGCGAGAGCCCTACCCGCGACGCGGGTCCTCACCGACCGGCCGCGGCAATCGGCTCTGGCGGACCGACGTCGGCGGTGATCTCGGCAGCGTGCTGGCCGTCGACGGCCGTCCGATCGCGTACGGGTACCTGGACCGGCGCTATCCGCTGTCGGCGTACCAGTCCGTCTTCTCCACCGTCCCCGGCAGTGCCGAGATGCCGTCGGCCGGCCGCCCGTTCACCCGGACCCTGGTCACCGAGCTGGTGTCGCGGGGGATCGTGGTCGCGCCGATCACCCTGCACACCGGCTTGTCGTCGCAGGAGGCCGGCGAGGCGCCGCAGCCGGAGTGGTTCGAGGTGCCGGAGACCACCGCCGGGCTGGTCAACGCCGTCCGGGCCGGGGGAGGACGCGTGGTCGCCGTGGGCACCACGGTGACCCGGGCGCTGGAGTCCGCGGTCGCTGACGGTCGCGCGGTGGGCCGGTCCGGCTGGACCGACCGAGTGGTCACGCCGGCCGACCCACCGCAGGTGGTCACCGGACTGATCACCGGCTGGCACGACCCGCAGGCGTCGCACCTGCTGCTGGTCGAGGCGGTGGCCGGAGCCGCGCTGACCCAACGCGCTTACGACGCCGCGGTGGCCGCGGACTACCTGTGGCACGAGTTCGGGGACAGCGCCCTGCTGCTGCCCTAGCCGGCGCCCACCGACCGGCCGCCCTGGCCGTGGCCCAGCCCTGTAGAACGGTGTCGTCAGGCGAAAGGAGGCGGCATGGTCGGGTTCGACCGGGGATCCACCCTCGCGCAGCGCTTCCGGACGCACGCCGGCGACCGGACCCACCTGTACGGCTACCTGCTGCGGGGCATGGCCGACGACCTCGAGGCCGGTGGGCCGGTGAGCCGGGTCGTCCGGGGCTACGAGCAGGCGCCGCCGGGTGCGGTCATCCAGCTGCGGCTGCTGGCCGGGATCTTCCGGCTGGTGCTGACCGGCCGAGCGCCGACCCTGCGTCCCTACTACCCCTGTCTGGGCGGCCAGGAGTCACCGGAGACGGCCTGGGCGGCGGCGCGCCCCGTGATCGCCGACCACGTCGACGAGCTGCACGCCGCGTTGGCCATCGCGCCGCAGACCAACGAGGTGGGCCGCTCGGTGGCCCTGCTGGTCGGGTTGTTCGACCTGGCCACCGCCACCGGCAGCAGCCGGGTCCGGCTGCTGGAGCTGGGCGCGAGCGCGGGCCTCAACCAGCTGCTCGCCCAGTTCCACGTCACAGGCGAGGGCTGGACCTGGGGGCCCGCCGACTCACCGGTGCAGCTGAGGGCGGCGGTGCAGGGACCGGTCCTGCCGGTCGGCCTGGAGATCGTCGACCGCGCGAGGGTGCGACCTCGACCCGGTCGACGCCACCACCGCGGAGGGCCGGCTACGGCTCACCTCGTTCGTGTGGCCGTTCGACCTCCACCGGCACCAGCGACTGGCCGGGGCGCTGCAGCTGGCCGCGGGCGACCCTCCGGTGGTGGACCGCGCCTCGGCCGCGACCTGGCTCGTGGCTCAGCTCGCGCTCGGCACCCGACCCGGCTCGGGGCCCGACGACGGCACGTTGACGGTCGTGTGGCACTCGGTCACCCAGCTCTACTGGCCGGCGTCGGAGATCGACGCCGTCCGGACCACCCTGAGCGCGTACGGTCAGCAGCACCGGGTGGCCGAGGTCGGCATGGAGTACCCACCGGGTGGCGGGCCGGCGGACCAGCCGGAGGTGCGGACCGTGCTGTGGCCGGGGAACGGCTCGCCGCCCCGGGAGCGCCGGCTCGGCACCGCGCACGACCACGGCATCCCGGTCCGGCTGCTCGGTTCAGGCGGTGCCTGACCACTCCTGCGCCAGCAGACCGTAGACGACGAGGTCGATCCAGCCGTCGCCGGACCGCTCGCTCTGCCGGAAGTGGGCCTCCCGCTGCATCCCGAGCCGCTCGCAGAGCGCGGCCGAGCTGATCGTTCTCGGCGACCAGCCGGGCCTCCACCCGGTGCAGCCCGAGGTCGGCGAACGCCAGGCCGAGGACCGCGCGGGCGGCCTCGGTGGCCAGGCCCTGACCGCCGTGCTCGGGGTCGAAGACCCACCCGATCTCGCCGAGCAGGTCGTGCTCACTGCGGAGCATGAGGATGACGTCCCCGGCCAGCTCGCCGGTGTCACGCCGCCAGGCCCCGAGGGTCAGAGCCTGGTCCTCGCCGGTGAGGTCGGACCGCGACAGGGCCGGACCCGCCAGCCGCTCCAGCAGCGTGGCCCGGTCCTGGGGCTCGAACGGCAGGTAGCGGCACACGTCCGCCCGGCTGCGGTACGCCAGCATCGCGTCGACATCGCCGACCCCGAACGGGCGCAGGGACAGCCGGTCGGTCAGCACCGGGTAGGTGGGATTCAGCAGCATCGTGGGTGGTCCCGCCTCAGGTGCAGCTCAGCGCTTCGGCTCGCCGCTGTCGCCGCTGTCGTCGGCCCGCTGTCGTCGTCCGACCCGTTGGCCTCGGTGCCGCGACTGGACCCGTCGGCTGCGGTCTCGTCGGCTGCGGTCTCGTTGGTCGGGGCCTCGTCGGCCGAGTCCAGCAGGGCGGCCAGCGCTGCGTCGAAGTCGTCGTCGCTGCTGGTCGCCGCGCCCTCTCGGCCGACGAAGCCGAGCGGGTCGTCGAGATCGGCCGAGGTCGGCAGCAGGTCGGGGTGGTTCCAGACGGCGTCGCGGCCGTCGGCGCCGCGGGCGTCACGGACCGCCGCCCACAGGTTGGCGGCGTCGCGCATCCGTCGGGGCCGCAGCTCCAGGCCCACCAGGGTGGCGAAGGTGGCCTCGGCCGGACCGCCGGTCGCCCGGGAGCGCCGGACGGTCTCGGCCAGGGCCGAGGCGGCCGGCATCCACGGCGCCGTCGCCTGGGTCACCACGTCGTCCACCCAGCCCTCGACCAGGGCGAGCATGGTCTCCAGCCGCTCCAGGGTGGCCAGCTGCTCGGGGGTCTTCTGCGGCTCGAACAGACCGCCCTCCAGCTGGGCGGAGAGGTCGGCCAGGTTCTCGGGGTCGACCCGTCCGACGGCCTCCTCCAGGGCGGAGGTGTCGATCGTGATGCCGCGGGCGTACTCCTCGACCAGGGTGAGCATCTGCTCCCGCAGCCAACCGGCCGCGGCGAAGAGCCGCTGCCGGGCGCACTCGCGCAGGGCCAGGTAGAGGGTGACGTCGGTGGAGCTCTGATCCAGCCCCTCACCGAACTTGGCGATGTTGGTGGGCAGCAGGGCCACGTGCCCGGGCTCGTTGAGGGGCAGACCGATGTCGGTCACCCCGACCACCTCGGTGGCCAGCTGTCCCAGACCCTGGCCCAGCTGCAGACCGAACATGCTGGCGCCGGAGGTGCGCAGCATCGGCCGGAGCATCTGCTCCATCCCGGCCAGACCGGGGATGGCCTCGGTCTGCTCACCGTCGCCGAACTTCAGGGCGCCCTCCATCGCATCGGCGATGTGACTGGCCACCGGCTCGACCAGCCGCTTCCAGACCGGCATCGTGTTCTCGATCCACTCGGCCCGACTCCAGGCCGACACCACGGTGCTGACCCGAGGGAAGCCGGTGGCGGCGTCGAGCCACACCTCGGCGATCGAGGCGGCCTCGGAGATCTCGTGCTGCTGCCCGAAGCCAGGGCTGGGATCGGCACCGAGGGACGCGACGGTCTTGCGGGCGGTGTCCTTGGTCACCTCCCAGTTCACGCCGGAGTCGCTGGCAGTGGTCGGCTGACCGAACAGCGAGCCACCCCCGCCCAGGGTGGAGAAGGCGTTCTGCAGCTGCGACATCAGCTGGTTCATGTCGCCGCCACCGAACTGGCTCATGAAGGCCTCGAAGGGGTTGCCGGGCTGTCCGCCCGACCCGCCTCCGCCGGGCGCTCCGGCACCGAAGCCGCCTGGTCCCTGACCGCTCGAGCCGGAACCGGAGCCGCGGGAGCCGCCGCCGAGCTGGTAGCCGTCGGCACCCGATCCGGGGCTCGCGTCGTCGCCGGGGTCCGGCTCGCCGGGGGACCGTTCGTCGGCCATGGTGCTCCTGTCGCAGGGTGCAGCGGTGGTGTACATCCCACCGTACGCGGGTGGTCGGTGTCGATCACCCTTGTCAGCCGAGAGCGGATTTCGCGGGGGACCGACCCGGCCGGCGACGGTCGCTCGACCGGTGCACCCGCGCCAGCACATAGAGTTCCGACCATGTCATCGCGTGTCCGGCTGGTCGAGATCACCGAGCAGCCGCTGAGCGTGGACCGGCTGCTGGGCCTGGTCACCGACCGGGGCACCGGGGGAGTCGCGATCTTCGTCGGGGTGGTCCGGGAGACCGACGCGGGCGAGCAGGTCACCTCGCTCGACTACACCCAGCACCCCACGGCCGTGGCCGCGCTCGAGGCCAGCGCCGAGCGGGTGGCGGCGGCGCACGACGTGCGGGCCGTGGCCGTCGCCCACCGGGTCGGGCACCTGGAGGTGGGTGACCTGGCCGTCGTGGTGGCCACCGGGGCGGTGCACCGCGGCCCGGCCCTGACCGCCTGCCACGCCCTGATCGACGACCTGAAGCAGACGGTGCCGATCTGGAAGGAGCAGCACCTGACCTCGGGTGACGTGACCTGGGTGGGCCTTCCGTGAGGCACCTGGATGGTCCCGCCGTGAGGCAGGGGTCGTGACCCGGCAGACCTGGACCGCCCTGGTCTCCGCTCTGCTGTTCGTGGCCCTGGCCGTCCCGCTGGCCGTTCTGCCGGTGCCGTTCGTGGCCTGGAGCCCCGGCGGGACCGCCGACGTGCTCGGCGAGATCGACGGTCGTCCCCTGATCACCGTCGACGGGGTGCCCACCTTCCCGACCACCGGCCAGCTCGACCTGACAGTCGTCTCGGGCACCAGCGCCGACTCCCGGCTGACCCTGCCGGAGGCGCTGGCGGCCTACTGGCTGCCCGGCCGCGACACGCTGCCTCGGGACGCGGTCTTCCCGCCCGGCCGCAGCGCCGACGAGGTGAAGCAGGCCGAGACGCAGATGATGGAGACGTCCCAGGACGATGCCGTGGTCGCGGCCCTGCGGGCGGCCGGCCAGCCGGTCGAGCAACGGCCGGCGGTCGCCTCGGTCACGGTCGGCGGTCCGGCGTACCAGAAGCTGCTGCCCGGTGACCTGATCGAGTCGGTGGACGGCGTCGACACCCCGGACGCGGAGGACGTCAGCGAGCAGATCCGCCGTCACCGACCGAACGAGCGGGTCGACTTCGTGGTCCTGCGCGACCGGGTCGAGACGACGGTCCGGGTCACCGCCGCCGAGTCCGGCTCCGATCCCGGGGTGGCGGTGGTCGGCATCACCGTCGGCCAGGGCTACGCCTACACCCCGCGGATCACCTTCGACCTGGGCCAGCAGATCGGCGGCCCGAGCGCCGGGCATGGTGTTCGCCCTCGGCATCTACGACAAGATCACCGCCGGCGAGATGCTGGCCGGCCGGGACGTCGCCGGCACCGGCACCATCACCCCCAGTGGCGACGTGGGCGCGATCGGCGGGATCCGGCAGAAGCTGGCCTCGGCCGAGCGGGCCGGGGCCTCGGTCTTCCTGGTGCCGAGCGGCAACTGCGCCGACCTGGCCGGCGTGCGCACCGACCTGACGGTGGTCAAGGTGTCCACCCTGAACGAGGCGATCAGCCAGCTCCGGGTGCTCGAGGTCCCGGGCGGCGAGCAGCGCGTCACCCGGTGCGGCAGCTGACTCCCGGTACGCGCCGGCGTGACCAAGACGAGGCCGACTGTCAGGAACCTGTCAGCCCACCCGCGAGTTACCCACGAGTAGCACTTTCCCCGTCCGCATAGGCTGGGCCAACCGCCCGCGACGACGTGGCTGCCGCGGCAGCGCGTCACCGTCAACAGGAGAGAGACCCGAGTGAGTACGACACGGATCAGCGGACGGCGCAGTGCGATCCTGCCCACGTTGATCATCGCCGCCGTCCTGGTGGTCGCCTTCGCCATCTTCACCAGCTTCTGGACCGATCGGCTGTGGTACCAGTCGATGGACTTCGGCACGGTGTTCACGACGATGCTGCTGACCCGGATCGGGCTGTTCGCCGCCTTCGGTCTGCTGATGGCCGCGCTGGTCGGCGGCAACGCCGTGCTGGCCTACCGGCTGCGCAGCCAGACCCGCCTCGGCCCGCCCACCAGCCCGCTGCTGGAGCGCTACCGCGAGCTGCTGGACGCCCGCCTGGTCTGGGTGGTGCTCGCCGTGGCCGTCCTGGTCGGGTTGTTCGCCGGCGGCGCCGCGGCCGGTCAGGTCGACACGTTCCTGGCCTGGCGCAACGGCACCGCGTTCGGGGTGACGGACCCGAAGTTCGGTCTCGACATCGGCTTCTTCGTCTTCGACTACCCGTGGTGGCGCTTCGTCGCGTCGTTCCTGTTCACCGCGTTGATCTTCGCCACCCTGGTCGCCGCCGTCGTGCACTACATCACCGGCGGGCTGCGGTTCAGCGGTCCGGCCCGGGGCGGCACCGGCAACGCCCAGGCGCACCTGTCGGTGCTGGTCGGTCTGGCCGTGCTGGTCAAGGGGGTCAGCTACTGGTTCGACCAGTACGGGCTGGAGATCGCCAACACCACCCTCGGTGGGGACGCCTTCACCGGCATCAACTACACCGCCGACAACGCCACGGTGAACGCCAAGCTGATCCTCTCGGTCATCGCCGGCATCTGCGCCCTGCTCTTCTTCGCCAACGCGATCCTGCGCCGCTGGGTCGATCCCGATCATCGGTCTGACCCTGCTGATCCTGTCCTCGATCGTGCTCGGCATCGTCTACCCCGGCGCCGTGCAGTACTTCTCGGTCCGGCCCGACGAGCCGGACAAGGAGCGGGCCGTACATCGCCAGCAACATCGCCGCCACCCGCGCGGCGTACGGCGTCGACACGGTGGAGATCACCGACTACTCGGCCAAGACGACAGGCCACCGCCGGTCAGCTGCGCTCCGACGCCGAGGCGCTGCCCGGCATCCGGCTGATCGACCCGGCCGTCGTCAGCCCGGCCTACGAGCAGCTGCAGCAGGTCCGCGGCTACTACAAGTTCGCCCCGACCCTGGACGTCGACCGCTACACCATCGACGGCGCCGAGACCGACGCCGTGGTCGCGGTGCGCGAGATGGACGTCGCGGGCATCGAGGGCCAGAACTGGAACAACCTGCGCACCGTCTACACCCACGGCTACGGGCTGGTCGCGGCCTACGGCAACAAGCGGCAGGCCGGCGGCGAGCCGGAGTGGATCGTCCGCGACATCCCGCCGCATCGGCAAGATCGACGAGCACGAGCCGCGGATCTACTTCGGCGAGATCCAGACCGACTACTCCATCGTCGGCGCACCCGGAGGGCAGCCCGCCGATCGAGCTGGACACTCCCGGTGGCGGCGACAGCGGCAACCCGACCACGTACACCTACAAGGGCAAGGGCGGGGTGTCGATCGGCAGCCTGTGGCACCGGCTGCTCTACGCGGCCAAGTTCGCCGACGTCAACATCCTGCTGTCGGACCGGGTGAACTCCGACTCCAAGATCATCTACGACCGGACGCCGCGCGAGCGGGTGCAGAAGGCCGCACCGTGGCTGAAGGTGGACGGCGATCCGTACCCCGCGGTCGTCGACGGCCGGATCGTGTGGATCGTGGACGGCTACACCACGTCGAACTCCTACCCGTACAGCCAGCGGGTCGGCCTGAACGCGGTCACCTCGGACTCCCAGACCACGCGCCAGGGCACCAACGTGGTGGCCCAGCCGGACACCAACGTCAACTACATCCGCAACTCGGTCAAGGCAGTGGTCGACGCCTACGACGGCAGCGTCAAGCTCTACGAGTGGGACGAGAACGACCCGGTCCTGAAGACCTGGGTGAAGGCGTTCCCGGGCACCGTGCTGCCCAAGGCGAGATCTCCGCCGACCTGCGGGAGCACCTGCGCTACCCGCAGGACCTGTTCAAGGTCCAGCGCAGCATCCTGGCCCGCTACCACATGACCGACCCGTACAACTGGTACCTCCAGTCCGGTCTGTGGGAGGTGCCGAACGACCCGGTCGGCGGCGCCAACAGCAACGCCAAGGAGACGCCGTACTACCTGTCGGTGAAGTGGCCGGGGGACGAGGACCCGATCTTCTCCCTGACCAGCGTCTACGTGCCGCGCGGTCGCTCGAACCTGGCGGCGTACATGGCGGTCGACGCCGATGCGGCCAGTCCCGAACTACGGCAAGCTGCGGGTGCTGCGGATGTCGGACACCACCCAGATCGACGGTCCGGGCCAGACGGCCAACGCGATGGTGACCAACGAGACGGTGGCCGAGCGGCTGCGGCCGTTCCAGCAGGGCACGGCGCAGGCGCCAGTACGGCAACCTGCTGACCCTGCCCGTCGGGGGCGGTCTGCTCTACGTGCAGCCGGTCTACACCCAGCGACAGGGCAGCAGCGGCTCGTACCCGGCGCTGCGGTTCGTGATGGCCCGGTTCGGCCAGCAGGTCGGGCATCGGCGACACCCTGCAGGAGGCGCTGGACCAGGTGTTCGCCGGCGACTCCGGCGCCACCACCGGGGAGACCGATCCGTCGGCGGCGCCGTCGCCGAACCCGTCCTCCTCGCCGTCACCGTCGGGGTCGGGACAGCCGAACAACCCGGCGGCGAGCCAGGCTCTGGACGAGGCGACGACCGCGTTCGAGGCCGCCCAGAAGGCGCTCACCGCGGGCGACCTCGGCACCTACCAGACCGAGATCGAGAAGGCGCAGGCCGCCACCGAGCGGGCGGCCAAGGCGATGGGTCGGTAGTCACCGGGACCCAGCCCAAGACGCAGAGATCCCGCGGCCGCTCCGGCGACCGCGGGATCTCTGCGTCTGGATCCGTCGACAGGGTGCTCGCGGCACCCTGGCAGCGCGGGTCAGCCCTCGACGACCACCAGGTCGTCGAAGCCCAGGGCCCGCAGCGGCTCGGCCAGCTGGTCGGCCGCGCCGACCACCACCAGGCTCGCTGCGGCCACGTCGACGACGCTCGCGTAGGCGGCCGTGGCCGACTCCGCGGTGACGTCGCGGAGAGCGGCCAGGCTGCTGTCCAGGTAGTCCGACGGCAGCCCGGCCAGCACCTGGGCCGCGGCCTGGTCGGCCACCCCGTCAGCGGTGGCGAACCGCAGCGGTGAGGTGCCGGTGTAGTAGGCCACGGCGTCGGTCACCTCGGCGGCGTCGAACGGCCGAGCCGACACGTCCAGCAGCTCACGCGCCTCCCGGACGGCGTCGACCAGCACCTCGGTGCGGAACGAGCCCTGGACGGCGTACCAGCCGCCCTCGCGCAGCGGGGAGAACCCGAGCCGCACCCCGTAGGTGTAGCCGCGCTCCTCGCGCAGCACCTTGTTGAGCCGGGACAGGAAGGCCCCGCCCATCGCGTAGCCGGCGACGGTCAGGTCGGCCCACCGCGGGTCCGTGCGGTCCACCGCGTACGCCCCCAGGCGGAGGTCGGCCTGCACAGCACCCGGCCGGTCGACCAGGACGGCGGTCCGGCCGCCCGGCTCGGCCCGCTGCTGCGGGGCCCGGCGCTGGCCGGGGTTGTGCCAGCCGCCGAAGGTCCGTTCCGCCAGCGCCTCGACGTCGGTCCCGGTCAGGTCCCCGGCCACGATCAGGGTCGCCCCGTCCGGGCCGTAGCGGTCGGCGTGATAGGCCGCGGCGTCGGCGGCGGTGACCGCCGACACGGTCTCCGGGCTCGCCGCCGTTCATCCGCGCGGCGCGGCTGTCGGGGGTGAACACGGCGCGCCGGAACTCGGTGGTGGCCCGGCTGGCCGAGTTGGCCCGGCCCTGCTCGATCTCGGCCAGCCGCAGCTGCACGTGCCGGGCGACGTCGTCGGGCGCCAGCGCCGGCTCGGTGACCGCCTCGGCGAACAGCTCGAAGGCCCGGTCCAGCCGGCGGACCGGCACGTCCAGGACCGCCTGCAGGCCGGACAACCCGATCTCGATGCCGAACCCGGCCCCCTCGGTCTCCAGCAGCTCGGCGAACTCCTCGCCGGCGTGCCGCCTGGTCCCCTCGTCCAGGCACCGGGTGGTGATGGTGGCCACCCCCTCGCGGTCCTGCGGTTCCGCGCTGAGCGGGACCTCCAGCACCAGGTGGGCGGCGACGATCTGCTGCCCCGGCCGGTGGTAGCGGTGCAGCTCGATCCCGTTGCTCAGGCGGCTCGTCTGGACCGGAGGGAAGCTCCAGGGCGGCGGTGGGGCGATGTCGGGGCGGGTGGTCACGGTCATGGTCACGAAGCGTTCTCCTTGCGGTAGATCAGGGTGGAGCGGTTGGCCGGGGCCAGGCCGGCCTGCAGGGCGGCCGCCACGGCGGCGGTGTCCACGGCGTCGATCTGGTCGAGCCGGGTGTTCACCAGCTCCGGGTCGCCGTAGAGGGTGGCGAACTCCCCGAACGCGTCGGCCCGGGAGTCGATCCGGGCCAGCTCGTGCAGCCAGTGCCGCTCGAACTGCGCCTTGGCCCGGCGCAGCTCGGTCTCGGTGACGCCGTCGGTGACGATCCGCTCGACCTCCTCCAGCGCGGCGTCGTGGACCCGCTCGACAGCGACGCCGTCCCGGGCCCGGGCGTAGCCGTACCCCATCGAGGTGCCGCCGATCAGTCCCATGGTGCTGGCCGAGGCGGACTCGGCGATCTCGTCGCGGCGGACCAGCCGCCGGTGCAGGCGGGAGGTCTGGCCGTGGCCGAGCACCGTCAGGCCCAGGTCGATCGCGTCGAACTCGGGCGAACCGACGGCGGGCAGCCGCCAGGTGAGGTACGCCGCGTCGGCGGGCACGTCGGCCGACGTCTCCTGCCGGGGCAGTCCGGTCAGCGGCGGAAGCGGCTCGGCCGCCGGCGCGCTCGGCCGGGGTCCCGCGGGAAGCCCGCCGAAGTAGGTCTCCGCCTTGGCGAACGCCGCGTCGGCGTCGCAGTCACCCACGATGGACAGCACGGCGTTGTTGGGCAGGTAGAAGGCGGTGAAGAAGGCCGCCACGTCCTCCACCGTGGCCGCGTCCAGGTCCTCCATCGAGCCGATGACCGTGTGCCCGTACGGGTGGTCGGCGGGGAAGGTCAGCTCGATCAGACGGCGCATCGCGTCGCCGTACGGAACGTTGTCGTAGCGCTGCCGCTTCTCCTCCTTGACCACCTCGCGCTGGTTGTCCAGGTTCGCCTGGGTGAGGGCGTCGAGCAGGCTGCCGAGCCGGTCCGCCTCCAGCCACAGGGCGAGGTCGAGGCCGCCGCTGGGCAGGGTCTCGAAGTAGTTGGTGCGGTCGAACCAGGTCGTGGCGTTGACCGAGGCGCCGGCGGCCTGCAGCAGACCGATGTGCTGGCCGGACTCGACGTGGGCCGAGCCCTGGAACATCACGTGCTCGAACAGGTGGGCGAAGCCCGTCCGACCGGGTTGCTCGTGCCGGGAGCCGACGTCGTACCAGAGGTTGACCGCCACCGACGGGGCCGCGTGATCCGGGCTGGCGATCACCCGCAGCCCGTTGGCGAGGCGGTGCTGGTGGATCGGGTACGCGGTCGGGGTCGCAGCGCTCGGCGTAGCGGGGGTCGGTGTCACGGGGGTCGGGGTCGCAGGTGTGGGTGGGGGGACGGGCATGACGCCCACGGTAGCGTCGAGATCATGCTGATCGCCGACGAACTGCTGTTGCTGGCCCTCGACGACACCACCGGCAAGACCATCGCCTCGGGCGTGGATCTCAACCCCGCCCTCGGGGCGGCGCTGCTGGTCGAGCTCGCGCTGGCCGAGCGGATCTCCATCGCCCCGGCCGAGGCGGGCTGGACCGAACGGGGCAAGGTCTCGGTGATCAACACCGGGCCCACCGACGACCCCGACCTGGACGCCGTGCTGGTCAAGCTGACCGAGAAGGAGGGCCAGAAGGTGAAGAACCTGATCAGCCCGATGAGCTGGCAGCCGATCTCGAAGGGCCTCACGGACCGGCGGTCGGCCCGGCTCGTCCACTCCGGCGTGCTGACCGAGCAGCGGAGCGCGATCCTCGGCGTGCGGTCCTACCCCACGGTCATTCCGGGACCCGAGCAGGAGGTCCGGGCGCGGCTCTGGTCGGCACTGGTCGACGGGCTGACTCCCACCGAGCGCACCGTGGCGCTGATCGCTCTGCTGGACGCCACCGGGATCCTGCCCAAGGTGCTGGTCGGCCCCGACAAGAAGGCTCGTGAGGACCAGGGCCAAGCAGCTCAGCCAGGGCGACTGGGCGGCCAAGGCGGTCAAGGACGCGATCGCCGAGGCGTCGGCGGCCATGATCGCGGTGGTGGCCGCCACAGCCAGTGGCGGCGACGGCGGCTAGCCGACTGCCGCTGGAGGTGAAGCGGGCGGCAGCAGCTGCAGACCCGCAGCCCGGGCCGGCTCCGCGTAGGCGGCGGCCAGGCTGGCGATCGTCTCGTGGGCGTTCAGCCCGCTCGGGTTGGGCACCACCCACAACCGTGCTCCGGCCAGCGACTCGGGTTGCTCCCCGGCGCCGGCCCGGGGACGCGCGAACGCGGTGCGGTAGGCGGTGATGCCCGCGACGGCCACCACCGCCGGCCGGTGCTCGGCCACGAACGACTCCAGCCGCCGCCGGCCGGCGCGCAGCTCGTCGGCGGTCAGCTCGTCGGCGCGGGCGGTGGCCCGGTTGACCAGGTTGGTGTTGCCGATCCCCCGGGTGATCAGGTAGTCCCGGTCGGCCTCGCTCAGGGGCTCCGCCCGGCTGATCTCGCGGTCGACGATGCCGGCCAGCCGCAGAGCCGGGTAGAAGCGGTTGCCGGGGTGCGCGAAGTGGGTCTGGGTCGCCGCGGTCCACAGCCCCGGGTTGATGCCGACGAACAGCAGCCGCAGTCCCGGCCCGACCAGATCGGGCACCGAGGCGTCGACGTACGACTGCAGCTGCGCCTTGGTGAAACCCCACCCGCGCGACCGTACGCGAATGGCCCGCAGATGACGTCGAGGTGTCATTTCCGACGTTCGTTCGGCATCCATGAGATTGGCGGGTCCGACCACTATCCAGGGCGTTGCCGAAGACGGTAGTGTCCGTTCTCGGTCGGGGGATCATGACGAAGAAAGAAGTCACGGGTAACCCCCACCACTCACGATCAAGCGGCCCCTGTGCTTGCAATTCAGTTTGGTTCCCACCACAGCTGTCGGATTTCCCGTGGAAAACGACGATGTCTACCGCGACGTCATTTCCCAGGCAGTGAGTGGAGGAAAGGGGACAGCTGATTACCTGCAGCACCTGCTGTCGTTGTCGGACCTGGTCGCCTATCTCCATCGCACGGGCGCGGAAGCCTTCGTGACCGAGCCGCTGCCCGGTGGTGCGGTCCAGGCCCGGGCGACCGACGGTCACGCCACCATGAACGTCGCCGTCCGGCTGAACGACGGCCTGGCCGAGACGGATCTGAACGGCCTCCCGGTCCGGGGTGTGGCCACCGTCCGGCTGGCCCTGCCGGGGCCGAACGACCTGGCCAAGATCGTTTCCTTCGGGCTCTCCCTGGGAGAGCTCCCGGCCGGGATCGTGGTGACGAACATCCTCGTCCAGTCGCTGTTCAAGCCCCTTCTGCAGCAGCTCGTCAGCTACGTCCAGAACACCGTGGTGCGCTGGCTGGATGTGGATGTGGGCGAGGACATCGCCGATCTCGGCGCCGAACTGGCCGACGCTGCGGGTGGGGCCGCCGAGGAGGTCGGGGCCGAGACCGCCGAGCTGGTGGTGGAGGAGGTCGCGGTCGCCGAGGTGGCCATCGACCTCTCCGCCGCCGTCCCCGCGTTCGGGGCGCTGGCGCTGCTCGCCGCCGTGCCGTTGTTGATCACCGAGCTGTCCAAGCAGTTCCTGCTGCACCTGCAGATCGACAACGTGACCGACCAGCGACTTCACCTGGTCGCAGCCCTACATCTACAACGGCGCGATGACGGCTCAACCGGCCGATCAGGTGCTGCCGAAGATGGCGCGGGCGGTGGACGCCTGGGGTGACACCAGCGATCTGCCGGTCGTCTTCCAGGCCAATTTCTCGGCAATGAACGCCAACGGCTACAAAGGCACCGGCGTGGCCCTCAAGCTGTCGCCCGACGGTCTCACCGGTCAGGACGTGGGGGTCATCGATCTCCATTCCGTGGGGGGCCGACAATGCATTGTGGATGGGCGACGTGGCGCCGGGAATGGATTGGGAATCAGGCTTTCGACTCCTGTCCTGAAGCGACGTTGCACACGACCCACGGAAATCAGAAGTTCTATCTGAGTCTGGGTATGGACGCCCTGACCGGAAATTCCGACAGCTACCACTGCGTGCTGCGTATCAGCCCCCTGTGACCCCCGCCTGAGCACCACCTCGCTCCACGCTCTGCTCCACCCTCTCGTCCCACCCTTCCCGTCCCACCCCGCCCGAGAACGGACCCACGTGCCCGAAGCGACCCCAGCCACGATCCCTGCCACGCCCCCCGGAACGACGCCAGGGACGACGCTCCTGCTCGCGCTGCAGCCGATCCAGCCCGCCTTCCCCGCCGTGGTCGACACCGCCTTCTCGACAGCTGTGACCGCGTCGGAGGCCGGCGGACCGGCCACCCGGAGCTACTTCGACTCGCTCAACCAGACAGCTGACTTCTGGGCCGATCTCGCCGACGACACGATCACCCTCAATCCCGGGGTCGACGCCCGAGCAGCGCCCGATCCTGATGGCCAGCGACGGCAACGTGGAGCTGCGGGTGCAGGCCGTCTGGGCGCCGGATGCCGCCAGCGGGCAGGTCGGCGTCCTCGACGGTGACGACCATGGAGCTGACCGGCACCGGGATCAGACGCCAGCTGAGCGTGGGCGTCGTGGTCGAGGACAACCCGACGTCGGTGGACATCGACGAGACGGTCTTCGAGGCCCTGCTGCCGGCGCTCTACCAGAGCGCCGGTCTTGCCCTGATCGGTCTCGCCGTCGGCGTTCGCCGCAGGCCAGTCAGGTGGAGTCGCCCGACATGGACGCCGAGTCGATCACGTCCCAAGGTGCTGTTCGCGGTCAGCCAGAAGGCGATCGGTCTCGTCTCGACCCTGGTCGTGCTCGGGCTGGACTTCACCGCCATCGGCTGGGGTCAGGTCACCGCGGAGTGCCTGGGGATCGGTGCGCTGATGGCCATCCCGGCGATCATCGAGTTCCTGGGCCACACCATGCGCCATTCGCTGGTGGTGGAGAACCTCACGGGGCCACTGAGCTGGAGCGTGCAGGTCTTCCACGGCGAGGCGGCCGTGACCCTGCCGACAGCAGCCGTCCCGGCCCGGCGCCGGGGCCCCGACCCGCTGGAACCGGCCAGGGTGCTCGACCTCTGCGCCGAGCTGCACCTGCTGTTCGTCAACACTGACCCGGATCTCGCCGGTCGGCTACGTGCTGACGATCGTCCCCGACGGTGCGGCTCAGATCCAGGCGCTCGTCTGGATCCCGGTGTCCGGGAACAACGTGATCTGGATCGGGACGACCGACGACAGCCCGGAACAGGTGTGGGCGAAGCACTCCGACGACGTCGGTGCCGGCCTCAGCGTCCGTACAGGGGTCCGAGCAGCTGCCGGCGGTGCTGTCGCTGGACAAGGCCTCCGGCGCCACTGACCAGGCCTACTTCTACTGCTCCACCCTCGTCGTCGGAACCCCCTGACCGGGCACCGCCCGCTCCCACCCGCCTGTTTCCACCCGCTCCACCCGCCTGTGTCACCCGGTCCAGTGCCGCCCGTCCCTCTCCGGCCACGTCCGCCCACCCCTGTCCACCCCCGTCCCAGGAGAACCCATGAACGATCCCGACCCCGCCAAGACCGTCAGCCTGGCCCTGACCCCGATCACCGCGGGATCCACCCCGCCCAACATCCAGACCGACGCCTTCGCGGCGGCCATCGCCTCGGCCCAGCAGGGCGGCGATGCCACTCAGGCCTACTTCGACAGCATGAACCAGACCGCCGACTACTGGGGCTGGGTCGCCGACAACGTCAGCCAGGGCAACGAGGTGTGGATCGATGCCGTCGGTCCGGATGGCACCAGCCCGATCAAGATGTCCTCCAGCGGCAACCTCGACGTGCGGATGGGCGCCTTCTACCGGGACCCGCCGTCGGGCGAGGGTCATGTCGCTGCCGCGCCCGGTGACCCGATCCCGGTGGTCGGCATCGCCACCATCCAGACCCACAACAGGACCACCGGCCTTGCAGCGACCCTGAGCCTCGGGCTCGGGCTGGCCGGGCTGCCGGTGGGGATCAAGCTCAGCTCGATGCTGTTCCAGGATCTGCTGAAGCCGGTCTACGCCAACCTGAAGACCTACTTCAACAAGAACGCCGTCGACACCAAGGCCGCCAGCGAGGTCGAGGATCCCGACATCGACCCCGAGGAGGCATCCGAGGACGCGCTCGCCGACGCCGACGCCGAGATCGGTGACATCGCCGGGGATCTCGGGGAGCAGGGCGCGAAGTCCTGGCGGTGCAGTGGGGCTCGGTGGCGGCGGAGACGGCCGGTCTGGCGGCGCTCGCCGCGATACCCATGATCGTCGGTTACCTGGGCCACAAGATGGTGGTCAGCGTCATGATCCACAACCTGAGCGACACCACCGGCTTCACCTGGTCGATCCTGGATCAGCACTGGGGCAAGGCCTCGGTGCTGCCTGATCCCAAGACCAACAACACGATCCCCAAGATGGACTACATCACCGACTCCTTCGGTGACCACTCGACGGTCAAGGTCTCCTACGAAGCGAGCATGCAGTTCATCGACTCCAACGACTTCGGCGACATCGGGCTGGTGCTGACGCTGACGCCTCGGACGGCGGGCCGGCTATCGCCACGGCTTCTACGTTCCCTGGGCCGGGCACAACATCATCTGGACCGGGGCGTCGACCGGGAACGCCGAGCAGATGTGGGACGACCACCTGCAGGTCCCTGACGACAAACTGAGCGTCATCAGCCACCGTCGGCGCGATCAAGTCCACCATCGCCATCACCAAGCTGTCCGGCGAAACCGACGACGCCTACTTCTACGGCATCGTCATCACCCTAGAGAATGCGAGCTGATCATGGGCTACGGGGCCTACCTGAATGTCGTCAACAACCGCGGGCAGGCGTTGCGGCTCTACGTCACCAACGTCGAGTGCATGTACGACAACGGGGCGGAGGGTTCGAACCTGTCGTTGTTCAACAACGCAGTGGTCGCCGCCGGCGGCGCGCTGCCGGCCAGCGGCACGCAGTACATCGAGGTGAAGGCCAGCGGCTCCTGCGCCTTCTCCGACTCCACCTTCAACCTCAAGATCACCGACGACGCCGACAAGGCGATCATCGGGGAGGCGGACTTCGTGGAGTCCAGCAGCAACTGGGACCTGGACAAGAACACCAACGAGGACGTGATCAACGTCATGATCAACAACTCCGGTGACCAGGCGAGCATCACGGTGACGATCGCCGCCAGCTGAGGAGCTCGGGCACGGTCAGCAGCCCCGACGACAGGCCCTCGCGCACCCGGTCGAGGGCCTGCATCCGGAACCGCCGGCCGTGCCAGCGCTCCGCGTCGGCCACCCAGTCGGTCACCGTCTCGTCGGCGGCCAGGGCGTTCGCCGTGGTGTTGGACACCTCGAGCCGCAGCGTGGCGGTGGTGACGCCGCGGAGGTGCTCGGTCAGGTCGCAGACGTACGGCGGTGCCCACAGCGTCGCCACCGGCTCTCGTCGACCAGCACCCGGACGACCTCGCCGACCGGCGGCGCCAGGCGCACCCGGTAGGAGTGGCCCTCGATGCCGCTCTCCCGTCCGGCTCCGCTGTCCTGCGCAGCGAGACCCTCGCCCAGGTCGAGCCGGATCGGGCCCGCGTCCGCCGGGGCGGCGATCGTGGTCTCGTACGCCAGCGTGCCGGAGTGGTCGGGTCCCACCCGCGGGTCGTCCTCCCAGCGGTGGGGGAGGCTCACCTCGCCGAGGTCGGTGCCGTCCGGCCGCAGCAGGCGCCAGCCGGCGTCGAGTCGCGTCCGCTCGGCGGTTGCGTCGTCGGCGCGGCTGACCGGCACCGCGCTGGGGCTCACCTCGTCGTGACCGCCCAGCTCGTCGTGACCGACCAGATCGTCGTGACCGACCAGGACGACTGCCTGGTAGGGCGCGAGGACGATCTCGACGCCGTGACCTCCTGGATCCGTGACCGCGTCCAGCACGCGCCCGTCGACCGGGTCCCAGACCTCGAGGTGGCGGTGCAGAGACCGGGGCAGCGCCCGCTGACGGCGGGAGTGCGGTCCGGTGTTGACCACCAGGTGCACGTCCAGGTCACCGATCCGGCGGTGCACCATGCCGACGTCGGTCCGGGCCGGGTGCAGCGTCAGGTCGGGCGCGAGGTGCCGTCCGACAGCTGCTGCGGCGTCGTCGTCAGGGGTCACGGTGATCACCTGTCCGCCGGCCGTCGTCACCTCGTCCAGCCAGGACCGGGTCGCGCCGGGACGGTGACGTCCCCGGGGAGCACCACCACCAGGTCAGCCGTCGGGGTGACGCGCTGGGCCAGGTCGTCGTCCAGCAGCGCCAGGTCGTAGCCGCCGGTGCGCAGCGAGCGGATCACGTCGGGGTCGACCATCCCGGCCAGGGTGCGCCACAGGTCCAGCGACGTGGCCGTGCCCAGTCGTGCGTACGCGTCGGTGGTGGGCAGGTAGAGCAGCACGTCGCGGACCGGTTCGCCCAGCCGCAGCAGACCCGACAGGCGCTGCAGGTAGCCCATCAGGTCCGCCGCCGCCGGCCACCAGGCGTTCCGGTCGTCCAGGGCGGCCGAGGCGTAGAAGAACCAGCCGAGACCGCCGTCCGGACCGGTGGGCCGCGGCGAGCAGGGCCAGCCGTGCCCGATCAGCTGGTTGACGCCGAGCAGGAAGTGCTCGTGGGCCTCGCCCTTCAGGTCCAGCGGCGTGGCCCGGAAGGAGGGGGCGTGCACCCAGGTCCAGGTCTCCGACGACACGACCGGCACCCCCAGGTGATGGGCCGCCGAGCTGGCCCACTTGGTCGGCGGCATCCGGGTCCAGCCCCACTGCTCGCCCTCGATGCCGTCGACGTGGGCGTAGCTGGCCAGGGTGGCCGGCGGTTCGCCGTAGCTCTGCACCCGGAGCGGGACGCCGTGGCCGTGGGCCCAGGCGGCCAGCGGGACGAGGAACTCGTCCTCGTACAGCTCGGAGAGGGTCCGGTGGTAGTCGGCCCGGAACCGGGCGGCCTCGGGTCCGTCGGTCACCAGCTGCCACAGCCCGGGCTCCAGGTCGTACCCGCGCCGGCGGGCGAACTCCGCGGGCAGCGAGCCCGTCCAGTCGGCGTGGTAGACCTCCAGGCTGTCGCAGAACACCGACCCGAGCCGGTGGGCGCCGACGGCGGCGACGAGACGGTCGCCCAGGGCGGTGAGGTGCCGGCGGACGGCGGCGGCGCTGTAGTGGTCGTGCACGGGACCCTCCGCTCCGGCGGCGGCCCGCTTGACGTTCTGCCCGGTGAGGCCGGCGGTGGCGGTCAGCAGCACCCGGGTGCCGACCCCGGCCGGCACCTCGACCGTGCCGTCAGGTCCGAGCGGCAGCGACGGCGTACGCCGACCGGCTCCTCCTGCAGCGACCCGGCGCCGAGGTAGACCCCGACCAGCTCGTCCCCGGGCCAGGCCTGCCGACCACCGTCGAGGAGGAAGCCGTCCGGGCCGATCTCGCGCCGCTCCCAGCGCAGCCGGCGGGCGGCGTGCTCGGGGCCGATGTGCGGACCGCCGAACGACCAGCCGCTGCCCAGGGTGACGTCGAAGCGCAGTCCCAGACCCTCGGCCACGTCGGCGGCGTAGGCGAGGTCGGCCAGGAACTCCTCCGATCCCAGTCGGGTCGGGTGCTCGACCAGCGGGTAGACGTAGGACACCTCGACGCCGCCGATGCCGGCGGCCGCCATCGTGGCCAGGTCGCGTTCGATGTCGTCGCGACCGACCTCGGGACCGAACCACCACCAGCGCATCATCGGCCGGGCCTCCGGCGGGGGGTTCGAGAAGACGTGTCGGAGCTCGGACAGCGTCGGTGCGGAAGCCACCCGACCAACCTAACGGCGGCCCTGAACCGTTTCAACCCACTGTCGCGTCGACCCGGTCCTCGAGTCGGGCCCAGGGCCGGGGTCCGGCGTGGTTCGAGAGCCGGTCAGTCCGCGTCGGCGACGTGGAGGGTCGCGATCAGGGCGGCCCGGGCGGCCGTGACCGCTGCCCGTCGGGCGCCCGCGGTGCGGGGCGTCGGACCCCAGACCGGCCAGCCGCACCTCGGTCGGCACGGCAGCGAGACCGGCCACGGCGCTCGGGAGTCGGTCCCCGATGGTGGGGTGGTCGGCCCAGGGCCCGCCGACCAGCACCGCCTGCGGATCGAGCACGGTGCCGATCGACGCGATCACCCCGGCCAGCGCGGTGATCACCGCCTCCGCGACCCGCCGGTCGGCGGCGGTGCGCTCCGTCGAGCACCGTCCGCAGGCGGTCGACGTCGAGCGCGGCGCTCCCCGGTCGGCGCAGGCCGAGCTCGGCGAAGACCTCGACCAGCCGGACGGCCCGGCCGTCGGGGCCGATGGTGCGGACGTGCGCGATCTCGCCGGCCAGACCGCGGCCCCCGTGCAGCACCTGACCCGCGGTGACCACGGCGCCGCCGAGGCCGGGCCCGAGGAACAGGTAGACGAAGTCGTCCAGACCCTGCGCGGCACCCTCGGTCCGCTCGGCCAGGGCGGCCCAGTCGACGTCGTTGTCCACCACCGGACGCCGGCCCAGCAGGGGAGTGAGCAGCGGGACGGGGTCGAGGGCGTCGACCAGGAACGGGGAGTCGGGCAGCCGGACGAGGGTGCCCGTGGCCCGGTCCACCGGTCCGGCCACGCTCAGGGTGCCGGCCAGGACGCCACCCGGTGCGTCGGCCACCACCTCGGCCACGGCGTCGACCAGGAGCGGCTCGAGCTCGGACCGGGAGGCGGGCACGCTGCACCGGCCGGTGGGCTCGTCGCCGGCAGTCACCCCGCAGGTCGAGCAGCTCGGCCAGCACCCCGTCCGGGCCGGCCGAGACCGCGACGGCGCCGCCGAGGTCGGCTCGCAGCCGGTAGAAGGTGCCGGCCGGACCGCGGCGCCCCACCTGGTGGCCGGCCTCCTCCAGCAACCCGGCCTCGGTCAGCCGGCGGACCGACTCCGAGATGGTCGGTTTGGAGATGGCGGTGCGCTGGGCCAGCTCGGCCCGGGTCAGCTCGTGGGTGTCCAGCAGCTGGTCGACGACGTGCCGGTCGGTCAGCTCGCGGACCACGCCGAGGGTGGGCCGTCGCGGACCTTCCGTCCGGTCGGTCACGGCGTACCTCCGAGGGTCGGGGAAGAAGTTGTTAGGAGCCCTTGCACTTTAGCGGCTGGTCGTCGTACAGTTCTCTCAGGCCAATAGTTAGGGATCGTAACAACTCGCTCGTCGGGTTGTCGCCCAGCACTCTTCACCGACGAGACACCGCGCCGACGAACCACACTCCAGGAGGACGAGGATGACCACCACCGCCAGCACCAGCACCGTGTCTGCGCTGACCGGGCTGCCGCACTGGGAGACGATCCCGGACGACATCCCGGCGGCCACCGCCGAGATCAAGGCCGCCATCCGCGCCCGGATCGAGGCCTCCGGCCGTACGGTCGCGGACGTCATCGCCGAGATCGAGACGTTCCTGGAGAGCGAGATCGCCGACATCCGGGCCACCCGGGAGCGGGGCGAGGAGGTGTGGCCGGTGATCGAGTACGCCGACATCGCGGCCGGCACCGTGTCCGCCGACCAGCTGGCCCTGCTGAAGCGCCGTGGGTGCGCCGTGATCCGCGGCCACTTCGACCGGTCCGAGGCCGAGAAGTGGGACCGCGACGCGGTGGACTACGTCGACAGCAACCACTTCTTCGAGTCCTACTCCGGGCCGGCCGACGACTTCTTCGGCAGCCTGGGCAGCGAGATGAGCAAGCCCGAGATCTACCCGATCTACTGGTCCAGCGCGCAGATGGAAGCACGGCAGCACCCGCGGATGGCCACGGCGCAGGCCTTCCTCAACAGCCAGTGGATCGCGAACAGCGACGGTCACCAGTGGTTCGACCCGGAGGTCGACACCCTGTACCCCGACCGGATCCGCCGCCGCCCCCCGGGCGCTACCTCCGGCGGCCTGGGCACCCACCTCGATCCCGGCACCCTCGACCTGTGGATGACCGAGGGCTACCAGCAGCACTTCCGGCACCTGTTCTCCGGTGACGTCGCCGCCTACGACCCGTGGGACGCGGCGTACCGCACCGAGGCCACGCAGTACCCGGGGTCCACCATGTGCTCGGCCTTCCGCACCTTCCAGGGCTGGACGGCGCTGTCGCAGATGAGCAACGACCAGGGGGTGCTGCACACGGTGCCGATCCCCAAGGCGATGGCCTACCTGATGCTGCGGCCGCTGCTGGACGACGTGGCCGACGAGGAGATGTGCGGGGTGCAGCCCAACCGCACCTTCCCGGTGAACGAGCGCTACCACGCGATCCTGCTGGAGGCCGTCTCCTCGATCCCCGACGTCGAGCCCGGTGACTCGGTCTGGTGGCACTGCGACATGATCCACTCCGTCGCGCCGGTCACCGACCAGCAGGGCTGGGGCAACGTGATGTACATCCCGGCCGCGCCGCTCTGCGCCAAGAACGTGGCGTACCAGACCAAGGTGCGCGAGGCCTTCCTGGCCGGCAACAGCCCGTACGACTTCCCCGAGGAGCACTACGAGGCGTCCTGGACCAACCGGTTCGGGGTCGACGACCTCAACGACATCGGTCGACGCGGTCTGGGCCTCGACGCCTGACCCGGCTCCAGCCTTGTGGTGACGGAGATCCGCAGCTCGATGACGACACGCCGGTGCGACACGCCGTGTACCCGCCAACGAGCTGCGGGTTTCCGTCATTCCGGCTGGGCACCGGCCCGGGATCACGCTGAGGGTCTACCCGCGCAGGGCGTGCTGAGGCGTCGCCTACGGTGTGACCATGCCTGATCCCCAGCAGCCTGATCTGCAGCAGCCCGGTCCCGCCCAGGACGACGAGAACCGCCGCGACGACTCCGAGGGTCAGGTCTCCGAGGGGCCCTCGGGCTTCAGCGGGACCGAGACCGCCGTCGGTGGTGCCGACGCGGTCCCCGACACGCCGGATGTGAACCCGGGTACGGCCGCCCCTATCCAGGAGTCAGCCGCTGACGGATCCTGACGCCCGTCAGCGTGCGGTGACCTTGCCCGACGCCTTGGACCACGAGCCGGTACCGGCCACGTTCGTCGCCCGGACCAGGATCCGGTACTTCTTCTTCTTGGCCAGACCCGTGATGGTGACCGACCGAGCGGTCGAGCGCACCGTGACGGTCTTGTCCTTGCTGCTGCCGACCCGGTCCGCTCGCACCTGGTAGCTCGCCACCGCCCCGCCGGACGTCGGCTTGGCCCACCGCCCGACGACAGTGACGCCCTTGCCCTTCTTGCTGCCGGACGAGGCCTTCCCGATGGCCGGCGCGCCGGGCACGGCCAGCAGCCGCACGCTCACACCAGTGGCCCGACCCGGACCGGCCGAAGTGATGGGCAGCACCCGGAGCCCGTAGCTGCCGCCGGCGAGCAGCCCGGTGAAGGTGTGGCTGCGGGTGGTGGTCGCGACGTTGGCCACGGCCACCGCCTTGCCACCGGTGTCGCGGCTGCCGGTGCGGATGACCCGGTAGCCGGTCAGGGTCGGCGCACCGGCCGGGGGTGACCAGCGCACGGTGACGGTCTTCCGGCTGTCGCTGGTGACGGCCGAGACGGCGGTCGGGACGCCGGCCAGCTCGGCCGGCGGGGTGGCGAACAGCAGTCGGTTCGGGGTCCCGACCTCGTCGGCGTCGGTGAGGGCGCCGAGGGTCGAGCGGCCCAGGAGCTGACCGGCGAGCGCGGCCGGCGAGGCCAGCGGATCGTCCTGCTGCAGCCGGGCGATGGCGCCGGCGACGTGGGGCGACGCCATCGAGGTGCCGTCCAGGTAGCCGGCTGCTGTGTTGGAGCTGACCCAGGACGACAGCACGTCGACGCCGGGGGCGTAGAGGTCGACACAGCCACCGAGGTTGGAGAACGAGGCGCGGGTGTCGGTGTCGTCACTGGCGCCGACCGTGATGGCGGCGGGCACGCGGGCCGGGCTGTAGCTGCAGGCGGAGAGCCCGTCCTCGCCGGAGTTGCCGGCGGCCACCACCACGGGGATGCCCGCCTTGACGACGGCGTTGACGGCGCCGTCCACGTAGGCCGCGATGGTGCTGGTGGCCGAGGTCACCTCGAAGCCGAGACTCATGTTGACCACCGCCGGGCCGGCCGGCTTGTGCGCCGCCACCCACTCCAGGGCGTCGATCATGTCGATGATGTAGCCGCTGCCGCTGCAGTCGAGCACCCGGACCGACACCAGGCGGACGCCCTTGGCCACGCCGTACGTGCTGCCGCCGATCGTCCCGGCGACGTGGGTCCCGTGGCCGGCGCAGTCGGAGGCGTTGGCGTCGCCGCCGACGAAGTCCCAGCCGCTGACCGCCCGGCCACCGAACTGGGTGTGGGTGAGGCGGATCCCGGAGTCGATCACGAACGCGGTGCCGCCGGAGCCGGCGGTGAGGTAGTCGTAGCGGCCGTCGAGCGCGGGGGTCCGCTGGTCGATCCGGTCCAGACCCCACGGCGGACCGCTCTGGCTCGCGTTGGCGGTCACCCGCTGGTCGTCGACCGTGTACGCCACGTCGGCGACGACGGCGGTCACCGAGGGGTCGCTGGCCAACCGGCCGGCCTGCCCCGGGGTCAGCTCGGCGGTGAACCCGCTCATCGTCCGGGAGAGCCGGGTGAGGACGGTGCCACCGCTCTGCCGGGCTTTGGCCAGCGGTCGCGCGACGTCGGAGCCCGCGGTGGTCTTCACCAGGTAGCGGTGGCGGGTGCCGGCCGACGCGGTGTCCGGCGTGGCGGCCAGCGAGGCGCCGACCAGGGTGAGGCCGATCAGGCCGGTGAGCAGGCGGCGCCAAGCACGACCCGAACGAGAGGCAGACATCGAGAGGCTTTCTGTTCAGGGCCGGAGCAAACCGCGAGCGTGATCGTCAGAATAGGACAGAAACCGCCAGTACGCTGCCCGCATGGCGACCGAGTTCGAGCACAAGCTGGTGGTTGTCGGCGACGAGTGGCGGGACGCGGTCATCGCGACCTCGGCGCTGAGCCAGGCGTACCTCTGCGCGAAGCCGGGGATGACCATCCGGGTCCGGGTCGTCGACGATGCCCGCGCGTATCTGACCATCAAGGGCAAGCAGGTGGGGATCGGGCGGCCGGAGTACGAGTACGAGGTCCCCGTCGAGGACGCGCGCGCCCTGCTGGCCATGATCACCGACGGCTTCCCGATCACCAAGACCCGTTACGAGCTGGGCGACCCGTGGCCCGGCTGGATCGTGGACGAGTTCGCCGACGCCAACACCGGTCTGGTCGTCGCCGAGCTCGAGGTGCCGGCCGAGGACACTCCCTGGGAGGTGCCGGTCTGGGCGGGGGAGAACGTGACCAGCGACTTCCGGTACACCAACTCCGAGCTCTTCAGCCGCCCCTTCACCCGGTGGGGCGTGGGCTGAGTCCCGCTGCTGCGCCCTGATCGGGGACCGGCTCGTGCAGCGGGCCGCGTCCGTCGTGCAGCCGTCCTCCCCGGCGGGCGTGCCGCTCGGCCAGGATCTCGGCGACGATGCTGACCGCGGCCTCGGCCGGGTCCCGCCCCCCGAGGTCGAGCCCGAGCGGAGTGCGCAGCCGGACCAGGTCCTCGCTGGGACAGCCCGCCTGGAGCAGTCGCTGCTCCCGGTCCGCACAGGTCGCCCGGGAACCGGTGGCGCCGACGAAGGCGAGATCGGGCAGGCCCAGCGCGACCATGATCACCGCGACGTCGACCCGGACGTCGTGGGTCAGCACGCAGACCACCGTGCGGTCGTCGCACCGTCCGGCGGCCGCCTCCTCGCGCAGGTAGCGATCGGGCCAGGCGCGGACCACTGTGGAGCCGGGAAACCGTTGTGGGGTGGCGAAAACGGGGCGAGGGTCGCAGACCGTGACCGCGTAGCCGAGCAGCCGCGCCTGCTCGCTCAGGGCCCCGGCGAGTCCGTCGGCGCCCACGATGATCATGCGCGCCGACGCCCGCCAGCGCTGGACGAACGTCACCCGGTCACCGGCGGTCACGGTCTCCGACGTGCCCTGACCCGAGTCCTCGTCGAGGAACTCCTGGGCGCCCCGGTCCGGTCCGCCGATGATCACCGAGCGGCCGGCGGGCCGCCCGGTCCGACACCGGTCGGCGATCAGTCGCCAGCCCGGCAGGGAGGTCAACGGCACCGGCTCGACGAAGATCGACACCGTCCCGCCACAGGTCAGCCCGATCTCGTACGGGTGCTCGACCGGCCCGAACCGCAGCAGCACCGGCACTCCGGTGGCCGCTACCCGCCGCGCCTCGTCGTGCACCGCGCTCTCCACGCACCCGCCGGAGACGGCGCCCAGCACCGTCTCGTCGTCGATCACCACCATGGCCGACCCGACGGGGAGCGGCGTCGACCCGTGGACCGCGACGACAGTGGCCAGCGTGACGCTCCGGCCCGCCGCCAGCGCCGCCACCAGTGCGTCGAGCAGGTCAGTCGTGGTCGACATCGTCACCGCCGGCCAGGTCGCCGCACTCCACCAGCCGTACGCCGGCGGACTCCAGGTAGTCGCGCGCCCCGGCGTCACCGGTCAGCGAGGCCAGCACCGAAGCCACGTGATCGGCGCCGATCAGCACCGGGTGACCCGGGCGTCCGTTGTACGCGGCCCGCGCCAGGGACGTGGCGTCGGCGCCGGTGACCACCCGGCGCACCACCGCCGCCGTCACGTCGGGCAGGTCGACCAGGTGGATCACGGCGGCCGTTGCTCCGGTGTCGGCCGCCGCGCCGAGACCGGCGCGGACGGAGGCTGCCTGTCCGGTCGACCAGTCCGGCACCCGGACGACGTCGACGTCCTCCTCGGCCAGCGCGGACGACACCTGGTCGGCCCGGCAGCCGACCGTCACGATCACCGGCGAACACCCGCCATGGGCCAGAGTGCGCACGCCGGCCACGACCCAGGGCCGACCGTCCGCGGCGCGACGCAGCGCCTTCGGTCCGCCGGCTCGGCGGCCGGCGCCGGCCGCCAGCAGCACACCGACCGGCGGCACGGCCGCTGGGATGGCCGGCGGAGTCGGGGCCGCGGAGGTCATCTGCGCAGGATAGACAGCCGGTTCCAGCGGCGTGGCTACGATGGCGGCCCGGCGTACCTCGTCCCCGAACCCAGGAGCACCTCGTGCGGCTCACCGTCAACGGCGTGGACCGCGAGGTCGAGCACGGGGACGAGCCCCTGCTGTGGGTGCTGCGGGACGAGCTGGGCCTGACCGGCACCCACTACGGCTGCGGGATCGGTGTGTGCGGCTGCTGCACCGTCCTGGTCGGGGGTGCTGTCACCCGCAGCTGCCAGGTGAGCGCCGACAGCGTGGCGGGTCGCGAGATCCTCACCCTGGAGGGGCTGGCCACCCGGGATCCCGCCGGTCGGGTCACCGACCTGCACCCGGTGCAGGAGGCGTTCCTGGAGACGCCGCTGCAGTGCGGTTGGTGCCTGCCGGGTCACGTGCTGACCGCGGTGGCCCTGCTGAACGGCACGCCGGAGCCGACGGCGGCGGAGATCGACGCCAGCGCCACCGCGAACCTGTGCCGCTGCGGGGGCTACAACAGCATCCGTCGGGCGGTGGCTCGCGCGGCTGAGCTGAGCGCGGTGGCTCGCGCCGCTGAGCTGAGCGACGGCCGTACCGACGAGTCCGAGGCCGACGAACCGGCCGGGGACCGCTGATGACCGACCCCGACGCTGCGTTCGAGGACGACGCCGAGGGCCACGCCGAGGGCGGCGACGAGGGCCACGCGGAGGGCGGCGACGAGGGCGCGCCTCCACGCCGACGGCGGGTGCTGACCCGGCGCCGGGTCCTGATCGGGCTGGGTGCCGGTGCCGGCGTGCTGGTGGTCGGGGCCCCGATCGCGTTGACCCTGGGCCGCCCGGCGCTGGTGGAGGCGATCACCGAACGCGGTACCGGCCCGCAGGAGACGCCGGAGTCGGCAGCTGTCTGGTTCACCGTGGACGCCGACGGCATCGGCTTCCACGTGCCCAAGGTCGAGATGGGCCAGGGCATCCACACCACGCTGGCCCTGATCGCGGCCGAGGAGCTCGAGATCGACCCCGCCGCGCTGACCGTACGGCAGGCGGACACCGCTCGCGGCTTCCCGCTGGGCACCATGTTCACGTTCGGCTCGTCGTCGGTGACCGCGCTGTACACCCCGGTCCGGGAGGCGGCCGCCGCCGTCCGGGAGATGCTGCGGACCGAGGCCGCCCGGCAGCTGGAGGTCGAACCGGGCCGGCTCACGGCCCGGGACGGCGCGTTCACCGCGCCGGGCAGGGCCGAAGCCCTCACCTACCAGCAGGTGGCCGCTGCCCACACCGGCGACTGGGTCGAGCCCACGGAGCTGCCGGCCCTGAAGCCGATCGGCTCCTTCGCCCGGATCGGCCGGACCACGCCCCGGGTGGACTTCCGGGCCAAGCTGCTCGGCGAGGCCACGTACGGCTACGACGCCCGGCTGGACGGCATGCTGTTCGGTGCGGTGGCCCACCCGCCGACCTGGGGCGCGACGCTGACCGCGGGGAGCGAGGGATCCGCGCGCAGCCGCCCCGGGGTGGTCGAGGTGGTGATCGACGTGGCCGCCGGCTTCGCCGGGGTGGTGGCCGACACCCGGACCCGGGCGTGGCAGGCCCTCGACGCGCTGCAGCTGACCTGGCAGGACGGCACCCAGGTGTCCCAGTCCGACATCGACGCGCTGGTTCAGCCCGGAGCCGGACCGGTCATCCGCCGCGAGGGCTCGGTCCGGCGTGCGCTGGCCACCGGCACCGTGATCGAAGCCGACTACCGGACCCCGTTGGCCGCGCACGCCCAGCTGGAACCGGTGGCGGCCCTGGTCGACGTGGCTCCGGGGGAGAACGGCGCGGTGCGGGTGTGGGCCGCGACCCAGACCCCGGACTCGGTGATCAGCGGCATCCAGGAGGCGATCGGCCAGGACCGTCAGGTGGTCGTCCAACCGACCCAGCTCGGCGGGTCGTTCGGTCGCAAGACCGGCGCCGGGGCGGCCGTCGAGGCGGCCCGGCTGTCAGCCGCCGTGGGGCGCCCGGTGCACGTCGGCTGGTCCCGCGAGGACGACCTGCGGCAGGGCTACTACCGGCCGCCCACCCACACGCGGCTCCGCGGCTCGCTCGCTGACGACGGTCGGATCCGCGGCGTCGAGCAGCTGACCGGCACCGGCGACATCATCTGGGCCGTGGCCGGTCTGCCCGAGCTCGTCCGCGACGTGCTCGGCTTCGATCCGGGCGGCGTGCTCGGGCAGTTCCTGCCGTACGCGCTGCCGGCCTACCGGGTGGTCAACCGGCGCGAGCAGCTGCCGGTGCCGACCGGTCCGTGGCGCGGCCTGGGGCTGTTCCCGAACACGTTCGCCCTGGAGAGCTTCGTGGACGAGCTGGCCCTGGCCGCCGGCGCCGACCCGCTGCGGTTCCGGCTCGACCACCTGCCCGACAGCGAGGACGGTCGTCGGCTGCGGACCGTGCTGGAGCGGGTGGGCGAGCTCGCGGACTGGGGGAGCGAGCTGCCGGCCGGGCGGGGTCGCGGGATCGCCTGCAGCCTGGATCTGGGCACGGCGGTGGCCCAGGTCGTCGAGGTGGAGGTGGTGGACGGCCGGATCGTGGTGCGCGACGTGAAGGTGGCCGTGGACTGCGGTCTGGTGGTCAACCCGGCCGGGGCCACGCTGCAGGCCCAGGGCTCGGTGGTGATGGGTCTCAGCTCGACGCTGCGCGAGGAGCTGACGGTGCGCGCCGGGATGGTGGAGCAGACCAACCTGGACACCTACCAGCTGCTCCGGCTGGCCGACACCCCGCCGATCGAGGTGGCCTTCGTCGATGGTGGCGACGAGCCGCACGGGATGGGCGAGCCGGTGATCGGACCGGTGGGAGCCGCGGTGGCCAACGCGGTGGCGGCAGCCACCGGGACCCGGCTGCGCGACCTGCCGCTGCGGCTGTGAGGGCACTCGGCTGACGTGGGCGTCGGCCAGACGGAGGCCCTGGTGAAGCAGAAGAACCCAGGCCCGAAGGCCTGGGTTCTTCTCGGTGGTAGCGGGGACAGGATTTGAACCTGTGACCTCTGGGTTATGAGCCCAGCGAGCTACCGAGCTGCTCCACCCCGCGTCGCTGGCTCTAAGTTACGCGAAGATGACGCCGGGCCCCAAATCCTGGGGTGAGACGTGCATCACGTGAGTCCGTCCGGCCTGGCCCCTCCGCCGAACCACGCCTACGTCGATCCCCCTCCGCGCCGCTCTGTCGGGCAGGACGACAATGCCTCTCGTGGAGGATCTCCCGCCGGATCGTCGGCTCTCGACGATGCTCGCCCGGCTCTGGCGCGGCCGTGACGTCGGCATCGTCTACGGCCTGGTCGTGACGGTCGTGAGCCTGTGGATCGGGCTGCACTCGGACGCCACGGTCCGCACGCTGGTCGAGGGCGTGAGCACCAACCTCGACAACATGCGGGCCAGCCCGCTGGCGGTGCTCGCCGCCAGCGCGTTCGTCGTCTCCCCGCTCACCCAGCTGCTCCTGGTGCCCGCGGTGATCTGGGTCTTCGGGCTCGTGCAGCGCTGGCTCGGCCGGACGGCCCTGATCGCGATCTGGGTGTTCGGTCACGTCGGCGCCACCTTGTTCGTGATGGCGATGGAGATCAACGCGCTCTACCGCCACATCGCGCACTTCTCCATCGTCGTGAAGCCGGACGTGGGCGTCAGCTACGGTCTGGCGGCGGCCGTCGGGCTGCTGGCCGCCCGGGTGCCGCGGCGTCGCCGGCTCCCGTACGCGCTCGCCTGTCTGGGGGCGATGGGCGCGGTCTTCGCCATCTGGCCGAACTTCACCGCGCTGGGCCACCTGACAGCGATCGTCATCGGGCTCGGGATGGCGGCCGCCGTCCACGGAGGCCGAGCGGCCGCCACCGGCACCGGCACCTCGGTGGTGTCGGAACGCGCGCGTAGCCTCAGCGCATGACGGCAGCCACGGCCCAGCAGACCCCGGCGGGCGCCCCGGCCGACGAGGTCGTGGCCGATGGCGTGCTGCGACGGATCGCGCGTCAGCTCGCGCCGTACAAGAAGCAGATGCTGCTGGTCGCCCTCGTGGTGCTGGTGTCGGCGGCCCTGACCTCGGTCGCACCGTTCCTGACCCGGGCGATCTTCGACGACGCCCTGTTCCCGGTCGACGGCAGCCCGGTGAACCTGTCGCTGCTGTGGTGGCTGGTCGGCGGGCTGATCGTGATCCCGATCGTGACCGCCCTGCTGGGGATCGGACAGAACTACCTGACCAGCCGGATCGGGAACTCGGCCATGGCCGACCTGCGCAGCGACCTCTTCGCCCATCTGCAGCGGATGGAGCTGGCCTTCTTCACCGGCACCAAGACCGGGGCGATCCAGTCCCGACTGGCCAACGACGTGAGCGGCGTCCGCACGGTGCTGACCGACACCGCCACCACGATCCTGCAGAACTCGGTCACCGTGATCGCGGCCTTCATCGCCATGGTGGTGCTGTCGTGGCAGCTGACCATCCTGACGCTGATCCTGATGCCGCTGTTCCTGGTCGTCCAGGTCCGGGTGGGGCGGCGCCGGCAGCGGATCGCGCGCCGCACCCAGGAGTCGTTGTCGGAGATGACGGCGATCACCGAGGAGTCGCTCTCGGTCTCGGGCATCCTGCTGGCCAAGGTGTTCGGCCGCGGCCAGGCCGAGACCGAGCGCTACCGCGAGGAGAACCGGAACCAGACCCGGCTGCAGATCGAGGCGGCCATGACCGGACGCACCTTCTTCGCCCTGGTGCAGACCTTCTTCGCCGTCACGCCGGCCCTGATCTACCTGGTGGCCGGCTACCTGATGACCGGTCGGATCGGCGGGGGTGAGGTGCTCACCGCGGGGACCCTGGTCGCCTTCACCACCCTGCAGGCCCGGCTGCAGATGCCGTTGATGCAGCTGATGCGGGTCACCTTGGACGTGCAGACCTCGCTGGCGCTGTTCCGCCGGATCTTCGAGTACTTCGACCTGGTGCCGGCCATCGTCGAGCGCGACGACGCCCGTCCGCTGGAGCGCACCCAGCACGGTGGTCGGGTGGAGTTCGACGACGTCTGGTTCCGCTACCCCGAGGCTCGTGAGCTGAGCGGCACGCGGTCGGGGCCCCGCTTCGGACCTGCAGCGACGGCGGAACCAGAGCCTGAACCGGAGCCGACGGACCCGGAGTCCGAGGAGCCGATCGAGCCGGCCCGCGACTGGACGCTGGCGGGGATCAGCCTGAGGATCGAGCCGGGGCAGCTGGCCGCCATCGTCGGTCCGTCGGGGTCGGGCAAGACGACGATGACCTACCTGGTGCCGCGGTTCTACGACGTCGGGCGCGGCGCCATCCGGATCGACGGCAACGACGTCCGCGACGTCACCTTCGACTCCCTGGCCCAGTCCGTCGGCATGGTCACGCAGGAGCCGTATCTCTTCCATGGCTCGCTGTTCGACAACATCGCGTACGCCAAGGCGGGCGCGACCCGGGCCGAGGTCGAGCAGGCCGCCCGGGACGCCAACATCCACGACCGGATCATGAGCTTCGCCCAGGGCTACGACACGGTGGCCGGCGAGCGGGGGTACCGGCTTGTCCGGCGGCGAGAAGCAGCGGCTGGCCATCGCCCGGGTGCTGCTGATGAACCCCCGGGTGCTGATCCTGGACGAGGCCACCTCCGCCCTCGACACCGAGACCGAGCGACTGGTCCAGCAGGCGCTCGAGCGGGCCACCCAGGGGCGGACGACCATCGCCATCGCGCACCGGCTGTCCACCATCCGCAACGCCGACGTCATCTTCGGTCTGGAGGACGGCGAGCTGGTCGAGCAGGGCACCCACGCCGAGCTGTTGGCCCGCGGGGGCCTCTACGCCCGGCTCTACAACGAGCAGTTCGACGGCGGCCGGGTCGAGGGTCGCTTCTCCGACGGCGTCGTGTACGCCGACGGCGAGGTCTGGTGCGACAAGCGGGCCGGACGGCGCGCCGACATCGGGGTCTGAGCCGGCGTCTCGGGCGCCGCTGGATCACCGACAGCGGCCATCGACACCGGGCGTCGGATGTCCTTTCTGAGGTCGCACGTCCCCTCGCGAAGTCTTGTATTAGAACATGTGTTCGACTAGACTGCATGCATGATCATCCCGTCGGTCGCTGAGCCGGTTTCGCCGGTGCTGCGGGCGGCGGTCGACGCCCTCGAGGTGGCGGTCGAGGACCTGATCAAGCTGGTCGGGGACGGTCATGTGCGGGATCTGGGCGCGTTCGAGCTGGTGGCGACCCTGCAGTCGTTGGAGCAGGTGCGGAACAAGCTGCCGGTGGTGGATCGGGCGTTGATCCAGTACGGGACGGAGCAGGGCGTTCCCGGGGTGCTGTCGGAGCGGTCGATGACCCGGGTGCTGATGTCTGGGCTGCGCCTGTCGGCCGGGACGGCGTCGCGGCGGGTCCGGGCGGCTGAGCACCTGGCGGACCGGACCAGCATGACCGGCGAACCGTTGTCGCCGGTCCGGCCGCATCTCGCGTCGGCGCAACGCGCCGGGACGGTGACCCCGGAGCAGGTGACGTTGATCGACACCGCCCTGCGCAAGGTGCGGCACTGCGACCCGGCCGCGGTCGAAGCCGGCGAGGTGCTGCTGGTCGACCAGGCCACCAAGCTGGGGTTCAAGGACCTCGATGTGGTCGCGGCGAAGCTGGTCGACGCGATCGATCCCGACGGGGTCGCCCCGACTGACGAGGCCGAGCACCGGCTGCGGCGGTTCGTGCACCTCAAGCACCGGCAGGACGGTTCCTGGACCGGCGACTTCCGGCTGACCCCCGAGGTCGGGCAGAAGCTCGCTGCCCTGCTCGGGCCGCTGACCAGACCCCAGACCACCCGCTTCACCACCAACGGTCAGGACCACGACGGCGGATTCGGGCGCGGCGTGAAGCACGTGGTGGCGGATGAGCGGACGCAGGGCCAGCGACGGCATGACGCGCTGGCGGCGGTGCTCGACGCAGCGCTGCGCAGCGATGACCTGCCCGGCACGGGTGGGACACCGACGACGGTGATCATCACCATGTCCTGGAAGGACTACACCAGCCCACAGGGCATCGGCCGGTACGGCGACGGGACCCTGGTGTCGGCCCGGACCGCCCGAGATCTGGCCGACCAGGCCGACATCGCGCTGTGTGTCCTGAGTGGGAAGGGTGCGGTGCTGGACCTCTACCGGACCCGCCGGATCGCCAGCCGCGCCCAGACGCTGGCTCTGGTCGCCCGGGACGGTGGCTGCTCCTTCCCCGGCTGCGACGTGGCTCCGCAGTGGTGCGAACGGCATCACGTGATCGCCTGGCAGGACGGCGGGACCACCGATCTGGGGAACCTGACCCTGGTCTGCTCGTTCCACCACCACCAGTTCGCTCGGCGTGGCTGGCAGTGCCGGATCAACTCCGACGGGCTGCCGGTCTGGATCCCGCCCCGATGGATCGACCCCCACCAACGGCCCATCCTGAACGCCCGGATCACCATCAACCAGTGGGACCCACAAGATCCCCTCGTGTTCGACCAGCCTGACCCTCCAGGGTCAGGAGGCGCACAGGTTCCACCGGAGCCGGCGAACACGGCGGATCGATCCGATTCACCGGACTGACGTCGCGACCCAGCACGGGCCGACCCAGCACAGGCCGACCCAGCACGGGCCGACCGCCAGGCGACGCGGCCGATCAGGGCCGGTAGGACGGCTCAGCTCCAGGACCGGCGGCGCAATCCGATCAGGGTCGACAGCGCCCGCCCGACCAGGACCCCGAGGGCGATGCCGATCATCGTGATCACCGCCGTCAGCAGGGATGCCGTGCCGGTCCCGTCGCCGGACAGCAGGGTGGCCACGCCCATCAGCCCGAGGGCGCCGGGGACCAGGATCCAGAACGCCGGGGTGAAGCTCACGATGGCCGGCGGACCGCCCCGCTGACGCGCCACCAGGTCCGCGACCGGGGTCATGGCCAGCGCCCCCACGAAGGCGGACAGCAGACCGCCGATGAACAGGCCACCGAGCACCTGGGCGCCGTACGCGACGTAGAGGACGATCAGGATCCAGCCCATCGACCGGGGCCGGGCACAGCGGTTCACCACGATGCCGATCCCGAAGGCGGCCACCCCCAACCACGGTCCCAGGGTGCCCAGCGCGGGCCGGGTGCTGGTCAGCTCCAGGGCGGGGATGCCGACCAGCAGGGCAGGCCCGACGATGCCGAGCGCCAGCAGCAGCAGCTGGGTGGCGCCCGCGGCCAGCCGCCCGGCCCCGGAGATCATCTGGCCGCTGGCCAGCTCGATCACCGCCGTGGTCAGCAGGGCCCCGGGCAGCAGGGTGACCAGCGGCGCGATCAGGGACGGGACGATGTCGGTGCTCCAGCCCAGCCGGGCCAGCAGGAACACCGCCAACGACACCCCGGCGGCGGCCGAGACGGTGACCAGCGCCTGGTAGCGCAGCGGGACGCGCAACCCGAGCAGCTGCACCGCCCCGGTGAACACCCCCAGAGCCCCGGCCAGCAGGGTGCCGCGACCGGAGCTGCCCAGCAGCACCGCCAGACCCATGGTGGCCAGCACGCCCCCGAGCAGCTGCACCGCGGGCGGGAACGGCGGGGGAGCCGTCCGGATCGCCCGGATCTCGCGGACGGCGGCCCGCGGGTCCAGACCCAGCCGGGTCCGGGTGACCACGTCGTCGAGGGCCTCGATCTGGTGCAGCCGGAGCTGGACCGCGCCGGTGGCCACGGCACTGGTCCGCAGCGTCCCCCCGGAGGTCGAGGAGACCACCAGTGCGGTCGGCATCGCGATGATCTGGACGTCCGGCATCCCGTGCGCCGCGGCGATGGCCCGGAGGTCGGACTGCACGTCGCTGACGTCGAAGCCGGCTTCGATCAGGGCGTCCCCGGCGATCGACATCAGCCGGAGCACGTCCTCCTCGGTGGCCGGTCGCAGGATCACCGTGTCGTCGGTCTCCGGCGGTGAGCCGGCGACGGTGGTCAGCTCGCGAAGCAGCAGGCCCGACCAGGATCAGCACGACGAACGCCACGATCGCCGAGGTGAGCGGCACCGAGGCGCTCAGTGCGGCCGGCGGGGTGGACGGGAGGGTGACCACCGGGGTGGCCGAGGCGGTCGGCGTACGGGTGGGGGAGGGTGTCGGGGCTCGGCGTGGCCGCGGCCGAGCTCACCGTCGGGACCGGGGTGGGGGTGGCCGAGCGGCTGGCTCCGGTCGGAGCTGGGGACGCGGGCGCGGTGGCGGAGTCGCTGGGTCCCACCGGCGTCGTCGGGTCGGGCGTCGGTGAGGTCGGTGTGGTCGTCGGACCGGGGCTCTGGCTCGGCGACGCCGACGGACTCACCGGGGTCGGGGTGTCGGCGACCGCACCCGGGGCCGCGGTCAGCAGCCCGACCGCGCCGAGCAGGCCCACCACCGCCAGGGTGAAGGCCGGTACGAGCCGTGCCGAGCGGGACACAGGGCCCCGGGCCCTCTGCTGCGGGGTCATCCGGTGCGGTCCTCAGTCCATGTCCGGGACGAGCTCGCGCGCGTCGGCGTAGTCCAGCCCCGTCAGCTCCATCAGATCGACCAGGATGGAGCGGGCCTGGGCCAGGATCACCACCGCGGAGATGCTGTCGGCCACCGGCAGGTGCGACGACTCGCGGGCCGCCGCCACCAGCTGCTTGCGGGCGGCCACCGGCAGCTTCCCCTCGTGCAGGTCGCCGGCCATCCGCTCGGCCAGCGCGGCGTCGCTCTCCAGCAGCTGCAGGTACGACTCCGGCACCGCGTCCCCCCGCCAGACAGCTGTGGCGCTGCGGCGGGCCAGCACCCGCAGGTTGCGGCTGGCCCGGTCCAGCGGCTCGGCCAGCTGCGCGTACGCGAGCGCCGAGCCCAGCTGGCGCCGCCGGAACGGGCTCTGCCGCACCACCGCCAGACCCTCGTCGGCGGCGTCCTGGAGCGTCTTCAGCTGGGCCTCGCCGGCTCGAGCCCGCTCGAGCACCTGGTCCGCGGCCGACTCGTCGCCGTCGCGCAGCGCGGTGGCGGCGGCGCGCAGGGTGGCTGCCAGCTCCTGCAGCAGCTGGGCGGCCAGGATGCCCGGCCGGCGCAGCGGGGCGCTCGGGGCCAGGGTGGCCACGGCCAGCGCGAGGAGGCAGCCGGCCACGGCGTCCAGCCACCGTCCGAAGCCGGCTCCCGGGTCGGGCAGCAGCGTGGTCACGATCACCGACTGCACCGCCGCCTGGATGGTCATCAGCTGGCCGGCGCCGACCAGGCTGGCCAGCGACATGGCCAGCGCCACCACGATCATGATCTGCCAGACGCCGGTGCCGAAGACGTACACGAACACGTCTCCGACCAGGACCCCGAGTGCGACCCCGATGGCCACCTCGACCCCGCGGCGGAGCCGGTTGCCGTACGTGACGTTGAGGACCAGGATCGCTGCCACCGGGGCGAAGAAGGGGGCCGGGTGCTGCAGCACCACCCGGGCCAGCAGCCAGGCCAGACCGGCGGTGATGGCGCACTGCGCGATCAGGAAGCCGCGGCCCCGCCAGCGGGCGAGGCGTCGCTGGGCGGAGCGGTAGCCGCGCCGGGTGGTCCGCTCGCTCAGGTCGAAGGCACGGAGCCTCACCCGGTCGAGTGCGGAGCGGTCGTCAGCCACGGGTGCATGATCGCAGCAAGGACTCGCCATTCTCCGGTTGGCCTTGGCAGACTGTTCCCTCGTGACTTCACCGACACAGTCCCTGTCCACGACGACCCCCACCGCACCGATCCGCGTCACCGTGTGGGGCGAGAACTTCCACGAGAACAGCGAGCGCGACCGCGACATGATGGCGCGGTTGTATCCCGACGGGATGCACGGCGCCATCGCCGCCGGTCTGACCGAGCTGCTCGGCGACCGGGTCGAGGTGCGCACCGCCACCCAGGACCAGCCCGAGCACGGGCTCAGCGCCGAGGTGCTGGACAACACCGACGTGCTGACCTGGTGGGGGCACGCGACCCACGCCGGCGTCGACGACGCCGTGGTCGACCGCGTCTACAACCGGGTGCTGGGCGGCATGGGTCTGCTGCCGCTGCACTCGGCGCACTTCTCCAAGATCTTCATCAAGCTGATGGGGACCTCCTGCTCGCTGGCCTGGCGCAACTCCGCCGACACCGAGCTGGTCTGGACCGTCGCGCCGGGGCACCCGATCACCGAGGGCGTGCCGTCCCCGATCGTCATCGACGAGCAGGAGATGTACGGCGAGTACTTCGACATCCCGCAGCCCGACGAGCAGATCTTCCTGTCCACCTTCACCGGCGGTGAGGTGTTCCGCTCGGGCTGCACCTGGCGGCGCGGCAAGGGACGCATCTTCTACTTCTCGCCCGGCGACCAGGAGTACCCGGTCTACCACCACCCCGACATCAAGCGGGTGCTGGCCAACGCCGTGCAGTGGGCGGCCCCGCAACGCAGCATCGACTTCGTCGCGCCCGCCGTGGTGAACGAGCCGGCCCCGCGTTTCCGGGCGCAGCTCGCGCAGGACGGGGAGGTGTCGGCATGAGCGCCACCTCGACCAACGAGAACGGGACGCTGCGGGCCGGGGTGATCGGCCTCGGCTGGGCCGGCCAGCAGCACATGGATGCGTACGCGCAGCTGGACGGCGTCGAGGTGGTGGCGCTGGCCGGGTTGGAGCCCGACAAGCTGCAGCTGCTCGGCGACCAGTACGGCGTGCCGCCGGAGCGGCGGTTCGGCGACTGGTCCGAGCTGGTGGCGGCCGACTGCGTGGACGTGGTGTCGGTGGCGACCCCGAACAACCTGCACGCGCCGGTCACGGTGGCAGCCCTCGACGCGGGGCTGCACGTGCTCAGCGAGAAGCCGATGGCGGAGAACGGCGACGCCGCCCAGACCATGGTCGACGCGGCCCACCGCAACTCCCAGGTGCTGGACATCACGTTCAACCACCGCCGCCGCGGCGACGTCCAGGCCCTCAAGCAGGTCGTCGAGGCCGGCGCGCTGGGCGACATCTACTACGCCAAGGCCGGCTGGCTGCGCAAGGAGGGGATCCCGGGCCTGGGCAGCTGGTTCACCCAGCAGTCCGCGTCCGGCGGCGGCCCGCTGATGGACATCGGCGTGCACATGCTGGACATGGCGCTGCACCTGCTCGGTGAGCCGGAGGTGACCACCGCGACGGCGTCCACCTACGCGGAGTTCGGCCCCCGCGGGCAGGGCGCGTCGGCGTACGGGCCGTGGGCCAAGACCGACGGTGCCACCCCCGACTTCGACGTGGAGGACCTGGCCACGGCGTTCCTGCGGCTGGACGGCGGCGGCACCCTGCTGCTGGAGTCCAGCTGGGCCCAGTGGATCCCGTACGACCAGTGCTACGTGACCCTCTACGGCACCGAGGGCGGCGCCAGCATCGAGTGGGGCGGGTTCCCGGCGACCTACCGCAAGCTGGGCATCTGGACCGAGAAGGACGGGGTCCCGGCCGAGCTCACCCCGTACGTGCCGGCTGACGGTATGCACCTGCAGGCGGTGACCGACTTCGTGGCCGCGGTCCGGGCGGGGGCCAACGCCGAGCACGACGGGTCGGAGGCGCTGGCTCGGGCCAGGGTGGTCGACGCCTGCTACGCCTCGGCCGCACAGCGAACAGGAGAGTGACCCTCGGGGCCTGAGGTGAACCTGTGACTGAGAGTTCGTCCCAATCTTCACTCCAGTCACAGGTTTTTCTTCGCTGACACTGGCGTGTTGGGCTTGACCTCCTGCACTCTGGGGCCTTCGTGACCCCGGACGAACGGATGGCCATGTCTTCCCCGAGACACCACGCCCTGACAGCAGCCGCTCCTCGGCCTCCGTCGGTGGGCCCGCCGCCTGGTGGTGGCGGGCCTCGCCGTCGGGCTGGTCGGCGCCTCCTCGGTGACCGCGACACCGACGGCGGCGGCGGACTCCTCGACCACACCCCGCTCCGGCAACTTCTACATCACCGGCGCGGGCTTCGGTCACGGCTGGGGGATGAGCCAGTACGGCGCCTACGGGGCGGCCCGCAAGGGCCTGACCTGGAAGCAGATCCTGGCCTTCTACTACCCGAAGACGGTTCGCTCGTCGCTGCCCAGCACCGGCACCATCCGGGTCTGGGTGACCGCTGACTCCGACGGGAGCCTGACCTTCAAGGGGGCCGCCGGGGCCAAGGTCAGCGACGGCTCGAAGTCGTACGCGTTGCCGACCGGATCCTCGTACGCCTACTGGCGGATCAGCCGCTCGGGCTCTGGCTACAAGCTGTCGTACAAGTCCTCCGGCGGCAGCTGGAAGACCCGCAGCACCGGCCTGGGCACCAACACCTGGACGGCGAGCACCTCGGCCGGCAGCCTCCGGCTGGTGCTGCCCAGCGGCTCCACCCGCGGGTACCGGGGGACCCTGTCGCTGATCAAGCGGGGCAGCAGCGGCCGATCGGTCAACACGGTGTCGGTCGAGAACTACGTGCGCGCCGTGGTCCCGTCGGAGATGCCGACCTCCTGGCACCCCGAGGCGGTCAAGACCCAGGCGGTGGCCGCCCGGACCTACGGTGCCTTCCTGCGGGCCCGCTCGGCCAGCTCGGGCTACGACATCTGCGACACCACCAGCTGCCAGGTCTACCGGGGCATGGACAACGAGACGGCCAACGGTGACGCCGCGGTGCGGGCCACCGCGCACGTGATCATGGCCTTCGGGGGCAAGCCCGCCTACACCCAGTTCACCTCGTCCAACGGCGGCCAGATCACCACCGGTGACTACAGCTACCAGATCGCCCAGAAGGACCCGTACGACGGTCTGATCAAGAACCAGTCGTGGAGCAAGACGATCTCGGCGTCGCGACTGGGCAACGCGTTCGGGGTCGGGACCGCCAAGCGGGTCCAGGTGACCAAGCGGGACGGGTACGGCCGCTGGGGCGGCCGGGTCACCACCATCAAGATCACCGGCAGCAAGAAGTCGGTCACCGTCAGCGGCACCACCTTCAAGGGCAAGTTCGGCATGCGCGGGAACTACTTCACCGTCAACGGCACCTCCTCGCCGTCCAAGCCGTCGCCCTCGACGCCGATCCCCACCCCGACGCCGCGAACCGGCTCCGGTGGTGATCAAGCCCGGCACCAAGTACGCGGCCTTCCCCCGCTCCTACCGGTCCACCAGCCGGGCCGACCTGCTGCTGATCACCCGGGGCGGGGAGCTGCGGCGCTACCCGATCTCGGCCAAGGCCCTCGGGGCCGGGGAGACCCTGGACTCCGGTTTCGGCTCCTTCACCCACGTGCTGAACGCCGGCGACTGGAACGGCGACGGCTACGCCGACGTGGTGGCCCGCACCTCCCGGCAGCGGCTGGTCCTCTACCGGGGCACCAGCACCGGCAGCTTCTCCACCGGCGTCGACCTGGGCGTGGTGTCCAAGCACCGCTACCTGAGCGGGGTCGGCGACCTCAACGGCGACCGGTTCCCCGATCTGATGGCGATCACGTCCGGCGGCGTCGCCTCGATCATCTACGGCAACGGCGCGACCGGGGTCAAGGCGGTGACCACGGTCGCCGGCAGCTGGTCCAAGGCGGACTGGTTGCGCGGGGCCGGCGACTTCAACGCCGACGGCCGGCTGGACGTGATCACCCGCAGCGGCTCGAGCCTGTACGTGCACCTGCGGACGGCCAACGGCTTCGCGGCCCGCAAGCTGATCGGCACCGGCTTCAGCGGGTTCTCCTCGATCACCGCTGTCGGCGACGTGGACGGGGACAAGCGGGGCGATCTGGTGACCCGGTCCAAGGCCGGTCGGCTCCAGCTGTACCGCAGCAACGGGACGAAGCTGGTCCGGTCGACGGCCTACTCGGGCTCGTTCTCCGGCACCCGCTTCGCCATCTGAGCATGATCGACGGCTTCGCCGTCGGCCACCACACCGCTGACGAACCGGGCTGGCTGACCGGCACCACTGTCGTGCTGACCGAGCGCGGTGCCGTCGGTGGCGTCGACGTGCGGGGTGGGGCGCCGGGCACCAGGGAGACCGATCTGCTCGACCCACGCGCCCTGGTCGAGCAGGTCGACGCCGTGGTGCTGAGCGGGGGCAGCGCGTACGGGCTGTCCGCCGCCGACGGGGTGATGACGGCGCTGGCCGCCGACGGTCGCGGCTTCCCGGTGGGCCGGGAGCCCGGCGAGGTGGTGCCCATCGTGCCGGCCGCGGTGATCTTCGACCTCGGGCGGGGCGGGGTGTTCGGTCACCGCCCGACCGCCGACTTCGGGGCGCGTGCGTACACCGCCGCCAAGGCCGCGTTCGGCCGGCGGACCACCGACCCGGTGCTGGGCAGCGTCGGGGCGGGCACCGGCGCGATGGCCGGTGGGCTCAAGGGCGGCTTCGGCTACGCGGAGGCGCCCCTCGGCCTGGGCGACGAGGGTCCCGGCGGGAGGGTCGGCGTGGCGATCGTGGTGAACGCGGCCGGCTCCCCGGTCGATCCCGACACCGGGGTCCTGTGGTCGGACCGCCGCCACGTCCTGGAGCGCCCGGACAGCGTCGGACGGGTGGCGCTGTCGGCCGCCCGCGGGCAGGCCGGGCGTCCGTTCAACACCACCATCGGGGTGGTGCTGACCGACCTGACACTGACCAAGGCGCAGGCGGGCAAGGTCGCTGCCGTGGCCCACGACGGGCTGGCCCGAGCGGTGCGGCCGGCGCACCAGCTGACCGACGGTGACACCTTCTTCGCGCTGGGCTCCGGCCGGCGCCCGGCCCCGGACGACCCGGCGGCCGCCGTGGGACTGCTCAACCGGCTGCTGGAGGTCACCGCGGACGTGGTGGTCGACGCCTGCTTCGCCGCGCTGACCGCGGCTGGCACCCGGGGCCGGCTGCGCGCCTACCGCGAGCTCGCCGGCCTGCGCTGACCCAGGACGGAGCTGCGCTGACCCAGGACGGAGCTGCGCTGACCCAGGAGCCGGGCCGCGGACCGAGCGTGCGTCAACCTCTCCCCGAGTGCCCCCGGATGAACGCGACACGCCGGTCGGCGCCCCGCTCGGGGAGAGTTCGACGCAGGGACGGCGGGGCACGAGGCTGAGACGGGAATGCGCCCGCGCCGACGGTGTTCCTAGACTTGTCCGCTGGGCCCGCACCGCGTACGCCCGCACCCTGCACCACCGACGAGGGAACCATGAGAGCGCTGCTGCTGGAGAACATCCACCCCGAGGCCGAACGGCTGCTCGGTGAGCGGGGGATCGAGGTCCGGACCGTCAAGGGTGCGCTGGACACCGACGAGCTGGTGGAGGCGCTGGAGGGCGTCCAGCTGCTCGGCATCCGCTCCAAGACCACCGTCACCGACGAGGTGCTCGAGCGGGCCCCCGGGCTGCTCGCGGTGGGGGCCTTCTGCATCGGCACCAACCAGATCGACCTGGCCTCGGCGTCGGCCCGCGGGCTCGCCGTCTTCAACGCGCCCTACTCCAACACCCGCAGCGTGGTCGAGCTGGCCATCGCCGAGATCATCTCGATGGCCCGGCACCTGACCGACAAGAACGCCAAGATGCACACCGGTGAGTGGGACAAGTCGGCCAAGGGGGCGCACGAGGTCCGCGGCCGGACACTGGGCATCGTCGGCTACGGCAACATCGGCAGCCAGCTCTCGGTGGTGGCCGAGGCGCTCGGCATGCGGGTCCTCTTCTACGACGTGGCCGACAAGCTCGCCCTGGGCAACGCCCGCCGCTGCCACAGCCTCGACGAGCTGCTGGCCGAGGCCGAGACGATCTCGCTGCACGTCGACGGCCGCCCCGGCAACGCCGGTCTGTTCGGCCAGGAGCAGTTCGCCAAGATGCGGCCGCGGAGCCTGTTCCTCAACCTGTGCCGCGGTGTCGTGGTCGACCACGAGGCGCTGCGGGACCACCTGCTCAGCGGCCACATCGCCGGCGCCGCGGTGGACGTGTTCCCCGAGGAGCCGAAGATGGTCGGCGACCCGTTCACGTCCTGCCTGCAGGGGATCCCGAACGTCATCCTCACCCCGCACATCGGCGGCTCCACCCAGGAGGCGCAGGAGGACATCGGCCGCTTCGTGGCCGGCAAGCTCCGCGACTACGTGGCGGCCGGCAACACCTCGATGTCGGTCAACCTGCCGCCGGTGGCCACCGACCGCGGCGACCGGACCCGGATCCTGCACGTGCACCAGAACGTGCCGGGGGTGCTCGCCACGGTGAACGGGGTGCTGGCCGACAGCCGGGTCAACATCGAGGGCCAGACCCTGTCCACCAAGGGCGACCTGGGCTACGTGATCACCGACGTCGGCGGTTCGCTGGCCGAGGAGGCCGTGGCCAAGCTGCGGGACCTGCCCGAGACCGTGCGGCTGCGGGTCATCGCCGGCTGAGGAGCTCTTCGGCCGCGATCAGCAGCGGCGGTAGCCAGGGTGAGCAGTTGTCGACCCTCAGCAGCTCGGCGACCGTCCACCAGCCGACGGCGGTGAGCTCGTCCGGATCGGTCAGCCTCGGTTCGGGTCCGGCCGGCAGCTCGCCGGCGTACGTGACGGTCAGCACCGGCTGGCCGTCGGCCCCGAGGTAGAGGTCGCTGGACAGGTAGTGCAGCGGCACGGCGGTCAGATCCAGACCGGTCTCCTCCAGCGCCTCCCGGCGCGCGGTCGCCTCGAAGACGCCGGCCCCGACCACCGGTTCGACGTGGCCCCCGACCAGACCGATCATCCCGGGCGCGTACGCCACGTGGGGGCCGCGGACGGTCAGCAACCAGCGTCCCGACCGCCGCAGCAGCACGCAGACGTTGGCCTCGTAGCGGGTGCGCCCGGACACCGGAGAGACGCTCAGCGCCGCCGCAGCCAGCCGATGACCAACGCCAGGACGGCGAGACCACCGACGGCGCCGCCCACCCACGGCAGCCAGGTGCGGGCCACGTCGGGCAGCACCTGCAGGTGCGGGGCCGACTGCGAGGCTGTCGGCGGCCGGTAGGCGTACTCGGGTCGCACCGGGCGTGACCCGGCCGGGGGAGCGTCGTCGCCGGTCCGGCCGCCGGCCGAGGCCGGCTCGCCGGTCGCCGCGGACTCTGCCGGGTCAGCGGTCAGCCCGGCCGCCAGCTTGGCCCCGATGCAGCCGGTGAAGGCGTCGGCCAGCCGGTTGCTGGCCGAGGAGATCGCCCCGGACCCGAGCTGGGCGGGACGACCGGTCAGGTCGAGGTCGGTGCCCACCTCGACCCGGGTGCCCGTGCCCCCGGTGCCGTTGCTGCCGGCCGGCCGGAACGTGGCGGTCACCGTGGCCGACCCGGCCGCCGCCCCGCGCCGGTCGCGGGCGTTGGCCTTGACCACCAGGCGGCGGTCGGCGACATCGGCCCGCACCACCCGCGCGGTCCCCTCGAACACCAGCGGGAACGGACCGAACTTGATCTTGACCGCCCCGTGGTAGACCTCACCGTCGCGACCCCACACAGTCGCCCCCGGGAAGCACGGCGCCAGCAGATCCAGACGACCGAAGACGTCGAAGACCTGCTCGACGGGCGCGTCGATCGTGAAGGTGTGGGTCAGCTGCATGGCGTCATTGTGCCCTGGCCCCGGACGACCGCAGCCGGGGCCACGACCGCCCGGCGGCTAGGACTCCTCGTCGGCCAGAGCCAGCTGGTCCAGGACGACATCGTGCAGTCGGCCGTTGGTGGCCACCGCGTTCGTCCCCCGGGGGCCGGGCACGCCGTCCAGGTCGGTGAAGCGGCCACCCGCCTCGGTCACCACGATCGAGCAGGCGGCCATGTCGTGCAGGGCCAGCTCCGGCTCGCAGGCGATGTCCACGCCGCCCTCGGCCAGCAGCATGTAGGACCAGAAGTCGCCGTACGCCCGGCTCCGCCAGCAGCCCCGCATCAGGTCGACGAACTGCTGACCGCGGCCGGACTCGACCCAGCCCGGGATGGAGGAGTAGCTGAGCGACGCGTCCTCGATGGCGGCCACGTCGGACACCCGGCAGGGGCTGGCCGACATCAGCGACTTGCCGGCGTAGGCCCCGCCGCCCAGGCTGGCCCACCAGCGGCGGCCCAGCGCCGGGGCGGACACGACGCCGACCGCCACCTCGTCGTTGATCATCAACGCGATCAGGGTGGCCCAGACCGGCACGCCGCGGACGAAGTTCTTGGTCCCGTCGATCGGGTCGATCACCCAGCGTCGCGGGCCCCAGCCGGTGTCGGCCATCTCCTCCCCGTGCACGGCGTCGCGCGGCCGGGCCCGGCCCGAGGGTGCGGCGCAGGGCCTCCTCGACAGCAGTGTCGGCATCGGAGACCGGCGTCAGGTCGGGTTTGGCGACCACGTGCAGATCGAGGGCCTTGAACCGGTTCGTGGTGATCGAGTCGGCGTCGTCGGCCAGCAGGTGCGCCAGCCGCAGGTCGTCGGTCAGGTTGCGGAACGCCGGGTCGCTCAACGTGGTCGCTGGGGTGGGAGTTCCGGACATGCCTCGTACGCTACTGGCCCGACCCGAGCATCCGGCGGAACGACTCCAGTCGCACGGGCGACAGTTCGCCGCGGCGGACGGCGTCGTCCAGGGCGCACTCCGGCTCGGCGGCGGTGTGGGTGCACCCGCGGGGGCAGCCGGCCACCAGCGCGGCGAGGTCGTCGAACGCGGCCACGATCCGGTCGGGGGTGACGTGGCTCAGGCCGAACGAGCGGACACCGGGGGTGTCGATGACCCACCCGGGGTCGCCGGAGACCGCCGGATCCGCGGGCAGGCGCAGCGCGATGGCCGAGGAGGAGGTGTGGCGACCCCGGCCGGTCACCTCGTTGACCGAGCCGATGGCGCGCAGCGCCCCCGGGATCAAGGCGTTGACCAGCGTCGACTTGCCGACCCCGGAGTGCCCGACGAACACGCTGCGGCGGCCGGCCAGGGTCTGCCGCAGCTCGGTCAGGTCGGCCCCGGGACGGGTCACCGCGATCGCCCACGTCCAGCGGTCCGTACTGGGCCAGCAGGACGTCGGGGGAGGCCAGGTCGGCCTTGGTCAGGCAGAGCAGCGGGGCCAGCCCGGCATCGAACCCGGCGACCAGGATCCGGTCGATCATCCCGGTCCGCGGCGGTGGGTCGGCCAGCGCGGTGACGATGACCAGCTGGTCGGCGTTGGCCACGATCGGTCGCTCGTACGGGTCGTCGTCGTCGGCCGTCCGGCGCAGCACCGTCCGCCGCTCCTCGACGGCCACGATCCGGGCCAGCGTGCCCTCGTCGCCGCTGGTGTCCCCGACGACGCGCACCTCGTCGCCGACGATGACCCCGGTCCGGCCGAGCTGGCGCGCCTTGGTGGCCAGCACCTCGCGGTCCTCCAGCACCACCCGGTAGCGACCCCGGTCGACGGTGATCACCACGGCGATGGCGGCCTCGGAGTAGTCGGGGTGGTCCTTGGTCCGGGGTCGGGTCCGGCGGCGCGGCCGCTCGAACTCGGCGTGCTCGTCGGTGTACAGACCGCGGGACGTCACGGGCGGATCGGCCCCCGACCGGTCACAGCTGGTCGGCCTCGGGGTCGGCGGCGATCTCCGCGGTCGACTCGTCGGCCGCGTCGGCCAGCATCCCGGTCCACAGGGCGACGAACTCCGGCATCGTCTTGTCCGTGCAGGCCACGTCGTCGAGGACCACGTCCTCGACCACCAACCCGATCAGCGCGCCGGCCTGGGCCATCCGGTGGTCGGCGTAGGTGCGCCAGGTGCCCCCACCCAGCAGACCGGGGGTGGATCACCAGACCGTCGTCGGTGATCTTCACCTTGGCGCCGAGGGCCTCCAGCTCGGCGGCGATGGCGGCGAGCCGGTCCGTCTCGTGCCCGCGGATGTGGGCGACGCCGTGGAGGTGGCTGGTGTCGGCGGCCAGGGCGGCGATGGCGGCCACCACCGGGGTCAGCTCGCTGGCGTCGCGCAGGTCGATCTCGATGCTGTCGATCTCGTCGGTGCCGGTCACGGTGAGGGCGCCGTCGTCCTCGTAGGTGATGTCGGCGCCGAACTGCTGCAGGATGTGGGGCACCGCCACGCCGGGCTGGTGGCTCTCGGCCGGCCAGTGCGGCACCGAGACCGCGCCGCCGGTGATCGCGGCTGCGGCCAGGAACGGGGCGGCGTTGGACAGGTCGGGCTCGACGACCACGTCCGACGGGGCGATCACGCCGGGCCGGACGACCCAGCGATCGGACTCGCTGTCGTCGACCTCCACCCCTCTGGCCCGCAGCATGGCCACGGTCATGGCGATGTGCGGTCGGGACGGCAGGTCGCCGCCGGCGTGCCGCAGGTCGAGGCCGGCGGCCAGCCGGGCGCCGATCAGCAGCAGCCCGGACACGTACTGGCTGGAGGTGCTCGCGTCGACCGTCACCGGGCCGCCGGCCAGCTCGGGTCCACCGGACACCGTGAACGGCAGCGCGTCGCCGGTGACCTGCGCGCCGAGGGCGGTCAACCCGTCCAGCAGCGGACCCATCGGTCGCGCGTACGCCTGCTGGTCGCCGTCGAAGGCGACGGGTCCGTCGGCCAACGCCGCCAGCGGAGGCAGGAACCGCATCACCGTGCCGGCCAGACCGCAGTCCACCGTCCCGCCACCGACGAAGGTGGCCGGCGGGGTGATCCGCCAGCTGTCACCGTCGTCGTCGACCTCGACCCCGAGGGCTCGGAGCCCGTCCCGCATCAGGCGGGTGTCCCGGGCGTCGAGGCCGTTGGTGATCGTGGACGGGCCGCTGGCCAGGGCGGCCAGCACCAGCGCGCGGTTGGTCTCCGACTTCGACCCGGGCACCCGGACGGTCGCCCGGATCGGCGCCGGGGCCATCGGGGCGGGCCAGGGGCCGCTCGGGGCGGTGACGCGCTCGGCTGGTCGGGCGGACTGCGGGGTGGTCGACACAGCGGGGGAGTCTACGCGAGGCCTACCGGTCGGGGCCGGGTCCGGTCGTGCCGGACCGACCCCGACGAGGAGATCAGTTCTCGCCCAGCTCGATGTTCTCGGCGAACTTCTGAGCCGACTTCTTGGCGGCCGCGATCTGCTTCGCCGCCTCCTTCTTGGCTGCCTCCAGCTGCTTGCCGGCATCCTTGCTGGTGTGCTTGGCGAACGAGCCGGCGTCCTTCTGGGCCTGCTTGGCGGCCTTGGTCGCAGCCTGCTTGGCGTCGGCGGCCTGGCGGGTGGCCGTCTTCTTGGCGGCCGCGATCTGCTTCTTGATCTTCTTCCGGTTCTTGCCGGTGGTGCCGACCAGTGCACCCACCAGCAGCGCGCCCTCGGCCAGCGCCGAGTCGGTCAGCTCGCGGGTCTCCTTGGCGACCTTGCGGCCGGCCTTCCTGGTGTCGGCCGCGATGGCGTTGGTGTTCTTGGCCAGCACCTGACCGCCCTTGTGAGCGCGGTAGCCGAGGCTCGGCCGGCCCTCGGTGTCCCGCGAGGCGATCAGCACACCGCCCAGCAGGCTGACGTTCTTCAGGAAGTGGTCGCGGTCGGCTGCCCGCTCGGCCGGGTCGCTCCGGCTCCAGAACGGGTACTTCCCGATGGTGGTGGGCACCAGGGACAGCGCGAGCAGGGCAGCGCCGAGGCGTCGGCCCTTGCCGGTGGCCAGGGCGATGCCGCCGACGAGCTCGAGCGCGCCGTTGATCCGGACCCACGTCTTCGCGTCGGTCGGCACCAGGCTGGCGACCTGCTCCGGGGCGAAGCGCTGCACCGTGGGGACGACCCCGTCGACCAGGGGCTCGGCGGCGGGAACCAGGGACTCGGGATCGCGCACGGCCTTCAGTCCGCTGACCACGAAGTACGAGGCCAGCATGGTGCGTGCGGTGGAGCGCAACAACGTCATGGACCATTCCTACCGTGCCGAGGGTGCCAGACCAACAGGGGGGAGTGTCCGAGTCGGCCGGTAACGTCGGCCGCATGTGTGGTCGGTATGCCTCGAGTTCGCGACCGGAGACGTTGGTCCAGGAGTTCGACATCGACGAGATCCTCGGCGAGCTGCCCGGAGCCCGACTTCAACGTGGCGCCCACCGTCGCGGTGCCGGCGGTGCTGGAGCGGCGGTCGAAGACCGACGACGCAGTGGTCCGCCGGCTCAGTCCGCTGGTCTGGGGGCTGGTGCCGTCCTGGGCCAAGGACGCCAAGGGCGGGGCCCGGATGATCAACGCGCGGGTCGAGACGGTGGCCGAGAAGCCGGCCTTCCGGCGGGCCTTCGCGGCCCGGCGCTGCCTGCTGCCGGCCGACGGCTTCTACGAGTGGTACACACCGGAGGCCACCGAGCGGGTCACCGGCCGGGCTCCGTCCGGCTCGGGGACCACGGCAGCGAAACCCAGGAAGCAGCCGTTCTTCATCCACCGGTCCGACGGCAGCCTGCTGGTGATGGCCGGCATCTACGAGATCTGGCGTGACCCGAGCAAGGACCGCGACGACGACTCCGCCTGGCTGCGGACCTGCTCGGTGATCACCACCGAGGCCACCGACGCGGTCGGTCACCTGCACGACCGGATGCCCATGGTGGTGCCGCGGTCGGCCTGGGACTCCTGGCTCGATCCCGGTCTGACCGACCCGACGGCCGCTCTCGACCTGCTCCAGGTCACCGAGGCGGCCGCCCTGGAGGCGTACGCGGTGTCCACGGCGGTGAACAAGGTGAGCAACAACGACCCCTCGCTGCTGGAGCCACTGGCCGTCGACGACCGGGAAGAGGCCGCCGAGGACTCCGGGTCGGCGCAGGACACCCTGCTGTGACGTCCGGACCGGGCCCTGCTGCGACGCCGGGACCGGGGCCGGCCCCGCCGGCCGTCCTGGTCGGGGTGGACACCCCCGAGGGTCCCGGTCGGTGGCACCTGGACGAGGCCGTCGACCCGGTCGCGGTGCTCGTCCTGGGCCACGGCGCCGGCGGTGGGGTGACAGCTGTGGACCTGGCCCTGCTGGCTCGCGAGCTGCCGCGGCGGGGGATCACCGTGGCCCGGTTCGAGCAGCCCTGGCGGCTGGCGGGTCGCAAGGTGGCGGTGCCGCCCCCTCGGTTGGACGTCGGCTGGCTGCCGGCGGTGGAGACCCTGACCCGCCGCCCGGGGCTGGCCGGGCTGCCGCTGGTGGCGGGTGGTCGCAGCGCCGGCGCGCGGGTCGCCTGCCGGACCGCCGAGCAGCTGGGCGTCGTCGGGGTCCTGTGTCTGGCCTTCCCGCTGCACCTGCCCGGCCGCCCCGACCGCTCACGGTTGCCGGAGCTGCTGGCGCCCCCGGTGCCGCGGCTGGTGCTCCAGGGCACCCGGGACACCTTCGGCACCGCAGCCGAGCTGGCCGCCGATCTGGCCGCGGCCGACGGCGGCGACCAGGTGGTGGTCGTCCCCCTGCCGGGGGCCGACCACGGGTTCAAGACCCCGGCTCGGGCCGCCTTCGGTCCGGCCGACCTGCGGGCCCGGGTCGTGGCCGGTGCTGTCGAGCTGGTGACGGCGGTAACCGGGGAATAGGAACGGGGCTGGCGCGTTGTCCTGTGCATGACCGCAGCCGTGTCCGAGCGACCCCAGGTGCGCCGAGGCAATCACGCGCCGGCGCCGGTACGCTCGTACGTGATGACCCTCCCCACCAGCGCCCTCCCCAGCACCAGCGAGAGCCCCACCACCAGCGCACCCGACGTCGAGACCGTCCCCACCGAGACGGCCGAAGAGCGGCACGCCCGTTTCGAGGCCGAGGCCCTGGTCTACATCGACCAGCTCTACGCGGCCGCCCTGCGGATGACGCGCAACCCGTCGGACGCCGAGGACGTGGTGCAGGAGACGTACGCCAAGGCGTACGCGTCCTTCCACCAGTTCACCCCCGGCACCAACCTCAAGGCGTGGCTGTACCGGATCCTGACCAACACCTACATCAACTCCTACCGCAAGAAGCAGCGGCAGCCTCAGATCGCCGACGGCGAGAACATCGAGGACTGGCAGCTGGCGCGGGCGGAGTCCCACACGTCGTCCGGTCTCAAGTCGGCCGAGACGGTGGCTCTGGAGCACCTGCCCGACTCCGACGTGAAGGAGGCGCTGCAGCAGCTGGCGCCGGACTTCCGACTGGCCGTGTTCCTGGCCGATGTCGAGGGCTTCTCCTACAAGGAGATCGCCGAGATCATGGGCACCCCGATCGGGACCGTGATGTCGCGGCTCAACCGTGGGCGCAACCAGCTGCGGAACCTGCTGGCCTCGTACGCCAAGGACCGCGGGATGGCGCAGAACGAAGGGGGTCGGCGGTGACCGAGCTGACGAACGACGAGTGCGAGCACACCCTCAACCGGGTGTACGAGTTCCTGGACCACGAGCTGGACGATGCCAGCGGTGACCAGATCCGCGAGCACCTGGCGGCGTGCGAGCCGTGCCTGGAGAAGTTCGACGTCGAGCAGGCGGTCAAGGCCCTGGTGTCCCGCTGCTGTGGCGGCGACGTGGCACCGGACCACCTCCGCAGCAAGGTGATGATGCAGATCACGGTGGCCCGGCAGCAGCTGAGCTGATGCAGTACCGCAGTCTGGGTGACACCGGAGTCCAGGTGAGCACCCTGTGCCTGGGAGCGATGATGTTCGGCGGGGTCAACAACGCCGACCGCGACGAGTGCTCGACCATCATCGGGACCGCGCTGGACGCCGGGGTCAACTTCATCGACACCGCCGACGTCTACTCCCAGGGTGAGTCCGAGGAGATCGTCGGCCAGGCTCTGCGGGGACGCCGCGACGACGTGGTGCTGGCCACGAAGTTCCAGGGCGCCATGGGCGAGGAGCGGAACCGGCGCGGGGCTTCCCGGCGCTGGATCGTCACCGCCGTCGAGGACTCGCTGCGTCGACTGGGCACCGACCACATCGATCTCTACCAGCTGCACCGGCCGAACCCGGACACCGACATCGAGGAGACGCTGGCCGCCCTCGACGACCTGGTCCACCAGGGCAAGATCCTCTACGTCGGCCACTCCGCGTTCCAGGCCAGCCAGATCGTCGAGGCGCAGTGGGCGGCCCGCGACCGGGGAACCGTTCGTCCGGTGTGTGAGCAGCTCTCCTACTCGCTGCTGGTCCGGCTGCCCGAGGTCGACGTCCTGCCCACGACGCTGCGGCACCGGATGAGCGTGATCTGCTACTCCCCGCTGGCCGGCGGCTGGCTGAGCGGCAAGTGGCGCAAGGGTGTCGAGCCCCCCGTCCCGTCGACCGGTCGGGGCGCTCGGGCGCACTTCCAGCGCCGGTACGACCTGGACGAGCCGGCCAACGCGGGCAAGCTGGACGCCGCCGACGCTCTGGCCACGCTCGCCGAGGAGCACGGTCTGACCCTGGTCGAGCTGGCGGTGGCCTTCGTGGTGAACCACCCGGCGGTGACCAGCGCGATCATCGGGCCGCGGACGCTGGACCAGCTGGTCACCCAGCTCCCCGCTGCGGACCTCACCCTGGCCCCGGAGCTCCTCGACCGGATCGACGAGATCGTCGCGCCGGGCACGACCCCGAACCCCTTCGACAGCGCGTACGTGAACCCGGCCCTGCAGCCGGAGGCCCTCCGCCGCTAGCCAGCGGCGAGGGGTGTCGTGTCCAGCGGCGCGAGAAGACCCCGGAAACGCGTCAGCGGCCCGGCGGGATCGCCGAGCCGCTGACCGACCAACGCGGTTCAGGCGTTGGGACGCTTGCCGTGGTTCGCGCCCTTCTTACGACGCGCACGACGCTTCCGACCAGTCTTTCCCATGATCACTCCTTCGCTGCCGGCGGCACAGCCCTCCATCTTGCCACGGGTGGCCGCTCCAGGGGAAAGCGAGCACCCACCGCGGTCCACGCGGCCCGGGGTGTTCCCCACGGCCCACTAGGGTTCTCGGCATGCCATCGATGTCGGAGATCATCGCCGATCACACGACGCTGTCGGAGAACGACCACCGCCGTCTCAAGCAGGTCCTCTCGGAGTGGCAGCTGCTGGCCGACCTGGCGTTCTCCGATCTGGTGCTCTGGGTGCCCGATCACGACGAGAACGTGTTCTGGGCGGTCGCGCAGATCCGGCCGACCACCGGTCCCACGGCGCTGCTGGAGGACGTGGTCGGCGACCTGATCGCGTACTCGCCCGACCACCTGGTCTCCGAGGCGTTCCTGAGCGGCGAGATCACCCAGACCAGCGCCAACAAGCTGAGCGCCGGGATCCCCGTCGACGTGCACGCCATCCCGGTGCGGCTCGGCGACCGCGTGATCGGGGTGGTCGAGCAGCACACCAACCAGCTCGGCGTCCGCAGCCCCAGCGTGCTGGAGAACTCCTACCTGGACAGCGCCGCCGATCTGGCGCTGATGGTCGCGTCGGGGGAGTTCCCGATCGCCACCGACCTGTCCGACCAGACCATCAACCCCCGGGTCGGCGACGGCTTCATCCGGCTCGACCCGGACGGCAACGTCGAGTACGCCAGCCCGAACGCCTTGAGCGCCTACCGTCGGATCGGGCTGATCGGGGACCTGGTCGACGAGAACCTGGCCAGCCTGACGCGCGACCTGATGCCGCACACCGACGGGCCGATCGACCACTCCGTCGACTCCCTGCTCGAGGGTCGTGTCGCCCGCCGGGCCGAGGCCGTGGCCGGTGACGCGCACCTGCTGCTGCGCTCGGTGCCGCTGACCCGCGGTCGTGAGCGGCACGGTGCCATCGTGTTGTGCCGGGACGTGTCTGACCTGCGCAGCAAGGAGCGCGAGCTCATCACCAAGGACGCCACGATCCGCGAGATCCACCACCGGGTGAAGAACAACCTGCAGACGGTGGCCGCCCTGCTGCGGATGCAGGCCCGTCGGATCTCCGCGCCCGAGGCGAAGATGGCCCTCAACGACGCCATGTCCCGGGTCGCCGCCATCGCCATCGTGCACGAGACGCTGTCCCAGGCCTTCGACGAGGTGGTGGACTTCGACAAGGTGGCCGACGGCCTGCTCCGGATGGTGGTCGACGTGGCGGCCACCCGTGACGGCGTCCGCGCCATCCGGATCGGCAGCTTCGGCGAGGTGTCAGCCGACCTGGCCACCAACCTGTCGATGGTGATCACCGAGCTGTGCCAGAACGCCGTCGAGCACGGCCTCATCTCCGCCGACGGCACCGCCACCCGTGGCGAGGTCAGGATCGTCCCCGGTGTCCGCGACGGCCGACTCCGGGTGGAGATCAGCGACGACGGGGCCGGGCTGCCGGACGAGTTCGACTGGCGGTCCTCACCCAGCCTCGGCCTGTCCATCGTCAACACGCTGGTCGGCGACATGGGCGGGGAGTTCCGGCTGGGTCAGAACCCGCACGGTCCCGGCACGCAGGCCGTGATCGAGGTTCCGTTGCGGAAGAAGAAGCGCTAGCCGATGGAGCGCGAGCTCAGCCGGTGCGGAAGCTCAGGCTGTCCGGATGCGCGCGCGGGCGGCGCTCAGGCTGTCCGGATGCGCGCGCGAGCCGCGCTCAGGCTGTCCGGATGCGCGCGCGAGCGGCGCGACGCTTGAGAGCGCGGCGTTCGTCCTCGCTCAGGCCACCCCAGACACCGTGGTCCTGGCCGGCCTCGAGAGCCCATTGCAGGCACGCGTCCCGGACGTCGCAACGGCGACAGACCTGCTTCGCCTCCTCGATCTGGAGCAGAGCGGGTCCGGTGTTCCCGATAGGGAAGAACAGCTCCGGATCCTCGTCCAGACAGGCAGCCTTGTGGCGCCAATCCATGTCCCACTCACTCCTTCATCGCGGTGCGTGCCCCCGGAGGGACCCGCATACTGCAGCACGTCTCGAGTCGTCTACACTGACCGCCTCGGTTCGTGACCCACACTTTCAGGCAAACCGCGTCGACACAAGGGTCGACAGGGTCGGTTGGCTCACATTTCACCTGAGGCGACTCTGCCTGCTGTGAGCCGTACGCTGACATGGTGTCTCGGCCCACCAAATCGACTAATTATCCGGCGTTGACCCTAGCCGCAGGGCTGTTGGTCGTGGTAGGGGTCGCCTCGGCCGGCTACGGGGTGCTGGAGCTGCTGGCCACCCGGGCTTCCCGTGCCGTGGTGGGCAGCGGCGCCGCGATCATATTGCTGGGCTATGCGGTGCTGCTGATCGCGGTGGCCCGCGGCGTCTTCCGGGGCCGGCGCTGGAGCCGAGCTCCGGCCATCGCCACCCAGCTGATCCAGCTGCCGGTGGCGTGGAGCTTCCGGGGCGGCGAGACCAGCTGGTTCGCCGCCCTCCTCGGAGCGGTGTCGCTCACCGTCGTCGTCTGCCTGCTGCTGCCCACCTCGACCCGGGTGTTCACCGACGAGCAGGACGCCCCTGCACCCTGACCGCCCTCGAACCCTGACACGCAGCCCGGACCGGGGAGCCGCAGGGTGGACGGTCAGGACTCGAGCTCCTCCAGCAGCCGAGCCGTCTCCTCCTCGCGGGCCGCCTCGGCCTCGTGCTCGTGCTTGACCCGGGTCAGGAACAGCTTGGTCCGGTCGTGCTGCGGGTGCAGCAGCACCTGCTCGGGTGGGCCCTCCTCGACCACCACGCCGGCGTCCATGAACACGACCCGGTCGGCGGCCTCCCGGGCGAAGCCCATCTCGTGGGTGACCACGATCATGGTGGTGCCCTCGGCGGCCAGCTCCTGCATCACCTTGAGCACCTCGCCGACCAGCTCGGGGTCGAGGGCCGAGGTGGGCTCGTCGAACAGCATCAGCTCCGGCTTCATGGCCAGCGCCCGGGCGATGGCCACCCGCTGCTGCTGGCCGCCGGACAGCTGGGCGGGGTAGAACGAGGCCCGGTCGGACAGCCCCACCTTGTCCAGCAGGGCCATCGCCTCGGCCTTCGCCTGCGCGCTTGGCGATCCGCTTCACCTGGATCGGGGCCTCGCTGATGTTCTCCAGCGCCGTCATGTGGGGGAACAGGTTGAACCGCTGGAACACCATCCCGACCCGCGACCGCTGACGGGCGATGTCGGCGTCGTTGCGGACGTGCAGCCGGCCCTTGCGCTCCTCGAAACCGATCAGCTCCCCGCCGACCCAGATCCGGCCCCCGGTGAGCGACTCCATCTGGTTGATCAGGCGGAGGAAGGTGGTCTTGCCCGAACCGCTGGGCCCGAGCAGGCAGACGACCTCGCCCCGGTCGACCCGCAGGTCGACACCCTTCAGCACCTCGTTGGACCCGAAGTGCTTGATCACGTTGACCGCTTCGACCAGGTGCGAGCCGGCCCCGTCTTCGACGTGCACAGGCTGCTCGGCGTCGACCGCGGACCTGTCGCTCACTTCGACCCTCCGATCTGCAGGCCGATGCTGGCCTTCTCCTTGGTGGACTTGACAGTCGTGCCGAAGCCGCGCCCGAAACGCCGTTCCAGGTAGGCCTGACCGATCATCAGCACGCTGGTGGCGATCAGGTAGTACAGGGTCGCGGCGACGAAGACGGGGAACAGCTGGAAGGTCCGGGCGCCGATCTGGGACAGCTGGAAGAACATCTCCGTGGACAGCGGCAGCGCGATCAGCAGCGAGGTGTCCTTCAGCATGGCGATCGTCTCGTTACCGGTCGGCGGCACGATCACCCGCATCGCCTGGGGCAGCACCACCCGCCGCATCGCCAGTCCGCGGCTCATCCCCACGGCACGGGCGGCCTCCATCTGACCCTTGTCCACGCTGTTGATGCCGGCCCGGGCGATCTCGGCCATGTAGGCCGCCTCGGAGGCGGCCAGACCGATGATGGCGCCGACCAGCCCGGAGAACAGCGTGTTGGCGTCGACGCTGTAGAAGCGCCAGTCGCCCGACAGCCCGAACCACTCGATCAGCTTCCAGTCGAACGGCACGCCCAGGGACAGACCGCCCCGGTTGAGCGGGAACAAGATCCCCAGCACGCCCATGATGGTGAGCAGCACGAGCCGGGGGATGGCCCGGAAGAACCAGGTGTACAGCCAGGACACCCCCCGCAGGATGGGGTTGTCCGACAGCCGCATGATGGCCAGGACCACCCCGCCGATCACCCCGAAGAACATGGCCAGCACGGTGCAGAGCAGGGTGCCCTTGATGAAGCCCTCGATCACGATGCTCTGGTTCATCGCCTCGAAGACGAACGGCCAGTTGAAGGCCGGGTTGAACAGCACCAGGTGGAGGAACATCAGGGCCAGCACGGCGAGCACCACGATGGCGACGTAGCGCCCCGGGTGGCGGACGGGCACCGCGTCGATGATGCCCGGCCGCTCCTGCTGCTGACCGGCCGGCTGGGTCACTGCTGGACTTCGAAGGTGTCGACCGCGCCGGCGCTGGTCCCCCAGGTCTTCAGGATCTCGGCGTAGCTGCCGTCAGCCTTCATCGCGGTGAGCGCGTCGGCCACGGTCTGGGCCAGCTCCTGCTGGTCCTTGGCCACCACGACCCCGTACGGGGCGGCGTCGTAGACGTCACCCAGCAGCTCCAGCTTGCCGCCCGACTTCGACACCGCGTACGCCGTCACGGGGGAGTCGGCCAGCATGGCGTCGGCCTTGCCGGTGGCGACCGCTGCGGTGGCGGTGTCCTGACCGGCGTACTGCTGGATCGTCATCGGGTTGGAACCGCACTTCTTCTGCCGGACCGGCAGGTCGTCGAGGTCCTGCACGGTCGCCTTCTGGACGGCGATCGTCTTGCCGCAGGGGTTCTCCGGGTCGACGCCCTTCGGGTTGCCGGCCGCAGCCGCCCACTGGGTGCCGGCCGAGAAGTAGCTGACCATCTGGACCTGCTGGAGACGCTCGTCGTTGATGGTGAACGACGAGACGCCCAGGTCGTACTTGGCGCTGGTGACGCCGGGGATGATGGTGGCGAACGGGGCGTTCTCGAACTCGGCCTCGACGCCCATCTTCTTGGCCACCGCCGAGAACAGGTCCACCTCGCTGCCGACGATCTTGTCGCCCTCGGTGAACTGGTTCGGGGCGTAGCTGGCGTCGGTGCCGATCTTGATCGTGCCGGCGCTGCGGATCTTCTCCGGCAGCTTGGCGTTCAGATCGGCGTCCGCGCTGACCGAGGACGTGGGCGCCGGCGAGGCGTCACCACCGCTCAGCGTGTTGGAGCCGCAGGCGGACAGCAGCAGCGAGGCGACCGCCGTGGCCGCGAGGGCTGCCTTCAAGGGGATGCGCATGGGAAGGTGACCTCCAGGAGTCGGTGACGAGAAGACCTCCCGTACGACCTGTGACGCACGAGATCCTTCGGCATCCTGCCACGTCGGACACTGGATCCTGCACCGTTCGGCCCGCTGGAACGCGATCGAAATATCGGGGCCCGGACACCAATCCCCTCGGGGTCGCGGCCAGGCAGGCGACGCCCGGCCGCGCCGACCGGGTCAGCTCAGCCGTCGGGCCCCGGCCGAAGGGAGCCCGACGAAGTGCGCCGGCGGCCCGTAGCCGGACGCGGCGAACGCCTCGGCGATGGCCAGGGCCACCTCGTCGGATCGGCCGCTGTCGACCAGGGCGATGATGCAGCCGCCGAAGCCGCCGCCGGTCATCCGCGCCCCGTGGGCGCCGGCCTCGGTGGCGACCCGGACGGCCAGGTCGACGGTGGGGACGGTGATCTCGAAGTCGTCCCGCATGGAGGCGTGGGAGGCGTCCAGCAGCGGCGCCAGGCTCAGGTAGTCCCGGGCCCGGAGCCGCTCGGCCGCGTCCAGCACCCGTTGGTTCTCGGTGACCACGTGGCGGACCCGGCGACGCATCACCTCGTCGTCCAACCGGGCCAGTGCGGCGTCCAGGTCGGCGACGTCCCGCAGCGCCGGCACCCCGAGGATGGCGGCGGCGTCCTCGCAGCTCTGCCGCCGGGCGGCGTACTCACTGTCCACCAGGGCGTGCGGCGTGCGGGTGTCCAGCACCAGCAGCTCCAGACCAGCTGCCGCCAGGTCGAGCGGCACCTGCTCGACGTCGAAGCTGCGACAGTCGAAGAACAGGGCGTTGCCGGCTTCGCACAGCGTCGACGCGGCCTGGTCCATCTGCCCGGTGGGCGCTCCGACGAACGCGTTCTCGGCCCGTCGGGCCAGCTTGGCCCGCTCCATCGGCTCGATCAGCAGGTCGTCCAGGTCGGCGAGCACGGCCAGGGTGGCGCACTCCAGCGCCGCCGAGGACGACAGGCCGGCCCCGATCGGGACGTCGGAGGTGAGCACCAGATCAGCGCCGCTCACCTGGTGGCCGGCCTCGTCCAGGGCCCAGACCACGCCGGCCACGTACGCCTGCCAGCCGTCCATCCCCGGCACCAGATCGGCCCGGCTGAAGGTCTCGGTCCGGTTGCCGTTCAGGGACCGGACCCGCCAGGTGTCGTCGTCGCGGCGTCCGCCGGCCACGGTGACCCGCTGGGGGAGCGCGAACGGCATCACGAAGCCGTCGTTGTAGTCGGTGTGCTCGCCGATCAGGTTGACCCGACCCGGCGCCGCCCAGACTCCGGCGGGTGCCCGACCGACGAGCTCGGTGTAGGCCCGGGTGACGGCGTCGGCGTCGGTGCTGGTGGCGGAAGGCGAGTCCATGGGCCGCACTGTAGCGAGTCCGGGCCGCACTGGAGCGAGTCCGGGCCGCCCGCCGGCACGCCGCTAGGGTGGCGCCATGCTCGCCGCGTACGCCGTCGCCGCTGACGCGCAGGACCCGCTGTCGGCCCTCCGCGTGGGGGAGATCGACCCGCCGCCGGTGCCGGACGGCTGGGTGGACGTGCACGTCCGGGCGGCCGCTCTCAACCACCACGACGTGTGGTCACTGCGAGGGGTGGGACTGCCTACCGACCGGCTGCCGATGATCCTCGGCTGCGACGCCGCCGGGGTCACCGACGACGGCCGCGAGGTCGTGGTGCACGCGGTGGTCAACGACCCGGCGTACGTGGGTCCGGACGAGACCTACGACCCGCGTCGGTCGCTGCTGTCCGAGCGCCACCCGGGCACCCTGGCCGAGGTCGTCCGGGTGCCGCCCGGCAACCTGCTCGACAAGCCGGTGGGGTTGTCGTTCGCCGAGGCGGCCTGCCTGCCGACCGCCTGGCTGACGGCCTACCGGGCCCTGTTCACCGCTGGTGCGCTGCGGCCGGGTGACACGGTGCTCATCCAGGGCGCCGGCGGCGGGGTGTCCACCGCGGCCGTCCAGATCGCCCGGGCCGGCGGGCTGCGGGTCTGGGTCACCTCCCGCGACCGGAACCGGGCCGACCGGGCCGTCGCCCTCGGCGCCCACCGCGGGTTCGGGGCCGGCGAGCGGCTGCCCGAGCGGGTCGACGCCGTGCTGGACAGCGTCGGCGCCGCCACCTGGTCGCACTCGGTCAACGCGCTGCGTCCCGGCGGCCGGCTGGTCACCGTCGGCACCACCTCCGGCGCGGAGCCGGCGTCGGCCGAGCTGACCAAGATCTTCTTCAAGCCGCTCCAGGTGGTGGGCAGCACGATGGGCACCCGCGCCGAGCTGGCCCAGGTGCTGCGCCTGGTCGACCACGCCGACCTCCGCCCGGTGATCGACCGGGTGCTGCCGCTGGCCGACGCCGCCGAGGGCCTGCGGCTGCTCGCCGACGGCGAGGCCTTCGGCAAGGTCGTCCTGCAGCCCTGACGGGCGGTCGGCTGCGCGAGCTCAGTCCTCGTCGTCGTCGAGCCGGGCCAGCCAGGTGGCCAGCTGCTCGACCGGGCCCTCGAACTCCGGGTGGAGGTCGACGAAGGTCTTCAGCTGCTCGGCGAGCCAGGCCAGGGTGACCTCGTCGTCACCCCGGCGCGACTCGAGCTCCTCGATGCCTCGATCGGTGAAGTACATCCCGGATCGACGACCTCAGCGGAAGGCGGCGTCGAGCAGCTCGCGCTGCTGGGCCTCGTGCACCTTGGCCGACCCCACCGACGGCGCCGACGACGCGGGCCGGGTGATGGGGGTGATCGTCCACTGCTGGCTCGGCTCGGCCGCCCGCAGCGCGGTGATCAGGTTCAGCGCCATGAACGGCCACGCTCCCTGGTTGGCCGGCTCGTCCTGCACCCAGAGCAGCTCGGAGCCGAGGTTGGCGAACTTGCGCAGCTCGGCCCCGATCTCCTCGGCCGCCAGCGGGTAGAGCCGCTCCACCGGGATGATCGCGGTGTCCCAGCGGTCCAGCTGGGAGCGCTTGGTGGCGAGGTCCCAGCGCACCTTGCCCGAGCACAGGATCACCCGGCGGACGGCGTCGGCTCGGTGATCAGCGGGTCGGCCAGCACCGGACGCCAGCGGTCCTCGGTGAAGTCCTCCGGCTGCGAGACGGCCTGCTTGTTCCGCAGCATCGACTTCGGGGTCATGATCACCAGCGGGCGGTGCCGCTCGCCGATCGCGTGCTGCCGCAGCAGGTGGAAGTGGCTGGCCGGGGTCGACGGCTGGGCGACAGCTATCGAGTCCTCGGCCGCCAGCTGCAGGAAGCGCTCGATCCGGGCCGAGCTGTGGTCGGGCCCCTGGCCCTCGTAGCCGTGCGGCAGCAGCAGGGTGACCCCCGACTTCTGCGTCCACTTCGCCTGACCCGAGGAGATGAACTCGTCGATGATGGTCTGCGCACCGTTGGCGAAGTCGCCGAACTGCGCCTCCCACAGGACCAGGGCGTCGGGCCGGGCCACCGAGTAGCCGTACTCGAAGCCCATCGCCGCGTACTCGCTGAGGAGGGAGTCGAAGATGTGGAACTTGCCCTGGTCGTCGTCGAGGTGCTTGAGCGGCACGTACGACTCGCCGGTCTTGCGGTCCACGACCGAGGCGAACCGCTGCACGAAGGTGCCACGCCGGCTGTCCTGACCGGTCAGGCGGACCGTCCGGCCCTCCATCAGCAGCGAGCCCAGGGCCAGGATCTCCGCGGTGCCCCAGTCGATGCCGCCCTGGGTGATCGCGGCGGCCCGGCGCTGCAGCTGCGGCATCACCTTCGGGTGCACGCTGAACCCGTCGGGGAAGCTCAGGTGGGCGTCGGCGATCTTCTTCAGCGTCTCCAGCGAGACCGCCGTGCCGTGCGGTGCGGCCTCCTTGCTCGGGTAGGCCGGCACCATCTGCAGCGGGTTCTTGTGGTCGGACTGACCGGCGTCCCGCACCTCGCGGAAGACGCTCTCCAGCCGCTGCTGGTAGCGCGTCATCACCGCCTCGGCGTCCTCGATGGTGATGTCGCCGCGGCCGATCAGGGCCTCGGTGTAGAGCTTGCGGGTCGACCGCTTCTTCTCGATCAGGTCGTACATCAGCGGCTGGGTGAAGCTGGGGTCGTCGCCCTCGTTGTGACCGCGGCGGCGGTAGCAGATGATGTCGACGACGACGTCCTTGTTGAACTCCTGCCGGAAGGCGAAGGCCAGGCGCGCCACCCGGATGCAGGCCTCGGGGTCGTCACCGTTGACGTGGAAGATCGGCGCCTGGATCATCCGGGCGACGTCGGTGCAGTACATCGACGACCGCGACTCGGTCGGTGAGGTGGTGAAGCCGACCTGGTTGTTGACGATGATGTGGATGGTGCCGCCGGTGCGGTAGCCCCGCAGCTGGGACAGGTTGAGGGTCTCCGCGACCACGCCCTGACCGGCGAACGCGGCGTCACCGTGCATCAGCACCGGCATCACCGGGAACTCCCCGCCCCGGTCGAGGATGTCCTGCTTGGCCCGGGCGATGCCCTCGAGCACCGGGTTGACCGCCTCGAGGTGGCTGGGGTTGGCGGCCACCGACGTCTTGATCGTCGCGCCGCTGAGGGCGGTGAACTTGCCCTCGGCCCCCAGGTGGTACTTCACGTCGCCGGAGCCCTGCACCGTGCGGGGGTCGATGTTGCCCTCGAACTCGCGGAAGATCTGGGCGTAGCTCTTGCCCACGATGTTGGCCAGCACGTTCAGCCGGCCGCGGTGCGGCATGCCGATGCAGACCTCTTCGAGGCCGTGGTTGGCCGCCTGCTCGCACACCTCGTCCAGCAGCGCGATGGTGGCCTCGCCGCCCTCGAGGGAGAACCGCTTCTGGCCGACGAACTTCGTCTGCAGGAACGTCTCGAAGATCTCGGCTTCGTTCAGCTTGTCCAGGATCCGCAGGTGCTCCTCGCGGGGCAGAGACTCGTGCGGCCGCTCGACCCGGTCCTGGATCCACTTCCGCTGCGCGGGCTCCTGGATGTGCATGTACTCGATGCCGATGGTCCGGCAGTAGGAGTCGCGCAGGATGCCCAGGATCTTGCGCATCTTCATCAGACCCTGGCCGCCGGCGAAGGAGCCGGTGGCGAACTCGCGGTCGAGGTCCCACAGCGTCAGGCTGTGGGTCTGCACGTCGAGATCGTGGTGGCTGCGCTGGCGGTACTCCAGCGGGTCGGTGTCGGCCATCAGGTGACCGCGCACCCGGTAGGCGTTGATCATCTCGAAGATCCGGGCCTGCTTGGAGACCTGGTCCTCGTGGTCGGCGCTGACGTCCTGCGCCCAGCGGATCGGCTCGTACGGGATGCGGAGCGCGGAGAAGACGTCGTCGTAGAACCCGTCCTCGCCGAGCAGCAGGGCGTGCAGCCGGGCCAGGTACTGACCCGAGCCGGCGCCCTGGATGACCCGGTGGTCGTACGTGGAGGTCAGGGTCATCACCTTGGCCACGCTCATCTGGGAGAGCTTGTCCGGATCGGACCCCTGGAACTCCGGCGGGTAGTCCATCGAGCCGACACCGATGATCGCGCCCTGGCCGCTCATCAGCCGGGGCACCGAGTGGTTGGTGCCGATGGTGCCGGGGTTGGTCAGCGTGATGGTGGTGCCGGCGAAGTCCTCGACGGTCAGCGAGTTGGACCGCGCCTTCTTGACGATCTCCTCGTACGCCGCCCAGAACTGGGCGAAGTCGAGGTTCTCGCAGCTCTTGATGCTCGGCACCAGCAGCTGGCGGGTGCCGTCCGGCTTGGGCATGTCGATGGCCAGCCCGAGGTTGATGTGCCGCGGCACCACCATGGTGGGCTTGCCGTCGACGACCTCGTAGCCGTTGTTCAT
>CAWARE010000002.1:0-26966 GCA_963784345.1 uncultured Actinomycetota bacterium
GCAGGATTCGAACCTGCGACACAGGGTTTAGGAATGCGGTCACGCAGTTGTGCGCCGGTGTCTGCTGGCGTCTGCTGACGCTCAGAATCGGCCTCGAGGCCTTGCAAAGTCTCTCGGCGTCCAAGTGCGTTTCGGAACCTGCTGCGGCCTGTGTGCGGCCTAGCTGGGTCTACGGATTGTGCGGTGCGTTGCTGTCACGGGCTGCTGTCAGCTGGACGGGCCAACGACCGAAGCAGCATCGAGGTGCCAGAAGATCACGATCTCGTCGTTGTCGCCGCGTTCGCCGTGGCCGACGATTGGGTCGTCGACGAAGAGGGTTGCGGATCCTGGCATTGGTGCCTCGACCACGACCGGGGTTTCGCCCGGCACACCCTTTAGATACTCGACGAGGTCACCGACCGTGAGTGGCATGGACAACATCATGCTCCAGCGCTGAGGTTCGAGGGGACTCATGAGTAGGCGAGGACCGGCCCGCAGCGAGCGCTAGCGAGCGAGGACACGGACCGCAGCTGCGGCGAGCGGAGCGAGCCGCCTTGATCCATAAGAGGCAAAATCAGCAGAGGAGAGCCAGACTCGCGCGGCCCGGGATCCTGAGCGCTCTGATGAACGGCAATGGGCTCTTCCGGATTGAGGCTGTATGCCTGACGCACGGCAGTTCATCGAGGCCGCGGCCTGAGCCACGTTGCTCCTCGCTTGCTACAGGCGGCACGATGGTTGGGTGCAGTGGGAGGAACTCATCGCGGCTGGCCTGGAGTCTGCCCTGAACGAGTCATACGTGGTCGGGCTGCGGCAAGCCTTTGCACCTGGCGGCGCCATCGACGTACTGCTACACGTCTCCGCTCTTCCTCCAACAGGTCCCATCGACCCGGATGCAAGGCGAGTGCTCCGTCTGCTATCACCCACCTGCGTGAGAGTGCTGCTGCGACGCGACACGGGGACAGTCGGGAGCTACGGTCCAGCGCTACCCCTCGTGGATTTGGCGGAAGTCGAGGCGTTCTTCGACAGTTTGTCCTGGGCGGACGGGATGTATGGCTGGAAGTTCTTCGACGACCCCAGCCTGGTCAAGGACTGGCCGGGCGAGCTGAGCTTGACGCTGCACCTTGGGCCTGACGGGGCGGTGCACACGTTCTACTGGTTCAGCGAGTGTTGGCGGGGCACGGACCACGACACCGAGGCGTACTGCATAGAGGGCACCGTCTCCTTCGACGACCTGGTCGTGCTGCGCGCCGACGGCACCGAGGAGCCGGTGGAGGTGTTCATCGCGAACGGACGTTGCTGGTGGGACGCGATGTACGACCACGACGAACGGCTGTCGGTCGAAGCTCAGCAGGTCTCACAGCAAGGCACGCCGAAGTGGCGGACCTGGGCATCTGGCGTCACGAGCTGGAGCAGATCAATGCGCGAATCGGACTCTTCATAGACCAACGCGCGTATTAGCCACCCGGGAGAGGGAATCCGAGCCTGCACCCGGTTCGAGACGACGGCTGGTCGAGTGCACCGGGTCGCAAGCTCACCAACTACATCGCCCGACGCCTACTCGAAGCCGGCGGATTCAGACCAGCGGCTACACCCTCGATTCTGAAGAGCCAGCAAATTCCCCGCGGCCGGCTCACCTAATGTTACGAGTCGACACGCGAAACGTAGTATTGGCATCCACTGGCGATACTGACGAAGTGTGCTTACCGTGGTGATCACAACAACCACGAGCACCGGTGGGGTCGGCTCCCACCATCGGCCACAGGCCGTTCCCCTACGAGACTGCCGCTGATCATCCTCCTTCCCATCTTTTCGTTGTGTCGTTGATAGTCCTCGACGTCGGGCGGTCCTGACGGTCGAGCGCCTCCCCTTCCCCGGTAGAGGCATCCACCCCGGAGACCGGGGGTGTGCTGCGAGCGCAAGGACCGCGAAACACCAGCCCCAGCACACCCCCTTTTCGGTGGTGATGGCCGCGATGAACGCTCCCTTTCTGACGCCTGCCTCGGTGGACCCGCAGTACCAGGTGACAGCGGATATGGCCCGTGCGGTCGCCTACGTGAACGGGGTCTGCATCCGTCCGCTGATGCGCCGGGTGTTGGACCGGGAGACCGGCACCGATAGTTCTGTCGCTCTGCCGTGCGGGTCGACCCGTGAGTCGGTGTGCCCGGCGTGTGCGGACAAGGCCCGCCGGCTCCGCATCCAGCAGTGCGCCGAAGGCTGGCACCGGGACACCGAACCCGATGCCGGACCGGCCCAGCGTGCCGCGATGGTGACCAGGATCAGGAAGCCGACGTGACGACGACCACACCTCGACGGACGATCTTGGGTCCCGCCGTGTCCGGTCGACCCGGCATCGCTCCGATGCCCCGGACCTCCCCCAGGTGCCGGTCGAGGACCGCACCGTGGGTCGCAGCTTCACCACCCCGGACGGCAAGACATACCGACCGTCGATGTTCCTCACCCTCACGCTGCCGTCCTACGGCAAGATCCGGGCTGGTGCGCCGGTCGACCCGGACACCTACGACTACCGCCAGGCCGCGCTGGACGCGATCCTGTTCCCTCGGCTGGTGGACCGGTTCTGGCAGAACCTGCGCCGAGTCGCCGGCTACAAGGTCCAGTACTTCGCCGCCGTCGAACCGCAGCACCGGCTCGCCCCGCACCTCCACACCGCACTGCGCGGCACGATCCCCCGCGTCGTGGTGAAGCAGGTCGTGGAGGCGACCTACCTGCAGGTGTGGTGGCCCCGGTTCGACCGACCCGTCTTTGTGCACCGCAAACCGCAGTGGGACGGCACCGACTACATCGACGTCGACACCGGCATCGTGCTGCCGACCTGGCAGGAAGCCCTCGACCAGGCCGACGATGAGCCTGCGCATGTGGCCCGGTTCGGGAAGCAGCTGGACATGGCCGGCATCATCGCCCCGTCCGAGGATGCGGACCGGGCCATCCGGTACCTGACGAAGTACCTGACCAAGTCGATCGCGGACGCGTTCACCCCCGACGACGACGACACCATCCCCGACCCCCGCCACACCGCCCACGTCGACCGGCTGCATGAGGAGCTGCGGTGGCTGCCCTGCTCCGAACGCTGCGCGAACTGGCTCCGCTACGGCATCCAACCCCACGAAGCGACTGCGGGCCTGGTTGCTGGGCGCTGCCCTGGCAAAGCGCACGAGCGGGAGAACCTCGGTCTAGGTGGTCGTCGGGTGCTGGTGTCGCGGCAGTGGTCCGGGAAGACCCTCGCCGGACACCGCGCCGACCGCGCCACCGTCGTGCGGGAAGCGCTCGAGTCGGCCGGCATGCTCGGACCCGAGATCGAACGCATGGCCGCCACCGTCACCGCCTCCGACGGCAAACCCCGGTACGTGTGGACCGACACCCGACCCGATCCCGCCACCTACGCCCTGGTGCTGATGGAGACCGTCGCCGAACGGTTGCGGTGGCGCGCCCAGTACGACGCCGCGAAGGAACACGCTGCGGCTGTGCACACCGGCTCAGCAGACGCTCCTGTGAACACCGGTTCGGCAACCATCGGCCCCGCCCCGTGACAGCCACCGCGACCTGACCGCACCTGGCGCGCTGGCAGAGACCACTTCTTCGGCCTCCCCCGGATGACCAGCCGCCTCGTGGTCGTAGGACCGGGGGTCAAGGGTGAGCGCAGCGAATCACGAGTGACCGCAGCGCAGCGAAGGCCCTTGACGCCCGGACCGGAGACCACCCTCCTGAATCAGCCGGGGGAGGCCGAAACCCGACCACGCTGGAAGACGAGTTGATCATGGTGACTTCTGAGCCGTTGATCTCGATCACGGATGTGTCAGAGCTGCTGGGTATCCCGGTCGCGACCTTGTACCGGTGGCGGTACTTGGGTGAGGGTCCGCCTGGGTACCGGATCGGTCGGCACGTCCGTTATCGGCGGAGTGCTGTCGAAGCGTGGATCGAGCAGCAGGCGGACGTACGGATCGCGGGATGAGCGGCTTCGTCGAGAAGCGTGGTCCCGGTCGGTGGCGGGCTCGCTATCGGGGTCCTGATCATCGTGAGCGGTCGAAGACCTTCGCTCGGCGCGTCGATGCGGATCGCTGGCTGGCCGGTGTCGAGGTCGCGATGGGTCGGGGCGAGTGGACCGACCCAGCGCGGTCGCGGGTGTCCGTGGGCGAGTGGTCGCGCGAGTGGATGGTGTCACGGTCGGTGTCGTTGAAGGCGACGACGGTGGAGTCCTATCGGTCGCTGCTTGAGCGGTGCATTCTGCCGACCTGGGAGCGGGTGCCGCTTGCGTCGGTCAGGCATGCCGATGTGGCCGCGTGGGTCGCGAGGTTGGCCGGACAGGTAGGTCCGTCACGGTGCCGGAAGGCGGCCACGCTGTTGAGCGGGATCATGGCGGCCGCGGTCCGGGATCAGCGGCTGTCGCGGAATCCCTGCGTGGGGGTGTCGCTGCCGCGTCTTCCCGAACAGCGTCAGCGGTTCTTGACGATGGTGGAGCTGCAGCGGTTAGCCGAGGCTGCCGGCTCGTACCGGGCGATGGTCCTGGTGCTGGGGGTGTGCGGGCTTCGCTTCGGGGAGTGCGCGGCGCTTCGGGTGCGGTCGGTGGACCTGCTGCGGCGGCGGCTTCGAGTGTCTGAGGCGGTCTCGGACGTGAATGGCCAGTTGGTCTGGTCGTCGCCTAAGACGCACCAGTCGCGGGACGTGCCGCTCCCCCGGTCGCTGGTGCCGATGGTTGAGGCAGCGATGAACGGCAAGGGACCCGACGAGCTGCTGTTCCTGAGCCCCGAGGGAACGCCGATCAGACTGCCGAACTGGCGGCGGCGGGTGTGGCAACCCGCAGTGGATTCCGCTGGCTTGGGGCATCTGACCCCGCACGATCTGCGGCACACCGCGGCGTCCCTCGCCATCGGATCGGGCGCCTCGGTGAAGCACGTGCAGCGGATGCTCGGCCACAAGGACGCATCGATGACCCTGAACGTCTACGCATCGCTGTTCGAGGACGACCTGGATGCCGTGTCGGATCGGCTGGACGCAGCCTGGCTGGATGCCTCTGCGGCCTCCATGCGGCCTGCGGCCGGTCAAGAGCACCTGTCTCTGTCGATCATTCCCGGTCAAACCGGGTCTGACTAGGTGTCTTACCTGGCGCCCCCAGCAGGATTCGAACCTGCGACACAGGGTTTAGGAAACCCTTGCTCTATCCCCTGAGCTATGGGGGCGGGCCCCTCGGCGCACGCGTCGCCAGGCGGGACGGGGCAAGGTTACCGGCCCCGAGCAGCAGCGACGGCCATCAACGACCGACCAGGCGCTCAACCTCGCCGATCTCGGTCTCGCCCGTGATGCTGCGGTTCCGGGCCGGCACGGCGCTCAGGCTCTTGGCAGCAAAGGCACCACCGCCCTTCGAAGAGTGACGTGCGTCACACACTGTTGACGCTGATCCGGTGCCTCCGACAGAGTTCAGCCGACCGACCAGTTGGTCTGTGGAACGACACAGCCGACGGTCATCCCACCCCCGTCGACTCGAAGGAGCGTCGTACGTGTCCTCTCCCCTGTCCCCCGCCCGCCGGCTGACCGGCCGCCGTCTGATCGTCCGTCTGGTGGCGCTGGCCGCCACCACCGTGCTGATCCTGACCGGCGCGATCAGCGCCTCGGCCCACGGCAACGCCTCGTCGTCGCTGAAGGGTCTCAAGATCCTGCTGACCAACGACGACTCGATGCAGGCCGCCCGTCCCAACAACTCCGACGGGCTCGGCCTGTACGAGATCCGTCGATCGCTCTGCGCCGCCGGCGCCGACGTGGTGGTGATCGCCCCCTGGCAGGTCCAGAGCGGCCGCGGCACAGCGGTGACCAACAGCGGCACCTTCTGGCTCGGCACGAAGACGCTGCCGGCGGCGTACGCGAACGACTGCGCGACCGCCCCGGCCAAGGGCCAGGTGTACGGGCTCTGCCTGGACACGGCCCCCTGCAGCGCGACCAGCGCCAGCGCCACCCCGTCCGACACCGTGAAGTTCGCCGCCCGTGGCGGCCTGAAGGCCCTGGCCGGCTGGGACGAACCCGACCTGGTGGTCAGCGGCAGCAACTCCGGCAACAACCTGGCCAACTCGGTGACCGACTCGGGCACGGTCGGGGCCACGGTGGCCGCGATCGAGGACGAGATCCCTGCCGTGGCGTTCAGCTCCTCGGGCACCGCCGACTTCTCCACGTTCCCGCTGGCCAACTACCGCGCCACCGCCGAGTGGGGGGCGAGGTTCCTCGCCGGCCTCCGGTCGGCCCGGCTGCTGTCCCAGCACGACTTCGCCCTGAACGTGAACTACCCGAACGTCGCTGAGGGAGCGAAGGCCAAGAAGGCGGTGTGGGCCAGCGTCGGGGACCAGACGTACGCCTACCACGGCTACGTCCCCCAGCCCGACGGCAGCTACAAGATCGCCCTGGCCGCCTGTTCCGGGTTGCCGGACTGCACGGAGACCAAGCGGGACGCCGACGTGACCCTGATCCAGCGCGGCCACATCACCGTGGTCCCGATCAACTGGGACCGGACCTACGGCGAGCGGACCGACTCCCGCACCCTGGCCAAGGTGCGCTCCTTCGTGGAGCACAAGGCACCGCGGCCGTGACGAGCGACGAGGTCCCCGGTCGTTCCACTCCCCGCCGCTACCGGCGCACGCTCACCGAACGGTCGAGCGTCGCCGGCGACGAGGCGCGCGCCCGGATCCTGGGCATCGCCTTCGAGCTGATGGCGGAGAAGGGCTACCGCGGGACCTCGATCGCTCAGGTGGCGGCCCGGGCCGGCATCAGCCAGTCCGGGCTCCTCCACCACTTCCCGACCAAGCAGGACCTGCTGATCGCGGTCATCGGCCACCGGCACGATCTGGATGCCCGGCTGCTGGAGAACCGCGGCGGTGGGTCACTGCAGGGGTGGGGGGCTTTCGACGCGCTCATCGACCTGGTCCGTCACAACAGCGAGCACCCGCAGCTGGTGCGGATGTTCGTCACCCTGTGCGCCGAGGCCATGGATCCCGACCACCCCGCGCACGGTTGGGTCCGGCACCACTACGCCGACGCCGAGAGCACCCTGATCACCGCTATCGAAGCCGGCGTGGCCGAGGCGACGATGCGGCCGGACATCCCAGCGGCGACCGTCGCTCGGCTGACCGTGTCGGTGATGGACGGTCTCCAGCTGCAGTGGCTGGCCGGAGACGGGGACCTCGACATGACAGCCGAGTTCGCGGCGTACGTGAGCCAGGTGCGGCAGACCTGGGAACTGCGACCCACGGCGGGCTGACAGCTCCGGATGTCAGCGGCGGGGGCGAGCTGGCCGTACGGGTCGGCCCTCGAGCGAGAAGGAGGTTCGGTACCGGGCTTTGCTCATCACCGGAGTCTGAACCTCCTTCTCGGCCGGCCCGACGGTCCGGGAGGGGTCCTTACTGGTGGTCGCCGTGCTCGGCCTGGAGGTCGGCGACCTGCTTGTGCACCTGCTCCATGTCGAGCTCCTTGACGGCGTCGATGACCTGCTGCAGCGCCGGGCCCGGCAGCGCGCCGGCCTGGTTGAAGACCATGACACCCTCGCGGAAGGCCATCAGGGTCGGGATGCCCTCGATGCCGAGCTGACCCGACAGGGCCTGGTTGGCGTCGGTGTCGAGCTTGGCGAAGGTGATCTCGCCGTGCTGCTCGGACGCCTTGTCGTAGATGGGCGCGAACCGCTTGCACGGACCGCACCAGTCGGCCCAGAAGTCGACCAGGACGATCTCGTTGTCGGTGATCGTCTGCTCGAAGCTGTCGGCATTGATGTCGATCGTCGCCATGGTTGTCAGATGCTCCTCGGTCTGTTCGGGGTGAGACTGCGTTCCCGGGATCACCGGGTGCATCTGCTCAACCACACCGAGCGGCCGACCTATTCCCTCGACCTACTTGATGGCCACCACACGCCGCATCGGGATGGTGATGTCCACCGAGCCCTTGCGGTCCACCCGGTCCTGCAGCAGCTCGATCGCCGCCTCCACCCGCGACCAGCGGGTCTGCGGCAGGTAGAGCGCCGAGAGCACCAGCTCGGCGTCGGCCCGGGAGGTGACGGTGAAGCGGTACCGCTCGCGCTGGTCCTCCACCCGGCGCATCCCGTACGCGTGCAGGGTCTTGGTGAAGCCGGCCAGCTCGACCGGTCCCGGGAACTGGGGCTTGGCCCGCAGCCGGGTGTTGACCCGGGCCAGGATGCGCAGGTCCGTCGGAGACAGCGGGCGCAGGGCCGGGGCGATCGCGGCCAGCACACCGCCAGGGCGCAGCACCCGGGTGATCTCGGCCATCAGCGAGGTCAGCGGGGTGATCACCACCAACCCGATCGAGCTGGTCACGGCGTCCAGCGAGCCGTCCTTGAACGGCAGCCGCAGCCCGTCGCCCCGGATCCACGGGCCGGGGCCGCGCTCGGCGGCCAGCCGCAGCTCGGCCGGGGAGAGGTCCAGACCGACGACCGTCCGGCCGCCGCCGGCCAGCTCCCGCGACATCGGACCCGATCCGCAGGCCAGGTCCAGCACGGTGCGGGCCCCGCCGCCGACAGCCCGGGCGAGCCAGCGGTACGGGGTGTGGTCACCGCCGACCGAGCGCGACAGCACGGCCTCGACCACGCCGGCACGATCGCGGTGGAAGTCGGCCAGGTACTGCTTCCAGTCGATCTCGTCGTCGCTCACCGCGGTCGACGGTATAAGGGCTCAGGCCCGGCTGACGAACAGGTGGGTGGCCGCCTCGCGGTCGATCTCGCAGCCCGGGGCGTCGTCGGGGGTGAGGCGCACACCGAGGCCGCCGGCCTCGGCCAGCACCTGCACGCCCGGCTGGATGCCGGCCTGCCGGAGCGTGCCCATCATCTCGACGTCCTTCTGGATCTCCTCGCTCATCCGGTGGATGACGACGGTGATGCTGCCGTTCCCGGAGTCGCGGACGACCGCGTCGAGGTGCTCGTTGCCGGCCCGGAAGTCGATCTCCGGGCGCACCACCCCGAGCTCGTCCATGCCCGGGATCGGGTTGCCGTAGGGCGACTCGGTCGGGGAGTTCAGCAGGTCGACCAGCTTGCGCTCGACGTCCTCGGAGATGACGTGCTCCCAGCGGCAGGCCTCGTCGTGGACGAGCTCCCAGTCGAGCCCGATCACGTCGATCAGCAGCCGCTCGGCGAGCCGGTGCTTGCGCATCACCCGGGTCGCGCGGGCGCGGCCCTCGTCGGTCAGCGCCAGGTGCCGGTCGCCCTGGACGTGGACCAGGTTGTCGCGTTCCATCCGGGCCACGGTCTGCGACACCGTCGGACCGCTCTGATGCAACCGCTCGGCGATCCGGGCACGAAGGGGGACTATGCCCTCTTCCTCGAGCTCGAAGATCGTCCGCAGGTACATCTCGGTCGTGTCGATCAGGTCGCTCACGCTGTTTGACTCCCCTTCACACCGCTCAGGTCCGGCCGTGGCGGCCGCGGGTCGGCACCCGCTGGGCCTGTCGGCTCCCGTGCAAGGGTAGAACATGGGTTCCACTACCGACACCGCCATCTGGTGGGTGCGCCGCGACTTCCGCCTGGCCGACAACCCGGCGCTGCGTGCGGCCCTCGACGACGGCTCGGTGCTGCCGCTGTTCGTGCTCGACCCGGCGTTGCTCCGCACCGCCGGCCAGGCTCGCCAGGCCTGGCTGCACGCCGCGCTGCACGCTCTGGACGCCGATCTGCGGGCCGACGGAGGTCCCGGTCTCAGCGTCCTCCGTGGCCGGCCCGAGGAGGTGGTCCGGCGGGCCGCCGAGGAGACCGGGGCCGTCCGGGTGCACGTCGCGGCCGACTTCGGACCGTACGGGCGCCGCCGCGACCACCGGGTCGCCGAGGCACTGGCCGGCGACGGCCGCGAGCTGGTCCGCACCGGGTCGCCGTACGCGGTCGCCCCCGGCAGCCTGTTCACCAAGACCGGTGACCCGTTCCAGGTCTTCTCCCCCTTCCACCGCAGCTGGCTCGACCACGGCGTGCACGAACCCGCCCCGGCGGTCCGCGCCGGCGGGTCCGACTGGCTCGAGGTGGAGAACCGGCTGGACCTACCCGCCGCCGACGACGACCTGCTCGACCTGGCCGGGGAACAGCACGCGCTCCGGCAGTGGCGCGCCTGGCTGGACCGGGACAGCGAGGGTCCGGCGGACTACCCCGCGCTGCACGACGTGCCCGGCGCCGACGCCACCTCGCACCTGTCGATCGCGCTCCGCTGGGGTCATCTGCATCCGCGGACGGTGCTGCAGGACCTGGCCGCGCAGCGATCCGACGGGGCTCGGGCGCTGGCCCGGCAGGTGGCCTGGCGCGACTTCTTCGCCGACGTGCTCTGGCACCGTCCGACGGCCACCACCGAACCGGTGCGGCCGGAGTTCACCCGGATGTCGGTCGACGACCCGGACTCCGACAGCGTCGCCGCCGCCCGGCTCCGGGCGTGGCAGGACGGTCGCACCGGCTACCCGCTGGTGGACGCCGGGATGCGCCAGCTGAAGGAAGAGGGCTGGATGCACAACCGGGTGCGGATGGTGGTGGCCTCGTTCCTGATCAAGGACCTGCACCTGGGCTGGTGGCTGGGCGCCGACTGGTTCATGGAGCACCTGCACGACGGGGACATCTCCTCCAACCAGCTGAACTGGCAGTGGGTGGCCGGCTGCGGCACCGACGCCGCCCCCTACTTCCGCGTCTTCAACCCCCTCACCCAGGGCGACAAGTTCGACGGCGACGGCCGCTACATCCGCCGTTACGTGGCCGAGCTGGCCGACGTGCCCGACGAGCACCTGCAGCGTCCGTGGGAGGCGCCGGGCGGGGTGCCGAACGGCTACCCGGAACCGATCGTCGACCACGCGGCCGAGCGCCGGGAGGCTCTGGACCGGCTGGCGGCCCTCCGCTCCTGAGCGGGCCCTCCCCGGGGTGCTGGGTCAGGCCGGGTGCTGGGTCAGGCCGGGTGCTGGGTCAGGCCGGGGGCTGAGCAGCCGGAGCAGGCGCTCGACCTCGGTGGCCACGTCGTCGCGAGCCGGTCCGAGGTACTTGCGGGGATCCACCAGCCGGGGCTGGTCCTCCAGCACGTTCCGCACCCCCCGGGTCAGGGTGGCGTTCAGGTGGGTGCCGATGTTGATCTTGGTCAGCCCGGCCGAGATGGCCCGGACCAGCTCGTCGTCGGGCACCCCGGACGACCCGTGCAGCACCAGCGGCACGCCGACGGCCGCACGGAGCCGAGCGACGAGGTCGAGGTCCAGCTTGGTGGTCCGCTCGGTCATCGCGTGCGAGCTGCCCACGGCCACCGCGAGCGCGTCCACCTCGGTGTCGTCCACGAAGACCGCCGCGTCCTCGGGCCGGGTCCGGGCGGTGGAGCTGTGCACACCGTCCTTGCCGCCGACCTCGCCGAGCTCGGCCTCCACCTGCACGTTGCGGGCGTGACAGTGCCGGACCACGTCGGCGGTGACGGCCACGTTCTCCTCGTACGAGCGCCGGGAGCCGTCGAACATCACCGACGTCGCACCCAGCTCCACGCCCGGCCCGCACCAGGTCCGGGTCGGTGACGTGGTCCAGGTGCACCACCGCGGGGATGTCGGCGTTGCGCGCCAGTGCCACCGTGGCGATGAGGATCGGCTCCAGGCTGCGGTGGTAGAGGACCGCGTTCTCCGAGACCTGCAGCACCACGGGGACGTTCGCCGCCTCCGCACCCCAGATCACCGCTTCGGCGTGCTCCAGGCAGATGACGTTGAAGGCGCCGATCCCGGTGCCGGCGTCGACCGCCGGATCGAGGACCTCACGCAGTCCGGCCAGCATCAGCTGTTCCCTTTCCCGCTGCCGCACCGAGCCAGGTGCCGGCCTGCATCACGCGCAGCAGCCGTCCATGATCATCCACCACGCACAGGTCCGCCCGGCACCCGGGGGCGAGCTCGCCGACGTCGGCCAGCCCGTGCCAGCGGGCTGGCGTGGTGGCCGCCATCGCGGCCACGTCGGGGATCGGGTGGCCCTGTCCGACCAGGTACGCGAAGGCGCCGGCCATGGTCAGCGTCGACCCGGCGATCGAGCCGGGGGTGCCATCGGCCTCGACCAACCGGGCCTGCGCGTCGCGCACCGCGACCTGCAGACCCCCGAGGACGAAGTCACCGTCGGGCATCCCGGCGGCCGCCATGGCGTCGGTGACCAGGGCCACCCGGTCGACCCCGGCAGCCGAGACCGCCATCGAGATCACCTGCGGGTGGAGGTGGAAGCCGTCGGCGATCAGCTCCACCATGCACCGGTCGTCGGCCAGCAACCGCGGGATCGGACCGGGTTCGCGGTGGTGGATCGGCGGCATCGCGTTGAACAGGTGGGTGACCACCGTCGCGCCGGCGTCCAGCGCCGCCGCCACCGTCGCGTCGTCGGCGTCGGTGTGTCCGACGGCGGCGACCGCCCCCCGCTCGGTCATCGCGGCGATCGACGCCAACCCGCCGGGCAGCTCGGGGGCGACGGTGATCATCTCGACAGTGCCCCCGGCCCCGTCCACCAGGTCGGCGACGACCTCGGGATCAGGGTGCCGCAGCAGCTGCGGATCGTGGGCGCCCTTGCGCTCCTCCGCCAGGAACGGTCCCTCCAGGTGGATACCGGCCAGCTCACCCGCCTCCACCAGGGGACGAAGGGTCGCGATCTGCGCGGTCAGCGTCTCCAGGTCGGCCGTCACCAGGCTGGCCAGGGACGTGGTGGTGCCGTGCTCGCGGTGGAACTGCCGAGCGGTCCGCGCCTCGTCGGGGTCGGTGGTGGCGTAGGACGCCCCGCCGCCGCCGTGCACGTGGGTGTCCACGAACCCCGGCACCACCCAGCCCGCGACCTCCTCGGTGGCCGGCGAGCCGGCCGCCTCGATGCCGATGATCTCGGCATGGGCGATGACCAGCACGGCGTCGTCGAGCACCCCGTGCTCGTGGGTCACCAGGTGCCGGCAGCGGATCCGGAGCACGTCGCCCGGCTGGCTCTCGTCGGGGGTCCGGGCCTCGTCGGGGGTCAGGGCCTCGTCGGGAGTCCGGGGCACGTCGGCCGATCCGGCGGTGGTCATCGCACGATCCCTTCGTCGATCAGGTGGTCCCAGCCCAGCAGACCCGCCCCCCGGACGCCGGCGTCGGAGCCGAGGGTGGCCGTGACCAGCTGCGGTCGTCGGTGGAAGGAGAGCCGGTCGTCCAGCGACTGGGTGAGCTCGTCCATGATCAGCTCGGCCGCCCCGGACAGTCCGCCGCCGATGATCACGAGCTCGGGGGCGAGCAGGGCGGCGTACGCGGCCAGCGCCTCCGAGAGCCCGGCCACGGCGACCGCGAAGGCCTGCAGCGCCGCCTGGTCACCGGTCCGGGCCAGCTCGGCCACCTCCAGGGCGCTGCGCCGCAACCCGGTCGTCCGACGGAAGGTACGCGCCACGCCGGAGGCCGAAGCCACTGTCTCCAGGCACCCGTACGCACCGCAGGCGCAGCGGTGGTCGGCCACCGAGACGTGCAGGTGGCCGATCTCGCCGGCGTACCCGCCGGCCTCCAGCATCCGGCCGTCCACGATGGACGCGCCGGCGATACCGGTGCCGAGGGCCAGGAAGAGCAGGTTGTCGCAGCCCGCGCCGCGCCCGAGCCGCCACTCGGCCAGGCCGCCGCCGCGCACGTCGTGCCCGATGGCGCCGGGGAGACCGGTCGCGGCCTCCAGCACCTGCCGGACGGGGACGTCGCGCCACCCCACGTTGGGGGCGACCCGGACCACCCCGGCGGCCACGTCGATGATGCCGGGAGCGACCAGTCCGTAGCCGACCACCTGCAGGTCCTCGCGAGCCCGGGCGGCCTCACTGACCTTCTGCGCAAGCCATTCCGGGGGAACCGCACCATGATCATCGATCATGGTGTCGACCCGACGGACGTCGGTGGCACTGCCGTCGCGGGCCACGTACGCGATCTTGGTCAAGGTGCCGCCCAGGTCGACGGCGACCACGGCCTCGGTGCTGATCATGCTCAGCCGGTCAGGACGACCGAGCGGGTCAGGTTGCGCGGGGTGTCCGGGTTCAGACCCAGAGCCAGCGCCCGGGCCACGGCCACCCGCTGCGCGGTGATCAGCTGGACCAACGGATCCCGGTCGTCACTCACCCAGGTCGCCCCGGTCGCCGCGACGTCCTCGGCCAGCCCGACGGGCGGCTCGCCGAACATCCAGACCGTACGGTCGGGGGCGGCCACCGAGATCGGGCCGTGCCGGTAGTCCATCGCCGGGTAGGACTCGGCCCAGCTGGACGAGGTCTCGCGGAACTTCAGGGCCGCCTCGTGCGCCAGGCCGACGGTCCAGCCCCGGCCGAGGAAGGTGCTCTGCTCGGCCGCGGCCCAGGCCGGGTCGAGGGGCGCCGCGACCGCCGCGGCGGCGGCGTCGGCCAGACCGGCCACGTCGCCCCGCCAGGCGGCCCGGAACAGCAGCAGCGCGCTGGTGGCGAACCGGGTCTGCACCACCGACTGCTCGTCGGCGAAGGACAGGTCGACGAGCCGGTCGGCCAGGGCGGGCGCCGGGGTGTCCAGGTCGCCGAGCACGACGGTGGTCGGCACCCGGCCTCTGGAGGCTTCCAGGACCTCGAGCACCTCGGTGGTGGTGCCCGAGCGAGTCAGGGCGACGACCCGGTCGTAGCGGCGGCCGACCGGCACCTCGGAGGCGGTGAACGCATCGGTCTCCCCCAGGCCCGCAGCCTCGCGCCAGCCGGCGGCCACCTGGCCGACGAACCAGGACGTCCCGCAGCCGATCAGGGCGATCCGCTCCCCCGGCTCGCCGAGAGCCCCGGCCAGGTCCCCGGCCACGTCGACGGCCCGTCTCCAGCAGTCCGGCTGGGACGCGATCTCGGCTTCGACGAAGGTCATCAGAGTGCTCCTGGGATGTATCAGGTTGTTTGTTTTGCTTCCCAAACACGCAGATATGAACATATCATGCCGTCTGTGACCCGGGCTGAGCGTTTGTCGACCTTGCTCGAGATGCTCGTCTCGGACGGGCGAATCGACGTCGAGCACTCCGCCGCCCACTTCAGCGTGTCGGCGGCCACCATCCGGCGGGACCTGGATTATCTCGCCGACCAGCAGCTGCTGTCCCGTACCCACGGCGGCGCGGTTCCGAACACCACCAGCTACGACCTGCCGCTGCGCTACAAGTCGAGCAGCCGGGGCGAGGCGAAGCTGCGGATCGCCGAACGCGCTGTGAGCATGCTCTGGCCCGGCTGCACCCTGGCCCTCAACGGCGGCACGACGACCGTGGAGGTGGCCCGCGCCATCCCCGGCGCCCAGGCGCTGCACAACGGGGTGACGGTGGTGACCAACGCCATCAACATCGCCACCGAGCTGACCGTGCGCCCGTTCATCAAGATCGTCGTCTGCGGCGGCGTCGCCCGGCCGCAGAGCTACGAGCTGGTCGGGGCGCTGGCCACCGAGACCCTGGGCCAGCTGACCCCCGACATCTGCTTCCTGGGGGCGATCGGGGTCGACCCGGCGGCCGGCATCACCACCTACGACGAGGCCGAGGCCGCGATCAACCGGGTGATGGTCACCCAGGCGAAACGGACGGTCGTGGTGGCCGACTCCTCCAAGCTCGGACACGTCGGCTTCTCCCGCATCTGCCACGTCAACGAGGTGTCCGCCATCATCACCGACACCTCGGCCACCCCGGAGATGGTGGAGACCCTGCAGGCCCGGGGGGTCGAGGTCATCCTCGCCTGATCGGCCCGCCGCAGACCCTGAAAAAGCTCACAGCCAAAACCCGTTGACCACGCCCGATCTCGCGCCTACTTTTGTGCGTACACAGGAAGGGAGGTGGTCCAAGGAATGGTTGATCTACGGACTTGTGAGGTGGCGGTCAGCTAGACCGCTGCGCGACCTGTGATCAGGTCGGCCGCAGTGGCCGGCTAATCCACAGCCAACACCCGAACCCGCGAACGTCGGACTCGTCCCCCGACCGTGGACGGCACCGAGGTCACCCGATCTCATCGCCGCCACGACCGTTCGCGGGTTTGTCGCGTTCGGGGGCCGACGCGTGCCGTCGCTTGGTGCATCTGGGCGTCGGCCGACTGTCGCGACCCCGGTTCCCACCGCCGAGCCACGATCCGGCGGCATCCGTACGGCGCTGCCGGACGCCGGAATCCCACCGCGGAGTCACGTCCGGCGATCCCGTACGGCCACCCGGGCGCCGGAACCCACCGCCGAGTCACATCCGGCAGATCCGCACGGCCACCCGGGGCACCGGATCCCACCGCGCGAGTCACGGACGGCGATCCCGCGTGGCCGCCCGGACACCGGAATCCACCGCCGAGCCACATCCGGCAGAACCAAGCGACGCCCGGACGCCGGAACCCACCGCCGAGCCACGAACGGCAACGCGCGGGCGCCTCAAGAAGCCGGAACCCACCGGCGAGCCACATCCGGCAGACCCATACGGCCACCCGCGACGCCGGAACCCACCCCCGAGCCACGGACGACCGGACGCGGCCGCAGAGCTCAGGCCGCGTCCGGCAGCAACGAGATCTTCTGCCAGATCTTGCGGCTCATCCCGGTGGTCAGGGTCTCGATGGTGCTGACCATGTCCAGGATGACCGCGTCCTGGCTCTCCTCCGCGCACAGCGCGGCGATCTTGCCGACCAGGCTGAGCATCTCCGAGCAGTAGTCGAGGTAGTGCTCCATCCCGTCCCGACCGAGCTGCGGGTTCACCGACTCGGCGGTGCTGTCGAAGTCCGGGCGCAACCGCTCCGGGTCCTTGGTCAGCTGGTGCATGTCGACGATGTGGGCGAGCGACCGCAGCCGGTGCAGCTGGCGGAGCAGGTAGCTGCGCTCCAGCCGGCTCGGCAGCGCGTAGATGAAGTAGACGGCGATGGCGGCGAAGACGATGTCGTTGACGGTCGTCTCGATCAGCGGCAGCCACTCGAACGAGCGCGCCGGTCCGTTGCTGAACGCGTCCCGGAGCGCCAGCAGCAGGGCGACGACGGTGGCCACCACGATCAGACCGCAGAGCAGCCGGGAGAGCAGCCTGATCCGCCGCAGCCGTGCTCGCGACGAGGAGGCGGAGTCGGCCACCTGACCGGCCACGGTGACCAGCTCGCCTGCCACCCGGCACAGCCCGCGGTCGGGGAAGCGGGCGGTGATCCGGCGCTGCAGCCGCTCGATGGTCGCGAGCACCCTGCTCGCGTCGAGACGCTGATAGCCCGTGGGCGGCACCGTAACCGTCACGACGGCCACTCTGGCAGAGGACGGCCGCCGGACCAGGGAACGACAGTCTCGGTAGCCTCGCCAGCGTGTCCGCCGCCGGTCGTGTCGTCGAGGTCGACGTCGACCGCCTGCCCGGCTGGGTGGAGCGGTTCGCCGCCCGCCACGGGCCGGTGCGCACCCGGCTGGTCGACGACGGCCACCAGCAGGTCGTCGTCGAGGCCGAGGACGGAGCCCGCGCCGACATCGCCGTCCCGTACGGGCCCCTGCCCGACAACCCGAGCCCCGACAACCCGAGTCCCGACGAACCGAGCCCCGACGACCCCAGCCCGACGACCCGGTCGCGACCCTGGTTGCGCACGTCCGTGCGGACCGGACGATCGGGGTGCTGCTGGTCCGACGCGGCGGCTGGGCTGCGGCGGTGGTGGCCGGCGGCACCGTCCTCGACCGCGCCACCGGCGGCGGCTACGTGCAGGGCCGGACCAAGGCGGGCGGCTGGTCGCAGCAGCGGTACGCCCGCCGCCGCGGCCACCAGACGCAACAGGTCTGGGACCGGGCGGCCGACGGCGCGGCCGGTGTCCTGCTTCCCCACCGCGAGGCCCTCGAGGCCCTGGTCACCGGCGGCGACCGCAGCGGCGTGACCGCGGTGCTGGAGGACCCCCGGCTGGCCGGTCTGGCGCGGCCGGTCGAACCGCGTTTCCTCGCGGTCGGCGACCCGGACCGGGCGGTGCTGACCGACGCGCTGGGCCGTCTGTCGTCGCTCGTGATCACCCTCAACGAGCTCGCCTGAGCACGGTATCCCGGAGCCGACGCCCGGCTACGGAGCCAGCCGGGTGATCGTCCAGCCGTCGTCCTGGCGGCGGTAGACCAGCCGGTCGTGCATCCGGCTCGGTCGGCCCTGCCAGAACTCGATCTCGGCCGGCCGCACCAGGTAGCCGCCCCAGTGGTCCGGGCAGGGCACGTCCCGGCCGGCGAAGCGCTGCTCGGCGGCGGCGTACGCGTTCTCCAGATCGGCGACCGACCCCACCGCCGACGACTGGGCCGACGCCCAGGCCCCGAGCTGCGAGCCCCGAGGGCGGGTGGCGAAATAGGACTCCGACTCCGCCCGGGCCACCTTCTCGGCGGTTCCCTCCACCCGCACCTGCCGTTGGATGGCGTACCAGCCGAAGTGCAGGGCGACCGCCGGCTCGGCGGCCAGCTCGGTCGCCTTGGCCGAGTCGTAGTTGGTGAAGAAGGTGAACCCGTCCGCCCGCAGCTCCTTCAACAGCACCGTGCGGGACCGCGGCCGACCGGCGGCGCAGGTGGCCACCACCATCGCCGTCGGCTCCGCCAGGGTGCCGGCGTCCCGGGCCGCGAACGCGTCGTCCAACCAGCTCCGGAACAGGGCGTACGGCTCGGCCGGCGCGCTCGACTCGAGCAGGTGGCCGGCGGTGTAGTCGACGCGTTCGCCGTGCAGATCCGAAGAGGGCCGGTCGGAGGAAGCCATGGCGTCAGTCTCGCAGCCGCGGCTCCCCGCTCGGGCGTCGAGCCGGGCCGGGGAGAATGACGTGCGTGATTGCTGCCGAGCCGACCTCCCTGGTGATCCCCGCCGACCTGCTGCCCGCCGACGGGCGCTTCGGGTCGGGTCCGGCCAAGATCCGGCCCGAGGCCGTCGCCGCCCTGGCCGCCACCGGTCGGCACCTGCTGGGCACCTCGCACCGGCAGGCCCCGATACGGCGGCTGGTCGGTGAGGTGAAGCTCGGCCTGGAGCAGCTGTTCGCCCTGCCCGACGGGTACGAGGTGGTGCTCGGCAACGGTGGCTCCACCCTGTTCTGGGACGTCGCGGTGCTGCTCGCTCGTCCGGCGCCGCAGCGCGCACGCCGTGTTCGGGGAGTTCTCCGCCAAGTTCGCCGCCGCGGCCGCCGCCGCGCCGCACCTCGAGGAGCCCTCGGTGGTCAGCGCCGAGCCCGGCTCGGTGGTCGTGCCGGCCGCGGTCGAGGACGCCGACGTCTACGCGTGGGCTCACAACGAGACCTCCACCGGGGCCATCGCCCCGGTCCGCCGGGTGCCCGGTGCGGCCGACGACGCCTTGATGGTGGTGGACGGGACGTCCGCCGCCGGCGGCACCACCGTCGACATCGCGGAGACCGACGTCTACTACTTCGCCCCGCAGAAGAGCCTGGGGTCCGACGGCGGACTGTGGTTCGCCCTGCTGTCGCCCCGGGCCCTGGACCGGGTGGCCGAGATCGCCGCGACCGACCGGTGGATCCCGGCGTCGCTCAGCCTGGACCTCGCGGCGCAGAACTCCCGGGCCGACCAGACCCTCAACACCCCGGCCATCGCCACCCTGTTCCTGATGCGGGAGCAGCTGACCTGGTTGAACGACCGGGGCGGTCTCCGGTTCGCCGCGGACCGCACCGCCGACTCCTCCAGCCGGCTCTACGGATGGGCCGAGACGTCCGCGTACGCGACCCCGTTCGTCACCGAGCCCGACCTCCGGTCGCCGGTGGTGGGCACCGTGGATCTCGACGGTGTCGACGCCGGCCGTGGTCTCGCAGGTGCTGCGGTCCAACGGGATCGTGGACACCGAGCCCTACCGCAAGCTGGGGCGCAACCAGCTCCGGATCGGCATGTACCCGACGGTCGACCCCGACGACGTCAGCGCCCTGTGCGCGTGCCTCGACTGGGTGGCCGCCCGGGTGTGAGCCCGGGGCAGGCGGCGAGCCGGAGCCCGTGCTCAGGGGCGGCGGATGAGCACGACCACCGAGCCGGCCACGATGGCGATGGCGGCGGCCAGGCCGAGAGCGCCGAGGGTGCCCTGCCGGCTGGTCGACGGGGCGGCGTCGTCGGCCGGCACGTCGTCCTCGGAGGCTCCGGTGTCCTCCGCGGACGGGTTCGCCGAGGGCGCGGCCGTGGCGCTCGGCGGGGCGGACGACTCGCCGCCGGTCGCGCTCGGACTGGGCTCGGTGGTCGGCGGTGAGGCCGAGGAGCTGGGGGCATCGCCGACAGCTGTGGGGATGTCGATCCGCAGCACCTCCGACCGCTTGCCCTCGCTGCCGATGAGCAGGTGCTCGCCGTCGAACGTGGTGGTGATCGACTCGCCCTGCTGCTGCGCGGGGGTGGCGGCCCGGGCGACCACGGCGTACGAGTCGGGGTCGACGATCTCGACCGAGACGTAGGTGCGCAACGCGAACCGGCCGTCGGGCAGCACCGTCCCGTCGGTGACGAAGGCGGGGGCGTCGCCGACCCGCTCGAGCTCGTTCACCCCCTGCCGCGACGGGGAGGCCGGGGCGGCGTAGATACCGCCCTGGGCGCCCTTGGTGACGATGAACAGGCGCCCGTCGCCGTCGACCAGCAGGGTCTCGGCGTCGTGCGGGCCATCGGGGTAGGAGAAGTCGTACGCCTTGTAGACGACCGGGTCGGGCGACGGAGCGGCGTCGTCGAAGAAGTAGACGGTGACGTTGTCACGGCGGGCCCGGTTGTCGCCGATGTCGGCCACGTAGAGCCGCCCCTGGTGGAACGCGACAGCCTCCACGTCGACCGGCTCGACCCGGAACTCCAGGGTCCCCTCCGTCTTCCCCTGGTCGTCGAGGGCGTACGCGGTGCCGGCGTCGCCGGAGTCGTTGACCGTCCAGTAGCGCTCGGCGTCGGCGTCGGTGGCCAGCCCGGAGGACTCGGTGATCTGGCTGTTGGTGATGGTGAACTCGACGGTGTCCGCGGCGGCCGGGAGGGTGGCCGACCAGCCGAGCAGGGTGATGGCCACGACCGCCGTGAGCACGGAGGACGCCACTCTGCGGGCCGGTCGACGTCGGCGGGTCGACGGCTCCATCGCTGGACTCCTTCGGGCAGCAGCGGCTGACAAGGGTGTGACGGGTGGTGCTGGTGGGAGCGTACGCGATCGGGACCTCTCACAGCCCGCTCACAGTCAGCGACGCGCGGTTCCCTTTACGCTTCAACTATGGAGATCCTGGGCCTGCCGTTGCATCCTCTCGTCGTCCACGCCGTCGTCATCCTCGTGCCGCTGGCGGCGCTGGGGGGCATCATCATCAGCGCCTGGACCGCTGCCCGGAAGCGGTACGGCTGGTTGACGGTCGCCTTCGCCGCGGCCGGAGCGGCCAGCACCTTCGTCGCCCAGGAGGCCGGCGAGGCCTTCGCCGCCACCTTCACCCGGCAGACCGACGCGATGCAGACCCACATGAACCTGGGCGGGACCCTGCTGGTCTGGGCGATCCTGTTGTTCGTCGGCACCGCCGCGGTGATGCTCGCCCAGCGCCTGATCGACCAGCAGAACCCGCGCGGACGGGTCGCCCTGATCGCCGGCGGCGTCGTCACCGCCATCTCCGCGGTGGTCAGCCTGGTGCAGGTCGTCCGGATCGGGCACTCCGGCGCCACCGCCGTCTGGGGCGGCTGAGCCGGCGGGCCTGCGGCCGGGCTGACCAACCCCGCCCGTCAGACCATCCCGCCCGTCAGACCAGCAGCGGGGCCAGACCGCGGCGACCAGGACCACCACCAGCAGCCCGACCAGCACACCGGAGACGATGAGCCGTCGGACGCGGGGATTCACCTGGCCAGGATAGGAGGCCCGCGCCCCGGGTCACGGTCTACCGTGTCTGCCATGGGAGAGCTGCGGCTGTACGCGCTCGGGATCGACGAGCTGCGCGGCATCGTCGGCGCCGGCCCGGACACCGCCGAGCTCCGGGACGCCGCCCGCCGCGCGTACGCCCCACCCGAGCAGCCGGCCACGCGAGGACTGATCGGCAAGCTGGGACCGCTGTTCCGGCGAGCCCCCGCCACCCCGGTCATCTCCCCCACCGACCCGGAGCCGCGGGACGTCGAGGTGCTGCTGGCCGGCGCGTACGTCGCGCCGGAACGGATGGGCGCGACCTGGCGGGTGCTGGAGACGCTGGTGCAGTACCGGTGCTGGGGCTCGACCCGGCTGCCGTTGTCGTCGGCGTCCCTGGACGACCTGGACTTCGCCCTGGCCCGGGGTGGCGTGGCCGCCGCCGTCGGGCTGGGTCACCTGCTGACCTCGAACACCAACGTGCGGCTGCTGCCGGTGCAGGGCCTGACCGTGGGCTGGCACCGGCACGACAAGGCGCTGGCCATGGCCGGCGCCTACCGGGCGGCGATGCCGCAGATCAAGACCGACGAGCAGCGTGAGCTCGTCTCGTCCCTGGTCATCTGGCTGGACGGGTTCATCCCCTGGTCCCAGGTGGCCACCGGACTCGGTCGGCCGGTGCCGGACCTGATCGGCTTCTGGGCCAACTGAGCGTGCGATCACGGGCACGACCCGGGCCGACGGCGCGAGCAACCAGCCGAGAGCTGACCGCCGACCGACCGAACGGCGAGGATCAGCCGCGGGCGGCGGCGAAGTCGCGCAGGTGCTCGACCAGCGCCTGGACACCCTCGATCGGCATCGCGTTGTAGATCGAGGCCCGCATCCCGCCGACCGAGCGGTGGCCCTTCAGCTGGGTCAGCCCGCGGTCGGCCGCCGCGGCCAGGAAGTCGGCGTCCAACCCCGGGTCGGCCAGGGTGAAGGGGACGTTCATCCGCGACCGGTCCGCGGGCTCCACCGGGTTGGCGTAGAACGGCTCGGCGTCGATGGCGCCGTAGAGCAGGTCGGCCTTGGCGATGTTGCGTTGCTCGGCCGCCGCGAGACCCCCGTCGGCCAGCAGCTGGGCGAAGACCAGCCCGGCCAGGTAGATCGCGTAGGTGGGCGGCGTGTTGTACATCGAGCCGGCCCGGACGTGCGTGCCGTAGTCCAGCATCGGGGTGAGCGGCGGATCGGCGAGCCCCACCAGGTCGTCGCCGCACGATGACGATGGTCAGTCCGGCCGGTCCGATGTTCTTCTGGGCGCCCGCGTAGAGCAGCCCGAAGCGGGACACGTCCAGCGGCCGCGACAACAGGGTGGATGACACGTCGCTGACCAGCGGCACGTCACCCACGTCGGGGACGACGCCGTACTCGACGCCGCCGATGGTCTCGTTGGCGGTGTAGTGGACGTAGGCGGCGTGCTCACTGAGCCGCCAGTCGGCCGGATCCGGCGCGTACGTGAACGAGCGGTCCTCGGCGGAGGCGGCGACGTTGACCTCGGCCCGGCCCAGACGGCGTACAGCGGCGATCGCTTTGCCGGCCCACTCGCCGGTGTGCACGTAGTCGACCACCGGCCGGCCGCGCAGCAGGTTCAGCGGGACCATCTCGAACTGCAGCGAGGCCCCGCCCTGCAGGAACAGCACGTGGTAGCTGTCGGGCACCTCGAGCAGGGTGCGCAGGTCGGCCTCGGCCCGGGCGGCGATCTCGGTGAACTCGGGACCGCGGTGGCTCATCTCGGTCACCGACTGCCCGGAACCGTGCCAGTCGAGCATCTCCGCCGCCGCCCGCCGCAGCACGCTCTCGGGCAGGACGGCGGGGCCGGCGCTGAAGTTGAAGACCCTGGTCATGAGCCGCCATCGGGGGTGACCACCACGACCAGGTCGCCGCCCTCGACCTGCTGCACCGACCCGAGGGCCAGCCGCTGCACCGTGCCGGCCACCGGGGTGGTGATGGCCGCCTCCATCTTCATCGCCTCGATGGTGGCCACGGTCTGGCCGGCCTCGACCCGGTCGCCCTCGGCCACCGCCACCGAGACCACGCCCGCGAACGGGGCGGCCACGTGGCCCGGGCGTGGCCAGGTCGGCCTTCTCGGCGGCCTTGATGTCGACCTTGATCGAGGTGTCGCGGACCCGGATCGGTCGGAGCTGACCGTTCATCGGTGCACATCACCGTGCGCATGCCGCGCTCGTCGGGGTTGCCGATCGCCTCGAGCCCGAGGATCAGGCTGACCCCGCGGCCGAGCGGGACGGTGTGCTCGTCGCCGGTCCGCAGCCCGTACAGGTAGTCGAGGGTGTCCAACCGACCCACCGCCCCGTACGTCTCCCGGGCCAGGGTGAAGTCCTTGGTCGGTCCCGGGAACAGCAGCCGGTTGAGGGTGGTGCCGGCGCACCGGTCCCGGCTCGTCCAGCAGCCGGGAGTCCTCCTCGGCCAGCTCGACGTCGCGCACCGGGATGACGCGACCCGCCAGCGCCTTGGTCCGGAACGGCTCCGGCCAGCCGCCGGGCGGGTCGCCGAGCTCGCCGTTCAGGAAGCCGATCACCGAGTCCGGGATGTCGTAGCTCTGCGGGTTGGCCTCGAAGTCGGCCGGGTCGGCACCGATGGCCACCAGCTGCAGGGCCAGGTCGCCGACCACCTTGGACGACGGCGTCACCTTGGTCGGCCGGCCGAGGATCCGGGACGCGGCCGCGTACGTGGCCTCGACCGCCTCGAACCGGTCCCCCAGGCCGAGCGCGATCGCCTGCTGACGGAGGTTGGACAGCTGCCCGCCGGGGATCTCGTGGTCGTAGACGCGACCGGTCGGGCTCGGCAGCCCGGACTCGAACGGGGCGTAGACCTTGCGGACGGCCTCCCAGTACGGCTCCAGGTCCATCACCGCCCGCAGGTCCAGGTGGGTGGCCCGCTCGGTGTGGGCCAGGGCGGCGACCAGCGCGGAGGCCGGCGGCTGCGAGGTGGTGGCGGCCATCGGGGCCGAGGCCACGTCGACCGCGTCCACCCCGGCGTCGACAGCGGCCAGCAGGGTGGCCAGCTGACCGCCGGCGGTGTCGTGGGTGTGCAGGTGCACCGGCAGGTCGAACCGCTGCCGCAGGGCCGAGACCAGCTTGGCCGCGGCCGGCGGGCGGAGCAGCCCGGCCATGTCCTTGATGGCCAGCACGTGCGCGCCGGCCTCGACGATCTGCTCGGCCAGCCGCAGGTAGTAGTCCAGGGTGTAGAGCGTCTCGCCCGGGTCATTGAGGTCAGCGGTGTAGCAGAGCGCCACCTCCGCGATCGTGGTGCCGGTCTCGCGGACCGCGTCGATCGCCGGGCGCATCTGGTGCACGTCGTTCAGGGCGTCGAAGATGCGGAAGATGTCGATGCCCACGTCGGCCGCCTCGGCCACGAACGAGGTCGTCACCTTGGTCGGGTACGGCGTGTAGCCGACCGTGTTGCGGCCGCGCAGCAGCATCTGCAGGCAGAGCCCCGGCATGTTGTGGCGCAGCACCGCCAGCCGCTCCCACGGGTCCTCCTGCAGGAAGCGCAGGGCGACGTCGTAGGTGGCGCCGCCCCAGCACTCCACCGACAGCAGCTCGGGCAGCGTCCGACCCACGTACGGGGCGACGCGGAGCAGGTCCTTGGTCCGCACCCGGGTGGCCAGCAGCGACTGGTGCGCGTCGCGGAAGGTGGTGTCGGTGACCTCGACCCCGACCCGGGAGCGCAGGTCGGCGGCGAAGCCCTCGGGCCCCAGCTCCAGCAGTCGCTGCCGCGAGCCGTGCGGCGAGGGCTGGTTGAGGTCGACACCGGCGGGCAGCTTCTCCCGCGGGTCCAGCAGGGTGGGCGCCTCCCCGTACGGCTTGTTGACCGTGACCTCGGCCAGCCAGCGCAGCATCCGGGTGCCGCGGTCGGCGGGGACGTGCGTGGTCAGCAGCTCGGGGCGCTGCTCGATGAACGCGGTCGAGATGTCGCCGGCCACGAAGTCGGGATCGGCCAGCACGGCCTGCAGGAAAGGGATGTTGGTGCTGACGCCACGGATCCGGAACTCGGCCAGGGCCCGGCGGGAGCGGGCCACCGCGGCGGCGAAGTTCCGGCCGCGGCAGGTCAGCTTGACCAGCATCGAGTCGAAGTGCGGGCTGATCTCCACGCCGGTGTCGACGGTGCCGCCGTCCAGCCGGACACCCGCACCGGCCGCCGAGCGGTAGGCGGTGATGGTGCCGGTGTCGGGCCGGAACCCGTTCACCGGGTCCTCGGTGGTGATCCGGCACTGCAGGGCGGCGCCGTTGATCCGTACGGTCTCCTGGCTCAACCCGAGGTCGGCCAGCGACGAGCCGGCGGCGATCAGCATCTGCGACTGGACCAGGTCCACGTCGGTGATCTCCTCGGTCACCGTGTGCTCGACCTGGATCCGCGGGTTCATCTCGATGAAGACGTGCTCACCGGCGCGCTCGCCCTCGGTCTCCACCAGGAACTCCACGGTGCCGGCGCAGGAGTAGCCGATCGAGGTGGCGAAGGCCACCGCGTCGGCGCACAGCGCCTCCCGCAGCTCGGCGGTGATGTTGGGCGCCGGGGCGATCTCGACCACCTTCTGGTGCCGTCGCTGGATCGAGCAGTCCCGCTCGAACAGGTGCATCACGTGACCGCTGCCGTCGGCCAGGATCTGCACCTCGATGTGCCGCGGCCGGCCGACCGCCTGCTCGATGAAGGCGGTCGGGTCGCCGAAGGCGCCCTCGGCCTCGCGCATCGCGGCCTCGACCGACTCGCGCAGCTTCGCCGGGTCGTCCACCCGCCGCATGCCGCGGCCACCGCCGCCGGCCACCGCCTTGACGAAGACCGGGAAGCCGATCTCCTCCGCCCCGGCCACCAGCTCGTCCAGGTCCGCCGACGGCGGGGTCGACCGGAGGGTGGGGATGCCGGCCGCCTTGGCCGCCTGCAGCGCCCGCACCTTGTGACCGGCCAGCTCCAGCACGTCCGGCGGCGGACCGATGAAGGTGATGCCGGCGTCCAGGCAGGCCTGGGCCAGCTCGGGGTTCTCACTCAGGAAGCCGTAGCCGGGGTAGATGGCGTCGGCGCCGGACTCGCGGGCGGCCCGGATGATCTCGGCCACGTCCAGGTAGGCGCGGACCGGGTGCCCGCGCTCGCCGATCAGGTAGGCCTCGTCGGCCTTGATCCGGTGGACCGCGTTGCGGTCCTCGTAGGGGTAGACGGCGACGGTGGCCGCGCCCAGCTCGTAGGCGGCGCGGAAAGCACGGACGGCGATCTCACCCCGGTTGGCGACGAGGACCTTGGAGAACATGCCAGGAATCTATCCGGC
>CAWARE010000003.1:0-24446 GCA_963784345.1 uncultured Actinomycetota bacterium
AGGGCCGTGGGCGCGGGGGTGGCCAGGGGTCCACCACTGCTGCCCGACGAGTCCGGCGACGGCGTTTCGACCCAACCGGGGGCGGCGAGTAATCTTGGTCGCTGTTGTGCCTACGCATGCCCGCGGCAGTTGCCGTACGGGTCCGGGCGCGCATCAGATTTCGCACATCTCATGGAAGCTGGTCAACGACCGTGTCTACGTACAGCCCCAAGCCGGGTGACCTCACTCGTGACTGGATCGTCATCGACGCCGACGACATCGTCCTCGGTCGACTGGCCGTCACCGCGGCGACGCTGCTGCGTGGCAAGCACAAGCCGACCTACGCGCCGCACATGGACGGCGGCGACTTCGTCGTCATCGTCAACGCGTCCAAGATCGCGCTGACGGGCAACAAGCGCAACGACAAGCTGGCCTACCGGCACTCCGGTCGCCCGGGTGGTCTGAAGTCGATCAGCTACGGCGAGCTGCTGGACAACGACCCGCGCAAGGCCGTCGAGCTCGCGGTCTGGGGCATGCTCCCCAAGAACAAGCTGAGCCGCAAGCTCATCAAGAAGCTGAAGGTGTACTCGGGTCCGGAGCACCCGCACAGTGCTCAGCAGCCGAAGCCGTACGCCATCACCCAGATCGCCCAGTAGCCAGATCGTCTCGATCGAGCACCCGCACCCGGTGGCCCTCGATCGCAGCTCGAACCAGAGACAAGAGCAAGGAACCGCATCAGTGTCTGACACCGTTACCGAGATCGCCGAGGACGAGGTCGTCCCGTTCACCGAGGGCGACCGCGAGATCGCCTACCGGTCCGAGGCGGCCGCCCAGGTCGGCCCCGGCGCCACGGGCCGACCGGCAGTCGTCGCGCCCGCCGGCGCCACCGGCCGCCGCAAGGAGGCCGTCGCGCGCGTCCGGATCGCTCCCGGTAGTGGTCAGTGGACCATCAACGGTCGCACCCTGGAGGACTACTTCCCCAACAAGGTGCACCAGCAGATCGTCTCCGAGCCGTTCTCGACCGCTGCGGTCCCGGGCTCCTACGACGTCATCGCGCGGATCCACGGCGGCGGGGTGACCGGCCAGGCCGGCGCGCTGCGGCTGGGTATCGCCCGCGCGCTGAACGCCGTCGACGCCGAGGCCAGCCGCCCCGCCCTGAAGAAGGCCGGCATGCTGACCCGCGACGCGCGGATCAAGGAGCGCAAGAAGGCCGGCCTGAAGAAGGCCCGCAAGGCTCCGCAGTACAGCAAGCGCTGATCGCGGGCGGACCACCGCCATGGGTCGACTGTTCGGCACCGACGGTGTCCGAGGGGTCGCGAACGAGGCACTGACGCCCGAGCTGGCGTTGGATCTGGCGTCGGCCGCTGCGCGGGTGCTGTCGGAGGCCGGCGAGTTCAGCGGTCACCGCCCGTTCGCGGTCGTCGGACGCGACCCACGTGCCTCGGGGGAGTTCCTCGAGGCGGCGGTGGTGGCGGGTCTGGCCAGCGCCGGCGTGGACGTGGTGCGGCTCGGCGTGCTGCCCACGCCGGGAGTCGCGTTCCTGACCAACGCCACCGGCGCCGACTTCGGGGTGATGCTGTCGGCCAGCCACAACCCGATGCCCGACAACGGGATCAAGTTCTTCGCCCGTGGCGGGACCAAGCTCGACGACGCCCTCGAGGATGCGATCGAGGGTCGACTCGGTGAGCGCTGGTCCCGGCCCACCGGTGCCGACGTGGGGCGGGTCCGCGACGACCCGGCCCTGACCGAGTCCTACATCGCCCACCTGGTGGGGAGCCTGGAGCACCCGGTCAGCCTCGACGGCATCACGGTGGTGGTGGACTGTGCGAACGGTGCTGCCTACCAGACCGGTCCGGCCGCCTTCGAGTCCCAGGGTGCCAAGGTCATCCGGATCCACGCCGAACCCGACGGCACCAACATCAACCTCAACGCCGGCTCCACCCACATGGACGCCCTGCGCTCCGCGGTGCTCGAGCACGGCGCGGACCTCGGCATCGCGCTGGACGGGGACGCGGACCGCTGCCTGGCGGTGGACGCGACCGGTCGTACGGTCGACGGCGACCAGGTGCTCGCCGTGCTGGCCGGGGCCCTGAAGGAGTCGGGCCAGCTGGCCAACGACACGGTGGTGGCCACCGTGATGAGCAACCTCGGCTTCTTCCGGGCCATGGAGGCCGGCGGGATCACCGTCGAGCAGACCAAGGTCGGCGACCGCTACGTGCTGGAGGCCATGCACGCCCGTGGCTACTCCCTGGGTGGGGAGCAGTCCGGTCACGTCGTGCTGCTGAAGTGGGCGACCACCGGTGACGGGGTGCTGACCGGCCTGCACCTGATGAGTCGGATGGCTTCCACCGGACGGTCGCTGGCCGAGCTCGCCTCGGTGATGGTGCGGCTGCCCCAGGTGCTGGTCAACGTCCCCGGCGTCGACAAGGCGCGCGCCGACACCGACCCGGTCCTGGCGGCCGCGGTGGCGAGTGCATCGACCGAGCTGGGACGGACCGGGAGGGTGCTGCTGCGGCCCTCGGGCACCGAGTCGCTGGTCCGGGTGATGGTCGAGGCGGAGACTCTGGAGCGGGCCGACGAGATAGCCCAACAGCTGGCCGACGTCGTCCGTGAGCGGCTCGCTCTCTAGGCCGCCCGCCGGGTCCGCGAACGTGCGTCGGGACCGATCACCCGGGAAGGTGATCGGTCCCGTCACGTGCGGTGCGGTGTTCCACCGAGTCCCCCGACTCGCTCGGCCACCGAGACCTGACTCCCACGTCCTCCACAGAGCCGGTGGGATCGCGGCTCGCCCCCCGGCTGAGCCGCCCCGACCACCGTGGATGGTGGCGTTGCGCGGGTCCGCCCCACATCGTTCGGGTCGGCTGCGCAACGTCTGACCGGCCCCGGGTGAACGGACTCGCTGTCAGGAGAACGGTCAGCTGCGGCTGATACCACCTGATCGTGGGGAATCGTCCCGCGCCTCGGACGCCGACCCGGTGGGTCTGGAAGGAGCGGGGACCACTGCTCCCGGTGATCCCCCACCCGTGCGGTCCGTGTCGTGCGGACCTGCGACGATGCCTCAGCGGTCGAGCAGCCCGAGCAGGCTGGTGCCGAACAGCAGGGCCAGGAGCAGACCGATGGCGCCCGCCACGACCGTCAGCGCGAGGCTGAACACGGTGGCACCGAGGGCGGCGAAGAAGCCGAGCTTGATGGCCGCGCCGGCGGTGATCTCGAAGGGTCTGGATCCGTTGCGGGGAGAGCTCACGGCCGCGACAGTAGGTGCTGTGCCGGGTCGGGGCGCGACCCGTCCCATCCCGGGGCCGACGCCCGACGCGTTCGGTTCGGTGCGGCGCCCGTCGAAGCGGTCGGCGACCGCCTCGGCCGGAGGGGTGCGGCCCAACCCCCATCGGTGGACCGCACCCGACCGTGGTGAATCTGGCGTTGCGCGAGGCCGTCCCGCATCGCTCGGTCGGCTGCGCAACTCCTGGCCGACCCCGGGTGAACGGACTCGATGGACAAGAGCCAGGAACCGGGGTCCTGATACGTCGCGGACCGATCTCTCTGATCGCCCTGCCCGCCGATCAGCAAGCAGCTGCGGTCGCGGTCAGACCTTGCGGATGCGCACCCACTCGACCCGGTGGTCGGGGCCCTTCCGCAGGATCGTGGTCGCCCGGCCGCGGGTGGGCAGGATGTTGGTGGCCAGGTTCGGTCCGTTGATGGTGTCCCACAACGACTCCGCGCGGGCCACCGCCTCCTGGGGCGACAGGTCGGCGAAGCGGGAGAAGTAGGAGCGGGGGTCGCGGAACGCGGTCTCGCGCAGTGACTGGAACCGGGACACGTACCAGCGTCGGACGTCGGAGGGATCGGCGTCGACGTAGACGGAGAAGTCGAAGAAGTCGCTGACCGCCAGACCGGTGGTGCCGTCGGCGCGGACCCGGGCGGGCTGCAGCACGTTCAGACCCTCGACGATGAGGATGTCGGGGCGCTGCACCTGGACCCGCTCGTCGGGGACGATGTCGTAGACGAGGTGGCTGTAGACGGGCGCGCTCACCTCCTCGGCGCCGGACTTCACGTCCATCACGAAGCGGAGCAGGGCACGCCGGTCGTAGGACTCCGGGAAGCCCTTGCGGTGCATCAGCCCGCGCCGCTCCAGCTCGGCGTTGGGGAAGAGGAAACCGTCGGTGGTGACCAGCTCGACCCGGGGGTGCTCGGGCCAGGCGGCCAGCAGCTCGCGGAGCAGGCGGGCGGTGGTGGACTTGCCCACGGCCACCGAGCCGGCCACCCCGATGACGAACGGGGTCCGGGCCGAGGACAGCTGGAGGAAGCCGTTGGTGGCGGCGTGCAGCTCGCCGGTGTAGCGCACGTACCGGCTGAGCAGACCGGTCAGCGGCAGATAGACCTCGCGCACGTCGGTCAGGCTGGTCGGATCGCTGAGCCCGCGCAGTCGCAGCAGGGTGTCGGCGTCGAGGGTCATCGGGGCGGAGGCGGCGAGCTCGGCCCAGTCGGCACGCCGCCGCTCGAGGTACGGCCCAGCGACGTGCCCGGTGTGGCCTGCTGTCACGTCCGTCACACTAGCGGTTCACCTGCCCGCCGCCCGCTGGTCGTTCGCGCCGACCAGGTGTTGCGCTCGTCCCGTCGGGTCCCGCCAGGCGTCGCCCGAGACCCCCGGCAAGCCTCGGCGAACAGCCGGATCGGGCGGCGGCGACGCCGTACAGTGTTCGCCATGTGTGGAATCGTCGGGTACGCGGGCCCCAGGTCAGCGGTGGACGTGGTGGTCGACGGACTCCGCCGCCTGGAGTACCGGGGCTACGACTCGGCCGGGGTCTGCGTCGTCGCCGACGGTGAGCTGGCGATGGCGAAGCGGGCCGGGAAGCTGGCCAACCTGGAGAAGGCGCTGGCGGACACCCCGTTGCCGGTGAGTGGACTGGCCATCGGGCACACCCGATGGGCCACCCACGGAGGTCCGACCGACACCAACGCCCACCCGCACCGCTCGGCGAACGGCCGGGTCGCCGTGGTGCACAACGGCATCATCGAGAACTTCGCCCAGCTGCGGGCCGAGCTGGCCGCCGCGGGCATCCAGCCGGTGTCCCAGACCGACACCGAGATCGCGGCTCATCTGCTGGGCCAGGAGGTGGCGACGGGCGTCGGTCTGACCGAGGCCCTGCGGGCGGTGTGCAACCGGCTGGAGGGGGCTTTCACCCTGGTCGCGGTCGACGCGGAGCAGCCCGACACCGTGGTCGCTGCCCGTCGCAACTCCCCGCTGGTGGTCGGCGTGGGGGAGGGCGAGAACTTCCTGGCCTCCGATGTGGCGGCCTTCATCGAGCACACCCGGGAGGCGATCGAGCTCGGCCAGGACCAGGTGGTGACGATCACGCCGACCTCGGTCGAGGTGATCACCTTCGACGGCGAGCCCGCCGTCGTCCACCCCTACCACGTCTCCTGGGACCTGTCGGCCGCCGAGAAGGGCGGCTTCGACTGGTTCATGCGCAAGGAGATCCACGACCAGCCCAAAGCTGTGGCCGACACGCTGCTCGGCCGTCACGACGCCTCGGGGGCCCTGCGTCTGGACGAGATCCGGATCGCGCCGGAGGAGCTGCGGGCCGTCGACAAGATCATCGTGATCGCCTGCGGCACCTCCTTCTACGCCGGCATGGTGGCCAAGTACGCCATCGAGCACTGGACCCGGGTGCCGTGCGAGGTGGAGCTGGCCAGCGAGTTCCGCTACCGGGACCCGATCGTCGGGCCGACCACCCTGGTGGTCAGCATCTCCCAGTCCGGCGAGACCGCCGACACGCTGATGGCCATCCGGCACGCGCGGGAGCAGAAGGCCAAGGTGCTGGCCATCTGCAACACGAACGGCTCGACCATCCCGCGCGAGTCCGACGCGGTGATCTACACCCACGCCGGGCCGGAGATCGGGGTCGCCTCGACCAAGGGCTTCCTGACCCAGCTGGTGGCCTGCTACCTGCTCGGGCTCTACCTGGCCCAGGTCCGGGGCACCAAGTTCGGCGACGAGATCGCGGTGCTGCTCGACGAGCTGGACAAGATCCCGGCGGCGATCGAGCGACAGCTGGCCGACCTCGAACCGGTGCTGCAGCTGGCCGCCGACTTCGCGGACGCCCCCTCGGTGCTGTTCCTGGGTCGTCACGTCGGCTACCCGGTGGCGCTGGAGGGCGCCCTGAAGCTCAAGGAGCTGGCCTACATCCACGCCGAGGGCTTCGCCGCCGGCGAGCTCAAGCACGGGCCGATCGCCCTGATCGAGGACCAGCTGCCGGTCTTCGTGGTGATGCCCCCGCCGGGCCGCGATCTCGTGCACGACAAGGTGATCTCCAACATCCAGGAGATCCGGGCCCGGGGAGCACGGACGATCGTGCTGGCCGAGGAGGGCGACGAGGCGGCCGTCCCCTACGCGGACGTGATGATCACGTTGCCCAAGGTGCCCACCCTGCTGCAGCCCCTGGTGGCCATCGTCCCGCTGCAGGTGTTCGCCTGCGAGCTGGCCACCCGGAAGGGCCACGACGTCGACCAGCCGCGGAACCTGGCCAAGTCCGTCACGGTCGAGTGAGCGCTGCGGCCGCGCCGCCGGTCGGACCGGGGGCTGATCATGATCACCTCCGGCTCCTGACCAGTCCCGCGTCATGATCATCGGGATCGGCGTCGACGTGTGCGACGTCCGGCGGTTCGCCGAGGCCGTCGAGCGACGGCCGCGGATGGTGGAGCGGCTGTTCACCCCGCTGGAGGCGGAGCGCTCGGTGGCCTCGCTGGCCGCCCGGTTCGCCGCCAAGGAGGCGTTGGCCAAGGCGCTCGGCGCCCCGGCCGGAATGGCGTGGCACGATGCTGAGGTGCAGACCGACAGCGGCGGCAGGCCCTTCTTCGTGATCACCGGCACCGTCGAGAACCGCGCCCGTGCCCTGGGCGTACGGACTGTGCACCTGTCCCTGTCCCACGACGCCGGCATCGCGTCGGCGATGGTCGTCTGCGAGGGGTAGTCCGTGCGGTACGCGTACACGGTGGCCCAGACCCGGGCCCTCGAGGCCGCCGCGATGGCGACGGTCGGTGACGGGACGCTGATGCAGCGCGCCGCCCACGGCCTGGCCGTGCAGTCGGCCGATCTGCTGGCCCGTACCCGGGGAACGGTCTACGGCGCGCGAGTGATGATCGTGGTCGGACCGGGCGACAACGGCGGGGACGCGTTGTACGCCGGACAGCGGCTGGCCCGTCGCGGCTGCCGGGTGACCGCCGTCCAGGGCCTGGGCGCGCCGCACCCGGCCGGCTGGGCGGCCCTGCGGGCGGCGGGCGGTCGACTGGTCGACGCAGACACCGTGGGTGAGGACGACCTGACCGGGGTCGACCTGATCATGGACGGACTGCTCGGGATCGGCGGCCGGCCCGGTCTTCCCGCCCACCTGCTGGCCCTGACCGCCGCCGCCACCGTCCGGGGCATCCCGGTGCTGGCGGTCGACCTGCCGTCGGGGGTCGTCGCCGACACCGGCCAGGACCCGGCGGGATCGGTGCAGGCGACCCGGACCGTGACCTTCGGCTGCTACAAGCCCGCCCACCTGATCGAACCGGCGGCCGGACGGTCGGGACCCGTCGAGCTGGTCGACATCGGTCTCGACCTGAGCGGCACCGCTCCGAGTCTGGCGGCCTGGGACACCGCGGACGTGGCCGCCCACTGGCCCGTCCCCGGACCGACCAGCGACAAGTACGCGCGCGGGGTGGTGGGGGTCGACACCGGGTCCGAGGCCTACCCGGGTGCTGGGGTGCTGTCCACCCACGGTGCCGTCTACGGCGGCGCAGGCATGGTCCGCTTCCGCGGGGCCCGCCGGTCCGCGGAGATCATCGGTCGCGATCTGCCGAACGTCGTCTTCGGCGAGGGGCGGGTCCAGTCCTGGCTGGTCGGTTCCGGCTGGGGCGAGCGGGCCGACGGCGACCAGGTGATCGCCGACCTGGTGTCGGGCGGACTGCCGCTGGTGATCGACGCCGACGGGCTGCGGCACCTGCCGGATCGCCTGCCCGGCACCGTCCTGCTCACCCCGCACGCCGGCGAGCTGGCCCGGCTGCTGGACTGCGAGCGCGGCGACGTGACCGCCGACCCGGTGGCGGCCGTCCGGTCCGGCGCCGACCGGACCGGGGCGACGGTGCTGCTCAAGGGAGCCACCCAGCTGGTGGCGACACCGCAGACCGAGACGGTCGAGGTGGCCGTGCCCGGACCCGCCTGGACCGGACAGGCCGGTTCGGGCGACGTGCTCGGTGGTCTGTGTGCCGCCGTCCTGGCCGCCGGGGTCGGTGCGCGGACGGCGGCGGTGCTGGCGGCTTCGGTGCAGGCGATGACGGCCGCCCGGTTCCCCGGGCCGCTGCCGCCGCAGGAGCTGGCCCGGCACTGCGCGACGGTTATCGGTGAGCTCGGGCTGGCTGGCTCGGGACGAGGACGTGGTGGGTCGGGGACTGGTGAGGGGTCACCGTGAGCCCGTACCTGGACCCGCAGACGGCCTCCGCGGTGATCGACCTGGACGCGTTCGCGACCAACATCGAGACACTGCGTGCCCACGTCGCCCCCACGGCGGTGATGGTGGTCGTGAAGGCCGACGCGTACGGGCACGGGATGGTCGAGTGCGCCCGGGTGGCCCGCGAGGCCGGGGCGGCCTGGCTCGGGGTGGCGACCCCCGAGGAGGCGCTGGCCCTGCGGGCGGCGGGCGACCGCGGCCGCGTGCTGGCCTGGCTCTACGGACCGCTGACCGATCTCGGTCCGCTGGTCGCGGCCGACGTGGACCTCTCCGCCCAGTCGCCGGAGCAGATCGCCCGGATCGCCGACAGCGCAGGGATCCTGGGCGTTCGAGCCCGGGTCCACCTCAAGATCGACACCGGTTTGTCGCGCAACGGAGCGACAGCGGCGGACTGGCCGGCAGTCTGCGCCGCCGCGCGGCACGCCGAGCAGCTCGGTCGGCTGCAGGTGGTGGGCATCTGGTCGCACCTGGCCGCCGCCGACGAGCCGGGCGCCGCCTCGGTGGCAGAGCAGCAGCGGGCGTACGAGGCCGGCTACACGGTTGCCGTCGCGGCGGGGCTGACCCCGAGCCTGCGGCACCTGAGCAACTCGGCCGGGGCCCTGCTGCTGCCGCAGCAGGACTTCGACCTGGTGCGGGTCGGGATCGCCGCGTACGGGATCGATCCCGACGTCGGGGTGGCCGCCCTCGCCGGCATCCGGCTCCGGCCGGTGATGCGGCTCCGGGCCCAGCTGGCCAACGTCAAGGCCGTCGCCGCCGGCGCCGGGGTCTCGTACGGTCACACCTGGCACGCGGAGCGGCCGACGCTGCTCGGGCTCGTGCCCCTCGGGTACGGGGACGGGATCCCGCGGCACGCCGGGAACACCGGCGAGGTCGGCCGAGGGGGTGGGCGGGCGCCCATCCGGGGCCGGATCTGCATGGACCAGTTCATGATCGATCTCGGGGACCCGGGCAGCCGGGCCGAGGTCGGGGAGGAGATCACCCTGTTCGGGCCCGGTGACCACGGCGAGCCGACCGCAGCCGACTGGGCCGCGTGGTGCGGCACCATCGGCTACGAGATCGTCACCCGGATCGGCGGCCGGGTGCCGCGCACCTACCACCGGGGAGAAGGTCGTGATCATGGTTGACGCCCAGCCGCCGGAGCCGAAGGGACCGACCACACGTCGGCCGGCACCGGAGTCCTCGCGCGTCACGGCGCCGCGGATCACCCCGGCGGCCGTGGCGAAGGCGGCCGCGGCCACGGCGCCGTCGCCCAGGAAGGCGGTGCCCAAGGGGGCCGTGCCCAAGGCGGCCGTGGCCGCCTCGGCCCTGTCCCGGCTCACCTCGTCGGTGTCGTCGGCCGCAGAGGCCCCGGTGCGCAAGCGGGCTGGGGCGCTGGGGTTGGCCGCCAGCGTGCTGGCCCTGGCCGGTGGTGGTGTCGCGCTGGGTCTCGAGCTCGAACGGCGGATCGTCTCCAAGCGCCTGCACGCCGAGCGTGACGAGCTCGACGACGAGCCGTTCTTCTCGCTGCGCTCCAGCGGACCGCCGGTCGTCACCCCGGACGGCGTCCGGCTGCACACCGAGGTCGACGAGCTCCCGGCCGACGGGGGTGACTCCCCGCTGGGAGCCGACGACCCGCTCACCCTGGTGCTGGTCCACGGCTACGCGCTCAGCCTGGACTGCTGGCACTTCCAGCGGAAGCTGTTCCGGAACACGATCAGGATCGTGCTGTACGACCAGCGCTCGCACGGCCGGTCGGGGCGTTCGGACGGCGAGCACTGCCGGGTGCCGCAGCTGGCCGAGGACCTGCTGCAGGTGCTGGACGAGGTGGTCGGCGACGGTCCGGTGGTGCTGGCCGGCCACTCGATGGGCGGCATGACGATCATGCACCTGGCGTTGACCCACCCCGAGCTGTTCGGCACCAGAGTGCACGGGGTGGCCCTGTTCTCGACCGCGGCGGGTGAGATGGCCGACTACTCCCCGATCCGGGGCCTGCCCGGGCGCGCGTTCGGGCGGATCGTGCAGCCCACGATGGCTGCGCTGAACCGGATCCCGGAGGTGGTCGAGCGCGGCCGGACGGCCGGCTCCGACCTCAGCTTCGTGTTCACCAAGAAGGGGGCGTACGGCTCCGACGTTCCCCCCAGCTACGTCGAGTTCATGAACCAGATGCTCGGCCAGACACCGATGTCGGTGATCAGCGACTTCTACCCGGCCTTCGCCGAGCTGGACGAGTACGAGGCGTTCGACGTCCTGGCCACCGTGGAGACGGCGGTGATCGGGGGAGAGGACGATGCGATCACGCCGATCAAGCACACCGACAAGATCATCGAGCTGCTGCCGGGCGCCGACGTCCGCCGGCTCCCGGACTGCGGGCACATGGGGATCATCGAGCACCACGAGGTGTTCAACGAGGTCCTGGGCGACCTGATCGCCCGCGTACGCCGCAATCTCGCGCACGACGGGTGATCGTCGCGTGAGCTGATCCGGACAGTGGGTTCACGGACGTGACGGGAAGATCCCTTCGGTGGCGATGCAGAAGTTGGTCACCAGGTAGGGCGGCATGTTGTCGTGCGGCTGCCCGCCGGGATTCGGCTTGATCATGGACGGGGCCATCACCAGGTCCGTCCCGCCACCGTAGGGAGCCGAGTCGGCGTTGTAGCCGGGCACCGAGCCCGAGGGGCTCTTGTTGCCCCCCTGCGAGGACGCCGTCACCTCGTGGCTGTGCGGTGCGACCTGCTGGGACGTCAGCGTCACCTGCTCCTCACCGGCCACCTCCCCCTGGGTCCGGTTGCTCAGCCCTTGCCCCTGGCCGAAGCTGATCGCGGTCCGCCCCCGCAGGTCCGGCAGGCCGAAGGTCGTCTGACCGTTGCCGCCGTACGTGGTGCCGAGCAGCGAGAACAGCGCGCTGTTCTGCGAGATCGACATCAGCTGGCCCTGACACGTGGCCCATCCGACGGGCGCGAAGGTGAAGCCGAAGTTGCGGATCTCGCCGAGAAAGGGCTCGGACATGGCGACGCTCCTGAGAACAGAGGGTGAGCTCTGGTCAAGTGGCCGGAGCGGGCATTAGTCTGCCGCTCGAAGCCATGTCCCGCTAGACCCCCGCCGCAGGCGGGAGTTCGGGTCGCAGGAGGGCGGTTCCGGTGCGCCGAGCGACTTCTTCACGTCCGCTACCGGCAGCCCGGGTGATCATTCTGGCCCTGGCGACCCTGCTCGCCCTCGGGTGGCTGGCCGTGGCGTCGCCGCCGGCGGTGGCCGACGGACCGACCACCTTCTCGAACACCACCGCGATCGCCGTGCCGGCGACGGGGTCGGCCAACCAGACCGGACCGGGGAGCCCCTATCCGTCGACCATCACCGTCGCGGGGATGACCGGAGCGGTCACCGACGTGGCGGTGACGTTCCACGACCTGACCCACGGGGCGCTGAACGACGTGGATGCGATGGTGGTCGCTCCCGGGGGGGTCAGCAACCTGGTGGTCCTCTCCGACGTGGGTGATCCCAACCAGCTGGTCACCATCACCAACCAGACGTTGACCTTCGACGACGCCGCCGCCGGCGGCGTCCCGGCCCAGGTGGCGGTGCCCTCGGGGACCTACCGGCCCACCAACACCAACCCCGGGGGCGCAGCGGACGTGTTCCCGGTGGCCGCGCCGGCCCCCTCGTCGCAGACCACCCTGGCCGGGGCGTTCACCGGTCTGAGCACGGCCAACGGCACCTGGTCCCTGTACGTCGTGGACGACGCCACCGGGGAGTCGGGGACGATGGGCGGGGGTTGGAGCCTGGAGATCACCACAGCTGTCGACGCCGCCTCCACGACGACCACGGTCACCTCCTCCGACACCGCGACCACCACGGGCGACCCGGTCACCTTCACGGCTGCCGTCCGCGCCGACGGGACGGCCGTGACCACCGGCACCGTGCAGTTCAGCAGCGACGGGGTCGACCTGAACGGCGCGAGACCACTGAACGGCTCCGGCAACGCCACCGTGACCACCAGCGCCCTGCCGGAGGGCACGCACGTCATCCGAGCCGTCTACAGCGGCGCCACCGGGTTCCTGACCAGCAACGGCGCCGTCGAGCAGCGAGTCGACAACGCGACGGTGGTGACCGGTACGACGTTCTGCAACACCGGGGCGATCACGGGACCCGGAACGAGCGCCGGCGCCGCGGCTCCCTACCCGTCCAACATCTTCGTCACCGGTCTGCCCGGACAGGTCACCAAGGTCACGGCGTCGTTGAAGGGTCTGTCCCAGTCGGCGCCGATCGACTTCGACGTCCTGTTGTCCGGCCCGGCGCCGACCAGGAACGTCATCCTGCTGAGCGACGCCGGCGGCCAGGACGCCGTCAGCGACCTGACCGTCGACGTCGACGACGCAGCAGCGGACGCTGTGCCGAACCCGCTGGTCAGCGGCGCGTTCCGACCCACCGACCTGGACCCGGACAACCAGACCGACACCTTCCCGGCCCCGGCTCCGGCGCTGAGCGGCGCCACCGGCCTGTCCACCTTCGACGGGGCGAGCGCCAACGGCACCTGGAGCCTGTGGGTGGTGGACGACGCCCAAGGCGACGCCGGCTCCCTCAGCGGTGGTTGGTGCTTGACCATCACCTCCCAGAGCCCGACCGTGACGGCACTGACCGCCGCACCGAACCCCTCCGCCTTCGGGCAGCCGGTGGCTTTCACGGCGAACGTCACCACCGGCGGCTCGCCGGTGACCACCGGGACGGTGCAGTTCGCCGACGGCGGCACCGCGATCGGCGGCCCGGTCCCGGTCGTCGACGGCGACGCGCCGCTGTCGACCTCGGCCCTCTCGGTCGGCTCGCACGCGATCACCGCCACCTACAGCGGGACGGCCGACCTCGCCACCAGCGTCGGGAACGTCACCCAGGTGGTGAACCGGGCCGCCACCACGACCGACCTCACCTCAGCGGTCAACCCGTCGGAGGTGGGTGAGCTGGTCACTTTCACCGCCACCGTCACCTCGGGCGGCGCGGCGGTGACCTCCGGGGCGGTGCAGTTCGCCGTCGACGGCACCGACGCGGGAGCACCGCGACCTGTGGACGGAGCAGGGTCGGCGACGTTCGCCACCGATGCCCTGACCGCTGGCACGCACCAGATCACTGCGGTGTTCGGGGCTACCTCCACGCTGGGCACGAGCGAGGACGACCTCGACCAGGTGGTGGCCCGGATCGCTACCCAGACGGCGATCACGTCGAGCGCCAACCCGTCGCAGGTGGGGCAGTCGGTGACGTTCACGGCGACGGTGACCGACCCGGACGGTGACCCACTGACGGCAGGCACTGTGCAGTTCTCCGACGACGGCTCGGCGTTGGGTCCGGCGGTGACGGTGGCGGCCGACGGCACGGCCACGTTCACGACCGCATCGCTGGCCGCGGGCACGCACCCGGTCACGGCGACGTTCGTGGAGACCCCCCGCTACGCCGAGAGCGCGTCCGCTCCGGTCGATCAGGTCGTCGGTCTGGTGCCCACGACGACGGTGTTGACGTCGGCTCCGAACCCGTCGGACGTCGGTCAGACGCGTGACGTTCACCGCCACGGTGACGGTGACGGCCGGAGTCGGCACCGGTGAGTGCGGGCACGGTGCAGTTCAGTGACGACGGAACGGCGCTGGCCCCGCCGGTGACGGTCGACGCGAACGGCGTGGCCACGTTGACGCTCGGCAGCCTCGCAGCGGGCACGCATCCCGTCACGGCGACGTTCACCGGTACCACGCAGTTCGCGGCGGGTCCGTCCAACACCGTCGACCAGGTGGTGTCCAGGGTGGTGAGCAGCACGGAGCTGCAGTCGGTGCCCGATCCGTCCGATCCCGGCGAGCAGGTGACCTTCACCGCGATCGTGACGGACCCCGAGGGTGATCCGGTGACCACCGGGGTGGTCGCGTTCACGGTCGACGGCATCCCGGTCGACGGCAGTCCGGTGGTCGTCGATCCTTCGGGGAGCGCCACCTTCAGCACGACCGCTCTCGCTCCTGGGACGTCGACGGTGATGGCGACCTACGCCCAGAACGACACCTACCTGGGCAGTACCGCCCCGCTGAACCACGTCGTCCGACCGATCGCCGAGGCGAACGGGCCCTACGCCGTCGCCGAGGGAGCCGGCCTGACTCTGGACGCGACGGGCTCGACGGATGGAGCGACCTTCGGCTGGGATCTCAACGGTGACGACGACTTCACCGACGCCACCGGTCCGGCACCGAGCCTGACCTGGGCTCAGCTGGAGGACCTCGGCATCGACGACGGACCGTCGAGCCACACCGTCACCGTGCGCGTCACGTTCGACGGCGGAACCGCCGACTCCGACGCTGAGCTCACCGTCACCAACACGGCCCCTGCGACGGTGCTCACCGGCTCGCTCGACGCGACAGTGGCCGTCCCGTTCACGATCAAGGTCGGCGCCGCCGACCCGTCCGCGGCGGACGCGGCAGCGTTGTTCACGTACGCGGTTGACTGGGGCGACGGTTCACCGGTCGTGAGCGTCGACGGCCCGGCCGACCCTCCCGTGACCCACCTCTACACCTCCGCGGGTGACTACGCCGCATCGTTCACCGCCACGGACAAGGACGGGGGGACCGGGGCGCCGACCTCGGTCACCATCCGCGTCGCGGTCGCGCAGGTCGTCACTCCCAGTCCGACGGCCACGACCGCTGACCCCGACGACGACTCCGACGGCGCAGACGACGGAGGAGGCGGAGACGACGGCACTGATGATCGTGACGCCAGCCTGGCCTCGACCGGCTCCCCGGTCGGACCGCGTCTGATCGTCGTGGGCATGGTCCTGCTGACGAGCGGGATCGGATCGCTGCTCGTGTCGCGTCGCCGACGGCCCGGCTCACCCCGCCACCGGGGCTGACCCTTTTACCACGTCGATCGCCGTGGCGGGGCCGACGAGGGAACTCTGGTACGATTGCCTCTCCCGGGCTGGTGATCTGCCTGCTCGGGCCGAGAGTGTGCCGATGGCGGCACCGAGGTTCGTCTCCCGCCCAGCTGGTTGTGAAGTCCATGGCCGTTGACGTGCCTACCAACCAGCCCGCTCCAGGGCCAGAAGTGAGACCGAGATGTCCGGCAAGACCTCGGGTGCGTCTGCGCGCGCCCACAACCCCAAGCCTTCCACCAAGAGCCCGGCCAAGGGCAAGCGCGCCAAGAGCGTGAAGGCCGACGGCACCCCCAAGCAGCGTTGGAGCGCGGCCGAGCGCCGCGAGTCCAACCGTCCGCCCCGTCGCAGCTCCGGCCGGCAGTACGAGGACCCGCGCTCCGACACGCCCCGCACCCAGGGCCGCAGCTTCGACAACCGGGGCAGCGACACCCGCGGCGACAGCCGCAGCTATGACAACAGGGGTTCCGACAACCGCGGCTACGACCGGGGTGGCGACAGCCGTGGCTACGACCGCCGCGACGGTCAGCGGTCCGACACCCGCAGCTCGGGTCCCCGTCAGTACGACCGCAGTGACCGTCCCCGCTACGAGCGCAGTGACCGCCCCAGCAGCGACCGACCGTCGAACGGCTACCGCTCGGACCGCTCCGCGAGCGACCGTCCTTCCAGCGGCTACCGCTCGGACCGCTCCGCGAGCGACCGTCCGTCCAACGGCTACCGCGGCGACCGCACCCGCGACGACCGTCCGCGTTCCTTCGATCGCGACGACCGTTCGCGTTCGTTCGATCGTGGCGCCGATCGTCCGCGCCGTGACGATCGCCCGTCCTATGACCGGTCGAGTGATCGTCCGTCGTACGACCGGCCGCGGACCGAGCGGTCGGATCGTCCGTCCTACGACCGGCCGCGGACCGAGCGGTCCGACCGCCCGTCGTACGACCGGCCCCGGACCGAGCGGTCCGACCGCCCGTCCTACGACCGATCGGGTGATCGTCCGAGCTATGACCGTTCGCGGTCGCAGGACCGTCGCGGTGACGACCGTCCCCGCTACGACCGTGGCGACCGCGGCCGCGCCGATTCCGGCGCGCCCGAGTCCGATCAGATGAGCTGGGAAGCCCCGGCCGAGAACGTGGCCACCGCCGCGACCACGGCGTTGCCGACGTCCGGTGGCTTCGCTGAGCTCGGCGTGCCCAAGGCGCTGGTCTCGGCGCTGCACGCCGGCGGCATCACCCAGCCGTTCCCGATCCAGGCCGCCACCATCCCCGACGCCCTCGCGGGCCGGGACGTGCTCGGCCGCGGCCAGACCGGCTCCGGCAAGACGCTGGGCTTCGGTCTGCCCATGATCACCACGCTGTCCGGCTCCAACGCCCCCTCGGGCTGCGCCCGGGCCCTGGTCCTGGTGCCGACCCGCGAGCTCGCCCTGCAGGTGGCCGACGTGCTGGCTCCGCTGGCCCGGATCCAGGGCCTCAGCCTGACCCTGGTGGCCGGCGGCATGCCGTACGGTCCGCAGCTCAAGGCGTTCGAGCGTGGCGTCGACATCGTCGTGGCCACGCCCGGCCGGCTGATCGACCTGATGGACCAGGGTGCGGCCGACCTCACCCGGGTCGAGGTCGTCGTGCTGGACGAGGCCGACCACATGGCCGACCTCGGCTTCATGCCCGCCGTCACCCAGATCCTCGACACCGTCCCGGCCGGGGGACAGCGACTGCTGTTCTCGGCCACCCTGGACGGGGCCGTCAGCCGTCTGGTCAAGCGCTACCTGTCCGACCCGGTCACCCACGAGGTCGACTCGGCCCAGGCCAGCGTCGGCTCGATGGAGCACCACGTGCTCCTCGTCCGGCCGTCCGACAAGGCCACCGTCACCGCCGAGATCGCGGGCCGGGACGGCCGCACGGTCATCTTCGTCCGCACCCAGCTCGGGGCCAACCGGGTCGCCGAGCAGCTGCGCGACGCGGGTGTCCTCGCGGGAGCGCTGCACGGCGGACTGACCCAGGGCGCTCGGGCGCGGATGCTCGGGGCCTTCAAGGACGGTCGACTGCCCGTGCTGGTGGCCACCGACGTCGCCGCCCGTGGCATCCACGTCGACGAGATCGGTCTGGTCCTCCAGGTCGACCCGCCGGCCGGCCCCAAGGACTACCTGCACCGCGCCGGTCGTACGGCTCGGGCCGGCGAGACCGGGGTCGTGGTGACCCTGGCCCTGCCGCATCAGCGTCGTGAGGTCGAGCGCCTCACCCGCCAGGCCGGTGTCCAGACCGTGCCGCTGAACGCGGAGCCGGGTGACACCCTCGTGGAGGCCGCCACCGGCTCCCGGGTCCCCAGCGGCCCGGCTGTGTCCCAGCAGGAGTTCGAGAAGCTCGTCGCGCCGCCGGCCCGCTCGGCCAAGCGGCACCCCGGCCAGGGCAACCGTGGCCGCGGGAACTTCCGCGGTGGCTCCGCCGGCCGTCGCCCGCGCTACTGATCGGCTGATTTCCTGATCGGCTGACTGGCGGCCCGCGGGCCTGAGCTCCATCCGCTGACGCCCCGTCTCACCCACCGACGCCCCCGATGTCCAGGGGACGCCACCGGGTGAGACGGGGCGTCAGCTGTTTCCCGGGGGTTTGTCGGACCGTCCTACTAGCGTGCTGACGCATGGAGCAGCGACTGAGTCTGGTGACGTTGGGGGTGGCCGATCTCGAGCGGGCCACCCGGTTCTACGAGGCCCTGGGCTGGCAGCCCAACCGCGACGCGGAGGGCGTGACCTTCTTCCAGACCGGCGGTCTGGTGGTCGCTCTGTGGAGCCGCGCCGAGCTGGCGGCCGACTCCGCGGTGGTCGATCCCGGCGGCTGGGGCGGCGTCACCCTGGCCCAGAACGTCAGGTCCCCGGCGGAGGTGGATGAGGTCCTGGCCACCGCCGAGCAGGCCGGGGCCACCATCGGCCGACCGGGTGCGGAGACCTTCTGGGGCGGCTACTCCGGGATCTTCATCGACCCCGACGGCCACCCGTGGGAGGTCGCCCACAACCCGTTCTGGGTGATCACCGACGACGGTCGCACCCTGCTCGGAGCGTCCTGATCGGCTGACGCGGCCGGCCGCGGCGTACGCAGAGCAGACAGCGCCGCCGCGCACCCTCGACGCCGACTAGCCTTCCGTCGGTGAACATCTCCGTGGCCGACCTGGTGGTGTCGGTGGCCACCGACACCGACGCGCCGGGGATGGTCGACGTCATCCACGCCGCGTTCGGCGCCCGGCCCCCGCTCGACCCGCCCTCCACCGCCGTCCAGGAGACGCCCGCTTCGATCCAGGCCCAGCTCGCCGCCGGCGGCGGGATCTACGCGACCGTCGACGACGCCCCGGCCGGCTCGATCCTGCTGCACCCGGTCACCGACCGACCGGGGGTGGTCAGCTGGCACCGGGTCTCGGTCCACCCGCACTTCCAGCGGCACGGGATCGCCACCGCCATGGTCGACGCGGCGCTGGACCACGCGGCCGAGCTCGGCTTCCACACCGCCGAGCTCTTCGCCCGGGAGGAGTTCACCGAGCTGATCGCCTTCTGGCAGCACCGCGGCTTCGTGGTCGACCGGCTCGCCCCCAACGGCGTCGTACTGGCGCGCCCGCTGCCGGTGGCCGTGGAGGTGCCGACGGCCGAGGACATGCAGGACCTCGGGGTCCGGCTGGCCTCCTTGCTCCGCCCCGGCGACCTGGTGATCGCCAGCGGCGACCTCGGGGCCGGCAAGACGACCCTGACCCAAGGCATCGGGCGTGGCCTGGACAGCGAGGGGGCGGTCATCTCGCCCACCTTCGTGCTCTCCCGCATCCACCCCTCCCGGTCCCGGCGGCCCGCCCTGGTGCACGTGGACGCGTACCGACTGGGCAGCGCCGATGAGCTCGACGACCTGGATCTGGACGCGACCGCCGGCGACGCCGTCACGGTGGTGGAGTGGGGCGCCGGGTTGGCCGAGGGCCTGGCCGACCACCGGTTGGAGATCGACATCCGCCGCTCGGCGGTCGCCGCAGATGACGATGCCGACCGCCGACTGGTCATCCTGCGACCGGTCGGTGAGCGCTGGTCGGGGTCGGACCTGACCAGCCTGAGGACCGGGAGCCCCCATGCCTGACACCCCTGCTCGTACGGTCGTGCTCGGCATCGACACCGCCACCGTCGTCTGCGTCGGCCTGGCCGTCGACGGGCGGCCGGTCGGCGTCGGACAGGTCGCCGACCGGATGGCCCACGTCGAACAGCTCACCCCGCTGGTCCGGCAGGTCTGTGCCGAGGCCGGCGTCGCCCTGGCGGAGCTGACCGACGTGGTCGTGGGACTCGGCCCGGGCCCGTACACGGGTCTGCGGGTCGGCATCGTCACCGCCCGGGTGCTGGCCGAGATCTCCGGCGCCCGCCTGCACGGCGTCTGCACCCTCGACGTGATCGCGGCCGAGCACGCTGCCGACGAGCACGCCGATGCCGAGCGACGCCGACGCCGAGGTCGCTGCCGACGGTGGGGAGTTCGTGGTGGCCACCGACGCGCGGCGCAAGGAGGTCTACTGGGCCCGCTACGCCGCCGACGGCACCCGGCTCGAGGGTCCGTCGGTGACCCCGGCGGACGAGGTGCCCCGCCTGCCGACAGTCGGTCCGGCGACGCTGCTCTACCCGGACCGGCTGCAGGTGGCGGCCGGTCCCACCACCCTGGACCCGGCGGTGCTCGCCACCGCCGGCCCGCAGCTGACCGACGCCGGGGCCGAGCCGCTCTACCTGCGCCGGCCCGACGCCGCCGAGCCCGGTCGCCGCAAGTCGGTGCTGGTCCGCCGGAGCCGAGGATGAGCGCCACCGGCGTCAGCATCGCCGCCGCCCGGCTCGACGACCTGCCCCAGATCCTGGGTCTGGAGACCGCCGGCTTCACCCCGAGCGAGCAGTGGAGCGAGCGCAGCTGGCAGGGGGAGCTGCTCGGGGACGGTCGCACGACGCTGCTGGCCCGCCGGCACGTGCCGGTCGGGGTGATCGCCCTGCAGACAGTGGGAGACGTCGCCGACCTGCACCGCCTGGTCGTCTCCCCCCGCCACCGACGGCAGGGGGTCGGGGCGGCGCTGGTCGTGACCGGTCTGACAGCTGTCCGGCACGCCGGCGCCCGGTCGGTGATGCTCGAGGTGGCCTGGGACAACGACCCGGCCATCGCCTTGTACCAGTGGCTCGGGTTCGAGCAGCTGACCGCTCGGGACGACTACTACGGGCCCGGTCGGCACGCGCTCATCCTGCGGCTGTGGGACCTGCCCGGCTGGACCCCGCCCGAACCCCTCAGCACGTCGACGAAGGAGAGTGCTCCGTGAGCGGGCCGTTGATCCTGGGCATCGAGTCCTCCTGCGACGAGACCGGTGTCGGGGTGGTGCGCGGCACCGAGCTGCTGGCCAACGAGGTGGCCTCCAGCGTGGCCGAGCACGTCCGTTTCGGCGGCGTGGTGCCCGAGGTGGCCAGCCGGGCCCACCTGGAGGCGCTGCTGCCGACCCTGCGCCGGGCGCAGGAGACCGCGGGCATCGACCTCGCCGAGATCGACGGCATCGCCGTCACCGCCGGTCCCGGGCTGATGGGCGCGCTGGTGGTCGGGTTGGCGGCGGCCAAGGCCCTGGCGTACGCGCTGGACAAGCCGCTCTACGGGGTCAACCACCTGGCCGGTCACGTCGCCGTCGACCTGGTCGAGCACGGGCCGCTGCCGCAGCCGTGCCTGGCCCTGCTGGTCTCCGGCGGCCACACCTCGCTGCTGCAGGTCGACGACGTGGCCCGCTCGATCACCGAGCTCGGCAGCACCATCGACGACGCGGCGGGGGAGGCGTACGACAAGGTGGCCCGGCTGCTGTCCCTGCCCTATCCCGGCGGCCCGCACATCGACCGGGCCGCCGCCGACGGTGATCCCACAGCCATCGCCTTCCCGCGCGGACTGACCAGCCGCCGCGACCTGGAGCGGCACCGCTTCGACTTCTCCTTCTCCGGCTTGAAGACAGCTGTCGCCCGCTACGTGGAGACGGCCGAGGCCGAGGGCCGGCCGGTGCGCACCGCCGACGTGGCCGCCAGCTTCCAGGAGGCGGTCTGCGACGTGCTCAGCGCCAAGGCCATCGACGCCTGCACCGCCACCGGTGCCACCGACCTGCTGATCGGCGGCGGGGTGGCGGCCAACCGGCGGCTGCGCCAGCTGCTGACCGAGCGGGCCGCGGCGGCCGGCGTACGCCTGCGCACGCCGCCGCCCGCCCTGTGCACCGACAACGGCGCGATGATCGCCGCCCTCGGGTCGGCCGTGGTGACCGCCGGTCTGCCGCCCTCGCCGGCCGCCATCGGTGCGGACTCCCGGCTGCCGGTCGATCGCATCTGCCTGTGACCCGACCGCAGCCCCACCCACTGGCCACCCCGGCCGGGCGGGAGGCGCTGGCCGCAGCCGCCGACCACCCCGATCCGGACGGGCTGGCCGCGGCGACGGCGCTGCGATCGCGGTTCCCGCCGGAGCTGGCGGCGGCCGCGCTGACCCAGATCGGGTTGCGGCGAGCGGCCCGGTCGAAGCTGGGCGAGCGGGCCGACCGGCTGCTGCTCACCCGCGTCGGGCTGGAGCAGGCCAGCCGCTCCGCGGTCGCCGGTCACCACGCGGCCCGGTTCGTGGCGGCCGGGGCCCGGCGGGTGGTCGACCTCGGCTGTGGCATCGGCGCCGACGCCCTGGCTCTGCTGGACGCCGGCCTGGACGTGGTCGCGGTGGAGTCCGACCCGGAGACCGCGGCGATCGCCCAGGCCAATCTCGGCGACCGGGCCGAGGTGCTGGTCGGCGACGCCGTCGAGCTGGCTCCCCAGCTGCTGAGCCCCGGCGTGGCCGCCTTCGCCGACCCGGGGCGGCGCACCGCCCGGGGCGGCCGGAGCTGGCGGACCGAGGACCTCAGTCCGCCGTGGACGTTCGTCGCGTCCCTGCTCGCCGGTGACCGGGTGACCGGGGTGAAGCTCGGGCCGGGCCTGCCGCACCGGGTCATCCCCGGCGGCGTCGAGGCGGAGTGGCTGAGCGAGCGGGGCGACACCGTCGAGGTGGGGCTGTGGTCCGGCCAGGGTGCCCTGGCCGACGGTCGGGCGGCGTTGCTGCTGCCCGACGACCGGCTGGTCGTCGATCCGGCCGCACCGCCGCTGACGGCCGGCCCGGTCGGGTCGGTGCTCTACGAACCGGCCGGAGCGGTGACCCGGGCCGGCGGCATCGACCAGGTGGGCCGAGCGCTGGGCGCCCACCGGCTGCACCCCGATCTGGCCTACCTGACCGGTGAGGAGATCCGGCCGACGCCGTACGCGACCGCCTTCGAGGTGCTGGCGGTGCACCAGTACACCGAGCAGGCTCTGCGGCAGTGGACCCGGGAACAGGGGATCGGGACGCTGGAGATCAAGAAGCGGGGTCTCGACCTCGACCCCGCCGCGCTGCGCAAGCGGCTGAAGCTGCGGGGGAGCGGGTCGGCCACGGTGGTCCTGACCCGCACCGTGGACGCGACGGTGATGCTGGTGGTCCGGCGGGTGGCTTCCCCTCCGACCAGGGTGTGAGGCCGACCAGCTCGTGAGGCCGACCAGCGTGTGAGTTGATGGTGCGTCAGGAACCCTCCACTCACACACTGTTCGATGCCGGGCCTCGGGTGACTCAGTAGGCTCGCCCCCATGCCCGCCGACCCATCGCCCGCGCCCGCCGAGTGGGGCGACGAGCGTCGCCGGGAGGTCACCTGGCACGACCCCGGCGTCGGCGCCGGGGCGGGGCGCAACCTGTCGGGTCGGGACTACCTGACCGCCATGCTGGAGGGCCGGCTGCCACCGCCGCCCATCGCCCAGACCCTCGGCTTCACCCTCAGCCGGATCGAGGACGGGCAGGTCTGGTTCACCTGCGAGCCGCACGAGTCGCACTACAACCCGATCGGTGTGGTGCACGGCGGTCTGGTCTGCACCCTGCTCGACTCCGCCCTGGCCTGCGCGGTGCACAGCCAGCTCCCGGCCGGGGTGGGCTACACCTCGATCGAGCTCAAGGTCAGCTACCTGCGCGCGGTGACTCCGGGCAGCGGCACCCTCACCGCCCACGGGCACGTGACCAAGCCCGGCCGCCGGGTCGCCTTCGCGGACGGTGACGTCCGCGACGCCGCCGGCAAGGTCGTCGCCACCGCCAGCGGCAGCTGCCTGATCATCGGGTCGGGCGTGACCACCGGGGCGGGAGACCCGCGGTGACCGACGCGCTGCTGGTCGCGCTCTACGTCGCGGCCGGGATCGCGGCCGCCTGGGACGCCCGCCGGAAGGGCTACGACGACCGGCTGTTCCTGGTCCTGGGCATCATCCTCGGGCCGATCCTGTTGATCATCATGTGGTTGCTGAAGCCGAAGCCCCTGGCGGTCGGCACCCCGGTCCGTCCAGCTGCGCCGATCGCCCTGGACGACGGACGCAAGATCCCACCGAGCCACGTCTCGGTCATCCGGGCGACCTCGGTGATGGACGCCACCCTGGTCTGCCAGATCACCGCCCCCGACGCCAGCCGGCGCTGGGTCGCCCAGGAGGCGCTAACGGGTGCATCACCGGGGCTGACCCGACATCGCCACCCGCCGGCGACCCGCCCGACCGCGCGTCAGGGTTCACAGCCGGCCATGCTGGCTTTACGGTGTCAACTGACGGCGGTACGCAAGGTCAACCTGACGGCAGCACGCGGAGGCGGGCGCATGTCCAGTGACACCTCGATCGGCAAGGCCCTCGACGTCAACCCGGCGGAGACGGGCTTCCGGCTGCGGACCACGCACCTGGGGCCACCCAAGGTCGCTAACCTCCCGGAGCCACCGTCGGGCTGGCTGAAGATCATCGGCCCGGGCATCGTCGGCGCCGGGGTCGGACTCGCGTCCGGCGAGTTCATCCTGTGGCCCTACATCGCCAGCCAGGTCGGCCTGGTCTTCCTCTGGGGTGCTGTCGTCGGCGTGCTCACCCAGTGGTTCCTCAACATGGAGATCGAGCGCTACACCCTGGCCACCGGGGAGACCGCGCTGACCGGCTTCAACCGGCTGGGGCGGCACTGGGGTCTGGTGTTCGCGATCCTGGCCTACTTCGCCAACCTGTGGCCCGGTTGGGCGACCAGGCTCCGGCGGCCATGCTCTCCTACATCTTCGGCGGCAGCCAG
>CAWARE010000004.1:0-95319 GCA_963784345.1 uncultured Actinomycetota bacterium
GCGGTGAAGGTGAAGGACCTGAACGACAACAAGATCCAGGTCGCCAGCTTCTTCACCACCGAGGCCGCGATCCCCGACAACGGCTACGTCAAGCTCGAGGACCCGCAGTCGATGATCCTGCCGCAGAACGTGGTGCCGCTGGTGCGGGCCGACGTGGCGTCCAACACCACAGCGGTGGAGGCGATCGACGCGGTGCAGAAAGCCCTCACCACCGAGGAGCTGACCGCGCTGAACAAGTCCGTCGACGCCGACAACCAGGACCCCGACCAGGTCGCGGCCGAGTGGCTCAAGACCAAGGGCCTCGCCTGACGCCTGCCCGAACGAACACCGCCCCGCCGGCCCTGGGCCTGCGGGGCGGTCTCGCGTTCAGCGTGCGTCGAACTCAACCCGACTGAGCACCCAGAGGCGCAAGACGCCGATCCGACGATCAGTCGCGTTGAGCTCGGCGCAGCTCCTGAGGCACCCGGCGAGCCCGACCTCAGACGAAGAGGGCGACGACCAGCACCAGCGGGAGCGAGACGAGTGAGCCGATCACGGTCACGGCCGTGAGCGTCTTCAAGGCGCCCCGGGTCGACAGTCCCAGCAGGCTCTTGAACATCCAGAAGAAGTTGCTGTTCACGTGCACCGCGAACATGGCGCCGGAGGCGATGGCCAGACCGATGGCCACCGGAGCCACGTCGAGCGAGGCCAGGATGGGGGCCAGGATGCCGGCCGCGGTGATGGCCGCCACCGACACCGAGCCGATAGCAAGGTGCAGGACGGCCGCCACGAACCAGGCCAGCAGGATCGTGATCACGATCGGAGCGCCGGCGTCGGCGGTGAACAGACCCGCCAGCACGTCACCCAGCCCCGTCGCCTCGATCACCGCTCCCAGCGAGCCACCCACGCCCGTCACCAGCAGGATCTCGCCCGTGGTGTGGAAGCCCTCGCTCATGGCTTCGCCGGTCCGGTTGATCCCCAGACTCCGCCGAGTCAGCACGTAGGCCCCCAACAGGCCGACGAAGAGGGCCACGTTGGCGTTCCCGACGAACGACAGCAGGTCGGACTCGATGCCGACCAGCCCCAGGAAGGCCGCGGTCGCGATCATCAGCAGCGGGATGATGATGGGCAGCATGCCGACCGCCAGCGGCACCGGTGGCCGGGCCCCGACCTGCGCCGTCTCCGGAGCGGCGTGCTCGTGCTCGATCTGGTTCTCCTCGTCGGCCTCGTCGATCTCCGCCTTCCAGTAGCGCAGGCGGAGCAGCAAGCCGAACAGGAAGGTCGTCACGATGGCGGTGATCGGCCCGAGCACGACCCCGAACAGCAGCCAGTTGCCCAGGGGGACCTCCAGCAGCCCGGCGATCGAGACCGCGGCGAGACCGGGCACCACGAACACGTACCCGGCGAAGATGCCGACACCGATGGCTCCGGCCATCCGAGCCAGACCCGTCGGCCCGATCACCGGGCCCGCCGTGCGCGCGATGGGCGAGGCGAGCACGACCTGCACGTCGACGTAGATGGAAGGGAAGATCAACGCCATGGTGGACGTCATCGCGTACGGCAGCCGACGGGACCCGACCACGCGGACGAGCGCGTTGACCAGCAGGCCGAAGACACCGCAGGCGTGCAGCAGCGACCCGATCAGCACACCGAAGCCGATCAGCAGACCGACCTTGGTCATGATCTCGCCGAAGCCGGTGGTGATGGCCTTGATCGTTCCGGTGAAGCCGACCCCGGTGGCCAGCCCGAGGTAGAGCGAGGACAGCACGAGCGAGATGACGGGATCGACCTTGAACCTGATGATCAACACGATGACCAGCACGATGGCGATCGCGGTGTGCAGAACGATCATGGGGCTCCACTCCTCGGATGCGGTCTTCCTCGGATCTCGTGCTGAGCAACCTATGGCCCGATGCGGGGACCTGACCAGAGGGGTCGTCGGGGGCGGCGATCCGGGGTGGGTCAGTCGGCCGGTTCCGCCGGGGCCTTGCCGGTCCGCTCGTCGCGCTCGGCCCACTCCAGGAGCGTCTCCAGTTGGTACGGATGATCGTCGATGTCGGCGTGCAGGTCACCCAGCTGGGCGAAACGGGCGGGGACCGTGGCGATGGTGAAGTCGCGCGGATCCGCATCGGCGATCTCGTCCCAGCGAACCGGGGTCGAGACGAGACCGAGGGGCGTGCCGCGGACGGAGTAGGCGCTGGCGATCGTGTGATCACGAGCGTTCTGGTTGTAGTCGACGAAGATGCTGGCCGGATTGCGGTCCTTGCGCCACCAGGTCAGATCGACCAGCCCGGCCGACCGCCGCTCGACCTCGCGGGCGAAGGCCCATGCGGCCCGCCGGACATCGGCGAAGCCGTGATCGGGGGGAATGCGGACGTAGATGTGCAGACCCTTCCCGCCGGACGTCTTCGGATACCCGATGGCACCGAGCTCGGCCAGCACCTCCTCGACCAGGGCGGCGACCCGACGGACATCGTCGTAGGTCGCTTCCGGCATCGGATCCAGATCGATCCGCCACTCGTCGGGTTTCTCGGTGTCGTCGCGGCGGGAGTTCCAGGGGTGGAACTCCACGGTGGACATCTGCACCGCCCAGACCACGTCGGCCGGGTGGCTGACGCACAGCTCGTCGGCGTACCGCTGGTATCGCGGAAAGTGCACGCGCACGGTCTCGATCCAGTCGGGCGCGCCCCGGGGCAGGCGCTTCTGGTGCACCTTCTCCCCATCCACCCCGTCCGGGAACCGGTGCAGCATGCAGGGCCGGTGGTAGAGCGCGTTGACGATGCCGTCGGCGACCGACAGGTAGTAGCGGGCCAGGTCGAGCTTGGTCTCACCGCGGGCGGAGAAGTAGATCCGGTCCGGGTTGCTGATCTTGACCACCCGGTCGCCGACCTCGAGCTCGATCCGCCCGTCAGACTTCGCCGCCACGGACCTGAGACTACGGGCCCGGTAGGACAGCGGGTGCGACCGGCTCGACGCGATCCGGCACCAGGGTCCGGTGCACCGGAGGCGGGCGATCCATCAGCTGACGCAGGGCGACGAAGCGCACCAGGGTGGAGACGGCGTTGGCGACGACCAGGACCATGAGCTCGATAGCTCTGACCGGGGTGGGTGAGAGCAGATGGAGCAGGGCCAGCGAGCCACTGGTCAGCAGCAGCCCGACGCCGAAGGCCGTCAGTCCCCCGAGCTGGTGCTTGATCATCTGACCCCGACCGGTGATCCCGAACGTGATCCGGCGGTTGGTGGCGGTGTTGGCGACCGCCGTGATCAGCAGGGCCGCGAAGTTCGCGGCCTGGGCGGGCGCGATCGTGCGCAGACCGAGGTAGAGCAACAGATACGCGAGCGTGCTCAGCACGCCGACGCCGACGAAGCGCAGCAACTGTCCCGACAGCCGCCGGGGCACCCCTGGCAGCACCGACGGCAGATCGGCGCGCGTGGCCAGCTCGGCCCGCAGCCGCTGGATCGGGAGCCGTCCGGTGACCAGTCCCCGCGCCAACCGGGCGATGCCGGCGAGATCCTCTCGGGCGGTGGCGACGACGTTCACCCGACTGTCCGGGTCGTCCACCCAGTCCACCGGCACCTCGTGGATCCGCAGGCCGGAGCGTTGCGCCAGGACCAGCAGCTCGGTGTCGAAGAACCAGTTGGTGTTCTCGATCAGCGGCAGCAGACGGGCAGCCGCATCGGACCGGACGGCCTTGAACCCGCACTGCGCATCGGAGAAGGACACCGCGAGCGTCCCCCGCAGCAGCAGGTTGTAGCTGCGCGAGAGGAAGGTTCGCTTCGGTCCGCGGACGACCCGGCTGGACCGGGCCAGTCGGGTGCCGATGGCCAGGTCCGAGTGGCCGGTGATCAGCGGAGCGACCAGGGGCAGCAACGCCCGCAGATCGGTGGACAGATCCACGTCCATGTACGCCACCACGGACGCCGACGAGTGCGACCAGACCTCCTTCAGCGCGAGACCGCGGCCCTTCCGGTCGAGGTGGATCGCTCGCACCCGGGGCGACTCCTCGGTGAGGCGCTGGGCGATCTCCCAGGTGTCGTCGGTGCTGGCGTTGTCGGCGATGGTGATCAGGCACTCGTACGGGAACTGGGTGTCGAGGTAGCCGTCGAGTCGGCGGACGGACGCGGCGAGGTCACCCTCCTCGTTGTGGACCGGCACCACGATCTCCACGGTCGGGAGGGTGCGCTGAGGGTGGCCGTCGACGATCTCCAGCCCGAGCCGGCGAGAGCCTGCGGGGTGGACCGGTGCTGTCATGTCGACCACGGTCGGTGCGGGTGCTGTGCCGAGGTCCGCGCTGACCTGTGGCGGGAGTGTGAGATCGACAGCGGATCGACCTTGACCTCAAGCCGACTCGAGGTTGCATGCTGGCGGCATGTCTGTCAGATCCCGGCCCTACGGTGACGCCATGACCCGTGCTCTCGACCGCGCTCCAGAACCCCGCCCCCAGACGGCAGGGGTCCGCCGATGAGCATGGAGTTCGCGGCGTGGAACTCGCTGTACCACATGATGACGGCGCAGCAGGATCGGCGACCGTTCACCTGGGCGACGGTCAAGCGGATCATGGGCTTCGCCCGCCCCCACACCGCCCAGCTGGTCGGCTTCCTGGTGCTCAGCGTGGTCGGGGCGCTGCTGGCGGTGGCCACCCCGCTGCTGGCCGGCCGGGTGGTCGACCTGATCTTCGCCGCCGCCCCGTTCGCTCAGGTGCTGCAGATCGCTGTGGCCATCGGCGTCATCGCCGTCGCCGAGGCCGGGCTCGGGCTGCTGCAGCGCTGGCTGTCCGCCCGGCTCGGGGAGGACCTGATCCTCGACCTCCGCCGCGCCGTGTTCGACCACGTGCTCGCGATGCCGGTGGCCTTCTTCACCCGGACGCGCACCGGAGCCCTGGTCAGCCGGCTGAACAACGACGTGATCGGGGCCCAGCGCGCCTTCTCCGAGACCTTGTCGGGGGTGGTCAGCAACATCGTCGCCCTCATCCTGGCGCTGATCGTGATGATCGCGCTGTCCTGGCAGATCACCCTGCTGGCGCTCATCCTGCTGCCGGTCTTCGTCATCCCGGCCCGGCGGATGGGGCGGCGCCTGGCCACACTGCAGCTGGAGGGCGCCAACCACAACGCGGTGATGGGCAACCAGATGACCGAGCGGTTCTCCGCACCGGGCGCCACGCTGGTCAAGCTGTTCGGGCGGCCCGAGCGGGAGTCGTCGGAGTTCGCGATCCGGGCGAGCCGGGTCCGCGACATCGGCGTCCGCAGCGCGATGGTGCAGACGGTCTTCATGACCGCGCTGACCCTGGTGTCGGCCCTCGCCTTGGCCCTGGTCTACGGCCTGGGCGGTTGGTACGCCCTGCAGGGCACCCTGACGGCCGGTGCGGTGGTCACCCTGGCCCTGTTGATCACCCGGCTCTACGCCCCGCTGACCGGTCTCGCGTCGGCGCGGGTCGAGGTGATGAGCGCGCTGGTCAGCTTCGAGCGGGTCTTCGAGGTCTTGGACCTGAAGCCGTTGATCACCGAGCCGGAGCACCCGGAGACGCTGCCCGACGGTCCGCTCTCGGTGCGCTTCGACGACGTCACCTTCGCGTACCCGTCGGCGGAGAAGGTGTCCCTGGCCTCGTTGGAGGAGGTCGCCGTGCTGGACACCCGCGGCGGCGTCGACGTGATCCACGACGTGAGCTTCGAGGTGGCAGCCGGACAGATGGTCGCCCTGGTCGGCTCCTCGGGGGCGGGGAAGTCGACCATGGCCCAGCTGCTCGCCCGGCTCTACGACGTCGACGAGGGCGCCGTCCGGCTCGGCGATGTCGACGTCCGGGACCTGAGCTTCGCCGATCTCCGGCGGGCCGTGGGCATGGTGACCCAGGACGGACACCTGTTCCACGAGTCGGTCCGGGAGAACCTGCTGCTGGCCGGGCCGGAGGCCGGGGAGGACGACCTGTGGGACGCGCTGCGACGCGCTCGGCTGGACACGCTGATCGCCTCGCTGCCGGACGGGCTGGACACCGTGGTGGGGGAGCGGGGCTATCGGCTGTCCGGGGGAGAGCGACAGCGGCTGACCATCGCCCGGCTGCTGCTGGCCCACCCGCGCGTGGTCATCCTGGACGAGGCGACCGCACACCTGGACTCGACGTCGGAGGCGGCGGTGCAGGCCGCGCTCGGCGAGGCCCTGGTGGGCCGGACGGCGGTGGTGATCGCGCACCGGCTGTCGACCATCCGCGCCGCCGACCTGATCCTCGTGATCGAGGACGGTCGGGTGGCCGAGCGCGGACGGCATGCCGACCTGCTGGCCGCCGGTGGCCGCTACGCCGAGCTCTACGAGACCCAGTTCGCGACCCAGGAAGTCCCGTGAGCGGAAGACGACGCGCCCGGCGTGCGGAGGATCGATGAGCGGGCGACGCTTTTCCGCCCCGTGAAGAGTGACGACGTAGCCGGTGAATGCGCGTCGCCGTCGCGAGCGGGACCATCAGGAAGTCCCGTGAGCGGGCCTCAGTCGGGGATCGGTGCGGTCACCTCGTGCAGCGGCAGACTGACAACGAAGCGGGTCTCGCCCGGTCGGCTCTGCACCGCGACCGTCCCGTGGTGGGCTTCGACGACGGCGGACACGATGGCCAGGCCGAGGCCCGTGCTGGCGCCCCGGGCGGCTCCGGCGGCGCGGACCCGGCTGGTGTCGGCTCGGGTGAAGCGTTCGAAGACGCGGTCCACGATCTCGGGGGCGATGCCGGGGCCGTTGTCGGACACCGTGATCAGCGCGCGATCTCCGGCGGCGGTCAGCGCGGCCTGCACCCGGGTCCCCGGTGGGGTGTGGGTGCGGGCGTTGGCCAGCAGGTTCGCGACGACCTGGTGCAGGCGGAACTGGTCGGCCGGCACGGTGACGAGCTCGTCGGGCAGGGACAGCGACCAGGAGTGGTCGGGCCCGGCGGCCCGGCCGTCGCTGACGGCGTCGATCAGCAGCGCGTTCAGGTCGGTGGGTTGGATGTCCAACGCCGGACCGGCGTCGAGCCGAGCCAGCAGGAGCAGGTCCTCGACCAACCGCGACATCCGATCGGCCTCCGACTCCACCCGCGACATCGCGTACGCGGCGTCCGGCGGGATGGCCTCGCCGCTGCGCTGGGTGAGCTCGGCATAGCCCCGGATGGCGGCCAGTGGGTTACGCAGCTCGTGCGACGCGTCGGCCACGAACTGGCGGACCTTGGTCTCGCTCGCCTGTCGGGCGGCCAACGCCTCTTCGACGTTGTTGAGCATGTGGTTGAGCGCGAGGCCGACGCGGCCGACCTCGGAGTCGGGATGGGTGTCGGCCGGCGGCACCCGTACGGCGAGGGCGACCTCACCGCGGTCCAGCGGCAGCTGGGACACCTGCTGAGCCGTGGCCGCGACCCGGTTGAGGGGCCGGAGACTGCGTTCGACCAGCGAGCGGCCGACCAGGGCGGCCGCTCCTACGGCCAGGATGGACAGCACGATCTCCACAGCTATCAGGTTGGCCAACGCCGCATCGACCTGGGCCAACGGCAGCCCCACCGCGTACCTGACGCCGCCGTCGTAGCCCGTCCAGCTGACGACGCGGTACCGGCCCAGCTCGGGCAGGTCGATGCTGGTGGCCCGGCCCACGACGGACTCGGACGCGAGCTGGTCGGCGGTCTCGTCATCGGTCCAGGTCGGCTTGGTCCGTCGGCCGTCGTCCTTGAGGACGATCGCCTTGGGTTGGAGTCCTTCGACCGAGACCAGCATCAGCGTGCCGACCGTCTGGCCGAGCGTCTGGATGCCCTCGGGTGGGTTGTCGTATCCCCCGGACGGACCGGGCGCCCCGCGCATCGCGCGGCCCTTGGCGTCCATCAGCTGGGCGTCGAGCTGGCCGGTCAGCTGTGTCCGGGTGGCGAGCGCGGTGAACAGCGACAGCAGGACCGCGATCAGGGCCACCAGAGCGACGACCCGGAGCACCAGCTGACGTGCCAGCGTGCCCCGCCCGGCGGGGGCGGGTGCCGTGGCCGTGTCGAGAGTGTCGATCGGCGACGACATCACACCGCCGGGCGCAGCACGTACCCGGCACCTCGCATGGTGTGGATCATCGGCGCCCGGTTGGCGTCGATCTTCTTGCGCAGGTAGGAGATGTAGAGCTCGACCACATTGGCCTGGCCGCCGAAGTCGTAGTTCCAGACCCGATCGAGGATCTGGGCCTTGCTCAGCACCCGCCGCGGATTCCGCATCAGGTAGCGCAGCAGCTCGAACTCGGTGGCGGTCAGCTGGATCGGCGTCGCCGGCCCGACTCACCTCGTGGCTGTCCTCGTCCAACGTCAGGTCGCCGACCACCAGCAGCGACTCACTGCGGCCGGTCGCCGCCCCGCTGCGGCGCAGCAGAGCCCGCAGCCGGGCGATCACCTCTTCCAGGCTGAACGGCTTCGTCACGTAGTCGTCGCCGCCCGCGGTGAGCCCGTTGATCCGGTCGGCGACAGCGTCCTTGGCGGTCAGGAAGATGACGGGCACGTCGGGATCCTCGGACCGGACCCGGCGCATCACCTCGAGCCCGTCGAAATCGGGCAGCATCATGTCCAGCACGATCGCGTCCGGGCGCACCTCGCGGGCGGCCTTGACGGCCTCGTTGCCGGAAGCCGCGGTGGAGACCTGCCAGCCCTCGTACCGCATCGCCATCGACAGCAGCTCGGTGAGGCTGCTCTCGTCATCGACCGCCAGGATCCGGATCGGGGTTCCGTCGGGGCGGGTGAGGGGCGCGGGCGAGGTCTGTGTGCGGCTCATGCTGTCCATCGTCGAGGAGTCACCTCCGTGAGAACTGTGGCTTCACTGTGACACACCTGTGAGGCCTGGTGGTCACGAAGGAGGTCACCACCACGAGCGGCAGCTGCTCCCGACGACGAATCACCGGCCCGATCGACCGAGGTGGTCGTTCGAGCCGGTGATTCGTGGTGCTCGTGGCGGCGGTGCCGCGGGGTCACCAGGTCGAGGCGCTCACCATCGACGAAGTGCCGGTGGTCGAGGACCCGGTTTCGGTGTCCTCTTCGGTCTCGGCACTCTTGGGCCGGCGGAACAGCCGGTCGATGGCCACCCGTCCGGGGCCGAAGCAGAGCAGCGTCAGCGCCAGCAGAGCCAGCGTCACGTTGTACTCCCAGCCACCCGCATAGACACCGGCCGGGTCGACCAGGTCGGGGCCCCGCCAGTAGTTCGTGTACGAGATCAGCAGGACCTGCTGCACGACCGCCAGCAACGCGACCAGGGGGGTCAGCGCACCGAGCACGAGGAAGATGCCGCCGACCAGCTCGAGGATGGTGACTCCCCACCCCGCGTAGATCGGGTACGGGACGGCGAACTGGCTGAGGTACTCGATGTACTTGGGCACACCGTCGGTGGTGAACAGCCACCGAGTGAGTCCGTGCCAGATCATGAGTCCGCCGAGACCGAGACGGATCAGCAGGAGGGTGATGTCGCGGAGGACCTGGATGAAGGCGGTCATGGCGGTGTCTTTCCTTCGAGGGCGATGCTGGCGCTTACGCTACGCATCGACACGCCGTATCCGGCGACACCACGCCGCGTGTCAGAGAGCGCCCTTGGCGGGTTCGCCGACCGGCCGCGGAACCAGCCGGGTGACCTCGACCGGCCGCTCGAGCAGACCCTCCAGGGCGGGCCCGAGCTTCCGGACCGGCTCGCCCTGGCCGTGGGCATCGAGGAGCTCGACCGAGGACCACTTCTCGAGCATCACGATGCTGCCGTCCGGGGCGTCGTGGATGGCGTACAGCTCACAGCCGTCTTCGGCGTGCACGCCGGCGATCGCCGGCTCCAGGGCCGCGATCACCTGGTCGCGCGCGTCGGGACGGGGGAAGAAGTAGGCCGTGACGATCACGGGCACGGTGGCATCGCTCATGACCGCCACTCTGGCACGACCGGATCCGCCATGCTGGTCGGGTGCAGCTGTCCGAGACGCCCAGAACCCGACTGACCCGACGCGCCGAACGAGGCCGCACCGAGGTCGACGATCTGTACGCCGTCCTCGACGCCGGCCTGGTCGGCCACCTCGGTCTGGTCCGGGACGGAGCCCCGGTCGTGCTCCCGATGGGGTACGGGCGGCGCGGCGACACCCTCTACCTGCACGGATCGAGCGGCGCCGGGTGGGCGCGGGTGCTCGACGGTGCTGCCGTCTGCTTCACCGTCACCCACGTCGACGGCGTCGTGTACGCGCGCTCGGTCTTCGACCACTCCCTCAACTACCGCAGCGCCGTGGTGCTGGGCACCACCCGCCGGGTCGACGACGCCGACGAGAAGGGGAACGCACTGGAGGCGGTCACCGAGCAGCTGTCACCCGGGTCCTGGTCGTACGCCCGGTTGCCGACCAAGCGGGAGCTGGCGGCCACGTCCGTGTACGCCCTGGAGCTGACCGAGGCCAGCGTGAAGATCCGCACCGGCCCGCCGAGCGACGAGCCGGAGGACGTGGTGGCCGGCGGGCGCTGGGCCGGACTTCTTCCCGTTCGTACGGTGTTCGACCTGGCCCAGTCCGCACCCGATCTCGAGGAGGCCTACGTCGTGCCGCCGCATGTGAGCGACCGCCGTCCCGCCTGAGGGACGGATCTGGTCGAATGTCGGCCACACCTCGCTGTCGGTGCTGCTGTCCGACGACCTCCCGCCGACCGACCGGGACGTCGCCCTCTGCGCCCTCACCATGCTGCTGGCCTGGTTGATCCTGCACGTCGGGTACGCCCGCCGCTACGAGCGCGACTACCACCAGCTCGGTGGCCGTGGCCTGGTCTTCCCGGAGACCTCGAGTCCGTCAGCTCGTGGACTTCCTCTACTTCGCCGTCACCCTCGGGACCACGTTCGCGACCTCGGAGGTCAACATCACCAGCCGCTCGGTCCGCTGGACCGCCACGATCCACAGCGTGCTCGGTGTCCTCTACAACGCCGTGGTGCTCGCCGTCGCGTTCAAGGTCATCACCGGGTGACAGTGCCTCAGGCGCGCGGCAGCACACCCATCAGCGCCGAGGTGAAGGCGATCCGTAGACCGTCACGCAGCTCCAGATGCAGCACGCCGAGGTCGGGCTCGTCCGCATAGGCGGCGAGGACGCTGGGCGGCGGCGGGACGTAGGACGACAGAGCCCCCGCCGAGACGAGGCTGATCAGGCAGAACAGCTGTGCGCCCTCGCCCAGCTCGGGCACGTGACGGCGGACGAGCTCGGACATGGCCGTGAGCTTGGCGAGGGAGGACCGCTTGTGCCGCTTGACCACGTCGACCGAGACGTTGTGCTCCAGGACGCCGCCCTGCGCGGCGAAGAGGTCGCACAGCACGACCCGGCTCGCCAACGACCGGCTGAGCACCTCGGCCAGCTGGCCCGCCCGGACTTCTGGCGCCGCGTGCGTCTCGATGCCCGCGGCCAGCTCGGCCTCCAGCCCGGCGAGCCAGTTGCCCAGGAAGTCGTCCAGCAGCTCGAGCAGCACGGCCTCGCGGGACTCGAAGTAGCGGAGGACGTTCGACTTGGCCAGGCCCACCCGACGGCTCAGCTCGTTGAGGCTCACCTCGGCGACGGGCATCTCGTCGAGCATCGCCGCCGCGGTGTCCAGGATCGCCCGGCGGCGGATCGCCCGCTGCTCCTCGCTCCGCGCGCGTTGGAAAGTCACCTGCCCAGGATACTAAAGACCGCCGGTCCCTTGCGATCAGACCGGCGGTCGTTACAGTTGGAGATAACAGACCGATGGTTTCTTAGGAGTGCAGATGAACAGCTGGACCGAGCAGGACATCCCCGACCAGCACGGCCGGGTGGCGATCGTCACCGGCGCCAACACCGGGCTGGGCTTCGAGACCGCCCGGATGCTCGCGGAGCGGGGTGCGGCGGTGGTCCTGGCCGTCCGCGACGTCGCGAAGGGCGAGCAGGCCGCCGCTCGCATCACCGGCGACGTCACCGTCCAGGCCCTCGACCTGACCTCCCTGGACTCGATCCGGTCCGCTGCGGCCGACCTGCGTGCCGCCCACCCGCGGATCGACCTGCTGATCAACAACGCCGGGGTGATGTACACGCCGAAGCAGACCACCGCCGACGGCTTCGAGCTCCAGTTCGGCACCAACCACCTCGGCCACTTCGCCCTGACGGGTCTGCTGCTCGATCGGCTGCTGCCCGTGCCCGGCTCCCGCGTCGTCACGGTCAGCAGCGTCGGTCACCGGATCCGGGCCGCCATCCACTTCGACGACCTGCAGTGGGAGCGCTCGTACAGCCGCGTCGCCGCGTACGGCCAGTCCAAGCTCGCCAACCTGATGTTCACCTACGAGCTGCAGCGCCGGCTCGCGCCGCTCGGCACCACGGTCGCCGTGGCCGCGCATCCCGGCGTGTCCAACACCGAGCTGGCGCGCAACACCCCCGCCGCACTCCGGGTGCCCGCCGGTTGGCTGGCGCCGCTTGCTCACCCAGAACCCCGCGATGGGTGCGCTGCCCACCCTGCGCGCCGCCACCGATCCGGCCGTCCTCGGCGGCCAGTACTACGGTCCGGGCAACAGGAGTGAGACCCGCGGGCATCCGAGGCTGGTCACCTCCAGCCCCGAGTCCCTGGACCTGGCCACCCAGCAGCGTCTGTGGACCGTTTCCGAGGAGCTCACCGGAGTGACCTTTCCTGTCGAGAGCGTCGCGTCAGTCGGCTGACGCGGCCGGCCGGCGGCCCGCTCAGGGTGGAATACTCGGGGAAACCCAAGGGTTGAGTCTGGTACGCTCAAGTTGTACGTTGAGCGTCATACACTCAAGGAAACCCACTTCCACCCGGAGGACAGAAGAACCATGGCTCGTGCAGTCGGTATCGACCTCGGAACGACCAACTCGGTCGTCGCCGTGCTCGAAGGTGGAGAGCCCACCGTCATCCCCAACGCTGAGGGGTCCCGCACCACTCCGTCGGTCGTCGCGTTCGCGAAGGGCGGCGAGGTGCTGGTCGGCGAGGTCGCCAAGCGTCAGGCCGTGACCAACGTGGACCGCACCATCCGCTCCGTGAAGCGCCACATGGGCACGGACTGGAAAGTCAAGATCGACGACAAGGACTACCGTCCCCAGCAGATCAGCGCCTTCGTGCTGCAGAAGCTGAAGCGTGACGCGGAGGCCTACCTCGGCGAGCAGGTCACGAACGCGGTCATCACCGTCCCGGCGTACTTCTCCGACGCCGAGCGGCAGGCGACCAAGGAGGCCGGCGAGATCGCCGGTCTGACCGTGGACCGGATCATCAACGAGCCGACCGCGGCCGCGCTGGCGTACGGGCTGGACAAGGGCGACACCGAGCAGACCATCCTGGTCTTCGACCTCGGTGGCGGCACCTTCGACGTGTCCCTGCTGGAGATCGGTGACGGCGTCTTCGAGGTGAAGGCCACCAAGGGCGACAACCGCCTCGGTGGCGACGACTGGGACTCCCGGGTCGTCGACTGGCTGGTCAAGCAGTTCAAGAACAAGAACGGCACCGACCTGAGCCAGGACAAGATCGCCCGTCAGCGCCTGCAGGAGGCCGCGGAGAAGGCGAAGATCGAGCTCAGCTCCGCGAGCGAGACCTCGATCAACCTGCCGTACATCACCCTCGGTGAGTCCGGCCCGCTGCACCTGGAAGAGAAGCTGACCCGCTCGCAGTTCCAGCAGCTCACCTCCGACCTGCTCGACCGCTGCCGCACCCCGTTCAACGCGGTCGTCTCCGACGCCAAGATCAGCGTCGGCAAGATCGACCACGTGATCCTGGTCGGCGGCTCCACCCGGATGCCGGCCGTCGTCGAGCTCGTCAAGGAGCTGACCGGCGGCAAGGAGCCCAACAAGGGTGTGAACCCGGACGAGGTCGTCGCCCTCGGCGCCAGCCTGCAGGCCGGTGTGCTGAAGGGTGAGGTCAAGGACGTCCTGCTGCTCGACGTCACCCCGCTGAGCCTCGGCATCGAGACCAAGGGCGGCGTGATGACCAAGATCATCGAGCGGAACACGACCATCCCGACCAAGCGGTCCGAGGTGTTCACCACCGCCGACGACAACCAGCCCTCGGTGATGATCCAGGTCTACCAGGGCGAGCGTGACTTCGCCCGGGACAACAAGTCGCTCGGCAACTTCGAGCTGACCGGCCTGCCGCCGGCTCCGCGCGGCGTGCCGCAGATCGAGGTCGCGTTCGACATCGACGCCAACGGCATCGTGCACGTGCACGCCAAGGACCTGGCCACGAGCAAGGAGCAGTCCATGACCGTGACCGGCGGGTCGGCCCTGAACAAGGACGACATCGCCTCCATGGTCAAGGACGCCGAGGCGCACGCCGAGGAGGACAAGAAGCGGCGTGAGTCGGTCGAGCTGCGCAACGAGGCCGACAACCTGGTCTTCCGCACCGAGAAGCTGCTCAGCGAGAACGGCGACAAGATCGGCGACGACGTCAAGACAGCCGGTCGAGGAGTCGCTGGCCGAGCTGAAGACCGCTCTGGAGGGTGAGGACATCGACGCCGTCAAGGCGGCCGTCGACAAGGTCAACACCACCAGTGCGGCCGTGGGCCAGGCGATGTACGCCGCGGCTCAGGCGGCGAGCGCCTCCGAGGCGGCGAGCGCCGAGGGCGACACCACCGGTGCCTCCGACAGCAACGCCGCCTCCGACGACGACGTGGTCGACGCCGAGATCGTGGACGACGACCAGAACACGGGGACCAAGTGAGCGAGTCCGACCGCGAGAACGAGCACACCGGACCCACCATCCGGGACAAGCGTCGGATCGATCCGGACACCTACCAGGTCCGGGAGCCGCAGTCCGCTGCGGCCCCCGGGCCCGGGGCTCCGGTCGACCCGGCCGGTACGCAGGTGCCGGTCGACTCCGAGGAGGTCGCCCAGCTGAAGACGGCCCTGGCTGACCGCACAGGAGATCTGCAGCGGCTGCAGGCGGAGTACGTGAACTACAAGCGCCGGGTCGACCGGGACCGCGATGTCGCTCGCAAGGGCGGGATCGAGGCGGTGCTCAAGGACCTCATGTCGGTCCTCGACGACGTCCGTTCGGCCCGCGAGCACGGCGAGCTGAGCGGCGGCTTCAAGGCGGTCGCCGACGAGGTCGAACGGGTCTCCACCCGCTACGGGCTGGAGCCGTACGGCACCAAGGGTGATCCCTTCGATCCGCACATCCACGAGGCGCTGCTGCACGCGCACGCCGAGGGGATCGACGGTCCGACCTGCGTGGAGATCCTGCAGCCGGGCTACCGGATCGGTGACCGCGTCCTGCGGCCCGCCCGGGTCGCCGTGGCCGAACCCGATCCGAACGCTCCGCCGGCCGAGGCTGTCGCCCCGGAGGTAGCCCCGGAGGCGGCCGATGTGCCGTCCGACGACGAGCACTGATGACGTGAGGGTGTCGGGTGGCCTCCGGGCCGCCCGACCCCTGACCATGGACAGCACGACCATCCGGACCGGCGACCTCGGTCCCGAGACCCTCGAGAGGAGGCGTCCATGAGCACGAAGGACTGGCTGGAGAAGGACTACTACAAGGTCCTCGGCGTGGCCAAGGACGCCAAGCCCGACGAGCTCAAGAAGGCGTACCGGAAGCTGGCCCGGGAGAACCATCCCGATCAGAACCCCGGGAACCCGGAGGCGGAGAAGCGGTTCAAGGAGGTCTCCGAGGCCAACGACGTGTTGTCCGACACCAAGAAGCGCAAGGAGTACGACGACGCCCGCAAGCTGTTCGGCGGCGGCGGTTTCCGCTTCCCGGGTGGCGGCGGCGCGCCGGCGGTCAGGGCGGTCCCTCGGTGGACGACCTGTTCCGCAACGCCTCCGACAGCGGCTTCTCCGACCTGTTCGGCGGGCTGTTCAACGGCGGCCAGAACCGCACCCAGCGGTACTCGACCGCCCGCGGTCCGCGCCGCGGCAGTGATGTCGAGGGCGAGGTGACCGTCGACTTCGTCGACGCGATCTCCGGGGTCACGGTGGGCATGCAGATGATCTCCGACGCGCCCTGCGAGGCGTGTCACGGGACCGGGGCCAAGGCCGGCACGGTGCCGCACGTCTGCGCCACCTGCCAGGGCTCGGGCATGCAGACCTCCACCTCCGGTGGGGTGTTCGCGATGACCGAACCCTGCAAGGACTGTCACGGTCGCGGCATGGTGGTCGACGATCCCTGCCCGGTCTGCCACGGCTCCGGTCGTGGTCGGTCGACCAGGACCATGCAGGTCCGGATCCCGGCCGGCGTCACCGACGGGCAGCGGATCCGGCTGAAGGGCAAGGGCGGCGCCGGCGAGAACGGTGGCGCGGCCGGCGATCTCTACGTGATCGTGCACGTCCGCCCGCACCCGGTGTTCGGCCGTACGGGTGACAACCTCACCCTGACCGCGCCGATCACCTTCCACGAGGCGGCCGTCGGCGGCGAGATCGAGGTGCCCACCCTCGGCGGGTCGCCGGTCAAGCTGCGACTACCCGCCGGTACGCCGAACGGCCGTACCCTCCGGGTCCGCGGCAAGGGCGTCTCCCGTCGCGACGGGACAACTGGCGATCTGCTGGTGTCGGTCGAGGTCGTGGTGCCGTCCTCGCTCACCCCCGAGGCCCGGCAGGCCCTGGACTCCTACGCCGAGGCCGTGGGAACCCAGAACCCGCGGGCGAAGCTGTTCGCCACCGGGTCCTGAAGGAGGAGGCGATGAGCGGAGCTGGTTTACCTCAGCAGATCGACTCCGACGCGCCGGTCTTCGTCATCTCGGTGGCCGCTCAGCTGGCCGGGATGCATCCCGCAGACGCTGCGGACGTACGACCGGATGGGTCTGGTCGTGCCGCGGCGGCTGGCCAAGCGCGGTCGTCGCTACTCGGCCCGCGACATCGCCCGGTTGCGGCTGGTGCAGCGACTGAGCCAGGACGAGGGCATCAACCTCGAGGGCATCCGCCGGATCCTGTCCATGCAGGACGAGCTGGACGAGATGCGTCGTCGGCTGGAGGAGATGGCTGCCGTGCTCACGGCGGTGCACAACGCGCCGCCCGGGTCGCGGGTCTTCACCGCCGACGGCACCGGCGGGGTGCACCTCGGCGGCGGCGGGGTGCCCGGCGGCGCCCGGGCGTGCTCGCCCTGCCCGTCCCGGGAGAAGTAGCCGTGCCGGCTGCTGCCGCGGGACCGTCACGTCCGACTCGGGATCCGGCGTCCCGGCGTGCCCGGGCCCGTCGCTTTCCCTCGTGCATGGCCTGCACCCGCGCGATCGGGATCTCGTGTCCTTCGGCCACGCAGAACCTCCGGTAGGGACTGCGGTGCCGGCAGCGCCGAGCGCCACGGATCGCCGTCCAGCTGTGCGACGGCGGTGGTCAGGGTGAAGTCGGCCGGGGTGATCCGATCCAGGTCGTCCCAGGAGACGGGGAAGGACACCGGAACGCCCGGTCGGGCCCGCGGGCTGTAGGTCGCCACCACGGTGGCGCCGCCGGCCCGGGTCGAGTCGAGGAACACCTTGCCCGCCCGGTCCTCCTTGACGTACGCGGTCGTGGCCAGCGCCGGATCGAGCGCTCCGCCCGGGCGGCGAGGGCCCGGCAGGCGGCGGCCGCGGCCTCGGGAGCCGTGCCCGGGGTCAGCGGGACGAAGACGTGCACGCCCTTCGCGCCGCTGGTCTTCACCGCCCCGGTGAGTCCCAGCTCGGCCAGCGCGGTCCGGACCAGCTGCGCGGCGCGCCACCACGGCGCCGAAGTCCGCACCCTCCGGCGGGTCCAGGTCCATCACCAGGAAGTCGGGCTCGTGCGGGTGCGCCAGCCGGAAGAGGGTGACGTGGTACTCCACCGCGCGCTGGTTGGCGAACCAGAGCAGCGTGACGGACGTCATCGACCACCGGGTAGGAGATCTCCCGGCGCGACGCCTCGGCCCAGATCGCTGTCCGCGGCACCCAGTCCGGGGTGTACTTCGGCAGGTTCTTCTGCATGAACGCGGGTTGGCCGGGTCGGACCCGGATCACCGAGAGCGGCCGGTCGGCGAGCACCGGGAGCATCCGGTCGGCTACCGCCTCCAGGTAGTCGACGAGGTCACGCTTGGTCGCGCCGGCACCGTCGAACAGCTCCTGGTCGAGGTGGCTGAAGGAGATCCCGGCACGTTCCTCGTCGGCCACGACCGTCTCCTCTCCCGATGATGGGGACAGGGTACGACCCGGCCGCTGCCTCAGGGGCGACCGATGAGCGACCGGACGGCCTTACCGAGCACCGCGGTCGCTCCGCGGCCGGGCCGATCTGCTCCAGCCCGAAGCCGAACGTGATGGTGTCCCTCGTCGACACCGCCCCCGACTGCAGACCCTCGGAACGCTGGAAGGTGGTGCCTCCGGTGGGGCTGCCCTCCGGCTGCCCGGCCACCTGCCACGGTCCGAGGCCGGTCTCGAAGCCCTCGCTGTCGACCACCTGTCCGCCGACCACCACGGCGGTGTCGTCGACCACCACCCCGATGCCGCCGACGCCACGGTCGGTGACGTAGCTGATCACCACCTCGACCTGCTGGCCCGCGTACGCCGACAGGTCGAACGTGGCGGTCTGCCAGCCACCGGAGCTGCCGGTCATCGCGTTCCAGGCACCGGTCGTCCCGGTCGCGAGGCAAGGGTCGCCCGGCGTCAGGTAGTGCGTCAGGAACGGGTGCTCCTCGATCAGGAAGCCGGCGTCGCACTCCGCCGGAAGGGTCGCCGTCGTCAGACCCGCCGGCTTCCGGCAGGGTCGTCCAGGCGTCGCTGCCCACCGGGTGCGCCTCGACGATCACGTGGTCGTACTCCGGCTCGACGTCGAAGGAGATCTTGGTCCGCAGCTGCGGGCTCTGGGCCGCGGTCGTGCCGGACAGGTCGACCGTCCGGCTCAGGCGTGCGTAGGAGTCGTCGATGTGCACCGCGCCGACGTACCAGTCACCTTCGACGGGATCGAAGGCGCCGCCGGCCGCTCCGGAGTACGCGCCGGCCGAGGCGCTGGCGAACAGCGGGAAGTCCTCGACCGGGAGCACGTCGCTGGTCAGTCCGAAGGTGCCCGGTTCGTTCAGCGGGTTGTTCGCCAGCCCGGGCCCGCCGAAGCGTCGCCGTGGTGCCGGCCACCCGGCCCTTCCCGTCGAAGCCCGTGGGCGCGTCCACCGTCGACCGGGAGTTGATGCCCAGGTAGTACTGGAAGAAGTCGTCGGCCAGCAGCAGGCAGTCGCTGAACAGGTCCTGGGTGACCACGCAGTCGGCGTCCGGGTCACCGTCCAGCCCGTACCAGATGCCGCCCAGCGGTCCCGGCGAGGGTGCCGAAGTAGCCGGCCGTCTCGCCGGTGTGCACCAGCTTGCCGCCTTCGTTGAGGTAGTCCCGGACGGCGAGGGTCAGATACTGCTGTCGCTCGGCCACCGCGGCGTCCGGCAGCTGGTCGCTGCCGACCGGGGTGAGCTCGTCCTCGGGATCCTGGGTCAGCCGGTTGTCGCCGAGATACCAGACCACGGCGTTGAAGTGGCCGAGCACCCCGAGATGGTGCGGCACGCCCTGCTTCGAGACGTCCCAGACCGAGGCCCGGTAGCCCTGGGCGCGCAGGGCGGCGACGTAGTCGCGTCGCGTACTTGGGGCTGGTCACCGACGCGCGGGTACGTCGGGATTGACGCCCTCGTAGTCCTCGTTGGCCACCACCAGCACCCGGTTCCGGGTGTCTTCGGCGAGCCGGTAAGTGAACCGCTCGCTGGTGCGTTTGCCCTTGCCCGGGCGGTTGCCGGTGAACCAGACGCTGACCCGGTCGCCCGGCTTGGCGCCGCGGACGACGCCGCGGTACTCCGCGTAGTAGACGTCGCCGCTCGTGCCGTAGCGCTCGCCGCCACGCCACTCGCGTGACCGGCGACCTCCCGGCCCGGCGGCCGTTGACCGAGTAGTGCAGCCGCAGGTTCTTCAGATCGCGCCGGGCGGTCACCGCGACGGGCTGCGGGTCGCCGTACGACGTCGCGAAGCTGTCCACGGCGAAGTCCGGGGCCGTCCGACCGACCACCGAGACCGGGTCGTCGGGGTCGCCGGCCGAGCGGGCGATCGCCAGCGCGAAGGGCAGGTTCTTCTCGAACTCGGCCTGGATCAGCGCCTCGGAGTCGGGGAAGTTGAACCCGCTCTCGCAGTCCCCGGGTCGAACGCGTCGTCGGGATCCACGGCACTCGCGGTTTCGCAGGTCGACATCTCCGGGGTGAAGGCGAGCGTCCCGTACTTGGCTTGGGCGTGCTCGGTGGTCTCCCCGTTGGTCGTGTAGAGCTCGGCCGAGATGTCCGGGTCGTAGCCCGGGACGGCCGGGTGGGCGTCGTCGCCGGCGAGGGTCTCGTACAGCAGGTCGTCCGGGCTCGGGGTGGCGACCTGGGAGCCGACGCCGTAGAGGAGCAGCTCGGCCGCCGAGTGGTAGTTGATCTGGAAGGCGAAGCGGACCCGCTTCATCAGGTCGTCCAGCGCCCGGGTCTCCGGCTCGGAGCGGGTGCGGCGCCGCGGTAGGTCTCGCTGCTGACGGCGGGGGAGGAGCCCTCGTTGTCGTAGCCCCAGCTGGTCGGGAAGTTCCGGTTCAGGTCGACGCCGTCCAGACCGCTGATCACGCCGTCGCCGTCGTTGTCGCGCAGGTTCTTCCGCCACAGCCGGTTGTCCTCGGTGAAGGTGAAGTCGTAGCCGTCCGGGTTGGCGACCGGGACGAACCAGAGCTCGCGGGTGTCGACGATCCGGCGGGTGGCCGCGGTGGTCGCGTAACCCTCCAGGACGTGGCGGAGCAGGCGGCGGTTCATCTCGGGGGTGATCCACTCCCGGGCGTGCTGGGCGGAGGAGTAGAGCACGGCGGGCCGCCGCCCGTCGGGCGGCTCCGGCGTCCCGGGTCACCTTCATCGCGACGATGTCCTGGCCTTGGACGGTCGTGCCGATGGTCACCAGCTTGGTCAGGCGCGGGTAGTCGCGCGCCAGCTGACGGAACTCGTCGCGGATGCCACCCGGCTCGCTGTAGGAGCGGTAGACCTCGTACCCGTTGGCGGCCTGCTGGTTCATCCGCCGGGAGGCGGTGGTGCCGGCGACCCGCTTCTCCGTCAGCGGCAGCCCGAGGGCGGTCAGCTTGCCCGCTTGCAGCGGGTGAGGACGACCTCGACGGCGATCTTGTCGCCGCCGCCGCCCGCGGGAGACGACACTGCCGTGGTCCAGCCCTGTGTCGGACAGCTGCGCGAGCTGCGCGGGGGTCGAGTCGACCGACGAAGACCGTCGGGCCGGGGGGCGGTGGGGCGGCCGAGGACGGCGGGGAGGCCACCAGGACCGATCCGAGCGCCAGCGCACCGACGACGAGCAGGACCAGCTTCCGCCTCATAGCGACTCCTTGCCCCCGGGGGCCGGCGTGGTGACGACCCGCGGTCCGCTGGTCAGCCTCGCCTTCGGTGGCGGCCGTGTCAATGGAATACTCGCTGTGCGGATCCTGAGTCGACCCACCTCGCACGACCCTGACCCTTCCCGAGAGGGTTGAGTCGACCGCGCTCAGGGTGGAATACTGAGGCCCTGACCAAAGTTGAGCGTAGTAGACTCAACCTTGAACTCGACTCTCGAAGGACCTGCATGGACACCAACAAGCTCACCACCAAGAGTCGCGACGCCGTCTCGGCGGCGTTGCGCAACGCCCTGACGTCGGGCAACCCCAATGCCGAGCCGTCGCACCTGCTGCACGCCCTGCTGATGGTGCCGGGCAACACCGTCGCGCCGCTGCTGACCTCGGTCGGCGCCGATCCGGCCGTGGTCGACGCGGCCGCCCAGGGCGCGATCACCAAGCTGCCGTCGGCCAGCGGCTCGTCGGTCAGCCAGCCGGCCCTGTCCGGTTCCTTCGCCCGGGTGCTGGCCGACGCGGAGACCCGCGCCGAGCAGCTCGGCGACGCCTACGTCGCCACCGAGCACCTGCTGATCGCGCTGGCCGCGGTCGCCTCCGACGCGAAGAAGATCCTCACCGATCTGCACGTCACGCGCCGACGGGCTGGCCACGGCGTTCAACGCCTCGCGCGGCATCCAAGCGGGTGACCAGCCCGGAGGCCGAGGGCACCTCCTCGGCCCTCGACCAGTACGGCGTCGACCTCACCGAGCAGGCCCGCGAGGGCAAGCTCGACCCGGTGATCGGCCGCGACACCGAGATCCGCCGCGTGGTGCAGGTGCTGGCCCGGCGGACCAAGAACAACCCGGTGCTGATCGGCGAGCCCGGGGTGGGCAAGACCGCCGTCGTCGAGGGCCTGGCCCAGCGGCTGGTCGCCGGCGACGTGCCCGACTCGCTGAAGGGTCGGCGGCTGATCTCGCTCGACCTGTCCTCGATGGTCGCCGGCGCGAAGTACCGCGGCGAGTTCGAGGAGCGGCTGAAGGCGGTGCTGACCGAGATCCGCGACGCCGAGGGCCAGGTCATCACCTTCATCGACGAGCTGCACACCGTGGTCGGCGCCGGCGCGTCCGGCGACTCCTCGATGGACGCCGGCAACATGCTGAAGCCGATGCTGGCCCGCGGCGAGCTGCGGATGATCGGCGCCACCACCCTGGACGAGTACCGCGAGCGGATCGAGAAGGATCCGGCGCTGGAGCGGCGATTCCAGCAGGTCTACGTCGGCGAGCCGAGCGTCGAGGACACGATCGCGATCCTGCGCGGACTGCGTGAGCGCTACGAGGCGCACCACAAGGTGGCCATCACCGACGGCGCCCTGGTCGCGGCCGCGACGCTGTCGCAACCGCTACATCACCTCCCGCCAGCTGCCGGACAAGGCCATCGACCTGATCGACGAGGCCGCCTCCCGGCTGCGGATGGAGATCGACTCCTCGCCGGAGGAGATCGACAAGCTGCGCCGGACGGTGGACCGGATGAAGATGCAGCGGTTCGCGCTGGAGAAGGAGTCCGACACCGGCTCGCGTCGAGCGGCTGGGCCGGCTGGACGGGCGAGCTGGCCGACGCCGAGGAGGAGCTGCGCGGCCTCGAGGCGCGCTGGGAGGCCGAGAAGCAGGGGCTCAACCAGGTCGGCGACCTGAAGCGGGAGATCGACGAGCTGCGGATCGAGGCCGACCGGGCCCTCCGCGAGGGCAACCTGGTCCGGGCCAGCGAGATCAACTACGGCGAGATCCCCGCGCTGCAGACGGCAGCTGGCCCGGGCCGACGAGGCCGAGAGCCAGACCGAGACGATGGTGTCCGAGCAGGTCGGTCCGCACGACATCGCCGAGGTGGTGTCCAACTGGACCGGGATCCCGGTCGGCCGGCTGCTGCAGGGCGAGAGCGAGAAGCTGCTGGCCATGGAGGCCCGGCTCGGCGAGCGGCTGATCGGTCAGAAGCCGGCGGTCAAGGCCGTCTCCGACGCGGTCCGGCGGTCGCGGGCCGGCATCTCCGACCCGAACCGGCCGACCGGTTCGTTCCTGTTCCTCGGTCCGACCGGGGTCGGCAAGACCGAGCTGGCCAAGTCGCTGGCGGAGTTCCTGTTCGACGACGAGCACGCCATGATCCGGATCGACATGAGCGAGTACTCCGAGAAGCACTCGGTGGCCCGGCTCGTCGGTGCCCCTCCGGGCTACATCGGCTACGAGGAGGGCGGCCAGCTCACCGAGGCGGTGCGGCGGCGCCCGTACGCGGTCGTGTTGCTGGACGAGGTGGAGAAGGCGCACAGCGAGGTCTTCGACATCCTGCTGCAGGTGCTGGACGACGGTCGGCTGACCGACGGCCAGGGCCGGACGGTCGACTTCCGCAACGTGATGCTGATCCTGACCTCCAACCTCGGCTCGCAGTTCCTGGCCGACCAGACGCTGGACGCCGAGACCAAGCGGAACGCGGTGATGGGGGTCGTGCGGGGGGCGTTCAAGCCGGAGTTCCTGAACCGGCTGGACGAGGTCGTGCTGTTCGACGCGCTCGGCACCGAGGAGCTGGCCAAGATCGTCGACATCAGCCTGCGACCGGCTGAACGCACGACTGGCCGACCGCCGGATCTCCGTCGAGGTGACCCAGGCGGCCAAGGACTGGCTGGCGCTGACCGGCTTCGACCCGGTCTACGGCGCCCGTCCGCTGCGGCGGCTGATCCAGACCACCATCGAGGATCAGCTGGCTCAGCAGGTGCTGGCCGGCGCGGTCGCCGACGGTGACATGATCAGCTTCGACGTGGACGAGGCCAAGGACGGTCTGGTGGTCGTCGCAGCCGACGGCGCTGGCCGTCTGATCGCCGGGTGCACGGATGAGCGAGACGACGAGGGTCGGGGCGACCCGCCCCGACCCTCGTGCCGTCTCCGCGTCAGCCCTGGGGCTGGCCCGGACCCGCGATGTTGACCAACCACTGGACGCCGAACTTGTCGGTCAGCTGACCGAAGTAGTCCCCCCACGGTGCCTGGTCGAGGGGCATGGCGACCTCGCCGCCGTCGGCCAGGCCGTCGAAGTAGCCCCGGATCTCGTCGGTCTCGTTGCCGCTGATCGAGATCGTGCCGTTGCTGATCTCGCCGCGGCATCTTGGCCGGGACGTCGGAGCCCATCAGCGTGAAGCCGGCCGAGGTGGTGAGCTGGCTGTGCATGATGCTGTCCTTCTCGTCCTCGTCGACCCCCGGCATCTGGAAGTCGCCGAAGGTGGACACGGTGAGCTCGCCGCCGAGCACGGACCGGTAGAACTCCATCGCCTCGCGGGCCTGGCCGCGGAAGTTGAGGTAGGGGTTGAGCAGAGCCATGGTGATCCTCCCGACGTGGTGAGCTGCGGACATTCTGCTCCGCGGCGCTGACAGCCGGATAGACCCGAGACCGCCCGCCGAACTCATCGGGTGTGTGATGATCACCCCCGATGGCGGCAGGCGGCACGAGGAGGCGGAACTGAGCGGCGAGATCGTGCTCGACACGGGGTCGCAGGTGGTGACGCTGGTCGAGGACACCGCCCGTCCCGGGGCGTACCTGGTCCGGATCGGTGGCACCGATCAGTCCTACGTGGACCTGGCCGACCCGCTGCGGCTCGAGTTCGACTACGTCCAGCGGATCGCCGACGTGGTCGACGAGATCGCGCCCGACGGCGAGCGGATCCGGATCGTGCACATCGGCGGCGCCGCGCTGACCCTGCCGCGCTACGTGACCGCGACGCGGCCGAGCTCGGCCCAGATCGTGCTGGAGCCGGACGAGGAGCTGACCCGGCTGGTCCGCGAGCACCTGCCGCTGCCCCGCCAGAGCGGCATCAAGATCCGGCCCGTCGACGGGCGTGCGGGGATCGCCGCGATGCGCGACGGGTTCGCCGACCTGGTCATCGTGGACGCGTTCGCCGGGGCCCGGGTGCCGGCCGAGCTGACCACCGTGGAGTTCCTGACCGAGCTGCGCCGGGTGGTGGGCCCGTCCGGGGCGGTGGTGATCAACGTGACCGACAGCGGCGGGCTGGCCTACTCCCGGCGGGTGCTGGCCGGGGTGGCCCAGGTGTTCGCCCACGTGGTCTACGGCGCGGAACCGGCCACCCTCAAGGGTCGCCGGTTCGGCAACATCATCCTCACCGGGTCGGACGCGCCACTCCCCGAGCAGGCCCTGATCCGGCGGGGTGCGGGGTCGATGTTCCCGTACCGGTTGATGACGGGGAACCAGATCCGCCGCTTCATCGGCAGCGCGGCCCCGTTCACCGACGACGACGCCGAGACCTCGCCCGACCCGGTGACCGGCGGCGCGCACTTCGGCTGAGGCGTCACCCGTCGGACGTGCGCCGCTCCGGCGGGCGTTGGTGCCGGCGGTCGCGGTGGGCCTCGACCCGGCCCGCCACCACGAGCAGCAGCAGCGCGTAGACCCCCAGGCGGGGGTTGACCAGGCTGATCACGGTGCAGAGGGCGAACACCGCCGTGGTCAGCCAGGCCAGGCCGAGCGGGCGGCCGACCGCCCGGTCCACGACCGGTCATGGCCAGGGTGAGCGCGGACAGCACGAGCAGCGTGCCGAGGTAGAGCGGGCGCTGGCGGGTTGAGGTCGCGGCCGATCATCGCGGTCGGGAAGGGAAGGAACGCGATCACCAGCAGCCAGCACATGTTGATCAGACCCAACCAGCGGACGGCGGGTTGACCGGCGACGAGGAGCCGGTGGTAGAGGGAGCCGTGGGCGGTCCAGAACGCGTAGATCACCAGGAAGCTGATCACGAACGACTGCAGCAGCTCGCCGTTCTCGGCCCAGACGCGAGAGGTCGGTCAGGTCGAGGTCCTGACCACCTCGACGAGCGGCAAGATCAACAAGGTCATGGCGATCGCCACCACGGCGTCGGTCAGCGTGATCGTCCGCTCGAACCCGGACCGTCGTCCGGTGGGGTGGTCTCGGCCATACCAGCAATATGACCTACACCGCGAGGGCCGGACCAGCGGCACACCCGGACGGTAGGCGAGATGGAGGTGGCTCGGGGCGTCGACGACGGCCAGGTCGGCGGGACCGCCCACCTCGATCCGTCCGATGTCCTGTCGACGCAGGGCTCTCGCCGATCCGGCCGTGGCGGCGTAGAGGGCCTGCGCCGGGCGTCAGCCCCATCTCGCGGACGGCCAGAGCGATCATGAACGGCATCGAGGAGGAGTAGCAGGTGCCGGGGTTGCAGTCGGTGGCGAGGGCGATCGACACCCCGGCGGCCAGCAGCCGGGCCGCGTCGGGGAAGGGCGAGCGGGTGCAGAACTCGACCCCGGGCAACAGCGTCGCCACCGTCGTCGACGCCGCGGCCGAAGCGCGTCGACGTCGGCGTCGGACAGGTACGTGCAGTGGTCGACGCTGGCCGCCCCAGCTCCACGGCCAGCTGGACGCCCGGTCCGGGACCGAGCTGGTTGCCGTGCACCCGCAGCTCCAGACCGGCCCGGCGGCCGGCCGCCAGCACCGCCCGCGCCTCGTCGCCGTCGAAGGCGTACGGGGAGGCCGGCTCGCAGAAGACGTCGATCCAGCGGGCGTACGGCGCGGCGGCGTCCAGCATCTCCCCGGTGACCAGGGCGACGTAGTCGGCGCGTCGGTCCCGCCACTCCGGCGGCACCACGTGAGCGCCGAGGAACGTCGTCTCGGCCGTGACCTCGCCGGCCAGCCGCAGCGCGCGGACCTCGTCGGCGACGCTGAGGCCGTACCCGCTCTTGATCTCCACGGTGGTGGTCCCCTGGGAGCGCATCTCGGCGATCCGGCCGGCGATCAGGGCGCGCAGCTCGTCGTCGGAGGCGGACCTCGTCGCGGCCACGGTGCCGGCGATCCCGCCACCGTCGTACGCCTGCCCGGTCATCCGGGCGGCGAACTCGGCCGAGCGGTCGCCGGCGAAGACGAGGTGGCTGTGGGAGTCCACGAAGCCGGGGAGGAGAGCCCGGCCACCGAGGTCGATCCGCCGGTCGGCTGCCGGTGCCTGCGCCGCGTCCCCGATCCAGGCCACCCGCCCGTCGGCCACCACGACGGCGGCGTCGGACCGGATCCCGAGCCGGTCCTCGGTGCTGTCGTCGCAGGTGACGAGCTCGGCGATCCCGGTGATCACCGTCGTGCCGGGGCAGTCCGGGTCCCATGAGTCCTCCAGATCGGTCAGGGCGGCCGCGAGCAGCTCGCCGGCGACACCCAGCCGGTGTGTCCCGTCCGACACCACCCGGCGGCCGCCGATGATCACGTGCCGGACGTCGGGAGTGCCGGCGGCGTAGTGGATCTGGGCGGGTCGGGAACCGGCGGTGCGGACCGACGACCGGTCGATGATCACCAGGTCCGCAGGTGCCCCGACGGCGAGACGCCCGCCCCGGGCCAGCCCAACGCCGTGTGGCCGGACGCAGTCGCCGCGGTGATCAGCTCGGCCGGGGTGAACCGGCCGCGCTGCCCGGTGCTCAGGCGCTCGTGCAGCTCCAACCCGCGCAGCTCCTCGAACATGTCGATCACCGCGTGCTGGTCACTGCCAAGGCTCAGGGGGCTGCCGGCGTCGGCGAGCTCCCGGGCGGGGCCGATGCCGTCGGCCAGGTCACGTTCGGTGGTGGGGCAGATGCAGGTGCCGGTCCGGGTGGTCCCGAGCAGGGTGACATCCGAGGCGGTCAGGTGCGTGGCGTGCACCGCGGTGGTGGTCGGTCCGAGCAGCCCGTGGCGGTGCAGCAGCTCGGCCGGTGTGCAACCGTAGAACGCTTGCACGGCGACGTTCTCAGCGGGCTGCTCGCTGAGGTGGACGTGCAGCGGCCCGCTCGGGCGCAGGGCGGCCAGCCTGCCCAGGTCCGCCGACGGCACGGCTCGTACGGAGTGGGCCGCCGCCCCGACCCGTACGGTCTCCGAGCCGGCGTGCCGGTCGCCGAAGGCGCCGACGCGTGCCGCCCAGCCGTCCACGCTGCCGTCGGAGAACCGTTGCTGCACGGGATCGAGAGGCTGATGACCCGCAGCGGAGAGACCCCCGCTGAGGTAGCAGACGTCCAGCAGGGTGAGCCGGATGCCGGCGTCGGCGGCGGCCGAGACCAGGGCCTCGCTCATCGCGTCCGGGTCGGCGTACGCGCGGCCCTGATGATCACGGTGCAGGTAGTGGAACTCGCCGACGACGGTCATCCCGGCCAGCACCATCTCCGCGTAGACGGCTCGGGCCAGGGCGAAGTACCGCTCGGGGTCCAGCCGGGAGGCGAGGGCGTACATCTGCTGCCGCCAGGTCCAGAAGGTGCCACCGTCGGCGTGCGTCCGACCCCGCAGGGCCCGGTGGAAGGCGTGGCTGTGGGTGTTCGCGAAGCCCGGCAGGGCGATGCCGTCGAGCACCAGGTCGTCCCGCGTGGGCTCGACGTCGACCGCGACCGCGGTGATCACGCCGTCCCGCTCGCTGATCCGCACCCGGTCGGCGACCCGGTCCGGCAGGTGGGCGGCGGGCACCCAGTAGGAGACGGTCACGACCGCTCACCGACCAGCTCGGTGAGCACGTCGGCCAGGGCCGTGACACCGGCCAGACAGTCCGCCCGCTCGGCGTGCTCGGCGGGGGAGTGGGAGACCCCGGTGGGGTTGCGGACGAAGATCATCCCGGTCGGGATCCCCGCCGTGGCGAGGATCCCGGCGTCGTGCCCGGCCCCGGTGCCGAGTAGTGGAGCGGCCGGCAGCACCCGGCGGAGCCGAGCCAGCAGGGCGAGGTCGAAGCGGGTGGTCGGGGTCCAGGACTCCTCGGTGACCTCCGCGCCCCAGCCGTGGCGGCCGCCGTCACCTCCCGTACGGTGCGTCGCACCGCCGCTTCGTCGGCGCCCCGGGCGTCCAGCCAGCCGGTGGCGGCCGACGGGATGGCGTTCACCCCACCGGGGGTCAGCAGGGTCTTGCCCACGGTCGCCACACACCCCTGCCCGGTGGCGGCCGAGCGAGCCGCGAGCACCGTCGTCGCGAGACCGATCATGGCGTCCCGCCGATCCTCCAGTCGGGTGGTGCCGGCGTGGTTGGCCTCCCCGGGGAAGTCCAGCCGCCACCGCCCGTGCGGCCAGATGTCGGTGCCCAGGGCGACCGGCTGGTCGAGGTCGATCAGACCGCGGCCCTGTTCCACGTGCAGCTCGACGAAGGCGCCGACCCGACGCAGGGTCTCGGCGTCCGTTCCGAACTGCTCCGGATCCCGGCCGGCCGCAGCCAGCGCCTCGCCCATCGAGAGGCCGTCACCGTCGCGCAGACGCAAGGCGCGATCGGGAGCCAGCGCGCCGGTGAGCACCCGGGACCCCGCACAGGCGACGCCGAACCGGGCGCCCTCCTCGTCGGCGAAGTTCACGATGCCCAGGGGTCGCTGCGGCGCGAATCCCGCGGCCCGCAGGTGATCCAGGGCGACGAAGGCACTGACCACGCCGAGCGGGCCGTCGTACGCGCCGCCGTCGGGCACGCTGTCCAGGTGGGAGCCGGTGACCACACCCGGCGTCGTGTCCGGGTCGCCCCACCACGCCCACTGGTTGCCCACCCGGTCGGTGGTCACGTCCAGCCCGCGGCCGGCCGCCTCGCCGGCGAACCACTCACGCAGGTCGTGGTCCTCGCGGGTCAGGGCGTACCGGCGGTAGCCACCGGTGTGCGGATGACGACCGATCCCGGCGAGGTCGGCCCACTGGCGATCGAACGACCGCGCCGGCTCGGCGATCACGCACCCTCCCGCGGAGCGCTCTCGCGCTGCGCAGACGGAGCGCTCTCGCGCTGCGCAGACGGAGCGCTCTCGCGCTGCGCAGACGGAGCGCTCTCGCGCTGCGCAGACGGAGCGCTCTCGCGCTGCCCAGACGGAGCGCTCTCGCGCATGGGCACCCGGACGCCGCGCTCCTCGGCGACGTCCGCGGCGGCGTCGTAGCCGGCGTCCACGTGCCGGATGACCCCCATGCCGGGATCGTTGCTCAGCACCCGGGCGAGCTTCTGGGCAGCCAGCTCGGTGCCGTCGGCCAGGCAGACCTGGCCGGCGTGGATCGAGCGGCCGATGCCGACGCCACCGCCGTGGTGGATCGACACCCAGCTGGCCCCGGACGCGGTGTTGACGAGCGCGTTCAGCAGCGGCCAGTCCGCGATCGCGTCGGAGCCGTCGGCCATCGCCTCGGTCTCGCGGTAGGGACTGGCCACCGAGCCGCAGTCCAGGTGATCACGCCCGATCACGATCGGGGCGCTGACCGCCCCGGAGGCCACCAGGTCGTTGAAGGCCAGACCGGCGCGGTCCCGTTCGCCGTAGCCGAGCCAGCAGATCCGGGCCGGCAGTCCCTGGAAGGCGATCCGCTCCTTGGCTCCGCGCATCCACTTCTGCAGCCGGTCGTTGTCTCCGAACAGCTTCAGGACGGTCTCGTCGGTGGTGTGGATGTCCTTCGGATCACCGGACAGGGCGGCCCAGCGGAACGGGCCCTTGCCCTCGCAGAACAGCGGCCGGATGTAGGCCGGCACGAACCCGGGGAACTCGAAGGCGCGCTCGTAGCCGCCCTGGCGGGCCTCGTCCCGGATCGAGTTGCCGTAGTCGAACACCTCCGCGCCGGCGTCTTGGAACTCCACCATCGCCCGCACCTGACGGGCCATCGAGGCCCGCGCCCGGTCGGTGAACTCCTCGGGCTTGGCGGCGGCCAGCTCGGCCCAGTCCTCCAGTGCGACGCCCTCCGGCAGGTAGGAGAGGGGGTCGTGGGCACTGGTCTGGTCGGTGACCACGTCGATGGCCACGCCGCGGCGCAGCAGCTCGGGGAAGACCTCGGCGCAGTTGCCGACCACGCCGATCGAGGTGGCCCGGCGATCGGCCTTGGCCCGCAGGGCCTTGTCCACCGCGGCGTCGAGGTCGTCGGCGATCTCGTCGAGGTAGCGGTGGTCGACCCGCCGCTGCAGGCGGGTCCGGTCCACGTCGACGATCAGGCAGACCCCGTCGTTCAGGGTGACGGCGAGAGGTTGGGCGCCACCCATGCCGCCGCAGCCCCCGGTCAAGCGTGAGAGTGCCGGCCAGGGTGCCGCCGAACCGCTTCTCGGCCACGGCCGCGAACGTCTCGTACGTGCCCTGCACGATGCCCTGGGTGCCGATGTAGATCCACGACCCGGCGGTCATCTGCCCGTACATGGTCAGACCCTGCTGTTCCAGCCGGCGGAACTCGGGCCAGGTGGCCCAGTCCGGGACCAGGTTGGAGTTGGCGATCAGCACCCGCGGAGCCCACTCGTGGGTCCGCATCACGCCGACCGGACGGCCGGACTGGACCAGCATGGTCTCGTCGCCCTCCAGATCGCGCAGCGTTCGGACCATGGCGTCGAAGGACCGCCAGTCGCGGGCCGCGCGACCCGTGCCGCCGTAGACGACCAGGTCGTCGGGGCGTTCGGCGTTCTCGGGATCGAGGTTGTTCATCAGCATCCGCAACGGGGCCTCGGTGGCCCAGCTCTTGGCGGACAGGGTGGTGCCGCGGGCTGCGCGGACGGGACGGGCGCCTTCCATGATCTTCTCTGCTTTCTGTGTTGTTGGTGTTCGCTCCGCTCACACGCACTGGTGGGTTGGCTACTCGAGGGAGCCGGTGACGGACTCGGCGGCGGCGACCACGCCACCGCTGGCGACCAGCTGGACGGCGGTCTCGATCTCCGGCGCCAGCCAGCGATCCGGGCCGGGGGCGGGGGCTCCCGCGGCGCGCAGGGCGGTGATCACCGCTGCGGTGGCGGGGGCGGGCGTGAGCGGTGCCCGGAGCTCGAGACCGCGGGCGGCGGTGAGCAGCTCGATCGCGAGCACCCGGGTCAGACCGTCGACGGCCCGGCGGAGCTTGCGGGCCGCCGACCAGCCCATCGAGACGTGGTCCTCCTGCATGGCCGAGCTCGGGATCGAGTCGACGGAGGCCGGGGCGGCGAGCCGCTTGAGCTCGGAGACGATGGCGGCCTGGGTGTACTGGGCGATCATGTGCCCGGAGTCCACGCCGGGATCGTCGGCCAGGAAGGCATTCAGGCCGTGGCTGCGGGCCCGGTCGAGGAACCGGTCGGTGCGCCGTTCGGCGATGCTGGCCAGGTCGGCGACCACGATGGCCAGGAAGTCCAGCACGTACGCGATCGGCGCCCCGTGGAAGTTGCCGTTGGACTCGACCCGGCCGTCCGCGGTGACCACCGGGTTGTCGATGGCGGAGGCGAGCTCGATCCCGGCCACCGCACGGGCGTGGGCCAGGGTGTCCCGGGCACCGCCGGCCACCTGCGGTGAGCAGCGCAGCGAGTACGCGTCCTGCACTCGGGTGCAGCCACCGGGATCGCTCGACCGCGTGCGGTGCGACTCCCGGATGGCGCTGCCCGCCATCAGCGCCCGGAGATTGGCCGCCGAGGAGGCCTGGCCGGGATGAGGCCGCAGCCGGTGGAGGTCCTCGGCGAACACGTCGTCGGTGCCGAGCAGACCTTCCACGCTCATGGCTGCGGTGATGTCGGCGACGGTGACCAGGTTGTCCAGGTCGTCCAGCGCGAGCACGAGCATGCCCAGCATGCCGTCGGTGCCGTTGATCAGCGCCAGACCTTCCTTCTCGGCCAGCACCACCGGGGTGATGCCCGCTGCCGCGAGGGCCTCGGCCGCCGGGCGGAGCACGCCGTCGCGATCACGGACGGTCCCCTCGCCCATCACCGCCAGCGCGCAGTGCGCGAGCGGAGCAAGATCACCGGAACAGCCGAGACTGCCGTACTCGTGGACGATCGGGGTGATCCCTGCGTTCAGCAGGTCGGCGTACGTCTGCACGACGACCTCGCGCACGCCGGTCCGCCCGGTGGCCAGGGTGGAGAGGCGCAACAGCATCAGCGCCCGGACGACCTCGACCTCGACCTCCGGACCGGAGCCGGCGGCGTGCGAGCGGATCAGGCTGCGCTGCAGCTGGGTGCGCATCGCGGTGGGAATGTGCCGGGTGGCCAGGGCGCCGAAGCCGGTGGACACGCCGTAGTGCGGGTGCGGGTCGTCGGCCAGGGCCTCGATCACCGCTCGGGTCCGGCGCACCTCGACCAGCGCGTCCTCGGCGACGTGCACGGTGACCCCGTGCCGGGAGACGGCGACGACCTCGGCGGCGGTGACGGGCCCGAGGCCCACCGCGACGGAAGAGATCTGCGTGAGCATGCCCTCATTCCACGCGAGACGGCCGCCCGGCCGATAGGGGTCGGCTGGTCCTGGTGTCTCAGATCTGAGACTCTTGGTCCATGTCCCTCGCCCCGGCGGCCGACACCGTGCTGCGGATCCTGGTGCTGCTCGCGCGCCAGGTCGAACCGGTCCCCGCCGCCGCCGTGGCGACGAGTCTGGGTCTGCCGCGGTCGACCACGTACCGCCTGCTCGGAGCGTTGGTCGAGCAGGGTTTCGTCAGCTACCTCCCGGAGGAACGCCGCTACGGACTGGGTGTCGTCACGTTCGAGATGGGCTCCAGCTACTCGCGGCAGATGCCGTTGCGGCGCGTGGCCCAGCCCGTGCTCAGCCGGCTGGCCGGCACCACCAGGGAGAACGCCCACCTGGCGGTGCTGCACGGTCCCGACGTCTACTACGTGATCGAGCAGCGAGCGCCGCGCCGGCGGACCCTGGTCAGCGATGTCGGCGTGAGGTTGCCCGCGACGGTGACCGCCTCGGGGCTGGCCATCCTGGGCGCACTCTCGGCCGCCCAGGTCCGGGCCATCTTCCCGAGCTCCGACGCCCTGGTGGAGCGGGCCGGTCACGGGCCGACCACCCTCGCCGACCTGCGGGCGCTGCTCGCCGCCGTCCGCGAGCGCGGGTACGCCCTGGAGGACGGTCTGGTCACCGCGGGTCTCGCCTCTGTCGGCGTACCGGTGCTGGACCGGACCGGTTACCCGGTGGCGGGGATCTCGGTGACCTTCGAGGCCGATCGGGTGGACCCGGATCGGCGTGCGCACCTGGTCGCCGACGTCCGCCGCGCCGCGGCCACCCTGACCCGCCGCCTGGGCGGGTGATCGGCTCCGCGGATGCCGCCGCACCCGCGGAGCCCGGGGCCGTCAGCCGGCGGTGGTCACCGGCTCCTGGAGCTCGGTCTGCCACGGCTCGGGCATGCCCTCGCCGTAGGCCAGGTAGACCTCGCGGTTGTAACCGGCCGACCGGTAGCCGTGGGCCGCGATCCAGCCCCCCAGGGTCTGGATCGTCGGCATCACGTCGTCCATCGGACCCGTGTGGATGATCGCCGCCGCCGAGATCTCGGGCAGCTCGGTGACCTGGACGCCGGTCGGTTCGGCGTCCGCGGCGATCGGAGCCGCGGCGTGGGCGACCAGCCCTTCACCGTCGCCCGCGTCCTCGTAGTAGGCGATCGGTGCGCCCACGCAGGCGACGTCGCTCGCGGCGAGCCGACCCATCAGCTGCTCGAACAGCGGACCCAGCACCGGTGTGATGAACTGGGGCTCGAACCCGCCGACCGGAGCACTGAGCTCGGCCACCCGGACGGCCGGAACGGTCTTGATCTCGACCTCTTCGGACATGACATCCTCCCTCTCGATGACTCGGAGCCTCGCCTCGACCCTGGCCAGTCGTGCCGTGTCCGCCGCGATCTGGTCCCGTAGCTCCGCCCGGCGCAGCCGCAGCATCCCGCGCAGCTCGTCGGAGTCGATGTCGTCGTCGACGATGGCGGCGACCTGGTCGAGGGTGAACCCGAGATCCTTGAGGGCCACCACCCGGTTGAGCCGGGTGAGCTGCTCGACGGCGTAGGACCGGTAGCCGGTGAACGGGTCGACGGACGCGGGCCGGAGCAGGCCGATGGTGTCGTAGTGGCGCAGCATCCGCACCGACACGCGGCCGGACCTGGCGAGGTCTCCGATGCTGAACATGATGTCTCCAGGAGTACGGCCTGACACGGTGTCAGGGTCAAGCGGCCGGGCGTGCGTCTGACGACTCGAGCGTGTGGTGTCGCCGCCTACCCTGGACCTCATGTCGCAGTACCCCGGGTACCAGGCGCCCGGTCCGCACGGCGCGCCCCAGTTCAGCCCGCCCGGGAGTCAGCCCACGACACCGCTTCCCTACGGCTACCGGCCCGATCCGTACGCTGGCCCGCCGCACCCACCCGCGCCCGTCCCCGCCTGGCCGGTGGCGCAGTCGTACGCCCCGGTCGTCCGCCGGCAGCGTCCCGCGGTGATCGCGATGGCGGCGACGATGACCGTGACGGCATCGCTGCAGTGGCTGTGCGCGCTCAGCCTGGCCTGGCTGGTGGCCACGGCGGGCGCCGCCGGGTTGTCCACCACCGACGCCGAAGGCGCGTTCTACCACATCCTCCGCCGCTTCCACCTGCGGATGATCGAGGGCCTGGCCCTGCCGCTGTACGGCTTCCCGACGCTGGCGTTCTTCCTGGGGTTCGTGGTCCTGGCCCCGCGCGTGTGGGCCCGCCTCGCGCTGACCCTGACCGGGGTCGCGGCCCTGGCCTGGTCGGCCTGGTGGCTCCGGAACGACATCTTGTGGTGGCTGCCGATCGCCACCTACATCGGCATCGTCTGCCTGATCCTGTGGACCCCCGGCGCGACCCAGTGGTACCGGCAGCGCGCCGCGTCGAGCTGACCGGCTAGCCGGCCGCCAGGCCGCCGAGTCGGCGGACGGCCTCGTCGAGCACCGGGTCGGACTTGCAGAACGCCCAGCGGACGTACGGGCGGCCGGCGTCGGTGCGCGCGTAGAACACCTGATGGGGGATGGCCACCACCCCGCAGCGGTGCGGCAGATCGCGGCAGAACGCCACCCCGTCGTCGTAGCCGAGGGGTCGGACGTCGGTGGTCATGAAGTAGGTGCCGCGGGGGATCGCCGGCTCCAGGCCCACCGAACGCAGACCCGTGGCCAGCCGGTCACGTTTGCCCTGCAGCTCGTCCCGGGCGGCGGCCACCCAGGCATCGCCCTCGTCCAGCGCCTGGGCGATGGCGGGTTGGAACGGCGCTCCCGACACGTAGGTCAGGAACTGCTTGACCGCGGTCAGCTCGGTGATCAGCTGGGCCGGTCCGAGGGCCCAGCCGATCTTCCACCCGGTGGCGGAGAAGGTCTTGCCCGACGAGGAGATCCGGATCGTCCGCTCCCACATCCCGGGGAACGTCGCGAGCGGCAGGTGCTCGGCCTCGTCGAAGACGAGGTGCTCGTACACCTCGTCGCAGACCACGAGGAGGTCGTGGGTGATCGCGAGCTCGGCGATGGCAGCCAGCTCGGCGCGACCGAGGATCGCGCCGGTCGGGTTGTGCGGTGAGTTGACCAAGATCATCTTCGTCCGGGGGGTCACGGCGGTGCGCAGCTCGTCGAGGTCGAGGACGAAGTCCGGTCCGAACACGCCGACACCGACGATCCGGCCACCGGCCAGGGCGACCGAAGCGGCGTAGGAGTCGTAGAAGGGTTCCAGGGCGATCACCTCGTCGCCGGGGTCGACGAAGGCCAGGATCGCGGCGGCCAGCGCCTCCGTGGCCCCGGTGGTGATGACCACCTCGTGGTCGGCGTCGTAACCGAGGTCGTAGTGCCGGCGGCTGTGGTCGACGACCGCCCTGCGCAGCGGGGCGATGCCGCGACCCGGCGGGTACTGGTTGACGCCCTCGGCGATGGCGCGCTCGGCCGTGGCCAGCATGAACGCCGGCCCGTCGTAGTCCGGGAACCCCTGACCGAGGTTCACCGAGTCGGTCGAGACCGCGAGCGCGGACATCTCGGCGAAGATCGTCGCGGCGGTGGACCCGACCCGTCCGGCCTTGTACCGGGAGCTGGTCACGTCGTCGGGGGCCATGCCCGTCAGCCTAACCAGGGTTCCGCTGAGCGCTCGATCCTGCTCAGGAGACCCGCAGACCCTCCATCGCCTGCTTCGCCGGCTCGTTGTACTGCGGGAAGTTGCCGGGCACCGACGAGGCGAACAGTCCCGCGGAGCCGTTCCCGAGGTCGACGATGACCACGGTGAGCAGCTCGTTGGTGGCCTGCAGATCCGGGATCGAGAAGCTGAGGTCGGACTCCATGATCCAGGCGTCGTGGCCGTCGACGGTCATGGCCTGGCTCTTCGTGTCGTGACGGGTCACCTCGGCATCGCCGTAGAAGGTGCCGGTGACGCAACGCAGCACGATCTCGGCGCCGTCCTTGGGCTCGAAGAAGCCGTCGCCGGCGACCAGCTCACCGACCATCACCGCCGCGCCCCAGCTGAGCTTCGGTGTCTGCTCGGTCTGCACGAACTGCTGCAGCACGTCGCGCCCGAACGGGACGTCGCCTTCCGGTGCCGGGGCGCCCCAGGGGGACGGCAGCCGAGGGTAGGAGAGTGGCCCGCTGTGCACCCGGCCGTCGTTGGGCTGCGGGGTGGGCGTGCCGCTCGGCTCGGGCTTCGGGCACACGTTCGCGCTGGGATCGCCGCCGGGCACACCGGGCAGACCGCCGAGCACGCCACCCAGGCCGCGGACGGCGAGGACGACCAGCACCACCAGCACGACCGCGACCGCGATCAGGGCGATCAGCCACCCGCGGCCGGAGCGCTTCGGCGGGCGCACCGGGCGGCAGGGCCGAGCCGGTCGGTCCGGTGGGTCCGGTGGGCCCCGTCGGTGCTGGTGGGCCCCGTCGGTCCGGTGGGCCCCGTCGGTCCGGTGGGCGGGGCGGCGGGTGCGCCACCGGGTTGCGTCGTCACCTGGTTGGTCCACGCCCGACCGTCCCAGTAGCGGTAGGCGCCGGGTTGGTTGCCGGGATCGGGATACCAGCCGGCGGCGCTCATGCTGGAGGAGTCTAGGCGCGCCCACGGGTCGCAACAGGCACAATGGCGGGGTGGCCCAGTCCCTGATGGATGATCTCGCCGATCCGGAGGAGACGCCGACCCCGCGGGGTGGCGGCCGGTCGTTCTCGGCGCTCACCGTGGTCGGGGCGCTCCTGCTGGTGGCCGGTCTCGGGTGCCTGGGCTGGGTCGGGTGGCAGTACGTCGGCACCAACGTGACGTCGGAGAAGGCGTTCCAGCAGGAGAGCTCCCAGCTGCGTGACAAGTGGTCGCAGCCGACCGACCAGTCCGGCGGCGGTCCCGGCGACACGACGGGTGCAGGCGAGCTCACGCCGGCCGCGATCCCGGGCGATGCCATCGCCTTGCTCCGGATCCCCGCCTTCGGACCCGACTACGAGGTGCCGATCCTGTCTGGGACCGACCTCTCGTTCCTCAACCGCGGTGTCGGTCACTACACGAGCACGACACTCCCTGGACAGGTCGGCAACTTCGCCATCGCCGGTCATCGGGTCACCCACGGCCAGCCCTTCTCCCGGCTGCTCGAGCTGGACGCCGGGGACGAGGTCATCGTGGAGACCCGCGACGCGATCTACACGTACGTGATGGACGGCTCACCCGGGAACCTGACCGTGAACGACACCGAGACCTGGGTCCTCGACCCCGATCCGCACCATCCCGGCGCCAAGGCGACCAAGGCGCTGCTGACGCTGACGACCTGCCAGGACCTGTTCCACTCACCGGATCGCTCCGTCGGTTTCGCCCACCTCGCCAAGACGGTCGAGAAGCCCTAGCCGGCCCCACCGGACCGGCGCCCCGTTGACCCGTGCCGATCAGGAGAGTACGCTGGACTAATAGTTAGTGCACGAATTGATAGGACACGAAATGATGCCATGACGCCAACGCGGCCGAGAAGTACGCCGCCGACGACGCACGAAGCCTGGACTTCGTCCAACGGCTGATCGCCTCGTCCGCCGTCGGGCTCTTCGTCGGCTCGCTGTCGGTGGTGCTGGCTGCCTACCTCGCGGCCGGCGGCACGCCGATCTGCCGCGCGACAGCGTCATCGGGCTCTGGGTGATGACCGGCGTCATCGGTCTGGTCGCCGCGGCCGCGGTGCTCGTCCTGCACCGTCGGCGCTGGTACGCACCGTGGGTGCTGCTGGGGCTGCTGCCGATGCTGGTCTCGGCGTACTGGATCCTGTGACCGCCGAGCCGGAACGGAGACGTCCACGATGACATCCCCGACGAGCTCCGCGCCCGATCTGCTGGCGCTGGAGAGCCAGGTCTGCTTCGCCCTGGCCGTCGCGTCGCGCCGGGTGATCGGCCTGTACCGCCCGGTGCTGGAGCCACTGGGGCTGACCCATCCGCAGTACCTGGTGATGCTCGCGCTGTGGCAGTACGAGCCGCTCTCGGTCCGTCGGCTCGGCGAGCTGGTCAGTCTCGAGCCGGCCACCCTCTCCCCGCTGCTGAAGCGGCTGGAGGCGATCGGCTACCTGCATCGCACCCGTGATGCGGCGGATGAGCGCAGCCTCAGGGTCACGCTGACCGAGACGGGCCGCGCGCTGCGCGACCAGGCGATGGCCGTGCCGTCCACGATCATGGCGAAGCTGGAGATGGACGTCGACGAGCTGCGCGCCCTGCACGCGGTCCTCAGCGACGTGATCGCCCACACCGAGGGCAAGATGTAGCTGTAGCCGCCTCGGCGGTGCTTCCGTGGCTCAGGCGAGCAGCTTGGCCTTGGCCGCCGAGAACTCCTCCGGGGTCAGCACGCCGGCGGCCTGCAGCTGGGCCAGCTGCTGCAGCTGCCGCAGCAAGTCGTCACCACCGGCGGCGGGGGCAGCCGGTGCGGGGGGTGCGACCGGAGCGGGTGGTGCCGCCGGAGCGGGGGCCTGTGGGGCCTGGGGATCGGCCTGCTGCTGGCCGTACTTGTTCTGCTGACGGTGGGCGACAGCTCCGGCGGTGGCCTGAGCCGTGCCGGCGACGACGGCGGTCCGGGCGGCGGTTCCGATGAGGCCGGGACGGCCCCGGCGACGACCAACGGGCATGGTGTTCTCCTTGGCGAACTGAGAGGGATCAGGCGGAGACGCCGGCGAGCTCGGCGACCTCGTTGACGACATCGGCCGGGAAGCGCTGGGCGGAGATGACGACGGCTCCGGTGTCCCGGACGGCGGCGGCGATCGAGCGGGCCCAGGTGTTCTCGAACAGGAACACGAGCACCGACGTGCCGGGCTCGACCTCCTCGATCAGCTCGTCGAGATCCTCCTGGCCGACCAGGCCGCTGCCGGTGGTCTCGATCAGGGTCAGATCGAACTCGTCGCCGAGGCTCTCGATCTCGAGGACCTCGGTGCTGCCGTCCTGTGCCCGACGGACCAGGACGAGGTCGAGCAGCTTGATGACGCCGCTGCTCAGGGTCTGCAGGACCGCCTCGCGGATCTGATCGGGAACGTGCTCCGAGGGGAAGGCCACGACGTACAGATCCGCCGGGCCGTAGGTCTCCACTGTCACTGTCATCACTTTCTGATCATGGACGGCCGCGGTGGCCGACCCGACTCTATCTCTCGCTGAAACCGAGCGGCCGAGGTCGCGGGGACACCCGCAGGATCAGGGCATCGGCACCTTGACGTCGATGCCGCCCTCCACGGTCAGCCGGCCCGCGATCGTGGTGATCGTCGGGCGCCGGGCACGAAGCCACCGGCCAGCAGCGCCTCGCCCTGCCGGAACCGGGAGGACTGGGCCAGCAGCTGCCGCGGCACGAAGCCGAACAGGTCGCCGAGCTCGGCCAGGTCGTTGGGCGAGTTCATCCGCATCAGCGTCAGGTTGTCGCACTGGCTGACGATGCCGGTGTGCACCTTGGACGGCCGCTGGGTGGACAGCAGCAGCCACAGGCCGTACTTGCGTCCCTCGGCGGCGATCTGGATGATCCGGTTGCGGACTGCGCGGCCGAGCAGCGACTCCAGGTCCGGTGAGCACAGGTTGTGCGCCTCGTCGATGACCAGCAGCACCGGTCGGCGCTCCTCGCGGCGGTCCCACAGGTCGTTCAGGACGCTCAGGGCGACGGTGAGCTGCTCGTCCTGGCGCTCCAGGCTGCCGAGATCGAGGACCGTCGCCGGCGGGCGCTCCGCGATGATGTCGGTGGCCGCCGGGCGGTCCAGGGCCCAGATCTCCCAGTCGAGCAGCCCGAGGTTCTCCAGCCGCCGGCCGAGCGCCTGGCTGCCGGGATCGTCGGACCCGAGCAGGCGAAGGCGCCGAACGTCGTGAGCGTCCCGCGTACCTCGGACGGTCGGGCTGGTGGTGCACCATCGCGTTGAACTCCTCGCGGTGGATGACGGGATCGAGGCGCATCAGGGCGCCCCGGGAGGCCAGGTCCATCGACCGCAGCCGGGCCCGCAGCGCGTCCGGCCCGTCGCCGCGGCGGAGCACCCGGACGGGACGGTCGGCGAGCTGGACCGGCCGTCTCCGGGTGGACGTGGGGGAGGGTCTCGCCGAGCCGGACGAAGTCGCTGTTCGGATCGAAGATCACCATCGGCAGCCGGGTGCGGAGCAGGATCTGCTCCAGGGCCACGCCCGAGCGCGTACGTCTTCCCCGACCCGCTCTGCCCGCACCAGAAGGTGTGCCGGTTGATCCGCTTCGGGATCAGCCCGACCGGGACCGACGGGTCGCTGACCAGGGTGCCGATGGGCAGGGTGGCGCCGGAGGCCTCGAAGAAGTCGCGGACGGCGGTGGGATCGCTGCGGCGAGCCGAACCCGACCGGAACGGGGCGGGGGTGACGCGGACCGGGCAGGATCGAACCGGCGGCCCAGGTGGTCGTCTCGGTGACCTCGTCGACGGATTCGACGTAGCCCAGGTGCTCGGCACCCGCGCCGTCGGCGATGGTCACGTAGTCGCCCGGTCGCAGACCCTCCTCGGCCGCGGTCCGGAGCCGGAACGACCGGCCGTCGGGCGACGACACGACGGTCGGTGAGGCTGGGTCTGTCCGGCAGGTCTGCCAGCTTCGGTCATGTGTCCTCCACGATCGTCGGCTGTCCCCCCGAACCGTGGCACGTCCGGCCCCGATCGGGCAACGGGTCGCCGGTCAGAATCCCCCGGCTAGGGTGACGAACCGTGACATCAGCAGCCGAAGCAGCCGACCACCGCGCTCTCGTCGACGCCGTCCGCAGCCTGGCCGTGATCCACGGTGAGGTCCGGTTGGCCAGCGGCAGGACCGCCGACTACTACGTCGACCTGCGCCGGGTGACCCTGGACGGCGCGGCCGCGCCGCTCGTCGGTCGGGTGATGCGCGCGCTCGTCGCCGACTGGGAGTTCGACGCCGTCGGCGGGCTGACCCTCGGGGCCGATCCGGTGGCGACCGCGATGCTGCACGCGGCCGCCGCCGAGGGGGGCCGGCTGGACGCGTTCGTCGTCCGCAAGTCGGAGAAGGCCCACGGTCTGCAGCGTCGCATCGAGGGCTCGCCGGTCGAGGGCCGCCGGGTGCTGGCGGTGGAGGACACGAGCACCACCGGCGGCTCGGTGCTCACCGCCGTCGAGGCGCTCCGGGAGGCGGGGGCCGAGGTCGTGGGGGTGGCGGTGATCGTGGACCGGGACACCGGGGCGAAGGAGCAGGTCGAGGCCGCCGGGCTGCCGTACCGGTACGCGATCTCGCTCGCGGATCTCGGCCTGTCCTGACCTCTCGCGCCGCCCGTCCTGACCTCTCCGCCGGAGTGTCCTGGTTCGCACTAGGGTGGGGCGCACCCCAGAGAGCTAGGAGCTATCCGATGGGTACAGCCATCACCGTGATCATCATCCTGCTGGTGATCGTGGCGGTCATCGCCCTCGTGGCGATGAGTGCCTACAACGGCTTCGTGAAGTCGCGCAACCTGATCCAGGAGTCGTGGCGCCAGGTCGACGTCGAGCTCAACCGGCGCTACGAGCTGATTCCCAACCTGGTCGAGACGGTCCGGGCCTACGCCGCCCACGAGCGCAACACGCTCGAGGACATCACCCGGCTGCGCAGCCAGGCCCAGCAGCTGTCCCAGTCCGAGGGCGGGCTGCCCAGCCAGCAGCGCGCCGACGTGGAGGCCGAGCTGTCGGGTGCCGTGCGGAACCTGATCGTCAGCGTCGAGGCGTACCCGGATCTGAAGAGCAACACCAACTTCCTCGAGCTGCAGCGTCAGCTGGCCGAGACCGAGGACCGGATCGCCAACGGCCGGCGCTACTACAACGCCAACGTGCGGGTCTACAACACCAAGGTCGAGTCCGTCCCGACCAACATCATCGCCAACGTGTTCAAGTTCGAGAAGGCGACGTACTTCGAGGTCAACGACCCGGCCGTCCGGCAGGCGCCGAACGTCAGCTTCGGGGAGATCGCCTACCGCGGCGACCAGCAGCAGCAGCCGCCGGCGCGCCGTCCCAGGGCCAGCTGCCGCAGCAGGGCGCTCCGGGGTACGACAACCTGCCGAACCCGCAGCAGCAGTACGCGCCGCCCCCGCAGCAGTACGGCAGCCCCAGCAGCAGTACCAGCAGCCCCAGTACCAGCAGCCGCCCCAGTACCAGCAGCCGCCGCAGCAGACGTACGCCCGCCGGCGCCGCAGTACCAGCAGCCGCCCCAGCACCGGCCGCCGCAGCAGCACTCGGCCCCGCCGCAGCACTCGGCCCCGCCGCAGCACGCGGCCCCGCCGCAGCACTCGACGCCGCCGCAGCACTACGCGCCGCCGCAGACCGGCTCCGGCCAGGCGCAGCCGACCTCGCCGCAGCACTACGCGCCGCCGCAGTCGAGCGATCAGCCCGGCTCGCCGTCGTCGGGGTCGCAGCAGCCCGGCGGCTCGTCGGGTGGCTACCAGCCGCCCAGCACCCAGTGACCGGAGACACCGCGTGATCTACCAGCAGCTCGGACCGTCGGGACTCACGGTGTCGGTGGTGGGTCTGGGGTGCAACAACTTCGGTGCCCGGATGGCCGACGAGGACGTGCCGACCGTCGTCGGCGCGGCGATCGACGCCGGCATCACCCTGTTCGACACCGCCGACGTGTACGGCAACGCCGGCGGCTCCGAGACCCTGCTCGGCGAGGCGTTGAAGGGTCGCCGGGACGAGGTGGTGATCGCCACCAAGTTCGGCATGGACATGGGCGGGGCCAACGGACCGGACTGGGGGGTGCGCGGTTCGCGTCGCTACATCCGGCTCGCGGTCGAGAGCAGCCTGCGGCGCCTCGGGCACCGACTGGATCGATCTCTACCAGCTGCACCGACCCGATCCGCACACCCCGATCGAGGAGACCCTGGCCGCGCTGTCGGAGCTGGTGACCGAGGGCAAGGTCCGCTACATCGGCTCCTCGAACCTGACCGGTTGGCAGGTGGTCGACGCCGACTGGACCGCCCACTCGGGTGGCTACGAGGCCTTCATCTCGGCCCAGAACGAGTACAGCTGGCTGAACCGGGACGTCGAGACCGAGCTCGTGCCCGCCCTGGAGCACACCGGGCAGGGCCTGCTCCCGTTCTTCCCCCTGGCCAGGGGTCTGCTGACCGGCAAGTACCGGCGGGGAGCGGCCGCGCCGGACGGCACCAGGCTGGCCTCGCAGTCCGACGTGCTGGCGTCCGCCGACTTCGACACCGTCGAGGCGCTCCAGTCGTTCGCCGACGAGCGCGGACTGACGCTGCTCCAGATCGCGATCGGCGGGCTGGCTGCGATGCCGACGGTCGGTTCCGTGATCGCCGGGCGCGACGAAGGTGTCCCAGATCGAGGCCAACGTGGCGGCCGGGTTGTGGCAGCCGACGGCCGACGACCTGCTGACGCTGATGGAGCTCACCGCCTGACGCTCGCCGCCCGCCGCGCGGACCGGGAACGGAGTGGTGCGCGACCAATCCGACGACCCGTTCCACTCCGAATTACGGATGCAGGACGAAGTATCGGGGGCTTCGCGGTGAACCGTGGACGAGGGGCTCTTGATGTTGATGGACATGATCGTCGTCGCTGTGCTGGTGGCCGGGGCCGTCGGGCTGCTCGTGAGCGCCGGGTGCTGGGGCAGGCGCCGGGCGGAGCTGCCGATGATGCTGGAGCGGGGCGGCCTCGCCGGTGGTCGCTCTGGCGGTCGCGCTGGTCGTCGCTCGACGCGCCCAGCCGGCTGTCGGCCGGCCTGCTCGGCGCGGCGGCGGTGTTGCTGGCGGCCGCCGGTGTCGCCCGCGGGCTCGAGGACGCCACGCACCGCGTGATCGTCGAGGACGAAGGGGGACCGGCGGCCTCGACAGCGGGGTGGGTCGGACTCCCGCAGGTGATGACCGCGCTCCTCCTGCTGGTGGCCGGAGTGGTCGTCCTGCTCGCTCGCTCCGGAGCCACCGCGTGGGCGGTGACGAGCGTGACCGCAGCCGTGCTGCCCCTGGTCGTCGCCGCCGTCGTCCGGCTGAGCCGGGAGCGGCAGCAACGGGACGCGACCTCGGGCTACGAGCACGAGCTGACGTTCTGGGCCTGGGAGCTCACCGAGGACCAGCTCCTGGCGCTCGAGGTCCGGTTGGAGAACGCGCGGCTGGCCAGAGTCCTCGGACTCGCACCCTTCCTCCGGGTCGCGCCCGAGCCGGCGCCGCCGGTGCAGCAGCGCTCGCCGGGGGTGATCCGCGGATCGCTCACCGTCGGCCGCAGCGCAGCGATCCTCGCTGATCGAGGAGACCGCCGTGGGCCGAGGCCCGGCGCCGGCGTGGGTGGGGCTGGACTCGCCTGACGAGGCTCCGTGGTTGGGAGGATTCGCTACCGTCGAGCCATGAGCGCCGTGCCCGGCTGGTATCCCGACCCGGCGGGTGCGCCGGGCCGGTTCCGGTTCTGGGACGGTCAGGGCTGGGGGGCGACGACCACCGACCGGCCCGATGCGCTACCCTCCGCCGCCGGCCCGGTCGCTCCCCGTGCCGCCGACCTACCCGGAGTCTCAGCGCAGCGCGGCGCGAGTGCCGGTCAGCCCTACGATCCGCGTCGCGTCGGGTCGACCACCGCGCCGCCCGTGGGGGTGGTGGCTGGCCGCCGGAGCCGGTGCTGATGGCGATCGTCGTCGTCGGTGTGCTGGTGGTCCGATCGCTCGGCGGGGGGTTGCTGGACGGGCCGGGCACACCCCGGGGGAACCAGAGCCCGGACCCCTGTGCGAGTGCCGCGACGTCGAGCAGCCCGGCGGCTCCCTCGACCGGTGATCGAGTGCGCAGCGGCGCGTTGTCCTACCCCCGGCTGCCGGCGCCGTTCGAGGCCCCGATCGACGACAACCGTACGCCGTTCGGTCACGACGTGCAGAGCCAGCAGGCGTTGGTCGAGCGCTCCGCGGACGGGCAGCACGACCTGGGTGGCCTGGGCGCTGATCGCTCGGCTGCTGGCCGGCGACGGCTTCTACGGTCCCGAACAGGGAGCGGGGGTGATCGCCGACTGCGTGGTCGCGCTGTTCTACAACGACCACGAGATCAACCGGACGGACGTGCGCCGCGAGGCGCTCACGGTGGACGGGCACGAGGCGTACCTGATCGAGTCGCACCTGACCTTCGACATCCCCGGCATCCAGGCCAAGGGCGAGACCATGATCGTGGTGGTGGTCGATGTCGGGCACCAACGGCGAAGCCGGCCTCTTCTACGGCACGATCCCGGACAACGCGCCGCAGTTCCTGCCGCCGATCCGGGCGGCGCTGGCCGACCTGCGGGTCGGCTGAAGCTCGACCTCAGTCCTCGGGAGCGGGGTTCGTCGGCGCCGCCGCGGCGGCAGCGAGTGCCTGACTTGGCCCGACGCTTGTGCAGCACGTACTCCAGCAGCATCGGGATCACCGAGACGAAGACGATCAGGATCAGGGCCGCTTCGAGGTTGTGCTGGATGACCGGGATCCGGCCCAGGTAGTAGCCGAGGATCGTGATCCCGCAGGCCCACAGGACACCGCCGATGGCGGTGTAGGTGATGAACTTGCGGAAGTCCATCTTGCCGACGCCGGCGACCAGGGTGACGAAGGTGCGGACGATCGGCACGAAGCGGGCCAGGATGAGGGCCCGGTTGCCGTACTTCTCGAAGAACACGTGGGTCTTGTCGACGTACGACTGCTGGAAGATCTTGCCCATCAGACCCGGTTCGCGGCTTGAACAGCGGCGGACCGATCAGCCGGCCGATCCAGTAGCCGCACACGTTGCCGAGCACCGCGGCGATGGTCAGCACCACGCAGACGAAGAACAGGCTGTGGTGGATGATGCCCATCGAGGTGAACAGACCGACGGTGAACAGCAGCGAGTCACCCGGCAGGATGGCGAACAGCCCGCACTCGGCGAAGATGACGAAGGCGACACCCCACAGGGCGTACGGTCCGAAGAAGTTGATCAGGAACTCTGGATCCATCCAGGACGGCAGCAGCATCGGCGTCAGCAGGGCGGCGTCGAGTGCGGTCACCGGGTAGAGGATACCGTTCGGCCTCGTGGAAACCCCAGGAAACGGCGACGTGAGCCTCGGCACGCTACCAGAGGGCCCGGTGGACCACGGGGTGGGTCCCCATCCACGGCCGTGGCCGCAGGGCCCCGGGTGGGATGCCGAGCTGCTGGCCGACGGTGACCGGCGCAACGTCGTCGACGAGTTCCGCTACCGGACCGTCGAGGCCATCGTCGCCGAGCTGGACACCCGCCGCCATCCGCTGCGGGTGGCCATCCAGAACTGGGAGCACGACTTCAACATCGGCTCGATCGTGCGGACCGCCAACGCGTTCAACGTGGCCGGGGTGCACATCCTCGGTCGGCGCCGGTGGAACCGTCGCGGGCGCCATGGTCACCGACCGGTACCTGCACGTGCACCACCACCCGACGTGGCGTCCTTCGCCGCGGCGATGGCCGCCGACGGGCTGCGCGATCGTCGGCGTCGACAACCTGCCGGGATCGGTGCCGCTGGAGACCGACCCGGCTACCCGAGCGGGTCTGCCTGGTCTTCGGTTCCGAGGGACCCGGGCTGACCGACGAGCTGGTCGCGGCGTGCGAGCAGCTGGTGGCGATCAGCCAGTACGGCTCGACCCGGTCGCTGAACGCCGGTGCGGCGGCGGCCATCGCGATGTATCACTGGTCGCTGCAGTGGGCCGCCCCGGACAACGTGTGAGTCGAGGGCTGCAGACGAACCCTGAGCTCACACGCACTCTTCGGCCCGGCGGCAGGAGCACGCCGAACACGGCCAGACCGACGACCGGGAGCAGCGGCCAGACCGGGTTGAGACCGCTGCGGGCCGACCATGCCCGCGGTGGCCATCACGGCCAGCCCGGCGCAGACGCAGAGGGCCGCGCAGATCGGTCGCCAGGTGGCGGGGGAGGGTCGTGGGTCCGGACGGGGTGACTCGAAGCGGCCGAAGATCGAGCACGAACCCGTAGGTGACGGCCAGCAGCACCAGCCACCACACCGGTCGGGTCAGCCACCACGCCGCGCTCAGTGGCTCCAGGCCCAGTCCGAACGCCGCCGAGCGCGACCAGCAGCGGAGGAGACGGCCACCATCGCGGTGAGGTGCCACAGGAACCAGGTCATGATCCGGGAGTTCAGCACCACGGTGACCAGCCAGACCCGCGGTCGCTGCAGCCAGCGGGTGAGCGGCGCCTCGGCCAGCAGCACCAGCCCGGCCTGCAGCATGCCGAGGAAGGCCATGGTCACCCGGGTCGGGTTGGAGTTGCTGATCTCGTCGCCGGCGGCGGTGATCATCGACACCGGGTACGGGACCGAGCCCGACGAGCACGGCGAGACCGACCGCCCCGATCCCGGCGAGCAGCAGCTTGCGGCGCACGGTGGCGAGCCGGCCGTCCAGCCAGGCGTACCCGAACTGGTGGAAGCTGGCCCACACGATCAGGTAGTTGGGGTAGCCGGCCAGCTCGGAGCCGGTCCCGATGCTGATCACGTCGACCAGACCGGCCAGCACCACCCCGCCCGCGATCGACCACCAGCCGAAGCGCTCCCAGAGCACCAGGCAGGCGGGCGCGAACGCGATGACCAGCAGGTACGCCGCCAGGAACCAGGTCGGGATCAGGGCCATCTGCGACAGGATCTGCACCCGTTCGGGCGTCACCCCGGCGGCCAGCAGGATCACGCACGCCGCCAGCCAGACCAGCAGCAGCGGGATCAGCGGCAGACCGAGGCGGCGGAGCCGGGCCCGGAGCCAGCCGCCGTACCCGACGCCCTTGCGGCGCGCCGACCGCCAGGACAGGCCGTTGGCGTAGCCGCCGACGAGGAAGAACACCGGCATCACCTGGAACACCCAGGTCAACGGGTGGGACCACGGCGCGTTGTCGAGCACGCCGTGCGGCTGGATGCCGTCGGGGTCGACGGCCACGATCGTCCAGTGCCCGAGCACGACCACGGTGATGGCGGCGGCACGGAGGAAGTCGATGACGCGGTGCCGGGAGGCCGGGGTCGCCGCCGCGACCCGTTCGGCGCGGGACATCTCGGGTTGGGCCGTCGGCATGGAGGTCATCGTGCCACTGCGCCGGGGGCGGGGTGCGTCCTTCGCGGGGGAGGCGTAGACGTGTGTCGGTGGTCACATCTAGGTTGTCTCCAGCGTCGCCGCGTCGGGACTCGATCCGACGGCGTCGCTCGGGGTATCGGGGGATCCTCCGCGTCCTGGTCCAGCCGTGCCGAAGGAGCCCCGCGTGCGCCGTTCCCCCCGTACCCGTCGACCGAGCCGGACCGCGCGCCTGGCCCTCGCGGTCAGCCCTGGCGCTGGTCGCCGCCCTCGGGTTGGTCAGCCTGCCGTCGTCGCTGACCGCGCAGGCCGCCGATCGGACCGCCGCGCTGGTCGGCAGCCTGCAGTCCGAGCTCGGCTGCCCGGGCGACTGGCAGCCGGACTGCGCGCAGACCGAGCTGGCCAAGGATCCCGCCGGGACCACCTACAGCGCGGTCTTCTCGGTCCCGCAGGGGATCGTGGGAGTTCAAGGTCGCGCTGAACGACTCCTGGGACGAGAGCTACCGCGCCGACGGCACCAAGGGCGATGCCAACAGCCCGCTCGTGCTCGCCGGCACGACCGAGGTCCGGGTGGTCTACGACGACACCACGCACAAGACGACCATCACCCCGACCGATCTCGGCGGCGACCGGGTCACGGCCGCGGATCGGCGGCTGGCCACCGACAGCCTGCGCAACGGACTGACCAAGGAGCGGTTCTACTTCGTGATGGCCGACCGGTTCGCCAACGGGTCGACCGCCAACGACCGCGGGTGGACTGACCGGCGATCGGCTGGCCACCGGCTACGACCCGACGGACAAGGGCTTCTACCACGGTGGTGACCTGAAGGGGGTCACGGACAAGCTCGACTACATCAAGGGTCTCGGGACGACCTCGATCTGGCTGACGCCGTCGTTCAAGAACCGTCCCGTGCAGGGCAGCGGGGCCGACGCCAGCGCCGGCTACCACGGCTACTGGATCACCGACTTCACCCAGATCGACCCGCACCTGGGCACCAACGCCGAGATGAAGACCCTGATCGACAAGGCGCACGCCAAGGGCATGAAGGTCTTCTTCGACATCATCACCAACCACACCGCGGACGTGATCGACTACGCAACCCGAACGAGGGTGGCACGTGACCCGCACCTACATCAGCAAGGCGCAGAGCTCCGTACAAGGCCGCGAGCGGCAAGGCGTTCGACGACCGCGACTACGTCAACAAGCCGTTCCCGACGCTGGACCCGGCGACCTCGTTCCCGTACAAGCCGGTGTTCGACCGAGCCGGACGATGCGACCGTGAAGGTGCCGGCCTGGCTGAACGACCGGACGCTCTACCACAACCGCGGCGACTCGACCTACAGCGGCGAGAACTCCGACTACGGGGACTTCTCGGGTCTGGACGACCTGTTCACCGAGAACCCGAAGGTCGTCTCCGGCATGGAGGACATCTACAAGGCCTGGGTCGACCTCGGCATCGACGGCTTCCGGATCGACACCGTCAAGCACGTGAACCTCGAGTTCTGGCAGCAGTTCTCCCCGGCCGTGCTGGCGCACGCCCGCGAGCGGGGCAACGACGACTTCTTCATGTTCGGTGAGGTCTACGACGGCAACCCGGCGTACCTGAGCACCTTCACCACGGCCGGCAAGCTGCCCGCCACCTTGGACTTCGGCTTCCAGAGCGCGGCCCAGCAGTTCGTCGCGGGCAAGAACGCCACGCTGCTGCGGGACCTGTTCGCCGGCGACGACTACTACACCGACACCGACTCCAACGCGTACGAGCTGCCGACGTTCCTGGGCAACCACGACATGGGCCGACTGCCCGCCCTGCTGGGCACGGCCGACAACAAGCTGAAGCGGGTCGAGCTGGCCAACCAGCTGATGTTCCTGACCCGCGGGCAGCCGGTCACCTACTACGGCGACGAGCAGGGCTTCATCGGCGCCGGCGGCGACAAGGACGCGCGGCAGGACATGTTCGCGACCTAGACGAAGCAGTACGCCGACGAGGCCAACCTGTACGGCGCCGTCGGCCGCGCGGGGCCAAGGACCGCTACGCCACCGACTCCGACCTCTATCTGCTGATCAAGGAGCTGTCGAAGCTGCGGACCAAGCACCCGACGCTCGCCGACGGCGCCCAGATCAGCCGGTACGCCGACGCCGGTCCGGGCGTCTACGCGTTCAGCCGGATCAACCCGGCCGACGGCCGCGAGTACCTCGTCGCGGTGAACAACTCGACCGAGACCACGAGCGGCCGACTTCGACACCTACAGCGCGCAGATGCTCTACCGGCCGGTCTACGGCACCGACACCGCCGTGCCGTCGCGCCGGGACGGCCGGGTGAAGGTCGAGCGTGCCCGCGATGGGCGTCTCGGTCTGGAAGGCCGAGCGGCGGGCCGACGCCGGCGCGGGTGCGCCGGTGCTGCCTGGCCCGGGCGCCCGGCAGCGGCGCCGACTTCAGCGGCCGGGCCAAGATCAGCGGCGCCGTGCTGGACGATCGGTTCGCCCAGGTGACGGCGACCTGGCGGCTGGCCGGAGACACCGAGTGGACCAAGCTCGGCACCGACGACAGCGCTCCGTTCGCGGTCTACCACGACGTCTCGAGCCTGCCGAAGGGGTCGCTGGTGGAGTACCGGCTGATCGCCAAGGACCTGCGCGGCCGGTACGCGGTGGCGACCACCTTCGGTGTCGTGGGGACCAAGGGCACCGACGCCGAGGGTCCGGGAACGGGCGCCGGTCCGGTGACCCAACCCGCCAACGCCTCCGTCCCCGGTGACCACAACTCGGAGATGGGGTGCCCGGGGGACTGGCAGCCCGACGTGCGCGCAGGCGCAGCTGACGCGGGACCGCAACGACGACATCTGGAAGACGACGGTCGCGTGTGCCCGCCGGGTCGTACGCGTACAAGATCGCCATCGACAAGAAGTGGGACGAGAACTACGGGGCGGGGGGCGTCCCGAACGGGGGCAACATCGGCTACACCGCGCCCGGCGGCGAGGTGACGCTTCTTCTACGACCACCGCACCAAGAACATCCAGAACACCGCCCAAGGTGATCTGGTGGCAGCGGCCGGCAGCTTCCAGTCCGAGCAGGGCTGCCCGACACTGCGGCAGGGACTGGGCACCGGCCTGCCTGCGCGCCTGGTTGGGTGATCCCGACGGCGACAAGATCTTCACCTGGACGGGCGCGGACATCCCGAAGGGCGACTACGAGTTCAAGATCGCGTTGAACCGGGCGTGGGACACCAGCTACGGCGAAGGGGGCGGCAGTGCCAACATCAAGTTCACGCGTCCCGGCCGACGGACTCACCGTGCAGTTCCGCTGGGACTCGACGACCAAGGTCCCGACCGTCGTGGTGAGCGAGCCGGCCAGCTCGACCGACCTGACCAAGGCCAAGGCGTACTGGGTGAAGCCCGGACTGCTCGCCTGGCCGGCGGACGCGGTCCCGGCGGCCGACCAGCCGGGCATGATGCGCTGGCTGCTGCAGTCCTCGAAGAACGCCGGCATCACCGTCGACAGCGAGCGGATCCTGGCCGACCGGAACGACGACCTGCGGTTCGACCCGGCCGGGCTACCGGCCTCGGTGGTCCGCGACTTCCCGTACCTGAAGGGCTATCTCGCGCTGCGGTTCGACGCGTCGGACAACCGGGTGAAGAAGCTGCTGCAGGGCCAGGTCGTGGTCGGGCAGTACAGCGACGGCTACAAGCTGCGGGACGGCACCGGGGTGCAGACCGCCCTCGTCCTCGACGCCGCTGTACGGGAAGCAGGCGAAGAAGCAGACGTACGGGATCGACTGGAGCGGTGACCGCGGCACGTTCCGGTTCTGGGCGCCGACGGCGCACGAGGTGTCGTTGCTGACCTGGCCGGCGGGATCGGCGGCGGACGCCCCGGCGTCGGCGGCGACCAGGACCGCGCTGCAGGCGCAGTCCGACGGCTCGTGGACCGGCCGGCCACGCGGGATCGGCCAGCGAGCGTCCGCTACCTGTACGAGGTGACCGCCTACCAACCGCAGACGCAGAAGATCGAGACCAACCTGGTCACCGACCCGTACGCGGTCGCGCTGACCCTGGACTCGACCCGCTCGGTCGCGGTCGACCTGGACGACCGGGCCTATCCAGCCGGCGGCGTGGCGGACCACGGCCTCACCGAAGCTGGCCCGAGCGGTGGACTCGACGATCTACGAGCTGCACGTCCGCGACTTCTCGATCAACGACAAGAGCGTGCCGGCGGACCATCGAGGCTCCTACCTCGCCTTCGCCGACACCGAGGGCGCCGGCTGGCAGCACCTGCGCACCCTCGCCCAGGCGGGGCTGAACACGGTGCACCTGCTGCCGACCTTCGACATCGCCTCGATCCCGGAGGATCCCGCGAACCAGAAGACCCCGGACTGCGACCTGGCGTCGTACGCCCCCGACAGCGAGCAGCAGCAGGCCTGCGTGACCGCGGTCGCCGACGCGGACGCCTTCAACTGGGGCTACGACCCGTGGCACTGGATGGCGCCGGAGGGCTCGTACGCCTCGTCGGCGGCCAAGGCCGACGGCGGAGCCCGGGTGGCCGAGTTCCGCACCATGGTCGCGGGGCTGCACGCCGCGGGTCTGCGGGTGGTGCTCGACCAGGTCTACAACCACACCCCGACCTCGGGGAACGCGAAGACCTCGGTGCTCGACAAGGTGGTGCCCGGCTACTACCAGCGGCTGGACGCCAACGGCGCGGTGACGACCTCGACCTGCTGCCAGAACGTGGCCACCGAGAACACCATGGGCGAGAAGATCATGGTCGACTCGACGGTGCTGTGGGCCAAGCACTACAAGGTCGACGGCTTCCGGTACGACCTGATGGGCCATCACAGCAAGGCCAACATGCTGGCCGTCCGGTCGGGCCTGGACAAGCTCACGCTGCGCAAGGACGGGGTCGACGGCAAGTCGATCTACGTCTACGGCGAGGGCTGGAACTTCGGTGAGGTGGCGAACAACGCCCGCTTCACCCAGGCCACCCAGGGCCAGCTCGGCGGCACCGGGATCGGCACCTTCTCCGACCGGCTGCGGGACGCCGTCCGTGGTGGGGGACCGTTCGACGAGAACCCGGGCAAGCAGGGCCTCGGCACCGGTCTGGGCACCGACCCGAACGGGGTGGATCCCGACAACGCGGCCGCGGTCAAGGCGCGGCTGGCCAACTCGACCGACCTGGCGCAGCTGGGGCTGGCGGGCAACCTGCGGTCGTACCAGTTCCGGACCTACGCCGGGGACATGAAGCGGGGCGACGCGATCGACTACAACGGCCAGCCCGGCCGGGTACGCCGACCAGCCCGACGAGGTGGTCAGCTACGTCGACGCCCACGACAACGAGACGCTGTTCGACGAGCTGACCTACAAGCTGCCCAAGGACACGCCGATGGACCAGCGGGTCCGGGCGAACACGGTGGCGCTGTCGTTCACCGCGCTGTCCCAGACCCCGTCGCTCTGGCACGCCGGCACCGATCTGCTGCGGAGCAAGAGCCTGGACCGGAACTCCTACAACTCCGGCGACTGGTTCAACACCCTCGACTGGACCGGGGCCGACAACGGCTTCGGCCACGGTCTGCCGCCCAAGGCCGACAACCAGGCCAAGTGGACGTACCAGAAGCCGCTGCTGGCCGATCCGGCCCTCAAGCCGTCGGCCGCGGACGTCGCCACCGGGACGGCCCAGGCGCAGGACCTGCTGAAGCTCCGCTTCTCCACGCCGCTCTTCCGCCTCGGCTCGGCCGATCTGATCCGGCAGAAGGTGACGTTCCCGGTCTCCGGCACGGCCGCCGCCCACGACGGGGTGATCGTGATGCGGATCGACGACACGGTCGGCCGGGACGTCGACCCGCGTCTGCGGGGCGCGGTGGTGGTCTTCAACACCGGGCCGCAGCAGGTCGCGCAGTCGGTGCCGGGGGTGAGCGGCTCCTGGGCGCTGTCGCCGGTGCAGGCGAGCGGTGCCGATCCGGTGGTCAAGACCGCGGCCTGGGACGCCCGGGCGTCGACCTTCACCGTGCCCGGCCGCACGGTGGCGGTGTTCGTCCAGCCCGGCTGAGCGGGCACGGCCGGTTCGCACTCGTAACATGAGAAACCTTGACCAAGTTCTCAGATAGGTCCAATGTTGACCCATGGGCAACCTGTCTGACAGCCGTACAGCTGGTCTTTCGGTGTTCCCACGGCAGTCCGCGGTCGGCTTCGTCCTGGGTGATCTGCAGGAGGCATCGCTGCGGGCATCGTCCGGGTCGGCGATCGGCTGCCGTCCGAGGCGGCGCTGGCCGCGCGCTACTCGGTCAGCCGGTCGGTGATCCGCGAGGTGCTGAGGGCCAGCGCGGCCCTCGGTCTCACGGTGACCCGCACCGGCAAGGGCACGTTCGTCGTCGGTCCCAGGCCGGCGACCTCATCTTCGGGGACTACTCCTCGGCGGACCTGCTGGAGGTGCGACCCCACGTCGAGGTGCCGGCGGCGGGGCTGGCTGCCCTGCGCCGGACCGAGGAGGACCTGGAGCAGCTGCAGGCCCTCAGCGAAGGCATGGAGGTCGAGACCGACCCGCAGGTCTGGATCGGGCTGGACGCGACCTTCCACGTGATGGTCGCCGAGGCGTCGAAGAACCCGGTGTTCGCCCAGGTGGTCCGGTCGATCCGGACCGCGCTGTCCGAGCAGTCGGCCATGCTCAACGAGCGCTCCCGGCCGCGGCGCGGGGCAGTCCAACGCCGAGCACCGCAGCATCACCGCCGCGATCGCCCGCGGTTCGGCGGTGGAGGCCGAGGACGCCATGCGGTTCCATCTCGACCAGGTCCACGACGCCGTGGTCGACTCCCTGTCCGATCTGCCGCCTCCCTGAGTGCGGCGGAAGAGCGCAACGTCTCCACCGGCGACACGCTGTCGCTATCTCGCCCGTCCGCCTCCGGTCGGCGGCCTCCACCGACGCCCGCCCGGCCCCCCGCCGGGCACCGACGAAGCCGTCGACCGCCAGCCGGCGTCCGCTCGCCCTCCCCGGTGAGCATCCCCACGAATCGAGGCACTGTGACGCAAGTCGACACCGAGCCCAGTAACCCCCACTCCTCCCACAACGCCCACCTCAACGCCGAGCAGGTCGGCTACAAGCAGACGCTCGGCCGCCGGCACGTCCAGATGATCGCCATCGGCGGCGCCATCGGCACCGGCCTGTTCCTCGGCTCGGCCTCCCGGCTGCACAGCACCGGGCCGGCGCTGCTGTTCAGCTACGCCTTCGTCGGCGTGATCGCCTACTTCCTGATGCGCGCGCTCGGCGAGCTGGTGCTGCACCGCGCCACCTCGGGCGCCTTCGTCTCCTACATGCGCGAGTTCTTCGGCGAGAAGGCGGCCTTCGTCACCGGCTGGATGTACTGGCTCAACTGGGCGCTGACCGGCATCGCCGAGCTGTCCGCCGTCGGCCTGTACGTCCAGTACTGGTCCCCACCATGCCGACCTGGGCCACCGTGCTGATCGCGCTGGCCGTGGTGCTGGTGATCAACCTGCTGTCGGCCCGCGCGTTCGGCGAGTTCGAGTTCTGGGCCGCCGATCCTCAAGGTCGGCGCCATCGTCGTCTTCCTGGTGGTCGGCATCTCGTGGTCGTCGTCGGGCTTCACGATCGGCGGCCACAAGGCCGGCTTCCACAACCTGTGGAGCAACCCGGGCGGCTTCTGGCCGACCCAGCGATGCCTACAACTGGTACGGCCCGATCCTGGTGATGTCCGGCGTGGTGTTCGCCTACGCCGCCATCGAGATGGTCGGCGTGGCCGCCGGCGAGATGGAGGACTCCGAGCGCGAGGTGCCCAAGGCCGTCAACGCGGTGATCTTCCGGATCGGCGTCTTCTACTGCGGCTCGATCCTGCTGCTGGTCTCGCATGCTGCCGACCAGCGAGTACAAGGCCGGCACCAGCCCGTTCGTCACCGTCTTCGAGCGGATGGGCCTGGGCTGGATGGGCGCGCTGATCCAGGCGTGCTGATCGTCGCCGCCATGTCCAGCCTGAACTCCGGCCTCTACTCCACCGGCCGGGTGCTGCGCAGCCTCGGCATGTCCAAGCAGGCGCCGGCGTTCACCCTCAAGATGAGCAGCCAGGGCGTGCCGTGGGCCGGCATCGTGATGACCTCGGTGGTCTTCGTCTTCGGCGCGGTGCTGAACTGCCTCGACCCGGACGCGTTCGAGATCGCCCTGGAGGCGGCGGCCATCGGCGTCGTGTTCACCTGGGGCGACGATCTTCCTCTGCCAGCTCCGGCTGCGGCCAGCTGGTCAACCGCGGGGTGATCCCGCCGAGCTCGTTCCAGATGCCCGGGCTACCCGTGGACCAGCTATCATCGGCCTGGTCGTTCCTCGTCCTGGTGCTGGTCGGGCATGGCGATCTCGGGCTGGCAGTCCTCGCCGTACTTCTGGCACAAGACGACCTTCCTGGTGGTGGTGTTCGGCATCCCGATCATCGCGGTCATGCTGGCCATCGGCTGGCTGGCTCGTGCGGCCGCAAGGTGATCGCCAACACCGGCGGCCGGCTCAAGGCGGTCTGGTCCGACGACGGCCCGACCTACGCCGGGCCTGACGCCCGACGAGCTCGACCGTCACGAACGACCCCGGCACCAACCCGATCGACCCGGAGGCGAATCTCGATGAGCGACCATGCATCAGGCGGATGCTGACTCGCCGCCGTCGCGCTGCACCGCCCTGGCCACCGTCGCTCGCGGCGTGCGCGCTCAGGGCGAGATCAACCAGGACCCGTCGCCGGTCCCCGGGGCCAGCCCAGGGCGGCAAGCTGCACGATCGGCATCTCCTTCGACCAGCCCGGGCTCGGGCTGAAGGACGGCGACACCTACAGCGGCTTCGACGTGGACACCGCGACCTACGTCGCCAAGGCGCTCGGCGTGCCGACGGAGAACATCACCTGGATGGAGGCCGAGCCGGGCGACCGCGAGAGCCTGCTGACCAGCGGCGCAGGTCGACCTGGTGTTCTCCACCTACTCGATCACCGACGAGCGCAAGCAGATGGTCGACTTCGCCGGGCCGTACTTCGTGGCCCACCAGGACCTGCTGGTCCGGCGCAACGAGGAGGAGATCACCGGGCCGGAGACCCTGAACGGCCGGGTGCTGTGCTCGGTGGCCGGCACGACCTCGGCGGCCACTGTCAAGGAGAAGTACAAGGGCACGATCGACCTCAAGGAGTACCCGAAGTTCTCCGACTGCGTCGCGGCGCTGGCCGACAGCGAGGTGGACGCGGTGACCACCGACGACGTGATCCTGGCCGGCTTCGCCGCCGAGGCGCAGTACCGGGGCAAGCTGAGGGTCGTCGGCAAGGGCTTCTCCGACGAGCAGTACGGCGTCGGCATCAAGAAGGGCGACACGGCCATGGTCGACAAGGTCAACGCCGCGCTGAAGCAGTACATCGCCGACGGGTCGTGGAAGAAGTCGCTGGAGCACGACCGTCGCGGCCGTCCGGCTACACGATCCCCGAGCCCGCCGACGCCCGGGCACCGCCTGATCGCCGAGGTGCAGCGACCGGACGCATGCGGCAGCATGCGACCGTCGACGCGACGACTCGCCGGACGTTCCTGCGCCGGCGCACGCAGCCGTTCGACCTCGCTCGACCCGGCGAGCCGCTCGCGACGATCGCGGCGGCCGCGCGTGGTCGAGCGGTTCGCGCGCCGGCGAGCTGATCCTCGACGCGTTCACCGACCCGAACAGTCGAGGTGTTCGTCGTGATCGACGGGCCAGGTCGAGCTGTGGAACGACGCCGACCGGCTCACCGAGGCCGCCCGACGAGCGTCTCGGCCCCGGCGGGGTGTTCGGCTTCTCCGCCGATGCTCACCGAACGCTCGGTCGGCCCGCGGGTCCGGCGACCGGTCGGACCGAGGTGGCGGTCGATCCCGGCGTCCGCGGTCGTCGCCGGCGTTCGCCTCGGCCGACGGGCGCTCGCTTCCTGGCCGAGCACGTGTCGGCGGCCATCCGGCGGCGGAGCCGCCGCCGCCGACGTACAGCCTGGTCGACGAGCTGATCGTCCGACCAGCCGCTGGTGGTCGCCCCGACCGACACGGCGTACGAGGTCGCCCGCCGGATGACCGAGCGGCAGCTGACCGACCGGCACCTGCCGTGCGCGGTGATCGAGCTCGGCGACGGCCGGTTCGGCCTGGTCACCGACGCGCTGCTGCGCCGGCACGTGATCGTCGACGGGCGGCCCGGCACGCACCCCGGTGGCGCAGCTCGTCGACGGACCCGGCTCCGACCGTCTGCTCGGCGACTCCGCCGCCGAGGCGCTGATCCTGCATGCTGGACCGCGACGCCGAGTTCCTGCTGGTCACCGACGCGGCCGGCGAGCTGCGGGGCGTCGTCGCCCCGCGGGACTTCGCGGTCTCGCCGACCACCGCCGGGGTCTCGCTGCACGAGCAGCTGCGCCGGGCCGCCGACGCCGACGAGCTGCGTCGAGCGGGCCCGGCGGGTGCCGGCGATGCTGGGCGACCTGCTGTCCCGCGGGCTGGCCTCGCAGCAAGGTGATCGCGGTCTACTCCGCCATGCGTCGACACGCATCGTGCGGCGGGCCATCGACCCTGGTCTTCGCCGCGCACCCCGAGCTGTCGGTCGACGCCTTCACCTGGCTGTCGCTGGGCAGCAACGGCCGCCGCGAGGCGGTGCTCAGCTCCGACATCGACTCGGCGGTCGCCTTCGACGACGGCTGTCGCCGGACGGAGATCGACGCGCTACCGGGCCGCGTTCGCGAGGTCACACGCGTGCTGGCCCGGGCGGCTCAGCGGCGACGACCACGGGGCCACCGCGCCGCACGCCGCCGTTCGCCCGGACCAACGCCGACTGGCGGGCGGCCGGCCGAGCAGTGGCTGGCGGCCCCGGCGGAGAACCAGGGCGCCGATGATGACCTCGCTGCTGGTGGACGGTCGGCCGATCCACGGCGACCCCGGGCTGCCGGCGGTGAGCCCGGGTCTTCACCGACCTGCGCCGCCATCCCGGCACCATGCGCCTGCTGCTGCAGGAGTCGCTGTCCAAGCGGGCGCGGCTGCGCTCGGTGCGCGACGTCCTGGCCCGCCGGGACGGCATCTTCGACATCAAGGCCACGCGCTGCTGCCGATCGTCAACATCGCCCGCTGGGCGGCGCTGAGCGTCGGCTCGGCCGCGCTGCCGACCACCGAGCGGCTGCGGGCGGCGCCGGGTCGGCCATGCTCCCGACCCGCCAGGCCGACGAACCTGATCGAGGTGTTCGAGGTGCTGCAGCGGCTGCGGCTGCGCTACCAGCTCGTGCAGCATGCAGCGCGGCGAGCGACCGACGGACGTGCTGACGCTGGACCGGCTGTCCCCGATCGACCGCAGCATGGTCGCCCAGGCCGTCCGCGAGATCGCCGCGGTGCAGCGCCGGATGGACAACATCTCCGCAGTACGTGCCGACCGACGCCTGGGCGGCGCCCGAGGACATGAACCCCGAGCCCGGCGAGTCCGACCGGGCTCGCCGCCCGCGGCCGACGGGTCGCGGTGATCGGCGACGTCGGCGGGCACCTGGCGGAGCTGCGGCGCGAGCTGGTCCGGCTCGGCGCGGACCCGGAGACCGGTCGGCTGCCCGCCGACCTGACGGTGGTCCAGGTCGGCGACCTCGTGCACCGCGGGCCCGGACTCGGCCGGGGTGGTGGAGCTGGTCGACCGCTATCTGCGCGGCCAACCCGGACAGTGGATCCAGCTGGTCGGCAACCACGAGGCGCAGTACCTGCGCGCGCCGGCCTTCGACTGGCCCGAGCGGCTGGACGACGCGTCGGCCGACACCGTGCGAGCGCTGGTGGGCCGACGGGCAGATGCGGGTGGCGGTGGCGGTCTCCGACGCCGACGAGCGAGTTCCTGATCACCCACGCCGGTCTGACCGCCGGCTACTGGCGGCAGGTGCTCGGCGCGCCCGATCGACGCCGTCCGGGCCGCCGACGGCGCTGAACTCCTGATCGGCGACCACGACGACGTGCTGTTCCGTCCCGGGCAGATGCTGCGGCCGGCGGCGCCGGACCTGTCGGCCGGTCCGCTCTGGGCCGCGGCCGCGACCGAGCTGGTGCCGGGCTGGCTCGGCGCCGGCTGCCGTTCAGCCAGGTGCACGGCCACACCTCGCTGTTCGCCTGGGACGGGCGGCGCTTCGTGGCCCGGCGAGGAGATCGCCCGCCGGACGACGCTCGACGAGACGGCGCGGCACGAGAGCACGAAGCTCGGCGGCGGTCCGGATCATCGGCATCGACCCCGGTCACGGCCGGGCGGCCGGCGCGTCCTGGCGGGCCTGGGAGCCGGTGTCAGGCTCAGCATCTGATGAGACGAACCAGGCACCCGAGGTCGTCCGGTGGTTCTCTGTGAGAGATGACATCTCGAGGACGGAGCACGGCATGCATCGACTTCGGAGGCGGGCGCTTGGTTCTTCGTGCGGCGGCGCGATCGCCTGCTGTCGGGGCTGCTCTGGTGGGCCGTCGCACCTCCGGCGGCGAACGCGACGGGACCTGCTGGGAGAACGTCCGCAGTGATGTCGACGGGGGCGGCCGGACGTCGTTGGGTCTGCCGTCTACGATCTGACGGGCAAGGCGGACGCCGGGCGATCGTCGTCTACTCCGGTGTCGCTGTCGGGGCAGCTCGAGTCCTCGGCCGCCGGTGGCTCGTACCCTCACGGCTGACCACTCCGGACTGACAGCGAGGGCGGGCGCGCCTCGGCCCTCGCCGGTCGTCTGGAACGACGGCCGGATGATGCCGATCGATGCGCCGACCTGCTGGTCGGTGCGCCGGAGAGCCGGTGGGAACTCATCCTCGCGCGGGTGGGTGCACCTGCTGCACGGTGGTCCGTCGGGTTTGGACCGGGTGCTGCGCACCATCGACGAGGCATCTCTCGGCGTGTGGCGGCGCCAGACCGGCGCCGGGTTCGGTCCGCGGTCGCGGCCGAGACGTCCAGCACGATCGTGGTCGGCGCACCGGGCCGAGATGTCGCGGGCGCCGCTGACGCGGGCCGGGTCGTGCGCCTGGCTACCTGTCCGACACGACCCCGGTGGTCAGCGCGGTGGAGCAGGGCCGTGGCGGGGCGGGCGCCCGGAATCCGGCGACCGATTCGGAGAGGTGGTCCACGTGTTCGGTACCGGCGAGGGTGCCGTCGCGATCAAGGGGTCCCCGGGGAAGACGTGGGCAACCAGGCGACGCGGGAGCGGTGGCGGAGATGCCGCACGGGACCGCTGTCGATGGTGACACAGGACTCGGCGGGTGCTGCCGGGCAGCCGAGGCCGGCGACGGCTACGGGTCTGCGGTGGACCGTACTGCACGTTCATCGTCGATCACCCCAGCTGCATCGTCGCGATCGGCGGTTCCCGGTGAGGACGTCGGTGGTGCGAGAAACGCCGGACTGGTGACGTTCGCCGCGGTCGACCTCTTCCTGCCGGGCCGACCGGTGGCCCGATCCGGGGCTGAGAAGCAACGTCACCCAGGACACACCGGGCGTGCCGGGCGAAGTCGAGGACGGGGACGGGTTCGGCAGTGGGGTTGCGACGGCAGAGTTCGGCACCGATGGCGGCCGGCTGCACCTGGCGGTCGGATCGCCGACCGAGAACCTCGGTCGCGTCCGCGACGCGGGCATGCTGACGATCACCAGCCACGATCCGGAGACGGCCGAGCCCCTGCCGGCGCGCAGCTCGGCGCTGGTCGCAGGACTCCGCGGGTGCGGTGGTGTGCCACACACGCGAAGACGAGTTCGGAGCAGCGGTCGCCGGGGTCAGCTCAGCCAGCCGGTCGATGACGAGGACGAGCCAGGCGTGGTCCTCGCCACCGTCCCGGGGAGGACCTCGGCCCGGTGACGGACGCCGGGATGGCCCATCTGGGCCTGCCCCCGGGCCGCGGGACCGTGAGCCTGGTCCCACCGACCGCACAGTCCGGCGCCGGGTCGGGCCTCCAGGCTCCGCGCATGCTGGTCGGCGAGCCGGGGTCAGATCCGGGTGGCCCGCTTCGTCGTCCAGACGTCGGCGACGGTCTTCAGGCCGATCAGCAGCAGCACGAGCCAGACGTCCTGTCCGGCCAGCGAGCCCAGCGCGGTCACCGTCGGCTGCAGCAGCTCGGGCACCGACGAGCCGTCCAGCTGGCTCAGGGTGACGGCGAAGGCGATCAGCACCGTCACGTGCAGCACGATGATCCGCGGGTACGGCTGCAGCATCGCCTTGGCGGGCGAGACCACGTCCCGCTGACCGGCGCCGAACCAGACCGAGTAGACCTCGACGGTGTAGCGGATCACGATCAGCACGATGGGCAGGCCCAGGAACAAGAAGCTGGCCTCGACGCCCAGGGTGTAGGCGACGAAGCCGGTGAACACGGCGTGCACCAGGCAGAACAGCCCGTAGTGGACGCAGAAGAACAGCGCGAAGGGTGATCGGCTTGCCCGCGGTCGGCCGCCCGTTGATCGTGATCGTCGGCGCCCGCTCGCCCGGCCGTCACCGCGTGCGGTGAGGATGCGGACGACGTTCCAGGCGCCGATCACCGCGTTCTCCACCCAGAACAGGATGAACACGTTGCCGGCGGGCCAGCCGAAGGCCACCACCCCGAGCACGGTGATCGCGTTCAGCCCGACGGCCAGCGCGACCGGCAGCAGCCAGGTGCGGGTGCGGCTGTCTCGGTCCGGGTCGGCGAGGTCGGCGTCGTCGACACCGGGTAGCTGCCGACGCTGGGCTCAGTCAGTCTGGGTCACCTTCTTCAGCCCGCGGGGGGCGTCGGGGTCGAGACCGAGCCGGCGGGCCAGCCGTTCGATCGTCACCTGGGCGGGGATCGCGAGCACCAGAGGTGCCAGCAACTCGCTCAGGGTAGGTCCCGCCAGGGCCACGTCGCAGGCCGCGCGGAACGCGTCGTCACCGCCGATGCCCAGCACCGGGCTGCCCTTGCCGCGCACCGTCGCGGCCAGCTCGACCAGTCCCGGCAGCGTCGGCCCGGACGGCCCGGCCACCAGCAGCGTGACCAGCTCGTGGTCGACGATGGCGATCGGTCCGTGCTTCAGGTCGGCGTACGACAGCCCGCGGACCGGCCGCAGGCAGGTCTCCTCGAGCTTCAGCGCCACCTCCAGCGTGGTGCCGAAGCAGAGCCCGCGACCGCTGGCCAGCACCTCGTCGGTGCGGGCCAGGGCGTCGACCATCGCGTCCAGGTCGCCGGGGGCGTCCAGCAGCGCCTGGGCCTGGGCCGGGACCTCGGCGAAGCCGGCGTCCAGCCGGCCCGGTTCCGGGGCGACGGCGTCCACGGCCACGGCCAGTGCGGCCACCTGGGTGGTGTAGCTCTTCGTCGCCGGCACGGCCTTCTCCGGTCCGGCCAGGGTGAGCAGGGCGATGTCGGCGGTCCGGGCCAGCGGGGAACCGTCGACGTTGGTCACGGCGATGGTCGCCGACCCGCAGGCCTTGGCCCAGTCCAGCGCCTCGACGATCTCCTGGGTCGATCCGGACTGGCTGACCCCGATGGTCACGGTGTCGCGCAGGTCCAGCCGTGCGTCGTACAGGGTGGCGACCGAGGGCGCGGCCAGCGACGCCGGTACGCCCGCGTGCACCTCGGCGAGATAGCGCGCGTAGATGGCCGCGTTGTCCGACGAGCCGCGGGCGATCAGCAGCAGCCGGTGCCGGCCCCGCGCCAGCCGGGCGATCTCCGCGCGGCGGGGGAGCAGGCTGCTCAGGGTCCGCTCCAGGGCGGCGGGCTGCTCGGCGATCTCCAGCGCCATCTGGGTCACGCGATGCGGCTTCCTTGTCCGGCACGGGGTGCTCCTCCATACTGGTCTGCGGTGGTCTTATCTTCCGACCCCATCGGCTACAGCTACGGAGACGTCGTGGAGCGTGAGTTCGGGGGCACTGCCTTCGGAACCTACCGGGTCGAGCGGCCGCTCGGATCGGCCACCACGAAGCGGGCCCAGGTGCGGGCGATCCTGGAGCAGCTGATCGAGGCCGAGCTCAGCCCCGGCGACGCGATCCCCTCGGAGCGGGTGCTCGTGGTGCGGCTCGGGCGTGAGCCGGGTGACGGTCCGCCAGGCGATCGCCGACCTGGTCGACGCGGGCGTGCTGGAGCGGGTGCACGGCAAGGGCACCTACGTCACCGGCCCGCAGATCGACTCCCGCCTGCACCTCACCTCCTTCTCCCGGGAGATGCGCGACCGGGGTCTGATGCCGGCCACGGTCGTGCTGTCGGCGAGCGAGGAGGCGGCCGACGACGACGTGTCGTACGCGCTGCGGATCCGTCCCGGGCGGCCGGTGATCCGGGTGGAGCGGCTGCGGACCGCCGACGGCACCCCGATGGCGTACGAGGTCGGCTACTACCCGTCGATCCTGTTCCCGGGTCTGCTGCAGCGCGAGCTCGGCGCCCTCTACGACGTGTTCGCCAGCGAGTACGGCGTGGTGGTGACCAGCGGCGAGCAGACGGTGCGCGCGGAGGCGGCCGACGCCCAGCAGGCGCGTATCCTCGGCACCACCAAGCGGGCTCCGCTGCTGGTGCAGGAGCGGGTCACGTACGCGGGTGAGCGGGCGATCGAGCTGTCCACCTCGTGGTACCGCGCTGACCGCTACCGGATCCACATGGCCATCACCCCCCGCGGCGCCCGCGAGAACTGAGGAGACCGATGGGACTCGGACCGCCGGAGGAGGCCGCCTACCTCCGTGACCTGAGCGTCCAGCGGAGCGGTCCGGCCGTGGTTCACCACCGGGTCGCCGTACGAGGAGCTGGCGCTGGTCCACGACCCGTCGGGACCGCTGCTCCGGGTGGCGCGGCGGAAGCGGAAGTTCGTCTCGCGGGTCATCAGCCTCGGCATCACGCTCGCGATCATGGTCGGCATCTACCTCTGGCAGCGCGACCAGTTCAGCTACTCCGCACCCTGGGTCGTCTACGGGATCGTGCTCGGCATCTCGGTCGCGTTCGCCGTCTTCTCGTTCCTGGCCTGGCGTCAGGCGAAGAAGATCCTCGCCGCGATGGGTCAGGGGATCGCGTTGCGGCTGGGCCGGCCCGGGGTGGAGATCGCCGGCGGGTACGTGCCGTGGTCCGACCTCGGGTCGCTGGCGGTGACCAAGGGCAAGATCGGGCACGGACCGCAGCTCACCGTGACCCGGACCGACGGGCACTCGCTGTCGGTGCCACTGGACCAGCTCGAGGTCTACCCGGCGACGCTGGACAGCACCGCCCGCGCCTACTCCGGTGGTCGCTTCGGCGTGGACCTGGCCGCGCTGGAGAACTGAGTCCCGCTGCCGGCCGGCAGACCACCGGCGCAGTGGTCCTACCCTCGCAGACCCCCTCGGCACCCCGGTCGGATTGCTGCAAAGATGGCCCTTGCCGGCCAGGCGCCGGCGGTTCGGTTCCCGCGCAGAAAGAGTGACGCAATGCCCATCGCAACTCCCGAGGTCTACGCCGAGATGATCGACAAGGCGAAGCAGGGCCACTTCGCCTACCCGGCGATCAACGTCAGCTCCTCGCAGACCCTGAACGCGGCTCTGCAGGGCTTCACCGAGGCCGGCTCCGACGGCATCGTTCAGGTGTCCACCGGCGGCGCGGAGTACGCTCCGGGCCCCACGGTCAAGGACATGGTCTCCGGCAGCGTCGCGCTCGCGCAGTACGCCGCACGAGGTCGCCAAGAACTACCCGGTGACCATCGCCCTGCACACCGACCACTGCCCGAAGCCGAAGCTCGACGGCTTCGTCCGGCCGCTGCTCGCGATCTCCGCGGAGCGGGTCAAGAACGGTCGAGAACCCGCTCTTCCAGTCGCACATGTGGGACGGCTCGGCCGTGCCGGTCGAGGAGAACCTGGCGATCGCCGACGAGCTGCTGGCCCTGACCAGCGCCGCGAAGATCATCCTGGAGATCGAGGTGGGTGTCGTCGGTGGCGAGGAGGACGGCGTCAGCAACGAGATCAACGACAAGCTCTACACCACGGTCGAGGACGGTCTGCGGACCATCGAGGTGCTCGGTTCCGGCGAGAAGGGCCGCTACATCACCGCCCTCACCTTCGGCAACGTGCACGGTGTCTACAAGCCGGGTGCGGTCAAGCTGCGGCCCGAGGTGCTCAAGGAGATCCAGGAGCAGGTCGGCGCGAAGATCGGCAAGGAGAACCCCTTCGACCTGGTCTTCCACGGTGGCTCCGGCTCGACCCTGGAGGAGATCCGGGCCGCGGTCGACTACGGCGTGATCAAGATGAACATCGACACCGACACCCAGTACGCGTTCAGCCGCCCGGCCGCCGGTCACTTCTTCACCAACTACGACGGGGTGCTGAAGATCGACGGCGAGGTCGGCAACAAGAAGGCGTACGACCCCCGCGCCTGGGGCAAGGCGGCCGAGGCCGGCATGGCCGCGCGCATCGCGACGGCCTGCGAGGACCTGCGCAGCGCCGGCACGTCGCTGAGCGCCTGATCGCTTCAGACCGGCTCCGATCCCGCTCCCGTTCGCGGGAGCGGGCAGACTGGCCCCGTGACCACAGCAACCAGTGGCGGAGAGCTCACGGGGCCGGTCCCGATCAGCCGCGTCTGGTCGGGGACCAAGGTGCTGGCCGAGGACCTCGCCGGAGAAGACCTCGGCGACGTCCTCGACCTGCACGACGACGCCTCCGCCTGGTGGGTGCTGGACCGGTCCAGCGACTACGCCCGCGACGAGCTGGAGCGGGTGATCGCCGAGTTCGGTCTCGACCGGTTCGTGGTCCGCGAGCTGCTGGCCGATGATCACCGGGCCAAGTTCGAGGAGATCGGCCAGGCCCGGCTCGTGCTCACCAACGCGGTGTCACTGGACCGCGTCCACCGCTGCGGTGACGGTGCACCCGGTGAGCCTGCTGGTGACCGACCGGGCCGTGGTCTGCCTGGCCGATGTGACGCCCGACGTCGATCCGGGTCGCTGGCTGGCGGTCGCCGGCGAGCGGTTGGCCAAGGGTGGCACGGAGGCGGCGCTGCAGATCATCATGTCGGGCGTCGTCGACACCTACGCGGCGGTCGTCGACTGGCTGGAGCAGTCCGGAGACGAGCTGGCCGACGACCTGTTCAGCGGTCATCCGCTGACCAAGGAGCGGCAGCTGTGGGCGTTCCGGCTGCGGACCGGGACTGACCGGACTCTGCGCCGGGTGACCGAGCCCATGCGGGCGGTGATGACCGATCTGCGGGACGGTCACCAGCAGGCCCCGGTGCCGAAGGGGCGGCGCAAGGATCCGCTGGTCGGCCGGCGCTGGAACCTGATCACCGAGCACCACGAGCGGGTGGCCACCGCCGCCGACTCCCTGCGCGAGTCCCTGGTCTCGGTCCTGGAGACCAGCCTGGCCCTGGCCGACGTCCAGCTGAACGTGATCATGAAGAAGCTGACCGGCTGGGCGGCCATCATCGCCGTCCCGACCTTGATCACCGGCTTCGTCGGGATGAACGTCGGCTTCCCGTTCATGGGCGACGGCGTACGGGTTCTGGATCTATCTGGTGATCATGCTGGCGACCGCCCTGGTCCTCTACCTGACGTTCAAGCGCAAGGACTGGATCTAGCTTGTGACCCACGGATCCGACCAAACGTGCTGACGCCCCCTTTCGCACGCTGACGCCCCTCCTGCAGAGGGGGCGCCATGGAGCGAAAGGGGGCGTCAGCAGGACGGAGCTCGCGCTAGAGCTCCAGCTTGTCGATCGGCCGGAGGGTGTCGAGGCTGGTGGACTGGAGGGCCTGGTCGGAGAGGACGAAGACGTCGTCGCCGATGACGAACGACCGGTTGGCGACTCCGTCGCCGGCGGCCACCCGCACCTTCCCCAGCTCCGCGAGCCCGTCCTCGTTCGCGCGCAGGAGCAGCACACCGCTGAACGCTCCCCGGCCTTCGTCGTTCCCGTACACCTCGGCGGGAGCGATGACCAGATCGCGGGGCTGCCAGTACAGGAAGGCTTTGGGGTCGAACTCGGCCGTCGCCGCCCCCGCACCGTAGGTGTGCGTCGCGATCCGGCGGGGGGAGGTCGGGTTGCTGATGTCGAACAACGAGAACTGCACGCCGGTCTGAGCGCCGGGGTCGGAGTCCACCCCGCTCTGCCCGACACCGAGCAGCAGGTTCTTGCCGACCGGGTGCAGATAGCCCGAGTAGCCGGGGATCTTCAGCTCGCCCAGGACCTTCGGGGCCGCGGCGTCGCGGAGGTCGAGCACGTACAGGGGATCTGTCTGGCGGAACGTGATGACGTACCCGCGGTCCTCGATGAACCGGACGGCTCGGATCGATTCGTTGTCCTTCTTCCCGAGCCCGCCGACCTGACCGATCCGGCGCAGCGTGCCGTCCTGCTCCTGCAGGGTCGTGACCATGCCCTCCGTCACCTCACGGCTGTTCACCCAGCCCCGACGCTCGGACACCGTGGAGGCGACGCGGAGGACTCCGTCGTACTCCGACATCGCGTACTGGTTGAGCAGGGTTCCCGGGACATCGCCCGATCCCCGGTACGAGCTCGCCCCCGACGTCGCGGTGACGAACTTGTGCAGGCTCGTGGTGGCTGGCATTCCGTTGCGGGTCCACTCAGTCGTCGAGACGTAGGTCGCGGTGCTGGTCGCGTAGATCTGTTCCCCGCCGGCGACCACCCCGACGGCCCGACGGTCCTGCAGAGCCGAGGTCACGTCGAACGACGACAGCGCCACCGTGTCGAGTCCGGAGAACTTCTCCGGGCGAGCCAGGTCGCCGCAGGCCACCAGGTGTCCCCGGCCGACCTGGGTGCCCGTGCCGTCTTCGAGGACGTACGACGGGATCCAGTCGTCGATCGTCGAGCTCGCGACAGCGGCCCGCAGCTTGTCCTCGGACTTCTCGGTGAGGCGGCCGTCGGGAGTGAACACCGGCGCCGGGATGTCGATGTCCGGCGACGCCACCGTCGTCACGCGCACCTGGGTACCGACGAGCCGCGCGTCGAGGACGGTGCCGTCGACGGTCAGGGTGGCGATGAGCTCCGGGGCGCTGAGACTCGAGATGTCGTACATGGTCAGGGCGGCCTGGGCGCCGAACCACGGTGATCCCGCCTGGAAGGACTGGGCGCTGTCATCGCTGAAGACCAGCAACCGGTCGCCGGAGAGGAACACGTTCCGGGCCGTCGTCCCGGGCAGGGTCTTGCGCAGGGTCAGCTTTCCGTTGGCCGAGCTGATCAGGTGCACCCGACCCTGGGCGACGGCGACGATCCGCCGGCCATCGGTCTTGACGATGTCGGGTTCGTCGACGCCGGTCTCCTGGATGTTCGTCTCCGAGTGCTCCGGGGCACTTCCCCCCGAGGCAGCACCCGCGGATGAGGCCGTGTCGGCCTCGGCCGGCATGGGAACTCTCCAGGACGGCTCACCGGCGCCGCGGGTCGCGGCCATCCCGCCGCTCACCCGGTCGATCAGGTCCTCGGGGGCGTGCTCCTTGTAGTACTGGAGGACGGTGTCACAGCTCGGGAACGGCTTCAACGCCCCGGTCAACGCGAAGGCCGCGCCCTCCCCGCCCGATGCTGCGCCCGCTCCACCGGAGGTGACGCCGCCGCCTGACGCGGCACTGTCAGCACCGGTGACGATGCCGGCCCGCAGCACGGGTACGCCGATCGCCACGGCACCGACGAGGATCGACGCGGCCACCGCGAGGCGGAGCGGACCTCGGGACGGGGGCCGCTGGGCGCGCCGGATGCCCTCGTCGTGGTCCGTGGGCAGCTCGGCGATCTGACGCCGGACGGCGTCGGCAGCGTGTCGGGCTCGGGTCTCGAAGTCGCTCATCGGGGGTCCTCCAGCTGCAGGTGGCGAGCGACGGACGTACGCGCCCGGCTCAGGTGGGTCTTGACGGTGCCTTCGCTGCAGTCGAGGACCGCGGCGATGTCCCGCACGCTGTAGTCCTCGAAGTAGTAGAGAGCGACGGCTTGTGCTTGCCGGGGTGGGAGCCGACGGACCGCTTGCCAGAACGCTCCGTCACCCTCCTCCAGCTCGATGGAGCTCGGTGTCCGTTTGGCCAGACGCACCAGGGCCTTGGCCTCCACGAGGCGCCGCCGCAGCACCGAGGCGGCCCGATTGCAGGTGACCCGTCGGATCCAGGCGCCTGGCGAATCGCAGACCGCAACGGAGCGCCACTGCCGGAAAGCGGCCGTGAAAGCATCCTGGGCCACGTCCTCGGCCGCCGACCGGTTGCCGGTGAGCACGTACGCCAGGCCCAGCACGTGCCGGTGTTCCTTCCGGTAGAAGTCCTCGAAGGACAGCGCCTCACCGGACTCGTCGGCCGGGCGCGGAACGGCGGCGAGCGAGGGCCGCGCCGGTACGGAAGGCGAGGCGTCGCTCACTGTCGCTGCTCCTTGGCTGTCCATCACAGAGTCACTCGCTCCAGGAGGCTCCACGGTTGACACGTCGCGGAGATCATTTTCGGACAGCTGCTGATCCGCCGCGCCCCAACCGCCGAGAAGGAGCTACGGGACACGCTCCGCGGACTGCGGGCGTGTCCCTAGCTCCTTCTCGGTGTCGAGGGGCGGGCGTACGGGAGGCTCAGACCTCGAGCACCCCGTCCACCCGGCGCGGTACGCCGAGCGGGTTGCTCTCGTGCAGCTCGGCCGGCAGCACCGACTCGGGGGCGTCCTGGAAGGTCAGCGGCCGCAGGAACCGGCGGATGGCCGTGGCCCCGACGGAGGTGTGCACCGAGGTGGTGGCGGGCCAGGGGCCGCCGTGGTGCTGGGACCAGGTGACCGAGACCCCGGTCGGCCAGCCACCGAACAGCAGCCGCCCGACCCGCGGGGCCAGCAGCGCGGTCAGGTCGCGGACGTCCTCGCCGTCGGCGGCGTGGATGGTGCCGGTCAGGCTGCCCTCGACCGCGGCCAGGGCGGTCGTCAGCTCAGCCGCCGAGGAGTAGCGCACCAGCAGGGTGACCGGGCCGAAGCACTCGGCCAGCAGCGCCTCGGGATCGGCGGCCACCTCGGCGGCCGAGGTGGCGAGCACGATCGGGGCCGGGGCCTCGGTGTCGGCGGCCGACACGAGAACCCGCGACGACCTCGACGGCGGCGTGCTCGGCCAGCTGGCCGAGATCCTGCCCGAAGCCCTTCACGATGCGCTGGTTCAGCAGCGGCGCGGCGCTGGCGCCGCCCATCGCCTCGGCGACCTGGGCCTCGAAGCCCGCACCCTCGGGCACGAACACCACCCCCGGCTTGGTGCAGAACTGTCCGGCCCCGAGGGTGAAGGAGCCGACCAGGCCCTTCGCCAGCCCGGCACCGTCGGCGGCCACCGCGTCGGCGGTCACCACGACCGGGTTGATGCTGCCGAGCTCGGCGTAGAAGGGGATGGGCGCGGGTCGGCCGCTGGCCAGGTCGAACAGGGCGCGGCCACCGGTCAGCGAGCCGGTGAAGGCGCCGGCGGTGATGGCCGGCTCCTGGATCAGGACCCGGCCGGCCTCGGTTCCCTCGATCAGACCGAAGATGCCGTCCGGGGCTCCGGCCTCGGCCAGCGCGGCGGAGACCACGGCGGCGGTCCGCCGGGACAGCTCCGGGTGACCGGAGTGGGCCTTGACCACGACCGGGCAGCCGGCGGCCAGAGCGGAGGCGGTGTCGCCGCCGGCCACCGAGAACGCGAACGGGAAGTTGCTGGCCGAGTAGACCGCGACCGGACCGGTCGGCACCAGCAGCCGGCGCAGCTCCGGCTGCGGCGGGGTGGCCGCGGGGAGCGCGTGGTCGATGATCACCTCGAGGTACGCCCCGTCGCGCAGCACCGCGGCGAACAGGCGGAGCTGACCGGTGGTCCGGCCGACCTCACCGGTCAGCCGGGCCTCGGGCAGGTGCGACTCGGCGACGGCGATCGGCACCAGCTCGGCCTTGGCCGCGTCGAGCGCGTCGGCCACGGCCTCCAGCCAGCGCGCGCGTTCCTCCCGGGAGGCGGCGGCCACCGCCGGGGCGGCCGCGGCTGCCGCGGCGGAGGCCTGTGGGGCGGTCAGGGTGGGGGTGATGGTGTCGGTCATCGTCAGCTCGCCCACTGGGCGAACGGCTGCAGGTGCTTGACGAAGTGCTCGGAGATGATCTCGTAGTGCTCGTCCTCGTGGTCGTTCCAGATCGCGTACATGCGCGGTCCGAACTCCTCGAGAATGGCCCCGTAGCCGACATGGAGGACCTGCCTCGAGTCGACGATGCCCATCAGCGCGGCGACCTCCTCATCGGTGGGGTCGGTCGGGATCCTGCTCGGGTCGCAGGAGAGGTGGTAGCTCTTGCGGTTCGCCTCGAAGCTCTCGAGCGCGAGCGTCAAGATCTGTCGCATCAGATCGGGGTCGTTGTTGGCGATCACCCGCAGCGCCTCGGCCCAGCTGGTGCCCGCCGTCTTGAGATGAACCATTCCCTTGGTCGCCTCGGCGATCAGCGGATAGGTGGAGTACTTGTCGGAGCCTGAGTGCAGCGAGAGCTTGTACGGCCCCAACGCGCGGGCGAGCTCGGCGTGGATCTGGAAGTCGCGCCGCAGCTCCTCGATGTCTCCGATGTGCTCGACACCCTTCTCGAAGCGTCCGACGAACCGCGGTGCGAACGAGACGAAGTCCATCCCGAGACGCTTCAGCTCGCTGACCACGACGACGTGCTCGGCCGGTTTGGTCGGGAACTCGGTCTCGTCGACGGCGAACTCCACCTCGCAGTCGATGCCCTTCTCCATCAGCCGCCGGTACATGGCCATCGCGTGCGACAGCGACGGTCCGTACTTCGCCATCGCCCGCAGGACTGACTCCTCGTCCAGCTCGACGGCCTCGTGCTCGAGGTCGATGCGGTGCCCCACGTAGGACTTGCTGAACGTCGCCAGGTCGGTGTCCAGACCCGCCCAGTCCAGGGCCTCGACCTTCTGCCGGACGGCCGCCGGGTCGGCGTGCTCCGCCTCGGGATCGACCTCCGCCTTGGGATCCAGGGTGTAGAACACGAACCCCGCGGCCGCGGTCTCGTCGAGGTCGTCGAGGTGCTCGAGGTGATCGGCGTCGCCGCCGACCGGCTTGGTCCAGCCGGCCTGGAAGGCACCCCAGGTCGCGTCGTCGAGCACGTTGCGCGGCGTCCGGCCGCAGCGGCCCATCTCGCGGATGGACTGCTGGGCGAAGACGGGGTTGATCGCTGCGCCGACCGCATTCAGGGCGCGCACGTGGCCCGGCGTGGACAGTCCGAGCCGGTCACCGAAGCCGGCCGAGGTGTGCAGTCCGAACCGGGACGGCGTGAGCCACGGCAGCGCGGATCGCAGCGCCACAGCGTTCTCGGCCGTCACCGGGGCGACGAGTCGGACCTCGCCGCCGACGCTCTCCGTGGAACCGGTGAAGTCACGGAACGCCGACTCGTCGGCGGCGACCGCCACCAGACGTTTCGCACCGTCGGATGAGCGCTCCAGCCAGTACGTCGCTCCCCCCGTGGAGACCTTCGATTCGGGATAGGCGCCGTCACCGAGTGCGGTGTCGGTAGCGGGGGTCTGCTCATCGGGGCGGGCGGTCATCGGTCACCTTCCGGGTTGGTGGAGGTCGTGCAGGGTGCCGGTGGCCGAACCACCGGGTCGACGCTGGTAGGAGGCCAGCGGCAGGTTGTAGGCCAGGTCGACAGCCGTCTCGACCGCCTCGCTCTGGTCCAGCCGGTGCTCCAGCACCAGCCGGGCGAGATAGCCGGCGTCGACCCGGCGGGACAGGTCATGGCGGGCCGGGATGGACGCGTACGCGCGGGTGTCGTCGACGAAGCCGGAGGTGTTGTAGAAGCCGGCGGTCTCGACGGCGGTCTCGCGGAACCGGCGCATCCCCTCGGGGGAGTCCAGGAACCACCAGGGGGCGCCGAGGCGCACCGACGGGTAGGTGCCGGCGATCGGGGCCAGCTCGCGGCTGTAGGCGGTCTCGTCGATGGTGAAGAGGATGACCCGGAACCGCGGGATCGGTGCCGAACCGGTCCAGCATCGGCCGCAGGGCACGGGTGAACTCGGCCTGGACGGGGATGTCGTAGCCCTTGTCCTGGCCGAACGCCTGCCAGATCGCGGTGTTGTGGTCGCGCAGCACGCCGGGATGGATCTGCATCACCAGGCCGTCCTCGCACGACATCTCCGCCATCTGGAACAGCATGTTCGCGGCGAAGGCGTCCACCTCCGCGGCACTCGCCGGATCGCCGGCCAGCACCCGGGAGTAGAGCGCCCGGGCGGCGGTCAGCTCCATCGGGGTGGTGTCGGCCAACAGGTGGCCGTGGTCGGTGGCCAGGGCGCCCGCCGTCGACGAAGGCTGCCCGGCGGGACCGGAGCGCGTCGAGGAAGCCGTCGTAGGTCGCGGTGTCGACGCCGGAGACGCTCGCCAGCTCGGCGACGTCGGCGCGCCAGTTGGGTCGATCCAGATAGACCACGGCATCGGGTCGGAACGTCGGCAGCACGCGCTCGCCCAGCCCGGCGGCGGCCAGCCGTGCGTGCTGGCCCAGGTCCGACGTGGCGGCGTCGGTCGTCGAGATCACCTCGATGTTGAAGCGGTCGAGCAGGGCCCGCGGCAGGAACTCGGGCTCGGCCACCCGGGCGGCGATCTGGTCGTAGATCGAGTCGGCCGTCTCGGCGCTCGGGACCAGGTCCACCCCGAACACCTCGACCAGCTCGTGCTCCAGCCAGTAACGCGAAGGCGTGCCGCGGAACAGCTTCCAGTTCTCGCAGAACGTCCGCCAGATCGTGCGGGAGTCGGTCTCCACCGGCCCCCCGTCGACCCGCGGCACGCCGAGACGGGACGGGTCGATGCCTTGTGAGGCAAGCATCCGGAAGACGTAGTGATCGGGGACGATCAGCAGCTGGGCCGGGTCGGCGAAGGGGAGGTCGTCGGCGAACACCTCCGGTTCCACGTGCCCGTGCATGCAGATCAGCGGCAGATCCTTGGTCTCGCTGTAGATCTCTCGGGCGATGGTGCGCTGCTCAGCCGGAAAGGGTAGGGCCCGGTCAGGTTCGAGTCGCAGGGATGACATCGACGGCTCCTAGGCGGTGGCGCTCGACGGCGCGGGTTCCAGTGCGAGTCCGAACTCAGCGGTCTCGACGGCACGGCGCTCGGCCAGGCTCTTGTTGCCGGCCACCCCGACGATGACGCTGCGGATGCCATCCAGGTAGCCGGCCGAGCGACCCAGCGGATCATCGGACGCGCCCCGGAACAGGTCGTCGAGCAACATCGCGTCGCCGCCGCCGTGGCCGCCTGCGCGGACCGGGATCTCGATCTCCTGGGCCTTCTCCCAGTGCCGCTGGAGCAGCACCCGCTCGCCGATGGGCCGGATCTCGTCGCCGCTCGCGGCGTCGTGCACGGCGGACGGGTCGACGACCGAGCCCTTCTTCTCGTTGACCGACACCAGCGAGCCGCGCTCGACCACGTCGAGCTCGATCCGCCCCTCGGTGCCGTTGAAGGCGACCCGGTAGCCCTCCCACGGGCCGAAGGAGCTCAGCGAGTACGACATGGTCGCACCGCGGGCGTAGTCGACGATCAGGTTCAGGCTGTCCTCGATGGTGATGCTGTCGTTGAACACGTCCAGGTCGCGCTGGTAGCCGTCCACGGACTCGGCATCGAGGTAGAGACCCTTGAGCAGGGGGTCGGCGGCCATGTCCAGCCGGAACGGGTCGTCCAGGTCGTTGTCGCGACTGAGAGGCGTGCGCGCGCCCAGTCCCCGGCCGTCGGCGTTGGCCTTGCCGTAGAACTTCAGCCCACCGCTGGCGTACACCCGCGTCGGCACGTCGGCGAGCCACCAGTTGACCAGGTCGAAGTGGTGGGTGCTCTTGTGCACGAGCAGGCCGCCGGAGACGTCCTTGAGCCGGTGCCAGCGGCGGAAGTAGTCGGCGCCGTGGGCGGTGTCGAGCAGCCACTCGAAGTGCACCGAGGTCACGTCGCCGATGGCGCCGTCGGCGATGAGCTGCCGGACCACTGAGTTGCGGGGGGAGTAGCGGTAGTTGAAGGTGACCGTCAGGTCGCCCGGCGAGGCGTGCACGGCGTCCACGATCCGGTGCAGTCGACTCTCGTCGATCGTCATCGGCTTCTCGGTGATGACGTCGAGCCCGCGCTCCAGGGCGGCGGCGATGTAGACGTCGTGGGTGGCGTCGGGTGAGGTGACGATCAGAGCGTCCGGTCGGGTCTCCTCGAACAGCTTGTCGAGATCCTCGGGTGCGTACGTGGGCACCTCGGCGGCGCCGTAGCTGTCGCGGTAGTACTGCATCCGCACGGGGTTGGGATCGCAGAGGGCGACCAGCTCACCCACGTCGGCGTGGGTGTCGGTCAACGCCCCCACGTACATCCGCGACCGTGACCCGGTGCCTACGATCGCGTACCGCCGACGCTCGTCGACCATCAGTACTCCTTCGTCAGTAATCGGTTTCTCGTCAACTACCCTAGGCCGTCACCACGCCGTAACGCAAGCCTTTGCGCGAAGTGATGTGGCGTCTCGATCTCTGGGGAATCGCCGAGTATGCTGACTGGCAGCGGGCGAGAAATGGTTTCTCGCGGTGGCGACTTCAGGAGGGTCCGGTGGGCCGACGACCTGACTCGCGACCGGTCGACCATCGGTGACGTCGCCACCCATGCCGGAGTGTCGCGTGCCACGGTCTCCCGGGTGATGAACGGGCTCGCCAGCGTCGACCAGGCCATCGCGGAGCGGGTCCGTGCGACTGCCGTCGAGCTGGACTACCGCCCCAACCAGGTGGCCCGCAGCCTGGCTCTCGGGCGGACCCAGACCATCGGGTACGTCGTGCCGGACCTCACCAACCCGTCCTTCCACGGCGGACTGCGCGGACTCTCCCGAGCCGCCGCCGAGCGAGGGCTACCGGGTGCTGGTCGCCGACAGCGCCGAGCACGCCGAGGGGGAGCCGATGCTGGCGCTGGAGACCCGGCGCCGATGCGATGCCGTCGTCCTGGTCGCCCCCCGGATGTCGGAGGAGGATCTGGCTCGGCTGCTGCCCGACCTGCAGCCCGCCGTACTGCTCAACCGCAGGGTCGCGGGTGCGGCACTGCCGCAGCTCGACGTCGACTGGGCGTCCGGGATCCGCGATCTGGTGCGCCACCTGACCGGGCTCGGCCACCGGCGGATCGCCTATCTGCAAGGGCCGGCGGCCAGCCGATCCAACGCCGCCCGGGAGCTGGCGCTGGACGCGGCAACCGACGTGGACGTGGTCAAGATCCCCTGTGGGGCGATGTTCGCCGACGGCCACGCGGCTGCCGGGCGGGTGCTGGACGCCGGGGTGACCGCGGTGGTCGCCTTCAACGACGTCGCCGCGCTCGGTCTGCTCGGGGCCTTGCACGAGCTGGGCACCGACGTGCCGGGCGAGCTGTCGGTGGTGGGTTTCGATGACATCCCGTTCGCGGCCTACACCTGGCCTCCGCTGACCACGGCCTGGGTCCCGCAGGAGCAGATGGGACGTCTGGCGTGGGAGCGGCTGTCCGCGATGCTGGCGGGTGAACCGGCGGCGGAGCTGCCGGACGGACACGGGTTGATGCGCCCCCGGTTGATCGTCAGAGGCAGCACCGGTCGGGCGCCGACAGCACCGTGACGCGGCGTGGACAAGTGGTTCGAAACCGTTTACGCTGAGCACGCAAGCGCTTACGCAAAGGAGCCGTCAGCTACATGCCCAGGTGCATCATCGCCCGTCCCGACCCCGACTCCACGGCAGCTGCACCCACGGCGTGGGTGGAACGGCCCCGATCGTGACTGTCCGAGTGACCGTGTGGTCGGAGAACCACCACGAACGCCACGATCCACCGATCGCGGCGCTCTATCCCGACGGAATCCACGGGACGATCGCCGGGGCACTGGCCGGCGACCAGACGTTCACGGTGCGGACGGCCACCCAGGACCAGCCCGAGCAGGGCCTCGGCGGCGGTCTGCTGGACGAGACCGATGTGCTGCTGTGGTGGGGCCACCGGGTGCAGGGCGAGGTCGACGACGTGCACGCCGAGACCGTACGGCGTCGGGTCAGTGAGGGCATGGGGTTCGTGGCGCTGCACTCCGCCCTCAACTCCAAGCCGTTCCGGGCCGTCGTCGGCACCACCGGGCGCAGCTTCGGCTTCCGGCACGGGGGCCGCGAGCTCGTCTGGACCGCGACCGCCGGACACCCGATCACCCAGGGCATCCCCAACCCGGTGATCGTGCCGGACTCGGAGATGTACTGCGAGCCGTTCGACGTCGGCCAGGTCGACGAGACGGTCTTCATCTCCGGCTTCGACGGCGGCGAGGTGTTCCGGTCCGGGCTGACCTTCCGGCGGGGACGCGGCAAGGTCTTCTACTTCGGTCCCGGACACGAGGAGTACCCCATCTACCACGACCCGACCATCCAGCAGATCCTGCGCAACGCGGTCCACTGGGTGACGCCGGACGCCCCGCCGACCCTGGTGATCCCCAGCGCCGCCCGGGACCGCGACAAGCCGGTCGGCTGGTTCGCGGGGGGCAGCCGATGAGCACCGCTGTCGAGCCGACCGAGGGAGCCGCGATCGCGGTCATCGGCATCCACGGGCACGGGGCCTCGCACGTCCGCAACGCGTTGACCCGCGGTCGGCTGGTCGCGGTGATCGATCCGCGGCCACCGGCCGAGGGTTCGCCGGCCGAGGTCGCCGGGATCGCCTGGTACGCCGACCTGGACACGTTCCTGGCCGCCGGGATCGCTGTGGACGTGGCGATCCTGTGCACGCCGCTGCCCACCCACGCACCGATGACCACCACCCTGCTGCGGGCCGGGATCGACGTGCTGCTGGAGAAACCGCCGACCACGACCATGGCCGAGTTCACCGATCTGCTGGCGGTGGAGGCCGAGACCGGGCGGATCTGCCAGGTGGGGTTCCAGAGTCTCGGCTCGGCGGCGCTGGCCGCGGTCGGCGGACGTCGTGGCCCGTGGTGAGATCGGCGAGGTGTCGCACATCGGCGTCGCCGGCACCTGGGTGCGGGCGACCTCCTACTTCCGGCGGGCCCCCTGGGCCGGCAAGCGGATGCTGGGCGGTCGTCCGGTGGTCGACGGTGTCACCACCAACCCGCTGGCCCACGCGACGGCGACGGCACTGCGGCTGGCGAACGCCCGCCGGGTCGACGACGTGGTCGACATCGACCTGGAGCTCTACCGGGCCAACGACATCGAGGCGGACGACACCTCCAGTCTGGTGCTGCGATCGACCACCGGCCCGACGATCTCCGCCGCGCTGACCCTGTGCGCGCCGGTGAACACCGATCCCTGGGTGGCCGTGTACGGCAGCGCCGGACTGGTGCGTCTCTTCTACACCCGCGACGAGGTGAGTCTGGAGCTCGACGGTCGGGAGCCCGTACGCACCACGTACGAGCGCGTCGATCTGCTGGGCAACCTGCTGGCGGCGCGAGCAGGGGAAGCGGAGCTGCTCAACCCGCTGGCCGACAACGGGGCGTTCATGGCCGTGATGGAAGCCGTACGGCTGGCGCCGGATCCCCAGCCGATCGACCCCTCGCTGGTGACCTGGGAGCCGGTGGCCGGGGCCGAACCGGCCGACGTGCATCCGGTGGTCAGCGGTGTGACGGAGGCGGTGCACCGGGTCGCGGCCAGCGGCACGGGGTTCCGTGCCGTGGCCGCTCCCTGGCTCTGATTCTCTTGCCCGGCAGGGTTCCTACAGGTTGATCGGACGCAGCACCCGGTCGATGCCGTGGGCGATCTGCTTGTTCCCCTTGTTGATGTTGGCCTTGACCACGTACGGATCGGCGTCGTCGGTGTCGGCGTCCACCAGCTTGACGAACACGCGCGACCGCACCTTGACGGTCACCGTGCCGCCGGAGGCCATGGTCAGCGCCGCACCGTTGGCGCGCAGCGCCTGCTTGTAGGTGATGGTCGCCCCCGGGACCACGTGGTAGAGCAGCACGGCCTCGACGGTGTCGATGCCGAGCGACGCGACGGCGGTGAACACCTTCTTCTCGCTGCGGTAGGACTTCCCGGTGAGGTCCTTCACCAGCAGCCGGAAGGCACGATCGGTGGGCAGGAAGGCGGTCACCGGCGTCTTGCCGTCGGCCAGCACCTTCACGGCACTGTCCGGCTTGGCCTTGAGCACGGCCTGCACCGCGTTGTCGACGATGTCGAAGTCGTTCCAGTTGCGGTCGAATCCGCTGCCGTCCTTGGCCAGCACGCTGGCCAGGCTGCGATTCCCCGACGACGACGTGTGGGCCGATGCCGGCGGAGCGGCCCCGATAGCCAGAGCCCCCGCGACGAGCAGGGCGGCCCCCATCTTGGCGATGCGGCGTAGCACCATCTCGATCCTCCTTGATCTCCGCCGGGATCGACCCGGTCGGCTTGTTGGTCGTTGCCTAGTTCGAGTCCGCCGGGTCGATCCGGATGCGCTCGTCACCAGGGCAATCACGTACGGCGTGGGCTCATCCAGCGGGTCCGGGTCGGCGACGATTTTTGTTGGTACACGGACGTTTCGCACACCTGGTTCCAGGTTCACCCTCACGGGTGTAACCCTTCGGCGACAGGCTCGATACCGTTCGGGGCATGGCCGAACGCGTTACCTCCGGACGCGATGCTTCCCCGGCACCGACTCCCGCGGGGAAGAACCCGCGTCGCAGACAGTCCGTGCCGGTCGCGCCCAGGACGACGTCTTCGGTGATGAGGAGCGATCGGCCCGCCGACCCGGACTGGTCGGCGAAGATCCGTCGAGCGGTTGTCGGCATGGGCTTCGTCTGGCTGTTCTTCGGGGCAGCAGTCGTCACGTACTACGCGGTGACGGGTCAAGCCGACGACATCGTCAGAGGCGTTCTCGCCATGCTTCTCGGCGCCGCGACGGCAACTGTCGGGCTCCTGCTGGCCCGCCGAGCTCGTCGAACTCGTCGCTGATGCTGACCAGAACAGGTGTGCACGGCCTCATCTCCGGTTGGCCGATGAGTTTGCGCGCGTGCGCAGGTTGTACAAGGTATGAGCGATGACGAAGCCATCAAGGCACTGCTCGAGCGCTGGTTCGACGCCGTGGCCACGGGCGATCTAGCGGGCACGGTCGCGGCGCACACCGACGATGTCGTGATGTACGACGTCCCTGGACCATCGCAAGCGACGAGCAGCATCGAGGAGTACGCCGACGTCTGGCCGGACTTTTTCGCCTGGCAGCAGCACGGAGCCGTGTTCGAGCTCCGGCAGCTCAGTGTCACCGCCGGCACCGATGTCGCATTCGCCCACGCCCTCGTCCGATGTGGCGAGGCAGACGCTCCCGACGACCCGGACACGCGGCTGCGGATCACGTTCGGGCTCCGCAAGGAAGATGGCCAGTGGCGTATCGCTCACGAGCACCACTCAGCCCCCGACAACAGCCTTGCCGAGCAGCAGCGAGACGACGAGGCTCTCTAGAAGCTCCACGTCGACCCAGCGACGCTGGATCTCAGGCCGTGACCACAGGCATGGCGGGCCTCCTCACCCGGGCGGGATGACCCTGCAGCGCACGAGGCCGCGGACTAGGGTGACGGCGTGAGCGAACCTGGTCCCCACCGCAATCTGCTGGCCGCCGCTGGAGCGGGACCCGCCCCCAGCCTGCTGCCGCAGATCGGTCCCACCGTCTCCGACGACGCGAGTCACGCCGACCTGGTCGCCGCTGTCGCCGCCGAGCCGGCCGGTAGTCGCGCCTGGGCCCAGCTGGCCGAAGAAGCCCTGGCGGTCGGCACCGCCGAGGCCGACGTGACCGCGTACGCGTACGCCCGGACGGGCTATCACCGTGGCTTGGACGCCCTGCGTCGGTCGGGTTGGAAGGGTGCGGGACCGATCCCGTACGAGCACGAGCCCAACCAGGGCTTCCTGCGGGCGCTGTGGTCGTTGGCCCGGGCCGCCCGACGGATCGGTGACGTGGTGGAGTACGAACGCTGCGCGCAGTTCCTCCGGGATTCCACCGAAACCGGCTACCGGGCCCTGACCAGCGCCTTCCCGCTAGAGTGAGGCAGTAAGAGTCCCCGTGGCATGGCTGCCCGGGGACTTCACTGCTGAGAGAAGGCGGCGATCACATGCCGGGCATTGTGGTGGTAGGAGCCCAGTGGGGCGACGAGGGCAAGGGCAAGGCGACCGACGAGCTGGGTGACCGGGTCGACTACTGCGTCCGCTACTCCGGCGGCAACAACGCGGGCCACACGGTGGTCGTGGGTGGGGAGCGCTACGCGCTGCACCTGCTCCCGTCCGGTGTGCTCAACAAGAACTGCACCCCGGTGATCGGCAACGGGGTGGTGGTGGATCTCGATGTGCTGTTCAGCGAGATCGACGGCCTGGCCGCCCGCGGGGTGGATGTGTCCTCGCTGCTGGTGTCGGCCAACGCCCACATCATCGCGTCGTACCACCAGACCATCGACAAGGTCACCGAGCGCTTCCTGGGCAAGGCCCGGATCGGGACCACCGGCCGCGGGGTGGGTCCGGCCTACTCCGACAAGGTGAACCGGATCGGCCTGCGGATCCAGGATCTGTTCGACGCCTCGATCCTGCGGCAGAAGGTGGAGGCATCTCTGGACCAGAAGAACCACCTGCTGGTGAAGGTCTACAACCGGGCCGCCCTCGATCCGGTCCAGGTGACCGAGCACCTGCTGTCGCACGCCGAGCGGATCGCCCCGCACGTGGCCGACGTGAGCCGGGTGCTGAACACCGCGCTGGACGCCGACAAGGTGGTGCTCTTCGAGGGCGCCCAGGCCCACCACCTCGACGTGGACCACGGCACGTACCCGTACGTGACGTCGTCCAACCCGATCGCCGGTGGCGCCTGCGTCGGGGCCGGGGTCGGTCCGACCCGGATCAACCGGGTGATCGGCATCGCCAAGGCGTACACGACCCGGGTCGGTGAGGGTCCGATGCCCACCGAGCTGTTCGACGAGGACGGTGAGAAGCTGCGCGAGATCGGGGCCGAGTTCGGCACCACCACGGGTCGCAAGCGGCGCTGTGGCTGGTTCGACGCGCTGGTGGTCGAGGCGGCGTCGCAGGGCAACGCCTTCACCGACATCTTCTTGACCAAGCTCGACGTGCTGACCGGCTGGGAGCAGATCCCGGTCTGCGTGGCCTACGACGTGAACGGTGAGCGGCACGAGACCTTGCCGGTCAACCAGTCCGACTTCCACCACGCGACGCCGGTGTATGAGTACCTGGACGGCTGGACCGAGGACATCACCGGCTGCCGCTCGTTCGAGGATCTGCCGAAGAACACCCGCCGGTACGTGGAGCGGCTCGAGGAGCTGTGTGGCGCGCGGATCTCCGGCATCGGGGTCGGCCCCAGCCGCGAGCAGTCGATCGTGATCAACCCGCTGATCTGAGCCCGGTCGCTCGCTTCGTACGACCCGGTCGTCGGTGCCAGCGGCCGCCCGGTGCCAGTCGGCTGCGCCCGGTCCTGGCATTTTCCATCCACGGGTGGGATGTGTGCGGCGCCTGACGGCCCGGCCCGGCATTTTCCATCCACGGGTGGGATGTGTGCGGCGCCTGACGGCCCGGCCCGGCATTTTCCATCCACGGGTGGGATGTGTGCGACGCCTGACGGCCCGGCCCCGGCATTTTCCATCCACGGATGGCGAATCCCCTCGCCGATCGTCGGGCGACCGCAGGCTTCCATCCATGGATGGAAATTGCCACCGAACCCCACCAGGCAGCCGATCCGCCTGACACGCGTTAGCTAGAATCCCGCCATGCCGCGCAAAGCCACGTCCCAGGATGTTGCCGATCTTGCCGGGGTGTCGCGCAGCGCGGTCTCGCTGGTGCTCAACGGGCACGGCGCCGGCAACATCGCGCCGGACAAGCAGGCCTTGATCATCGAGGCGGCCCGCCGGCTGAGCTACACCCCGAACGCCGTCGCCCTCAGCCTGCGTAGTCGTCGCAGCTCCACGATCGGGGTGGTCACCGACGCGATCGCGACCACCGCGTTCGGCGGCCAGCTGCTCCAGGGCGCTGCCGACGTGGCCGTGGCCGAGGGCTATCTGCTGCTCGTGATCGACACCCAGCACGATCTCGAGCGGGAGGGACGCGCGTACGAGACCTTGCAGAACCGCCAGGTCGACGGCTTCCTGTTCGCGGCCATGGGTCTGCGCCCGTACGACGCGCCGCCGGCTCTGCGCAGCGCTCCGAGCGCGCTGGCCAACTGCTACGCCCCCGACGACAGCGTGACGGCGTTCATCCCGGACGAGGTGACCGGCAGCCGGTCGGTCACCCAGCACCTGATCGACGCCGGGCACCGAGACATCGTGATGCTCACCGGGACGAGTGATGTCGTGGCGACCGGTCTGCGCGAGCAGGGTTTCGCCGAGGCGATGACCTCGGCCGGGCTGTCGGTGGGTGCACCGATCACGGCCGGTTGGGAGATCGACAAGGGGTACGCGGGCGCCATGCACGTCCTGACCGCGACGTCGCGTCCCACGGCGATCGTCTGCGCGAACGATCGCTCCGCGATCGGGGTGATGCTCGCGGCGGCCCAGCTCGGGCTGTCCGTGCCCGGTGACGTGTCGGTGGTCGGCTACGACGACGACGAGAACGTCGCTCCGTTCCTGGTGCCGGCCCTGACGACCGTACGGCTACCGCACCGGGAGATGGGGGAGCGGGCCATGCGGGTGGTGCTGGCCGGAGTGCAGGACGACACGCCGGCCGTACCGCTGGGTGAGCCGATCCGCACGCCCCCGACCTGCTGGACTGTCCGCTGGTGATCCGCGAGTCGGTCGCCCCGCCTCGCTGAAACCGCAGACTCACACCCGGGCTCGCACCGACAGGTCCTCGGTGCCGAGGAGTCGCCACCATGCCGCCGCCGAGTCACGGACGGTCAGCCGGCCCGCTCCGCCGGCGGCCGGATGCCACCGCGGAGTCACGGACGGTCAGCCGACCCGGGTCAGCTCAACTGACGGACGGCCGCGACGTCGTACTCCGCCACCGCGGCAGCCAGGATCGCCGCACCCTGCTCCTCGTCGACGCCGGCACCCCGGAACGCCTCGACGTCGGCCTGGCTCTCCCAGCGTTCGAGGATGTTGATCCGGCCCGGGTCGACCAGATCCGCGGACAGGGCGAAGTCCAGGCAGCCCGGCGCGGCCCGACCTGCTTCGACGACGGCCACGCAGGTCGCGAGGTAGGCGTCCCGGTCCTCGGCCGCCACGATCAGATGTCCACTGACGATCACCATGGTCTGTCGACCTCGCGCCGGCCGAGAACTCATCGGGTCAGGCGCGGTCGGCGGTCAGCCAGGTCACGGCGCGGCGCAGGAGGTCCAGGTGCGCCGAGCTGTCGTAGGAGCGCGCGTCGTGCCCGAGTCCGTCGTAGACCACCCGTCCGGTCCCGTGCTCGCGGGCCCAGATCATCGGGTGGACCAGCCCGTCGTGCTCGTGGTCACCCAGCACCGCGACGTCATCGCGGACGTCCAGGTAGCTGTAGCGCTCGTCGAGCACCTCGATCTCGGCGTCGCCGCCGGCGACCGGGTGGGACCCGGCGTGCAGCCGGATCCGGGCGAGGTCGAGCGGCGGGTGCATGGTCGTCCCTCGCACCCAGTGCCCACCGAGGATCTCCGGCCAGCGGGGCATCGTGGTGAAGGACGTGGCGCTCACGTGCATCCCGAGCAGACCGCCGCCACCGTCCAGGTGGGCGAGCAGCGCGTCCTGGATCTCGATCATGGTCGGGGCCGGCCGAGGCGGGGTCGGGTTGCCGATGTTGATCACCACCAACCGTTGGCTCGGCCAGGGAGCGGAGCGACTCCTCGACCGCCTCCGACACCTCGACCCGGTGCCCGAGCGAGCCGATCACCTCGGCCAACCGGGCGGACGTCTCGGCGAAGGGGTGCCAGGGGTCGGCGTACGCCCCGGCTCCGCTGATGATCAGCGACCTCGGCCATGATCGGCGTCCTCTCGTCAGGACCGCGGCGGGGCGGTCGACTCCCGGACGACGAGCTCCGCCGGGATCATCTTGCGCCGGGGTCGGGTGGCCTGGGGCCGGGTGGTGAGCAGCAGGGCCTCGCGGCCGAGCTCGCTCAGCGGGAAGGCCGCCGTGGTCAGGGACGGGGAGATGAGCTCGGCGACCGACACGTCGTCGATCACCGGTCACCGAGATCCGACCCGGCACGTCGATGCCGGCCCGCCGCAGGCCGGTCAGCACCGAGATCGCCATGGCGTCGCTGAGGGCCATCACCGCCGTGGCCGACGGGTTCGGCCTCGAGGGCCGCGATCGCCGCCTGGCCGGCGTCGTGACCGGTGAAGTCGGTCTCCACGACGATGGCGCGGGCCCCGGCCGCCGTCAGCACCCTGACCGCTTCTCCCTGCCGGTCCTCCACCGTGGTCAGGCTGGGCAGACCGGAGATGACCACGACCTCGCGGTGCCCGATCTCGACCAGGTGCCGGGCCACCAGCCCGGCCGCGCCCTTGTTGTCGGGCTGGACGGCGTCCACGCCGAGGAAGTGCCGACCGATCACCGCAGCCCGACCGCCGCCGGCCTCGTAGCGGGCCAGCAGGTCCTTGGCCTGCAGCTCGCGCTGGGGGTCGGTGTAGCCCGAGCCGGCGATGATGATCGCCCGGGCCCGCTGGGCGACCAGGCTGCGGATCTGCTTCAGCTCGCGCTGCGGGTCGCGGGTCGAGTGCCCGATCTGGACGGTGAGGTCGGCCTCTTCGGCCGCCCGGACCACGCCGGCCGCGATCTCGGTGAAGTACGGGTCGTCGATCTGGTTCAGGATGAGTCCGACGATCGTGGTGGTGCCGCCGGCGAGCGTGCGGGCGTAGGAGTTGGTGACGTAGCCGAGCTCCTCGGCGATGCCGCGCACCTTCTCCGCGACGGCGTCGCTGACCCCGCCCAGTCCGCGCAGCGACCGGGACGCGGTGGCGATCGAGACGCCCGCGGCGTCGGCGACCTCGGACAGCCGTACGGCCGCGGGTGGAGCAGACATGTACTCGCTATCTCCTCACCGGTCTGGAGCGACCCTCTTGTCGACTGGGGTCACCGTAGCGTACGCTGTCGCAAACGGTTAACGTAAGCGTTTGCGCAAGCAGGTCGAGTGTCGGTCGGACGAAGGGACAGTGAGGTCGAGATGGCGGTTCGGACAATCAAGGTGATCATGAACGGGGTGACCGGTCGGATGGGGTACCGGCAGCACCTGGTCCGCTCCATCCTGCCCATCCGCGACGACGGTGGCGTGGTGGTCGGCGACGACCGGATCCAGGTCGTGCCGGTGCTGGTCGGCCGCAACGCCGACAAGCTGGCCAAGCTGGCCGAGCTGCACGGGGTCAGCCGAGTGGACCACCGATCTCGACGCCGCCCTGGCCGACCCCGAGGCGACGATCTACTTCGACGCCCAGGTCACCTCCGAGCGCACCGGCGCCATCCTGGCCGCCATCGAGGCCGGCAAGCACATCTTCACCGAGAAGCCGATCGCCGAGTCCGTGCTGGACGGCCAGAAGCTGGTGACCGCCGCGCAGCAGGCCGGCACCATCACCGGTGTCGTGCACGACAAGCTCTACCTCCCCGGCCTGGTCAAGCTGAAGCGGCTGGTCGACCTCGGCTTCTTCGGCCGCATCCTGTCGGTCCGCGGCGAGTTCGGCTACTGGGTGTTCGAGGGTGACGTCATCCCCGCCCAGCGCCCGAGCTGGAACTACCGCGCCGAGGACGGCGGCGGCATGGTGCTCGACATGTTCTGCCACTGGAACTACGTGCTGGAGAACCTGTTCGGCCCCGTCGAGGCCGTGATGGCCAAGGCCGTCACCCACATCCCGGAGCGCTGGGACGAGCAGGGCAACTCCTACGTGGCCACCGCCGACGACGCGGCGTACGGCATCTTCGAGCTCGAGCGGCGGGATCATCGCCCAGATCAACTCCTCCTGGGCCGTGCGCGTCGACCGCGGCGAGCTGGTCGAGTTCCAGGTCGACGGCACCCACGGCTCGGCCACCGCCGGTCTGTTCGGCTGCCGCATCCAGCCCCGCGCCCAGACGCCCAAGCCGGTCTGGAACCCCGATCTGCCCACCGACCAGGACTTCCGGGCGCAGTGGGAAGAGGTGCCCGACATCGAGGAGTACCCGAACGGGTTCCGCGCGCAGTGGGAGCAGTTCCTCCGCGACGTCGACGCCGGTCGTCCGCACGGCTACGACCTCGCCGCCGGGGTCCGCGGACTGCAGCTGGTCGAGGCCGGGCTGCAGTCGTCGGAGGAAGGCCGCCGCGTCGTGATCGGAGAGGTGGGCGTGATGAGCGTCGCTGACCTCCACCATCAGGCTGCCGCAGGCCGACGGTTCGCTGCGCGAGGTCGCGCTGGAGGCGCCCGCGCGCCTGGGTCGACCACCCGCAGCCGTACGAGACCCGGGTCGCCTTCGCGGCGGCCCACGTCGTGGTCGATCCGTACGCCGAGAACGTCCCCGGCGCACCGGCCGCCATCGACTGGGACGCCACCCTGGCGTTCCGCGCCCACTTGTTCCGCTACGGCCTGGGTGTGGCCGAGGCGATGGACACCGCCCAGCGGAACATGGGTCTGGACTGGGCGGCGACGCAGGAGCTGATCTCCCGCAGCGCCGCCCAGGCCCGGGCCGCCGGGGCCCGGATCGCCTCCGGCGCCGGCACCGACCACCTGCCCGCCGGGCCGGCCACCATCGAGCAGGTGACCGCCGGCTACCTCGAGCAGGTCGCGTTCGTCGAGGGTGCCGGGTCCCAGGTGATCGTGATGGCGTCGCGTCACCTGGCCGCCGCCGCGCAGACGGCCGAGGACTACCGGACGGTCTACGACACCGTCCTCACCCAGGTCAGCCAGCCGGTCGTGCTGCACTGGCTGGGCGAGGTGTTCGACCCGCAGCTGGCGGGCTACTGGGGCAGCAGCGACGTGGACACGGCCACGGACACCTTCGTCCAGCTCGTCCATGATCACGCCGCCAAGGTCGACGGGGTCAAGGTGTCGCTGCTGTCGGCGGCCCACGAGATCGAGCTGCGCCGTCGGCTCCCGGCCGGTGTCCGGCTCTACACCGGTGACGACTTCAACTACCCCGAGCTGATCGAGGGCGACGGCGAGCACCACTCCGACGCCCTGCTCGGTGCCTTCGCCGCGATCGCTCCCGCCGCCTCGGCCGCGCTGACCGCTCTCGACCGGGGCGATGTCACCGGCTACCGGGCGGAGATGGCGCCGACGCTGGAGCTGTCCCGGCACATCTTCTGCGCGCCGACCTTCTACTACAAGACCGGGATCGCCTTCCTGGCCTGGCTGTCGGGGCACCAGGACGGCTTCGGCATGGTCGGCGGTCTGCAGGCGGCCCGGTCCCCGGTCCACCTGGCCCGGGTCTTCGAGCTGGCCAACGCGGCCCGGCTGCTGCCGGACCCGGAGCTGGCCCGGCACCGACTCGGGCTGATCCTCGCCGACCGCCGGGATCCCGGCGTGAGCGCGGCGGTCGAGACGGTGCCGGCGGTCGCCGCCGACGCGAAGCTCGCTCGGCTGTCGCTCAACCAGCGGACCACCGCGAGCTGGACGCTGCGGGAGGCGATCGACGGCTGCCTGGCCGCCGGGCTGTCCTCGATCGGGGTCTGGCGCGAGCAGCTGGCCGAGGCCGGTCAGGACAACGCCGTCCGCTGGCTGGCCGACGCCGGTCTGCGGGTCTCCACGCTCTGCCGCGGTGGCTTCTTCACCGCCTCGGACCCGGCCGCCATCGAGGCCGCGCACGCCGAGAACCTCCGGGCGCTCGACGAGGCCGCCGCCATCGGGGCGGCCACGTTGTGCCTGGTGCCGGGTGGGCTGCCCGCCGGCGATCGTGATCTTCCCGCCGCCCGTCGGCGGGCCGCCGAGGCGATCGAGCAGCTGGTGCCGTACGCGCGGCAGGTCGGCGTCCCGCTCGGCATCGAGCCGATGAACCCGATCTACGCCGCCGACCGCGGCGTGGTCTCCACCCTCGGTCAGGCGCTGGACATCGCCGAGCCGTACGCGACCGACGAGGTCGGGATCGTGCTGGACACCTTCCACGTGTGGTGGGACCCGGACCTGCAGGCGCAGATCGCCCGGGCCGGCGAGCGGATCCACAGCTACCAGGTGTGCGACTGGATCACCCCGCTGCCGGCCGACGCCCTGCTGGCCCGCGGGATGATGGGCGACGGTCACATCGACTTCGCGACCATCGGGTCGTGGGTGGCGGCTGCCGGCTACACCGGCGACATCGAGGTCGAGATCTTCAACGCCGACGTCTGGGCGACCCCGGGCGACGAGGTGCTGGCCACCATGTCCGCGCGCTACCTGGAGCTCGTCCAGCCGTACGCCTGAGCGGGTCGTCGGGTCAGCTGGCGTCACACTCACCCCGACCGGCCGCACCGGGCCGCGACACGCCGCTGCGGGCGCCGATCGGGGTGAGTTCGACGCCGACCCCGGTCAGGCCAGGCGCCAGGCCCGCACACTCGCGGCCGTGCTGACCTCCCAGTGCGTGTCCGCTGTCGGGTAGTGCCGTGAGGTCGCCGGCGGGCCGTCGTCGAACACCTCCACGATCGAGCCGTCGACCAGCACCCGGGCGGCACCGGCGGTGCTGCGCGGCCACCTCGCGGGTCCCGGTCCCGGGATCGACCAGGACCAGCTCGAGCGGTCCGTCGGCGACGAGCTCGAAGGCGGACTCGCGGATCGGCTCCGCCGGGTCGAGCTCGTCGGTGCGCAGCTCGAACAGCTCGACGGCCGGACGGCTGATCAGTCCCGCGGGTCCCAGGGACAGCTCGCGCGGGAAGGTCAGGACGCCGGCCCAGCCGGCCGCCGCGACCTCCTCCGGCGTACGCTGCGCGCCTTCCCAGGCCCAGCCCCAGAGCAGCACGCGGTCGTCGTCGACCAGCACCTGCGGCGCGTAGAAGGTCGGTCCGTCGTCCACCGAGCCGCCGGACTCGGCCACGAACCGCAGGCCGCCCTCGCCGGTCTCGGTCAGGTCGCCGACCAGGTAGCGCACCCCGGCCAGGTCGTGGGTGCCGTCGACATGGCGCCACTGCGAGAGCAGCAGCACCCACCGGCCGCCGAGCTCGGAACAGGTTCGGGCACTCCCAGATGTTCGCGGGCGCGACGGCCGCCGCCACCGGGTCGTCGACGGTGAGCAGGGGACCGAGGTAGGTCCAGTCGTCCAGGTCGTCGCAGCCGTAGAGCAGCAGCTGCGGATCGCCGGCCGGGTGCCCGGCGCCCTGCACCGCGTACCGGTGATCACCGAACCGGAACACGAACGGATCGCGCACCTCGGCGATCGCCGGGTCGTCCGGCGTCCCGACCTTGATCACCGGGTCCTGGTGCCACTCGCGCAGCGTCCGGTCGCTGCGGGCCACGGCGACCCCGGCGTTCCAGGCGTGGTCCGGCACGGCGGTGTACACCGCGGTCGGCACCCCGTCGTCGTCGACCACGCAGCCGGACCAGCAGCCGCCGGCGGTTCGGTGACCCGGGACCGGCGCCAGGGCGATCGGTTCGTCCGTCCAGTGCAGCAGGTCGGCGGAGCTGGCGTGCCCCCAGTGCACGTTGCCGTGCGTCGGCCCGTCCGGGTTGTGCTGGTAGAAGACGTGGTAGCGGTCGTCGACGCGGCAGACCCCGTTCGGATCGTTGAGCCAGCCACTGGGCGGCATGATGTGCAGGCGAGGGCGCGCAGAGATCCACGGCGTCATCGTAGGGGTCGCGGGTCGGGTGGGACAGGATGCTCACGTGCTCACCTGCTCACCTGCTCACCCCGGCCACCGAGGACACCACGACCCTTCCCGATGGTGTAGGGCTCCAGGCTGCGGTCGACACTGATCCTCCTCAAGGCAACTAACTCGTGTCAGGTAGTCTGCAACCGTGACCTAACACGTGTCAAGTGCCGCGCGCGATCTGCGTTGCTCGTCGCCCGCGTCGGCGATCGGTAGGCTTCGCGGGTGCCTGCGCCCGACCTGATCCAGCCACCTGATCCCGCCCGGCGCCTCAGCGTCCTCGTGATCGGCTCCGGCGGCCGCGAGCACGCGCTCGCCCTGGCTCTCGCCGGCGACCCAGCGGTGGTCAGAGGTGCACTCCGCCCCGGGCAACCCGGGGACCGCGCAGGTGGGCGGCAACCACCCGGTGGTCGCCGACGACCCGGCGCAGGTCGCCGCTCTGGCCACCGAGCTGGGAGTCGACCTCGTGGTGGTGGGCCCGGAGGCACCGCTGGTGGCCGGCGTGGCCGACGCCGTCCGGAGCGCCGGCATCGCCTGCTTCGGGCCGTCCCGGGAGGCGGCGCAGCTCGAGGGCAGCAAGGCCTTCGCCAAGGACGTGATGGCCGCCGCCGGGGTGCCGACCGCGGCGGCGCGGGTGTGCGAGACCGCCGAGGACGTCGCGGCGGCGTTGGACGAGCTCGGGTCGCCGTACGTGGTCAAGGACGACGGTCTCGCCGCCGGCAAGGGCGTCGTGGTGACCACCGATCGCCAGGTCGCCGTCGACCACGCCGCCGCCTGCGGGCGCGTGGTGATCGAGGAGTTCCTCGACGGTCCCGAGGTCAGCCTGTTCGCGATCACCGACGGCACCACCGTCGTGCCGTTGCAGCCCGCCCAGGACTTCAAGCGCGCCTACGACGACGACGCCGGCCCCAACACCGGCGGCATGGGCGCCTACACCCCGCTGCCGTGGGCGCCGGACGGCCTGGTCGACGAGGTGCTGCAGACGGTCCTGCAGCCCACCGTCGACGAGCTGGCCCGCCGCGGCACCCCGTTCAGCGGACTGCTGTACGCCGGCCTCGCGCTCACCGGCAGGGGCGTGCGGGTGATCGAGTTCAACGCCCGCTTCGGTGATCCGGAGACCCAGCCGCTGCTGGCGCGGTTGAAGACGCCGCTCGGCGGCCTGCTGTATGCGGCGGCGACCGGCACGCTGGCCGAGCACCCACCGCTGACCTGGTCGGACGGCTCGGCCGTGGCGGTCGTGCTGGCCGCGGAGAACTACCCCGACCGCCCCGTGACCGGTGGGGTGATCGGCGGCCTCGACGGTGGCACCTCGGACGGCACCATGATCATCCACGCCGGCACCGGTCTCGACCCGCAGGGCCAGGTGATCAGCACCGGCGGACGGGTGCTCGCGGTGGTGGGCACCGGTCCCGAGCTGACCACCGCGCGGCACGCCGCGTACGCGACGATCGCGCAGCTGGAGCTCGCAGGTTCCTTCTACCGTACGGATATCGCGCCGGCGGGCGGCCGAGGACGCCGCCCGGCGGGCGGCTGAGGACGAGATGAGCGCAGTGCAGTGAGTGTCCCCAACGTCCTGGCCAACCGGTACGCCTCCGAGGCGATGCGGACGGTGTGGAGCCCGGAGAACAAGATCATCGCCGAGCGGCGGCTGTGGATCGCCGTGCTGTCGGCCCAGCGCGACCTGGGCGTGGACTTCGGTGGTGACGACCCGGAAGCGGTGATCGACGCCTACGCCGCCCAGGTCGAGCACGTCGACCTGGCGAGCATCGCCGCCCGGGAGAAGATCACCAAGCACGACGTGAAGGCGCGGATCGAGGAGTTCAACGCCCTCGCCGGCTACGAGCACGTGCACAAGGGGATGACGAGCAGGGACCTGACCGAGAACGTCGAGCAGCTGCAGATCGTCTCCTCGCTGACGATCATCCGCGACCGCCTCGTGGCCTCCCTCACCCAGCTCGCCCGGCTGGCGATGGCCTACGCCGACCAGCCGATCGCCGGCCGGTCGCACAACGTGGCCGCGCAGATCACCACGCTCGGCAAGCGCTTCGCCACCGCGGCCGACGAGCAGCTGATCGCGTACCGCCGGGTCGTCGAGCTGATCGCGCGCTACCCGCTGCGGGGGATCAAGGGCCCGGTCGGGACCGGCCAGGACATGCTCGACCTGCTGGGTGGCGACGGAGCCAAGCTGGCCGAGCTGGAGCGGCTGGTGGCTGCTCATCTGGGGGTGGCCACGATCTTGACCAGCACCGGGCAGGTCTATCCGCGCTCGCTCGACTTCGACGTGGTCACCGCGCTCGCCCAGACGGCCGCCGCGCCGTCCAACGTGGCCACCAGCATCCGGTTGATGGCCGGCCACGAGCTGGTCACCGAGGGCTTCCGACCGGGCCAGGTCGGCTCCAGCGCGATGCCGCACAAGATGAACACCCGGTCCTGCGAACGGGTCAACGGTCTGGCCGTGATCGTCCGCGGCTACGTGTCCATGGTCGGTGAGCTGGCCGGCGACCAGTGGAACGAGGGCGACGTGTCCTGCTCGGTCGTGCGCCGGGTGGCCCTGCCCGACGCCTTCTACGCGCTGGACGGACTCTTCGAGACCTTCCTCACCGTGCTCGGCGACTTCGGCGCCTTCCCGGCGGTGATCGACAACGAGCTGCAGCGCTACCTGCCGTTCCTCACCACCACCAAGGTGTTGATGGCCGCGGTCCGC
>CAWARE010000005.1:0-310566 GCA_963784345.1 uncultured Actinomycetota bacterium
GCGAGTCGAGCGGGACCCTGCCTACACTCGTCGGCTGTGACCGCCGTGTCCCCGCCCGACCTGCTGGTCCTCCACGCCGTCCGGATCCAGGGCATGGCGGACGACCACGCGGCAGCGGCCCGGTACGGGCTGCCGGAGCCCCAGGTCGTCGAGCTGCTCGGGGACTTCGAGGCGTACGGGTTCGTCAGCCGCCACAGCTTCGGCGACACCAGCGGCTGGAGCCTGACGGCCGCCGGTCAGGCGCGCAACGAGCAGCAGCTGGCCGTGGAGCTCGACGCCGTCGGCGGGCGGGACATCGTCGAGGGGGTCTACGCCGACTTCCTGCCGAGCAACGCCGAGCTGCAGCGCGCGAGCACCGACTGGCAGCTCCGACCGACCGCGGGGGACGCCCTCGCGGCGAACCGGCACGACGACCCCGGCTGGGACACCGCGGTGCTCGATCGGCTGGAGCGGCTGCGGGACGTGCTGGGTGGGCTGGAACCGCGTCTGGTCGGCGTCCTCGATCGGTTCGCCGGCTACCGGTCGCGGTTCGGCGTCGCCCTGGACCGGGCGCGATCCGGTGAGCTGCGCTGGGTGACCGGGGTGGGCATCGACTCGTGCCACGCGGTCTGGATGGAGCTGCACGAGGACCTGCTCGCCACCCTCGGGCGGCAGCGGACCGGCTGACCTGCCCGTCCCGCACAGGACGCCCGGTACGCAGCCACCGAACGGCCGGGTGCCCGGCGTCCCGACCACTCCGCGCGCACGAGCGGCTCGTCGCTAGGGTCGACGACATGAGCGCACCTGTCGACGCCACCACCACGGCCGCCTGGCACACCCTGACCGGGCTGAAGGCGAGTCTGGAGCCGGATCTGCGCGGCTGGTTCGCCGCCGACCCGGCCCGCGCGCAGGCCCTCACGCTGACCGCCGGTGACCTGCACGTGGACCTGTCCAAGAACCTGATCGACGACGCCGTGCTGACGGCCCTGGTCGAGCTGGCCGAGCAGGTGGGGCTCGCCGAGCGGCGCGACGCCATGTTCGCGGGCGAGAAGATCAACGTCACCGAGGGGCGCGCGGTGCTGCACACAGCGCTGCGGGATCCTGCCGGCGCCGAGGTCCTGGTGGACGGCACCAACGTGGTGCCCGAGGTGCACGAGGTGCTGGAGAAGGTCTACGGCTTCGCCGACCGGGTCCGCAACGGGGAGTGGAAGGGCGTCACCGGCAAGCCGATCGCCACCGTGGTGAACATCGGCATCGGCGGTTCCGACCTCGGCCCGGTGATGGTCTACGAGGCCCTGCAGCCGTACGTGCAGAAGGGGCTGACCGCCCGCTTCGTGTCCAACATCGACCCCACCGACGTCGCGCAGAAGACCGCCGACCTCGACCCCGAGACCACCTTGTTCATCGTGGCCTCCAAGACCTTCACCACCTTGGAGACGCTGACCAACGCCCGGCTGGCGCGCTCCTGGCTGCTGCACGCGCTGAAGCGGGCCGGTGCCATCGGCGACGCCGACAGCGACGAGTCCGAGGCGATCGCCAAGCACTTCGTGGCCGTCTCCACCGCGCTGGACAAGGTCGCCGACTTCGGCATCGACCCGGCCAACGCGTTCGGCTTCTGGGACTGGGTCGGCGGCCGCTACTCGGTCGACTCCGCCATCGGCACGTCGCTGGTGGTGGCCCTGGGCCGGGACAACTTCGCCGACTTCCTGGCCGGCTTCCACACCATCGACCGGCACTTCGCCGAGACCCCGATCGGGGAGAACGTGCCGGCGCTGATGGGGCTGCTGAACGTCTGGTACCGCAACTTCTTCGGCGCCGCCACGCACGCCGTCCTGCCGTACGCGCAGCTGCTGCACCGCTTCCCCGCCTACCTGCAGCAGCTGACGATGGAGTCCAACGGCAAGAGCGTCCGCTGGGACGGGTCGCCGGTGACCACCGACACCGGCGAGGTGTTCTGGGGCGAGCCCGGCACCAACGGCCAGCACGCGTTCTACCAGCTGATCCACCAGGGCACCCAGCTGATCCCGGCCGACTTCATCGCCGTGGCCCAGCCGGCGTACGGGCTGACCGACGGTGACGCCGACGTGCACGAGCTGTTCCTGGCCAACTTCTTCGCCCAGACCGCCGCGCTGGCCTTCGGCAAGACCGCCGACGAGGTCCGCGCCGAGGGGACAGCGGAGGAGATCGTGCCGGCTCGGGTCTTCTCCGGCAACCGGCCGACCACCTCGATCATGGCCCCGGCGCTGACCCCGTCGGTGGTGGGGCAGCTGATCGCGCTCTACGAGCACATCACCTTCACCCAGGGCATCGTGTGGGGGATCGACAGCTTCGACCAGTGGGGTGTCGAGCTGGGCAAGCAGCTGGCCCTCAAGGTGACGCCGGCGGTGGGCGGCGACGAGGCGGCCCTGGCCGAGCAGGACCCCTCCACCCAGGGGCTGATCCGCTACTACCGCGCGCAGCGCGGCTGAGCGGGTCGCGGCGGGGGCCCAGCGTGCTGGGCTACGGTCGTGCGGTGGCTTCCCTGATCACGACTCTCGGTCCCCGGACGGCGGCGGAGCTGGGGGCGATCCTGCCCCACGAGCACGTGTTCGTCGACCTGCGGACGTGGCAGCAGCCGGGTTTCGGCGAGGCCGACCCGGCCGAGGTCGTCGAGGTGATGGCGCCGTACGTCCGCGACGTCCAGCGGCAAGGGGTGACGGCGATCGTGGAGCCCGGAACGATCGGGGTCGGGCGCCGGGTCGACATCCTGCTGGCCGTCTCGCAGGCCACCGGGCTGCCGCTGGTGGCCCCGACCGGGGCCTATCGCGAGCAGTGGATCCCGCCGTTCGTCCGCGAGCGCAGCACCGAAGCACTCCGGGACCTGTTCGTCGCCGAGCTCACCGACGAGATCGAGGGCACCGGGGTCCGGGCCGGCTGGATCAAGATCGGCGCCTCCGACGACGGCATCACCGAGGCCGAGGAGAAGGTGCTCCGGGCGGCGGTGGCCGCCTCGCTCGCCACCGGGGCGACGATCGGGAGCCACACCGTGAGCGGCGCGGTGGCTCGCGACCAGCTCGACATCATCGAGCGGGCCGGGGGTCGACCGGACCGGTTCGTCTGGATCCACGCTCACCTCGAGCCGGACCGCGCCCTCCGCCTCGAGCTGGCCCGACGCGGCTGCTGGGTCGAGCTCGACGGGATCGGGGACCCGGCCCAGGACCAGGACTTCATCGCCATGACCCGCGACCTGCTGGACGCCGGATTCGCCGAGTCCGTGCTGCTCAGCCAGGATCGCGGCTGGTTCGACCCCGCCCAGCCCCGCGGCGGCACGCCGTTGCCGTACACGGCCCTGTTCGACCGCTTCATCCCGCTGCTCGTCGAGCAGGGGGTGGACGACGCCACGATCGGCACGCTGACCCGGCACAACCCCTTCCGCGCCTTCGCCCGGTAGCCCTCCGCACGACGGCGTCGTTCCCTTCGTACCGGCATACTTCAGCATGGTCAGCGGGCGCCTCAGCCCGTTCGAACCGCTGCTGGTCTCGACGACATCGGCTCGAAGGGGGAGGTTCCGATGAGCACCCAGGCCGGCCGGGTGATCAGGTGGGGCGTGATCGGCGTCGGGGACGTCGTCGAGCACAAGAGCGGTCGGGCGTTCCAGACCGTGCCCGGCTCCGCCCTGGTGGCGGTGATGCGCCGCGATGCCGAGCGGGCGGCGGACTTCGCCCGCCGGTTCGGCGTGCCGCGTTGGTACGCCGACGCCGACGAGCTGCTCGCCGACCCAGAGGTCGATGCGGTCTACGTCGCCACGCCGCCGGACAGCCACGCCGCCTACACGGCGCGGGCCGCGGCGGCCGGAAAGCCTGTCTACGTGGAGAAGCCGATGGCCCGTACCGGCAGCGAGTGCGAGCAGATGATCTCCGACTGCGCCCGCGCCGGAGTGCCGCTGTTCGTCGCCTACTACCGCCGCGCCATGCCTCGCTTCGCGACCGCAGCCGAGCTGGTCCGCTCCGGCCGGATCGGAGCAGTCCGCTCCGTCGTCGTCCGCCACCAGCGGCCGGCCGACGACCGGGGCGGACCTCTGCCCTGGCGGCTCGACCCGCCCGGTGTCGGGCGGCGGGCACTTCGTCGACACCGCCTCGCACACGCTCGACTGGCTGGACTTCCTGCTCGGCCCCGCCACCGACGTCTCGGGTGCCGCGGCCGGGCCGGACGGAGCAGGCCGCGGAGACGCAGGTCGTGGCCCGGCTCCGCTTCGGTGACGTCCTGGGCGTCGGGCTGTGGGACTACGAGGCGGCGGAGTCCTGCGACCTGATCGAGCTCATCGGTGACGCCGGTACGCTCCGGCTCTCCGTCGTTCGGCACCGAGCCGCTGCGGCTCACGACCGCCGAGCGGCACGACGGAGATCGACGGCGCGTACCCGCGGATCGTGCAGGAGCCGCTGATCAGCAACGTGGTGGCCAGCCTGCGCGGCGAGGCGGAGCCGCTGAGCACCGGCGAGTCCGCCCTCCGCACGGCGCGGGTGATCGACACGATCCTCACCGAGCACCGGCGGGAGCCCGTCACCTCGTGTTCTGAGGTCGCTCCGACGGGTCGGCGGCCTGCTCAGAGCTCCGGGCCCTGGCTCCGGAGCTTGTCGACCTCGGACATGGCGTCGCGGAGACCGGAGAGCCAGCTCTCGGTGTGCTCGCCGACCAGGGTGACGGCCCAGGCCAGCGCCTCGGAGCGGGAGCGGGCCACACCGGCGTCGACCAGGGTGTCGAGCACCTGGCGCTCGGGCTGACGCAGCCGCGTCATCACCGGCACCGACAGGTGGGTGAAGAGCTCGCCGACCTCGCCGGACCGGGCGCCCCAGGAGACCTTGCGGCCGTAACGGGCCTGCGCCTCTTCGGCGATCTGGATCCGCGTCTCGCGGGTCTCCTCGCGGAAGCGGGAGATCCGACCCTCGGCCTGGGCGTTGTCGGTGGCCTCACCGGTCAACGTGCCGAACACCACGATCTCCTCGCGGTCCGCGCTCACCTCGACCGAGGAGAACCAGCCTTCGGGCAGCCGCCCCTCGAACCAGGACTGGGCGTCGTCGGCGGCGGGCAGGTCGGCGTTCTGCCAACCACCCGGTCGACCGAAGCCGTGCCGGCCGCCGCGCCCGCGACCCCGTCCTCGCCGCGCTCGCCCGGCGCTCGCCGCGTCCTTCTCCGCGCGGACCCCACGTCCGGCCGCCGCCGCGGGGACCGGCGTCCTCGCCGGCATCGTCGGCGCCCGGTCCGCGTCCGTGCGGATGACCACCGAACTCCTCGCCACCACGGAACCGGCGGCGTCCCCGAGGTCCGACCTCGGGCTGATCTGAGAATGCGTTCGTCTTCATGACGTGCACCCCTTTCTCTGTATGTGTGATTACATGATTACACACACATACCGATATATCGCAAGTGGGTCGGTCGACCTCGTTAGGGTGACGGCATGGACGCCCCCCACACCCGGTTCGCGGCGCTCGTCGACGCCGCCGGACTGGATCTGGTCGGCGAGCCGGAGCTGATGACCTCCCACTCCAACGACACCTGGTACGTCCGCTCGGAGTCGGCGGGCGAGGCGGTGCTCCGGGTCTGCTGGATCGGGGACCGCGAGCGGATGCTGCGTGAGGCGGCGGTCGGTCGGGCCCTGCCCCGAGACGTCGGCTATCCCGAGGTGCTCGCGTCCGGCGCCCTGACCGTCGACGACGAGCCGATCACCTGGATGATCAGCCGCCGGCTGGCGGGCAGCACGCTGCGGACGGTCTGGCCCCAGCTCGACGAGCGGCAGCGGGACCGCGCCCTGCGCGACGTGGCGCGGCCGCTACGGGCGCTGCACGCCTGGCGCCCGCCGGCGGCCGTGGCCGCCCGGCTGGGTCCACCTGCGCCGAGCGTCGAGCCGGCGGCCATCATCGGCAGCACGATCCTGCCGCTGCCGCTGGAGCGCGTACGTCATCTGGTCACCCCCGCGGCCGAGCACGTCGGCGAGCACCGAGCTGTCGTCGAGGAGTCCTGGGCCTGGCTGGTCGGGCACGCCGATCTGCTGCCCCGGCTGGACGACCCCGCCGACGTGATCACCCACGGCGACCTGCACCTGGACAACATCTGGTGGGACGGTCACCAGGTCTCCGGACTGCTCGACCTGGAGTGGGTGCGGTGGGGTCCGGCCTGGACCGACCTGGTGCCCGTCCGGGACAACGCCCTGGCCGGCGACGAGCTGGCCGACGCCCACGCCCGGCTGCTGGCTGCTCTGCGGTCCGAGCTCGACCACCTCGAGGTGCCGGACCTGGAGCGTCGGCTGACCGCGGTGGAGGTGGCGTTCCAGCTGCGCCAGCTGCTGGTCTGGCCCGCACCCGGGCCCGAGCCCGCGGTGGATCACCCCATCCGGTTGCTGCGGCGGTTGCTGGACGCTGTCTGACGTCGCCCAGAAGGAGCGGACGCACCCGCGACAGGGCGTACGAGGTGGGTCTGCTCCTTCTCGAGCCGCGGCGGCCGCGCCGTCCAGGCTTCAGGCCGTGGCGGGCAGGGCGGGGCGACGGTGGGTGCCGACGTCCCAGAGCGTCTTCACGCAGGCGACCTGGTCGCGCACCCAGCCGCGGGCCCATGGCTCGTTGAGCCCTTCGCCGTCCTCCCGTCAGCCGGACGGTCCGGTCGCCCACCCCGACGGCGTCCAGACCGATCAGCCGTGCGGTGGCCACCGCCCGCGGCAGGTGGTAGGTCTGCGTCACCACCACCACCCGCTGCACGCCGAACACGTCCCGGGCCCGGACGCAGGAGTCGTAGGTGTCCAGGCCGCCGGGGTCGAGGACGAGGCGGTCGCCCGCGACGCCCGCCGCGAGCAGGTGGTCGCGCATGGCCGCCGGCTCGTCGTACTCGGGAGCTCGCGCATCCCCGCTCAGCAGCAGCCGGTCGACGGTGCCGCGCTGGAGGAGCAGCAGCGCCAGGTCCAGTCGGGCGCGCAGGAACCTCGACGGCATCCCGCTGGGATAGACCTGGGCGCCGAGGACCAGTCCCACCGGCGCGTACGGCACCTGGTCCAGCGGGTAGAGATGACCGGCGGCCGCGCCGCGGACGATCCCGATCGAGGCGCCGAGGACACCGGTGACGCCGAGCGCCCCGGCGCCGAGCGAGGCGGCCGCGACGGACCAGGGGGAAGGCACCCGATGAGCCTAGTTATCGCGTCCCGAGCCCGCTCCTTCCCACCGGCGACGCGGCTGTCGGTGGTGGCTGCCAGCATGGCGACATGACCACGATCGAGGTGCCGCTGCGCGGACCGTACGACCTGCGCGAGGTGGCCCTGATGGGCTTCGGGCACCGGCAGGAGGACAGCTTCGACGGCGTGATGCGGCTCGGGTTCTGCGTGGACGGCGACCACGAGACCCAGGTCGGGGTGGCGCTGCGCCAGGACGGCGACGTCCTCGCGGTCACCCTCGAGGAGTCGGTGGGACCGCCGGTCGACCCCGACCGGGTGGTGGCGCAGGCGGCGCGGGTCGTCTCGGCCGACCAGGACGGTGAGGCGTACGCGGCAGCTGTGCCGCGCCGACCCGGTGCTGGCGCCGGTCTTCGCCCGGGCGCCCGGTTTCCGTCCGGCGAACTTCTACTCCCCGTACGAGGCGGCGGTCTGGTCGATCGTCAGCGCCCGCCGTCCGCGCAGCCAGGGCATCGTGCTCCGGCAACGGCTCGCGGAGACGTACGGGACGGTGGTCACCGTGGCCGGCCAGCCGGTGCCGGTGGTGCCCGACCCCGTCGCAGGCTGCTGGAGGTCGAGCAGCTGCCGGGTCTGCCGGCGGACCGGATCCCGCGGCTGCACGCCATCGCCGAGGCCGCCGCAGCGCGGCGACCTCGCCGTCGAGCGGCTGACCGCGCTCGGCGTCGACGCTGCGCGGACCGAGCTGCAGCGGCTGCCCGGCATCGGCCCGTTCTACAGCGCGCTGATCATGGTCCGGGCGTGCGGCCTGACCGACGTGCTGGCCACCGAACCGCAGGTGCTGAAGCACCTGGAGGCGACGTACGGTCGGGCGGTGGACGCGGCCGAGCTCGAGCAGCTGGCCGAGGCGTGGCGACCGTGGCGCACCTGGGTGACGGTGATGCTGCGGGCCCTCGGTGGGCGGGGCGGGCCGATGCCGGAGGGTGACACCGTCTGGCGGGCCTGTCGCCGGCTGCACGGGCTGCTGGCCGGCGAGCAGCTGACCCGCACCGAGTTCCGGGTGCCGAGCCTGGCGACCACCGACCTGACCGGGGTCACGGTGCGCGACGTGACGCCACGGGGCAAGCACCAGCTCTTCCGGTTCGACAACGGCTGGACCCTGCACACGCACTTCCGGATGGAGGGTGCGTGGCGGACCTACCCCACGGGGCGGCGCTGGAGCGGAGGTCCCGACCACGAGATCCGGGCGGTGCTGGGCACGGCGGCCACGGACGCGGTGGGCTACCGGCTGCCGGTGGTCGAGCTGCTGCCCACCGCCGACGAGGACGACGTGGTCGGTCACCTCGGACCGGATCTGCTGGGTCCGGACTGGGACGCCGACGAGGCGCTGCGCCGGCTGCGCGCGCAGCCGGAGACCTCCATCGGGGAGGCCCTGCTCGATCAGCGCAACCTGGCCGGTCTGGGCACTCTCTACCGCTCCGAGCTGCTCTTCCTCCAGGGCCTGCACCCGCGGACCGCCGGTGGCGAGAGGTCGCCACCCTGCCGCGGGTGGTGCGGCGCGCCTACCTGCTGATCAACGCGAACAAGGTGCGGGCCGAGCAGTCGACCACCGGGGACCTCCGGCAGGGGCGCCGGACGTACGTGTTCGAGCGCCCCGGCCAGCCGTGTCGCCGGTGCGGCACCACCATCCGCACCGAGGAGTTCGGGCCGGTCGGGCAGGAGCGCCGCAGCTACTGGTGCCCGCGCTGCCAGCCCGAGCGCTGAGCTGGCTAGCGATCACCCACGAGGGCGTCAGGCGGAGCAGCAGGTCAGCAGTAGGGCAGTGCCCGCACGCGGTAGCCGCGAGCGTGCAGGTCGGCGATCACCGTGGGCAGCGCTGACACCGTCTGCCGCCGGTCGCCGCCGGCGTCGTGCATCAGCACGATCGAACCGTTGGTGATGCTCTTCAGCCGCCCGGTCTTGGCCAGGGTGGCGACCCCGGGCCTGGTCCAGTCCAGCGTGTCCACGCTCCACAGCACCTCCCGCATCCCGGCGTGGGCGATGGCCTTGCGAACGGCCTTGTTCGTGGCGCCGTACGGGGGCCGGAAGCACTTGGCCTTCGGACCGTGGTTGATCTGCCACTTCAGCTGGGCCGCGGTCCGCGTGGTCAGGTCGGGGTGGTCGTAGGAGTGGCTGGCCACCTTGCTGCCCTGGGCGCGGATGCGCGCGTCCGCGTGCGGGAAGCCCGGCTCGTTCACCCCGAGGTGGAAGAACGTCGCTGTCGACCCGGTCCGGCTGAGGATGGACAGGATCGCCGACGTCGAGACCCCGGGGCCGTCGTCGAAGGTCAGGTAGACGGTGCCACCGGAGCCCTTCTTCAGCGGTCCCTTCAGGTACGCCTTGGAGGTCGACGTCTTCTTCGGCGGCGCGCTGGTCGGTGGCGTTGGTCGGCTTGCCGGCGGCTTGAGCTGTGGGCCGGGGGGCGGCTGGTCGTGCGCGGCTTCGGCGCGCTGGTGGCCTTCGGGGGACTGCTCGGGCCGGGGCGGGCTGCTGGGCCGCGTCGGGCCGAGAGTCGGCTGGGGCGAGCGGGACGCCGTCGGGGTGGGAAAGGCGTCGGCTTCGGCTTGGCCGTGGCCGACACCTTGCGGTGGCCGGCTCGGTCGGCCGGCTCCGGGCTGGCCGTCACCGGCGCCACGCTCGGGAGCCGGCTGGCCAGGGCGCCCCGGGCGGCGTCGTCCAGACCGAGGATCACGCCGATGGTCACCGACGCGAACAGGATCAGCGCGAGACTCAGGACGATGCGCCGGAACATCATGGTGCGGCGCTCGCGACGGGCAGGGACACGACGAGCTCTCTGGGGTGCGGGGAAGGACCTCGGTCCATAGCAGCAGACCGCGGGGCCCGGAGGCCGTGCACGCGCCGGGCGACAGGGTGTCGATTCGATGTCGAAGTGACCAACGGTCCCGGTCCCTCGTGCACCAGGTCCGGTGCGTGCCGCCGCTTCGCGTGGTCGAGATCGGATCGCGTTGCCGTCGCGCGTGGGGGCGGACCCCTCGTCCTCAGCCCCGTCCGGCGCGTCCCCGTCCGGCGCGTCCCCGCACGTGCTCGGCCACGACCACGGCGGCGGCCGCGGACCAGGCCTGCGGGACGGCAGGCGGCCGGGTAGGGCACCGGCCGGCCCTCCCCGGACCACAGCTCGGGCAGCCGCCGGTCGAAGGCGAGCGAGGCGCGGAGCAGGCCCTCGGCCAGACCGTCGGCCAGCTCGGCGTGCCCGGACCGGTCCAGCCCGGCGATGACGATGGCCGTGTCGTGCGGCCAGACGGTGCCGCAGTGGTAGCTGAGCGGGCTGTACCCACCGTCGGCGTCGGACATGGTCCGCAACCCGAGGCCGGAGTCGAGGTCGGCCGCCACCACCCGGCGGGCCACCAGCAGCTCCTCGTCGGCGTCGAGCAGCCCGGTGCCCAGCAGGTGCCCGATGTTGCTGGTGACCGAGTCGACCCGCTGCTTGGCCCCGTCCAGCGCCAGGGCCGGGAACCGGTCGTCGCCCTCGCCGCACCAGAAGGCGGCCCGGAACTTCACGGCCAGGTCGGCGGCCCAGCGCCGGTAGCGCTCGGCGCCGTCCCGGCCGTACGCCTCCAGCAGCGCCGCCCCGCCCATCGCCGCCTCGTACGCGTAGCCCTGCACCTCGCACAGCGCGACCGGACCCTCGGCGATCCGGCCGTCGGCGAACCGGACCGAGTCGCCGGAGTCCTTCCAGCCCTGGTTGGCCAGGCCGTGACCGCTGGCGTCGATGTACTCGAGGAAGCCGTCGCCGTCGGCGTCACCGTAGGTCACCAGCCACTGCAGCGCGCCCTCCAGCACCGGCAGCAGGGCGGTGACCTCGGCGTCGTCCAGACCGGCCCGCCAGGCGTCGTGCAGCAGGCAGATCCACAGCGGGGTGGCGTCGATGGTGCCGTAGTAGAGGGGAGGCAACGAGACCTCGTTGAACGCGTACGTCCCGCGCCGCAGCTCGTGCATGATCTTGCCCGGCTCCGCGGCGGTGGCCACGTCGACCTCCGTGCCGGCCAGCCGACCCAGCGTGCGCAGCGTGCCGCCGGCCTGGGCCACGTCGACGGGCAGCAGCAGCCGCGACGTCCACAGGCTGTCCCGACCGAAGAGCGTGAAGTACCAGGGCGACCCGGCGGCGAAGAAGGCGTCGTCGGGGTCGGCGGCGGTGGCCATCCGCAACCCGTTCAGATCCTGCAGGGACTGGCGCAGCCAGGGAGCCACCCGCGGATCGGTGCCCGCGAGGCCGCCGCCGGTCAGGCTCGCGGTGATGGCTTCGACGTCCAGCCCGGTGCCACCGGCGGGCACCACCACGGCGCCGCTGTCGGTCACCGCCACCCGCCAGTCCAGCTCGACCACCCCGCCGGCCGGGATGGTCACCGGCCAGCTGAGCAGCAGGGAGGTGTTGTCGGCGGTCCGGCTGATGGCGGCACCCGGGGCGTCCAGGCGGGCCTGGACCTCGGTGCTCCCGAAGGTGACGCCGGCGCCGCTGGGCTCGGCCCCGAAGGTGGCCGGGGCGCCGTGTCGGCCGATCTTGATCGCCTCCATCGGCGTGAGGTCGCTGGCCAGCTCGAGCCGGACCTCGGTGCTCGTCTCCTGCTCCAGCTCGGAGGTGAGCCGCAGGGTCTCGGTCAGCAGTCCCGGCGTCACCGACCGGAACCGGTCCAGCCGCAGCAGCCGGTCGACGCCACTGCCCGCCACCGTGTCGGCGAGGTACGTGAACGTCGCCTCGCCCGCCCCCGTCAGGTCGGTGGCCAGGTGCGCCGGCTCGGCGCCCCCCACCTCGAGCCGGCAGCCGCTGAGCACCCGGAGATCGGCGTGGAACAGACCGTGCGCGGTGACCCGACCGGCCCGTAGCGGAGCGATCCCGCCGTCGGGGGCGGACAGCACCTGGGTCGGAGCGGCGCAGACCGTGACGAGGTCGTGCAACAGCGGCTGGGTCGGCTGGGGCATGGTCCGATCCTAGGGAACCGCGGCCGACCGGGGCAGGGTGGCGGATCGGACATACTTGATCCTCGTGTCCTCCTTGCCGTACGAGTTGAGCGCCCGGGTGCAGTCGGTCGCCGGGATCGACCCCGAGCTGCGCCCCGCGACCAAGCCCCAGTTCGGGCACTTCCAGAGCAACGTGGCCCTCCGCCTGGCCAAGTCGCAGGGTCAGCCCCCACGAGCGGTCGCCCAGCGGATCGTGGACGAGCTGGACGTGGCCGACCTGTGTGAGCCGCTGGAGATCGCCGGCCCGGGCTTCATCAACTTCCGGCTGCGCTCCGACGTGCTGGCCCGTGCGGTGACCGACCAGCTGGCCGAGCCCGCGGCGGGGGTGCAGCGCACCGAGGACCCGCAGACGGTGGTCATCGACTACTCCGCGCCCAACGTGGCCAAGCAGATGCACGTCGGCCACCTGCGGTCCTCGATCATCGGCGACTGCCTGCGCCGGATCCTGCTGGCCCTCGGCCACCGGGTCATCGCCCAGAACCACGTCGGCGACTGGGGCACCCAGTTCGGCATGCTGGTCGAGCAGATCCTCGACGAGGGCATCGACGCCTCGACCCTGAACCTGGTCGACGCGGAGGCGCTCTACCTGCGCGCCAACGCACACTTCAAGAGCGACGACGACTTCGCCGGTCGCGCCCGGTCCCGCGTGGTCAAGCTGCAGTCCGGCGACGACCAGACCCGGGCGATCTGGCGGCAGCTGATCGAGATCTCCGAAGCCGGCTTCAACGCCGCGTACGCGCGTCTGAACGTGCTGCTGACCGACGACGACCTGGCGGGGGAGTCCACCTACAACGACGACCTGCCGAACGTGGTCGCCGATCTCGAGGCCAGCGGGACGGCGGTCGTCGACGACGGTGCCCTGGTGGTCTTCGTCGAGGGCTTCAACGCCCCGATGATCGTCCGCAAGCGGGACGGTGGCTTCGGCTACGCCGCGACCGATCTGGCCGCCGTACGCCGTCGGGTGGGGCAGTTCCACGCGAACCGGTTGATCTACGTCGTCGGGGCACCTCAGTCGTTCCACTTCGACCAGGTGTTCGCGGTCGCCCGCAAGGCCGGATTCCTGCCGCCGGAGGTCTCGGCCGAGCACGTGGCGTTCGGGCAGGTCCTCGGCCCGGACGGCAAGAAGTTCTCCACCCGGGAGGGCACGGCGGTGAACCTGATGACCCTGCTCGACGCCGCCGAGGAGCAGGCGGCGCCGCCGATCGCGCTGGCGGCGATCAAGTACGCCGACCTGTCCAACGGGCTGAACAAGGACTACGTCTTCGACATCGACCGGATGGTGCAGACCACCGGCAACACCGGCCCCTACCTGCAGTACGCCCACGCCCGGTTGGCCCAGGTGCTGCGCCGGGCCGAAGCCGAGGGCCTGGTGGTGGAGGAGAAGATCGCCGTCCTCGACGAGCCGGCCGAGCAGGCGCTGGCGCTGCTGCTGACCCGGTTCGGGGAGGTGGTCGCCGAGGTGGCCGACACCCTGCAGCCGCACCGGCTGTGCGGTTACCTCTACGACGTGGCCGGCGCGCTCTCGGTGTTCTACGAGCAGTGCCCGGTGCTCAAGTCCGACGGTGAGGTCCGCGCCTCCCGGCTGGCGCTGTGCACGCTGACCAAGAAGGTGCTGGCCGACGGTCTGGACATGCTCGGCATCGAGGCCCTCGACCGGATGTGATCACTGCACCCACGGGTGTGCCGCCCAGGAGCCTGGCGGCGGGTGGAGGTTCAGCAGTACGGTGTCCAGTGGAGTGCCGGGAAGCCTGGTCGGCGTAGCTGTCCGTGTGTCTGCGGGAGGAACGCCATGCCCACTCCGTCTCACCCTGCGCTGCTCGCTCGCGGCCTGACCAAACGGTTCGGCCGGACCACTGCGCTCGATCGGCTGGATCTCGACGTCGCCGCCGGTGAGGCCTTCGGACTCCTCGGTCCGAACGGCGCCGGCAAGTCGACGACCATCCGGTTGCTGATGGGTCTGCTCCGACCCACCCGAGGGTCCGCCTCGATCCTGGGCGTCGACACCGGCCTGGCGTCGGCCCGTCGCGGGGTCGCGTACGTCCCGGCCGACGTGGCGTTGTGGCCGCAGCTGACCGGTGCGCAGACCCTGGAGCTGCTCGCCGATCTGGGACCGGGCACCGACCGCGGCTACCGGGCCAGTCTGGTGCGGCTGTTCGAGCTCGACGTGAGTCGGCGGTGCGGGACGTACTCCACCGGCAACCGGCAGAAGGTGGCGCTGGTGGCCGCCTTCGCGACCCGGGCGCCGGTCTTGATCTTGGACGAGCCGACCAGCGGGCTCGATCCGTTGATGGAGCAGCACTTCCGCCGCTGCATCGGCGAGGCCGCCTCGAGGGGGCAGACGGTGCTGTTGAGCTCGCATCATCTCGCCGAGGTCGAGGTGGTGTGCGACCGGGTGGGGATCCTGCGCGGGGGCCGGCTGGTCGAGGTCGCCAGTCTGGAGGATCTGCGCGCCCTGCGCCGGAGCGAGATCGTCGTCCGCTACCCGAGTCCACCCCCTGAGCTGCCGCAGCTCTCGGCCGTGGCCGAGGTCCGGCCGCTCGGACCGGACTCGATCGTGGTCGGTGTCGCCGGTCCGCTGGCTCCGGTGCTGCGCGCGCTGGCCGACACCGAACCCGCCTCCATCCAGGTGCGGGAGTCTTCCCTGGAGGAGATCTTCCTCGAGTACTACGGGGATCAGGCGTCGTGACTGCCGCGGGGCCGGCCCAGGTCCAGGACGCACGGCTGGCGCGTCATCGTGCAGCCGGGGCGGTGGCGCGGTTGGACCTGCGGCTCACCTGGACCGGTGCGTCGATCCTGGTCCTCGTGATCGGCGGCGTCACAGCCGCTGTGGTGGCGCAGTACGCGGTGACCTTCGCCGATCCGCAGGCGGCGTCGGGTTTGGCACTGATAGCCGAGAACCCGGCCATCCGGGTGCTCTTCGGCGCGCCGCGGGCCCTGGACACTGCCGGAGGCTTCACGGTGTGGCGGATCGGGATGTTCACCGCCGTCGCCGCTGCGGTGTGGGGGGTCACGGCCGCGACCCGTCTCACCCGCGGGGAGGAGGATGCCGGCCGGACGAGTCTCCTGCTGGCCGGTCCCCTCACGCCGGCTCGGCTCCAGGCGCAGCGGCTGATGGTGCTCCTGGGGTGGCAGGCCCTGCTCGCCGGGACGATCTGGGTGGCGCTCCTGGCCACCGGTGCCGCCGGTCGGGGTGCCGCCGTGTACGCGTCGGGAATCGGTCTGGTCGCCGTCTTCTACACAGCTGTCGGTGGGTTGTGTGGGCAGCTCGCCGGCAGCCGTCACGCCGCCACCGAGTGGTCGTTCGTGGTCTTCGCGGCCGGGGTGCTGCTGCGGATGGTGGGCGACGCTCGGGCCGACTGGGCGTGGTGGGGGTGGCTGAGTCCGTTCGGACTGGTGTCGGCCAGCGCCCCGTACGCAGGCGATCGGTTGCTGCCGCTGGTGGTGCTGGCCGCGGCCGGGCTGGGAGTGGGGGCGGTCGGGGTGGCGCTGGCCGGGGGGCGAGATGTCGGTGCGGGGCTCGTTCCGGTCCGGCGAAACCAGTCCGGACGGTTCTGGCTGTTGAGGTCGGTGACCGGTTTCGCCGTGCGCCGCACGCTGCCCGGCTGGCGTGGGTGGGCGATCGGGCTGGGCGCCTACTTCGCGCTGATCGGGGCGTTGTCGGTGTCGTTGACCGAGTTCCTGGTCGCGAACCCCCGGTTCGCCGAGCTGGCCTCCCGAGCCGGGTTCGCGGAGCTCACCACCGTGCAGGGCTACGTCGCCGCACTGCTCTTCCTGCTGCCGGTCCCGTTGGGGCTGTTCGGCGCCCTCCAGCTCGGCCTCGACGCCGCCGACGAGGAACGGGGCCGGCTGACGCTGATCCTGACCCTGCCGCTGGCCCGTCTCCACTGGGCCCTCGTCCGGCTCGCGGTCGTCGTCGTCGCCTGCTGTCTGCTCGCGATCAGCACCGGCTTCGCCGTCTACCTCGGCGCCTCGACCGCTGGCGCTCCCCTCGGCCTCGACGAGGCGGTGGCCGGGGCCGTCAACGCGCTACCGGCGACCCTGCTCGCCGTGGCTGCCGCCCAGCTCGCGCTCGGCTGGGCGCCACGGGCGGTGGTCGCCGTGGGTGCGACGCCTGTCGTCGGCGGCTTCGTCGTGTGGACGCTGGCCGGAACCTTCGCCTGGCCGGGTTGGGTCGCGGCCCTGTCGCCGTTCGACCATCTGACCACGGTGCCCGCCACCTCGCCGGACTGGACCGGCGCCGTGGCCATGGTCCTGATCAGCATCGCGTTGGCCGGGCTGGGTCTGGTAGGTCACCGACGCCGGGACCTCCGGTCATGAGCACCGACCAGTTCTGCCCAGACCGATCACCAGACCAAGATCACGCAGACCAAGATCACGCAGACCAAGATCACGCAGACCAAGATCACGCAGACCAAGATCACGCAGACCAAGACGGAGGGCGCTGTCATCGATGAGAGTCCTGATCTACACCTTCGGCACTCGGGGTGATGTACAGCCCTTCCTGGCTCTGGCGCAACGCCTGGTCCGCGCCGGGCACGAGGCCGCCGTCTGCACGGCCGCCGGCTATCGGCATCTGGTGGAGGGGGCCGGCGTCGACTACCTGCACATGGGCAACGACATGCTGCAGCTGATCCGGGACACCATGCCCCAGATGAGCGGACCGCGAGAGGCACCCAGGCTCCTCCGGGCCATGAGCTCAGCGCAGCGCGCCGCCCTGGCGGATCAGTGGACAGCGGCTCGGGAGTACCAGCCGACGACAGTGGTGTACCACCCGAAGTCGCTGGGCGGATACCACATCGCCGAGAAGCTCGGTGTGCCCGGCGTGCTGTCGCTGCCCTTGCCGTTCTTCACGCCCACCAAGGAGTTTCCGATCCCCTTCATCGGCCACTGGCCCTTCGGTGGACGGGCCAACAGGTTGAGCTACCAGCTCATCCGAGCGACCGCCGTGCTGTACGGGGGCATGCTCAACGACTTCCGCGCCGAGCTCTCACTGCCCCCGATCCGACGTACCGAGACGCTTCTGTCGGATCGATCCGGACGCCCCGTGCCCGTCCTGTACGGCTTCAGCCGACACGTGTGCCCGGTCCCCGGCGACTACCCGCCGTCAGCGCACGTCACGGGCTACTGGTTCCTCGACGCGGACGAGCAGTGGCAGCCGACCGACGAGCTCCGCCGGTTCCTGGCCGAGGGGCCGCCGCCGATCTACGTGGGGTTCGGCAGCATGGGGTTCGACCGGGGAGCCGAGGAGCGGCACGCCGCGATCGTCGAAGCCGTCCGGCGAGTCGGACTCCGCGCCGTCGTGGCGAGCGGATGGAGCCGCGTCGAGATCGACTCCAGCGACGACATCCTGATCATCGACGCCGCGCCCCATGACTGGCTCCTTCCCCAGGTCCAGGCGGTGGTCCACCACGGCGGATCGGGCACCACCGCGGCCGGGCTCCGGGCCGGCCGGCCCACCCTGGTCTGTCCGGTGCTCGGAGACCAGCCGTTCTGGGGCCACCAGATCAAGCGCCTGGGCTGCGGTCCCGACCCGCTGCCCTGGCGACGCCTCACGGCCCGGACGCTCGAAGAGCGGCTGCGCCGTCTGGCCACAGACACCAGCTACCGACACCACGCCGACGAGGTCGCACGTCGGATCCGGAGCGACGACGGCACCGGAGCCGCGACCGAGGTGCTCGAGTCGATCGAGGAGAGCTGGGACGGGCTCTGAGGCACGGGCGACCAACCGCCGGCCCGACCGGTGAGCGTCCCGACCGGCGCGGCGCGGTGCCGGTCGGGACGGTGCCGCGCGGAGCGGATCGTCAGCGCGGCTGGTCGGGATGGTCCTTGCGGTCCGCGGCCAGCCAGGCAGCACCGACGATCCCGGCGCTGTTCAGCAGCTTGGCCGGCACGATCTCGCTCTTCAGCTTGAGCTTGGGCAGGAACTTCTCGGCCTTCTTGCTGACCCCGCCGCCGACCACGATCAGGTCCGGCCAGAACAGGGCTTCCAGCACCTCGTAGTAGCGCTGCAACCGCGGCACCCACTCGCTGTAGGACCAGCCGTGGTGCTCCTTGACCCCTGACGAGGCCCGACTCTCGGCGTCGTGACCGTCGACCTCGATGTGCCCGAGCTCGCTGTTGGGCACCAGCACACCCCGGTAGATCAGCGCACTGCCGATGCCGGTGCCGAGGGTGGTGACCAGCACCAGTCCCGGGTGGTCCTTGGCGGCGCCGTAGTGCACCTCGGCGACCCCGGCGGCGTCGGCGTCGTTCATCAGGTAGATGTCGCGCTGCAGCACGTCCTCGAAGATCTTCTCGGCCGGGGCGTCGATCCAGGACTGGTCGATGTTGGCCGCCGAGCGGGTCTGCCCGTGGGTCACCACCGCGGGGATGGTGACGCCGATCGGTCCGTCACCGATGTCGTCGCCGAAGTGGTCGACGATCTCGGCGACCACCTTGGCCACGTTGGCCGGCGTCGACTTGGCGGGGGTGTCGATCCGCAACCGGTCCTTGGCGAACAGCCCGGTGGTCAGGTCGACGGGGGCACCCTTGATACCGCTCCCGCCGATGTCGATACCGAGGACGGCACGGCCAGCGGCGGTGGTGGCGGAGGACTCAGTCATGCCGGGCAGCCTATCCACGCGTCATCGACGTCCGACACCCCTCCCGGGCGGCTGCCCCGGTGGCGGCGACCACACTGGACGGATGAGTCCCGACATCATCTCCGCCACCCGTACGGTCGCCGCCCCCGCCGCCGACATCTTCGACCTGCTGGCCACGCCCCGCCGGCACAGCGAGTTCGACGGGTCCGGCAGCGTCCGCGGCGTCCAGGAGCGGACCCCCGAGCGGCTGTCGGCCGGCGCGAAGTTCGGGATGCAGATGCGGATCGGCCTGCCCGTACAAGATCCTGAACGAGGTGGTGGAGTTCGAGGAGCCGACCCGGATCGCCTGGCGTCACTTCGGCGGGCACGTCTGGCGTTACCTGCTGGAGCCCGTCGACGACCAGCACACCCGCGTCACCGAGCAGTTCGACACGACCGGCTCCCGGGCGCCGCTGGTGCTGGCGCTGATGCGAGCCAAGCGCGCCAACGCCAGGTCCATCAACGCGACGCTGGACCGGCTGCAGCGGTGGGCGCGAGCCCGTCCCTGACGTCGCGCTCGAACCACTCCCGGTCCTCGAGGTCGGCGATCGGTACGGCCAGCGCGGCGGCCCAGTCGGACTCCGCCTCCGCGACGCGGCCCAGCGTCCACAGGGCTCGGGCGCGGATCTCGAACCCGTACGCGAGGTCGAAGTCGCCCAGACCGTGCTGCCGGCACCGGTCCAGACAGCTGTCGGCCCAGGTGAGGGCGGCGTCTGCGTGTCCGGTGGCGAGGAGGGACTTGGCGACCAGGTAGTCGGCGCGGGCCGCGTTGGCCGGGGTCCGTCCGGTGGCGCGAGCCCAGTGGTAGGCCGAGGCGAAGGCGCTGGTGACCAGGGCGGCGTCCTCGCTCGGCGAGCGATCCGACCGGTCCAGCAGCGCCCACGTCTCCTGGTGCGCCGCCACCCCCTGCGCCCGGTGCCAGTCCCCGTCGACCCCCGCGGGCTCGTCCACCCCCGCGGGCTCGTCCACCCCCGCGGGCCCGTCGCCCGCCGGCTGGTCCGGCGCGTCGGCCCCCGCCGGGTCGGCCTGCCGGGGCGGCAGGCTCCGGCCGGTCTCCAGCACCGTCTTCAGCCCGTCCAGCACCCACGGCCAGCCGCTGCGGACGCTGGCCCAGGTCAGCGGGCTGGCGGCGAGGTCGCCGTGCACGAGCCGGACCCGGGTGAGCCCCTCGCCGGCCGCCTCGACCGTCCACTCGACGCGACTGGGCGGCTCGGCGGCCAGCTCGGCGTCGTACAGGGTGCGCCAGGTCAGCACGAATCGACCGGGCCGGCCCGTCGGTCGGTGGCTCCAGCTCCTCGACGGTGCCCTCGGTGGCGTCCGCGCCGTCCGGGGTGACGGTCCGGTAGGGCTGGCCCGCCTCCGGCGGCCGGACGAAGACGGTGCCGAAGAAGTAGCGCCTGGTCCAGTCCGAGTCGGTGATGGCCCGCCAGACCTGCTCCGGGCTGGCCGCGATGTAGACCTGGTGGACGTGCGCGGTGATGCTCATGCGGGGAACCTCTCGGTGTCGGTGTCGGTGTCGGTGTCGGTGTCGGTTCGGTGTTCGGGTGGTGTGCGAGTCGGCGCCCCGGCCGGCGGCGTCGGCGCGGACCTGCTCGTCCAGCCCGACCAGTGCGGCGGTGAAGCGGGCGGCGTAGCGGCTGATCCACCGGTTGGCGATCTGCTCGATCGGCACCGGGTTGAGGAAGTGCCGCTTCTCCCGGCCCTGGCGCAGCGGGATGACCAGGTCGGCGGCCTCCAGCACGGCGAGGTGCTTCATCACCCCGAACCTGGTCATCTGCTCGAACTGGGCGCAGAGCTGGCCGAGCGTCTGACCGTCCTCGGCGAACAGGCTGTCCAGGATGGCTCGCCTGGTCTCGTCGGCGAGCGCCTTGAACACGTCCGGGTCGGGCACTCATCGAGAATAGGTGACCAAATGGTCACCTGTCTAGCGCGCGAGGTCGACGGGGCGGCGTCGGTGGAGTTCCGGCGCGGTCAGCGGGTCAGCTGGCGCCGGCACCAGTCGTACAGGACCGGGTCGAAGGCGAAGGCGTTGGAGAAGTAGAAGCCGAAGTAGCGGCGGTACATCGGCAGCGCCTCCGCCACGTCCGGTCCGAACCGCGCGATGGCCTGCTGGGTCAGCCAGGCGGCGTCGTCGGCGGCTCCGGCGTACGTCTCCAGCTCCAGGAACATGATCGCCCCGGCGATGTCCATCATCGGGTCGGCGTGCAGGGTGTGCGGACTGAAGTCGCCGACCCCGGTGATCACCGGGCGGCCGTCGGGCTGCACCGCGACGTAGGTGTTGGGCGGGCAGAAGTCGCCGTGCACCAGCCGGGGCGTGCCCTGGCGAGCGGTCAGCCACTGCTGCAGCTCGTCCCAGATGCGGGCGACGTCGGGGACGTCGGCCTCCAGCCGGCTCTGGCTCTCGGCCAGGATCCGCAGCAGCTGGTCGGTGAGCAGCGCGACCAGGGTGTCGAACTGTCGCGGGGCGTCCGGACCGAGCAGCCGCGCGTGACCGGACACCGGCGAAGGGCAGCTGCTGCATCCGGCTGGCGGCGTCCAGGTAGCCCAGCAGCGCGTCTCGTCGCGCGCCGGGCTCGGCGGCCGCCAGCCAGGTGGAGAGGCTGCCGCCGGACATCCGGCGGTCGACGCTGAACCAGCGGCCGCCGATCTCACCGGCGTCCAGGATCTGGGGCAGCTCGAGCCCGATCCGCTGGCCGGTCCAGCCCGCGTAGAGCGGGCGGAGCTGGCTGATCATCGCCGCCGGCGCCTCGTGGCCGCCGCGGTAGATCCGCAGCACCCGGTCCGGGCCCAGGGCGTAGACCTGCGACTCCCCGCCGCTGCCGATCAGGTCGCGCTCGCCGACCCCGAACCGCTCCAGCACCCGTCGGCGGCCCTGTTCGTCAGCGGCCGGGTCGACGGCGCCGGGGCCGACGGCGGCGGGGTCGGTGGAGTCCAGCGGCGGGCGGACCCGGTCCGCCGCACGGGCGCTGCGGGCCAGGTCGAGCTGGGACAGGGTCAGGTCCCGGGCGGCAGCCGCATCGAGCTGGTGGGCGATCGGCGTGACCGGGCCGCGGGTGATGTCAAGATGCACGTCGGCCAGTCCGAGGCGCCGCTGCAGCGGGCCCTGACTGAGTCGTACGGACTGGGTCTTGGCGTGCGGGACGAGGTTGCGGACGTGGGTGAGCCAGCCGTGCTCGGTGATCACCACCCGGTCGTCGGTCCCGTAGCGCAGCGTCCAGAAGTCGAACGGTCGGAGCCACCGGGCCCGGCGCGGCGAGCCGTGCAGCTCCACCTGGTCGGGGTCGAAGCCGGGAAGGATCCGGCCGAGGGTGACGGCCACGTCGCGGGCATCGGCCACCGGCACCAGCACGCTGGTGGCGGAGGTGTCGTTGTCGCTGCCCTCGCTGCTGCCGTAGCCGAGGACGTTGACGTCCACCCGGTACCAGCCGAGGCGCCGCCACAGGATCGGCTGCAGCACCCGGATGCCCTGGATCCGGTTGACCGGCACCGACTGGCTGGTCAGGTTGAACAGGCCGCGGGTCACCCGCAGCCCGCGGGCGGACTGGGCCAGCGTGAAGTTGAACATCTGGAAGACCCGCCGGCCGATCATCGAGACCAGACCGATGGCCAGCGGGATGAGACCGGCCAGGGCGAAGCCGACGACGTCGAACCCGGCCGTGACGACCAGGGCGATCACCAGCACCGCCACCGAGACCAGGAACTCACTCGACAGCAGGAAGCCGACGACGAGGCGCTGCGGCGGGACCGTGACCAGGGCCTGGTCGGCCGACGACAGGTCGGTGAGGACGCTGGCCTGGCCGGTGCCGACGTCGCCGATCCGCACCCGGTCGCCGTGCGCGCGGCTCAGCAGGTAGTCCCGCAGGGAGGCCGCCTGCTGCCGGGTCAGGTAGCGCAGCTTGATGGTGGAGTCGCCGGCGCCCACCTCGATCCGCAGCTCGGCGAGACCGAAGATGCGCGCCGCGAACTGCTGGATGATGTCGACCGACTGGACCCGCTCGAACGGCACCCGTTTGGAGTTCTTGAAGACCGCTCCGGTCTCGATCCGCAGCTCCTCGTCGTCGATGACGTAGCGGGTGAAGTACCAGGAGGTGAACCCGGCGGCCGCGGCCAGCACCACGATGCCGGCGATCCCGAGCAGGATCCAGCGCAGTCCCAGGCCGACGATGCCTTGCTCCTCGCCGGTGCCGTCCGGGATGAACTCACGTCCGAAGCCCACGACGATCGCCAGCAGCACCACCCAGCCGCGGATCAGCGGCGTGAGCGGGTGCGGCCGCTCGGTCTGCTTGACGGGGCGGGGGGTCTCGCCGGCCGGCGTCGGGGCGACGGGGGCCGGTGGGGGAGTCGGTTCGCTCATAGACCGGAGGCGTGCGCCTCGCCCAGCTCGGTCAGCTGGTCACGCAGCCGGGCCGCCTCGGCCGGCTCCAGACCGGGGATCCGGGCGTCGGTGCCCGGGCTGGCCGTCTTCAGCGTCACCGAGGCCAGCCCGAAGAGCCGCTCCAGCGGGCCGGACTCGACCTCGACCAGCTGCATCCGCCCGTACGGGACCGCCGTGAGCGTCCGCCACCACACGCCGTGGGTGATGTAGAGGTCGTCCTCCCGCTCCACGTAGCCCCACGACGCGCAGGACCGGCGCAGGAAGTGGAACCGCAGCCCGATGATGACCAGGGCGGCCGCCCACACCAGCACCGGTGGCCACCACCGCTCGCCGAAGATCAGCAGCAGCACGGCGGGGATCGACAGGAGGATCAACCAGAAGATGGCGTCGCCGAGTCGCCTCAGCTTCAAGAAGCCGGGCGCGAGGCGCTTCCAGTCGTACGCGGGCGGGGCGAAGAGGTCATCCATCAGGCAGTCAGGTTAGAGCCTTGCGCCAACGCGACGGCTTCTTGGGGCCACGGACCTTGATGTCGCCCATGATGTTGGTGCCCTTCAGCACGAGGGTCGGCATGCTCGGATCCGGCTCGCCGATGTCCTTCACCGTGGTCTCACCGAGGACGTTGGTGACCTCGTTGATGACCGTGACACCGACCGGCACCCGGATCGTCGTGCTGCCCATCAGCACGGTCCCGGTGAGCTCGACGACCGGGGCGTCGAAGGTGGCCTGGGTCAGGTCCAGCTTGACGTCACCCATCACGTTGTTGGCCACGCTGTGGCTCCGCATCCGCCAGCTGCCCTCTCGCTTCACCGACGACATGACCGTCGACATCGTGTCGGAGGCGGCGATGGCGCCCTCGCGGACGACCAGCTGGCGGCGGGTCGGGTCGGTGTGCACCGGCACCGCCTGCAGCGGGACCAAGTCGGTGGTCAGCTCGGTCAGGTCGTCGAAGGTCCGCGCCTCCAGGGCGGCTTGCGTGCGCTCCTGGTGCTCCTCGAGGGTGAGACGCCCCTCCGCGTACGCGGTGTTCAGCACCTCGGTGACCTGGTCGCGATCGCGGTCGGAGGCTCGGTAGCTGCCGGGGGTCATGCGGTCACTCTCCTGGTGGGCGTCGGCGCTCGTACTCGGCGGTGGTCACGGTGAGGTCCTGGTCGGCAAGGTGGTGCGGCTCAGTGGAAGTCGTGTCAGTGGAAGTCGTGCCGGCGACGCTTCTTCTTCGCCGGCACCGGACCGGTGACCGAGACACCGCCGAACAGGGAGACGCCCTTGATGGTGATCACCGGGGCACCCGGGAGGGGGTCACCCAGTCCCTTGATCTCGGTGCCGCCGAAGATCCCGGCCGTACGGTCACGGACCTCGACCCCGGCCGGGGCCTTGATCTCCATCCCGCCGAAGCACCAGAAACCGGTGATCTCGATCTCCGTGCCCTCGAAGGTGGCCTCGGTCAGGTCGAGGTCGACGCCCCCGAACAGGGCCACGGCGTTGGACCGCTTGGGCATCCGCCAACGACCCTTGCGGGTGGCGCCGCCGAAGATCGCGATCAGCTGGTCGGAGCCGGAGTCGCGGGAGGTGTCGACGGTGAACGACCGACCGGGACCGTCGACCGGCACCTGCGTGGCCGGGGCGTAGGTGCTGGGGTCAGGAGTGGCGGTCGGCAGCGGGACCAGGTCGCTGGTGATCGGCACCAGGTCGTCGAAGGTGCGGGCCCGCATCACCTGGTCCAGACGCTCGTCGTGCTCCTCGCGGGTGATCCGACCCTCGGCGTACGCGGTGCTGAGCACCGTGGCGACCTGGTCCCGGTCCGCGTCGGCGGCCCGCAGGTTGCCGCCGGAGGCAGGACCCACGCCGGAGGGTTCGGTGGAGCTGTCAGCCATGTCCCCACCGTAGGTCAGGTCACCCGGGTGGATCGAGGGTCCGGGCTCGGGGTCAGGGGCGGTCACCGGAGGATTCGGGGGTGGACCCTGATGCGTGGCGTCCGGCCGGCCGGCCTCCGACTGGGGCCGGACAGGGTCGGCGACGGCCTGGTCAGTGCGGCGCGGCCAGGTCGAACAGGTTCCCCTCGGGGTCGGCCAGGGTGGTCCAGACCGCGTCGTGCTCGTCGTAGTCGCCCTGCCGGGTGGCCCCCAGACCGACCGCCCGTTCGATCGCGGCGGCCGGGTCGTCGGTGAACAGGTCCAGGTGCCACTTGTTCTTCCCGGCGGTCGGGTTCTCGACCTGCAGGAACATCAGCGGCGGCAGGCTCCGGTCCGCCGGCGCCGGGATCATCGCCCAGAACTGGCTCGCTCCTTCGGCCAGTGGGAGACCGAGGAACTCCGACCAGAAGGTGGCGAGCTTCTCGGCGTCGATGCAGTCGACGACGACCTGACCGAGGGCGATGGGCATGACCAGGATGCTAGCCGGGCGCTCGGCGCACTCAGTGCGCATCCCGGTCGCGGACCGGCACCTCCCGTCCGTCGGCGTCGATCAGGCGACCACCGACGAAGGAGTCGCCGTCGACCAGGGCGGCGAGCTCGTCGGCGCGGACCATCCGGGCCGGCGATGCCGCCAGCACCGAGGCCCGGGCCGTGTTGCCGAAAGAGAGGTGGTTGAACAGGATGTTCAGCAGGATCGCCACCAGGGCGGCCGAGCTGATGCCGGAGTCGAACACGGTGCGGAACCAGGACGGGAAGCCGGCGTAGATCTCCGGCGCGACGACCGGCAGCATCCCCACCCCGATGGACGAGGCCACGATCACCAGGTTCATGGTGTCGTCGTAGGCGACCTTCGACAGCGTACGGATGCCGCTGGCCGCGACCGACCCGAACAGCACGATGCCGGCACCCCCGAGCACCGGCGAGGGGACCGCGGCCACCACCCGGCCGAGGATCGGCAGCAGACCGAGCACGACCAGGATCCCGCCGCCGGCGGCGACGACGTAGCGGCTCTTCACCTTGGTGATGGCGACCAGGCCGACGTTCTGGGCGAAGGCGCTCTGGGTGAACGAGCCGAAGATCGGGGAGACGGCGCTGGAGGCCATGTCGGCCCGCAGCCCGTTGGCGATCCGCTTGCGGTCCACCTTGGTGCCGACGATCTCCCCGACGGCGAGGATGTCGGCGGTGGTCTCGGTCAGCGTCACCAAGATCACGATCAGCATCGAGATGATGGCGGCGGCGTGGAACGTCGGCACCCCGAAGGCGAACGGCGTCGGGAAGGCGACCACCGGTCCCTGTCCCACCTGGGAGAAGTCGGCCACCCCGAGGACGGCGGCGACGACAGTGCCGGCCACGATGGCCAACAGGATCGACAACCGGGACACCGTGGCGCTGCCGAGCTTGGACAGCGCCAGCACGATGACGAAGGTGAGACCGGCGAGACCGATGTTCTGCGCCGAACCGAACGTCTCAGCGGCCGGGTTGCCGCCCATCGCCCACATCGCCGCCACCGGCAGCAGGGTCAGCCCGATGGTGGTGATCACCACGCCGGTGACCACCGGGGGGAAGAACCGGATGATGGTGGCGAACAGGGGTGTGATCAACAGCCCGATCACCGAGGCCACGATGACCGCACCGAAGACGGCCGGCAGACCGCCGCCGCCGTCCACGATGGCCACCATGGTGGCCACCCCGGCGAAGGAGACGCCCTGGACCAGGGGCAGCTGGGAGCCGAACCACGGCAGCCCGATCGTCTGCAGCAGGGTGGCCAGGCCGCCCATGAACAGGCAGGCGGTGATCAGGGCGCCGATCTCGGCCGGAGCCGAGTCCGGCGGCGGGTCCGATGATCAACGGCGGCGCGATGATCCCGCCGTACATGGTGAGCACGTGCTGCAGCCCGTACGCGACGGTGCTGCCCAGCGGCAGGCGCTCGTCCTCCGGCCGGGTCGTCGGCGGGGTCGTGGCGGGTGCGGAGGCGGAGTGGGTCATGGCAACGTCCTTGTTGTCCGGGACTCGGGCTGGTTGACCGAGTCCGTTGCGGGTGGGTGCGGCGTCGGGCGGGTGGAGGAGCTGGGCGGGTTGTTCGTGAATCGGCGCAGCCGACCGGGTCAGCGAGCGGAGCCGACGAGCCGCGCGGCGGCGGCGCGGTGGGCGGCGATCAGGCGGGGGAGGTCGAGGCCGACGACGGCGCCGTCGACGACCCGCCACTGGCCGGCGACCAGCACCCGGTCCGCGCGGTCGGCGCCGCAGAGCAGCAGGGCGGACAACGGGTCGTGGCTGCCGGAGAAACGAAGATCATCCAGGGTGAACAGAGCCAGGTCTGCCTGTTGGCCGACGGCGATGGTCCCGACGTCGTCGCGCCCGAGCACCCGGGCGGATCCCGCGGTGGCCCAGCCGAGGGCCCGCTCGGGGCGTGACCTGCTCGGCGCCGTACTTCAGCCGTTGCAGGTAGAGGGCCTGACGGGCCTCCATGATCATGTTGCTGGCGTCGTTGGAGGCCGAGCCGTCCACCCCGAGACCGACCGGCACGCCGGCCGCCTCCAGCTCGACGGTGCGGGCGATGCCCGAGGCCAGCCGCATGTTGGAGGTCGGGCAGTGCGCGACGCCGGTCCCGGCCGCGCCGAGGCGGGCGATCTCGCTGTCGTCGAAGTGGATGCCGTGCCCCAGCCAGGTGCGTGAGGTCAGCCAGCCGACGCTGTCCAGGTAGTCGACCGTCCGCAGTCCGAACATCTCGCGGCAGAAGTCCTCCTCGTCGATGGTCTCGGCGAGGTGGGTGTGCAGCCGGACGTCGTGCTGCTCGGCCAGGGCGGCGCTGTCGCGCATGATCTCCCTCGTGACGGAGAAGGGCGAGCAGGGAGCGAGCCCGATCTGCACCATGGCCCCGGGACCGCGCTCGTGGTAGGTGGTGATCAGGCGCTCCGAGTCGGCCAAGATCACGTCGGGATCCTGCACGGTGCTCTGCGGTGGCAGTCCGCCGTCGCGCTCGCCGAGGGTCATCGAGCCGCGGGTGAGCAGCACCCGTACTCCGAGCCGGCGGGCCACGTCGACCTGCACGTCGATCGCTGACTCCATCCCCGCCGGGAACAGGTAGTGGTGATCAGCCGCCAGCGTGCACCCGGACAGCAGCAGCTCGGCCAACGCCACAGTGGTGGCGAGCTCGAGGTCCTCGGGCGTGAGGCGCGCCCAGACCGGATAGAGGTTGGTCAACCAGGGGAACAGCGGAGTGTTCACCACGGGAGCCCAGGCCCGGGTGAGGGTCTGGTAGAAGTGGTGATGGGTGTTGATCAAGCCCGGCAGGATCACGTGCCGGCCCGCGTCGAAGGTCTGATCATGACCCTGCGTCGGGGCGCCGCCGGCCGGCACCAGCTCGACGATCTGTGATCCTTCGACCACCACGCCACCGGACGCGTCCTCGGTCGTGGCCGTGAACACGGCCAACGGGTTCGTGAACCAGGTGCGGCTCATGCCACCAACTCCGTCTAGCTCGGGTGGGGCGCACGCAGAGCGGCTCCCCACGACATCGGGTGCCAGCTCAGTTTCGATGACCTGTCTGCTGATCCAGGTGCTCCGGCGAGCGGAGTGGGAGAAGCACACCACGCCCGGGCCGGCCCGGTCAAGACCCAGTTTCCACTGAGAGTCGATGCACTACCGCATGGCGGAATCTATCCGGGGGTGGCTCGGTGTGCCCGGTCGAGCTCGGCGCGGGTCAGCACCGACCGTACGGCGATCCCCACGTCGTCGAGCGGCCGGGCGCCCGCCGGGCTGCGATCGATCGCGCAGACCACCGCCCCGACCGTGGCACCGCGCTCCCGCAGCGCGACTGCCGCAGCGCGGACGGCGCCGCCGGTGGTGATCACGTCCTCGATCAGGGTGACCGTCCGGCCGGCCACGTCGGCACCCTCGGCCAGCCGGCAGGTGCCGTACGTCTTGGCCTGCTTCCGGACGAACACGGCCGGCAGCCCGGTCAGGGAGCTGACCATGGTGGCGATCGGCACCCCACCGAGCTCCAGGCCGCCGAGCAGCTCGGTGTCGGACGGGCAGCAGCGGCACCATCGCCTCGGCCACCCGCCGGAGCAGCAGCGGTTCGGCCTCGAACTGGTACTTGTCGAAGTACTCCGGCACGACCTGCCCGGACCGCAGGGTGAACTCACCGGTGAGCCGGCACGTGCGGTCGATGTCCTGGGCGAGGGAGGTCAGTGGGTCCACGGCGGCATTCTCGCAGCGACCAGCGGCGGGATCTGGGCGTGGGCGAGGGGCCCGGAAGTTCGGCTAGACTGCTCCGCGCGCAGTCCGTGGGGGATTCCAGGGGTCGCGATGCGGACGTAGTTCAATGGCAGAACATCAGCTTCCCAAGCTGAGAATGCGGGTTCGATTCCCGTCGTCCGCTCCACCACATCACCCCTGACCAAGCGTGGTTTCGTCAAACACCCTTGTCGCAGCGACCTCGCCGCGTGTATGAGGTATGTGCGAGTTCACCTGCACCTGCCCGCACTACGCGCGTCGCTCTCAACGCGCATGCCGCCGCTGTGATTATCGGTGCCGTACGTAATGATGAACCGTGACTGATCCGCCGCCCCCGCCCAGTGTTGTCGACCTCAACGCGACGTTGATGGCCCAGAGTCCCCACGCCGGCGGCGTTTTCGCCTTGAGCGCGGGGGACCGGGATCAGCACGTCGTCCTGACTGCAGTCGACATCAGCGGCGTCACCGCGAAGAACACCGCGGTGAACAAGATCGGTGACCCGGACACCAAGGACGGGGACACCTGGTACGTGGGCAACTCGAATCTGGACAACACCAGCGACGTGGATCAGACCCTGAGCACCCCCTCGTTCAGCCTCAACAAAACCCTGTCGCTGTCGGCGGCCGTGACCAAGGGGCTCACCATCGGCCAGACGGTCAGTGCCAAGTTGGGCATCGACGGCTTCGAAGGCAGTTATTCGCAGTCCACGACGGTGAACTTCAGCCAGACCGACACCACCACGACCACCGAGGGCGTCACCTACACGTCGCCGTCGCAGAGCATCAAGGTGCCCGCCCACACCACTGCCAAGGTCACCGTCAACCTCAAGAGCGTCATTGCCAGCGGCAACGTGGATCTGCACACCGAACTCGGCGGCACCTACAGCGGTTCGCTCACCGCCTTGGCCCCCAACTACCACCACGACGCGACGCGCCAGACGCCCAACGTTCCGCTCTACGACACACTCTGCGCCGCGGTGGCGGACCCCACCGACCCGACACTGCCCGCCCAGCTGACACTCAACTCCGCCAACAAGGCCTTGGACTTCGACGGCTCAGGCACCTACACCGCCATCTACGGCACCGACTACGAGGTCAAGGTCGAGCTCACGCCCGACAGCGGTAGCTCGGCGCCGAGTGCCACGTCGCCCGTCACCTACACGTACACGTTCTCATCCGCGAATTCGGCACAGCCGACTGCCGGAGCCTAAGGCCTCACCGACAGATCACCAGGGCGGTTCACCGACAGTTCACCGGGGCGGTTCGTTCAGGAGGCAGGTGACGATTCGGCCGGCCGGCCAAGTCAGGCTGATGATCCCGAGCAGGTCGACGACCGCCGGCAGGCACAGTCCTGTGGCGGTCGTCGTTCGGATGACTTCGGCTCGATGATCTTGGCCGGGTGATCTTTGATCAGTCAGGTGGCTCTGGAGGATCGACGACGAGGGGTTGGTTGAAGTCGAGGGGGTCTTGGGGGTCCCAGTTGTTGATGGTGATCCGGGCGTTCAGGATCGGTCGTTGCTGTCGGTCGATCCACTTGGGTGGGATCCAGACTGGAAGGCCGTCGGTGTTGATCTGGCAGTGCCAGCCGCGTTGGGCGAACTGGTGGTGATGGTAGGAGCAGACCAGGGTCAGGTTCCCGAGGTTGGTGTCGCCGCCGTCGTACCAGGCGATCACATGGTGCCGTTCGCACCATTGGGGTGCCACATCGCAGCCGGGGAAGGAGCAGCCGGCATCTCGGGCGATCAGCGCGAGGGTCTGGGCGGCGGTGGCGATCCGGCGGGTCCGCCACAGGTCGAGGACGGCCCCTTTGGCGTTCTTGAAGCAGAGCGCGATGTCGGCTTGGTCGGCGAGCTGTCGGGCGGTGCGGGCGGAGACCGCGGTGCCGTCGGCGTAGTAGCCGATGCCGTGCTCGCTGAGGAAGTCCTCCCACGACATGGTCAACAGCAGGGTGGTGGGGGTGCCGCCTGCGGCGGGCAGATCATCGGTGCGCAGCGCGGCGTCGAGGATCGCGGCCAAAGCGTCGTGTTGGCGTTGTCCTTGGGTTCGTTCGTCGGCCACGACGTGCCTGCCGGCCGCCTCGTTCGTGTCGGGATCGGCTCCGGTCTGGAACCTGGTGGTCTGCGGTTTGGCCAACGGTCCGAGGAGGGCGGCGAGTTTCTGCCCGGCGTCGGGGGTCAACCGGAAGTCTCCGGCCCAGGAGCCGTCTTTGCGGTGTTTGAGGTGGAAGAACCGGCGGAGACGGTGTTCGGCTTCGTCGGCGGGCAGGACCCCATCGGGGTCGATCGCTTCGATCAGCCGGGCGGCGACCCGGTCGAGGTCTTGGTAGCCGAGCTGGGTGGCGTGTTGCACCAGCAGGACTTCGCCGGCTTCGATCGCGGTGGGGTCGCAGTGCTTGACCTTGCGGAGGGCAGTGTCGATCAGGGTGACCTGTTCGGGGGTGACGAGCCCGTCGCGTTGCGCCGCGGACAGATGCGCCCGTATGGGTGCCAGGGGTTCGCCGGTCATGCTCGTCCGGTCGGCGAGGTGCTCAGCGGCTTTGACCCGGCGTGACGCTTCCCCGATGGAGATTCTGATCCCGTTGGTCAGGACCCGGGTCATCGTGCGTTCGGACAGCACCGCGGGCACCCCTTGCTCGGTGCCGTACTGAATTATTGCCCGATCGACGACGGGCAGCTTGTTGCGGACCTGTTCCATCGACTGCAGAAGGTCGACCAGCCCGAACGCGCCGAGATCAGCCAGGGCGCCGTCGTCGACGAGCTTGATCAGGTGTTCCACGGCGACGTCGAGGGAGTCCACCGCGGCCTGCAGCGCGGGCGCTGCGGGCTGGTCGGTGGGGGCCTCGATCATGGTTCGATTTTACTCGAACAGAGTTTCTATAACAAGGGTTTGAGTTGAGTTTTCCCTGTCAGGTAAGAAGATGGGCGAAGACGGCTGAGATCAGAGCTCGGAGATGAGCCGCTCGATCCGTCGCCGGATCTCGTCGCGGATGGGTCGCACGGCACCGATGCCTTGCCCGGCAGGGTCGTCGAGGACCCAGTCCTCGTAGCGCTTCCCGGGGAAGTAGGGGCAGGTGTCGCCACAGCCCATGGTGATGACCACGTCGGAGGCTCGGACGGCGTCAGTGGTGAGGATCTTGGGCAGCTCACCGGTGATGTCAATGCCTTCCTCGGCCATGGCGGCAACGGCAACGGGGTTGATGGCGGCGGCGGGAGCTGATCCGGCGGAGCGGACGTCGATGCGGTCGCCGGCGAGGTGGGTGAGGTAGCCGGCAGCCATCTGGGATCGGCCGGCGTTGTGGACGCAGACGAACAGCACCGACGGCTTGGTCGTGGTCATGATCGGGGGTCTCCTGAGGTCAGAGGTCGAGGCCGTGCTGGCTGCTGTCGTCGCGGCTGAAGCCGAGCGTGAGGGGCGTCATGACGGGTCCTGGTGGGTGAGTCGGGTGTGGAGGTCGTCGACGTGGCGGGCGATGTCGTCGCGGACCAGCCGCATCCGCTCGTCGCCGTCGATGCCGCGCAGGGACGGTTCGTCGATGTCCCAGGTCTCGTAGCGGGGTCCGGGGACCGGTTCGACCTCGGCCTCGGCGCCGAGGGTGATGACCCAGTCAGCCTGCTGCTGCAGCTCGCGTGTGAGCTGCCGGGGTTGCTGGTCGGTGATGTCGATGCCGTTCTCGGCCAGGACCTGCACGGACAGCCCGTTGAGCTTGTTACCGGCCTTGGTGCCGGCGGAACCGACCTCGATACCGGTGGTGTGCTGATCGGTCAGGCGCTGCCGGAACAGCCCCGCGGCCATCTGGGACTTGCCCCCGTTCTTGACGCAGACGAACAGGACCTGGGTCATGACGACACCACCTTCGGGTCGGTTGGTGCTGGAGTGCGGGCGGCGGGGAAGAACCGACGGGCCCAGAGGGCGACGTAGACCAGTCCGACGAGGACCGGCACTTCGATCAGGGGTCCGACGACGCCGGCGAGGGCCTGGCCGGAGGTGACCCCGAAGGTGGCGATGGCGACGGCGATGGCGAGCTCGAAGTTGTTCCCGGCCGCGGTGAACGCCAGCGTCGTGGTGCGGGGGTAGCCGAGCCCGAGGAACCGGCCGGCCACCATGCCGGTGGTGAAGGTGACGGCGAAGTAGATCAGCAGCGGCACCGCGATCCGGACCACGTCGAGCGGGCGTTCGGCGATGGTGTGGCCCTGCAGGGCGAACAGGATGACGATGGTGAACAGCAGCCCGTAGAGGGCGAACGGGCCGAGCTTCGGCAGGAACGTGTTCTCGTACCAGTCCCGGCCTTTCCGCTTCTCCCCGATGGTTCGGGTCAAGAACCCGGCCAGCAAGGGGATGCCGAGGAAGACCAGCACGCTGCCGGTGATGGTGACGACGGAGAACTCCGCCGACGTCGTCGGCAGCCCCAGCCAGGACGGCAGGGTCTGGAGGTAGAACCAGCCGAGGGCGCCGAACGCGAGGACCTGGAAGACGGAGTTGATCGCGACCAGGACGGCGGCGGCCTCCCGGTCCCCGCAGGCGAGGTCGTTCCAGATCAGCACCATGGCGATGCAGCGGGCCAGGCCGACGATGATCAACCCGGTCCGGTACTCCGGCAGGTCAGGCAGGAACACCCAGGCCAGCACGAACATGAACGCCGGGGCCAGCAGCCAGTTGATCACCAGGGAGGTGATCATCAGCCGCTTGTCGGTGAGCACGTGGCCGGTGTCGGTGTAGCGGACCTTGGCCAGGACGGGATACATCATCACCAGCAGGCCGATGGCGATGGGCACCGACACCGACCCGATCTTCACCGCGTCCAGGGCCTGGGCCAGTCCGGGGATGAACCGGCCGAGCAGCAGTCCGAGGACCATGGCGGCGATGATCCAGGCCGGCAGCCACCGGTCCAGCACCGACAGCCGGCGCAGGACCGGCCCGGTGTCGACCGTCGCGGGCGTCGTCGTGGTGTCGCTCATCCGCGGCAGCCGCAGCTGGTCGGCAGGTCGGTCGTGGTGTCGCTGGTGTGGCAGCAGTCGGCTTTCGCCTCAGCCTCACAGCACGTCGACGCCTCAGCGTGTGAGCAGCAGTCGGCCGCTGCGGTGGTGGCGGTGCTGGTCGCGTGGAGGCTGCCGTCGGCGGGCTTGGTGGCGCGGATGATCGCGCCGTGCATCTGGTCAGCGACCGGTGGGTGAACTCGACGGTCGCGTCGACGAACCCCACGGCTGCCAGACCGTCGAGGTACTCGCGTTGAGAGAGGGCGCCGGCGATGCAGCCGACGTACGCACCACGCTCGGCCCGCTGGTCGGCGGTGAGGTGGTCCTCGGCGACGACATCGCTGATCCCGATCCGCCCGCCCGGGGACAGGACCCGGAACATCTCGCCCAGCACGGCCGGCTTGTCGGTGGACAGGTTGATCACGCAGTTGGAGATGACCACGTCCACGGCCGCGTCGGGCAGCGGGATGTCCTCGATGGTGCCCAGCAGGAACTCCACGTTCGTCGCCCCCGCCTTCGCCGCGTTGGCCCGGGCCAGGTCGAGCATCTCGGTGGTCATGTCGACGCCGTAGGCGAACCCGCTGGCGCCGACGCGCTTCGCGGACAGCAGCACGTCGATCCCGCCGCCGGAGCCCAGGTCGAGGACCCGCTCACCCTCGTGCAGGTCGGCGACCGCTGTCGGGTTGCCGCATCCCAGACTGGCCGCCACCGCCGCCACCGGCAGGTCGCTGCGGTCGAGCTGGGTGTAGAGAGCCGACCCGAACGAGTCGTCCAGCTCCAACGTGGTCGCTGCCTCGTCCCCGCAGCAGCTCGAACCGCCGGCGGTCACCGTCACCGCAGCTTCCGCGTAGCGCCGACGGACCGTCTCCCGCAGGTCCTCCGCGATCTCTGACATCCCGCTCACCCCTTCGACACTGATAGACGCTTGTCGATGGGAACAGTCTAGCCGCAGTTCCATCGACGAATGTCAATGGGTCGCGTAGGCTGGTCGGTATGACCGTGACCGCGCCCCCGACGACAACCGTCCTGCCGGTGCTGACCGAGTGCTGCTCACCGGTCGTCGGCCAGGTCATCAGCCCCGGCGACGCCGAGACGTTGGCGACCTCGTTGAAGGCGATCGCCGACCCGACCCGGCTCAGGTTGGTGTCGCTGGTCGCCGCCCACGAGGACCAGGAGGCGTGCGTGTGCGACCTCACCGAGCCGGTCGGCCTGTCGCAACCGACCGTGTCGCACCACCTGAAGATCCTGGTCGAGGCCGGCATCCTCTCGCGTGAGCAGCGTGGCCGCTGGGCCTACTACCGCCTCATCCCGGACAGCCTGACCGACCTGGCCCGCCTCATCACCCCGTGAACCCGGCCTCGTCGATCGGCCCGCTCGCCGTCGGACACGGGCCGCAGGTCGAGGCGATCTAGGTTGTCGGCAGGTCGCAGGTCGCAGGTCACTGAGTGCCGCGACTCCCTTCTGTGCCGTGACAGGGTTCGATCGTGGTGATCGGGCTGACTGACGTCGATGTCGTCGTGGTCGGCGGCGGCCAGGCGGCGTTGGCTGTCGGGTACTACCTGCAGCGAGCCAATCGGGACCGTTCGAGCCGGCGCACTCCCCTCCGATTCATGCTGCTGGATCAGCGTCCCGGCGCGGGTGGGGCCTGGTGCGACGGGTGGGAGTCGTTGCGGTTGTTCTCACCAGCTGCCTACAGCTCGCTGCCCGGATGGCCGATGCCGCAGGAGAAGGGGAGCGGGGGAACCCCCTCGGGTGAGCACGTCCGCCGGTATCTCGAGGACTACGAGCAGCGGTACCGGTTGCCTGTGCAGCGGCCCGTCACCGTCACTGCCGTCGAGCGCGATGGAGGAGACGGTTTCCTGGTTGCCACCGACCGGGGCTCCTGGTCAGCCAGGGTCGTCGTCAACGCGACGGGAACCTGGGGCCGTCCGTTCTGGCCGCGATACCCGGGCATGTCCACCTTCCGCGGCCGTCAGCTGCACGCTCAGCACTACCGCCGGGCGGGCGATTTCGAGGAGGCTCGCGTGCTGGTCGTGGGCGGCGGGAACTCCGCGGCGCAGATCGCTGCCGACCTCACCGGCCGCCACGAAGGCACCGTCACCTGGGTGACTCTGCGACCACCCAGCTATCTCCCCGACGACGTCGACGGTCGGGCCCTGTTCGACATCGCCACCCGGGCTGTGCGGAGCCCGGATCCCTCCCGACAAGGCGTCGCCGGCCTCGGCGACATCGTGGCCGTCCCGACGGTCCGTGACGCGCGAGACCGAGGGCTGCTCACCGCGCAACCCGTGTTCGACCGCCTCACCCCCACCGGCGTCGCTTGGGACGAGCCGCCCCGCCACGTCGCTGCCGATGTGGTCATCTGGTGCACCGGCTTCCGGCCCGACCTCTCCCACCTGGCGAGGCTGAAGCTGACGAGACGCGACGGCCATCCGGTCACCGACCCCGACCTCCCCGCCCGGTCAGCCGACCATCGCCGCCTGTTCTTCGTGGGCTACGGGGACTGGTGCGGGCCGGCGTCGGCAACACTGATCGGTGTCGGCGCGGCAGCGCGCGCCACGGTGTCGGCGCTCCTCGGCGAGCTCAGCGGCTCGGAGTGGTCGTAGCTGAGACTGCCTCCTCGCGACAGCCTCACATCCGACAGGCGTTGGCCTCGGCCCGAGCGCAGCAGGTGTTCGGACTGCCGCTGAGATCGGGAGAGGTGGCACTACCGTTGTCGCCGTGCCCCCAGGCCACCCAGGCGGTCGCTTCCGCCATCCCGGCCGTTCCATCGGTCTCGGCTTCGCGGGCGCCGTCGCGGCGGGGTCCCTGCTGCTCTCCCTGCCCGTCGCTCAGAGCGAGGGATCACGGGCGCCGCTGCTGGATGCGATCTTCACCGCGACCTCAGCCGTCTGCGTCACCGGCTTGATCGTGGTCGACACCGAGACCTACTGGAGCACCTTCGGTCAGGTGGTGATCCTGATCCTGATCCAGCTCGGCGGACTCGGGATGATGACGGTGGCGACCCTGCTCGCGATCGTGTTCGCCCGCCAGATCGGGCTGCGGGCCCGGCTGCTCGTCCAGGCCGAGACCAAGGCCGTCACGGCGGCAGACCTGCGGCGGGTGGTCCGCAACATCGTCGTGTTCTCCTTGGTGACCGAGGCGCTGGCGGCGACGGCGTTGGCCGCCCGGTTCAGGATCCGCTACGGCGATCCGCTCGACCAGGCAGTCTGGAGCGGCGCCTTCCACGCGGTGTCGGCCTTCAACAACGCGGGCTTCTCCCTGTACGCCGACAGCTTGGTGCGCTACGTCTCGGATCCGTGGGTCAACGCCGTGGTCGCCACTGCGGTGATCGTCGGGGGTCTCGGCTTCCCGGTGATCTTCGAGCTGGCCCGAGCCTGGCGCCGCCCGCGGACGTGGAGCGTGGTGACCCGGATCACCGTGGTGACCAGCGCGGGTCTGCTCGTGCTCGGCACGCTGGTCGTGCTGGCCACCGAGTCCGGCAACCAAAGCACCCTCGGAGCGCTCGGCGGTGCCGACCAGCTGCAGGCCGCGTTCTTCGCCAGCACCGTGGCGCGGACAGCCGGGTTCAACACCATCGACGTCGCCGCCCTCAGCCCCGAGAGCCTCTTCGCCATGGATGTCCTGATGTTCATCGGTGGCGGGAGCGCAGGGACCGCGGGCGGCATCAAGGTCACCACCTTCGGGTTGCTCGCCTTCGTCCTGTGGTCGGAGATCCGGGGCGAACCCGAGGTGGTGGTCGGGCGGCGCCGCGTGCCGGCGAGCACCCAACGTCAGGCGGTCACAGTGGCCCTCCTCGGTGTGGGACTTGTCGTGTCCGCCTCCTTCGCGCTGCAGGCGCTCTCCCCGTTCTCCTTCGACGTGGTGCTGTTCGAGACGATCTCTGCGTTCGCCACAGTAGGGCTGTCCGCGGGGATCACCGCCCAGCTCCCCGATGCCGGCCAGGTGATACTGGTGATCTTGATGTTCATCGGTCGGCTCGGGCCGCTCACGCTGGCTTCCGCGCTCGCGATGCGCGACCGCCACCGGCCCTACCGGCTGCCTGAGGAGAGGATCATCGTTGGCTAGGTTCATGGAACCGGTCGTCGTCATCGGCCTGGGGCGATTCGGTTCGGCGCTGGCGACCGAGCTGGTGCGGGTCGGCACCGAGGTGCTGGCGATCGACGCCCGGGAGAGCGTGGTCCAGCGACTGGCAGGTCAGCTCGGGCAGGTGGTCACCGCCGACTCCACCGACATCGACGCACTCCGCGAGCTCGGCGTCGACCACTTCGAGCGCGCGGTGGTCGCCATCGGCAACGACCAGCAGTCCAGCATCCTGACCACCGCGCTGCTCGCGGAGCTGGAGATCGGCGACATCTGGGCCAAGGCGCTCGACGGCCAGCACGCTCGCATCCTGGCGCGGATCGGCGCGCACCATGTCGTCCAACCTGAAGTCGAGATGGGGGAGCGGATCGCCCATCTGGTCTCAGGCCGGATGCTGGACTACATCGGAGTGGATCGCGACTGGGGCATGGTCAAGGCCCACCCGCCGCGCGACATCGTGGGTACGCCACTGGGCCAGACCAAGCTGCGGGCCCGCCACCACGTGACAGTGGTCTCGGTCAAAGCGGAGGGCCAGGAGGACTTCACCTACGCCGACGCCGAGACGGTGCTCCGCTACGGCGACGAGATCCTGGTGGTGGGTCGGCTGGAGGACCTGGAGCGATTCGCCGCCAGCTGACCCTGTCCCGCTGCTGAGGCAGAGAGAGCTGCTGTGAGCGGCAGGACCTACGTCTATTGCTGCCGGATCCCGTCCAGGCCAAGATCACGTCGAACGACGCCGACGTGGCGCTGCGTACGGACATCGAAGGGATCCCCATGCTGACGCCCGAGATCGTCGCCTCCCGCGAGAAGACACTCACAGCCCACCTCCTCGGCGAGAGCGACAAGGACGTCGATGCCGTGCTGGCCACCTTCACCGGCGTGCCCTCGTACGACCTCGTCACCGCGGGGAAGATCGTCCGGGGCGCCGACAACGTGCGGATGTTCCTCCAGACCTTCTTCGACTCGATGGGTCCGAACACGCACATCGGTGAGGGCTTCTACCACGCGGACAACGGGACGGCCGTCGAGGTGCTGACGGTCTTCCCCGACGGCTTCGACGGGAAGCAGACGGGTCAGGTCGTCGAGGTTCGCTCCATGGGCATCTTCCTCTTCGACGGCGACGCGATGCACACCGAGAAGCTCTACGCCGACGTCTCGCCGCTGGTGCCGTTCATGCCCTGGCTCGTCGAGGACTGATCCGAAAGGCAGGCCGAGGACCGCCGCAGGTGCTCGACGGCGATGTCGACGGAGTCCACGGCCTCCTGCAGCGCGGGGGCTACGGGCGGGTCGGTGGAGGCCTCGATCATGCTTCGAGTCTACTCGAACAGCGATTCGAACAACGGGGTTCGACGCCTCTTTCTCAACGGTGCAACGACATCCGAGCACCTGGTCGGTGGCACGATCGGCAGGGCACCCGGCGATGGCCGAAGCGTCACACCGGCGCGGTGCTCTTGCCCAAGATCGTGAACGCCTCGACCAGCACACCGATGCCCTCGCGACTCACCACGGTGCCGTGCTCGCGGCTGTGGCGGTTGTCGCAGGACGGACCCCACGTCAACCCCGCCTTGGTGGCAATCGCCTCGCCGACCTCCGGCATCGACCCGGGCGGGACGTCTGCCCGCATCGCGGCCGCGGCGAACACCCGAGTGGGGCTGCTGCCAGGACCGGGGAAATAGCGCGGGATGTCGAGCAGTGCGCACAGATCATCGAAGAGGAGCTGCGCTGAGCGTCCGCCGTGAGGGTCATCTGGGATGTCGACTAGTTGGGGGGTTCGGCAGACGTGACACCACGCCTGCGTCATACCGTGAATACATTCGTCAGCCATGCTGACACCTACCCGTCTCTCGCCCCCAGCATAGGCGCGATTCGGGGGGCCGGCCGCCGAGTGCTTGTGGACACCTCCCCGACGTGGGAGTCTGACCCTGCCCCCTCCACTAGGGATCGTCGGGCACGTACCTGCCCGTGGAAAGGAAGTGTGGCGTGGCCACAGTCAGTTTCAAGGACGCAACTCGCGTCTACCCGGGGGCTGATCACCCCTCCGTCGACAAGCTCAACCTGGATATCGGCGACGGCGAGTTCATGGTTCTCGTCGGACCCTCCGGTTGCGGCAAGTCCACCTCCCTCCGCATGCTCGCGGGGCTGGAGGAGATCAACGCCGGCAGCATCTTCATCGGTGACCGTGATGTCACCGACCTGCCGCCGAAGGACCGGGACATCGCGATGGTGTTCCAGAACTACGCGCTCTACCCGCACATGACCGTCGGCGACAACATGGGCTTCGCCCTGAAGATGGCCGGCGTCCCGAAGACGGAGCGGCAGCAGCGGGTGCAGGAAGCGGCCCACCTGCTGGGTCTGGAGGACTTCCTCAACCGCAAGCCGAAGGCCCTGTCCGGTGGTCAGCGTCAGCGCGTGGCCATGGGTCGCGCGATCGTGCGTTCCCCGCAGGTCTTCTTGATGGACGAGCCGCTGTCCAACCTGGACGCCAAGCTGCGGGTCTCCACCCGTACCCAGATCGCGGCCCTGCAGACCCGGCTGGGTGTCACCACCGTGTACGTGACCCACGACCAGGTCGAGGCCATGACCATGGGCGACCGGGTCGCGGTGATGAAGGACGGCGTGCTGCAGCAGTGCGACACCCCGCTGAACCTGTACGACAGCCCCCGCAACCTGTTCGTCGCGGGCTTCATCGGCTCGCCCGCCATGAACCTGATGGAGGGCGACGTCGCCGAGGACGGCATCCACATCGGTGACTACGTCGTGGGCGTGCCCCGCGAGGTGCTGGCCAAGGCGTCGAACGAGAAGCGTCTGGTGCTGGGCATCCGGCCCGAGAACTTCTCGCTGGGTGAGGGCAACGACGGCATCGGCATCGACGTCGCCGTGGTCGAGGAGCTGGGCGCGGACGCCTTCGTGTACGGCACCGTGGCCGGCCTGCCGGACGAGGACAAGCTGACCGCTCAGCAGATCACCGCCCGCATCTCGTCGCGGAACCCACCCGAGCGCGGTTCCACCATCCGCCTCAAGATCGACCCGGAGCACGTGCACGTGTTCTCCCAGTCCGACGGTCGTCGGCTGTCGGAGAGCTACGCGCGCTAAGTCCTGACGACGAGGGGTTCTTCGTGACCAAAGGGGGCCACGAAGGACCCCTTCGTCGTTCCCGAGAGGGTGTCGGCTGTCGGGTCGGGAGCCGAGCAGGAGCCGGCGCCGCGCCAGCAGTCCGCCCACCTCGACGTGAGACCTGACCATGACCCGCACCGTGAGCCCTGCCGCGGACGACGACCGCAGCCCCCGGCTGGTGTCGGTCGTGCCGTTCCTCTTCGGGGTGGCCATGCGGTCACGGCTGCCGGGCACGGTGCTGATCCGGCTGCTGGGCGACGTGGGTGCGTCCGAGAGCGCGGCCCGCAGCGTGCTCGCCCGACTCCGCGGCGACGGTGCGGTGACCACCCACCGCCGCGGCCGTACGTCTGACTACGAGCTCGCCGGCCTGGTGGGCGAGGCCTTCCTGCGAGCCCGGGCCGTCGGCAACCCCGACTTGGCGCCGGCGCCCGGCAGCGGCACCAGTGTGGACCGGCGAGTTCCACGGGCTGCTCTACGGCGTGCCCGAGCACCTGAGATCCCATCGGGACCGGTTGCGCCACGCCGCCCGGCTGGCGGGGTACGCCCCCCTGCGTCCGGGGTTGATGGTGTCGGCCTTCGACGGGTGGTCGACGCTGAGCCAGGTCGTGGCCGCTCTGCCCGATGCGGTCACCCTCTACCCGGTCACCCTCCGGCTGACCCCGGACGACGCTCGTCGCGCCGCCGCTGAGGCGTGGCGGCTGCCCGAGGTCGCCGCCGCCACCGAGAACCTGATCGACCGGCTCGTCGCCGGCGCCGGAGTCGCGGACATCGAGCCGGGTCCGACAGCGCTGCAGCACTACGTCGAGCTGGCTCTGCCGGCGTACCACTTCTTCGTCGGCATCCCGCAGCTGCCGACCGAGCTGCTGCCGCAGGAGTGGCCGGTGCCGCGGCTGGTGGCGGCCCTGGCCGCCGTACGGGACTGCTGGGGAGCGGCCGCGGAGGCGTACGTGGCGGAGGTCCTGGCGGAAGCCGACCGTCCACGGGCTTGACCGATTCGGGTCAGAACAGTTCACGGTCTGCAACACTGATGCCATGAATACGACGGCGGCGGCCACCGAGCGCGGCACTCTGATCCGGAACGGGGTCGTGGCCTTCGTGACCGGGGCGACGATCATGATCCTGCTGCACGAGACCAGCCACGCGGTCGCCGGTGCTGTGCTGGGCTACGGTCCGACCCAGCTGCCGTTCGCGGTCGGCTACACCCCCGAGCCGCCCGCCGGCGCGGCCGCCCTGACCGCGATCGCCGGACCGCTGTTCAGCCTCGTCACGGGGTTCGGCCTCTACGCCGTCGACCGGAGGATCCGGCCGTTCCGGGCGCGCCCGTACGTGCGGTTGGTCTGGCTGTGGACGCTGTTCGCCAGCCTGCAGGAGGGCTTCGGGTACTTCATGATCGCCGGCCTGGTGCCGGCCGGGGACACCGCCCGGGCCTTCACCCTCTGGGATCTGCCGACCTGGATGTTCTTCGCGGCGACGGCGTTCGGCATCGGCGGGCTGTTCCTCACCGCCCGGCTCTTTGCCGACCCGGTGATCGAGCTCAGCTCCTCGATCACCGACCGTCGGGCGATCTCGGTCTGGCCGTGGCTCTACGGCACCATCGGGCTGGTGCTGCTGATGGGTCTGTACGTGGTCGCGAGCCCCGCGGTCGGCGCTGGAGATGTCGTGGCCGTGATGGCCGGTGCTGTCGCCGTCGGTGTGTACGCCCCGATGTCGATGATGTTCCGCAGCGGTCAGGTCGGCGCGAGCGAGCCGCCCCGGTTGCCCCGGCACCCGACCGCCGGGTACGTGCTGCTCGGGGTCCTCGTGCTGGTGAACCTGATCTTGACCCGGGGCTGGCTCTGGTCCTGACCGGCGCCAGGGCGACCCAGGGTCACCCGACGCGTCGCCACCAGGGGAGCGACGTCAGCGTCACCGTGACCTCCACCTCGGCCGGCCCGGTGATCTCGTCGCCGTCGTCGGCCACCCACCGGCCGGGTGGCACGAGCACGCGGCGCGCGGTGGTGCCGCGCTCCAGGACCGGCGCCACGAGAAGGTCCTCGCCCAGCAGGAACTGATCATGGACGGTGTCGTAGCCCCGGTGGTGGTAGGCCAGCGGTCGCAGGATCGGCTCGCCGCTGTCGGCGGCGTGCCGGACCAACGCCATGATCTCGGGTAGCAACGACTGCCGCAGGTCGACGGCCGCCCGGACCGCCGCCAGGTGCTCGGTGTCCAGCACCCGCCAGGGGGCGGTGGAGAACTGCATCATCGGAAACAGCGCCGAGCACTGGGCGAAGCGGACGAACAGCTCCTGGTCCAGACCGTCCTCGGCGACGTAGGAGACGTCGCCACCCCCGATCATGTCCGGGCAGTTGAACACCGCACCGATGATGCCCTGGGCGACGGCCTCGGGGATCAGCGAGCCGAGCCCGCCGGCACCCCACCGGGACGGCTTGTCGTGCAGCCGCTGGGCGAGCGGCCGACCGCCCATCTTCCAGCAGGCGCGCAGCTCGTTGAAGGCGTACTCCGCCGCCAGCCCGGCCCACGCCTCGCACTGGCCGGTCGGCCCGTTCCCGGCTCGCGTCCGGTCCTCGGGCCGGTAGTCGCGAAGATCACCGGCGTCGAGCTTGAACCCGTCGACGCCCAGGTCCTGCAGGGCCTGCAGCTCACCACGGAACCAGTCCAGGGCCGCCGGGTCGGTGAGATCGGGGACGGCGCTGTAGCCGTTCCACCAGCGCCGGATGATCGGCTCGCCGTCGTCGCCGGTGATCAACCAGCCCTCGCGGACGGCGTCCCGGAAGCTGTCGCCGTCGGGGCTGAGGAAGGGCACCAGCCACAGCATCACCGGGAAGCCCCAGGTCGTGCAGCTGGTCGATCATGGTCCGCGGATCGGGGAACTGGGCGCCGTCGAACTGCCAGGCCCCGTAGTCCCGCGACCAGCGGTCGTCGATCATCAGCAGACCGGGCGGGAAGCCGGCGTCCAGGATCCCGCGCGCGTACGCCAGCACGGCTGCCTGGGTCGGCCGGTAGGGCATCTCCATCCAGGTGTTGTACTGCGGGGCGGTGAACATCTGCTCGGCCGGGAACGACCCGGAGGCAGGGAAGTAGCGGCTCGCCACGGCTCGGTGGGCCGCGGCCAGCGAGTCACCGGAGGTCCCCTGGACGATGTCCGTGCCGACCAGGTCGAGACCGCCGGCGCCGTCGAAGGCGAAGGTGAACGGGTGCTCCGACCACACGTAGCGGCCGGCGCTGGAGACGAGGACCGGTGCTGACTGGTTGGCGCCGTCGCCGGGTCGGTCCAGCCCGCCGGCGTTGGTGGCCAGGTCGCGGCGGTGGGCGTGGGCGCCGAACGGCATCGCCTGGCCGTCGGCGACCGCGCCGCCCCACCAGTGCTCGTCGGGGTGCAGATCCAGGTGCAGCGACGGTGCAGGCTCAGAGGTCACCGCACGATTGTGACGCACCGAGCCCGGAGGTCTGAGGCCGTCAGCGGGTCATGGCGCGGGCCGGGGTCGCCGAGCCCCACTGCTGACGCATGGTGCGGGTGCCGCGGGAGGCCCGCAGCTGGGCGATGATCCCGAGCAGGGCGAGTGCGCCGTACAGGACGTACCACCACCAGCCGCGGGCCATCTCGGCGGACACCCCGTCGGCGGTCAGCCGGTTGAGGCCGATGGAACCGGCGATCAGCATCACCCCGGCGACGGTGACACTCGCCCCGGCGAGGGCGGTCAGCACGACCAGGATGACCGCCGGCAGATCGGTGGCGATGGCGACCACGGCCAGCAGGATCCCGACCACCACCCCGACGGCCACGGTGGCCAGCTCGGATCCGACACCGGTCGCCGCCATCACGCTGGTGCCGATGGTGAAGCCGATGGCGGCCATGCCGATCACCACCGCGACCTGGTACGAGAGATAGGCGAGCACGCCGACGACCACGGCGCCGACGATGCCGACGATCCAGCTCAGGGCCAGCTGACCGAACGCGCTGTCGGTGGCCCCGGCCACCAGGCCGGCGCCGAGCAGGAAACCCACGAACGCGCCGAACAGGCTGATGATCAACCGCATCGTCACGTAGCCGCGGAAGCACAGCAGTGCTCCGATCAGCACGGCGATGATCCCCACCACGACTGTGTCCACCACTGCCTCCTCGTCGGTCACCGACGATCGGGTTCGGCGGCGCACTCCATCATGACGAGTCCGGCCAAGAGGCGTGAGGGCCAGACGGCTGAAGGAGTGCTGAAGTCGCTCAGGTCGGTTCGTGCACCCGATGCTCGAGAGTGGTGGGCTGGTCGCTGGCGATCCGCCAGTGGGCGTTGCCGTCGCGGACCAGCCAGTCGCCGATCCGACCACGCCAGGTGAGGGGCGGCTGTGGGCCGCGGGCGCGCCGCCGGAAGGTCACCTCGTCGGCGTCCAGAGTGAACGAGTCGGCGCCGAGCGCCTCCTCGATGTCCAGCAGGTTGTGCTCCAGCAGCCGTACGGCACCTGGATCCCGCGCGAGCGGGTGAGTGGAGTTGTCCATGTGGTCGACGCACCTTTGTCGTTCCCCGAGGTGGCCCGAGGACGCCAACGATAGCAAGATCAGCGGCCGGGTCGGACGAGCCGCATCCGGTGCCGACCGGGGCCGAGGGTCGTGGGCGCCCGGTCGCCGTGACCGACCAGGCGGTCGGTTCGCAGGACGGCGGTGGTGCCCGCGGGTACGTCCGTGGTGATCGCTGTCACGTCATCCTGCTGCTCGACGGCCACCCGCACGCCGCCGTACGGGGTCGGAACCAGCGCGCGGGCCCGGACCAGCGGTCCCAGCGCCGGCCGGATCTCGAACCGCGTCCACCCCGGTGCTGTCGGGCGGAGGCCCAGGATCCCCTGCGGCAGCAGGTACGCGGGCCACGCCGACCACGGGTGGGAGTAGGTCGTGTTCGGCTTCAGCGTCGGGTGCCAGGCCTCCATGGTGGCGCCGGTGCCGGTGCCGATCATGCTCGCGAAGCTGCGCAGCGTGTCAGCCGTCAGCAGGGTCAGGGCCAGCTCGGTGTGCCCGTGGTGGAAGAGAGCCTCGATCTCGAAGGCGGCGGCGTAGACGCTGCAGGCCAACCCCGGCGCCAGGTGTGCCACGACGGACTCTCGGCGGTGCGCCGGAACGACCCCGAAGGCCAGCGGGAACAGCGCCGCGTGCGTGGCGTGGTGGCCGATCAGCTTCCCGTCGACGTCGAGACCGTCGCCGTACGTGCCGGCGGCCTGGTCCCACAGACGCGCGTTGATCGCGGTCCGCAGCCGGTCGGCCGTCAGGTCCCAGCGGTCCGCGTCGTCGGTCCGACCGAGCTCGCGCGCCAGGTCGGCCATGACCACGTAGCAGCTGTGCGCCAGGGCGTTGACCACCGTGTTGACCGGTCCGAAGACGTAGCCGTCACGTTCGGCGACCGGCCAGTCGACCAGGTCCGCGTCGGTGGTGCTGTCGCGGGAGTCGGAACCGGAATGCTTGGTGACCAGCCCGGTGTGCGGGTCCAGCCAGCGGTCGGGCAGCCGAGAGACCAGGTCGTCGTAGCAGCGCTCGACGTGCTCGCGATCGCCGGTCTGCCGGTACAGCTCCCCGACCGCGAGGACGAGGTAGAGCGGCCACTCGGTCGGCCAGGTTCGCCGCTGCAGCAGGAAGTCCACCGAGTACCGCGCGAGCCGGGCGTCGGCGGAGAGGGCCAGGTGGGCTCGCAGCTGGAGGTAGGCATCGGCTTCGTACGGGGCACGCTCGCGTTCCCACGAGTCCACGTAGAGATCCAGGTTGGTGGCCTCGATCGTGTCCCGGCTGAGGCGCCAGAGAGTCGTGAGGCGGTCGTCGTCGCAGGCGAAGTCGGCCTCACTCCGGTCGAACGGGTAGAGGTAGGCGTGGGCGGTCAGGTCGGCAGCGGTGAGTCCGGGGGGCGCCCCGAGCACGTCCACGTGCCGGAACACCCGCAGGCCCCAGGTCTGCAGCGGCCGGCCAGAGCCGTCGATCGTCCACCGGTCCCGGTAGGTGTTCCCGGCGCCGGTCGCGTGCACGACCTGTCCGCCAGCATCTCGGACCTGCCCGAACCGGAGCTCCCACGCGTCGCCGGACGAGCCGGTCGGCGACAACCGGAGACCGCCGACCCAGGTGCGACCGAAGTCGAGCCGGTAGACGCCGTCCACGCGCTGGACGGCGATCGGCTCGGGGTGCGCGAGCACGAGGGCGGCGGTCGCGGCCGGGCACAGCTCGCTGAAGGGATCCCGGGCTACGGCCGGGGGCCAGGCGCTGTCGTCGAAACCCGGGAGATCGAATCCGTACGGGTAGTGCCGGGCGTCCAGGTCCTCCATCGGGGCAGCGAAGTAGATCGTGCCGATGCTGCCGGACACGGGATAGGCCGAGCCGCCGTCCAGGGCGCGCCAGTGCGGACCGGTGCCACCGACCACGCTCACCCCGTCGTCGGTCGTGATCGTCAGCTCGGCCCAGAAGCGCTGGTCCTCGACGGCGTGGGCGAGAGCGGCCACCGCGTTGGGGCCGGGGCGCAGCAGGGCGGTCACGTCCAGCTCCTGCACGCGGGTCTCGGCGGCGATCGATCGAGCCGGAGCCACTCCGACGAAGGAGCCGTTCACCCAGAGCGTGGCCACGAACTGGCGGGCGGGTTCGGCCGAGGCCGCGGTGACCCGGAGGGTGGCGGCGATGATCGTGAGGGGATCCGGCAGGTGCACCTCGCCACGCAGGAAGGCCCATGGCGAGGCGGGACGGTCGTGCGGAGGCGCCGACCAGATCGGTACGGCTCCGGTCTGGACGCGTCCGGTCGGTGCGGACTCGGTCGGCGTGGGTCGGTGGAGGCGGCTCGGTCGGGGCAGCGTGAGCCTGCCGCGTCACGAACTCGACGACAGGTCGTCGGGCACGACGGCGCCGGTCGTCAGACCGCGGTGCCGGGCGGCGGAGCGTGCGTGGTCCAGCACCTCGCGTTCCGACCGGCCGGTCTGCTCGGCCAGTCGGCTCACGTCGTCGAACTCGGGATTGACCTGCCGGATGCCGGTGGCGTCGTAGCCGATCTTGGTCCGCACCGGGGAGCCGTCGACGTCGACCGGGGTCCAGCCCCGCGCGAGCGCGGACCTGACGACCTCGTGCTGCCGGACGCCGAGGGTGCTGGTGTGCTCGAAGATCAGCTGCTGCAGCGGCGACGCCAGGTCCGGACGGGCGAGGACCGTCAGCAGATGAGCAGGACGTCCCTTCTTCATCACGATCGGCACCAGCCAGGCGTCGGCGGCACCAGCCTGCAGCAGGCGGTCCAGCACACCGGGCCACAGTCGCGGATCCAGGTCGTCGACCCCGGCCTCCAGGATGATCATGGTCTGGCCGGCGGCCGGGCTGGTCGTCGCCGCTCGCTCTCCCACCAGCACCCGGGTGATGTTGGGTCGGCCCGGGAAGTCCTTGGTGCCGGCGCCGGCGCCGGAAGCGAGCACCGTCATCGACGGCAGGTCCTCGCAGCGCTCCGCCAGGGTGGCCACCAGGGCCATGCCGGTCGGGGTGGTCAGCTCGCCGCTGCCGCCCGCGTGCACCCGCCAGCCGACCGACAGCCGGACGACGGCCGGGACCGGCACCGGCAGGTCGCCGTGCGCGGCTCGGGTCCGGCCGGAACCGACAGCTACTGCACCGGCACTCACGGAGGTCACGTGGAGATCGGCGAGGGCTGCGGCCACACCGACCACGTCGGCGATCGAGTCCAGCGCACCCACCTCGTGGAAGTGCACGTCGTCCACGGGTATCCCGTGGGCCGTGGCCTCGGCCTCAGCCAGCCGGGCGAACGTGGCCAGGGCCCGGTCACGCACCGGCGCGCTGACCGCGGCCTCGACCAACCGGTCGCGGATGGTCGCCCACCGGCGGTGCGGCAGGTCCTCGGTGATCACCGCGACGGTGATCTTGGTGGCGCGCTGCCCGGCCCGGGTGACCTCGGCGGCGTCCAGACGCACCGAGGCGGGGACCACCGCGTCCACCGCGGCCTGCACCACGGCGAGGTCGGCGCCGGCGTCCACCAGGGCCCCCAGCAGCATGTCGCCGGCGATGCCCGCCGAGGCGTCGATCCAGGCGTGCCGTCCGGCGCCTGCCGGCTCGGTCACCGGGCTCGGATCGCCGACCCGGTTCGGTTCGCTCACGGGGCAGCGATCTGGGCGGCCAGGTGGCCCGCGCCGTAGCCGTTGTCGATGTTGACCACTGCCACCCCCGGGGCGCACGCGTTCAGCATGGTGAGCAGTGCGGCCAGTCCCTCGAAGGCGGCGCCGTAGCCCACCGAGGTGGGGACGGCGACGACAGGGGCCGCGACCAGACCGGCCACCACACTGGGAAGGGCGCCGTCCATGCCGGCGGCGACCACTATCGCTTTCGCAGCCCGGAGCCGAGGCACCTGGGCCAGGATGCGGTGCAGTCCGGCCACCCCGACGTCGACGACCAGCTCGGCCTCGCGACCGAGGTAGCGGGCGGTCAGCAGCGCCTCCTGGGCCACGGGCAGGTCGGAAGTCCCGGCGGCCAGCACCAGGACCGTTCCGCCGGTCGGCTCGGGTGCAGCGGGCGGCCAGACGACCAGGCGGGCGGTGGCGTCGTAGGAAGCGTCGGGCAGCACGGCGTGGATGGCGGCCACGTGCTCCTCGCGCACCCGGGTGAACAGGGAGACCTGCCGTTGGCCGGCCAGGGCGGTGGCGATCCGCCCGACCTGATCGGCGGTCTTGCCCTCGCAGAACACGGCCTCGGGGTAGCCCCGGCGGTCGAGTCGGTCGAGGTCGAGCTGCGCGATCTGGTCGAGCCCGCCGGCGGCCGGCGCGCCGGGGTCGGGGCGGTCAGCCATGGTGGACCGCGACCAGCGGCAGGGTGAAGGCACCCGACTGCATCCCGGCCAGATCCAGCGTGACGTAGCGGAAGCCGGCGCCCCGGACGGCCCGGAGGACGTCGCTGCGCAACGGGTCCACCGCGATCCGGGCAAGATCATCGACGGTCAGCTCCAGGCGGGCGATGTCGCCGTGGTGACGGACCCGGAGATCACCCAGACCGAGCTCCCGCATCGACTCCTCGGCCCGGTCGATCTGGGCCAGCTTCTCCGGCGTGACCTCCTCGAAGTGCGGGATCCGGGAGGCCAGGCAGGGTGACGCAGGCTTGTCGGCCACGTCCAGCCCCAGCTCCCGGGCGACGGCGCGGACGTCGGCCTTGGTCAGCCCGGCCGCCGCCAACGGCCGGCGGACGTCGTGCTCGGTCGCGGCCCGCGCTCCCGGGCGGTCGGTCCGGCGGACGTCGTCGGCGTTCTCCCCGTACGCGATCGCGTCCAGCGCCAGCGACCGGGCGACGCCCTCGTCGATGGTGGCGAACAGCTCGTCCTTGCAGTGGAAGCAGCGGTCCGGGCCGTTCGCCCGGTACGCGGCGCGGTCGCCCTCGGCCGTCTCGATCTCGACCACCTCGGCCCCGATCTGCCGGGCGACCGCGTGGGCGCCGCGTCGCTCGCTCGCGGCCAGGCTGGGCGAGACACCGAGCACGGCCACCACCTGGGCGGCGCCGAGCACCCGGACGGCGAGAGCGAGCAGGACCGAGGAGTCGACCCCACCGGAGAAGGCGACCCCGAGCCGGTGGACCCCGGCGAGGTCGGCCGCCACGCTCCGGGTGGCCCCACTCAGTGTGGCCGAGGCGGCTTGCGTCGGTTCTGAGCCAGCCTGTGTCGGTTCTGAGCCAGCAAGTGTCGTGGCTGGGGCGGCGAGATCGGTCACGTCTGTCACCTTAACCGCCGCCCAGCAGGGCGCGAGCGGGCGTGACAACCTCTGGCAACGTCGTTGTCCGCGGGTGTCCTGACTGCGAGAGTCAGGTTCCACGAGGCAGTCGGAGCAACGGAGGTGGCGGGTGGTCAGGGCAGCGGTGATCGGGTGCGGGGACGTGTCCGTGGTGCACCTGGAGGCGATCCGTCGGATCGAGGGCAGCGAGCTCGTCGCCGTCTGCGACCTCGACCCCGAGGTGGCCCGGTCGGTGGGGGAGAAGTACGGCGTGCCCGGCTTCACCGACGCTGCGGACATGATCGAGAGCGTGCACCCCGACGTGGTGCAGATCAGCACCCCGCACGACCAGCACGTCGATCCGGCGATCGCCTGCCTGGAGGCCGGGGTGGCGGTGCTGTCGGAGAAGCCGGTGGCCGCCACGGTCGCCGAGGGCGAGCGGCTGGTGCGTTGGGCGGCCGATCACCCGGACGCCACTGTCGGGATCTGCTTCCAGAACCGCTACAACGCCACTTCGGTCGCCATCCGCGAGCTGCTCGCCTCCGGCGAGCTCGGGGCCGTGCACGGGGCGTTCGCCACCGTTGCCTGGCACCGCAGTCCGGCCTACTACGAGGCGAAGCCGTGGCGGGGCGAGCGCGCCCGCAGCGGTGGCGGCACCTTGATCAACCAGGCCATCCACACCATCGACCTGCTGCAGTGGTTCCTCGGCGACGTGACCGCTGTGGGCGGCCGGGCCGGGACGTACGTGCTCGGTGACGTGATCGACGTCGAGGACTCGGCCCAGCTGATCCTGGACCATCCCGGCGGCGTGCGCTCGGTCTGCTTCGCCACCAACACGGCTGCCGTCGACTTCCCGGTCGGCATCGAGATCGCCACCGAGAACGCGCAGCTCTCGCTCCGGGGCGATCTGACGGTCAGCTGGGCCGACGGTCGCGTCGACGTCGTCCCCGAGCGGCGGGCCGACTCGGGTGGGCGCTCCTACTGGGGCGTCTCCCACGAGCTGCTGATCGCGGACTTCCACGCGCAGGTCGCGGCCGGCAAGCCGTTCTGGATCGACCCGGCCGAGGGGATCAAGGCGTTGCAGATCATCGAGCAGGTGTACGCGCTGAGCCGCTGACCGCCGCAGACGGACTGAGGGCATCCAGGCAGCTGGTCAGCAGCGGCACATCCCGCTGCTGACCGAGGGCCGCCAGGTGCCCGTCGGGCCGGATGATCGCGGCAGTGGGTCGCCGCGCGCCGTAGCGCCGGTGCAGGACGCCGTCGACGTCGAGGAGGGTGATGCTCTCACTGCTCCCGGCCACCTGGCCCGGGACGACCGGCTCGGCAGCGAGGACGTGGACGACGCGGGCGCGGCCCGCCGCAGCGGCGACGAGACGCTCGAAGCCCAGGTCCTCGCCGGCCGGACCCGATCCGGGGAACAGGACGAGCACAGGTGCCGGACCGCGCAGGTGCTCGTGCAGCCAGCCCGGCTGCCCGGACGGCCAGCGCGTCACCCGTCCGTCCGGACTGCGATCACCGACCCGGAGGCCGGTGCGCAGCGGGAGCGATCCGCGGCGGTAGCTGATGGTCAGCTGGCTGGCGCCGGCGAAGAAGGCCCGCCGGGTGGGGCCGGCGTTGAGGACCAGACGCAGAGCGACATCGCGGGCTCGTTGCAGGCGGGGGTCTCGGACGCTGTACAGACGTTGCAGGCCGCCGGTGCTGGTCAGGAGCGACTCGGCCACCGGTCGGCGCTCGGCCTCGTAGCCGTCGACGACCGTGTCGTCAGCTGTCCGGACAGCGAGGGCGAGCCGCCAACCGAGGTTGTAGGCGTCCTGGATCCCGGTGTTCATGCCCAGGCCACCGGCCGGCGTGTGGATGTGCGCGGCATCGCCGGCCAGCAGGACCCGGCCACGGCGGTAGTGGTCCACCACGCGTTGGTTGACGCGGTAGACCGAGAAGCCGGTGAGATCGCTCAGGACGGTGGTGTGGTCTCCGGTACGCCGTCGGTACAGCCGGGAGAACCGGTCCAGTGACTCCTCGGTGAATCCCCCGTCCGCTTCCTCGGCAGGGCTGAGGGCGGCGGTCAGCCGCCAGCGACCGGGTTCCCGGAACGGGAAGGCGAGCAGCGCTCCGTCCTCGTTGAACCAGGTGTAGAGCCGGTCCGGCGTCAGCTCCCAGTCCACCAGCACGTCCGCCAGCACGATGGTCTCCTCCAGGTTCTCCGCCGTGCCGCGGAACGGGATGGCCAGGGTGCGCCGCACCGTGCTCCGGCTCCCGTCGGCCCCCACCAGCCAGCGGGCGCGGATCATCTCGGAGCCGGACGGGGCGTCGACGAAGGCGACGACGCCTTGTCGGTCCTGCCGGAAACCGGCCAGGGTCCGGCCGCGCTCGACCTGACCACCCGATCGGACCACGAGGTCGGCCAGCACCTCCTCGGTCTGTCGCTGCGAGTTGTTGAGCAGGAACGGGAAGCGGGTCAGGTCCGAGGCGGGGAACGCGAGCGAGAAGGTCGGTTCGGCACCCTGGAAGGCGTCCGCCCGGGTGATCATGATGCCGGTCTCCACCAGCTGGTCGGCGACGCCCAGGTCATCCAGGACCTCGAGGGTGCGCGCCGTCAGGCTCGTGGCCCGGGAGGTGGTGGCCGACCTCTCGGCACTGTCGATCAGGCGCACGCGGAGGCCGCGACGGAGCAGGTCGGCGGCGAGGGTGAGCCCGGCCGGACCGGCTCCCACCACCAGGACGTCGGTGTCGTCGGTCTCGTTCACAGGATGATCGGAGAGGATGCGCATGAAGAGAATGATAGACAGATCTATCTATTAGTCACAACTACTGATGTGGTACGGCTACCCTTCTCGGATGAGCAAGCACCCAGCAGCCGACGACCAGGTCGTCGACGACGGCGAGCGGGACCTCGTGGGCGGTCCGCGATCTGCTGCTGGCGGCGGCGGTCGCCAACCACGTGATCGCCCAGCGGCTCGGGCTGACGCTCGGCGACCTGACCGCTCTGGACCACCTGCTCGCCGGCGACGCCCTGGGGACCGGGGAGCTCGCGCAGCGCCTCGGGATGCGGTCGCCGTCGGCCACGGCGGTGCTGGATCGTCTGGAGTCGGCCGGGCACGTGCGGCGAGCTCCGCACCCGACCGACCGCCGCCGGGTGGTGATCGAGGCGACCGAGGTCGGCAGAGCGCAGTCGGAGCGGGCCGTCCGCCCGCTGATCGACGCACTCGACGAGCTCGCTGCCGGGCTGAGCCAGAACGACCAGCAGGTCGTCACGGAGTTCCTGACCGAGGCTGCGCGGATCCTGCGGTCGTACGGGTCCTGACGACCGCCCGCCACGAGTGGGGGCGTCGGCGTCGCGCCCTGCGTGGGAGGGTGCTGACCGTGAGGCCCCTGTTGCTGACCGGCCCGCCTGCCGCGGGCAAGAGCGCGACGGCGCGGGCGCTGGCCGCGGCCCTGCCGCTCGCCGCGGTGGTCGATGTCGACGACGTCCGGCAGCTCGTGGTGTCCGGCCACGTCGCGCCGTGGGACGGTGCGGCCGGAGCCGAGCAGCAGCTGATCGGGGTCGAGAACGCGTGCGGGCTCGCGGACCGCTTCGTCGCCGCGGGTATCGAGGTGGTGCTGGCTGACGTGCGTCTCCGCGGACACGGCTCGGCTCTACCGCGCCCGGCTGCCCACCGTGCTCATCGTCCGGCTCGGGATCTCGCTCGACGAGGCCCGGCGCCGGGCCGGGCAGCGACCCGTCCACCTGACCGATGACGAGTTCGACCTGCTGCACCGTACGTACCCGGTCGATCCCGCCCTGTACGACCACGTCGTCGACGTGGACGGCCTGGACCTCTCGGCCCAGGTCGAGGCGGTCCGTCGGGTCTGGTCCTGACCCGGATCGGCTGACGCACTGCTCCGTGCGCTCACGCGCGTGGTGCAACGGCCGCGTGAGTGGTCGCAGGAGTGCGTCAGCGGGCGGTCAGAGCAGGTCGACGACGGCGTCCACCACGGACCGCATCCGCTCGGGACCGTCCTCCACCCGGGCCAGGGTCCGGAGTCCGACGATGGTGGTCATCAGCAGACCGGCCACCGCCTCGCTGGGCGGCGCGGGCCGGAGCTCTCCGGTCAGCTGCCCCTCCCGGACCAGGGAGGCGAGGACGTTCTGCGTGTGGTCGAGCAGTCCCCGGATCGGCGCGGCCACCTCGCTGTCCTCGGCCCCGAACTCCACAGCGCTGTTGATGGCCAGGCAGCCACGGTGCGCGGGACCCGTGACGGCGGTGTCCAGCGGGAACAGCAGCGCCGCCCGCAGGCGGTCCTTGACCGGGCCGGTGCCCTCGAGCCAGGAGGAGACCACTGCCCGCTGCCCGTCGAGGTAGCGCTCCAGGGCCAGGTCGTAGAGCTGGCGCTTGCCGCCGAACGCGTTGTAGAGACTGCCCTTGCCGATCCCGAGGGCCTCCGACAGACCCTGGGGAGTCGTCGCGGCGTACCCCTGGCTCCAGAACACCTCCATCGCCTGCGCGACGGCGGTGTCCGGATCGAACTCCTTGGGTCTGCCCACAGGTCCAGGATAGGCGGTTCTGTACCTGAGGGTCAATTACCTCAGCGGCGGTCAGCGCCGGACGGCGAGCTCCTCACCCGAGGAGGCCGGCAGTCGCCAGGCCTGGACCAGCGGGACGACCATGATCAGCGCGAGCCCGGCGAAGGCGTACGCGTAAGCCGTGCTGCCCGACTCCCCGCCGGGGACCAGGTGCTCAGCGGTGCGCAGCAGCAGGGCGCCGACGGCCACGCCCAGACCGCCGGCCAGCTGCTGGAGGGTGGCCGAGAGGGTGTTCGCCCCGGCCATGCTGGTGCCGGAGATGTCGGCGAACTGCAGCGAGTTGTAGGCGCTGAAGCCGATCGAGCGGAAGACGCCGCTGAGCAGCAGCAGCAGACCGAGGAGGACCAGGGAGGTGCCGGGACCGATCAGGCCGAGGGTGGCGATCACCACAGCACCCGCGGCGACGCTGCCGATCGAGGACCCGGCGGAAGCCGAACCGGCGGAGCAACGGGCTGGTGGCCGGCTTGATCGCCAGGTTGCCCAGGAACAACAGCAGCAGCATCGTGCCCGACAGCACGGGGGAGAAGCCGAGGCCGACCTGCAGCAGCAGCGGCACCAGGAAGGGGACGGCGCTGATCACCAGCCGGTAGAGACCGCCGCCCAGGTTGCTGACCGCGAAGGTCCGCACCCGCAGCGCGTCGAACCGCAGGATCGGGTGCTGAGCCCGGCGCAGCCACCAGCCGGAGAGCATGATCACGACCGCGGCCGTCAGCCCGCTGGCCAGTACCGCAACGGTGTCCAGGCCGCCCTGGGGCTGCAGCACCTCGATGAAGATCAGGAACGACGCCAGGCTGCCGGCGCACAGCAGGAAACCCCACCAGTCCAGGGGCGGCAGGTCATCCGCCCGGGCGGTGGGCACCACCCGCAGCGTGATCACGAAGGCCAGCACGCCGAGCGGCACGTTGATCAGGAAGATCCAGTGCCAGCTGGCCACGGTGACGATCCAGCCGCCCAGCGTCGGCGCGATCACCGGGGCCAGCAGGGCCGGCCAGGTGAGGTAGGCGATGGCGTCCAGCATGTCGGCCTTGCTGGTCTCCCGCAGCACCACCAGTCGACCGACCGGGACCATCAACGCACCGCCGAGACCCTGCACGATCCGCATCGCCACCAGCACCGGCAGGCTCGGGCTGAGGGCGCAGCCGATCGAGGCCAGGGTGAAGACGGCGATGGCCACAGCCAGGATCCGACGGCCACCGAAGCGTTCGGTCAACCAGCCGCTGACCGGGATCCCCGCGGCCAGGGCGATCAGGTAGCCGGTCATGGCGGTGTTGACGTCGACCGGCGCGACCCCCAGGTCGGCGGCGATCGACGGCGCCGCGGTGGACAGGATGGTGCCGTCCAGGATCTCCATGAAGAAGGTGCCCGCGACGAGGAGAGCCAGCGGCCGGTTCAGCCGCGATCGTGAGCTCACGCAGGCGCGCCCTCACCTGGTCCGGTCCACCCGCCGCGGCGCAGCCACTCCTCGCAGAGCCGGCTCCAGCCGGCCACCGCGGGCTCGTCCGGGGCCAGGCCGAGACCGTGCCGCCCGTGCGGCAGGACGTGCAGCTCGGTGGCCACACCGTGCTCGGTCAGCGCCTTGGCGTAGCGGAGCGTGTTGCCCACCGGGACCGCCTCGTCGTCGGCGGTGGACCACAGGAAGGTGGGCGGGGTCTGACTGTCGACCAGGCGCTCCACCGACAGGGCGGCGCGCGCCGCAGGACTCGGCGTCCGGGCCGAGGAGGTTCTGCACCGATCCCCCGTGCGTCTCGTCGACGAAGGAGATCACCGGGTAGCACAGGATCGCGAAGTCGGGCCGCGGGGCGTCCGCGTCGAGTCCGACGCACAGGCAGCCCGCCAGGTGACCGCCGGCTGAGGAACCGATCACCCCGACGGCCGTCGGGTCGACGGCCAGACCGTGGTCACCGGAGCGGAGGTACGCCAGGGCGGCGGTGGCGGCCGCGAGCGGCTCGGGATGGCGGTGCGGGGCGACCGGGTACTCCAGCACGAACGCGTGCAGTCCGCAGCCCTGCAGCCACCGGGCGTAGTCGGCGCCCTCGTGGTCGGCCAGCCCGTGGTAGCCACCGCCGGGCAGCACCAGCACCGCCGGCCGCGGGCCGTCGTCGGCCGCCGGGAAGGTGTGCAGCGGGAAGGGGAAGCTCACCCGTCACCCCCGTCCGACCGGCACCTCGCGACCGTCTGCTTCACCGGCGCCCGCCGCCCCGGGCCGGGCCTCGAACCCGTTCGGCCCGGGTGGTCGCAGCCGGTAGAGGACCTCGCCGGCGTGCGGTTCCACGAACGTGTCCGGGTCGGCCTCGTACGCGGCGACGTCCACCTCGGCCGGGTCGAGGTAGCCGAGGTTGACCGCTTCCACGTCCTCCCGGGGGATGCCGGTGGCCAGGGTGACGGCCACCCGGTTGCGCTCGCCGTTCTCGGCGTCCCAGGTGCCTTGGCCGCGCAGGTGGGTGGAGTGGGCGAGGTCGCCCCAGGGGCGGTCGACGAAGCGGTCCCACTGGCCCAGGAAGTAGTCGCGGTTGTGGTAGCCGATCTCGCTGATCTGCGGGTGCATCACCGAGATCTGGGTGATGTGCGGCGCGTAGATGATCACCTCGCCACCGTCGGCCACGATCGGCTCCAGCTTGTAGAAGCCCTTGGCCGCGGTCCAGATGTCCTCGTACTTGCTGGGCATGATCGACAGCACCCGACGGTAGGACCGGTCGAGGTAGCTGACGTGGGTCTCGGCCGAGACCGCCGCGCAGGCGGCCCAGGCGTCCTCCGGGGTGCCGAAGGCTGCCGCGTGCAGGACGTCGGAGCCGGACTGCACCACCACGCACAGCGCCAACCGCTCGGTCGGGATCATCGACGCCGCCTCGTTGACCAGGGCCCGCACCGGGGTCACCCCACGGGTGCCGATCATCTCGGCGCTGGTGATCAAGGCGCCCACCCAGTGCGAGACGTCGATCAGCTCGGGCCCGGAGACCCCGGGGAAGAAGTACTTGTTGCCGCCGGAGAAGCCCACCACCTCGTGCGGGAACACCGGTCCGACCACGATCGTGACGTCGGCCTCGGCGACCCGGCGGTTGACCCGCACGGTGACCTCGAGGTCGGTCATCAGCCCGCCGGTCAGCTCACCCATCCGCTCGCGGCCGATGACGCCGAGGGTGCTGAAGGTCTCCGGCAGCCAGGACTCGTGGTTGAGCACCTCCCAGCCCGGGTAGGTCCGGTCCAGCTCGCCGACCCGGTAGCCCAGATGATCACCCAGGGCCTGCTCGGACATGGCCTGGTGGGTGCCCAGCGCGATCAGCACGGTCACCTCCTTGGCCCGCCCGGCCAGGGCCCGGTGCACCGCGCCGAGGATGACGGGCAGCGGACAGGTCCGGGTCCGGTCGGGCACCACCAGGCAGATCCGCTTGTCGTCCAGGTCCGCCCCGGCGAGGCTCTGCTCCACGAACGCGGCCACCTCGGCCTCGCTCAGCTGCGCTCCGACGCCGCCGACCATCCGTGCCCGGCCGGCGTCGCCGGGCTCTGTGCCGTACGCCTCGTCGCTCATCTCGCGCACCTTCCGGTCAGCCGATAGCGGTCAGCTGGGAGAGGACCGCTGCCACCAGATCGTCGTCGCTCCCGAGGCTGTCGGCAACCTCGGCGGCGGGACCGAGCAGGCCCAGCACCGCGCGGACGGCTGACTCGTCGTCGTCGCCGACCACCGCGAGGTAGGAGTCCGCTCCGGGGTCGCTCAGCGGTGCGCCCTCGCCCCGCAGGTGGCGGATCCAGGCCGCCACCACGGTGGCGCAGCCGACGGGGACACGTCCGGCGGCCCGTTCGGCCCGGATCACCGGCACCGTGCGGACGACCACCTTGGTGGAGCCGTCGGCCACGATCTGGGCCAGCCGGTGCCGGATGCGGGAGTTGGCGTAGCGCTCCAGCAGCGCGGTCCGGTACGCCTCGACGTCCTCGGCCGGCAGCGGCAGGTGCGGTGCGGCCTCGTCCCACAGGGCCTCCACCCAGGCGCGGCAGATCGGGTCGGCGATGGCCTCGTCGATCGAGGCGTGACCGCGGATGCTGCCGGCGTACGCGAGCAGGGAGTGGGAGCCGTTGAGCAGCCACAGCTTGCGCTGCTCGAACGGGGTGACGTCGTCGACCACCCGGGCTCCGGCGTCCTCCCAGCGCGGTCGACCGGCCGGGAACCGACCCGTCATGACCCACTCGTGGAAGGGTTCGGTGGCCACCGGGGACGCGTCGCGGTAGCCGAGCTCGGACGCCACCAGCGCCCGGTCCTCGTCGGTGGTCGTGGGGGTGATCCGGTCCACCATCGAGGACGCGAAGTCCACGTGCTCGCCGATCCACTCGGCCAACGCCGGATCCACCGTCTGGGCGAGCTGGGTGACGACGGAGGCCGCCACCTCGCCGTTCTCGGGCAGGTTGTCGCAGGACAGGACGGTGACCGGGCCTGCTCCGGCCGACCGCCGGGCGGCCAGACCGGCCGACCAGCCGGCCCGGCAACGTGCTCACCGGCGAGGTCAGATCCTCTTCCAGGGCAGCGATGTCGGCGGCCACCGCATCCGTGCGCCGCAGCTGACGAGCGGCATCGGCCAGGTAGCCCTGCTCGGTCACGGTGATGGTGACCACGGCGACCTCGGGTCGGGCGAGGTAGTCCAGGAAGGCCTGGTGGTCGGCGGCGGCGTGGACCGCGGTCAACGACCCGATCAGCTCGAACGCGTCGCCGTCGGAGCCCCGGGTGATCAGGGTGGACAGGCCGTCCTGGGGAGCCAGCGCCTCGGCCATGTCCGGTCGGCGTCCGGTGAAGGCGGCGATGCCCCAGTCGGCGGCGTCGCCGGCGTGCGCGGTGTACCAGGCCTGGTGGGCCCGGTGGAAGTTGCCCAGACCCAGGTGCACGATCCGCACCGGCGCGGCCGGTGGGGTGCCCGGCAGGGCCCGCGACAGCCGGGGCAGGGTGTCGGGGGTCGACGCGGGGTCGGTCGGGGCGGGGTCGGTCGGCGTGGGGGAGGTGCTCACAGCTTGAACGCCCTTCGGGGGTTGGTGTCCACGAGGTCGTGGATCGCTTCGGCGGCCTCGTCCTCGGCCAGGCGGTGCTCGGCGACCAGGCGCGCCACGTAGGTGGCGTCCAGCCGACGGGACATGTCGTGCCGGGCGGGGATGGAGCAGAAGGCGCGGGTGTCGTCGATGAAGCCGGACGTCTTGGTCAGGCCGGCGGTCTCGGTGACGGCGGAGCGGTACCGCAGGATCGCCTCGGGGGCGTCCAGGAACCACCACGGTGCCCCCGCGAACACGCTCGGGTAGAAGCCGGCCAGCGGCGCGATCTCGCGGGAGAACACGGTCTCGTCGACGGTGAACAGCACCAGCTGGAAGTTCGGGTGGGTGCCGACGGCGTTGAGCAGCGGCCGCAAGGCGTCGGTGAACTCCACCGTCACCGGCAGGTCGGCCCCGATGTCGGCCCCGTACGCCGCGGCGCTGGCGTCGTGGTGGTTGCGGCTGATGGCGGGGTGCAGGGTCATCACCAGGCCGTCCTCGGCCGACATCAGACCCATCTGGAACAGCAGGTGCCGCCGCAGCGCCACCGCCTCGCCCGGGCCGATGTCGCCCTTGCGGGCCAGCGCGTAGAGGTGGCGGGCCTCGTCGTCGGTGAGCGGGTCGGTCCGGGTGTCGAGGTGGCTGTGGTCGGCCGACACCGCGCCGTGGGCGATGAAGTGCGCCCGCCGTGCCGCCATCGCCGCCAGCCACCCGTCGTACTCGCCGGTCTCGATGCCGGAGGTCTCGGCCAGCCGGTCGACGTCGGCGTTCCAGGTGGGCGTCAGCGGTTCGAGGTAGCGGTCGGGCCGGAAGGTGGGCACCACCCGGGCGTCCCAGGTCGGGTCGTCGGCCAGCCGGCGGTGGGCGGCGAGGTCGTCGCAGGGATCGTCGGTGGTGGCCAGCACCTCGATGTCGAAGCGGTCGAACAGGGCCCGGGCGCGGTAGTCCGGGCGGCTCAGCCGCTCGGCGATCTGGTCGTAGATCGCGTCGGCGGTGGCCGCGCCGGGGCGCACGGTGATGCCGAAGATGTCGCTCAGCTGGGCGTCCAGCCAGAACCGGACCGGGGTGCCGCGGTAGGCGCTCCAGTGCTCGCACAGGATCCGGAAGGCCCGCCGGGAGTCGTCCTCGTCGAAGGAGTCACGGCCCACCCCGAGGTCGGACAGGTCGACACCCTGGGCGTGCAGCAGGCGGGTGACGTAGTGGTCGGGAGTGATCAGCAACGACGTCGGGTCGGCGAACGAGACGTCGTCGGCCAGCCACTGCGCCGGCACGTGCCCGTGCGGGGAGATGATCGGCAGGTCCCGGACGCGGTCGTAGAGCGCGGACGCCAGGCGGCGGACGCCGGGGTCGGCCGGGAACAGGCGATCGGGGTGCAGGGCGAGCGGCGGGGTGGTCACCCGTTCATCGTGGCGGAGGGGCCGTCCCGGCACCCAGTGGTTGCCGGGAGTTGCCGAAACCCCGCCGCCGGTCGACGTCCGGCAGGTCCGGTGCGTCAGCGCGCGGGACCGGTCGAGCCGCGGATGACCAGGCGACTGGGCAGCAGCAGCGGAGCCGGTTCCACCGTCGCCTGCTTGGGACGCTGCAGGTGCTGGACCGCTGCCGATCCCAGACTGGCCAACGGCGAGGCGAGGGTGGTCAGTCCGGGCACGATCAGCTCGCTGTCCCGGATGTTGTCGAAGCCGATCACGCTGACGTCGTCGGGGACCCGGCGTCCGGCGTCGGAGACACCCTGCAGGAAGCCGATGGCCACCAGGTCGTTGTACGCGATCACCGCCGAGGTCGGGTTGTCCAGCCACTCGGTGGCCGCGTCCCGGCCGCCGGCGATGGTCGGACGGTGCGGTCCGCTACGACGGACCCGCAGGTCGAGCTGCTGGCCGGCCTCCAGCACCCCGCGCCAGCGCATGCCGTCGGACCAGGAGGCTTCCGGCCCGGCCAGGTAGGTCAGCGACCGGTGGCCGCGGGCCAGCAGGTGGTCGGCGGCGAACCGCACCGCCTGGAGGGTGTCGGTGGCCACCGACGGCACCTGGTCGACCAGCCGGTTGAGCACCACCACCCGGACCGCCTTGGCCAGGGTGCGGATGGCGGCGTCGGACATCCGCGACGAGGCCAGGATCACCGCGTCGACCGCCGGCACGATGCGCTCCAGGGCCTCGTGCTCCGCGGCGGCGGACTCCTGGCTCTCCGCCAGCACCAGCGTGCAGCCGGCGTGCCGGGCGGCGCGCTCGGCGCCGCGGATCATGCCGTAGAAGACGGGGTTGGTGATGTCGGCGACCACCATGGCGATCAGCGAGGTGTCGGTGCGCGGTTCCCGTTCGGTCTCCTCGGTCCGGTAGCCGAGCCGGGCGGCGACCGTACGCACGTGCTCGGCGGTCCGGAAGCTGACCCGGCCGGGCTTGGAGAGCGCCCGGGACACCGTGGACGCCGCCACCCCCGCGGCCTCCGCGACGTCGTAGATGGTGACCGGCCTCTCCGTCTCGCCGCCGTCGGAGCCCATCGGGCCAGCCTAGACACTCCTCCCGTCGCGAGCAGTGAGTGACGACTCCCGTCGCGAGCGGCCGTGAGCGGTGCGCGACTCTGTCTGGACTGAGTGAGAGAGCAGACAACGCTTTTCCGTCTGCGAACGAAGGAGGGAAGACAGAGTCTCGGGCGCGCAGCGAACAGCGAGTGACGACAGCACTGTGGTGGAGAACACGTAGCGGTTGTTTGGGTCGGGGGAGTGCGTCTTCGTACCGTTGGGCATGCCTCTCACGCGACCCCGGTCGAGCTGACCGTGTTGACCGCTCTCATCGTGCTGTTGTGTCTGATGGGTGCGGTCGTGCCGCTGTCGCGGCGTCGTGCGGAGTCCCTCCCGGCGGGCTGGTTCCAGATCTCCAGCTACCGCAACGGGATGGTCGCCCACCTCACCCCGATCCGGGACCGCACCCACGCCGAGGACGAGTTCGGCGAGTGCTCGTGCAACCCGCGGTCGGGTCCGTACCCGTTGGACGACGGCCGTGTCGGCGTGCTCTACGTGCACCGGGCGGGTCGTCGGTCGCCCTGAGGTTCCCGGCACGGTCAGGGAGCCCGAGCTGCAAGATTCAGAGGCCCGAGCTGCAAGATCTGGTCCCCGGTAGATTCGACGGCTCGGATGGTGGATCGGTTGTTGACGTTCACATCTCCAGGTACAACGATGTAGCGATGTCCACCGCGCGCGCTGTCATCAACCTCGACCTCCCCGGCCCGACCATCAGCCGGCACGTGTACGGCCACTTCGCCGAGCACCTGGGCCGCTGCATCTACGGCGGCTTCTGGGTGGGAGAGGACTCCGAGATCCCGAACGAGGGCGGCCTCCGGCTGGACGTGGTGGAGGCGCTGCGAGCGCTCCGGATCCCCAACCTGCGCTGGCCCGGGGGATGCTTCGCGGACGACTACCACTGGCGAGACGGGATCGGACCGCGCGACCAGCGGCCGCGGATGGTCAACTCCCACTGGGGCGACGTGGTGGAGGACAACTCCTTCGGCACCCACGAGTTCCTGGCTCTGTGCGAGCTGCTGGGGGCGGAGCCGTACGTGAACGGCAACGTCGGGTCCGGCACCGTCCGTGAGATGGGGGAGTGGATCGAGTACCTCACCCGCGCCGACGACTCGCCGATGGCGTCACTGCGTCGGGAGCACGGGCGGGAGGAGCCCTGGCGGGTGCCCTTCTTCGGCATCGGCAACGAGCCGTGGGGCTGCGGCGGGAACATGCGGGCCGAGGCGTACGCCGACCTCGCCCGCCAGTACGCCACCTACGTCCGCAACCACGGCGGCAACGAGGTCTACCGGATCGCGGCCGGGGCCCACGACGACGACGTGTCCTGGACCCGGGCGCTGATGGAGGCGCTCACGCCGTTCGGCACCCCGCTGGCTCGACCGGGCGTCTTCCAGGGTGTCTCGCTGCACTACTACACGACCGCGGGGCCGTGGCACGCCAAGGGCTCGGCCACCGTCTTCGACGACGACGACTACTGGCGGACGATGGCCGCCGCCCGGCGGATCGAGTCGATCCTCGGGGCGCACATGTCGGTGATGGACTCCTACGACCCGCAGCGGCTGGTCGGGCTGGTGCTGGACGAGTGGGGCACCTGGTGGGACGTGGAGCCCGGCACCAACCCCGGGTTCCTGTACCAGCAGAACACCCTGCGGGACGCGTTGGTCGCCTCGGTGCACTTCGACGTCTTCCACCGCGCAGCGGAGCGGCTGGTGATGGCCAACATCGCCCAGACCGTCAACGTCCTGCAGGCGATGATCCTGACCGATCCCGACTCGGGTGCGCTGGTGCTGACCCCGACCTACCACGTGTTCGCGATGAACGCCGGGCACCAGGACGCCGCGCGGCTGGACGCGCACCTGCAGACGACCGACCTGGTCCGGCGGGTGGGCGAGGAGGACGTGCCGACGGTGTCGGTGTCGGCCAGCAGCAAGGACGGCGGCGTGCTCATCTCGGCGTCCAACCTGGACCTGACCGAGTCGGTGGAGCTGGCGCTCGACCTGCGCGGCGGGCGGTTGGCCGACGTGGCCGGACTGGTGCTGACGGCTGAACGCGTCGAGTCCTGCAACGACGCCGACCGCCCGGAGGCGGTGGTGCCCCAGCCGCTCGACGTGATGACCGACGGCGACGTCCTCCGGGTCACCTTGCCGCCGCACTCCTTCGTCACCGTCAGCGGCACGTCGGCTTGACGGTGGCTCCCTCACCGCCCGGGACGGCGACCACCCGGCGACCCTGCCGCAGCTGCGGGCCGGACCAGCCGCTCACCCTCGACCGGGTGCACGCCGACGTCGTCGACCAGCTCCGCTACGAGGCGGATCTGGCGGCCGACCCGGTGCGCGATGCGCGGCTGCAGGTGTGCGCCGGGTGCTCCCGGTTGGCCAGCCACACCTGCCTGGACTGCGGGTGCTACGTGGAGTTCCGGGCGTCGCTGCGGACCAAGCGCTGCCCGCGGGGACTCTGGCCGGCCTGACGCGTGCGGAAAAGTATCCCCGACTGGCTCTGCTACCGGCGTGTCGCGGCCGCTCCGGGCCGATCGGGGAGACTTTTCCGCGACCTGTGCCGGTGCCGCTGGCCCGTCGCCCGACAACTTGCGGCAACCCCTACCGCCCCGATGGGCGGCGATGAGGGAATGGCTGTGTTCCCTCCCAGCAAAGGACTGACGCCCGACCATGTGGACCCTCTCCGGCTTCTCCGACGAGATCGACGACGACTTCGCCACCCAGTGCCAGGTCGTCAGCGATCTCGGACTCCAGTACATCGAGATCAGGAGCGCGTGGGGCACCAACATCCTCGACCTCGACGCCGACCAGCTCGCCACCGTCCAGCGGCTGCTGGCCGAGCACGGTCTGCAGGTCTCCAGCATCGGTTCGCCGATCGGCAAGATCGCGATCACCGACGACTTCGGTCCGCACCTGGAGCGGATGAAGCACGCCACTGAGGTCGCGCAGCTGCTGCAGGCGCCGTACATCCGGCTGTTCTCGTTCTTCATCCCCGCCGGTGACGATCCCGACGACCACCGCGACGAGGTGATCACCCGGATGCGCGCGATCGCCGGAGTGGCCGAGGAGGCCGGGGTGATCGCCCTGCACGAGAACGAGAAGGACATCTTCGGTGACATCCCGCGCCGGTGCATCGACATCGTCACCTCGGTCGACTCCCCGAACCTCAAGCTGGCCTGGGATCCGGCCAACTACGTGCAGTGCGGGGTGAAGCCGTTCACCGACGGCTACGCCGACCTGCGCCCGCACACCGTCTACATCCAGATCAAGGACGCGCTCTTCGCCGACGCGTCGGTGGTGGTGGCCGGTGCCGGGGACGGGGAGGTGCGCGAGACAGTCCGAGCGCTGCGCGAGGACGGCTTCGACGGCTTCTTCTCCCTCGAGCCGCACCTGGGGACGCAGAACGCGCTCGGTGGGTTCTCCGGCGCCGACCTGTGGATCCAGGCGCACGCCGCTTTCACCGACATCCTCCGCAGCGAAGGGATCGCGTACGCATGAGTGACGTCACATCGTCGAGCCGCCGCCGCCTCGCGCTGGTCGGCGCCGGGGTCATCGGCCGGCACCACGGGCGGGTGGTCGACCAGCTCTCCGACCGGCTCGAGCTGGTCGCGGTCGTGGACCCACACCTCGACCGGGCCCAGCAGATCGTCGACGGCCACGGCGGCACCGCGTACGCCAGTCTGACCGAGGCGCTGGCCCAGACCGACATCGACGTGGTGGTCGTCTGCACCCCGACCGGCAGCCACGGAGAGCTGGCCATCGAGGCGCTGCGGGCCGGCAAGGACGTGATCATCGAGAAGCCGGCGGAGATCACCGTGGAGCGGACCGACGAGATCATCGCCGCCCAGCAGGAGTCCGGTCGACTGGTCACCGTCATCTCCCAGCACCGCTTCGACCCCGCCACCGAGGTGACCGTCGACGCGATCGCGGCCGGTGAGCTCGGCCGGCTGACCAGCGGCATCGCCTCGATCGACTGGTGGCGCGGCCAGAGCTACTACGACTCCGGCGACTGGCGGGGCACCTGGGAGCTCGACGGCGGTGGCGCTCTGATGAACCAGGGCGTGCACACCATCGACCTGCTGGTGGCCACGATGGGTCGCCCGGTCGAGGTGTTCGCCTACACCGGCACCCTGGCCCACGAGCGGATCGAGGTCGAGGACGTCGCCGTCGGAGTGGTGCGCTTCGCCAGCGGAGCGCTCGGCGTCCTGCACGCCACCACCGCCGCCTATCCCGGGATGAGTGCCCGGCTGCAGGTGCACGGCGACAAGGGCTCGGTGATCATCGACAGCGACGTGCTCAGCTTCATCCACCGGACGCCGACCGAGACCACCGCCGCCGAACGGGCCTACGGGAAGTCCGACGACGACACCATCAACCAGCTCGAGGAGTTCCCCGAAGCGTCCGGGGCCACCCTCAGTGCGGGAGCCGACCCGGGTCAGCTCGGCGCGGTCGCGCACCGCCGCCAGTACGAGAACTTCCTGGCGGCGTTGGACGGTCAGGCCGAGCTGCGGGTCAGCCTGGAGACGAACCGGCAGGCGATCGCGATCATCACCGGGGTCTACGAGTCGGCCCGGACCGGGCGTCCGGTGGCCCTGACGTGACCCGGCTGGCCGTCAACCCGATCCAGTACTGGGCCAAGGCCGGCCGGACCCGGGAGGTGCTGGACGCCGCGTTCGCCGAGCTCTCCGCGATCGGGTTCACCGCGGTCAAGGCCGACGTGCCCGACGGCATGACGGCCCCGGAGTACCTGGACTGGCTGGCCGGCTACGGACTCGCCCCGTCGGTCAGCCTGTTCAGCTCGGCCTTCGACGAGACCGTCGACATCGCCGCCGAGACCGAGCGGGCCAAGCGGTTCGCCGCCACCCAGCTCGCCGTGGGTCTGGACCGGACCATGGTGTCGTCGGTGGCCGTCGCGGCGCGGATGGAGCGACCCGCCGTGGGCGCGGACTTCAGCCGGAGCCGGTTGAACCTGGCCATCGAGAACTGCGGCGTGATCTGCCAGGTCCTGCTGGCCGAGGGACTGCGACCGCTGCACCACTCCCACGTCGGTGGCGTGTTCGAGACCGAGCAGGAGATCACCGCGCTGCTGGACGACCTCGGACCGACGCTGATCGGGATCGGCCCGGACACCGGGCACCTGCGCTGGGCCGGGACCGACCCCGCCGCGCTTCCTCAGCCGCTACGCCGACCGCGTCGGAGCCCTGCACCTCAAGGACGTGTACGCCGACTTCCTCGACGGTCGGGCGGGCGACGCCACCTACCGCGAGCAGTCCGACTCGGGCCGGCTGTGGGCCGAGCCCGGGCTCGGCGTCCTGGACATCCCGGCGATCCTGGACGCCCTGCCGGCCGACTACGACGGCGACGTGATGATCGAGGTCGACCACCCCAGCACCCCGACCAAGCGGGAGTCGCACCAGATCTCGTACGCGTGGGCCCGGGCGAACCTGCCCGACCTGCTCTGACTGCCAGCCCTCGTCGCTCGGCCCGGAGCGACGTCAGGCTCGCCGAGGCAGAACCCGGTCCTCGGCTAGCGGGTCTCCAGCACCTCGACCGGATCGCCGACCCGGATCGACCCGTACGCCGCGTCCGGCACCCCTGATCCAGTCGGCGCCGCCGGCGCGCTCCGGCACCAGGTTCATCGCGAACAGCAGCTTGTTCCCGAACCGGCGGTGCCGGGCCAGGCTGACCAGCGGCTCCTTGGTGCGGACGGCGCTGTCGGGGTCGATGGTGGTCAGGACGCAGCGGATGCAGGGCGTCAGCACCCGGAACTCCACTGTCCCCACCCGGATCCGGCGCCAGCCGTCCTCGGCGAAGGCGTCGGCACCGGACACGATCAGGTTGGGCCGGAACCGGGTCATCGGCAGTGGTCCGTCGGCCGCCCGTGGTCCGTCGGCGATCCAGGTGTTCAGCTGGGCCAGCGACTCCTCCGTGGCCAGCAGCATCGGGAACCCGTCCGCGAAGGAGACCACGTCATCGGGCTCGGCCACCTCCGGGTCGACCGGACGCCGCCGCGGGTCATCGAGATGGACCAGGCGCAGCGGTCGTCCGATCACGTCGGAGAACCAGTCGTCGGCGATCGCACCGGCTGCCCGAGCCTGGAGTCGGTCGTCCCAGATGGACACGTCCACCAGGGGTCCGGACGCCGGTCGGTCGACCAGCAGGTCGTCCACCCCGAGCGCCCGCAACCGGAGACCGCTGTCGGTGATCTCCGGGTTGATCAACACCAGCTGATTGGCCTCGCGGGCGGTCACCACCTCGCCGTCGGGGTCCACCAGCATCCAGCGGCGGTCGCCGGTCAGACCCCAGGGCTCGACCTCGGCGACGTCGAGATCCTCGCCCCGGCAGGACTTCACGGGGTAGCGGCGCAGTCCGGTCAGCCGCAGCCGACCGGCTCCGGTGCCGGTCAAGCCGACGTCAGTCGACGATGGAGTTGATGCTGCGCTGGACGATCAGCGGGTCGGGCGGGTAGACGACGGCTGGGTCCTTGCCCTCGTAGTCGAACTGGTTCAGGAAGAACCGCATCGCGTTGATCCGGGCCCGCTTCTTGTCGTTGCTCTTGATCGAGGTCCAGGGCGCCTCGTCGGTGTCGGTCCGCAGCACCATGGCTTCCTTGGCCTCGCTGTAGGCGTCCCACTTGTCCAGCGACTCCAGGTCCATCGGCGACAGCTTCCACCGGCGTACGGGGTCGATCTGGCGGATCGCGAACCGGGTCCGCTGCTCGGACTGGGTGACCGAGAACCACAGCTTGGTCAAGGAGAAGCCGCTCTCCACCAGCATCGACTCGAACAACGGGGCGTGGTTGAGGAACTGCTCGTACTGCTCGTCGGAGCAGAAGCCCATCACCCGCTCGACGCCGGCCCGGTTGTACCAGGAGCGGTCGAACAGCACGATCTCGCCGGCGGTGGGCAGGTGGCTGACGTAGCGGTGGAAGTACCACTGGCCGAGCTCGGTCTCGGTCGGCTTGGTCAGCGCCACCGTCCGGGCGGCCCGCGGGTTGAGGTGCTCCATGAACCGCTTGATGGTGCCGCCCTTGCCGGCGGCGTCGCGGCCCTCGAACAGCACCACGATCTTGCCCCCGGTGTCGGCCACCCAGTACTGCAGCTTCAGCAGCTCGATCTGCAGGGCGTACTTCTCCGCGTCGTAGGCGTCGCGGTCCAGCCGCTCCTCGTACGGGTAGTCCTCCCGCCAGGTCTCGACCGGGTCGCCGCCGGGGTCGATCAGATCCGGGTCCGAGCCGTGGTCGTCGTGGTTGACGGTGAAGCCGTCGCGCAGGAGCTGGTCGAGGTACTCACGAAAGTTCTCCCGGATGATCACGGGGTCAGTATCGACCTCATCGGCGAACAACCGGTGAACGGGTCGATGAGCGGTCCGCAGACCGGGGGACCGACCAGGAGCCCTTGACGGATCGGGCCGACCTTCCCACGATGGACAGAGGAACGGGCGACGAGGCGCGGGGGTCACGATGTCGGAAGCAGTGCTGCTGGTCGGGACGAAGAAGGGTCTGTGGATCGGGCGCAGCGACGAGCGCCGGGAGCGGTGGGAGTTCGGACCGCCGGAGTTCCTGATGGAGGGCATCTACGCCTCCTGCATCGACACCCGAGGAGCTACGCCGCGGGTCTTCGTCAGCGGTCACAGCGAGCACTGGGGTCCGGGGGTCTACCGGTCCGACGACCTGGGCCGGACCTGGACCGAGACCCAGGGCGCCGCGGTGCGCTTCCCCACCGACCTGGGGGTCAGCGTCGAGCGCGTCTGGCAGATCCAGCCCAGCCCGGCCGACCCGGACGTCGTCTGGGCCGGCACCCAGCCGTCCGCGCTGTTCCGGTCCACCGACCGCGGTGAGTCGTTCGAGCTGGTCCGCTCCCTGTGGGACCACCCGCACCGGCCCGACTGGGGTGCCGGCTTCGGGGGGCAGGCCATCCACACGATCGTGCCCGACCCGGCCGATCGCGACCGGGTGACGGTGGCCATGTCGACCGGCGGTGTCTACCGCACCGAGGACGGCGGCCGGTCCTGGAACCCGCACAACACGGGCATCAAGGCCTACTTCTTCCCCGACCCGTGGCCGGAGTTCGGGCAGTGCGTGCACAAGGTGGCCTCGCACCCCGACCGCCCCGACCTGATGTACGCCCAGAACCACCACGGCGTCTACCGCTCCGACGACGGCGGCACGACCTGGACCTCGATCGCCGACGGGTTGCCGGCCGACTTCGGCTTCCCGATCGTGGTGCACCCGCACGACCCCGAGACCGTCTTCGTCTTCCCGCTGGTCGCCGACGGTGCACGGATCCCTCCGGACGGCCAGGCCCGGGTGTGGCGGTCGAACGACGCCGGGCGGACCTGGACCGCCTCGCGCCACGGTCTGCCCGACGGGTTCTACGCCGCCGTGATGCGGGACGCGATGACCGCCGACACCGCCGAGCGGATGGGGCTCTACCTGGGCGCCCGCGACGGGTCGGTGTGGTTGAGCACCGACGACGGCGACTCCTGGTCCGAGATCGCCCGACACCTCCCGGACGTGCTGAGCGTCCGGGCGGCGGTCGTGTGATGGTCACGTTCGCAGGCGTCTCCCACGTGTCGCTCACCGTCACCGATCTGTCGGTGAGCCAGCGCTTCTACACCGAGGTGCTCGACTTCGTCGCGGTGCTGGACGTGGGCTACGGCCGGATCTGCATGCATCCCGAGACCGGCTTCACCCTCAGTCTGGTGCGGCACGAGGGAGCGCACGGCGCGCGGTTCACCGAGCTGACCACCGGGCTCGACCACCTGGGGTTCCGGGCCGCCTCGCGGGCGGAGCTGGAGGAGTGGGAGCGCCGCTTCGACCAGCACGGCGTCAGCTACACCCCGATCCGCGACATGGAGATGGGTTCCCACCTGAACTTCCGCGATCCCGACGGCATCGCGCTGGAGTTCGACGCACCGAACGAGCTCGGCCGGCAGGCCCAACAGGCCCTGGCGGCACGACCGTCGCCGGAGGAGATCGCCGCCTTCGTCGCCCAGCACCTCGGTCCGGAGCTCGTCCCGCGCCCCTGACCCGGCGGCACCTGTCGCGCCCGACTGTCAGTGCCCTCCGCCACTGTGGTGGAGCAGCGCCGATCCCGACCCGAGGAGCTGCTCATGCCCGGCAACCCGCCCCCGTTCGACAACGAGACCGACGGTCTCCTGCTCTACCTGATCCAGCAGCGGGACGGGCTGCGCTTCGCGGCGTACGGGCTGACCGAGGAGCAGCTCCGGCAGGCGGCCGCGCCGGCCAGCGCGCTCACGGTGGGTGGCCTGCTCAAGCACGCCTCCCTGACCGAGCGCGGCTGGATCGACATCCTGTCCGGCGAGCCGGCGGAGAAGTCGGACGAGGAGTACGGCTCGGACTTCGTCGTGGCCGACGACGAGAGCCTGGAGTCGCTGCTGGCGCTGCAGGCGGCCACCGCGGCGCACACCGAGGAGGTGGTCCGGGGTCTGCCCAGCCTGGACGTCGAGGTCCGGTTGCCCGAGGCCCCCTGGTATCCGCAGAACCCCACCGGCTACTCGGCCCGGTGGATCCTGCTGCACGTCATCGAGGAGGTGGCCCGGCACGCCGGCCACGCCGACATCGTCCGCGAGCACGTCGACGGCGCCACCATGTACGAGCTGATGGCGGGTGCCGAGGGCTGGCCGGCCACCGACTGGCTGACGCCCTGGCAGCCGCCGGCCGAGCGTCCATGACGCAGCGACCACAGCCGGGGCACAGAAAGTAAGGGTAGCCTTCCTGGCATGCCCGATGGTCCCCGCAGATCCCGTCCGACCCGTTCCGCGACAGTGCTCCGCACGGAGTGGTTGAGCCCCGGCATGGTGCGCGTGCACCTCGGTGGCGACGACGTCCGGGGGCTGGCCGAGCTCACCTTCACCGACCACTACGTGAAGCTGCTCTTCCCCCGGCCGGCGCGGACTACAGCTGGCCGTTCGACCCCGACCAGATCCGCGCCGAACGGCCGGCCGAGGAGTGGCCGGTCACCCGGACGTACACGATCCGGTCCTTCGATCCCGCGACCGGTGAGATGGCGATCGACTTCGTGGTGCACGGCGACGCGGGCCTGGCCGGTCCGTGGGCGGCGACCGTCCAGCCGGGGGAGTCGATCGGCTTCAACGGACCGGGTGGCGCCTACGCACCGGACCCGGCCGCGGCCAGTCACCTGCTGGTCGGCGACGAGGCCGCGCTGCCGGCGATCGCGGCGGCGCTGGACGTGCTGCCGCCCGAGGCCGCGGCCGAGGTGTTCGTCGAGGTCGCCGACGCCGACCACCGGATCCCGCTGCGGGAGACGAGCCGGACCCGGCTGACCTGGGTGCACCGTGGCTCGCAGCCGTACGGCGCTCCGCTGGCGGCGGCGGTGCGGGAGGCCTGGGTGCCGGACCCCGAGGCGCAGGTCTTCGTGCACGGCAACGCCGAGCTGGTCAAGGACCTGCGACGCTTCCTGTTCGTGGACCACCGCCACGACCGCAAGCTGGTCTCGATCTCCGGCTACTGGCGCACCGGGCTGAACGAGGACGGCTGGCAGAGCTCCAAGCGGGTCTTCAACGAGCAGATGGAGACCGAGGAACAGGCCGCCCTGTCCTGAGGTCGCGCGGACCGGCTCCGGGCGTGGTGGCGGTATCGTCACCGGCTGGGACTCCGCCGCAGAGATGAGGATCCGATGAGCAGCAACGTCGCCGGTTGGCGTGCCAGTCACGTGCCCGGCCGGTGGCCCGTGCTGATGGGCCCCTCCAGTCTGGTCGTGCTCGATCCCTCCACGTCGGTGGATCTGACCGGCCTGTGGGAGAAGGTGGTCGGCAGCGCCTCGATGGTCGAGCTGGTGACTGCCCTGGCCGCGGTCGGACCCGATCAGAGCCCCGATCTGGTCGCCCTGTTCTGGTCCCCGTCCGGAATGCGGTCCCTGGTGCGCGGCAACATCCGGCTGCTCGATCCGAGCACCGCGGAGGTGGTGGCCGACGGTGCCGGGATGCTGACCTGGCGCGAGGTCGGGCTGGACGACCGGGACCAGCTCGAGATCGACCTGGGCGCCGGTCCCGTCGGGACGCGTGGCCTGCCGCTGGTGGTCGGCGCGGTGCGGGCCGGCGCGATCAGGGTCGAGGCCGGCGCGGCCTCCCCGGTGATCTCGCCGCAGGCCCTCTCCTTCGAGCAGACCATCCCGCCCGACGAGATCCCTGGGTGGCCCGCCGGCGCGGACGACGCGACCCCGTTGGAGTCGTCCGAAGCCGATCCGGTCGCGGCCGGGGCCCTGTGGCCGCCGGTCCGCAGGCCACCGGTGGTCGTGCCCCCGCTGTCCCCGCCGCTCGGCGTCACCGCTGCCGCCGGCAGCAGTCGTCGGAGCCGCCGCCACACAGCTGCCGTCGCGTCGCGTCGTCGTCGCCCGCGTCGTCGGCCACTCCTGCCGACGAGGACCTCGACTCGCCGCTGGGCGAGAGCCTGACCCGACGTACGTCACCGCCGACCGCGCCCGAGGACGATGTCGACCCCGACCGCTACGAGATGGAGAACGGCGACACCGCGCTGATGGCGGTGCCGCCCGGTGCGTCGACGTCCGGCGAACCCGAGCCGCCCCCGGCCGACCACGGCGACGCGCCGCTGGTCCAGGCGGCCATCTGCGTGTCCGGGCACCCGAATCCTGCGTACGCGCAACGGTGTGGGCTCTGCGGTGCGCCGGTGCCGCCCCAGACCACCCAGCTCGTGCCGCGGCCGGTGCTGGGGGTGCTCCGGTCACCCGACGGATCGAGCGTCCGGATCGAGCGGCCCATCCTGGTCGGACGCGCGCCGGTGCTGCGGGACGACCTGGCCGAGGTGCCGGAGCTGATGCGAGTGCCCAGCCCCGGGCAGGACATCAGCCGCACCCACCTGCTGGTCAGCCCGGACGACTGGGAGATCCGGCTGACGGATCTCCACTCGACCAACGGCACCACGATCGTCCGCCCCGGCCCCGGGGTCGAGCGACTGCAGCTGCAGCCGGGGGAGCCGTACGCGGTCACCGTCGGCACCGTGGTCGAGCTGGGCGACGGCGTCGCGGTCCTGGTCGACGGCCCGCCGCCACCGAACGCCTGATCCTCTCGTTGGTGAGTGACACGGCCCCGGTTGGGTAGGGTCAGGGGACTAACCGCCGGGCGATGGGAGATGACGTCATGCCCAACTCGCGTACGACTGGTCTGCCACCCGGTGTCTTCGTCGGGGCCACAGGCCCGAGACTGCTGGCCGCCCTCGTCGAGGTCGGTCCGGTCTGGCTGCTCTGCGGTCTGGCACTGCTCTTCGGTCTGGTGCTCGACGGCTCGGTCATCGTGGTGGTGCTCTGCCTGGTCGTCGCGCTGGTCTGGGCGGCTCTGGTGTGGGCCCAGCGGGCCAACCGCGCCGCCGGTCCGGGCATGCGGCTGGACAGCCTCCAGCTCGTCGGTCTCAGTGACGGGCGTCCGCTCGGCTGGGGTCGGGTGCTGCTCCGCTGGCTGGTCTTCGCCGGTCTGACCATCACGGTGGTGGGTCTGGTCGCCATGCTCATCGTGATGGCCCGTCACCCGCGCCGGCAGGGCTGGCACGACCTGGCCGCCAACGCCGTCGTCATCAAGGAGCGCCCGCTGGCGCCGCCCCGGCCCAAGTCCGCTGTCGCCCGCACCGCACCGGCCGGCACGACCGGCGCCCGTCCGACGCCCGCCGCGGGCACGTCGACCGGGCGCGGCCCAGCCTCCACGGGGGACCCGGTGACCGCATCGAGCGGCACCGCCACCGCCGGCGGTCCGGGCGAGGTCGAGGAGACCGTCGTCGTCGCGGAGTCGGAGGGGGCGACCGAGGCCGACCAGGCCGAGGGCGACCTGTCCGACGACACCAGCAGGACCGACCGCAAGCGGACCGGCACGGCAGGACCACGGAGACGCGACCGACGGAGCCGACCGGCGGAGACGCGACAGACGACGGCGACCAGTCCCCGGAAGGAGTCGACGGGGCCGCAGCCCAGCCGGCGGTCGAGGCCGAGTGGATGCTCCGGCTCGACGACGGACGCGACGTCGCCGTCGAGCGGCTGGTCCTGCTCGGCCGCAACCCCCAGCCCCGGGTGGGCGAGGAGGACGCCGCCTTGATCAAGGTGAGTGACGACACCCGTACGGTCTCGAAGTCCCATCTGGCCGTCGGGGTCGACGCCAGCGGTCTGTACGTGATGGACCGTGGGTCCACCAACGGCACCATGGTCACCGCCCCCGACGGAGGTCAGCGGCCCTGCCCGCCCGGTGACGTGGTCGACGTCCCCGGTGGCTCGGTCATCTCCTTCGGCGATCACTGGCTCGAGGTCCGCAGACCCGGCCACTAAGGTCATCGTCATGCTGCTGTCCGACCGTGACCTCAAGGCCGAGATCGAGGGCGGCCGGATCGGCCTGGAGCCGTACGACCCGGGCCTGGTGCAGCCGTCCAGCATCGACGTCCGGCTCGACCGCTACTTCCGGGTGTTCGAGAACCACCGCTACCCCCACATCGACCCGGCCGAGGACCAGTCCGAGCTGACCCGGCCGATCGACGTCAAGCCCGACGAGCCGTTCATCCTGCACCCGGGGGAGTTCGCGCTCGGGTCGATCTACGAGGTGGTCACGCTGCCCGACGACGTGGCCGCCCGGGTGGAGGGCAAGTCGTCGCTGGGGCGTCTGGGACTCCTCACCCACGCGACGGCCGGGTTCATCGACCCCGGCTTCAGCGGCCACGTCACCCTGGAGCTCTCCAACGTGGCCACCCTGCCGATCAAGCTGTGGCCCGGGATGAAGATCGGCCAGCTCTGCTTCTTCCGGCTGAGCTCACCGGCCGAGCACCCGTACGGGTCCGCCGTCTACGGATCGCACTACCAGGGGCAGCGCGGACCGACGCCGAGCCGGTCGCACGTCAGCTTCCACCGGACGCAGATCTGAGCTCTCAGCCCGCCCGGTAGACCGCGATCTCGCCGGAGGCGGTGCGGGCCCGGATGCTGACGTACGGCTCCCCGTCGGCCGGCGCGCCGCAGGCGTCCATCGCCACCCGGACGGCTCCGCTGGTGGAGCTGAGATCCAGCCAGGCCGGCAGACCGTCGGCGATGCCGATGGTCAGGGACCCCGACGCGGTCCGCAGGTCGACCGAACCGCTGGTCGACGGCAGCGCGATGTCGCCCGAACCCGACGAGGCGCGCAGATCGGCGGCAGCCAGCGACCGCACCAGCAGGTCCCCCGAACCGGACTTGGCGATCAGCGCGCAGCGCGCCTCGTTGATCACGATGTCGCCGGAGCCGCTGGTCACCCGGGCCGCGGTGCCGGCGAGGACTCCCACCGACACCCCGCCTGAGCCGGAGGTGAGGTCCAGGTCGACCGCCTCGCTCAGGCTGATGTCACCGGAACCGGTGGTCAGCCGGCTGCGGCCGAGCGACACGGTCGAGGTCACGTCGGCCGACCCGGTGCGCGCGGTCAGGGCGGTGCCGGCCGGCGCCCCGATCCGCAGGTGGGCGGGTGCTGGCGGAACACCTGGTCGGGGAACCAGATCTGGAGGGTGTCGCCGTCGTGCCGGATCCGGGCCGCTGCAGCAGCTCGTCGTCGCCGCTGACCGTGCCCTCGACCAGGTCCTGCCGCGGACCGGGCTCGACGTTGACCGAGCCGCGTCCGAGGTTCTCGATGATGATCGCGCGGACGCCGACGGCGTCGAAGGTGCGGGCGGTCATCGGACCCAGCCCTGGACCGAACCGCGACGACCGGGCTCGTGGTCGGGCAGGTCGCCCGGCCGCCGCCCGCGGCCGCCGAAGAAGCCACCGGCCCCGAACGGGCCGTTCGGACCGAACACTCCGTACGGACCGAACGGACCGCTCTCGCTGGGCGGGGCCAGCGGGGCGGGCGGCGGCGGCGGCGGGGCCGCTCGCTCAACGCGTCCATCACCGCCCGCAGCAACCAGGCGTTGGTCGAGATGTGGTGGCGATAGGCCTATTCGTCGACCCTGGCCTTGACCGAAGCGGGCAGCCGGAGGCTGATCCGGGCCACGGGCTCGTCGGGTCAGTTCCGGCGTTTCGTCGGGGGCGAAGGCGTCGGGCGCGGCGGGTCGGGTGGTCGGGCAGCAGCAGGGTCGGCTCCGGAGCGGGTGTCGGTACGGGCACGATGAACTCGGGGTCGGGACCACCATCCGGAGCTCGACCAACCCCGGGGCGAGGTCGGCGCTGATCTGCGCAGCTGCATCGGCGAGCGCACCGATCAGGGCCAGCCGGGTGGTGGCCTCGATCGCCCCTCCGAGTCGCTCGGCAGCCTGGCGAGTGGTGTCGTCGGCGAGAGCGGCGGCGTCGGTGACGCCTTCCCGGACCGTTTCCACGTATGGCGTGAGATCCATGACGTCAGTATGACGTCAAAGTGACGTCAAATGCAAGAGCTGTTGACGTCTGTGTTTCGGCTGACCGTGTTCGTCGGAAGGTGGGGCCACGCCGCAGCGCCTACGGGGCTCGCCTCGACTCGGCGCCCAGGGTCACGTGGTCGGCGGCGCGGGCGATGACCGCTCCTCGGCCGACCCGACGGGGCGTCGAGGCCTGCCAAGTCGAGGAAGCAGAGGTTACGCGTGATCGAGTTCGAGTCAGTCGCCAAGACCTTCCGGGACGGGACCCGGCGGTCGTCGATCTGACCTCGACGGTGCCGTCGGGCCAGATCACGGTCATCGTCGGGCCGTCCGGGTGCGGCAAGACGACGACGCTGCGGATGGTCAACCGGATGCTGGAGCCCACCAGGGGCCGAGATCACCTGGGACGGGAACCCGATCAGGTCGCGGCGCAAGACCGGCGCTGCGGCGGCAGATGGGGTACGTGATCCAGAGCGGCGGCTTGTTCCCCACCGCAGGGTGCTCGAGAACATCGGCACGGTCCCGGACCTGTAGCGGTGGGACAAGGAGAAGACCCGGTAGCGGGCGCTGGAGCTGCTCGGCTGGGTCGGGTTGGATCGCAAGCTCGGGGATCGGTATCCGGCCCAGCTGTCCGGTGGTCAGCGGCGGCGCGTCGGGGTGGCCCGCGCGCTGGCGGCCGACCCGCTGGTGCTGTTGATGGACGAGCCCTTCTCGGCGGTGGACCCGGTGGTGCGCAGCGAGCTGCACGAGTTCTTCCTCGGTCTGCAGCGCGAGCTGAGCAAGACCATCATCTTGATCACCCACGACATGGACGAGGCGATCAAGCTCGGTGACCGGGTCGCGATCCTGCGGGTCGGCGGCAGACTCGCGCAGGCCGGCACGCCCCAGGAGGTGCTGGACGAACCCGCCGACGCCTTGGTCGGGGCTCCGTCGGGCGCGATCGTGGGTACCGGTCGTTGTCCTTCCTGCCGGCCTCGGGGCTGCGCCTCGGCCGGGTCCAGGCGGTCCGGGAGGCCGGCGACACCAGCGGCGACGACCCGGCGCTGATGGTGGACGGCGGCGGCCGCCCGCTCGGTTGGGCCGACCCGTCGCGACCCGGGCGATGCTGGCGCTGGGGGCGACCTTCGACCCGGAGACCGACACGCTGCGGACGGCACTCGACGCCGCGCTCACCTCCCCGGTCGGACTGGCGGTCGCCGTGTCCGGCGAGTCCCGCCGCTACGCGGGCGTGGTCGACGCCGACATGATCTTGCTGCCAGGTCACCCAGACGCGGGCCCAGATCGCGGAGTCGATCGCGGTCCGCACCCACGACCAGGAGCAGCCGGTCACCGGGGCCTGAGGGGGGCGGAGCGGGTGTCCGGCGAACCGGGAACCGACCGGCCGGAGGCCGGAACCTCCGGTGCCGGGCGATCTCGACGTCGCCTCCGTCCGCGGTGTGCCGCCGGTCGCGGCGGTCGGGTCCGTGGGCGCCGTCGCCGCCGCCGGAGCCGCTGGCGTCGTCGCCGCCCAGTCGGCGGACGAGGACCCCGACGCGACTCGGATCTCGGGACCGCTGACGGAGCAGGACGAGGAGCTGCCGGAGCACGACGACGCATCGTCGGATCACGAAGCTCGTTCGGAGCGACGACGACGCTGTGTCCGATCACCACGCCGTCGACAGCGACCCCGACGCCGCCCGGATCTCGGGACCCCTGGCGGAACAGAACCTGGCGGAACAGAACCTGGCGGAACAGAACCTGGCGGAGGGCGACCAGACCGGTGCTGCCCCGGAGCCGAGCCCCTGGTCGGACCCCGCGGGTCGCAGGCGACCAGGCGACGTCGGTGCGACGAGGGTCCTTTCGGGCGGAGGAGGGAGCAGCAACCAGCACCACGCCGACCAGCCCGACCGAGGCAGCGACCAGTGACCAGCCGTACGGGAGCGACGTGCCGCCCGTCAGCGATGAGTCGTACGGCACGGCCCTTGACCAGCAGCTCGCCCACGACGACGCCGGCTGGTCCGGCGGGAGGACGACGTCGCCGCTGAGGACACGCAGGCGGACCACCAGCGACCAGACGTACGAGACCGGTGGAACCGACGCAGCCCGTGAGGGGAGCCGGGCGTCGAGAGCGCGACCCGCAGTGCCCGAGACCCCGCCAGCGGACGACCAGCCCGATGAGGGTGGCGGGCCGGGCGCGGGGGCACGGCGAGGCTGGTGAACCAACACCCGATACCGGCGGCTCGGACTCCGAAGCGGGGCCGACCGACGAGCGGGACCCGGACGACATGGCCCCGCCGGCCTGGCCCGACCAGGGGCGGTGGCCGGACCAGCCTGCTCCGACCGACCAGCCTGCGCCGACCGACCGGCCCGCCGCTGACGACCCAGATCGTGGGTGGCCCCGATGATCGACTGGGGCTGGATCCAGCGCAACCTGGGCAGCATCGCCCAGCTGCTGGGGCAGCACGTGGTGCTGGCCATCGTGCCGGTGCTGGCCGCGATCGTCATCTCCGTCCCGCTGGGCTATCTGGTGTTCCGCACCGGCCGGTTCGCCAACTTCCTGCTGGCCCTGCTCAGGTGCGTCTACTCGATCCCGTCGTTGGCGCTGTTCGTGGTGATGCCGGTGCTGCTGGGACCAGATCCTGAACCCCGTCAACATCGCCGCGGCGTTGACCGTCTACTCGGTCGCCCTGCTGGTCCGCAGCGTGGTCGACGGTCTGCGGTCGGTGCCGAGCTCGGTGAACGCGTCGGCGTCGGCGGTCGGCTACGGCCGGCTGCGGCGTCTGTTCCGGGTCGAGCTCCCACTGGCCATGCCGGTGATCTTCGCCGGGCTGCGGGTCGTCACCGTCTCCAACATCGCCCTGGTGAGCCGTGGGGGCGGTCATCGGCACCGGCGCCCTGGGTGAGCTGTTCACCCGTGGCCTAACAGCGGGTTCCTGACCCCGATCCTCGTCGGGCTGGTGCTCAGCCTGCTGCTGGCCCTGGTGGCCGACGCGATCATCCTGCTCATCCAACGCGGCGCCCTGCCGTGGTCCCGGGGACGGAGGACCGCATGATCTGGGAGTACCTCCTGGACCCGGCCAACTGGACCAACCCGGATGCCGGCATCCTCATCCTGCTCGGCCAGCACCTCGTGTACACGGTCCTGGCTGCTCGCCGCCGCCGTGATCGGCATCCCGTTCGGGATCCTGATCGGACACACCGGGCGGGGCCGGTTCGTGGGCATCGGGCTCAGCAACGCGGCCCGCGCGATCCCGAGACTCGGTCTGCTGGTGCTGGTGGTGACCCTGCTCGACACCGGCATCGGCCCGTGATCGGCGTCCTGGCCATCCTCGCGCTGCCGCCGATCCTGACCGCCACCGCGGCCGGGGTGAGTGGCGCCGACGCCGAGGCCGTCCACGCAGCGCGGGCGCTGGGGATGACCGGCAACCAGATCGTGGGCAAGGTGGAGTGGCCCCTGGCGCTGCCCCTGGTCATCTCGGGTCTGCGGAGCGCGACCCTGCAGGTCGTCGCCACCGCGACGATCGCCGCCTTCGTGTCCTCCGGCGGCCTCGGCCGGCTGCTGATCAGCGGCCAGGCGACGGCCAACTACTCGGAGATGTTCGCCGGGGCGGTGCTGGTCGCTGCCCTGGCCATCCTGCTCGACCTGCTGCTCGGCCTGATCGGCTGGCTGGCCGCTCGCCGTAGTCACCCGGGCCGGGCCGGTGCCCTGGCTTTCGCTGCTTCCACCTAGCCTTGGTAGGGAACACGGACCGACCCCAGATCGACGCCACCGTACGGCGCCAGAGACGGAGCGCACCACATGACACTCATCCAGCGACTTCTCGGCCGTGGGCGTCGTACGCTCGCGGTCGCCGGGCTCAGCGTCGCGGCCCTGGCCCTGGCGGCCTGTGGCGCCGGCACCGACCCACTGGCGGAGCCCTCGTCGGGGTCGAGTGGTGGTGCCGGTGGTGCCGGCAGCAAGATCATCGTCGGCTCGGCGGACTTCACCGAGAGCCAGATCCTCGGCGAGCTGTATGCGCAGGCCATCACGGCCAAGGGCGGGGACGCCACCACCAAGCCCGGTATCGGGTCGCGCGAGGTCTACATCAAGGCCTTGCAGGACAGCTCGATCTCGGTCGTCCCGGAGTACACCGGCAACCTGCTGCTCTACTTCGACGGCCGCCACCGCGACCACCGAGGCGGAGATCGCGTGGCGCTGCCGGCCGCCGTCGGGTCGGACCTGAAGATCCTGGAGCCGTCCCGGCCCAGGACCAGGACGTGTACGTGGTGACCAAGCAGACGTCGCAGGAGAAGGGCATCACCTCCCTGGACGACCTGAAGAAGATCTCGGCCACGTCGGTCCTCGGCGGACCGGCGGAGCTGCAGGACCGTGCGTACGGGCCCCCGGGCTGGAGAAGATCTACGGCGCGAAGTTCAAGCAGTTCAAGCCGTACGCGTCGCCGGCAGTGAAGGTGAAGGACCTGAACGACAACAAGATCCAGGTCGCCAGCTTCTTCACCACCGAGGCGGCGATCCTCGACAACGGCTACGTGAAGCTGGAGGACCCGCAGTCGATGATCCTGCCGCAGAACATGGTGCCGCTGGTGCCGCGCGGACGTGGCCTCGAACACGACGGCGGTCGGGGCGCATCAACGCCGTGCAGAAGGCGCTCACCACCGAGGAGCTGACCGCGCTCAACAAGTCGGTCGACGCCGACAACCGGAGCCCAACCAGGTGGCGGCGCGTGGCTGAAGACCAAGGGACTCGCCTGAGCGACGACCGGGTGGCCGGGTGAGCACCGGACCGGGTGGCTACGTGCTGCGCGGGGACCCCAGCCGGCTGGCGAGCCAGTACCGGTTCGCCCGGGCCGCCGCAGTGGTCTCGTTCGTGATCACCGGGTGGATCGTGGTCTCCGGTGTCGTGGCCGGGATGGCGGTCGGGCACCTGGCGTGGGTCGGGTTCGCTGTCTGTGCAGTGGTCTTCGGCGGCCTCGGCGCCCTGATGGTGGGCGCCATGCGCCGGTCGACCCCGGATGCCGGCAAGGTCAGCTGGTGCTCGCCGGGCCCTCCAGCCGGACGGGGGGGTGACCTGGCCGACGGGACCGTGCTGTCGCTGGCCGAGGTGACCGGCATCGAGCGTCGGGTGCTGGCTCCGATCGGACGCCCGGCGAGTCCCGGCGCCCGGCTGGGCGAGCGGCTGGTCCGCAGCGTAGAGGGACGTCGTCCCGAGCTCTCCCGCAGCTCGCTGCTGCTCACCTTCCACCGCGGGTCGTCCTCCCGGTGATGCAGATCGGTCCGGTCGCTCTGCCGGGTGACGTGGACGAGTTCCTCGCTGCGCTCGCCGCGGCGGCCGGCCGTCGGGGGATCCTCTCTGGTCGGCGCCGGCGTCCGACCTCAGATCCTCGAGCCGAGCGGCCGTCACCGGGGGGATCCCGCCTCCGGACAGCGGCGATGATGGAGCGGTGAGCCGAGCCCGCGAGGATTCCAACCGCCGGATGCTGCGCGCCCGGGACGCGATGGATCGTCGGTACGCCGAGCCGCTCGACGTGCCCGGCCTGGCACGTCTGGCGCACGTCACGGAGTCCCACTTCATCAGGACGTTCCGCGCCACCTTCGGGAGACGCCGAACCGGTACCTCCAGCGGCGCCGGATCGAGCGGGCGATGTTCCTGCTCCGCAACGACGACGCGACGGTCACCGACGTCTGCATGGCGGTCGGGTTCTCCAGCCTCGGCACGTTCAGCCGGGTGTTCACCGCCGTCGTCGGAGAGCCGCCGAGCGTCTACCGCCGGCGCGGGGTGCTGGCCCCGGTGCCGACCTGCTTCGCCATGGCGTGGTTGCGGCCCGGTCCAGACACCGCAGGATCGGAGAAGCCAGGGGCGCCGTCCGACCCCTAGCGTTGCCGGCATGTTGAACACCATCTCGATCTCGCAGATCTTCGTCCCCGATCAGGACGCCGCCCTCCACTTCTACGTCGACCAGCTCGGCTTCGAGGTCCAGACCGACATGGCGTTCGGGCCGATGCGGTTCCTGACCGTCGCCCTGCCGAGCGACCCCGGCCACGCGGTGCTGCTGGAGAAGCCGGGGCCGCCCGGCTACAGCGAGGAGACCGCCGCCCAGGTGCGCGACCTCGTCTCCAAGGGTGCGGGCGGCGGACACCTCTTCTTCACCACCACGGACGCGCACCGGACCCACGCCGAGCTGAAGGAACGTGGCGTCGAGGTGCCCGACGAACCGACGGTGCAGCCGTACGGGATCGACTTCGGCTTCCGCGACCCGTTCGGCAACCACATCCGGGTCGCTCAGATGTCGGCTGCCCCCACACCGTGATCATGCCCGGAGGGCTCTCGCCGCCGGCGGCCCGCGGTATCGCTGAAGGGCACATTAATCTATGCTCGGGACGTGAGTGACCCGATGCCGGAGCTGGGTGCCGACGGCCACGCCTCCGGGGCTGGACGTGCTGGTGCCGAGGCCGACCCCGGCCCGGGTTCGGAACGTCAGGCCGTCCGTCAGGTGATCGCCGCTGTGGCGCCTGCGGACCCCGCGGTGCCGAACCCGAGCAACCAGCTCGGCGAGGTGCACGGCGCTCTGGAGCCGCTGATGATCGCCGTGCTGTCCGACGCCGACAGGGTCGCCGCGCTGCACCGCACCGGTCTGCTCGATGATCCGCCGCGGCTCCAGCTCGACCAGTTCGCCGCGCTGGCCGCCGAGGCGCTGGGAACCCACTACGCAGCGGTCTCCCTGGTGGACTCCGACAAGCAGGTGCTCGTCGGCTGGAACGACAGCGGGACGGTCTCGGGCGGACGCGGTCGCTCGAGCAGTCGATCTGCAAGTACGCCGTGGCCAGCGGTGAGCCGCTGATCGTCGACGACACGTCAGTGCACCCGCTGCTCGCCGACAGCCCGGTGGTGCACGACGGAAGCGTCCGCTCCTATGCGGGGATCCCGTTGACCGACCGGCACGGTCAGGTGGTCGGCACGCTGTGCGCGTGGGACGGTCAGCCGCGCCACTGGACGGGGAGCCAGATCCAGATCCTCGAGGACCTCAGCACGGTCATCCAGGCAAAGATCTTCGCCGAATGACGTGCTCCGGCGGGTCGAGCACGATCTGCCCGACGTCCGTCAGGCGTACGCCGACGCGGAACGCGCGGGACGTGCCCGAGTGATCGTCCGGCGAGGGCCGGAGCTGTGACATCCGTGCGGCAACGCGAGAGCTCGTCGGTGGAGGCCCCCGACGTGCCGGAGGTCGCACGGCCCCGGCGGACACTGGAGGAGCGGGCCAGGTCGAACCCCCTGAGCACGATCATCACGGTGTCGATCGACGTGGTGGCGACAGCGTCGGCGTCGCGGTGGGCATGTGGTGGACCTCGGTCAGCGAGGTGCAGGACCCGCCGGCACTGCTGTCGGCGCTGTACGTGCCGCTGGCCATCGCCGTGCTGGCGCTCCGGAAGACCTATCGCCGCAAGCTGAACCGCCGCTTCCTCGACGAGATCGGGCCGGTCCTGGCCGGCCAGGCCCTCGCGGCGATGCTGCTGCTCAGCCTGATGATCCTCCTCGACGTCCCCGGGCAGCTGGGGCGCTCGGTGGCCAAGCTCTGGATCTGTGCGGCCGTCCTGGTCCTGCTGTGCCGCGCCGTACGAGCGGTGGTCCAACGCCGCCTGCGACGGCACAACCACCTGGTGTCCCCGGTGCTCATCGTCGGTAACGGCCGGGTGGCCCACCGGATCATCGAACGCCTGCAGTCCAGTCCCGAGCTCGGCCTGTCGGTCGTCGGCCTGCTCGATGCCGAGCCGCCGTGGTTCGGCTCGGAGGCCGAGGACAAGGCGCCGAGTTCCCCTATCTCGGTGCTCCGAGCACCATCGACCGGGCCATCCGGCAGACCGGTGCCGAAGGCGTCATCATCGCCTTCTCCCGTACGCAGGACCAGCTGCTCACCTCGATCGTCCGCATCGCCCACGCCCACGGACTGCGGGTGTGGGTCGTCCCGCGGATGTTCGACTCCGTGGGCGAGCACGTCCGCATCGACCACGTCGGCGGCCTGCCGCTGCTCGCCGTGCCCCACACCAATCCCACGGGGATGGCAGTTCACCCTGGTCAAGCACTTCGGTGACCGGCTCGTCGCCGCCGTCGGGCTGCTGCTCATCTCGCCGATCTTCCTGGCGCTGATGGTGCTGGTCCGGCTGAGCTCACCCGGACCGATCATGTTCCGCCAACCGCGGGTGGGCCGCGACGGTCAGGTCTTCGACTGCCTCAAGTTCCGCTCGATGCGCCCGCCCCGCGCCTCCGACGCCGACTTCCAGCTGGTCGACGGGCAGGCGCCCGGTGGTGTCGAGGGCGTGGACCGCCGCACCGCCATCGGCAAGATCATGCGGCGGACGTCCCTGGACGAGCTGCCCCAGCTGCTCAACGTCATCAAGGGCGACATGAGCCTGGTGGGTCCCCGGCCGGAGCGGCCCGAGTTCGTCGAGCTCTTCGAGGCCCAGATCCTCCGCTACGGCGAACGTCATCGGGTCAAGGCCGGCGTGACCGGCTGGGCGCAGGTCCACGGGCTGCGCGGCCAGACCTCGATCGCCGACCGCGCGGAGTGGGACAACTACTACATCGAGAACTGGTCGGTCGCCCTGGACATCAAGATCCTCGCGCTCACCGTGCTGGCCGTCGTGCATCGCGCGGAGTGACGCGACGTCTGCGGACAACCGGGCCGGTGTCGCGTCTGACGGACTCGGCATCCGGACGCGGCGGAGCCGATCTGAGGAAGACTCGGGGGGTGCCCCGCATCACCGACGACGAGCGGCGACGTGCCCGTCGGGCGGCCCCGCCGTTCACCTATCCCGAGGTCGGCGCCTCGGCCGGCGCCCTGCCGTCCGGCTACCGGCACCTCGACGTCGAACGGCGTCTCGGCGCAGGAACCGACCGCTTCCAGATCGTCGTGGAGCGGTTGCTGAGCTGGGAGATGCACCGGCGCGCCGGGCTGCTCGTCGACCCGGCCCGGCCCCGAGTCCTCGCCGGCGACGTCGCGGTCCTCTCGCTCCTGCTCGGACCCTGGCCGATCGTCGCTCCCGTACGCGTCGTCGACGTGGTCGACGAGCCGAGGGTGCGGGGCTTCGCGTACGGGACGCTGCCCGGGCACCCGGAGACCGGCGAGGAACGATTCCTGATCCACCACGACGCCGACGACACCGTACGGGCCACCATCCGGGCGTTCTCCCGACCGCGCGCTGGTTCAGCCGGCTCGGCGGGCCGCTGGCCCGACACGTCCAGGACCGCACCACCGACAGGTACCTCGACGCGCTCGCGGCCGAGCGGTGAAGGCCCGGCACGGACGGTCAGTGCTGGACGATCGGTCAGTGGCAGCCGCAGCATTCGACGTCGCGGCCATGGCGGCGCAGCTGGTGGCGGTCGACGGCATCGAGGCGGTCGTGCTGGGCGGCAGCCGTGCCCGGGGGGACCACCTTCCCGGTTCCGACTACGACCTCGGTCTCTACTACCGTCCGCCGATCGACCTCACGGCACTCCGCCGGCTGGCTCGCGAGGTCGCCGGACCCGCGGCCGAGATCACCGAACCCGGAGGTGGGGGCCGTGGGTGGACGGAGGCGGGTGGCTGGACGTCGACGGGGTCCGCGTGGACTGGATCTACCGGGACCTCGACCGCGTCCAGCAGGCCTGGACCGACGCGCAGGCCGGCCGGTTCTCCTTCCACCGCCAACCCGGGCACCAGCTCGGCGTACCGGACTTCGCGTACGTCGGCGAGGTCGCCCTCGGCGTCGTCCTGGCGGATCCCGGCGGGGAGGTGACCGCTCTGCACACAGCGGCCGGCAGCTATCCGGAGGCGCTGACAGCGACCCTGGTCGAGGGGCTGTGGGAGCCGGCGTTCGAGCTCGAGGGGGCCGGCAAGGCGACCGCTCGGGGCGACACCGTCTACATCGCGAGCGTGGTCGCCCACGCCCTGCTGCTCTGCGCCCACGCCCTGCACGGTCGGGCGGGCCGGTGGCTGATCAACGAGAAGGGAGCCATCGCCGGTGCCGCCCGGCTGGCGGTGGCACCGCCCGGTTCGCCGACCGGTGTCACGACGTCCTGGGCGGTCTCGGCACGTCCGAGGCCCAGCTCGCGGCGGCGCTGAGCACGGCACAGGCCATCGTCGACGACGTACGCGAGGCGTGCTCGCTCCGCCCGACCCGACCGTCGGCGCCCGGTCAGGCGAAGAGGGCGACCACCAGCACCAGCGGCAGCGAGACCACCGAGCCGATCATCGTCACGGCGGTCAGGGTCTTGAGCGCACCTCGGGTCGACAAGCCCAGCAGGCTCTTGAACATCCAGAAGAAGTTGCTGTTGACGTGGACGGCGAACATCGCGCCGGAGGCGATGGCCAGGCCGATGGCCACCGGCGCCACGTCCAGCGACGCGAGGATCGGGGCCAGGATGCCGGCGGCGGTGATGGCGGCGACCGACACCGAGCCGATGGCCAGGTGCAGGACGGCGGCGACGAACCAGGCCAGCAGGATGGTGATCACGATCGGAGCACCGGCGTCGGCGGTGAACAGCTGGCCAGCACGTCGCCCAACCCGGTCGCCTCGATCACCGCGCCCAGCGAGCCGCCCACGCCGGTGACCAGCAGGATCTCGCCGGTGGTGTGGAAGCCCTCGCTCATCGCCTCCCCGGTGCGGTTCATGCCGAGGCTCCGCCGGGTCAGCACGTAGGCGCCCAGCAGCCCGACGAACAGGGCCACGTTGGCGTTGCCGACGAACGAGAGCAGGTCGGACTCGACGCCGACCAGACCGAGGAAGGCCGCGGTGGCGATCATCAGCAGCGGCACGATGATCGGCAGCATGCCCACCGCGAGCGACACCGGCGGACGCGCGCCCAGGGTCGGCGCCTCCGGGGCGCACAGGCTCGTAGTCGTGCTCGATCACGTTCTCCTCGTCGGCCTCGTCCACCTCCGGCTTCCAGTAGCGCAGCCGCAGCAGCCAGCCGAACAGCAGCGTGGTCACGATGGCGGTGACCGGGCCGATGACGATCCCGAACAGCAGCCAGTTGCCGAGCGGCACCTCGAGCAGCCCGGCGATCGAGATCGCGGCCAGACCGGGGACGACGAACACGTAGCCGGCGAAGATGCCGACGCCGATCGCCCCGGCCATCCGCGCCAGTCCGGTCGGGCCGATCACCGGGCCGGCCGTGCGGGCGATCGGGGAGGCGAGCACGACCTGCACGTCGACGTAGATGGAGGGGAAGATCAACGCCATCGTCGACGTCATCGCGTACGGGAGCCGGCGCGACCCCACCACCCGCACCAGGGCGTTGACCAGCAGCCCGAAGACGCCGCAGGCGTGGAGCAACGAGCCGATCAGCACCCCGAAGCCGATCAGCAGACCGACCTTGGTCATGATCTCGCCGAAGCCGGTGGTGATCGCCTTGATCGTCTCGGTGAAGCCGACGCCGGTGGCCAGGCCGAGGTAGAGCGAGCTGATCACCAGCGAGATCACCGGATCGACCTTGAACCTGATGATCAACACGATCACCGCGATGATCGCGATGGCGGTGTGCAGAACGACCATGGACTGCTCTCCTGCGATGCCGGTCTTCCTCGGATCGTGTGGGGAGCAACCTAGGGCCCGGGAGCCGGGACTGACCAGTGGGGTCGGTCCCGATCCCGGACGCGCGAGGGTCAGTCGGTGGGCTCGGCCGGGGCCTTGCCGGACCGCTCGTCGCGTTCGGCCCACTCCAGCAGGGTGTCCAGCGCGTACGGGTGGTCGTCGATGTCGGCGTGCAGGTCGCCGAGCTCGGCGAACCGGGCCGGGACCGTGGCGATGGTGAAGTCGCGGGGATCGGCGTCGGCGATCTCGTCCCAGCGGACCGGCGTCGAGACCACGCCCAGCGGGGTGCCCCGCACCGAGTACGCGCTGGCGATGGTGTGGTCCCGGGCGTTCTGGTTGTAGTCGACGAAGATGCTGGCCTGGTCGCGGTCCTTGCGCCACCAGGTCAGGTCGACCAGTCCCGCCGCCCGGCGCTCCACCTCGCGGGCGAAGGCCCAGGCGGCCCGACGGACGTCGGCGAAGCCGTGGGCGGGCGGGATCCGGACGTAGATGTGCAGCCCCTTGCCGCCCGAGGTCTTGGGGTAGCCGACCGCCCCCAGCTCGGCCAGCACCTCCTGGACGATGACGGCGACCCGGCGGACGTCCTCGTAGCCCGCCTCCGGCATCGGGTCCAGGTCGATCCGCCACTCGTCGGGGGACTCGGTGTCGTCGCGCCGGGAGTTCCAGGGGTGGAACTCGACGGTGGACATCTGCACGGCCCAGATCACGTCGGCCGGGTGGCTGACACTCAGCTCGTCGGCGTAGCGCTGGTAGCGGGGGAAGTGCACCCGCACCGTCTCCACCCACTCCGGTGCCCCGCGCGGCAGCCGCTTCTGGTGGACCTTCTCCCCGTCCACGCCGTCGGGAAACCGGTGCAGCATGCAGGGCCGGTGGTAGAGAGCGTTGACGATCCCGTCGGCCACGGACAGGTAGTAGCGCGCCAGGTCCAGCTTCGTCTCGCCGCGGGCGGAGAAGTAGACCCGGTCCGGGTTGCTGATCTTGACCACCCGGTCGCCGACCTCGAGCTCGATCCGTCCGTCCGACTTCGCCGCCACGAGCCTGAGACTACGACCCGCTCAGGACAGCCGGTCGGGGCGCCTCGTCGTCGGCGAGGACCGATCGTGCGGAACGATCCGGTCGGTCCATCAGCTGGCGCAGGGCGACGAACCTGACCACTGTCGAGACCGCGTTCGCCAGCACCAGCACCGCGACCTCGGCAGCTCGCGCCGGGGTCGCAGTGAGCAGGTGCAGGACGGCCAGCGATCCGCTGGTCAGCGCCAGGCCGACGGCGAAGGCGGTCAGACCGCCGAGGTGGTGGGTGAGTGCCCGACCGCGACCGGTGATGCCGAACGTGAGGCGGCGGTTGGTGGCGGTGTTGGCGACGGCGGTGACCAGCAGCGCGACGACGTTGGCGACCTGCGCCGGGGCCACCTGCCGCAGCAGCAGGTAGAGCAGCAGGTAGGCCAGGGTGCTCAGCACGCCGACGGCGGCGAACCGGACGATCTGGCCGGCGAGTCGACGGGGCACCCCCGGCACCGCCGACGGCACGTCGGCCCGGGCGGCCAGCTCGGCCCGCAGCCGCTGCACCGGCAGCTGACCGGTCACCAGCCCCCGGGCCAGCCGGGCGATGCCGGCCAGGTCCTCCCGGGCGGTCGCGACCACGTCGACCCGGCTGTCGGGATCGTCCACCCAGTCCACCGGCACCTCGTGGATCCGCAGTCCGGCCCGCTGGGCCAGCACGAGCAGCTCGGTGTCGAAGAACCAGCTGGTGTTCTCGATCATGGGCAGCAGTCGGGCGGCCGCGTCGGCGCGGACGGCCTTGAACCCGCACTGGGCGTCGGAGAAGGAGACGGCCAGCGTGCCGCGGAGCAGCAGGTTGTAGCTGCGGGAGATGAAGGTCCGCTTCGGACCCCGCACCACCCGGCTCGACGGGGCCAGTCGGGTGCCGATCGCCAGGTCGGAGTGCCCGGTGATCAACGGCGCGACCAACGGCAGCAGTGCGCGCAGATCGGTGGACAGGTCGACGTCCATGTACGCCAGCACCGGCGCCGCGGACAGCGACCACACCGTCTTCAGGGCCAGGCCCCGCCCCTTGCGGTCGAGCCGCACAGCGCGCACCCGCGACGACTCCGCCGCCAGCTGCTGCGCGATGTCCCAGGTCCGATCGGTGCTGGCGTTGTCGGCGATGGTGATCAGGCACGCGTAGGGGACCTCGGCCGCCAGATAGGCCTCCAACCGGCGTACGGAGGCGGCCAGGTCACCTTCCTCGTTGTACACCGGGACCACGATCTCGACAGTGGCGGGCGGGCGGTGGTGGTGGTCGACGATCTGCAGGGTGGGCGGTGGGAGCTCGGGTGCCGGAGCGGTCATGTCCTCACGGTCGTTCGCCGGACTGTGGCCAGATCCGCCGCGACCTGTGGTGCCCGTGTGAACCCGAGCGCGCGGGGTGCGCACCCTGCGGGAGAGGACGGACTTGACCTCGAGTCGACTCGAGGTTGCATGCTGGCCGCATGCTGTCAGACCCCCGCCCTACGGTGACGCCATGACCGTCATCGGCGCCCGCGCGCTCCGTTCGCCCGCGCCCTGCTCGAGCCCAGTGCTGACGAACCCGTGCCGACGAGCCCAGTGCTGACGAGCCCCGTGCCGACGGGAGCCCGCCGATGAGCATCCAGTCCGCGGCGTGGAGCTCGCTCTACCACATCCGGACGGCGCAACAGGATCGGCGACCGTTCAGCTGGGCCACCGTCCGGCGCATCATGGGCTTCGCCCGACCCCACCGGGTGCCCCTGATCGGCTTCCTGGTGCTCAGCGTGGTCGGGGCGTTCCTGGCCGTGGCCACCCCGCTGCTCGCCGGTCGGGTGGTGAACCTGATCTTCGGGGCCGCCCCGTTCGCCCAGGTGCTGCAGATCGCCATCGCCATCGGCGCCATCGCCATCGCCGAAGCCGGGCTGGGCCTGCTGCAGCGCTGGTTGTCCGCCCGGCTCGGCGAGAACCTGATCCTCGATCTCCGCCGCGCGGTGTTCGACCACGTGCTGTCGATGCCGGTCGCCTTCTTCACCCGGACCCGGACGGGCGCGCTGGTGAGTCGGCTCAACAACGACGTGATCGGGGCCCAGCGCGCCTTCTCCGAGACGCTGTCCGGGGTGGTCAGCAACATCGTCGCCCTCGTCCTCGCTCTGGTCGTGATGCTCGCGCTGTCCTGGCAGATCACCCTGCTGGCGATGGTCCTGCTGCCGGTCTTCGTCATCCCGGCCCGCCGGATGGGCCGTCGGCTGGCCCAGCTCCAGCTGGAGGCGGCCAACCACAACGCGGTGATGGGCAACCAGATGACCGAGCGGTTCTCCGCCCCCGGCGCCACCCTGATCAAGCTGTTCGGTCGTCCCGAGCGCGAGTCCGACGAGTTCGCCCTCCGGGCCAGCCGCGTCCGCGACATCGGTGTCCGCAGCGCCATGGTCCAGACGGTGTTCGTCACCGCCCTCACGCTGGTCTCCGCGCTCGCCCTCGCGCTGGTCTACGGGCTGGGCGGTTGGTATGCGCTGCGGGGCAGCCTGACCGCGGGCTCCGTGGTCACCCTCGCCCTGCTGATCACCCGCCTCTACGCGCCGATGATCGGTCTGGCCTCGGCGCGGGTGGAGGTGATGAGCGCCCTGGTCAGCTTCGAGCGGGTCTTCGAGATCCTCGACCTGAAGCCGCTCATCACCGAGGCGGAGCGGCCGACACCCTTGCCCGACGGGCCGTTGTCGGTGCATTTCGACGGGGTGACCTTCGCCTACCCGTCGGCGGAGAAGGTGTCGCTGGCCTCGTTGGAGGAGGTTGCCGTGCTGGACACCCGCGGCGGGGTGGACGTGATCCACGACGTCAGCTTCGAGATCGGTGCCGGTCAGATGGTCGCGCTGGTCGGCTCCTCGGGGGCCGGCAAGTCGACCATGGCCCAGCTGCTCGCCCGGCTCTACGACGTCGACGACGGAGCCGTCCGGCTCGGTGGGGTGGACGTCCGCGACGTCGCCTTCGCCGACCTCCGCCGGACCTTGGGCATGGTCACCCAGGACGGGCACCTGTTCCACGAGACGGTGCGGGAGAACCTGCTGCTGGCGCAGCCGCAGGCGAGCGAGGACGACCTGTGGGACGCGCTGCGCCGGTCACGGCTGGACGCGTTGATCGCCTCTCTCCCGGACGGTCTGGACACCGTGGTGGGGGAGCGCGGCTACCGGCTGTCCGGCGGTGAGCGGCAGCGGTTGACCATCGCCCGGTTGCTGCTGGCCCACCCGCGCGTGGTCATCCTGGACGAGGCGACGGCACACCTGGACTCGACCTCGGAGGCCGCGGTCCAGGCGGCGTTGGGGGAGGCGCTGGCAGGTCGGACGGCGGTGGTGATCGCCCACCGGCTGTCGACCATCCGAGCCGCCGACCTGATCCTGGTGATCGAGGACGGCCAGGTCGTCGAGCGGGGCGGTCACACCGACCTGCTGGCGGCCGGCGGTCGCTATGCGGAGCTGTACGAGACGCAGTTCGCCACCCAGGAGGACGTGCGAGCGGGACACTGACGAGCGGCCGCAGCGACGGGACCGCCGTCGCCTGGCGCTGTCCCCAGGCACGCCGTCGCCTGGCGCTGCCGCCCTGCTCGCGGTCGCCCGGCAACGGATCCGGGTCCGGGTCCGGGTCGCGTCAGTCCAGGATCGGTGTGGTCACCTCGGACAGCGGCAGGCTGACCACGAACCGGGTCTCGCCGGGCCGGCTGTGCACCTCCACTGTCCCGTGGTGAGCCTCCACCACCGCCGCCACGATGGCCAGACCCAGGCCGGTGCTGGCGCCGCGGGCCGCTCCGGCAGCGCGGACCCGGCTGGTGTCGGCCCGGGTGAACCGCTCGAAGACCCGGTCCACGATCGCCGGGTCGATGCCCGGACCGTCGTCGGCCACGGTGACCAGGGCCCGGTCGCCGTCGGTCCGCAGGGTGGTCTGCACCCGGGTCCCCGCCGGTGTGTGGGTGCGGGCGTTGGCCAGCAGGTTGGCCACCACCTGGTGCAGCCGGAAGTGGTCCGCCGGCACCACCACGAGCGCCTCGGGCAGCGACAGCGACCAGGAGTGCTCGGGGCCGGCGACCCGGCCGTCGCTGACCGCGTCGATCAACAGGACGTTCAGGTCGGTCGGTTGGATGTCCAGCGCCGGGCCGGCGTCCAGCCGGGCCAGCAGCAGCAGGTCCTCGACCAACCGCGACATCCGCTCGGCCTCGGACTCCACCCGCGACATCGCGTACGCGGCGTCGGGCGGGATCGACTCGCCGCTGCGCTGGGTCAGCTCCGCGTAGCCACGGATGGCGGCCAGCGGGTTGCGCAGCTCGTGCGACGCGTCGGCCACGAACTGCCGGACCTTGGTCTCGCTGGCCTGCCGGGCGGCCAGTGCCTCCTCGACGTTGTTGAGCATGTGGTTCAGGGCCAGACCCACCCGGCCCACCTCGGAGTCAGGATGGGTGTCGGCCGGCGGCACCCGGACGGCCAGGGCCACCTCACCCCGATCCAGCGGCAGCTGGGACACCTGCTGCGCCGTCGCGGCGACCCGGTTGAGAGGCCGGAGGCTCCGCTCCACCAGGGAGCGGCCGACCAGCGCCGCCGAGCCGACGGCGACGACGGCGAGCACGATCTCCACAGCGATCAGGTTGGTGAGGAGGCTGTCGACCTCCTTCAACGGCAGACCGACGCCGTAGGTGGCGCCGTCGTCGCTGGTCCAGCTCATGTACCGGTAACGGCCGAGCTCGGAGAGGTCGACGGTGGTGGGGCGGGGTGCGGTCGTCTCGGCGAGCTGGACGGCGGTCTCGTCGCTGGCCCAGGTCGGCTGCGCCTTGCGGCCGCTCTCCTTCAGCACCGAGACCCGCGGCACGTCGCCGTCGGGTCCGACCAGCACCAGGGTGCCCACTGACTGACCGGGCAGCTCGATCCCGGGCGGCGGCTTGCCCGGTCCGCCGTACGACCAGCGCGCGTCCCCCCGCATGATGCGTCCCTTGGCGGCGTTCAGCTGCTCATCCAGCTGACCGATGAGCAGCGCCCGGGTGGCCAGAGCGGTGAACAGGGACAGCAGCACCGCGCTCAGCGCCACCAGGGCGACGGTGCGCAGCACCAGCTGCCGGGCCAGGGTGCCGCGGCCGGCCGGGGCCGGTGGGGCGGGGGGGCCGAGGATCTCGGCAGAGGTGACGGTCGCCGGTGCGCCGAGGGTGTCCGGTGGCGAGGACATCAGCTCGCCGGGCGGAGCACGTACCCGGCACCTCGCATGGTGTGGATCATCGGGGCGCGGTTGGCGTCGATCTTCTTGCGCAGGTAGGAGATGTAGAGCTCGACCACGTTGGCCTGGCCGCCGAAGTCGTAGTTCCAGACCCGGTCGAGGATCTGGGCCTTGCTCAGCACCCGGCGCGGGTTCCGCATCAGGTAGCGGAGCAGCTCGAACTCGGTGGCGGTCAGCTGGATCGCCGCGCCGGCCCGGCTCACCTCGTGGCTGTCCTCGTCCAGCGTGAGATCACCGACCACCAGCAGCGACTCGCTGCGGCCGGTGGCCGCACCACTGCGCCGCAGCAGGGCCCGCAGCCGGGCGATGACCTCCTCCAGGCTGAACGGCTTGGTGACGTAGTCGTCGCCACCCGCGGTGAGCCCGTTGATCCGGTCGGCGATCGCGTCCTTGGCGGTGAGGAAGATGACCGGCACGTCGGGATCCTCCGAGCGCACCCGGCGCATCACCTCGAGGCCGTCGAAGTCGGGCAGCATCATGTCCAGCACGATCGCGTCCGGCCGCACCTCGCGGGCGGCCTTGACCGCCTCGTTGCCGGAGGCGGCGGTGGAGACCTGCCAGCCCTCGTAGCGCATGGCCATCGACAGCAGCTCGGTGAGACTGCTCTCGTCGTCGACCGCCAGGATCCGGATCGGGGTCCCGTCGGGACGGGTGATGGGTTCCGGCGAGGTCTGCGTGCGGCTCATGCTGTCCATGATCGAGGTGGCACCTCCGTGAGAACTGTGGCTTCACTGTGACACACCTGTGAGCCTGCGGCAGCGCGAGGCGTCCGCAACGACGAACCACCGGCCCCTGGTCGACCCGGCATGGGGCGTCGAGGGAGCCGGTGGCTCGGTGTGCTCGCTGGCGGCGCTGCTACCCGTACGGGCTGACGCGCCACGGGTGGATCACCAGGTGGAGGCGCTGACCATGGGCGAGGTGCCGGTGGTGGACGAGCCGGTCGCCAGGTCGTCGTCGGTCTCGGTGTTCTTCGGCCGGCGGAAGAGCCGGTCGATGGCCACCCGGCCGGGGCCGAAGCAGAGCAGGGTCAGGGCCAGCAGACCGAGGACGACGTTGTACTCCCAGCCACCCGCGTACGCGCCGGCCGCGTCGACCAGGTCCGGACCGCGCCAGTAGTTCGTGTACGAGATGAGGGCGATCTGCTGCACCAGGGCGAGCAGCGCGACCAGCGGGGTCAGCGCGCCCAGGACGAGGAAGATGCCACCGACCAGCTCGAGGATGGTGAACCCCCAGCCGACGTAGATCGGGTAGGGCACCGCGAACTGCGACAGGTAGTCGATGTACTTCGGCACGCCCTCGGTGGTGAACAGCCACCGGGTGAGTCCGTGCCAGATCATCAGGCCACCGAGGCCGAAGCGGATCAGCAGGAGGGTGATGTCGCGGAGGACCTGGATGAAGGCGGTCATGGCGCTGTCTTTCCTTCGAGGGCGAGGCTGGCGCTTACGCTACGCAGCCGCAACCCCGTTGGCCCGGCACCACGCCGTCCGCCGCGCGGACCTGCGCGCGGGTGCGGACCGCCGTCCCCTAGGTTCGGGGCATGGCTGATGCCCGTGAGGTGCTGACCTGGTCCGACTTCGGGGTCGCGAGTCGCGCCCTGGCCACCGAGATAGCCGCCGGCGGCTACCGCACCGACATCGTGATCGCGGTGGCGCGGGGCGGTCTGCTGCCGGCCGGAGCATTGGCGTACGCGCTGGGGACCAAGGCGGCCGGGACGCTGAACGTGGAGTTCTACACCGACGTCGAGGAGACCCTGCCGGCCCCCGTGGTGCTCGAGCCGCTGCTCGACACCGCGGCGCTGGCCGGGAAGAACCTGCTGGTCGTCGACGACGTGGCCGACAGCGGCCGGACGCTCGCCCTGGTGATGGAGCTGCTGACACCGCACGCGGCCGCCGTCCGCTCCGCCGTGCTCTACACCAAGCCGCGCACGGTGCTCCGGCCCGACCACTCCTGGCGGGAGACCGACAGGTGGATCACGTTCCCGTGGTCGGCCGAACCGCCGGTCACCGTCGGCACGTCCCACGCCGGGGGCTAGGTGGCGTCTGCACACGCCTGAGTCGAGCGCGGAGACGATCTCGGGTCCGTCAGCCGATCACGCGCTGGTCCTGCGAGCTCAGCTCCGGGGCTCCGGAGCTGTCCTTCAGCGCGACCCCGGAGCGACCGAGCTGCCGGGCGCCCGCGACCAGACCGGCCGCGACGCGGGCCGCCTGCTCGTAGCCGAGCCCGTCGGGCGGGTGGATGTTGGAGATGCAGTTGCGGTCGGCGTCGGTGCGGCCCGGGCGCGGGACGGTGCGTGAGGTAGATGCCCGAGGCTGTCGGCGACCGACAGCCCGGCCGCTCGCCGATCAGCACGACCAGCGTCGCGCACGCCCATCGCCTGCGGCCGACGTGGTCGCCCAGCGCGACCCGGGCCTGGGTCGCGATCACCGGCGGCGCGAGCGTGTACGTGCTCGGCGCAGCTCGGCGACCAGCGCCGCCAGCAGCGCGACGCCGTGGTCGACCAGGGCCCGCGGGGAGAGCCCGTCGGCCAGCACGAACCCGATGTCGGTGCTCGCCGTGCGGCGATCGCCGGACAGGTCGCTCGGCGTGCCGGCCGAGGTCGGGGCGGCGCAGGTACTCGCTCGCGGGTCGCCGCCTGGCTGGTGCACCACCGACGGGTCCCCGAGTCCGACCTCGGCGCACCGCGGCGGCGAAGGCAGTCGACGTCGAGCGGCTCGTGCACGGCGTCGCGGGCGGCGGCGTGCGCGGCGCTGAACTCCAGCACCCGCGGCGTCGGCAGCGCGTCGCCGGCCCGGCCGAGACCGATCCGGGCCTGGGTGGTCAGCGCGCAGCACGTCCCAGAAGTCGCCGCACGGCTCGATCCGGAGTCGGGCGTCCTGCTGGCCAGCGCGTTCGCGGCTCATCGCGCCGCTCGTCAGCTGGCGCAGCGGCGAGGCCACCGGCGTCGATCGGGCAGCACCCGGCCGGCGTCGTCGGCCATTCCGAGTCCGCTGCAACCAGCGCCTCGAACTCCGGGGCGGGCCGCAGACCGAGCACCTGCCGGACGTACAGCACGTCGTGGAACGACAGGCTCTGGTAGCCGAGCATGACGTCGTCGGCGCCGGGCACGGCGATGACGAAGGCGGCGCCGGCCGCGCCGAGCAGCGTCAGCAGGGTGTCCATGTCGTCCTGGTCGGCCTCGGCGTGGTTGGTGTAGCAGACGTCGACGCCCATCGGCAGGCCCGAGCAGCTTGCCGCAGAAGTGGTCCTCCAGCCCGGCGCGGATGATCTGCTTGCCGTCGTAGAGGTACTCCGGGCCGATGAAGCCGACCACGGTGTTGACCAGCAGCGGATCGAGTCGCGGGCCACGGCGTACGCCCGGGTCTCCAGCGTCTGCTGGTCGACGGGCTTGCCGCCGGTGCCGAGGTGGGCGCCCGCGCTGAGCGCCGAACCCTGCCCGGTCTCCAGGTACATCACGTTGTTGCCGACGGTGCCGCGGTCCAGCGACCGGCCGGCGTCGTTGGCCTCCCGCAGCAGCGGCGAGGTCGACCCCGAAGCCGGAGTTGGCGCCCTCGGTGCCGGCGATCGACTGGAAGACCAGGTCGACCGGGACACCCCTGCTCGATCAGCTCCAGCGTCGTGGTGACGTGGGACAGCACGCAGGACTGGGTCGGGATGTCGAAGCGCTGCCGGATCTCGTCGAGCAGGTGCAGCAGGTCGGCGGTGGCCTGCGGCGAGTCGGTGGCCGGGTTGATGCCGATGACGGCGTCACCGCAGCCGAGCAGCAGCCCGTCGAGGGTCGCCGCGGCGATGCCGCGCGGGTCGTCGGTCGGGTGGTTCGGCTGCAGCCGGGTGGCGAGCCGTGCCGGGCAGGCCGATGGTCGTCCGGAACGCCGGTGACCACGCGGCGCGCCGCGGGCGACCGCGATCAGGTCCTGGTTGCGCATGATCTTGCTGACCGCGGCCACCATCTCCGGCGTCAGCCCGGGCGCGACCGCCGGCAGGGTCGCGGCGCGCGTCGGGCTCGGCGCCGACGCTCGAGCAGCCAGTCCCGGAAGCCGCCGACGGTGAGGTGCGAGACCGGCGCGAACGCCACGCGGTCGTGGGTGTCGATGATCAGCCGGGTGACCTCGTCGGTCTCGTACGGGACGAGCTGCTCGTTCAGGAAGGCGTCGAGCGGGACGTCGGCCAGCGCCCACTGCGCGGCCGCCCGCTCGGCGTCGGACTCGGCCGCGCAGCCGGCGAGCTCGTCGCCGGAACGAGCGGGGTCGCCTTGGCCATCAGGTCGACGAGACCGTCGAAGGCGTACGTGGTGCCCGCAGACGTGCTGGGTGTAGCGTCGTCATCCGAGCTCGTCCTCGGCCTCGGCCAGGGCCGCGAACTCCTCGTCGGGGGAGCCGGCGACGAGGTGATGACGGCTGTAGAGGCCGAAGTAGGCCATGAACGCGGCGAACACGGCCAGGCACCAGAGCGCGGCGCGTGGCTGTCGACGAGGAAGGTGGCGACGACGGCGAGCGCGGCGATCACCAGGGCGAAGCCGGTGGTGACCGACGCCGCCGGGGGTGCGGTACGGCCGCGGCATGTCCGGCTCGCGGCGGCGCAGCACGATGTGGCTGACCATCATCAGCACGTAGCTCAGCGCGGCACCGAAGACGGCCATGTTCAGCAGCATCGCGCCCTGCCCGGTGAGCGAGAGCACGAAGCCGATCAGGCCGGGCACGATCAGCGCGAGCATCGGGGCCTTGCGGCTGTTGGTGACCGACAGCGCACTGCGGCAGGTAGCCGGCGCGCGACAGCGCGAACAGCTGCCGGGAGTAGGCGTAGATGATCGAGAAGAAGCTGGCGATCAGACCGGCCAGGCCGATGTAGTTGACGACCTTGGCGGCGGCGCTGTCGCCGAGCGCCTCGACCAGCGGGTTGCCCGACGCCTGCATGGCGTCGGCGCCGCCGGCGCCGGTGACCAGCACCAGCACGACCGCGCCGGTGACCAGCAGCACGCGCCATCGCGGCGATGATGCCGCGCGGCACGTTCCGGGCCGGGTCCTTGGCCTCCTCGGCGGCCAGCGGCACGCCCTCGATGGCCAGGAAGAACCAGATCGCGTACGGCACCGCCGCCCAGATCCCGAGGAAGCCGAACGGCAGGAACGCCGAGGCGCCCGGCGGCGTCGGTCGGCGCGATGTCGGTCAGGTTGGCGGCGTCGAACTGCGGCACCGCGGCCACCGCGAAGACCACCAGCCCGACCAGGGCGATCGCGGTGATCACGAACATGACCTTGAGCGCCTCGCCGACACCGGCGAGGTGGATGCCGATGAAGATCGCGTAGGCCGCCAGGTAGACCCACCAGCCGTCGGTGATGCCGAACAGGCCGAGCGACTCCACGTACGCGCCGATGAAGGTGGCGATGGCGGCGGGCGCGATGGCGTACTCGATGAGGATCGCTGTGCCGGTGGCGAAGCCACCCCACGGGCCGAGGGCGCGACGGGCGAACGTGTAGCCGCCGCCCGCGGCGGGCAGCGCCGCGTCGTCCTGACGGCGGGGTTCAGGTCGGGTTCCGGCGGTCGGATCGGCTCGGGGGCCCGCCGGGACGGGCTACAGCGCGCCCTTGCCCTCGCCGACCGGGCGCGGGACGAGCCGGGTGACCTCGACCGGACGCTCGAGCAGACCATCCAGCGCGAGGCCGAGCTTGCGGACCGGCTCGCCACCACCGTGCGCGTCGAGCAGCTCGGCCGACGTCCACTTCTCCAGCATCACGATCGAGCCGTCGGGGGCGTCGTGGATGGCGTACAGCTCGCAGCCGTCCTCCTCGTGGACGCCGAGGATGGCCGGCTCGAGGGCGGCGATCACCTGGTCGCGGGACTCGGGGCGGGGGTAGAAGTAGGCCGTCACGATCACGGGCTGGGCTGCGTCGGTCATGGTCGCCACTCTGGCACGACCGGATCCGCCATGCTGGTCGGGTGCAGCTGTCCGAGACGCCCCGAACCCGACTGACCCGACTCGGTGACCGGGGTCGCACCGAGGTCGAGGACCTGTACGCGGTCCTCGACGCCGGCCTGGTCGGCCACCTCGGTCTGGTCCGCGACGGCGCCCCGGTCGTGCTGCCGATGGGGTACGGGCGCCGCGGCGACACCCTCTACCTGCACGGGTCGAGCGGCGCCGGGTGGGCGCGAGCACTCGACGGTGCCGCCGTCTGCTTCACCGTCACCCACGTCGACGGTGTCGTGTACGCCCGCTCGGTCTTCGACCACTCCCTCAACTACCGCAGCGCCGTGGTGCTGGGCACCACCCGCCTGCTCGTCGACGCCGACGAGAAGGGGAACGCGTTGGAGGCGGTCACCGAGCAGCTGTCGCCCGGGTCGTGGTCGTACGCCCGGTTGCCGACCAGGCGGGAGCTGGCGGCCACCTCGGTGTACGCCCTCGACCTGACCGAGGCCAGCGTCAAGATCCGCACCGGTCCGCCGCACGACGAGGCCGACGACGTGGTGGCCGGCGGACGCTGGGCCGGCGTCGTTCCCGTCCGTACGGTGTTCGACCCGCCCGAGTCGGCCCCCGATCTGGAGTCCGACCTGCCGGTGCCCGCTCACGTGCGCGACCGCCGTCCCGCCTGACGCCGAGATCTGGTCGAATGTCGGCCATGGCTTCCCGGGCGCGCACCGTGGTGACAAGCGCCGTCCGGTCGGTGGCTGCCCTGCTCGCCGAGGTGACGCTGTTCGTGCTGGGGCTGGCCGTCGTCTTCCTGTCCGGCGACGACGTCGACCAGCAGTACCTCGGGTGGTGGACTCTGATCGCCCTGGTCTACCTGATCGCCGGCGGCGTGCTGGCCGGTCGCCATCGCGCCGACGACGACGACGAGCCGGCCCTCGGGCTGCCGCTGTGGGAGCGCAGCCGGGCAGGTGGGTGGTTTCGCGCCTGGTTCCCGATCTTGACCAGCCTGGTCGGGCTCGGCGCCTCGCTGTCCGTGCTGCTGTCCGGTGATCTTCCGGCAGAGGACCGGGACGTCGTCGTCGCCCTGTGTGCGGTCACGATGCTGCTGGCCTGGCTGATCCTGCACGTCGGCTACGCCCGCCGCTACCGACGGGACTACCACCAGCTCGGCGGGCGGGGGCTGGACTTCCCGCAGACCCCGCACCCGCAGCTCGTCGACTTCCTCTACCTGGCCGTCACCATCGGCACCACCTTCGCGACCTCCGACGTCACCATCACCAGCCGCTCGGTCCGGTGGACCGCGATGATCCACAGCGTGCTCGGCTTCCTCTACAACGCGGTGGTGCTCGCCGTCGCCTTCAAGGTGATCACCGGCAGCTGACGACCGAACCCGGTTGACCGCCGACACAGGCCGGCCCAGGGTGGAGACATGGGCTCCTGGAGCGACGGGACGGCCGGCCTGGTGGCGTTGCCGGACGGTCGCCGGGTCCGCGGCCGCGGACTGCGACGGGATCCGGTCGCGCCCGCGGAGCTGCCCGAGCTGGGGGTCTACCTGACCGGCCGCCGGCACGAGGAGGCGGACTGGGAGTCGGTCTGGATCCGCTGGCCGGACTTCCGACGTCCCCGCGACCCCGTCGCGGCGATCGAGACGCTGCGTCGTGCCCATCGGGAGGCGGCCGGCCGGCGGGTGGAGATCGCCTGCGGCGGCGGCATCGGTCGGACCGGCACCGCTCTCGCCGTGCTCGCCCGCCTGGCCGGGGTGCCGGCGGACCGGGCCGTGGCCTGGGTGCGCACCCACTACCGGCCCGACGCGGTGGAGACGCCGGGCCAGCGCCGCTTCGTCGAGGACACCTCCCTGGCCGGTTGAGTCCGAGCGCATCCGGGGACCAGACCCCGAGAACCTTCAGCCGCCGTGCTCGGTCCGGGGGACGGGGACGGTCATGATCAGGAAGGAGACCGGCTCGGCGTCGGCCGGCCGGTCCGCGTGCTGGCCGATCCGGCGACGGGCGGCCAACGGTTTGATCAGGGCGTCGAGCTCGGCCCGGAGGTCGCTCAGCTCGTCGGCGGTCAGGTACAGCAGCCCGGTGGAGACGTCGGTCGGTTCGACCCACTCCGGCCCGACCTCCGACCGACGGCCGTGCCAGTCGTGCAGATCCTGGACGGCGCGTTCGGCCGCCATCTGCTGCAGCACGTCGCTGGCATCTCGTCCCTCGGCCACCTCCGGGCGCAGGTAGGTCGAGGTCGACGTCACCCGCCACGGCCGGGCGCGGTGGTCGCCGGCCTCGGCGGGCTCGACGAAGCCGTACTTGGCCAGCTGGCGCAGGTGGTGACTGGCCAGGGCCTGACTGATGTCGAGCTGACGCGCCGCCTCGGCGCCGGTGAGGCTGCCTTCGCGGCCGACCAGCTCCAGCAGCTGCTGCCGGATCGGGTGGGCCAGGGCCCGCAACGCCATCGGGTCGCTGACGACCCGTGCGTACGCCTCCGGCTCGGTCGACATGGGCTCGAGTCTGGCAGGTCGGTCGGTGGCGTACGGGTGCCCAGGGGGACGGTCAGGCGTGAACGGTCGCCGGCCCGGGGATCTCGCTGGGGTCGGCTACCCGCCGCAGCGCGATGACCACCACGATCCCGCTGACCACGTAGAGGGCGCCCTGCAGGCTGAGCAGGGTCACGATGCCGAAGGTGTCGGCCGCGAAGCCGGCCAGCAGAGTGGCCGCCAGCATGGTGGCGTTCTGCGCGGCCGTCACCGTGCCGAACACCCGGCCGCGGACGCGGTCGGTGGTGTGGTTCTGCAGCGTCGTCATGAACCCCGCGACCAGGGCGGCCCCGGGCAGGCCGACGACAGCGATGATCACCATCGCCGGCCAGGCCGGCGGAGCGGTGCCGGCGACGCTGCGGAAGACCACCGGGTAGAGGAACAACGCCAGATCGAGCAGCCCGAAACCGACAGCTCCCCAGCCGAACAGGGTCCGGGCGCGGAACCGGTGCCCGACCAGGCTGACGACCACCCCGCCCGCGATGCCGCCGACCGCCTGAGCCGACACGATCAGGCCGAAGACGTCGGCGTCGGCGGCCAGCAGATCGTGCACGAACGGCGCGAAGAGCGTCCCCATGATCGCCTCGCCCACGCCGGTCGCGGCCAGGAAGACCAGCACCACGACCAGGGCACGGCTGCGCCGGATGGTGGCCGACCCTTCCACCAGCTCGTCGCGGAGACGGAGGTGTCGGGTGGGCGCCGGCGGGAACCGGTGCCGGATGGCGGCGATCGCCGCCGCGGCCAGCAGGAAGGTCGCGATGTCGACCACCGCCAGAGCGGCGACGCCGCCGGCGGCGACCAGGACGCCACCCAGGGCCGCGCCGATCAGACGGGACACGTCGCGCACCTGGGAGTTGAGCGCGTTGGCGGTGATCCGCAGCGGGCCGTCGGGCACCAGGGCGGGCAGCATCGTCGCGTCCGCGGTGAGGAAGAAGGGCGTCAGGCAGCTGCTCGCGGCCAGCACCAGGTAGATCAGGACGATCTCCTCGGGGGCCACGACCAGGGGGGCCAGGACGAGGGCCAGCGCCAGGTTGACCACCACCATGGTGCGGCGCCGGTCCCACCGGTCGACGCACGCGCCGGCGAAGGAGCCCAGCAGCACCTGGGGGGCCAGCGAGACCAGCATGATCACCGCCGATGCCACTGTCGAACCGGTCAGGGCGTAGACCTGGAAGCCGACCCCGATCCGCAGCGCCCAGTCGCCGGTCTGCGACACCAGCCCGGCGACCAGCAGCAGCCGTACGTCACGGTGGGCGAGCACGGTGCTGACTCCAGAACCAAAGCGCATGCTTTGAGTCTTCGTGAGTCGGCGACAGATGTCAAGCACATGCTTTGATTCGTAGCGGGTGGGTGCGCCCCGATGAGTCGGGCAGACCTGCCGGGTCAGCACCGGTATGACCTTTCAACGTCTCCTGGCCCAGGCCGTCGTCACCGACCTCGACATCGCCGAGCGGTGGTACGCCACCGTGTTCGCGGGCGGCCCGGACGCCCGGCCGATGGACGGGCTGCTCGAGTGGCACCTCGCCGACACCTTCGGTGTTCAGGTGTGGCTCGATCCGGACCGGGCGGGGAAGAGCGCCATGGTGATCGAGGACTCCGATCTGGACGCACTGGCCGCTCGTCTCACCGGCGACGGTGTCGACCACGACGGCCCGCAGCCGGGCGGTGGCGCGCGGTTGCTGCTGCTGTCGGACCCGGACGGGAACAACGTCGCTGTCAGCGGCCGGTGAGCGAACCGGTCAGGGGGGCAGGACCCGTCAGGGGAGCAGGGACTCCAGGTCGTGGCGGCGGCTGAACAGCTCCGGCAGCCCGCGGATGCCGGTTCGGACGATCTCGTCGGACAGGGCGAGATCGGGGCCGGTCGACGCCTCGACGCCGGCGAGGCAGCGCAGCAGGTTCACCCGGGTGTGTCCGAGCCACCCGGCGATCACGTACGCGAACCAGCTGGGTCCTGAGGGCGGTAGGCGGCCGCCGCCGGCGACGTAACCGTCGAGGACCGCACGGAAGACGGTCGGTCGGACGTCGTCGAGGCCCGGACCCTTGGCCAGTCCCAGTGCTGTCGACCCGAGCTCGCCGGAGAGGTCGAGCAGCCCGGAGAGCTCCCAGTCGAGCAGCACGGGCCGGCCGTCGCGCGCCAGCAGGTTCCACGGCTGGATGTCGGAGTGGGTCAGCACGACCGGTCCCGGGCGCTCGCAACCTTCGACGACGTCGGCGATGGCCAGGAACACCTCGACCCGGGCGGCGAGCTCGCCGGCCCACGGGCGGCCGGTCGCCGTGGCCCGTGCGGCGAGCTCGGGCCAGTCCCGCGGTGTCGGTTCGTCAGGCGACTCCGGATTCCACTCGATGTCGAGGGTGTGCAGGAGCGCCAGGATCTCGCCGACCTCGAACGCGTACGCCGGCGACACGGGCTCCTCGGGCACCCGCTCGCCGTCGACCCACCGGTGGACCAGGGTGTGGGGATCGACAGCAACAGGCTCGGGCATCGGGATGCCGGCGGCGAAAGCGGCCCGCTCGAACCGGAACACCTCCTCGGCCCGGTACCGCCGGCGGCGGTCGGTGAGGTTCAGCTCCTTCACCGCGTACGACCCCTGGTCGGTGTCGAGCCGGTGGACCCGGTTGGCGAACCCGCCGTGGATCCGGGTCGGTGGCCGGAGCGGCCGGCCGAACTGGGACAGGTCCACCAGCGCAATCTACGGCGGAGCCTGACCGCCGGGCGAGGGCCGCGCGAAAGCCGCCCGTGGTCGGAAAGTGGCCGCGCGGATCAGGCTCCGGACCGCGCGTAAGCCGCCCGTGGTCGGAAAGTGCCCGCCGATGGCGGACCGGGGCGCGCGAAAGCCGCCCGTGGTCGGAAAGTGCCTGCCGTGGCGACCGGGGCTGGATGCGAAAGCCGCCCGTGGTCGGAAAGTGCCGGCGGATCAGGCTCCGGACCGCACGAAAGCCGCCCGTGGTCGAAGAGCGTGCGTCTGCCTCGGTGCCGGTCGGGGTGCCAGCAGCATCACGCGCGCGTGACTCGGCGCGAGGAAGGTCAGGGCTGGCCGTTCGCTCCCGAGGCGATCGCGCCCGAGGCGGCTGAGCAGCTCGACCTGTCGGCCGGCGCCGGCCGGTGGGGGCACGGCGGGTCCGCAGATGCCTTCCATGTGCAGGGCGTCCCCGAAGCTGTTCGCCCCGGCTTCGATCCGGTCCAGCTCGGCGGGCGTGAGGGTTTCATCCCCGCCGGCGGCTCGTGCGATGTCCCAGCGATGGACGAGCATGTCCCAGACGTAGAACTGCACGAGGGTCGCCCCCACGGTGGTGGTCCCGAAGAATCCTTCGTAGGTGACGTCGACCACGTGGGCTCGGGACACCAGTCCGAGCACTCGGTCAGCGTGGCTGCGGAGACCAGCGGCGGGATCGGACAGATCGGGCATCGCTCCCAGATCGTGACCGTGCCCGACGAGCAGGTCCCGCTGCGTCGCGATGATGTGGGTGACCACGTCGCGGGTGGTCCAGTCGGAGCACGGTGACGGGACGATCCCAGCCGTCGACCGGGACTGCGTGGACGACTGTGGACAGAGGGCGGAGGGCGGCCTCGTAGGCCATCGCGGTCGAGTTCACAGGTCCCACTCTGGGGCGTGGGGCAGTCTGGGTCTTGATGAAACCCGACAGCTCTCGTCCTGCCCTGAACGCCCTCGAGCGAGCCCACCTGAAGGCGCCGGGGGACGACTCGCACGTGATGCACCGATACCCGGCTCCGGAGACGTTGGCGGCGCTCGTTCGGTGGTACTGGTTCCCGGTCTGGTCCGTTCCGACCGGTCAGCGGTCAGTTCAACGGGTGCTGCAGTACCCCGGGTGCTTGCTCGTGGTGACCCCGGACTACGCCCGCTTCTACGGTGTCACGACCGGTCTGTCGGAGACCGTCCTGGAGGGGGACGGTTGGGCCGCCGGAGTCCTGTGCACCCCTGCTGCCGGCTCGCTCCTGGCACGCGGGTCGATGGCCGAGTTCACCGACCGGCACGCCGACCTGACCACTGTGCTCGGGCGAGGCGGGCGCCGAGCTGACCGACCGGGTTCGCGCGGCGATGGAGCCCGACCCACGCTCGGTGCGGCGGGCACCAGAGAGCGATGGCCGCCTTCAGCGACACGCTGCGCCCCCAGCTGCCTCTCGACGGGGAGAGCGAGCTGGTGAATCGCATCGTCGCGCTGGTCGAGGAGCGGCCCGATCTGGTGCGGGCGGCGCAGCTCTGCGCTGAGTCCGGGTTGTCCGAGCGGGCGCTGCAACGGCTGGTCAACCGCCGACTCGGTCTCACCCCGAAGTGGCTGATCCAGCGGCGCCGTCTGCAGGACGCCGCCGAACGCCTCCGAACGAGTGCGGCCGGGACGCTGGCCGACACGGCTGCTGTGCTGGGCTACGCCGACCAGGCCCACTTCGTCAGAGACTTCTCCCGGGTCACCGGGACCACACCGGGCAGGTTCGCCGATGAGCACCGGGCACCTCCGTCGAGACCCAGCTAGGTGACACGGAAACCGCCCGTGGTCGGAAAACGCACGTGCGAGGAGCCCGGGGCCGCGCGGACGCCGTCCGTGGGCGGGAAAGCGCGCACCGCCGCCTGGGCCCCGGGAAAGTCTCGCCAGAGATGAGTCGAGGACGCTCAGGGTGGAATAGCCGGGGTGGAGCCAGGGTTGAGTCAGGTACGCTCATGTACTAGGTTGAGCGTCACAGACTCAAGGAAACCCACTTCCACACCGGAGGATTGAAGAACTATGGCTCGTGCAGTCGGTATCGACCTCGGAACGACCAACTCGGTCGTCGCCGTGCTCGAGGGTGGAGAGCCCACCGTCATCCCCAACGCCGAGGGATCCCGCACCACCCCGTCGGTCGTCGCGTTCGCGAAGGGCGGCGAGGTGCTGGTCGGCGAGGTCGCCAAGCGTCAGGCCGTGACCAACGTCGATCGCACCATCCGCTCCGTCAAGCGCCACATGGGCACGGACTGGAAGGTCAAGATCGACGACAAGGACTACCGTCCCCAGCAGATCAGCGCCTTCGTGCTGCAGAAGCTGAAGCGGGACGCTGAGGCCTACCTCGGCGAGCAGGTCACCAACGCGGTCATCACCGTCCCGGCGTACTTCTCCGACGCCGAGCGGCAGGCCACCAAGGAGGCCGGCGAGATCGCCGGTCTGACCGTGGACCGGATCATCAACGAGCCGACCGCCGCCGCGCTGGCGTACGGGCTGGACAAGGGCGACACCGAGCAGACCATCCTGGTGTTCGACCTCGGTGGTGGCACCTTCGACGTGTCCCTGCTGGAGATCGGCGACGGCGTCTTCGAGGTGAAGGCCACCAAGGGTGACAACCGCCTCGGTGGCGACGACTGGGACTCCCGGATCGTCGACTGGCTGGTCAAGCAGTTCAAGAACAAGAACGGCACCGACCTGAGCCAGGACAAGATCGCCCGTCAGCGGCTGCAGGAGGCCGCGGAGAAGGCGAAGATCGAGCTCAGCTCGGCGAGCGAGACCTCCATCAACCTGCCGTACATCACCCTCGGTGAGTCCGGTCCGTTGCACCTGGAGGAGAAGCTGACCCGCTCGCAGTTCCAGCAGCTGACCTCCGATCTGCTCGACCGGTGCCGCACCCCGTTCAACGCGGTCGTCTCGGACGCCAAGATCAGCGTCGGCAAGATCGACCACGTGATCCTGGTCGGCGGCTCCACCCGGATGCCGGCCGTCGTCGAGCTCGTCAAGGAGCTGACCGGCGGCAAGGAGCCCAACAAGGGTGTCAACCCGGACGAGGTCGTCGCCCTCGGCGCCAGCCTGCAGGCCGGTGTGCTGAAGGGTGAGGTGAAGGACGTCCTGCTGCTCGACGTCACCCCGCTGAGCCTCGGCATCGAGACCAAGGGCGGCGTGATGACCAAGATCATCGAGCGGAACACCACCATCCCGACCAAGCGGTCCGAGGTGTTCACCACCGCCGACGACAACCAGCCGTCGGTGATGATCCAGGTCTACCAGGGCGAGCGGGACTTCGCCCGGGACAACAAGTCGCTCGGCAACTTCGAGCTGACCGGTCTGCCGCCGGCCCCCCGCGGCGTGCCGCAGATCGAGGTCGCCTTCGACATCGACGCCAACGGCATCGTGCACGTGCACGCCAAGGACCTGGCCACGAGCAAGGAGCAGTCGATGACCGTGACCGGCGGGTCGGCCCTGAACAAGGACGACATCGCCTCCATGGTCAAGGACGCCGAGGCGCACGCCGAGGAGGACAAGAAGCGCCGCGAGGCGGTCGAGGTCCGCAACGAGGCCGACAACCTGGTCTTCCGGACCGAGAAGCTCCTCAGCGAGAACGGCGACAAGATCGGCGACGACGTGAAGACGCCGGTCGAGGAGTCGCTGGCCGAGCTGAAGACCGCCCTGGAGGGTGAGGACATCGACGCCGTCAAGGCGGCCGTCGACAAGGTCAACACCACCAGTGCGGCGGTGGGCCAGGCGATGTACGCCGCGGCTCAGGCGCAGAGCGCGTCCGAGGCTCCGACGGCCGACGGTGAGACCACCGGTGGCGCCGACAGCACCAACGGTGCCGACGACGACGTGGTCGACGCCGAGATCGTGGACGACGACCAGAACACGGGGACCAAGTGACCGACCCAGCTTCGGAGACCGAGAACACCGGACCGACCATCCGGGACCGTCGTCGGATCGATCCGGACACCTACCAGGTCCGGGAGCCGCAGTCCGCTGCGGCCCCCGGCCCCGGGGGTCCGGCCGACGCGGCGGGCGCGGACACCTCGGTGAGCAACGAGGAGGTCGCTCAGCTCACCCAGGCCCTGGCCGACCGCACCGGCGACCTGCAGCGTCTGCAGGCCGAGTACGTCAACTACAAGCGCCGGGTCGACCGTGACCGGGACGTCGCTCGCAAGAGCGGGGTCGAGGCCGTGCTCAAGGACCTGATGTCGGTCCTCGACGACGTCCGCTCGGCGCGGGAGCACGGCGAGCTGAGCGGCGGCTTCAAGGCCGTGGCCGACGAGCTCGAGCGGGTCACCACCCGAAACGGGCTGGAGGCGTACGGCACCAAGGGCGATCCGTTCGACCCGCACATCCACGAGGCGCTGCTGCACGCGCACGCCGAGGGGATCGACGGGCCGACCTGCGTGGAGATCCTGCAGCCGGGCTACCGGATCGGTGACCGCGTCGTGCGGCCCGCCCGGGTCGCCGTGGCCGAGCCGGACCCGAACGCGCCGGCGGCCGAGGCAGCTGCCCCGGAGGCTGTTCCGGAAGCAGCCGATGCCCCGTCCGACGACGAGCACTGATCATGTGAGGGTGTCGGGTGGCCCGCGGGCCACCCGACCCCTGACCATGGACAGCACGACAGACCGGACCGGCGTGACCGGTCCCGAGAACCTCGAGAGGAGGCGTCCGTGAGCACCAAGGACTGGCTGGAGAAGGACTACTACAAGGTCCTCGGGGTGGCGAAGGACGCCAAGCCCGAGGAGATCAAGAAGGCCTACCGCAAGCTGGCTCGGGAGAACCACCCCGACCAGAACCCCGGCAACCCCGAGGCCGAGAAGCGCTTCAAGGAGGTGTCCGAGGCCAACGACGTGCTGGCCGACACCAAGAAGCGCAAGGAGTACGACGACGCGCGCAAGCTGTTCGGCGGGGGCGGGTTCCGCTTCCCCGGCGGCGGCGGAGCGTCCGGCGGCCAGGGCGGTCCCTCGGTGGACGACCTGTTCCGCAACGCCTCCGACAACGGCTTCTCCGACCTGTTCGGCGGGCTGTTCAACGGCGGCCAGAGCCGGACCCAGCGCTACTCGACCGCTCGCGGTCCGCGTCGGGGCAGCGACGTCGAGGGTGAGGTGACCGTCGACTTCGTCGACGCGATCGCCGGCGTCACCGTCGGGATGCAGATGATCTCCGACGCACCCTGCGAGGCCTGCCACGGGACGGGCGCCAAGGCGGGCACGGTGCCGCACGTCTGCGCCACCTGTCAGGGGTCCGGGATGCAGACCTCCACCTCCGGTGGGGTGTTCGCGATGACCGAGCCCTGCAAGGACTGTCACGGTCGCGGCATGGTCGTGGACGATCCGTGCCCGGTCTGCCACGGCTCCGGCCGTGGTCGCTCGACCAAGACCATGCAGGTCCGGATCCCGGCCGGGGTGACCGACAAGCAGCGGATCCGGCTCAAGGGCAAGGGCGGTGCCGGCGAGAACGGCGGCGCGGCCGGCGATCTCTACGTCGTCGTGCACGTCCGCCCGCACCCGGTGTTCGGCCGAACGGGTGACAACCTCACCCTGACCGCGCCGGTCACGTTCCACGAGGCGGCCGTCGGGGCCGAGATCGAGGTGCCCACCCTGGGCGGTCCGCCGGTCAAGCTGCGGCTGCCGGCCGGCACCCCCAACGGGCGCACGCTCCGGGTCCGGGGCAAGGGTGTCGCCCGACGCGACGGCACCAAGGGTGACCTGCTCGTCTCGGTCGACGTCGTCGTGCCGGCGACACTCAGCACCGAGGCCCGACAGGCCCTCGACTCGTACGCCGAAGCCGAGGGAACGCAGAACCCGCGGGCGAAGCTGTTCGCCACCGGTTCGTGAAGGAGTAGGCGATGAGCGGAGCTGGTTTACCGCAGCAGATCGACTCCGACGCGCCCGTCTTCGTCATCTCGGTGGCGGCCCAGCTGGCGGGCATGCACCCGCAGACGCTGCGGACCTACGACCGGATGGGACTGGTGGTCCCGCGGCGGCTGGCCAAGCGTGGCCGCCGCTACTCCGCCCGCGACATCGCTCGGCTGCGGCTGGTGCAGCGACTGAGTCAGGACGAGGGGATCAACCTGGAGGGGATCCGGCGGATCCTCTCGATGCAGGACGAGCTGGACGAGCTCCGGCGTCAGATGGAGGACATGGCGGCTCTCCTCGCGGCCGTGCACCACGCCCCGGCCGGGACTCGGGTGTTCACCGCCGACGGCACCGGCGGGGTCCACCTCGGCGGCGCGGGGGCTCGCCGCTCCCGGCCCCTGCTGGCCCTGCCGTCACGGGAGAAGTAGAGCCAGACACGCGCCGCCGCCGACTCACGAGTCGGCGGCGGCGTCGCGTCGTGCCCGGGCCCGACGCTTCCCCTCGTGCATGGCCTGCACCCGGGCGATCGGGATGTCGTGCCCCTCGGCCACCAGCTCGGCGGGCAGCCGCTGCGGGGCCGGCAGCGACGACTGCCAGGGATCGCCGTCCAGCTGCGCCACGGCGCTGGCGAGGGTGAAGTCCGAGGGACGGATGCGATCCAGGTCGTCCCAGGAGACGGGGAACGACACCGGCACCCCCGGTCGGGCCCGCGGGCTGTAGGCCGCGACCACCGTCGCCCCACCCGACCGCGTCGAGTCCAGGAACACCTTGCCGGCGCGGTCCTCCTTGACGTACGCCGTCGTGGCCAGCGCCGGATCGAGGCGCTCCGCCCGGGCGGCCAGGGCGCGGCATGCGGCGGCGGCGTCCTCCGGTGCTGTGCCCTCGGCCAGCGGGACGAAGACGTGCACGCCCTTGGCGCCACTCGTCTTCACCGCGCCCGCCAGCCCCAGCTCGGTGAGAGCGGTCCGCACCAGGTGGGCGGCCGCCACCACGTCGCCGAAGTCCGCGCCCTCCGGCGGATCCAGGTCCATCACGAGGACCTCGGGCTGGTGCGGGTGCGCCAGGCGGAAGAGCGTGACGTGGTACTCGACGGCGCGCTGGTTGGCGAACCACAGCAGCGTACGGAGGTCGCCGACGACTGGGTAGGAGATCTCCCGCCGCGACGCCTCGGCCCAGATCGTCGTACGGGACACCCAGTCCGGGGTGTACGTCGGCAGGTTCTTCTGCATGAACGCGGGCTGACCCGGGCGGACCCGGATCACCGACAGGGGGCGATCAGCCAGCACCGGGAGCATCCGGTCGGCCACCGCCTCCAGGTAGTCGACGAGATCCCGCTTGGTGGCGCCGGCCCCGTCGAACAGCTCCTGGTCCAGGTGGCTGAAGGACACACCGGCTCGTTCCTCGTTCGCCATGTCTGCTCCTCCCAGCTGGTGCGACCAGGCTACGGCTGCCTGGGCGGGCCGAGGGTGCGTCTGGGTGAGGGGCGGTGGGTCGCCGCGTCGTCGGGGGAGGAGACGTCGTTCTCGACCGCTGTCAGAGGTCGACGCGATAATCGACAACATGTTCGATGAGGCGATCATCCCAGCTGACGTGCCCGACGGCGGATGTCCTGCCGCTATGACGGTTCCCGCCTCGGCGGTGGCTGCGGAGATCCGTCGCCGGCTGCCGGGCATCGGCACCAAGAAGCTCCACAAGCTCCTCTACTACTGCCAGGGTCATCACCTGGTGGCGTTCGAACAGCCGATCTTCACCGAGTCGGTGTCCGCTTGGGACATGGGCCCGGTGGTCGGCCGTCTGTGGCGGGCCGAGAAGGCTGCCGCCGGCCGTCCGCCCGATTCCGGTGAGGTGGACGGACCGGTGCTCGACGAGGCGGTGCTGAACACCGTCGGCTACGTACTGAGTCGATACGGACGCCTGAGCGGACGCGACCTCGAAAACATGACGCACGCCGAGGATCCGTGGCGGCGAGCAGATCGCCAGCGAGACCCGCGTGGATCGGAGACGATCAGGAACGAGTGGATCCTCGAGTACTTCCGCACGGACTCCGACGACGAGGACCCGCTCTGGTTCGACCGGGAGGTTCGAGCGAGCTTTCTCGCTGGCGCGATGCAGCGACGTGGCGATCCGGCGTCGGTGGATTCTGTCGACGGGATCCGTTCACGGGCCAGCTGATGCAGCGGTCGTGGCGTCAGCTGGCTTTCGAGACTCGACTTGATGAGTGGATCGAGCTCGAGGAGCCGGAGGCCCCACTTCGGCAGCTGGTGACAGCCTGGGTCCTGACCCGGCTCGAAGATCCGTACGACGGGATGCAGCGGCAGCAGGGCTTTCCCAACGTGTGGTTCGGCCGGGTTCCCGGCACCTGTCAGCCGGGAGACGGCACCGTCGTCGTCGGCTCTCTGTGGATCGAGGAGACGAGCAGAACGGTGCGATGCGACCGGATCGGGACGCTCGCCATCCCGTACTGAGGACCATTGATCCGCCGCGCGGATGCACGGCTGGGGCGTGACCGACAGACGCGCACCTGCGACCCTGACTTCACCCTGGTCGGGGTTGAGTCAACCTCGCTCAGGGTGGAATACTGATCGGCGACCCAAAGTTGAGCGTAGTAGACTCAACCTTGACTCTCGACCTGTGAAGGACCGGCATGGACACCAACAAGCTCACCACCAAGAGTCGCGACGCCGTCTCTGCGGCGCTGCGCAACGCCCTGACGGCCGGCAACCCGAGTGCTGAGCCGTCCCACCTGCTGCACGCGCTGCTGATGGTGCCGGGCAACACCGTGGCCCCGTTGCTGGCGTCGGTCGGCGCGGACCCGAGCGTCGTGGACGCCGCGGCACAGGGAGCCATCACCAAGCTGCCGTCGGCCAGTGGCTCGTCGGTCAGCCAGCCGACCTTGTCGGGGTCCTTCGCCCGGGTGCTGGCGGACGCCGAGACGCGGGCCGAGCAGCTCGGGGACAGCTACGTGGCCACCGAGCACCTGCTGATCGCCCTGGCCTCGGTCGCCTCCGATGCCCAGAAGGTGCTGACCGACCTGCACGTGACCGCCGACGGGCTGGTGGCGGCGTTCAACGCCTCCCGTGGCTCGAAGCGGGTCACCAGCCAGGAGGCCGAGGGCACGTCGTCCGCCCTCGACCAGTACGGGATCGACCTGACCGAGCAGGCGCGCGAGGGCCGGCTCGACCCGGTCATCGGCCGGGACACCGAGATCCGCCGGGTGGTCCAGGTGCTGGCCCGCCGGACCAAGAACAACCCCGTCCTGATCGGCGAGCCCGGCGTGGGCAAGACCGCGGTGGTCGAGGGACTGGCCCAGCGGCTGGTGGCCGGTGACGTGCCGGACTCCCTCAAGGGCCGCCGGCTGATCTCCCTGGACCTGTCAGCGATGGTGGCCGGCGCCAAGTACCGGGGCGAGTTCGAGGAGCGGCTGAAGGCGGTGCTGACCGAGATCCGCGACGCGGAGGGTCAGGTGATCACCTTCATCGACGAGCTGCACACAGTGGTCGGCGCCGGGGCGTCCGGGGATTCCTCGATGGATGCCGGCAACATGCTGAAGCCGATGCTGGCCCGCGGTGAGCTGCGGATGATCGGCGCCACCACCCTCGACGAGTACCGCGAGCGGATCGAGAAGGACCCCGCCCTGGAGCGTCGGTTCCAGCAGGTCTACGTGGGCGAGCCCAGCGTGGAGGACACCATCGCCATCCTCCGCGGCCTGCGGGAGCGCTACGAGGCGCACCACAAGGTGGCCATCACCGACGGGGCCCTGGTCGCGGCCGCCACCCTGTCGAACCGCTACATCACCTCCCGGCAGCTGCCGGACAAGGCCATCGACCTGATCGACGAGTCCGCCTCCCGGCTGCGGATGGAGATCGACTCCTCCCCGGAGGAGATCGACCAGCTGCGCCGGACCGTGGACCGGATGAAGATGCAGCGGTTCGCGCTGGAGAAGGAGTCCGACACCGGCTCGGTGGAGCGGCTGAGCCGGCTGGACGCCGAGCTGGCCGACGCCGAGGAGGAGCTGCGCGGGCTGGAGGCGCGCTGGGAGGCCGAGAAGCAGGGCCTGAACCAGGTCGGCGACCTGCGGCAGAAGATCGACGAGCTGCGCACCGAGGCGGACCGGCTGCAGCGCGAGGGTGAGCTGCAGCGGGCCGCGGAGCTCCTCTACGGCGAGATCCCCGAGCTGCAGCAGCAGCTGGCGCGCGCCGACCAGGCCGAGAGCCTGACCACCCCGATGGTGTCGGAGGAGGTGGGCCCCAGCGACATCGCCGAGGTGGTCTCCAACTGGACCGGCATCCCCGTCGGTCGGCTGCTGCAGGGCGAGAGCGAGAAGCTGTTGTCGATGGAGTCCCGGCTGGGGGAGCGGTTGATCGGTCAGCGGCCCGCGGTCAAGGCCGTCTCCGACGCCGTCCGCCGCTCGCGGGCCGGCATCTCCGACCCCAACCGTCCGACCGGCTCCTTCCTGTTCCTCGGGCCGACCGGGGTGGGCAAGACCGAGCTGGCCAAGGCACTGGCGGAGTTCCTGTTCGACGACGAGCACGCCATGATCCGGATCGACATGAGCGAGTACTCCGAGAAGCACTCGGTGGCCCGGCTCGTCGGTGCCCCGCCCGGCTACGTCGGCTACGAGGAGGGCGGCCAGCTGACCGAGGCGGTCCGCCGGCGCCCGTACGCGGTCGTGCTGCTGGACGAGGTGGAGAAGGCGCACAGCGAGGTCTTCGACATCCTGCTGCAGGTGCTGGACGACGGGCGGCTGACCGACGGTCAGGGCCGGACGGTCGACTTCCGCAACGTGCTGCTGATCCTGACCTCGAACCTGGGCTCGCAGTTCCTGGCCGACCAGACCCTGGACGCCACCACCAAGCGGAACGCGGTGATGGGGATCGTCCGGGGCGCGTTCAAGCCCGAGTTCCTGAACCGGCTGGACGAGGTCGTGCTGTTCGACGCCCTCGGCACCGAGGAGCTGGCCAAGATCGTGGAGATCAGCCTGCGCCGGCTCAACCAGCGACTGGCCGACCGGCGGATCACCGTCGAGGTGACCCAGGCGGCCAAGGACTGGCTGGCCCTGACCGGCTTCGACCCGGTCTACGGCGCTCGTCCGCTGCGACGCCTGATCCAGACCACCATCGAGGACCAGCTGGCCCAGCGGGTGCTGGGTGGGTCGGTCACCGACGGTGACGTGATCAGCTTCGACGTGGACGACGCGCAGGACGGTCTGGTGGTCGTCGAGCCGACGCCGGTGGCCGTCTGACCGGTCGCCCGGGCGCCTGAGCGAGGGGGTCGGAACCGAGAGGTTCCGGCCCCCTCGTGGCGTCTCAGCCCTGCGGTGCGGCGGAGCCGGCGACGTTGACCATCCAGGCGACCCCGAACTTGTCGGTCACCTGACCGAAGTAGTCCCCCCACGGGGCCTGCTCCAGCGGCATCGAGACCTCGCCGCCCTCGGCGAGCTTGTCGAAGTAGCCGCGGAGCTCGTCGGTCTCGTTGCCGCTGAGGGAGACGGTGCCGTTGGGGCCGGCCTGGCCGCCCATCATGGCCGGCACGTCGGCGGCCATCAGGGTGAAGCCGGACGGCGTGGCGAGCTGGCTGTGCATGATCTTGTCGGCCTCGTCCGCCTCGATGCCGGGCATCTGGAAGTCCGCGAAGGTGGAGAAGGTCGGCTCCCCGCCGAAGACGGAGGCGTAGAACTCCATCGCCTCGCGGGTCGTCCCGCTGAAGTTCAGGTAGGGGTTGAGCAGTGCCATGGTGGTCCTCCCGAGTGGTGACGTCGCGCCCATTGTGGTGCGCAGCGGTGACAGCTGGGTAGACCTGACGGACGGGCCGAAGTCGTCGGGCGTGGAAGGATCGACGACATGACGAGGAGGCGGAGCTGAGCGGCGACATCGAGCTGGACACCGGATCCCAGCTGGTGACCCTGGTGGAGGACCCCGCTCGACCGGGGGCGTACCTGGTCCGGATCGGCGGCACCGACCAGTCGTACGTGGACCTGACCGACCCGCTGCGCCTCGAGTTCGACTACGTCCAGCGGATCGCCGACGTGATCGACGAGATCGCTCCGGACGGCGAGCGGATCCGGGTCGTGCACATCGGTGGGGCGGCGCTCACCCTGCCGCGCTACGTCACTGCCACCCGGCCGAGCTCAGCCCAGATCGTGCTGGAGCCCGACACCGAGCTCACCGCCTGGGTGCGCGAGCACCTGCCGCTGCCCCGGCAGAGCGGCATCAAGATCCGGGCCGTCGACGGTCGCGCCGGGATCGCGGCCCTGCGCGACGACTTCGCCGATCTGGTCGTCGTCGACGCGTTCGCCGGCGCCCGGGTGCCGGCCGAGCTGACCACCGTCGAGTTCCTGACCGACGTACGCCGGGTGGTCGGGTCGGCCGGGACGGTGGTGATCAACGTGACCGACAGCGGGGGACTGGCCTACTCACGTCGGGTGCTGGCCGGGGTGACCAAGGTCTTCGGTCACGTGGTCTACGGGGCGGAGCCGGCCACCTTCAAGGGCCGGCGGTTCGGGAACATCATCCTCACCGGCTCCGACGCGACGCTGCCCGAGCAGGCTCTGATCCGTCGGGGCGCTGGCTCGATGTTCCCGTACCGGATGATGACGGGGAACCAGATCCCCCGTTTCGTCGCCAGCTCGACGCCGTTCACTGACGAGGATGCCGAGTCCTCCCCGGACCCCGTCACCGGTGGCGCCCACTTCGGCTGACGCTCGCGTGCTGGCGGGCCGGCGAACCGCCGCTCGCGACGGTGCCGCGGGTCAGCGGGGGGTCTCCGACGGCTGGGGAAGGGTCGGCACGGCGGCCGACGGTGACGCCGTGGAACCGGCCGGGGCGCTGGTGTCGACCCGGCACTCCTGCAGGTCGCGCTGCAGCCTCGACTCGACCGGTTGCAGTCGGCGGACGATGTCGTCGAGCTCCAGCAGGTCGACGTCGTCGGTGGCCTCGTCGACGCCGCTGAGGATCCGGACCACGTCCTGGGCCTCGTTGATGACGCGCAGGCAGGCGGCGTTGACGCGGGCTTCGACGACCACCGGGACGCTGCTGTCCGATGTCGGTCGGTTCCCCTCGCCGTCGCCCGATCCGGCGGGCCCGGTGCCGAACTGCGGGGTGGTCGCCAGCAGCACGGCAGTGACGACCACGCCGACCACCAGGCCGCCGAGGCCCGTGAGCGCCGCCACCCACCAGCGCACCATCGTCGTAGGGTCGCCTGACACCTCGGGCGCTTCGTCGGTGGAGATCTCGGTGTCGGAGCCGGTCATGGCACACCCTCTCGCGCTGCATCGGTCGTGATCACCGATGATGATGGCCCGAGGGTAGTTGTCACCCACGACGAGGACACCAAGCGGGGGAGGGTGTGTGTCGATGCCGACGTCCAGGCCTCGGCGCGCCCGGACCGGGCCGGGAGAGCGCTTCGGTCGCGCCTACCGTGCGACGGTGACCCGGGGACGCTGGGTGATCGTGGCGGCCTGGCTGGCGGCGGCGGTCGCCGCCGTGACCCTTGCCCCCGCGCACACCAGTGGTGGCGGTTTCGGTGAGTTCCTGCCCGCCGACCACCCGATCCTGCAGAACCAGCAGCGCGTGCTGGAGCAGTTCCGGGTCCCTGTCGTCTCGGGGACCACGGTGGTCGTCCACCAGCCGGACGGTCTGAGTCTGCTGACCCGGGCCGACTCCTACCTGTGGGCCCTCGGCACGACCCAGCGGAACCTGGAGGGTCGTACGCCGCCCGGACCGGATCAGGTGGCCGCGGCCATTCCGGTGCCGACCGGACGCGCGGACACGACTGTCTCGTTCCTCTACGGCTCGGAGGGGACGGGGATCGTCGGCATGGCCCGGCTCGGGGACCGTTACGCCGCACACTTCCAGACCCAGCGCGGCGTCGAGACGTACGTGACAGGTTTCGTCCCGGCCCAGGTCGCCCAGGGCGACTACCTGAACAGCCGGATCAGGCTGTTCGAGCTGGCCAGCCTGGTCCTGATCGTGGTGGTGGTCGCTCTCGCGTTCCGCTCTCTCCTGGCCCCGGTCGTGGTGGTGGGGATCGCCGCCATCGGCTACCTCACCTACCTGCCGGTGTTGACGGTGGTGGCCGCCGCAGCGGGGTTCGAGGTGCCGGGCCAGCTCGAACCCGTGCTGCTGGCGCTGCTCCTGGGGGTCGTCACCGACTACTGCGTCCTGTTCTTCCACTCGTTCCGCGAGGAGCTGGACCGGGGCCGGGACCACCTGACGGCCGTCCGGAACGCAGTCCGGGACAACGCCTCGGTGATCGCCGTGGCCGGTCTGACGGTGGCCGGCGGCACCATCGCCCTGCTGGCGGCTCCCTTCGGCCTGTTCCGGGCCCTGGGACCGGCGCTGGCCCTGACGGTCGTGATCGGCGTGGGCCTGTCGCTGACGTTGACCCCGGCCCTGATGACCATCCTCGGCTGGCGGCTGTTCACCGTCATCCCACGGCGTGGTTCCCGACGCGCCCGACTCCCCGAGGTGGCCGAGGCGACCTCGGTGCGGCTGGAGGAGCGCCGGGACCGGCTCATCCACCGGCTGGTCCGCCGAGGGCCGGCTCTGGTGGCGACGGTGGCGGTGATCGGGGCACTGACGGTCGCCGCCCTCCCGCTGCTGCAGGCCCGGTTCGATCTGTCCTTCACCGCTGGGTTGCCCCGGCAGGACGGCGTGGCGGAGGGCGCGGCCATCCTGGAGGCGGCAGGCCTGGCCGGCATCACCGCCCCGACGGAGGTGGTGGTGGAGCAGAACGGCGTCGCCGGTGAACGGGAGCGCCTGGTCCGGATGCAGCAGGCCCTGGCCGAGGAGCCGGGGGTGGCCCGGGTGCTCGGCCCGGCCGACTCACCCTTCAGCGACCCCGAGGGCGTGGTGATGGCCGACGGCGGCGACGGCGCCCGGTTCCTGGTGATCCTGGACAGCGACCCCTTGGCTGCGCGCGCGATCGACGACGTGACCGCTCTCCGCGGACGGGTCGACGCGATCGCGGCCGACGCCGGCCTGCGCCCGACGGAGGTCCTGGTCACCGGTCAGACGGTGATCGCCGCCGAGGTGGCCAGCCTGACCCAGCGCAGCCTCGAGATCGTGCTGGTGGCCGCCCTGCTGGTGGAGCTGCTGATCCTGGTCCTGTACCTGCGGGCGCTGATCGCCCCGATCGTCCTGCTCGCCTGCAGCGCCCTCAGCGTGGCGGCGGCACTGGGGCTGACCACTCTGCTGTTCCAGGGCTTGCTGGGACACCAGGGGCTGACGTTCTACGCCCCCTTCGCCGCGGCGGTGCTGCTGATCGCCCTCGGCTCGGACTACAACGTGTTCGCCGTCGGACCGATCTGGCGGGAGGCGGCGTCTCGACCGCTGGCCGAGGCGCTCACCGTCGCCGTGCCGCGCGTGGCCCGGGCGATCACCATCGCCGGGATCATCCTGGCGGCCACCTTCGCCATGGTGGCGATCATCCCGCTGTCCACGTTCCGGCAGATCGCGTTCGCGATGGCGGTGGGGCTGCTGCTGGACACGCTGGTGGTCCGCCCGATCCTGACGCCCTCCGTCCTGACCCTGCTCGGGTCGGCGGCCGGCTGGCCGGGGGACGCGTCTCCACCGCACCGACCGTCGGGGCGCAGCCCCGACGCGCCCTGATCGAGGAGGACAACGGTGAGTGACAGCCGCCGCCGACCCAGGACCCCCGCACGTCGTCAGCGTCTGGTCCTGGAGGCCTGCGTGCTCGTCATCGCGTTCTGCCTGGCCCTGTGGGGGATCGACGTCGCCAGCCGGGTCGGAGCCGAGTCGCTGCTCGAGCGCAACCTGCAGGAGGTCACCGGTGTCGGTCAGCGACCCGATGTGACCCTGGGCGGAGGGTTCTTCCTTCCGCAGGTGATCCGGGGCGCCTACGACGAAGCCACCGTCGACGTCGTGGGGCTCCGCACCGGTCCGCTCACCGTGAACCGTCTGCAGGCTGACCTGTCCGACGTGCGGCTGCCGCTGAAGGACCTGGTGCTCCAGGATGTACGACGCGTGGGCATCGGTCGCTCGGTGGAGCGGGTGACGCTGCGCTTCGACGACCTGAACGACTACTTCGCGACCACCGGCCGGGACCTGACGCTCACTGTCGGCGACGAGGGTCGGATCGAGCTGGCGGGCTCGTTCGGTGTCCTGGGTCAGACCGTGCCGGTCACTGCGCGCGTCGACCTCTCCGTCGACGGCACCCAGCTGCGCGTCACACCGTCCGACATCGACACCGGGGACGTGACCTTGAGCGCTGCGGGCCGACTGTTCCTGGACCAGCGGATCGCCCTGACCGTCCCGCTGGACGGGCTCCCGTTCGGCAGCCAGCTGACCGACCTGGAGGTCACCCCGGACGCCCTGCTGATCTCGGCGGTGTCGACAGGTGTCGTGCTGCAACCGTGAGCTCGTCGAGGTCACGAATGGGTCTCAATGGCTGGCCGCAGGGTTGGCGACCGGAGCCCCGCCCAGCAAGGTGGAGTGCTCACCCGTGATCGAGGAGGACCAGGATGTCGTCGTACGGCCGCGGCCGCCGCAGGTTCGGGATCGCTGTCGCGCTGGTGGCGCTGCTCACCGGTGCCTGCACCGCTGTCGACAGCCCGCCGGCCCCGGCTCCGTCTGACAGCGCTCGCTCCACGGCCAGCGCCGGCGCTGCGGTCGGACAACCGTTCGGACCCGGCTGTCCCAACCTCCCCGACAGCGGCCCTGGTTCGCTGATCGATCTCGGGGACCGCTCCTGGGTCGATGCCCTGGCCCAGGTTCCCGCGCTGTCCCAGCTCAGTGTCACCAGCGCCCTCTCGGGGCTGGCCGACAGCCTGCAGGGGGTCGGTGAGGTCACCGTCTTCGCTCCCGACGACACCGCCTTCCGTCGTCTCGGAGCAGCCGAAGGCCGTCGCCTGCTGACCCAGCCCGCCGCGGCTGTCGAGGTGCTGAGCTATCACGTCGTGCCGGGCCGGCTCACACCCGAGACCCTGGTCGGCACGCATCGCACGCTGACCGGCCGGTCACTGCAGGTCACCGGGACCGATCCGTCGTACACCGTCGACGGCCGGGCCGCCATCACGTGCGGGAACCTGCAGACGAAGGACGCCACCATCTACATCGTCGACCGGGTGCTGCAGCCGTCCTGATCGCGACCTCCGGGTTCTCAGCGGGTCCACGGGAGTCCCGACCAGGCCCCGGAGGGCGCGCCCGGTCGCCTGAAGCGGTCCGGCCGTCCGGTTCCGAGCTGCCGTCAAGCCGTCCGGCGCCTCGCGCGCCGCGCGTGGCCACCGTCGATCCGACCGGTCACCACCAGGAGCAGGAGCAGGTAGAGCCCGACCCTGGGACTGAAGAAGCTGACCAGCAGGCACAGGGCGAACACGGCGGTGCTCAGCCAGGCGAGCCCGAGCGGGAGGCCGACCGCGCGGTGGACGAGCACGGTCATGACCAGGGTCAGCGAGGACAGCACCAGCAGGGTGCCGAGGTAGAGCGGACCGGTGACCCGGGTGAGATCACGACCGATCATCGCCGTCGGGAAGGGCAGGAAGGCGATCACCAGGAGCCAGCCCATGTTGCACACGCCCAACCACGGGATCTTGGACCGGTCGGCGACGACGAGCCGGTGGTAGACGCTGCCGTGCAGCTGCCAGAACGCGTAGATGACCAGGAAGCTGATCACGAACGACTGGAGGAGCTGGCCGTGGTCGGCCCAGAGCGCCGACAGGTTCTCCAGGTCGGAGTCGTTGACCACGTCGACCAACGGCAGGATCAACAACGTCATGGCGATCGCCACCACCGCGTCGGTCAACGTGATGGTGCGCTCGACGCCCGGACCCTCGCTCGGGGGTGTGGTCTCCGTCATGGCAGCAATATGACCTACCCGGGAGCGCTGACCTACACGGGGGAGCTCTGGCCTACACGGGGAGCGCCCGGACCAGCGGCACGCCCGGACGGTAGGCCAGGTGGAGATGGCTCGGGGCGTCGAGCGACCGCCAGATCGGCCCGGCCGCCGACGACGATGCGCCCGATGTCGTCGCGCCGCAGGGACCGGGCGGCGCCGGCGGTGGCCGCGTAGAGCGCCTGGGCCGGCGTCAGCCCCATCTCCCGGACCGCCAGGGCGATCATCAGCGGCATCGACGAGGAGTAGCAGGTGCCGGGGTTGCAGTCGGTGGCCAGCGCGAGCGACACACCGGCGGCGAGCAGCCGGCGCGCGTCGGGATAGGGCGAGCGGGTGCAGAACTCGACCCCGGGCAGCAGCGTGGCCACGGTGTCGGAGCCGGCCAGCGCGTCGACGTCGGCGTCGGCTGAGGTAGGTGCAGTGGTCGACGCTGGCCGCGCCCAGCTCGACGGCCAGCCGCACGCCCGGTCCGGGGCCCAGCTGGTTGCCGTGCACCCGCAGCCCGAGACCCGGCCGCCCGGCCGGCCTCGAGCACCGTGCGCGCCTCGTCGCCGTCGAAGGCGTGCGGGGAGGCCGGCTCGCAGAACACGTCGATCCAGCGGGCGTGCGGTGCGGCGGCGGGGAGCATCTCGCCGCTCACCAGCTCGACGTACGCCGCCCGGTCGGTCACGCCACTCAGGCGGCACGACGTGGGCGCCGAGGAAGGTCGTCTCGGTCGGTCACCTCGCCGGCCAGCCGGAGCGCTCGGGCCTCGTCGGCGACGCTCAGCCCGTAGCCGCTCTTGATCTCCACGGTGGTGGTGCCCTGGGCGCGCATCTCGGCGACGCGGGCGGCGATCAGGGCACGCAGCTGGTCGTCGGTCGCGGCGCGGGTGGCCGCCACGGTGCCGGCGATGCCGCCGCCGTCGTACGGCTGTCCGGTCATCCGGGCGGCGAACTCGGCCGAGCGGTCGCCGGCGAAACCAGGTGGGTGTGGGGGTCGACGAAGCCGGGCAGCAGCGGCGCGCCCGCCGAGGTCGATCTGGCGGTCGGCGGCGGGGGCAGCGGCGGCCGGACCGATCCAGGCGACCCGGCCGTCGTCGACCACGATCGCGGCGTCCGGTGCGGAGCCCGAGCCGGTCCGGCCGGTGCTGTCGTCGCAGGTGACGAGCTCGCCGATGCCGGTGACGGCGGTGCGTGGTCATCGGTCCTCCAGGGCGCTCGGTCGGTGCTCAGGTCGGTCAGGGTCTCGGCCAGCAGGGCGCCGACGTCGCCGAGCCGGTGCCGGCCGTCGTCGACGACCACCCGTCGCCCGTCGACGATCACGTCGTCGGACGTCGGCGCGCCGTGGCGGCGTAGAGGATCTGGTCCGGGGTCGACGCCGGCGGTGCGGACCGAGTGTCGGTGTCGACGACCACCAGGTCGGCGGCGGCGCCGGCGGCGATCCGGCCGCCGCCGTCGCCAGCCCAGGGCGGTGTGCCGGTCGCGGTGGCGGCGGTGAGCAGCTCGGCCGGGGTGAACCGGCCGCGCTCGCCGGTGGCCAGCCGCTCGTGCAGCTCCAGCCCGCGGACCTCCTCGAACAGGTCGATCACCGCGTGCTGGTCGGTGCCCAGGCTGAGCGGGCTGCCGGCGTCGGTGCAGTCGCCGGGCCGGGCCGATGCCGTCGGCCAGGTCGCGTTCGGTGGTCGGGCAGAAGCAGCACGCCGGTCCCGCTGTCGCCGAGCAGGGCGATGTCGTCGTCGGTCAGGTGGGTGGCGTGCACGGCGGTGGTGCGTCGGGCCGAGCAGCCCGTGCGCGGTGCAGCAGTGCGGTCGGGCGTGCAGCCGTAGAACGCCTGGCACGGCCGCGTTCTCGGCCGGCTGCTCGCAGAGGTGCACGTGCAGCGGTCCGGCCCGCGACGCAGCTCGGCACAGCCGGACCAGGTCGGCGCGCCGGCACGGCGCGCACCGAGTGGACGGCCGCGCCGACCCGGACGGTCGCGAGCTCGCGTGCCGCGCCGCGAAGCCGCCGACCCGCTCGGCCCAGGCGTCGACCGTGCCGTCGCCGAACCGGTGCTGCACCGCGTCGAGCGGCTGGTGGCCGGCGGCGGTCGAGACCGCCGCGCAGGTAGCAGGTGTCCAGCAGCGTGAGCCGGATCCCGGCCTCGGCGGCCGCCTGCGACCAGGGCCTCGCCCATCGCGTTCGGGTCGGCGTAGCGGCCGCCCGCCGGGACCGTGGTGCAGGTAGTGGAACTCGCCGACGGCGGTGCACCCGGCCAGCGCCATCTCGGCGTAGACGGCGCGGGCCAGCGCGAGGTAGCTGTCCGGGTCGAGCCGGGCGGCGACGGCGTACATCTGCTCGCCGCCAGGTCCAGAACGTGCCGCCGCGGCGTGCGTGCGCCCGCGCAGCGCGCGGTGGAAGGCGTGGCTGTGGCGCGTTGGCGAAGCCGGGCAGGGCGACGCCGGCGCAGCCGCGTGTCGCCGGCTGCGGGTCGGACGTCCGGCTGCGACCGCGGTGAACCGGCCGGCCGGCTCGGTCGAGCCGGACCCGGTCGGCGACGCCGGTCCGGCAGCCGGGCGTGCCGGCGCCCAGTAGCGTGGTCACGCGGCGGTCACCGCGGCCGAGGCTCGGCAGCACGTCGGCCAGCGCCTCGACGCCGGCCAGGCAGTCGTCCCGCTCGGCGTGCTCGGCCGGGGAGTGCGAGACCCGGTCGGGTTGCGGACGAAGAGCATCGCCGGTCGGGATCCCTGCTGTGGCGAGGATGCCGGCGTCGTGCCCGGCGCCGGTGCCGAGCAGCGGGGCGTCCGGCAGCACGCGGCGCAGCCGGTCGAGCAGGTCGGTGTCGAAGGGGGTGCGTCGGGGTCCAGGACTCCTCGCTGACCGGTCGCCGTCGAGCCGCTGGCGGCCGCCGGTCACCTCGGCGACGGTCGCGCCGCACCGCCGCCTCGTCGGCGCCGCGGGCGTCCAGCCAGGCGGTGGCCGCGGACGGGATCGCGTTGACCCCGCCGGGCTCGACGTCGACTTGCCGACGGTGGCGACGCAGCCGTGGCGGCCGCGGCCGTCCGGGCGGCCAGCACGGCGGCGGCCAGGCCGAGCATGGCGTCGTGCCGGTCGTCCAGCCGGGTGGTGCCGGCGTGGTTGGCCTCGCCGGCGAAGTCGAGCCGCCACCGGCCGTGCGGCCAGATGTCGGTGCCGACGCGCGACCGGCTGGTCGAGGTCGACCAGCCCCGGCCCTGCTCGACGTGCAGCTCGACGAAGGCGCCGACCCGGCGCAGCGTCTCCGGGTCCGGCCGAGTCGCTCCGGTCGCGCCCGGCCGCGCGCAGCGCCTCGGCCATGCGTGACGCCGTCGCCGTCGGTCAGCGCCGAGCGCCCGGTCGGCGGCGAGCGCGCCGGTGATCACCCGGGACCCGGCGCAGGCGACGCCGAACCGGGCGCCCTCCTCGTCGCCGAAGTTCACGACCCGAGCGGGCGCGGCGGGCGGAACCCTGTGCCCGCAGGCGATCGAGGGCGGCGAAGCGCGCTGACCACGCCGAGCGGGCCGTCGTACGCGCCGCCGTCGGGCACGGAGTCCAGGTGGGAGCCGGTGACCACGCCCGGGGTCGGCGTCCGGGTCGCCCCACCACGCCCACTGGTTGCCCATCCGGTCGCTCGGTGAGGTCCAGTCCGCGGTCGGCGGCCTCACCGGCGAACCACTCCCGCAGGACGTGGTCCTCGCGCGGTCCAGGCGTAGCGGCGGTAGCCGCCGGTGGCGGCGCGCGGCCGACGTCGGCGAGCTCGGCCACAGCCGTCGAGTCGGAGCCCGTCGAACGAGCCGGCGTCACGCCTCGCGCTGTGTCGTGACCGCTCTCGCGCTGTGCGCGGACCGTCGGAGCGCTCTCCCGCATCGGCACCCGGACCCCGCGCTCGCTCGGCGACCTCACGGCGGGGTCGTAGCCGGCGTCGACGTGCCGGATGACGCCCATGCCCGGGTCGTTGGTCAGCACCCGGGCCAGCTTCTGGGCGGCCAGCGCGGTGCCGTCGGCCAGCGACACCTGGCCGGCGTGGATGGAGCGGCCGATGCCGACCCCGCCGCCGTGGTGGATGGAGACCCAGGTGGCGCCGGAGGCGGTGTTGACCAGCGCGTTCAGCAGCGGCCAGTCGGCGATGGCGTCGGAGCCGTCGGCCATCGCCTCGGTCTCGCGGTAGGGACTGGCCACCGAACCGCAGTCCAGATGGTCGCGGCCGATCACGATCGGCGCGCTGACCTCGCCGGAGGCCACCAGGTCGTTGAACGCCAGCCCGGCCCGGTCCCGCTCGCCGTAGCCCGAGCCAGCAGATCCGGGCCGGCAGGCCCTGGAACGCGATCCGCTCCCTGGCTCCGCGCATCCACTTCTGCAGCCGGTCGTTGTCCGGGAACAGCTCCAGCACGGCCTCGTCGGTGGCGTGGATGTCCTTCGGGTCACCGGACAGCGCGGCCCAGCGGAACGGGCCCTTGCCCTCGCAGAACAGCGGCCGGATGTAGGCCGGCACGAAGCCGGGGAAGTCGAAGGCCCGCTCGTAGCCGCCCTGCCGGGCCTCGTCGCGGATCGAGTTGCCGTAGTCGAACACCTCGGCGCCGGCGTCCTGGAACTCCACCATCGCCTCGCACGTGCCGGGCCATCGACGCCCGGGCCCGGTCGGTGAACTCCTCGGGCTTCGTCGCGGCGTAGTCGGCCCAGTCGGCCAGGTCGACGCCCTCCGGCAGGTAGGACAGCGGGTCGTGCGCGCTGGTCTGGTCGGTGACGATGTCGATGGCCACGCCGCGGCGCAGCAGCTCGGGGAAGACCTCCGCGCAGTTGCCCACCACGCCGATCGACCAGGCCCGGCGGTCCGCCTTGGCCTGCAGCGCCTTCTCCACCGCGGAGTCGAGGTCGTCGGCGATCTCGTCCAGATAGCGGTGGTCGACCCGGCGCTGCAGCCGTGCCCGGTCGACGTCGACGATCAGGCAGACGCCGTCGTTCAGGGTGACGGCGAGCGGTTGGGCGCCGCCCATGCCGCCGCAGCCGCCGGTCAGGGTGAGGGTCCCGGCCAGCGTGCCGCCGAACCGCTTCTCGGCGACCGCGGCGAACGTCTCGTAGGTGCCCTGCACGATGCCCTGGGTGCCGATGTAGATCCACGACCCGGCGGTCATCTGCCCGTACATGGTCAGGCCGAGCTGCTCGAGCCGGCGGAACTCCGGCCAGGTCGCCCAGTCCGGCGACCAGGTTGGAGTTCGCGATCAGCACCCGCGGCGCCCACTCGTGGGTCCGCATCACCCCGACCGGGCGGCCCGACTGGACCAGCATGGTCTCGTCGGCCTCCAGGTCGCGCAGCGTACGGACCATGGCGTCGAAGGACCGCCAGTCCCGCGCCGCCCGACCGGTGCCGCCGTAGACGACCAGGTCGTCGGGACGCTCGGCGTTCTCCGGGTCGAGGTTGTTCATCAGCATCCGCAGCGGGGCCTCGGTGGACCAGCTCTTGGCCGACAGGGTGGTGCCGCGCGGAGCGCGGACGGGACGGGCGCCTTCCATGACGATCTCTGCTTTCTGTGCTCGCTCCGCTCGCACGCGGATGACTGGTCTGGTGGGTTGGCTAGGCGAGGGGGCCGGTGACGGCTTCGGCGGCGGCGACCACGGCACCGGACGCGACCAGCTGGACGGCGATCTCGATCTCCGGGGCGAGCCAGCGGTCCGGGCCCGGCGCCGGGGCGCCGGCGGCCCGGAGCGCGGTGATCACCGCCGCGGTGGCCGGTGCGGGGACCAGCGGGGCGCGCAGCTCGAGACCGCGGGCGGCGGTCAGCAGCTCGATGGCCAGCACCCGGGTCAGCCCGTCCACCGCCCGCCGCAGCTTGCGAGCGGCCGACCAGCCCATCGAGACGTGGTCCTCCTGCAGGGCCGAGCTGGGGATCGAGTCGACCGAGGCCGGGACGGCCAGCCGCTTCAGCTCGGAGACGATCGCCGCCTGGGTGTACTGGGCGATCATGTGACCGGAGTCCACCCCCGGGTCGTCGGCCAGGAAGGCGGGCAGGCCCTGGTTGCGGGCCCGGTCCAGGAACCGGTCGGTGCGTCGCTCGGCGATGCTGGCCAGGTCGGCGACCACGATGGCCAGGAAGTCCAGCACGTAGGCGATCGGGGCACCGTGGAAGTTGCCGTTCGACTCGACCCGGCCGTCCGGGGTGACCACCGGGTTGTCGACCGCCGAGGCCAGCTCGACGCCCGCCACCGTACGGGCATGGGCCATGGTGTCCCGGGCGCCGCCGGCGACCTGGGGTGAGCAGCGCAGTGAGTACGCGTCCTGGACCCGGGTGCACGCCCCCGGATCGGTGGATCCGGCGCGGTGGGACTCCCGGATGGCGCTGCCGGCCATCAGCGTGCGGAGGTTGGCGGCCGAGGCGGCTTGCCCGGGGTGGGGCCGCAGCTGCTGCAGATCGGCGGCGAACACGTCGTCGGTGCCCAGCAGACCCTCCACGCTCATCGCGGCGGTGACGTCGGCCACGGTGACCAGGTTGTCCAGGTCGTGCAGGGCCAGGACGAGCATGCCGAGCATCCCGTCGGTCCCGTTGATCAGAGCCAGGCCCTCCTTCTCGGCCAGCACCACCGGTGTGATGCCGGCCCGCGCCAGGGCCTCGGCAGCCGGGAGGATCTCCCCGCGATGATCATGGACGGTCCCCTCACCCATCACGGCCAGCGCGCAGTGGGCCAGCGGAGCAAGATCACCGGAGCAGCCCAGGCTGCCGTACTCGTGGACGATCGGGGTGAGGTCGGCGTTGAGCAGGTCGGCGTACGTCTGGAGCACGACTGGCCGCACGCCGGTCCGCCCGGTGGCCAGGGTGGACAGGCGCAGCAGCATCAGCGCACGGACCACCTCGCGCTCGACCGGCGTGCCGGAGCCGGCAGCGTGGGAACGGATGAGGCTGCGCTGCAGCTGGGTGCGCAGGGCGGTGGGGATGTGCCGGGTGGCCAGCGCCCCGAAGCCGGTGGAGACGCCGTAGTGGGGCCGGGTGTCCTCGGCCAGGGCCTCGATCACGGCGCGGGTCCGGGTCACCTCGGCGATCGCGTCCTCGCTGATCCGCACCTGCGCACCCTGGCGAGCCACGGCGACGACGTCGGCCGCAGAGAGCGGCCCGCGACCGATGACGACGGAGCAGGTCTGCGTGAGCATGCCTCATTCCACGCCTTCGACACCGTCGTCGGCCAGGGCCTGGCGAGTCAACGCGTCTCGTATCTGAGACTCTGGTGCCATGTCCCTGGCCCCCGCGGCAGACACCGTGCTGCGCATCCTGGTGCTGCTCGCCCGACAGGTCGAGCCGGTGCCGGCCGCCACGGTCGCGACCGGCCTCGGGCTGCCGCGGTCCACCACGTACCGGCTGCTGGGCGCGCTGGTCGAGCAGGGCTTCGTCAGCTACCTGCCCGAGGAACGCCGCTACGGCCTCGGCGTGGTCACCTTCGAGATGGGCTCCAGCTACTCCCGGCAGATGCCGTTGCGCCGGGTCGCTCAACCGGTGCTGACCCGGCTGGCCACGACCGCGAAGGAGAACGCCCATCTGGCGGTGCTGCACGGCCCGGACGTCTACTACGTGATCGAGCAGCGGGCCCCCCGCCGCCGGACGCTGGTGAGTGACGTCGGGGTGCGGCTGCCGGCCACGGTGACCGCGTCCGGGCTGGCCGTCCTGGCGGCGTTGCCGGCCGCCCAGGTCCGTGCCGTCTTCCCCGACCGCGACGCCCTGGTCACCCGCGACGGGCACGGGCCGGCCACCCCGGCCGAGCTGCGGTCCCTGCTCGCCGCCGTCCGCGCCCGCGGCTACGCGGTGGAGGACGGGCTGGTGACGGCCGGGTTGGCCTCGGTCGGGGTGCCGGTGCTGGACCGGACGGGCTACCCGGTGGCGGGTATCTCGGTCACCTTCGAGGCCGACCGGGTCGGCGCCGACCAGCGTGCGCGGCTGGTGGCCGACGTACGCCGGGCCGCCGCCACCTTGACCCGGCGCCTGGGCGGGTGAGCCGGCTCACCGGGTGGCCCAGGCGTCGGGTCGCTCAGCCCGCCAGGACGACCGGTTCCTGGAGCTCGGTCTGCCACGGCTCGGGGAATCCCTCCCCGTACGCGTGGTAGACCTCGCGGTTGTAGCCGAGCGACCGGTAGCCGTGGTCAGCGATCCAGCTGCCGAGGGTCTGGATGGTCGGCAGCACGTCGTCCATCGGCCCTTCGTGGACGATCGATGCCGCGGTGAACGCCGGCAGCTCGGTGACCGTCACCCCGGCCGGGGCGGCGTCCTCGGGGATCGGGGCGGCGGCGTGCACCAGCAACCCCTCACCGTCGGCGGCGTCCTCGTAGTAGGCCAGGGGAGCGGCGACGCAGGGCACGCCCTCCTCGGCCAACCGCCCCATCAGCTGCTCGAACAGCGGACCGAGCACCGGCGTGATGTACGGCGGCTCGAAGCCACCGACCGGAGCGCTGAGCTCGGCCACCCGGACGGCGGGCACCGTCGTGATCTGGACCTCGTGGTGTGACATGGCGTCTTCCTCCTCGATGATGCGGAGTCTCGCCTCGACCCGGGACAGCCGTGCCCTGTCCGCCGCGATCTGCTCCCTCAGCTCGGCCTGCCGCGAACGCAGCATGGCGCGGAGCCGTTCGACCTCGATGTCGTCGTCGACCAGGGTGGCCACCTGGTCGAGGGTGAACCCCAGATCCTTGAGGGCCACCACCCGGTTCAGGCGGGCCAGCTGCTCGGGCCGGTAGGTCCGGTAGCCGGTGGACGGGTCGACGAAGGCGGGTCGGAGCAGACCGATGGCGTCGTAGTGGCGCAGCATCCGCACCGACACGCGGCCGGACCTGGCGAAGTCTCCGATGCTGAACATGATGTCTCCAGGAAAGGGGCTGACACGGTGTCAGGGTCAACAGCTGAGGCCAGTCTGTCGGTCCGCGCGCTGCGGCGGAGGGTAGCCGGCAGCGCCGACCGCCTGACCGATCGGGGAGGTCACGCCGCCCCGGCAGGGCCTCGACGGCGCCGCGACGAAGACTGACGGCAGCGAGAACAGGTCAGCGCCGATCCCACCGTGGCGCTCCGACTGCTTGACCGACGGCGATAGTGAGGCGGCGAGACCGACGCCGCAGCCAAGCGGGTGCTGAGGTGCGGCGCCGCCCAGACCAGGAGCGCGCCGGTGCGTGCGATGTAGGCGGTGCCGATGACCGCTGACGCAGCCCGAGCGGCCGGTGGGGTACCACGCCGATGGCCAGCCGGGTTCCCGCGCCCGATCGGCATCATCCGCACCGTCCACGCGGCTGATGCCGGTCGGGCGACGACCGGACCGGCGTGGCGCACTGGCGATGCCGGCGGCCGCCGTACACGGTCCAGTCTCCCCGCCCGACCCCGCTCCGCTTCCGCCGCCGCCGACGAGCTCCTGACCGACTTGGTCCACACGGCGACGCTCGAGCCAGGCCCCGGGCGAATGCTCGCCCGGCACCAACGGGGCTGCTCCCACGGTCCAGCCCCAGGGCGGCGTGGCCGCCCTGGGGCGGCGCTGGGCGTCGCGCACGCCCGCGGGCCCGCCGCCGGCGACCCGACGGTCGTCGGCGGCGGCGACCACGGCGACATCGCCCACGGCCAGCCGCCAGTGGTCCAGCCGGACGCAGCGCCACGGCCCTCAGACGATCCCGACGTCGCCGGCGCCGGCGTTCACCACGGTCTTCGCGCTGTCAACGGGCGGCCGGCCTCGCGGACCCCCACCACGGCCGCCGCAGCGGCGGTGCCGTGACGCCCGCTGCTCCAGCCCGCCCACACGAACACGCCTGTCGGCGACGCTCCCCGCGCGGGGTGACGGCCGCGAGGGCGATGCTCACGATCGCGATCAGCGTCCGGCCAGGACGGCTGCACCGTCGCGGCCCGTCGTCCGGGCGGCGAATCGGTGCGGCGGTGCCGGTGTCCAGCGCAGTACGCCGACATACCCGTCACCGCCCCGATCGGCCCGGTACCAGCCGGCGCACAGGCGACTCGCCGGACAGCGTCGGGCCGACGCAACCTCGGTGGCGTTGAGCGAGGCGACCGCGAGGCCAGGACGTCGCGAGCTGGGAGCGAATCGCACAGCACCAGGCTCGGCCAAGACCGCCGTCGGCGAACACCCGAGCAGCTGACCAGACACCCCACGCGACCCGGTGGCCATCGGGCATCCGGTGCCGCCCCACCCGCCGGACGGTCGCGACGCAGATGGATCGGCTAGCCGACACCGCCCACTGCCAGCCTGGTGGCCGCCGAGCTAGGAGAGTTCGGCGACCTTCACCAGGGTCTTCCCGAAGTTCTTGCCCTCGAGCATCCCGGTGAAGGCTTCGGGGGCGTGGTCCAGACCGTCGGTGATGTCTTCGCGGTACGTGACCTTCCCCTCCCGGACCCACGCCCCCATGTCGCGCAGGAAGTCGTCGAACATCGTCGGTGCGAACTCGTTCTGGATGAAGCCGCGCAGCGTGAGCGACTTGTTCAGCACGGCCTGGAGCAGCGCCTGGGATCGATCTGGTCCCTGGGGGAGTCCGGAGGCGTTGTAGTTGGCGACCAGCCCGCACACGGGCACCCGGGCAAACAGGTTCAGAAGCGGGAGGACGGCGTCCCAGACCGCTCCGCCGACGTTCTCGAAGTAGATGTCGATGCCCTCGGGCGCAGCACGTCGGAGTCGTCCGCCCAGGTCGTCCTCGCGGTGGTCGAGGGCGACATCGAACCCGAGCTCGCGCAGGTACCCGACCTTGCTCGGACCGCCGGCGATGCCGATGGTGCGACAGCCCATGATCATGGCGATCTGACCGACAGTCGCCCCGACCGGTCCGGTCGCGGCGGCCACCGCCAACGTCTCGCCGGCTGTGGGCTTCGCGATCTGCCGCAGGGCCGAGTAGGCGGTGAATCCGGGCATGCCCAGCACCCCGAGAGCGGTGCTGATCGGCGCCAGATCCGGATCGAGGACCCGCAGGGAGGAGGCCCGTTCGGTGCTGTAGCTCTGCCATCCGCCGTACGCCACCACCACCTGGCCGGGGTGCAGATCCTCGGAGGCTGAGTCCACCACCTGAGAGACCGTTCCTCCCACCATGACGTCACCCAGCTGCATCGGTTCGGCGTACGACGCGGCGTCTGACATCCGGCCACGCATGTAGGGATCCAGCGACAGGTACAGCGTCTTCAGCACCACCTCGCCGTCGTCCGGTGGTCGCACGGCATGGTCCTCGTGGGAGAAGTTCTCCGGCTTCGGACCCCCCTCGGGACGCGACGCCAAGCGGATCTGCCGACTGATCAGGGACATTCGACTCCTCGTGGACGGCGTCCAGGGCTCGGTGGTCACCCTGGAGAGACCTCGACGGTAGCCGCGGACACCTGAGTCCGCACGTTCTCGCGGAGGATCGAGCCTGACGGCCAGTGGCACGGTCCTCGGGGACCGCAGCGACACCCGCAAGCGTGTCGGTCAGCGGATCTTCGCACGTCGGAAAGGTGAGAGCACCAGGACCAGGGCAGACGCGGCGAAGATCGTCGCGGCGGCAGCCAGGGCCGGGACATAGCCCAGCCGGGCGGCGGCGAGGCCGGCGACGGGGGAGACCACGACGATCACGGCGCGATTCAGCGAGCGCATGGTGGTGTTCGTTCGGGCCTGCAGGACATCGGGTGTGAGCGCCTGCCGGTAGCTCATCTCGTGGGAGTTACCGAGGCCCATCGCCCAGCCGTGAGCGAACTGTCCGGCTGCCAGGACGCCCGCAGCGGCCCACCCTGCCGGTACGAACCCAGCAGCGAGCATGACGCCCGCGCCGACCCCGGACACGATGTAGGTGCAGATGATCGCCCCTCCGGTGCCGAGCCGGTCGCCCAGCGCGGTGCTCAGGACGGCGCCGATCAGGGCGCCGACACCAGCAACCGCGTACACCAACCCGAGCTGGAACGCCGACAGGTCGAGCTGCAGAAAGCTGTAGGGAGCCACCACCACGAGCAGCACGGCCTGGGCGGCGAACCAGATGTGGGTCGCGACCGCCAACCGGGCGAGCCCTGATGCGCCGTAGACCCACACGGCGCCTTCGCGTACCTCGCCGACGAGATCGGAGAGCAGCAGTGTCCGGGGGCGGGAGGGTGTTGGCTCCGGAACGGTGTTCAGGGTCGCCACCATCGCCGCCGAGAACAGGTAGGTGACGGCATCCACCAGCACCGCCAACGGTGCACCAACGATCCGGATGAGCACACCGGCCACGGCCGGCCCTGCCGTCTGCGCGACGGCACCTGCGCCGTCGAGACGAGCGTGGGCGCGTTGCAGCTGCGGGCGCGGCACGAGCCGCGGCACGAACGACATCGAGGCTGCGTCGTTGACCAGGGAGACGGTTCCGAACACGATCACGACACTCAGGAGCAGGGGAAAGGTGAGGACGTCGAGCAGCCAGGCCAGCGGGATCAGCGCGAGCAGCGCAGCCCGGGCCAGATCGGTGATCACCATCACCGGCCGGCGCCGGGCCCGGTCGACCAACGCGCCGACGACCAGACCCAGCGCCAGATACGGCACCCAACGGGCCGTGTTCAGCCAGCCCACCTCGACCGGGCCGCCGCCCAGCGTCACCACCACCAGGGTCTGCAGCGCCAGCAACGTCACGGCGGCACCGAAGCCCGAGACCGCCTCACCCCACCAGAAGCGTCGGAACCCCGGCGCCAGGTCGGTACGCCGCTGCCTGGGACGCTTCACAGGTCGACTCAACCAGACGGGTCGCACCACAGCGGCGCACCCGGTCCTCGCCCCAGGCATCGCCCCCCGGCCGACGAGGATCGAGCGACGTGCCACGGCACCTACGCTGGGTCCATGTCGCAGTACCCCGGGTACCGGCCGCCCGGTCCGCAGGGCGCCCCCCAGTTCAGCCCGCCCGGGAGCAACCCGAACGCGTCGGGGCAAGCCGGCCATCCGTACGGAGGTCCGCCTCGGCCGACGCCGCCGCCCTGGCCCGCGCAACAGGGGCCCGCGCACCAGGGGCCCGCGCACCAGTGGCCCGGGCAACAGGTGCCAGTACCGCCCTGGCCCGGCCAGCCCCAGCCGTACGCTCCAGCCCTGCGCCCGCAGCGTCCGGCGGTGATCGCCCTGGCGGCCACCATGACGGTGACCGCCAGCCTGCAGTGGCTGTGTGCCCTCTCCCTTGCCTGGTTGGTGGCCACGGCCGGCGCGTCCGGTCTGTCCTCCACCAACGCGGAGGCGCCGCTCTTCCACATCCTGCGGCGGTTCCACCTGCGGATGATCGAGGGCCTCGCCCTGCCCCTGTACGCCTTCCCCACGCTGGCGTTCTTCCTGGGCTTCGTGATCTTGGCCCCCCGGCTCTGGGCCCGGCTCGCGCTAACCCTCACCGGGGTGGCGTCGCTGGCCTGGTCCGCCTGGTGGCTGCGCGGCGACATCTTGTGGTGGCTGCCGATCGCCACCTACATCGCCGTCGTCTGCCTGGTGCTGTGGACCCCCGGTGCGACCCAGTGGTACCGGCGGCGCACGATCTGACCGACCGGGTCCGGGCGGGTCACCGGTCCTGGGTGTAGCGGGGAACGAGCACCTCGGCTCCGCCCGCCATCGCCGACTCGTGCGCGCTCAGGCCAGGAGCCGTCCAGTCGGCCGCCCGGCGGCTGTCGATGGAGGGGGTGCTGCCGGTCACGACGCTGGTGATGAACGCGTCGACCAGGTACGGGTGCGAGCCGCCGTGGTCGCCGCCGACCGCCACGGATTGCGCCATCGTCGGCAGCTGGAAGCGAGACGGCCGCACGAACTGCCGCAGGGACGGAGGAAGCCGCTCGGACGTGTCCGGCGGGTCCAGGGCGGTGACCTCCACCCGGTTGCCGCGGTGACCGGGCTCCGGTGGCTGGAGCTCGAAGACGGTCAGCGGTCCGACGTTGTCGACCGGCCACTCGATCCCGCGACGGTCCCCGTACAGGGAGAAGCCCTCCACGTAGCTGCGCGCGGTCTGGGAGAACGCCATCGTGATGTCGGCCAGCACGTCGCTGCCGCGCAGACTGAACAAGCCGACCTCGGTCGGGTACTGGTTGTCGAACCCCCCGATCGTCCGCTCCGGAGCCAGCCGGCCCGCGCCGCGGCAGGTCACGCTGTGCACCGTCGTGTCCAGCAGCGCGAGGATCGGGGACAAGGCGTGGGTCAGGTAGTGCATCGGCGGGAATCCCTGCCAGTAGGCGGGGAAACCGTCCAGGTTCTGCAGGTGGAAACCCCGGTACAGGGTGAGGTCGCCGAGCTCCCCGGCTTCGGCCATCCGGCGCACCGCCGCGAACTCGCGGGCGTAGACGGCCATCTCCATCATCATGTAGGTCGCCCCGCTGGCCTGCTGGGCGGCGATGATCCGGTCGAGGTCGGCCGAGGTCGTGGCCATGGGAACGGCGCAGGCCACGTGCTTGCCGGCCCCGAGGGCTTCGACCGCCATCTGGGCGTGCAGGAAGACCGGGGTCAGCAGGTGCACCGCGTCGACGGCCGGGTCGGCGAGGGCGTCCTGGAGGTCCGGGTAGCCGGGGTCCAGCGCGAAGGCCGCAGCGACCTCCGACCGGCGAGCCTCGTCCGCATCGACCAGGATGACCCGGTCCACCTCGGGGTGGCTCAGGTAGAGCGGCACGAAGGCCGTACCGAAGCCCAGACCGACGACGGCGACCGTGAGACCGGCGCCGCTCACGACCACACCACCGCAGATGCCCGTGGTCCCGCCATGCCGCTCAGCCGAGCCCCGCGAGTCGGCGGACGGCTTCGTCCAGCACCGGATCGGACTTCCAGAACGCCCAGCGCACGTACGGGCGGCCGGCCTGGGTGCGGGCGTAGAACACCTGGTGGGGGATGGCCACCACCCCGCAGCGGTGCGGCAGGTCGCGGCAGAACGCCACCCCGTCGTCGTAGCCGAGCGGTCGGACGTCGGTGGTCATGAAGTACGTGCCCCGCGGGATGGCCGGCTGCAGACCCACCGACCACCAGTACCTCGGCCATTAGGTAGCGCTTGCCCTGCAGCTCGTCCCGGGCGGCGGCGGCCAGCGCGTCGCCCTGGTTCAACGCCGCGGGCGATCGCCGGTTGGAACGGCGCCCCGCTGACGTAGGTGAGGAACTGCTTGACAGCGGTCAGCTCGGTGATCAGCTGCTCCGGGACCGGCGCCCAGCCGATCTTCCAACCGGTGGCCGAGAACGTCTTGCCTGAGGAGGAGATCCGGATCGTCCGCTCCCGCATCCCGGGGAAGCCGGCCAGCGGCAGGTGCTCCACGCCGTCGAAGACGAGGTGCTCGTACACCTCGTCGCAGATCACCAGCAGGTCGTGCTCCTGGGCCAGCACAGCGATGGCCTCGAGCTCGAGCCGGTCGAGGACGGCGCCGGTGGGGTTGTGCGGTGGGTTGATCAAGATCACCTTGCTGCGCGGGCTGACCGCGGCGCGCAGCTCGTCGAGATCGAGGACGAAGTCGGGGCCGAACACCCCGACGCCGACGATCCGGCCGCCGGCCAGGGCCACCGAGGCGGCGTAGATGATGCAGAACGGCTCCAGCGCGATCACCTCGTCGCCGGGATCGACGAAGGCGAGGATGGCGGCGGCCAGCGCCTCGGTCGCCCCGGTGGTGATGATCACCTCGCGGTCGACGTCGTAGTCGAGGCCGTAGTGCCGGCGGCTGTCGGTGGAAGCCACCACCTGGCGGAGGGGGGCGATGAGCCGGCCCGGGGGGTACTGGTTGACGCCCTCGGCGATGGCCCGCTCGGCGGCGGCCAGCATGACGTCAGGGCCGTCGTAGTCGGGGAAGCCCTGGCCGAGGTTGACCGAGTCAGTGGTCACGGCGAGCGCCGACATCTCGGCGAAGATCGTGGCGGCGGTGAGCCACCGCTGGGCCTTGAACCGCGAGGCGGGGACGTCGACGGCGACCATGCCCGTCACCCTAGCGGCGGCGCCGGGGGCCCCGATGTGGACCGCCGGCTCGGGTCACGACTGCGGAGCCTGATCGGTTTCGGCATCATCACGCCGTCGGCAGCAGGCTCGGCACCCGTTCCTTGCTGTCCGCGCGTTCGATCACGATTCGACGGACCACGCGCGAGATGGCGTCGGAGACCGCTCGGGATGGTCTCGACGCCGTCGAGGTGCTCCAGCACCCAGTCGCGCAGCGTGATCTGCAGGCCGGCGATCGCGGCCTGACCCGCGGGGGTGAGGTGGAGGTCGTCGAGCGAGCCCTCGGCCAGCCGGCCACTGTCAGGTCGGTGAAGACAGGCTCGAGCACGGCGACGGCGGGCCCGGGCGTCGGCGACCTGGGTGACGTCTGCTCGTCGGTTCGCGATGGTCAGACCGTGCACCTGGACGAGTGCCCAGATGCGGGCGGAAACCAGGCCCTCGGTGTCGGAGCTGAGGAGGTCGAGCACCAGGTCCCGGCGCCGGCCGTACAGCAGGTTCGCGCAACCTGCTCCTGAGGACCTCGTCGTTGGAGAGGGACTCGGGTGCGCCGAAACCGCCGCCGAGATCGCTGGCCGAGGGGGCGACGCTGCCGCCGAGCTTGACCTGGGGCAGGAACAGCGCCAGCAGGAAGGCGACCAGGGCGATCGGCGCTGCCGCCAGGAAGACCTGGTTCAGCGCGCCCGCGTACGCGTTGACGATCGGCGCGATCACGGCGTCGTCGAGGGCGTGCAGCGTGCTCGGTGTCGACAGGTCGGCCTGGGTGACCGTCGGGGTCTGGGCGAGCGCCGCCGGCAGCCGGTTGCTGAGGAAGTTGGCGTAGAGGGTGCCGAAGATCGAGGCGCCGAACGCGCTGCCCATGGAGCGGAAGAACGTCACCCCGGACGTGGCCACACCGAGGTCGGTGTACGGCACCGAGCTCTGCACGATGATCGTCAGCACCTGCATGCTCAGCCCGATCCCGAGCCCCAGCACGAACAGGTAGAGCGAGGACTGGAGCACCGAGGTCTCCGGCCCCATCCGCGAGAGCAGGAAGAGACCGAGCGCCATCACCAGACCGCCAGCCACCGGGAAGACCTTGTAGCGCCCGGTCTTGCTCACGATGTTGCCACTGGCGGTGGCGGTGATCAGCAGGCCCAGCACCATCGGGAGCATCCGGAACCCGGAGTTCGTCGCGGTGACCCCCCGAGGTACTGGAAGAAGGTCGGCAGGAAGGTCATCGCGCCCAGCATGGTGAAGCCGACCACGAAGCTTAGAGCGCAGCAGACGGCGAACACCTGCGACCGGAACAGCCGCAACGGCAGGATGGGGTCGACCGCGCGGGTCTCGATCAGGACGAAGACGGCCAGGATCGCCGCCCCGCCGACCAGTAGCCCGATGATCTGCCAGGAGCCCCAGGGGTAGGTGGTCCCGCCCCAGCTGGTCGCCAGCACCAGGGCCGACGCACCGAGCGCCACGGTCGCCATGCCGGCGAAGTCGATCCGGGGCCGAGCCCCGCCCGGCACCCGCGGGATGGTGATGCCGGCGGCCACGATGACGACAGCGGCGATCGGCACGTTCACGTAGAAGCACCAGCGCCAGCTGGCGTTGTCGGTCAACAGACCGCCCAGCAGCGGGCCGATCACGGTGGCGACGCCGAAGACGGCACCGAGCGAGCCCTGGAACTTCCCCCGCTGACGGAGCGGGATGATGTCGGCGATCAGAGCCGTGGCGGTGACGGTGAGTCCGCCGGCGCCGAGGCCCTGCAGAGCCCGGGAGGCGATCAGCCAGGTCATGTCCTGGGCGAGCCCGCACAGCATGGAGCCGGCGATGAACAGCGTCACGCTGAGTGGAAGACGAGCTTGCGGCCGAACTGGTCGCCCAGCTTGCCCACCACCACGGTGACCGCGGTCTGGGCCAGCAGGTAGGAGGTCACCACCCAGGAGACGTGGTTGCCGCCACCGAGATCCCCGACGATGGTGGGGAGGGCGGTGGACACGATCGTGGCGTCCAGGGCTGAGAGGAGCATGCCGAGGGCGATGGTCGCGAAGGCCAGGATGCGGGCTCTGCCCTCGAGGGTGATCGGCCCGGGCGGCGCCGGCGGGTCGGCGGATGCGCGTCCGGCCGTGACCGATGCCATGGAACTCCTCGGCGCTCGCCCCGACTCGACCCTCTCGGGTCCATGCAATCCGAAGATCCGTCGTTCGGCAACACCCCCAGCCCCAGGGCCCCGGGGGGCCCGTCTGGTCCGAGACGTCGCCGCGCTGACCTCGGTCGTCGCGCTGACCTCAGCCGACGCGCAGCCCCTGCATCGCCCGCTCGGCCGGCGCGTTGTACTGCGGGGAGTTCCCGGGGACCGAGGAGGCGAACAGCCCGGCGGAGCCGTTCTCGAGATCGACGATCACCACGGTGAGCAGCTCGTTGGTGGCCTTCAGGCCCTCGATCGAGAAGCTGAGGTCGGACTCCATGATCCAGGCGTCGTGGCCGTCCACGGTCATCGCCTTGCTCACGGTGTCGTGCCGGGTCACCTCGGCGTCGCCGTAGAAGGTTCCGGTGACGCACTTCAGCACGATCTCCGCGCCGTCCTTGGGCTCGAAGAAGCCGTCCCCGGCCACCAGCTCGCCGACCATCACGGCGGCTCCCCAGCTCATCGTCGGGGTCTGCTCGGTCTGCACGAACTGCTGCAGCACGTCCCGGCCGAACGGCACCTCGTTGTTCGGGAGCGGCGCTCCCCAGGGCGACGGCAGCTGTGGGTAGGAGAGCGGGCCGCTGTGCACCCGACCGTCGGGGGGCCGGGGTGTGGGGCTGCTGTTCGCCTCGGGTTGCGGGCACGCGTTGCTGCTCGGGTTGCCGCCCGGCAGACCGGGCAGCCCGACCAGCGCGCCGCCGAGGTTGCGGACCACCAGGACCACGACGATCACCAGGACCACCGCGACGGCGATCAGGGCGACCAGCCAGCCGCGGCCTTTCTTGGGTGGAGTGGCGGCGTAGCCGGCCGTGCCGGTGCCGGCGGTCGCTCCGGTCGACGTCGGTGACCAGGCCGGGCCGGCAGCACTCCCGGTCGGGTTCGGGTTGCTGTTCGCGGGTCCGGTCGCGGGTCCGGCCGGGGGTCCGGCCGGCTGCGAGGTGAGCTGGTTGGTCCATCCGCTGCCGTCCCAGTAGCGGTAGGCGCCGGGCTGACCACCCGGATCGGGATACCAGCCAGGGGTGCTCATGGCGCTGAAGTCTAGGCGCGGCTCCGGGTCGGAGCAGGCACAATGGCCAGGTGGCACGGTCCCCGGCAGGTGACGTAGCCGACCCGGAGCAGTCTGCGACGCGTCGGCCGCCGCGCCGTGGCGTGTCCGCCCTCACCGTCGTCGGGCTGCTCCTGCTGGTGGCCGGACTCGGTTGCCTGGGCTGGGTGGCCTGGCAGTACTTCGGGACCAACGTGACCTCGGAGAAGGCGTTCCACGAGGAGACGTCCCAGCTGCGGGAGAAGTGGTCCCAGTCGTCCGAGGGCACGGACCCGAAGAGCTCCGGCCAGGGCGGGGCGGCGGGGCAGGGCGAGCTCACGCCCGCCGTGGTTCCCGGTGACGCCATCGCCCTGCTCCGGATCCCGGCGTTCGGAGCGGACTACGAGGTGCCCATCCTGTCTGGCACCGACCTGTCCATCCTGAACCGGGGCGTCGGTCACTACACCACCACCGCAGGACCCGGGCAGATCGGCAACTTCGCCATCGCGGGCCATCGCATCACCCACGGCGAGCCGTTCGCCCGGCTGCTGGAGCTCGAGACCGGCGACCAGGTCATCGTGGAGACCCGGACCGCTGTCTACACGTACGTGATGGACGGGTCACCGGCGAATCTCACCGTCGACGACACCGCCACCTGGGTGCTGGACCCGGACCCGCAGAACCGCGGCGCCGAACCGACGAAGGCGGTGCTGACCCTGACCACGTGCCAGGACCTGTTCCGCTCACCGGACCGCTCCGTCGGGTTCGCCCACCTGGCCAAGAAGGTCGACAAGCCCTGACCGCCGGCTGCGCCCCGAGGCCCTGAGCACCGTCACCCAGTCCCCGGTCTGTCTCCGCGACGCCGGGCCGGTGACCAACACCCGGGACGGCCGGCCGAGTCGCTGGCGGCTGTCGGATGCGGCCGCGCACACCTTCTGCACCACCGCGGCGCACCGCGCCCGCCGCACTGACCCGGCTCGCAGGGGCCGCGCCGTCCGGTGGCCGTTGGCCGTTGCCGGTGGCAGCGGCTCGTTCGGGTCGTCCGGGCTGCTCGGGTCGTGCTGCGGCTCGTGTCGGGTCGCTGGGCTCGTGCGGGTCGTCTTGGCTGTGCGGGTCGTCTGGGCTGCCGTTCGTGACTCCCCGGCGGCATCCGGACGTCAGGTCCGCGCGCGGGGTGACCGTTTCCCACCGCCGAGCCACTTTCGGCGACTGTGGGCGCCTTCCAGACGACCTGATCGGACTCCCCGGCGACATCGAGTCGCGGGCACGCGCACGAGATGACCGCTTCCCACCACGGAGCCACGGCCGGCAGACCAGCACGCGCACTGAGCAGGCGTTTCCCACCGCGGAGCCATGTCCGGCAGACCAGCAGCGCACTGAGCAGGCGTTTCCCACCACGGAGCCACGTCCGGCAGACCAGCACGCGCACTGAACAGCCGCTTCCCACCACGGAGCCACGTCCGGCAGACCAGCACGCGCACTGAGCAGCCGCTTCCCACCGTGGAGCCACAGCCGGGCAACCAGGCGGAGCACTGATGTGGTCGTCCGGCGTCAGAGGGAGTATGCTCGACTAACAGTTAGTGTACGAAGAGATAGGGCACGAAGTGAATGGCACCAGATCGAAAGAACAGCAGGAGTACGCGGCCGCGGACGCGCGGAGTCTGGACTTCGTCCAGCGGCTGATCGCGTCCTCGGCCATCGGGTTGTTCATCGGCTCGTTGGCGGTGGTGCTGGCCGCCTACCTGGTGTTCAGCGGCGTGGACGACCTGCCGCGGGACAGCGTCATCGGTCTGTGGGTGATGACCGGGGTGATCGGCCTGGTGACCGCGGCGGCCGTGCTGGTGCTGCACCGGCGGCCCGTCTACTCGCCCTGGGTGCTGCTGGGTCTGCTGCCACTGGCCTGCTCGGCCTACTGGATCCTGTGACCAACCCGGAGGCGCCGGGGAGCGGGATGGCTGCGGCCGAGCCCGACCTGCTGGCGCTGGAGAGCCAGGTGTGCTTCGCGCTGGCCGTCGCCTCGCGTCGGGTGATCGGCCTCTACCGGCCGGTGCTCGAACCGCTCGGGCTGACCCACCCGCAGTACCTGGTGATGCTCGCGCTGTGGCAGCACGAACCGCTGTCCGTCCGCCGGCTGGGGGAGCTGGTCAGCCTGGAACCCGCCACCCTGTCACCGCTGCTGAAGCGGCTCGAAGCTGTCGGCTACCTGCACCGCACCCGGGACAGCCAGGACGAGCGGAGTCTCAAGGTGACGCTCACCGCCACCGGACGGGCGCTGCGGGAGCAGGCGTTGGACGTCCCGCCGACGATCATGGCGCGACTCGAGATGGACGTCGACGAGCTGCGCACGCTGCACGCGGTCCTCACCGACGTGATCGCCCACACCGAGGGGAAGGTCTGAGCCGGCCCCGGTGCGGGCGAGCCGGTGATCAGGCCAGCAGCTTGGCCTTGGCCGCTGCGAACTCCTCCGGGGTCAGCACGCCAGCGGCCTGCAGCTGAGCGAGCTGCTGGAGCTGACCGAGGAGGTCACCGGCGCCGGCGGCCGGGGGAGCGGGCGTTGCGACCGGGGCCGGCGCGGCGACGGGAGCAGCGGTCTGAGCGGCCACTGCCTGCTGGACCGCAGCGTCCAGCCGGGCCTGCTCGGCGGCGGCCTGAGCCGCCGCCTGCTGCTCGGCGGCGACCTGGGCCTGGGCGTGCCGGGACTGCTGCTTGTTGCTGACCGCGTTCGCGGTGCCGACGACGACGGCGGTGCGAGCGGCGGTTCCGATGAGGCCGGGGCGGCCTCCACGACGACCCATGGGCATGGTGGTTCTCCTTCTGGAAGGGGTAGCTGAGGGGTGGAGCTGGGTCAGGCGGAGACGCCGGCGAGCTCGGCGACCTCGTTGACGACGTCGGCCGGGAACCGCTGGGCCGAGATGACCACGGCACCGGTGTCGCGGACGGCGGCAGCGATCGAACGGGCCCAGGTGTTCTCGAACAGGAAGACCAGCACCGACGTGCCGGGCTCGACCTCCTCGATCAGCTCGTCCAGGTCCTCCTGGCCGACCAGACCGCTGCCGGTGGTCTCGATCAGGTTGAGGTCGAACTCCTCGCCGAGGCTCTCGATCTCCAGCACCTCGGTGCTGCCGTCGGCGGCCCGGCGCACCAGGACGAGGTCGAGCAGCTTGATCACGCCGCTGCTCAGGGTGGTCAGCACCGCCTCCCGGATCTGCTCGGGCACGTGCTCGGAGGGGAACGACACGACGTACAGATCCGCCGGTCCGTAGGTTTCCACTGTCACTGTCGTCACTTCCTGATCATGGTCGGCCAGGGTGGCCGAGCCGACTGTATCCCTGTCGCAGGGAGCTCTGGTTCGATCGTCGAGACGACCACGGCTCAGGGCATCGGCACCGGCACGTCGACGCCACCCTCGACGGTGAGACGGTCCGCGATCTTGGTGATCGTGGGGGCCGGGACGAACCCGCCGGCCAGGAGCGCCTCGCCCTGACGGAAGCGGGAGGCCTGAGCGAGCAGCTGCCGTGGCACGAAGCCGAAGAGGTCACCGAGCTCGGCCAGGTCGTTGGGGGAGTTCATCCGCATCAGGGTGAGGTTGTCGCACTGGGAGACGATCCCCGGGTGGACCTTGGACGGCCGCTGGGTGGAGAGCAGCAGCCACAGGCCGTACTTGCGGCCCTCGGCGGCGATCTGGATGATCCGCTGCCGCACCGCACGGCCCAGCAGGGACTCCAGGTCCGGTGAGCACAGGTTGTGCGCCTCGTCGATGACCAGCAGGATCGGGCGGCGCTCCTCCCGGCGGTCCCACAGGTCGGTGAGCACGCTCAGGGCGATCGTCAGCTGCTCGTCCTGGCGTTCCAGGCTGCCGAGATCGAGGACCGTCGCCGCCGGCCGCTCGGCGATGATCTCCGACGCCGACGGCCGGTCGAGAGCCCAGATCTCCCAGTCCAGCAGGCCGAGGTTCTCCAGCCGCCGGCCGAGGGCCCGAGCCCCGGGATCGTCGGAGTCCAGGAACGCCTGCGCGAAGGCGTGCGCGTCGAAGTCGTCGTGCTCGGAGTAGGGCGACGGATCGAACTGGTGGTGCACCATCGCGTTGAACTCATCCCGGTGGAGGACCGGGTCGAGTCGCAGCAGAGCGCCGCGCGAGGCCAGGTCCATCGAGCGGAGCCGCGCCCGGAGAGCATCCGGACCGCTCCCTCGGCGGAGCACCCGGACAGGTCGGTCGGCGAGCTGTCCGGCCACCTCCGGACCGACATGGGGAAGGGTCTCGCCGAGCCGGACGAAGTCGCTGTTCGGGTCGAAGATCACCATCGGCAGTCGGGTGTGGAGCAGGATCTGCTCCAGCGCCACCCCGAGCGCGTACGTCTTGCCCGATCCGCTCTGTCCGCACCAGAACGTGTGCCGGTTGATGCGCTTGGGGATCAGCCCGACCGGCACCTCGGGGTCGTCGACCAGGGTGCCGACCGGCAGCGCTGCGCCGGAGGCGGCGAAGAACCGGCGGACCGCGGCGGCGTCGCTGCGGCGGGCCGATCCGGAGCGGAAGGGTGCTGGCGTGATCGGACCCGGCATGATCGAACCGGCCGCCCAGGTGGTGGTCTCGGTGACCTCGTCGACGGACTCGACGTAGCCGAGGTGCTCCGCGCCGGAGCCGTCGGCGATGGTCACGTAGTCCCCCGGGCGCAGACCCGCTTCGGCGGAGGTCCGTAGCCGGAACGACCGCCCGTCGGGCGAGGACACCACTGTCGGCGACTCGCCGCCGGCGTCCCGTCCGGTTGGTCCTGCCTCGGCTGCCATCTGTCCTCCAGGATCGTCGTGCACCAGGAGAACCGTGGCACGTCGGGCCTCGGCGGGCAATGGTCCTCGGTCGGAACCTTGCTGCCTGCGGCGCTAGGGTCGCAGCCGTGACGTCTGCCGCCGGAACCACCGACCACCGATCCCTCGTGGACGCCGTCCGCGACCTCGCCGTGATCCACGGTGAGGTGACGCTGGCGAGCGGGAGGACCGCCGACTACTACGTCGACCTGCGCCGGGTCACGCTGGACGGATCCGCCGCCCCGCTGGTCGGTCGGGTGATGCGCGACCTGGTCGCGGACTGGGAGTTCGACGCGGTGGGCGGGCTGACGCTCGGCGCCGACCCGGTCGCCACCGCGATGCTGCACGCCGCCGCCGCCGAAGGTGGCCGGCTGGATGCCTTCGTGGTCCGCAAGGCCGAGAAGGCGCACGGTCTGCAGCGCCGGATCGAGGGCTCCCCGGTGGAGGGTCGCCGGGTGCTCGCGGTGGAGGACACCAGCACCACCGGCGGCTCGGTGCTCACCGCGGTCGAGGCGCTGCGGGAGGCCGGCGCGGACGTGATCGGCGTGGCCGTCATCGTGGACCGCGACACCGGGGCGAAGGAGAAGATCGAGGCCCTCGGTCTGCCGTACCGGTACGCGATCTCGCTGGCCGATCTCGGGCTGTCCTGACCTGACGTCGGACCCGTGTCCTAGGGTGGGTGCACCTCTGAGATTAGGAGCACCCCGATGGGTACAGCCATCACCGTGATCATCATCCTGCTGGTGATCGTGGCCGTCGTCGCGCTGGTCGCGATGAGCGCCTACAACGGCTTCGTCAAGTCCCGGAACCTGATCCAGGAGTCCTGGCGCCAGGTCGACGTCGAGCTGAACCGGCGCTACGAGCTGATCCCCAACCTGGTGGAGACCGTCCGGGCGTACGCCGCGCACGAGCGGAACACGCTGGAGGACATCACCCGGTTGCGCAGCCAGGCCCAGCAGCTGTCCCAGTCCGAGGGCGGTCTGCCCAGCCAGCAGCGGGCCGACGTCGAGGCGGAGCTGTCCGGGGCGGTGCGGAACCTGATCGTCAGCGTCGAGGCCTACCCGGACCTGAAGAGCAACACGAACTTCCTCGAGCTGCAGCGCCAGCTGGCCGAGACCGAGGACCGGATCGCCAACGGTCGGCGCTACTACAACGCCAACGTGCGGGTCTACAACACCAAGGTCGAGTCGGTGCCGACCAACATCATCGCCAACGTGTTCAAGTTCGAGAAGGCCACCTACTTCGAGGTGAACGACCCGGCCGTGCGTCAGGCCCCCAACGTGAGCTTCGGGGAGATCGCCTACCGCGGGGATCCCCAGCAGTCGTCCGCCGGCTCCCAGGGCCAGCTGCCGCAGCAGGGCGGCTCCGGTCTGCCGAACCCGCAGCAGCAGTACGCCCAGCCGCAGCAGCCCCAGTACAGCCAGCCGCAGGACCCGCAGCCGCAGTACCAGCCCCAGCAGTACCAGCAGCCCCCGCAGCAGTCCTACGGCCAGCCGCAGTACCAGCAGCCTCCGCAGCAGCAGTCGTACGCTCCGACCCAGCAGCAGCCGTCGCAGCACTCGGCCCCGCCCCAGCACTCGGCGCCGCCGCAGCACTCGGCCCCGCCCCAGCCGCAGGGCGGACAGCCGCAGGGGGCCCCCGGGCAGCAGGAGTCGAGCCAGGGCAGCTCGGGCAGGACGCAGGCTCGTCGCCCCAGCACTACGCCCCGCCGCAGACCGGTTCCGGTCAGGCGCAGCCCAGCCCGTCGGGGCAGGGTGGCTACGCGCCGCCCCAGTCCGACCAGCCCGGCTCACCCTCGTCCGGCTCCCAGCCGTCCGGCGGGTACCAGCCCCCCAGCACCCAGTAGCCCCCGAGCACGCACTGAATCCGGGACGCGCCGGCTCGCCCGACGCGCACGAACCCACACCCACCGAAGGAACTCCGTGATCTACCAGCAGCTCGGTACGTCGGGCCTCACCGTCTCCGTCGTGGGTCTGGGATGCAACAACTTCGGCGCCCGGATGGCCGACGAGGACGTGCCGAAGGTCGTGAACGCGGCCATCGACGCGGGCATCACCCTGTTCGACACTGCTGACGTCTACGGCAACGCCGGCGGCTCCGAGACCCTGCTCGGCGAGGCGCTGCGGGGTCGGCGGGACGAGGTGATCATCGCCACCAAGTTCGGGATGGACATGGGCGGCAGCAACGGGCCGGACTGGGGTGTGCGGGGTTCGCGCCGCTACATCCGGCTGGCCGTCGAGAGCAGCCTCCGTCGGTTGGGCACGGACTGGATCGACCTCTACCAGCTCCACCGGCCGGACCCGCACACCCCGATCGAGGAGACCCTGGCCGCGCTGTCGGAGCTGGTCACCGAGGGCAAAGTCCGCTACATCGGCTCCTCCAACCTGACCGGGTGGCAGGTGGTGGACGCCGACTGGACCGCCCGGACGGGCGGTTACGAGGCCTTCGTCTCGGCCCAGAACGAGTACAGCTGGCTCCAGCGGGACGCCGAGGCCGAGCTCGTCCCGGCCCTGGAGCACACCGGTCAGGGCCTGCTGCCGTTCTTCCCGCTCGCCCGCGGTCTGCTGACCGGCAAGTACCGCCGGGGCGCCGACGCACCGGACGGCACCCGACTGGCGTCGCAGTCCGAGGTCCTCGCGTCCGCCGACTTCGACACCGTCGAGGCCCTGCAGTCGTTCGCCGACGAGCGGGACCTCAGCCTGCTGCAGATCGCGATCGGCGGCCTGGCCGCGATGCCGGCGGTCGGATCGGTCATCGCCGGGGCGACCAAGGTGTCCCAGATCGAGGCGAACGTGGCCGCCGGACTCTGGGAGCCGAGCGCCGACGAGCTGCTGACCCTGATGGAGCTCACCGCCTGAGCGCAGAGCGCACCAGCCCGAGCTGACCCTCTGGCCATCAGCTCGGGCCCGGAGCCAGGGCTCTTCGCCCGAGCCGTCCGGCCTCCCCCGCGATCCGACGTCATGAGATCCGAGAAGTCGCAATCCGGATCGGCGACCCCTCCGAATGTACGGATGCAGGACGAAGTATCGGGGGGCTTCGCGGTGATCCGTGGACGAAGGGCTCGTGACGATGCTGGATGTGACTGCTGTCGCCGTACTGACCGTGCTGGCTGCCGGGTTGTTCCTGACCGCTCGGCACCGGGGGGTTTCCCGGGCTGATCTGCCGGCCCTGCTGCAGCACGTCGGCTTCGCGCTGACCGCCCTGGCCGCCGCGCTCCTGATCTCCGGGCCGCCCACCTGGCTCGCCGTGCTGCTGCTCGCGCCGGCGGCGGGATCGTTCGCCGCCGCGGGGGTCGGGCGGGCGGCCGAGGAGCTGACCCATGCAGCACTGGTGGAGCGCCTCGGGGGCCCGGTCCTGACCCGGAGCCGGGCCGGCGTGCCGGGAGTGACCGCCGCCGTGGCCGTGCTCGGTGGCGGGATGGCGATCCATCTCGGGCCGGTCGACGTGACCTGGTCGCCGCTGGTGCTGCTGGTGGCCGGGGTGCCCTTCGTCGCTGCCCGGGTCTGCCGGTGGTGGAGTGACCGGCGGCAGCGTTCGGCGACCGCGGGCTACGAGCACGAGCTGGCCTTCTGGGCCTGGGAGCTGGGCGAGGACGAGCTGGCGGCGCTGGAGGTCGTGTTGGAGAACGCCCGGCTGGCGCGAGTGCTCGGGCTGGCTCCGCTGCTCACCCTGGAGCCCGTTCCGCTCCCAGCGCCGACACCGCAGGTGGTGCGACCGCGATCATGGAGCCGGTGAGCAGGATCCCGTCAGCGATTGGCGGCGTTCGCTAACGTCGAACCATGAACGCGCCGCCCGGCTGGTACCCCGATCCGGCGGGTGCGCCGGGTCGGTTCCGGTTCTGGGACGGCCAGGGCTGGGGGGCGGCGACCACCGACCGGCCCGATGCGGGCCTCCCGTACGGGTCGGCCCCACCAGTCAGCTCCACCGGCGTTCGCCCAGCGCCCGGTCCCCAGACGGGTGCCCGGATCGGCCAGCTCGATCCCCGGCTGGCCGGCGGCCGGCGCGACCGTCGATGGGGCTGGTGGCTGGCTGCCGGTGCGGTGCTGGTCGCCTTGACGGTGGTCGCCGTGCTCGTCGTCCGATCCGTCGGCGGCTCACTGACCGGTCCCGGTCCGGTCGAGGACCCGGGCGAGGACTCGTGTCCCCGAACGACCTCGGTGAGCTCGCCGGCAGCACCTTCGACCGGAGACCGGGTCCGCAGCGGACAGCTCTCCTACCCTCGGCTGCCTGCCCCGTTCGAGGCACCCATCGATGACGACCGGACACCGTTCGGTCACGACGTCCAGAGCCAGCAGGCGTACGTCGAGCGCTCGTCCGACGGGGAGACCACCTGGGTCGCGTGGGCGCTGATCGCTCGGCTCCTCGCCGGTGACGGCTTCTACGGTCCCGAGCAGGGCGCCGGTGTGGTCGCCGACTGCGTGGTGGCGCTGTTCTACAACGACCACGAGATCAACCGCACCGACACCCGGCGGGCGGCGATCACCGTGGACGGTCGGCCCGCGTACGTGATCGAGTCGCACCTCACCTTCGACATCCCGGGCATCCAGGCCAAGGGCGAGACGATGATCATCGTGGTGGTGGACGTCGGCACCACCGGGGAGGCCGGGCTCTTCTACGGCACGATCCCCGACAACGCGCCGCAGTTCCTGCCGACGATCCGCAACGCGATGGCCGACCTGCAGGTGGGGTGAGGTGCCCGGCCCAGGGCCTGCGCTTCCAGGGCCTGCGCCCAGGGTTGAGTGCTCAGGCTGAGCGCTCAGGGCTGGGTGCTCAGAGCTCGACCGACCCCGTGGTGGGCGTCGTGCCCGTCGTCGCCGCGGCCTGCTTCGACCGGCGCTTGTGCAGCACGTACTCGACCAGCATCGGGATCACCGACACGAAGACGATCAGGATGAGGGCGACCTCGAGGTTGTCCCGGATGAACGGGATGGTGCCGAGGTAGAAGCCCAGGACGGTGATGCCGCAGGCCCACAGGATGCCGCCGATGGCGGTGTAGGTGATGAACTTCCGGAAGTCCATCCGGCCGACCCCGGCGACCAGGGTGACGAAGGTGCGGACGATCGGCACGAAGCGGGCCAGGATCAGGGCGCGGTTGCCGTACTTCTCGAAGAACACGTGGGTCTTGTCGACGTAGGACTGCTGGAAGATCTTGCCCATGAACCCGGTGCGCGGTCTGAACAGCGGCGGCCCGATCAGCCGGCCGATCCAGTAGCCGGTGACGTTGCCCGCCACGGCGGCCACCGTCAGCACGACGCAGACGAAGAACAGGCTGTGGTCGATCGCCCCGATGGCCACGAACAGACCGACGGTGAACAGCAGCGAGTCGCCGGGCAGGATGGCGAACAGGCCGCACTCGGCGAAGACGACGAAGGCGACACCCCAGAGGGCGTACGGACCGAAGAACTGGATGAGGAACTCGGGATCCATCCAGGACGGGAGCAGCATCGGCGTCAGCAGGGCGGCGTCGAGTGCGGTCACCGGGTAGAGGATACCGTTCGGCCTCGTGGAAAACGCCGGAAACGACGACGTGAGCCTGGGCACGCCACCGGGTGCCCCGGTGGACCACGGACTGGGCCCGCACCCCCGACCCTGGCCCGAAGGCCCCGGCTGGGACGCCGAGCTGCTGGCCGACGGGGACCGACGCAACGTCGTCGACGAGTTCCGCTACCGCACGGTGGAGGCGATCGTCGCCGAGCTGGACACCCGCCGCCATCCGCTGCGGGTGGCCATCCAGAACTGGGAGCACGACTTCAACATCGGCTCGATCGTGCGGACCGCCAACGCGTTCAACGTGGCCGGCGTGCACATCCTCGGCCGGCGCCGCTGGAACCGGCGGGGGGCGATGGTGACCGATCGCTACCTGCAGGTCCAGCACCACGCCACCGTCGCCGAGTTCGCGGCGGCGATGACGGTCGAGGGGTGCGCGATCGTCGGTGTGGACAACCTGCCGGGGTCGGTGCCGCTGGAGACCACCCGGCTGCCCGAGCGGGTCTGCCTGGTCTTCGGCTCCGAGGGTCCCGGGCTGACCGACGAGCTGGTCGAGGTCTGCGAGCGGCTGGTCTCGATCAGCCAGTACGGCTCGACCCGGTCCCTGAACGCCGGCGCGGCGGCCGCCATCGCCATGTACCACTGGGCGCTGCAGTGGGCGGCGCCGGACAACGTGTGAGTTCAGGGTCCAAGACGCACCATGAACTCACACGCTCTTCCGGCCCGGGGGCAGGAGCACCCCGAACACGGCCAACCCGACCACGGGGAGCAGCGGCCAGATCGGGTTGAGGCCGCCGGGCCCGACCATCCCGGCCGAGGCCATCACGGCCAGTCCGGCGCAGACGCAGACGGCAGCGGCGATCGGTCGCCAGGTGGCCGGAGCGGGTCGGGGGTCTGCCCGGGGTGACTCGAAGCGGCCGAAGACCAGCACCAGGGCGTACGTGACAGCGAGCAGCACCACCCACCAGACCGGCCGGGTCAGCCACCACAGCGGGCTGAGCGGCGCCAGGCCCAGTCCGAACGAACCCCACCCGAGGCCGCTCAACGCGACCAGCAGCGAGGCCACCGCCACCATCGCCGTGAGGTGCCACAGGAACCAGGTCATGATCCGGGAGTTCAACACCACTGTCACGAACCAGACCCGCGGGCGCTGCAACCAGCTGGTCAGCGGCGCCTCGGTCAGCAGCACCAACCCGGCCTGCAGCATGCCCAGGAAGGCCATCGTCACCCGGGTGGGGCTGGAGTTGCTGATCGCGTCGCCGGCAGCCGTGATCATCGACACCGGGTACGGCCCGAGCCCGACCAGCACGGCGAGCCCGACGGCGCCGATCCCGGCCAGCAGCAGCTTGCGTCGGACGGTGGCGAGTCGTCCGTCCAGCCAGGCGTAGCCGAACTGGTGGAAGCTGGCCCAGACGATCAGGTAGTTGGGGTAGCCCGCCAGCTCGGACCCGGTGCCGATGCTGATCAGGTCGACGAGACCGGCCAGCAGCACCCCGCCCGCGATCGACCACCAGCCGAAGCGCTCCCAGAGCACCAGGCAGGCGGGAGCGAACGCGATCACCAGCAGGTAGGCGGCCAGGAACCAGGTGGGGATCAGCGCCATCTGGGACAGCACCTGCACGCGTTCGGGGGTGACGCCGGCGCTCAGCAGGACGATGCAGACGACCAGCCAGACCAGCAGCAGCGGGATCAGCGGCAGACCGAGGCGCCGCAGCCGGGCCCGGAGCCAGCCGCCGTACCCGACGCCCTTGCGACGGGCCGAGCGCCAGGAGAGGCCGTTGGCGTACCCACCGACCAGGAAGAACACCGGCATCACCTGGAACACCCAGGTCAGCGGGTGCGACCAGGGAGCGTTGTCGAGCACACCGTGCGGTTGGATGCCGTTCCGGTCGACCGCCACGATCGTCCAGTGCCCGAGCACCACCACGGTGATGGCGGCGGCGCGGAGGAAGTCGATCACCCGGTGACGGGTGGGAGGAGTGGCCGCGGCGACCCGTTCGGCGCGCGACAGCTCCGATGTCCCCGTCGCTCGCGACGACTCCGATCTACCCGTCGACATGGAGGTCATGGTGCCATCGCCCCGGTCCCGGGGTGGGTCGTTCGGCCCGCGACCGTAGACGTGTGTCGGTGGTCACATCTAGGTTGTCTCGTGCGTCGCCCGGAGCCGTCGGACGTGGGCGTCGCTCGGGGGTCTCGGTCGACCCTCCGCGTCCGGTCCAGCGAAGGAGCTCCACGTGCGCCGTCCCTCTCGATCACGTCGGCCGAACGCGACCGCGCGCCTGGCGCTCGCGGTCGTCCTGGCGTTGGTCGCCGCCCTCGGGCTGGTCAGCCTCCCGCAGGCGCAGACCGCCCGGGCCGCCGACCGGACCGTCGCCTGGGTGGGGAGCCTGCAGTCCGAGCTCGGCTGCTCCGGCGACTGGCAGCCCGACTGCGCCGCGACCGAGCTGACCAAGGCGGCCACCGGCAGCACCTTCAGCGCGGTGTTCACGGTGCCGGCGGGGTCGTGGGAGTTCAAGGTCGCCCTGAACGACGCCTGGGACGAGAGCTACCGGGCCGACGGGACCAAGGGGGACGCCAACACGCCGCTGGTGCTCGCCGGTCCGACCGAGGTCCGGGTGGTCTACGACGACACCACGCACACCACGACCGTCACCCCGACCGATCTGGGCGGGGACCAGGTCACCGCCGAGGACCGGCGGCTGGCCACCGACAGTCTGCGGAACGGCCTCACCAAGGAGCGGTTCTACTTCCTGATGGCGGACCGGTTCGCCAACGGCTCCACCACCAACGACCGGGGCGGTCTGACCGGCGACCGGCTCACGACCGGCTACGACCCGGCGGACAAGGGGTTCTACCACGGCGGTGACCTGAAGGGGGTGACGGACAAGCTCGACTACATCAAGGGGCTCGGCACCACGTCGATCTGGCTGACCCCGTCGTTCAAGAACCGCCCGGTGCAGGGGAGCGGGGCCGACGCCAGCGCCGGTTACCACGGCTACTGGATCACCGACTTCACCCAGATCGACCCGCACCTGGGCACCAACGCCGAGATGAAGACCCTGATCGACAAGGCCCACGCCAAGGGCATGAAGGTCTTCTTCGACATCATCACCAACCACACAGCCGACGTGATCGACTACGCCAACCCGAACGCCGGCGGGTCCGTGCCCCGCACCTACATCAGCAAGGCGCAGTCTCCGTACAAGACCGCTGACGGCACGGTGTTCGACGACCGCGACTACGTGAACAAGCAGTTCCCGACGCTGGACCCGGCGACCTCGTTCCCGTACCAGCCGGTGTTCGACCAGCCGGGCGACGCGACCGTGAAGGTGCCGGCCTGGTTGAACGACCGGACGCTCTACCACAACCGGGGCGACTCGACCTACAGCGGCGAGAACTCCACCTACGGAGACTTCTCGGGCCTGGACGACCTGTTCACCGAGAACCCGACAGTGGTCTCCGGGATGGAGGACATCTACAAGGCCTGGGTCGACCTCGGCATCGACGGCTTCCGGATCGACACGGTCAAGCACGTGAACCTGGAGTTCTGGCAGCAGTTCTCGCCGGCGATCCTGCAGCACGCCCGCGCCAAGGGCAACGACGACTTCTTCATGTTCGGCGAGGTCTACGACGCCAACCCCGCGTACACGAGCACGTTCACCACGGCCGGCAAGCTGCCCGCCACCCTGGACTTCGGTTTCCAGGGCGCCGCGCAGCAGTTCGTCGGCGGCAAGAACGCCACGGTCCTGCGGGACGCGTTCGCCGGCGACGACTACTACACCGACGCCGACTCCAACGCCTACGAGCTGCCGACCTTCCTCGGCAACCACGACATGGGCCGGCTTGCCGCCCTGCTGGGCGACGTCGACGACAAGCTGAAGCGGGTCGAGCTGGCCAACCAGCTGATGTTCCTCACCCGCGGGCAACCCGTCACCTACTACGGCGACGAGCAGGGCTTCATCGGCGCGGGCGGCGACAAGGACGCCAGGCAGGACATGTTCGCGACCTCGACCAAGCAGTACGCCGACGAGGCCAACCTGTACGGTTCCGCGGCCGCCGGCGCCAAGAACCGCTACGCCACCGACACCGACCTCTACCTGCTGATCTCCGAGCTGTCCAAGCTGCGCAGCAAGAACCCGACCCTGGCCGACGGTGCGCAGATCTCCCGCTACGCCGCCGCCGGGCCCGGGATCTTCGCCTTCAGCCGGATCAACCCCGCCGACGGCCGGGAGTACCTGGTGGCGGTGAACAACTCGGACAAGACCGCTACCGCCGACTTCGACACCTACAGCGCGAAGATGCTCTACCGACCGGTCTACGGCACCGACACAGCTGTCCCGTCCCGGCGGGACGGCCGGGTGAAGGTCAGCGTTCCCGCCATGGGGGTCTCGGTCTGGAAGGCCGAACGCCGGGCCGACGCCGGTGCCGGCGCCCCGGTGCTGCTGGCCCGGGCACCCGGCAGCGGGGCCGACTTCACCGGTCGGGCCAAGATCAGCGGGGCCGTCCAGGACGATCGTTTCGCCCAGGTGACCGCCTCGTGGCGACTCGCCGGGGACACCGCGTGGACCAAGCTCGGCACCGACGACAGCGCCCCGTTCGCGGTCTACCACGACGTCTCCGAGCTGCCGCAGGGCTCACTGGTCGAGTACCGGCTGGTGGCCAAGGACCTGCGGGGTCGCTACGCGGTGGCCACCACGTCGGGCCTGGTCGGCACCAAGGGCACCGACACCCAGGGACCGGGCGCCGGTGCCGGTCCGGTGACGCAGCCCGCCAACGCCTCCGTCCCGGGAAGCCACAACTCCGAGATGGGGTGTCCGGGTGACTGGCAACCCGACTGCGACCAGGCGCAGCTGGAGCGGGACCCCGCCGACGACATCTGGAAGAAGACGATCTCGGTGGCTGCGGGTGACTACGCGTACAAGATCGCCATCGACAAGAAGTGGGACGAGAACTACGGGGCAGGGGGCGTCCCGAACGGGGGCGACATCGGCTACACCGCTCCCGGCGGCGAGGTGACGTTCCTCTACGACCACCGCACCAAGAACATCCAGAACACCGCCCAGGGTGATCTGGTCGCCGCTGCCGGCAGCTTCCAGTCCGAGCAGGGCTGCCCGACCTCTGTCGGAGACCAGGGGGACTGGGCGCCGTCCTGTCTGCGCGCCTGGTTGGGTGATCCCGACGGCGACAAGGTCTTCACCTGGACGGGTGCCGACATCCCCAAGGGCGACTACGCGTTCAAGATCGCGTTGAATCGGTCCTGGGACACCAGCTACGGCGAGGGGGGTGGCAGTGCCGACATCGCGTTCAGCGTGCCGGCTGACGGGCTCACCGTGCAGTTCCGCTGGGACTCGGCGACCAAGATCCCCACGGTCGCGGTGAGCGAGCCGGCCAGCTCGACCGACCTGACCAAGGCCAAGGCCTACTGGGTCCAGCCGGGTCTGCTGGCCTGGCCTGCGGACGCGGTGCCGCCAGCCGACCAACCGGGCACGATGCGCTGGCTGCTGCAGGCGTCGAGGGACGCCGGCATCACCGTGGACAGCGAGCGGATCCAGGCCGACCAGGCACTCGACCTGCGCTACGACCCGCGCGGACTGCCGGCCCGGGTGGTGCGGGACTTCCCGTACCTGAAGGGGTATCTGGCGCTGCGGCTGGACGCCTCCGACGCCCGGGTGAAGAAGCTGCTGCAGGGCCAGGTGGTGGTCGGTCAGTACAGCGACGGCTACCGACTGAAGGACGGCACCGGGGTCCAGACCGCGCTGGTCCTGGACTCTCTCTACGGGCGCGACGCCAAGAAGCAGACGTACGGGATCAGCTGGAGCGGTGACCGGGGGACGTTCCGGGTCTGGGCGCCGACGGCGCACACGGTCTCGCTGCTCACCTGGCCGGCGGGGTCGGCGGCCGACGCCCCGGCCTCGGCGGCGACCAGGACGGCGCTGACCGCGCAGTCCGACGGCTCCTGGACGGGTCGGCCCGCGGGTTCGGCCCGCGGGGTCCGCTACCTGTACGAGGTGACGGCGTACCAGCCGCAGACAGGCACGGTGGAGACCAGTCTGGTCACCGATCCGTACTCGGTGGCCCTGACGCTGGACTCGACCCGCTCGGTAGCGGTGGACCTGACCGACAGGACCTACCAGCCGGCGGCCTGGCGGACCACTGCCTCACCGCGGCTCGCCCAGTCGGTCGACTCGACCGTCTACGAGCTGCAGGTGCGGGACTTCTCGATCGGCGACACGAGCGTGCCCGCCGACCACCGGGGGTCCTACCTCGCCTTCGCCGACCGGCAGGGAGCGGGCTGGAAGCACCTGCGGGCGCTGGCCCAGGCCGGCCTGAACACGGTGCACCTGCTGCCCACCTTCGACATCGCCTCCATCCCCGAGGACCCGGCCGACCAGAAGAAGCCCGACTGCGATCTGCCGTCCTACGCCCCCGACGGGGAGCAGCAGCAGGCCTGTGTCACGGCGGTCGCCGACGCGGACGCCTTCAACTGGGGCTACGACCCGTGGCACTGGATGGCGCCCGAGGGGTCGTACGCCTCCTCGGCGGCCACGGCCGACGGGGGAGCCCGGGTGGCCGAGTTCCGCACCATGGTCGCCGGGCTGCACGCCGCGGGTCTGCGGGTGGTGCTCGATCAGGTCTACAACCACACCCCCACCTCGGGCACGGCGAAGACCTCGGTGCTCGACAAGGTGGTGCCGGGCTACTACCAGCGGTTGGACGCCAACGGGGCGGTGACCACGTCCACCTGCTGCCAGAACGTGGCCACCGAGAACACCATGGGCGAGAAGATCATGGTCGACTCGACGGTGCTGTGGGCCAAGCACTACAAGGTCGACGGCTTCCGCTACGACCTGATGGGGCACCACAGCAAGGCCAACATGCTGGCCGTGCGGTCGGCCCTGGACAAGCTCACCGTGCGCAAGGACGGCGTCGACGGGAAGTCGATCTACGTCTACGGCGAGGGCTGGAACTTCGGTGAGGTGGCCGACAACGCCCGCTTCACCCAGGCCACCCAGGGCCAGCTCGGCGGCACCGGGATCGGCACCTTCTCCGACCGGCTGCGCGACGCCGTGCGCGGTGGGGGACCGTTCGACGAGAACCCGGGCAAGCAGGGTCTCGGCACCGGTCTCGGCACCGACCCGAACGGGGTCGACCCGGACGACGCGGCGGCGGTCAGGGCGCGGCTGGCCAACTCGACCGACCTGGCTCAGCTCGGGCTGGCGGGCAACCTGCGGGCGTACCAGTTCCGGACCTACGCCGGTGACAGGTGAAACGGGGCGACCAGGTCGACTACAACGGCCAGCCGGCCGGCTACGCCGACCAGCCCGACGAGGTGGTCAGCTACGTCGACGCCCACGACAACGAGACGCTGTTCGACGAGCTGACCTACAAGCTGCCGAAGGACACCCCGATGGACCAGCGGGTGCGGGCCAACACGGTCGCGCTGTCGTTCACGGCGCTGTCGCAGACGCCGTCGCTCTGGCACGCCGGCACCGACCTGCTGCGCAGCAAGAGCCTGGACCGGAACTCGTACAACTCCGGTGACTGGTTCAACACCTTGGACTGGACCGGGGCGGACAACGGGTTCGGGCACGGGCTCCCGCCGAAGGCCGACAACGAGGCCAAGTGGAGCTACCAGAAGCCGCTGCTCGCCGACCCGGCCCTCAAGCCGTCGGCGACCGACGTGGCCACCAGCACGGCCCAGGCCCAGGACCTGCTGCGGCTCCGGTTCTCCACTCAGCTGTTCCGGCTGGGCTCGGCCGACCTGATCCGGCAGAAGGTGACCTTCCCGGTGTCGGGCACCGCCGCCGCGCAGGACGGGGTGATCGTGATGCGGATCGACGACACCGTCGGACGCGACGTCGACCCGCGGCTGCGGGGCGCCGTGGTGGTGTTCAACACCGGCCCGCAGCAGGTCGCCCAGTCCGTGCCCGGGATGAGCGGTGCCTGGTCGCTGTCGCCGGTCCAGGCGACCGGCTCGGACCCGGTGGTGAAGACCGCGGCCTGGGACGCCCGGGCCGCGACCCTGACGGTGCCCGGGCGGACGGTGGCGGTGTTCGTCCAGACCCGCTGACAGGTGATTCGTGGTCGTAACATGAGAAACCTTGACCAAGTTCTCAGATAGGGCCACTGTGGACCCATGGGGAACCTGTCTGACAGCCGTACAGCCGGTCTGTCGGTGTTTCCCCGCCAGTCCGCTGTCGGCTTCGTCCTGGATGATCTCCGGGACGGGATCGCTGCGGGCGTCATCCGGGTGGGTGACCGGCTCCCGTCCGAGGCGGCCCTGGCCGCGCGCTACTCGGTCAGCCGGTCGGTCATCCGTGAGGTGCTGAGGGCCAGCGCGGCCCTCGGCCTCACGGTGACCCGCACCGGCAAGGGCACCTTCGTGGTCGGTCGCCAGGCGGGCGACCTCGTCTTCGGTGACTACTCCTCGGCGGACCTGCTCGAGGTGCGCCCGCACGTGGAGGTCCCGGCCGCCGGCCTGGCCGCCCTGCGCCGCACCGAGGAGGACCTGGAGCAGCTGCAGAACCTCACCGAGGGGATGGAGGCCGAGACGGACCCCACCGTCTGGATCGGTCTGGACGCCACCTTCCACGTGATGGTCGCCGAGTCGTCGAAGAACCCGGTGTTCGCCCAGGTGGTCCGGTCCATCCGTTCCGCGCTGTCGGAGCAGTCGGCGATGCTCAACGACCGGTCCCAACCGCGGCGCGGACGCTCCGACGCCGAGCACCGGGGCATCACCGCCGCCATCGCCCGCGGGTCGGTGGTGGAGGCCGAGGACGCCATGCGGTTCCACCTCGACCAGGTCCACGACGCGGTGGTCGACTCCCTCTCCGATCTGCCACCCCCCTGAGGCTGGCCGACGCCCACCCTCCACCGCCGACACCGCTGGTCGGCTCGCTCGGCCCCTGGCCGACGGCACTCACCACCCTCCGCCCCCGGGCGGGTGACCCTTCACGCCTGACGCGACCCGCCCGCAGCGGGGAGCATCCCCCCACGAATAGAGGCACTGTGACTCAAGTCGACAACCCGCCCTCCGGCAGCGCGAGCGGGAGCGCGAACGACCACCTGAACGCCGAGCAGGTCGGCTACAAGCAGACGCTCAGTCGTCGCCACGTCCAGATGATCGCCATCGGTGGCGCCATCGGCACCGGACTCTTCCTCGGCTCCGCCTCCCGACTCCACAACGTCGGCCCGGCCCTGCTGCTCAGCTACGCGTTCGTCGGCGTGATCGCCTACTTCTTGATGCGGGCCCTCGGTGAGCTCGTCCTGCACCGCCCCACCTCCGGCGCCTTCGTGTCCTACATGCGCGAGTTCTACGGCGAGAAGGCCGCGTACGTGACCGGCTGGATGTACTGGCTGAACTGGGCCCTGACCGGCATCGCCGAGCTGTCGGCCGTCGGCCTCTACGTCCAGTACTGGGTCCCGACCATGCCGACCTGGGCCACGGTGCTGATCGCTCTGGCCGTCGTGCTGGTGATCAACCTGCTGTCCGCCCGTGCCTTCGGCGAGTTCGAGTTCTGGGCCGCCATCGCCAAGGTCGGCGCCATCGTCGTCTTCCTGGTCGTCGGTCTGATCGTGGTCGTCTTCGGCCTCAACGTCGGCGACCACAAGGCCGGCTTCTCCAACCTCTGGAGCAACCCGGGGGGTTTCTGGCCCACGATGGATCCGTACAACTGGTACGGCCCGCTGCTGGTGATGTCCGGTGTGGTCTTCGCCTACGCCGCCATCGAGATGGTGGGCGTGGCCGCCGGTGAGATGGAGGACTCCGAGCGAGAGGTCCCCAAGGCCGTCAACGCGGTGATCTTCCGGATCGGCGTCTTCTACTGCGGCTCGATCCTGCTGCTGGTCTGCATGCTGCCGACCCAGGACTACACCGCCGGCACCAGTCCCTTCGTGACCGTGTTCTCCCAGATGGGCCTGACCTGGATGGCCACGGTGATCCAGGCCATCCTGATCGTCGCCGCGATGTCCAGCCTGAACTCCGGTCTCTACTCCACCGGTCGGGTGCTGCGCAGTCTCGGCATGTCCAAGCAGGCCCCCGCCTTCACCCTGAAGATGAGCAGCCAGGGTGTCCCGTGGGCCGGCATCGTGATGACCTCGGTCGTCTTCGTCCTCGGGGCGGTGCTGAACTACCTGGAGCCGGACGCCTTCGAGATCGCCCTGGAGGCCGCCGCCATCGGTGTCGTGTTCACCTGGGGCACGATCTTCCTGAGCCAGCTGCGCTTCCGCTCGCTGGTCAACCGCGGGGTGGTGCCGGCGAGCAAGTTCCCGGCGCCCGGCTACCCGTGGACCAGCTACGTCGGCCTGGCCTTCCTGCTCTTCGTCCTGGTCGGCATGTGCATCTCGGGGTGGCAGTCGTCCCCGTACTTCTGGCACAAGACGACGTTCATCGTGGTGGTCATCGGCATCCCGGTCCTGGCGGTCCTGCTGGTGATCGGCTGGATGGTCGTCCGCGGCAACGTGATGGCCCACACCGGCGGCAAGATCAAGGCGGTCTGGTCCAACGACGGTCCCACCTACCCGGGTGTGACCCCCGACGAGCTCGACCAGCTGAACGACCCCGGCACCAACCCGATCGACCCGGAGGTGAAGTGATGAGGACCACGATCCGACGGATGCTGGCGGCGGTCGTCGCCTGCACGGCCCTGGCCACCGTGACCGCGTGCGGCGCCGGTGAGATCAACTCCGACCCGGCCGTCGTCCCCGGGGCCACGCCCGGGGGGACGCTGCGCATCGGCATCTCGTTCGACCAGCCCGGTCTCAGCCAGAAGGCCGGTGACACGTACGCCGGCTTCGACGTCGACACCGCCACCTACGTGGCCAAGTCGCTGGGCGTCCCGGCGGAGAACATCACCTGGATCGAGGCCGATCCCGGCAACCGCGAGAGCCTGCTCACCAGCGGCGCGGTCGACCTGGTGTTCTCCACCTACTCGATCACCGACGACCGCAAGCAGCAGGTCGACTTCGCCGGCCCGTACTTCGAGGCCCACCAGGATCTGCTGGTCCGCCGCAACGAGGAGGAGATCACCGGACCGGAGACGTTGAGCAACCGGGTGCTCTGCTCGGTGGCCGGCACCACCTCGGCGGCCCTGGTCAAGGAGAAGTTCAAGGGCACCATCGACCTGCGGGAGTACGCCAAGTTCTCCGACTGCGTCGCCGCCCTGGACCGCAGCGAGGTGGACGCCGTCACCACCGACGACGTGATCCTGGCCGGGTTCGCTGCCGAGCCGCAGTACCGGGGCAAGCTCAAGGTGGTCGGCAAGGGCTTCTCCGACGAGCTCTACGGGGTGGGCATCAAGAAGGGCGACTCGGCCATGGTCGAGAAGGTGAACACGGCGCTCAAGGCCTACATCGACGACGGCTCCTGGAAAGCCTCGCTGGAGCAGACAGTTCGTCCGTCCGGCTACAAGATCCCCAAGGCCCCGACACCGGGGAGCTAGGAAGCAGGCGCAGCTGTGGATTCCCGTTCGGGCTCGCTCGAGGAGTTCCTGGAGCAGCACGAGCCGTTCGCCTCGCTCGACCCGGCGGCCGTCGCGACCATCGCGGCGGCCGCTCGGGTCGAGCGGTTCGCCGCCGGCGAGCTCGTCGTCGACGCCTTCACCGAACCGAACAGCGAGCTGTTCGTCGTGGTCGAGGGCGAGGTCGGCGTGTGGAACGACCGGGACCGGCTGCTGCAGATCCCCGACGAGCGCCTGGTCGAGGGCGACGTCTTCGGCTTCTCCTCGATGCTGACCGAACGCTCGGTCGGCCCCCGGGCCGTGGCCTCCGGCCCCACCACGGTGGCGGTCATCCCAGGCTCGGCCGTGGCGCCGGCCTTCACCTCGACCGTCGGCGCCCGCTTCCTGGCCGAGCACATGTCCGCGGCGATCCGCCGTGGGGCGCAACGGCCCACCTACAACCTGGTCGACGACCTGATCGGTGCCGAGCCGCTGGTGGTCGACCGGACCTCGACCGCGTACGAGGTGGCCTGTCGGCTCACCGAACGGCAGCGCACCGACCGGCACCTGCCCTGCGCGGTGCTCGAGCTCGGCGACGGCCGGTACGGGATCGTCAGCGACGCCCTGCTCCGCCGGCACCTGATCGTCGACGGCCGACCGGGCAGCACCCCGGTCGCCGAGCTGGTGGACGGCCGCGCCCCGACCGTGCGACTGGGGGACTCCGCCACCGAGGCGCTGATCGTGCTGCTGGAGCGGGACGCGGACTTCCTGGTCGTGGTGGACGCGCACCGGCGGCTCCGCGGCGTGGTGGCGCCCCGCGACTTCGCCGTCTCACCGACCACGGCCGGCGTCTCGCTGCACGAGCAGCTGCGTCGGGCGGGCGACATCGACGAGCTGCTCGACCGCGCCCGCCGGGTGGTCGGCACCTTGGACGACCTGCTGACCGGGGGACTGACGTCGGACCGCGTCATAGCTGTCTACTCGACGCTGCTCGACACCCTGGTCCGGCGGGCCATCACCCTGGTCTTCGCCGCGCACCCGGAGCTGTCGGTGGACGCCTTCACCTGGCTGTCGCTGGGCAGCAACGGTCGGCGCGAGGCGGTGCCGAGCTCCGACGTCGACACCGCAGTGGTCTTCGCCGACGGGTTGTCCGCGACCCAGACCGCCGCGTACCGGGTGGCCTTCGGTGAGGTGCACGACGTGCTCGCCCGGGCCGGGCTGAGCGGTGACCACCACGGCGCGACCGCGTCCCACACCCCGTTCTCGCGGACCGACGAGCAGTGGCGGGCGGCCGGCCGGGAGTGGATGTCGGCACCCGAGAAGAACCAGGGGGCGGTGATGGCCTCGCTGCTGGTCGACGGGCGGCCGATCTTCGGCGACCCCGGGTTGTCCGCCGTGGCCCGGGTGTTCTCCGACCTGCGACGTCATCACGGCACCATGCGGCTGCTGCTCCGGGAGTCGCTGTCGCACCGGGCCCGGATGCACTCGGTGCTCGACGTCCTGGTCCGGCGGGACGGATCCTTCGACATCAAGTCCGGCGCCATCCTGCCGGTGGTCAACCTGGCCCGCTGGGCCGCCCTCAGCGTGGGGTCGTCGGTGCTGCCGACGGTGGAGCGGCTGCGGGTCGCCTCGGGCTCGGCCATGCTGCCGGCCCGGCGGGCTCGGAACCTGATCGAGGCGTTCGAGGTCCTCCAGCACCTGCGGCTGCGCTACCAGCTGCTGGCGGTGAGCCAGGGTCGCGCCCCCTCCGACGTGCTCGTGCTGGAGTCGCTGACGCCGATCGACCGCAGCATGGTCACCCAGGCGGTCCGCGAGGTGGCAGCGGCTCAGCGACGGATGGACAACATCGCGCAGTACGTCCCGATCGACGCCTGGACGTCACCGGAGGAGACGTGAGCGTGGCGGAGCCCGGCGAGCGAGCGTCAGCGAGTGACGATCGGCCCGGTGCTCACCGGGTCGCGGTGATCGGCGACGTCGGTGGGCACCTGGCCGAGCTGCGCCGCGAGCTGGTCCGCCTGGGGGCCGACGCCGACACCGGTGAGCTGCCCGCGGACCTGACAGTGGTGCAGGTCGGTGACCTGGTGCACCGCGGTCCGGACTCCGCCGGGGTGGTGGCCCTGGTCGACCGGCACCTGCGGCACCGACCCGGTCAGTGGATCCAGCTGGTCGGCAACCACGAGGCGCAGTACCTGGCCGCTCCGGCCTTCAGCTGGCCCGAGCGGCTGGACGACGCCACCGCCGACACCGTGCGCGGCTGGTGGTCCGACGGGCTGATGCAGGTGGCCGTGGTGGTCTCCGACGCCGACGACCGCGAGGTGCTGGTCACCCACGCCGGTCTGACCGCCGGCTACTGGCGCCAGATCCTCGGGGCCCCGGCCGACGCCGTCCGGGCCGCCGACGCGCTCAACCACCTGATCGGCGACCACGACCCGGTGCTGTTCCGGCCCGGCCAGATGCTGACCGGCCGGGGACCGGAGCTGGCGGCCGGACCTTTGTGGGCGGCGGCCGCGACCGAGCTGGTGCCGGGGTGGCTGGGCGCCGGGATGCCGTTCGACCAGCTGCACGGGCACACGTCGCTGTACGCCTGGAACGACCGGCGCTTCGCCGCGCGGGAGGAGATCGCCCGCCGCACCACGCTGGACGAGTCGGCCCGGCACGAGAGCACCAAGCTCGGGGCCGCCCGGATCATCGGCATCGACCCCGGTCACGGCCGGGTGGCCAGCCCGTCCTGGCGGGCCTGGCAGCCGGCGAGCTCCGACTGAACGCTGCCACTGTCCCGTCTCCGCGGGTGCGGCACCACACGCGAGTCGGGGAGGGCGTGGAGGGTCAGACCCGGGTGGCCCGCTTCGTGGTCCAGATGTCGGCGACGGTCTTCAGCCCGACCAGCAGCAGCACCAGCCAGACGTCCTGTCCGGCCAGCGAGCCCATGGCGGTCACCGTCGGCTGCAGCAGCTCGGGCACCGATGAGCCGTCGAGCTGGCTCAGCGTGACGGCGAAGGCGATGAGCACTGTCGACGTGCAGCACGATGATGCGCGGATACGGCTGCAGCATCGCCTTGGCGGGCGAGACCACCTCGCGCTGGCCGGCGCCGAACCAGACCGTGGAGACCTCGACGGTGTAGCGGATCACGATCAGCACGATGGGCAGGCCGAGGAACAAGAAGGTGGCCTCGACGCCCAGGGTGTAGGCGACGAAGCCGGTGAACACCGCGTGCACCAGACAGAACAGCCCGTAGTGGAAGCCGAAGAACAACGCGAACATGGGCGGGCTGCCTTTGGTGCGCCGCCCGTTGATCGTCACCCTGGGCTCGCCGTTCGCCCTTCCCGTCACCGCGGGCGGTGAGGATGCGGACGACGTTCCAGGCGCCGATCACCGCGTTCTCCACCCAGAACAGGATGAACACGTTGCCGGCGGGCCAACCGAGGGCCACCACGCCGAGCACGGTGATCGCGTTCAGGCAGACGGCCAGCGCGACCGGCAGCACCCAGGTGCGGGTCGGCTGGTCACTCCGGGACGACGCCCTGCCGGGGGTCGACGCCTTGTCGGGGGTCGGCTCCTCGTTCGAGGTCGACCCCTCGCCCGGGATCGGTGGGGTCGGGTAGCGGCCGACGGTGGGCTCAGTCAGTCTGGGTCACCTTCTTCAGCCCGCGCGGGGCATCGGGGTCGAGACCGAGTCGGCGGGCCAGCCGTTCGATCGTCACCTGGGCGGGGAGCGCGAGCACCAGCGGCGCCAGCAGCTCGCTCAGGGTAGGTCCCGGCAGGGCCACGTCGCAGGCGGCGCGGAAGGCCTCATCACCCCCGATCCCCAGCACCGGGCTGCCCTTGGCCCGCACCGTGGCGGCCAGCTCGACCAGTCCCGGCAGGGTCGGACCGGACGGTCCGGCGACCAGCAGGGTGACCAGCTCGTGGTCCACGATGGCGATCGGCCCGTGCTTGAGATCGGCGTACGACAGCCCGCGGACCGGCCGCAGACAGGTCTCCTCCAGCTTCAGCGCCACCTCCAAGGTGGTGCCGAAGCACAGCCCGCGGCCGCTGGCCAGCACCTCGTCGGTCCGGGCCAGCGCGTCGACCATCGCGGCCAGGTCCCCGGGCGCGTCGAGCAGCGTCTGAGCCTGCGCCGGGACCTGCGCGAAACCCTCGTCGAGCCGACCGGGCTCCGGGGCGACGGCATCCACGGCGACGGCGAGGGCAGCCACCTGGGTGGTGTAGCTCTTGGTGGCCGGCACGGCCTTCTCCGGCCCGGCCTGGGTGAGCAGGGCGATGTCGGCGGTCCGGGCCAGCGGCGAGTCGTCCACGTTCGTCACCGCGATGGTGGCGGACCCGCAGCCGCGGGCCCAGTCCAGGGCCTCGACGATCTCCTGGGTCGAACCGGACTGGCTGACCCCGATGGTGATGGTGTCGGCCAGGTCGAGGTGGGCGTCGTAGAGGGTGGCCACCGACGGGGCCGCCAGCGAGGCCGGGACCCCGGCGTGCACCTCGGCCAGGTAGCGCGCGTAGATGGCCGCGTTGTCCGACGAGCCGCGGGCGATCAGCAGCAGCCGGTGCCGTCCCCGGGCCAGCCGGGCGATCTCCGCGCGGCGGGGGAGCAGGCTGGTCAGGGTGCGGTCCAGGGCGGCGGGCTGCTCGGCGATCTCCCGGGCCATCTGGGTGACGCGGTCGTCTTCCTTGTCCGGCACGAGGTGCTCCTCCATACTGGTCTACATACTGGTCTGCGGTGGTCTCATCGTCCGACCCCATCGGCTACAGCTACGGAGACGTCGTGGAGCGTGAGTTCGGCGGCACTGCCTTCGGAACCTACCGGGTCGAGCGCCCCCTCGGATCGGCCACCACCAAGCGTGCCCAGGTGCGGGCCATCCTCGAGCAGCTGATCGACGCCGAGCTCAGTCCGGGCGACGCGATCCCCTCGGAGCGGGTGCTGGTGGTCCGGCTCGGGGTCAGCCGCGTCACCGTCCGGCAGGCCATCGCCGACCTGGTCGACGCCGGGGTGCTGGAGCGGGTGCACGGCAAGGGCACCTACGTCACCGGGCCCCAGATCGACTCCCGGCTGCACCTGACGTCCTTCTCCCGGGAGATGCGCGACCGCGGTCTGATGCCGGCCACCGTGGTGCTGTCGGCGAGTGAGGAAGCGGCCGACGACGACGTGTCGTACGCGCTGCGGATCCGCCCGGGTCGACCGGTCATCCGGGTGGAGCGGCTCCGGACCGCCGACGGCACCCCGATGGCGTACGAGGTCGGCTACTACCCCTCCAGCCTGTTCCCGGGACTGCTGCAGCGGGAGCTCGGCGCCCTCTACGACGTGTTCGCCAGCGAGTACGGCGTGGTCGTCACCAGCGGCGAGCAGACGGTGCGGGCCGAGGCGGCCGACGCCCAGCAGGCCCGGGTGCTGGGCACCACCAAGCGGGCCCCGCTGCTGGTGCAGGAGCGGGTGACGTACGCGGGCGAGCGGGCGATCGAGCTGTCCACCTCCTGGTACCGGGCGGACCGCTACCGGATCCACATGGCCATCACCCCCCGCGGCGCCCGCGAGAACTGACGACCCCGGGACCGGGGAGACTGCACGCGTGGCCCGGGACCCGATCAGCAGCCGGGTCGACAACGGACCCGAGGACTTGGCCTCGCGCCGGGAGGCGCATACCTTCGTGTCCATGCTGATGGCCAACGGGGCGCGACTCGGTCCGCCTCCCGCGCTGCGGGAGCTGCGATGAGCTCGGAGCTGGACGACCGCGTCCCGCGGGAGCAGCGCGGGGTCCGGCCGTGGTTCACCAGCGGGTCACCGTACGAGGAGCTGGCTCTGCCCTACGACGCCTCCGCCCCCGTGCAGCGGGTGGCCAAGCGGAAGAAGCGGTTCGTCTCCCGGGTGGTCAGCCTGGGGCTGACGCTGGCGATCATGGTCGGCCTCTACTTCTGGCAGCGGGAGCAGTTCGCCGGCTCCGCCCCCTGGGTCCTCTACGGCATCGTGATCGGCATCTCGCTGGCCTTCCTGCTGGCCGCCTTCCTGGCCTGGCGGCAGGCGAGGAAGATCCTCGCCGCCCTGGGCCAGGGGCTCGCGCTGCGGCTGGGCCGGCCCGGGGTCGAGATCGCCGGCGCGTACGTGTCCTGGGACGAGCTGAAGAGCCTGGCCGTCACCAAGGGCAAGCTCGGCCACGGACCGCAGCTGACCGTCACCCGCACCGACGGCTACTCGCTGTCCGTGCCGCTGGACCAGCTCGACGTCTACCCCGCCACCCTGGACAGCACCGCCCGGGCGTACTCGGGCGGTCGCTTCGGGGTGGATCTCGCCGCTCTGGAGAACTGAGCCGGTCCGCAGCGCCCGGTCAGACCATCGGGTGCGGTGGTCGTACGGTCGCAGACCCACTCGGCACCCCTGCCGGTTTGCTGCAAAGATGGCCTAGCCGGCCAGGCGCCGGTGGTTCGGTTCCCGCGCAGAAAAGAGTCACGCATGCCCATCGCAACTCCCGAGGTCTACGCCGAGATGATCGACAAGGCGAAGCAGGGCCACTTCGCCTACCCCGCCATCAACGTCAGCTCCTCGCAGACCCTGAACGCGGCGCTGCAGGGGTTCACCGAGGCCGGCTCCGACGGCATCGTGCAGGTCTCCACCGGTGGTGCTGAGTACCTCTCGGGCCCCACGGTCAAGAACATGGTCTCCGGCAGCGTGGCGCTGGCGGAGTACGCGCACGAGGTGGCCAAGAACTACCCGGTGACCATCGCCCTGCACACCGACCACTGCCCCAAGCCCAAGCTGGACGGCTTCGTCCGGCCGCTGCTGGCCATCTCCGCCGAGCGGGTCAAGAACGGTCGCAACCCCCTCTTCCAGTCCCACATGTGGGACGGCTCGGCCGTGCCGGTCGAGGAGAACCTGGCGATCGCCGACGAGCTGCTGGCCCTGACCAGCGCCGCCAAGATCATCCTGGAGATCGAGGTCGGTGTCGTCGGTGGCGAGGAGGACGGCGTCAGCAACGAGATCAACGACAAGCTCTACACCACCGTCGAGGACGGTCTGCGGACCATCGAGGTGCTCGGTTCCGGTGACAAGGGCCGCTACATCACCGCCCTCACCTTCGGCAACGTGCACGGGGTCTACAAGCCGGGTGCGGTGAAGCTGCGCCCCGAGGTGCTCAAGGACATCCAGGAGCAGGTCGGCGCCAAGATCGGCAAGGAGAACCCCTTCGACCTGGTCTTCCACGGTGGCTCCGGCTCGACCCTGGAGGAGATCCGGGCCGCCGTCGACTACGGCGTGATCAAGATGAACATCGACACCGACACCCAGTACGCGTTCAGCCGCCCGGCGGCCGGTCACTTCTTCACCAACTACGACGGTGTGCTGAAGATCGACGGCGAGGTCGGCAACAAGAAGGCGTACGACCCGCGCGCCTGGGGCAAGGCCGCCGAGGCCGGCATGGCGCAGCGCATCCACACCGCGTGCGAGGACCTGCGCAGCGTCGGCACGTCGCTCAGCGCCTGACCGCGTCGGGCCGTCCGGCCCCGCCGACGGTGGGTGCCGACGGTTCGATCCCGCTGCCCGTGGTGGCAGCGGGCAGACTGGCCCCGTGACCACAGCAACCAGTGGTGGAGAGCTCACGGGGCCGGTGCCCATCAGTCGTGTCTGGTCGGGGACCAAGGTGCTCGCCGAGGACCTCGCCGGGGAGGACCTCGGCGACGTCCTCGACCTGCACGACGACGCCTCGGCCTGGTGGGTCCTCGACCGGTCGAGCGACTACGCCCGCGACGAGCTGGAGCGGGTCATCGCCGAGTTCGGTCTCGACCGGTTCGTCGTCCACGAGCTGCTGGCCGACGACCACCGGGCCAAGTTCGAGGAGATCGGCCAGGCCCGCCTGGTCCTGACCAACGCCGTCTCCCTGGACAAGACGACCGCTCAGGTCACCGTGCACCCGGTGAGTCTGCTGGTCACCGACCGGGCGGTGGTCTGCCTGGCCGACGTGTGCCCCGAGGTCGACCCGGGTCGCTGGTTGGCGGTGGCCGGCGACCGGCTGGCCAAGGGCGGGACCGAGGCGGCCCTGCAGATCATCATGATGGCTGTCGTCGACACCTACGCCGAGGTCACCGACTGGCTGGAGCAGGCCGGCGACGACCTGGCCGACGACCTGTTCGGCGGTCACCCGCTGTCCAAGGAGCGGCAGCTGTGGGCGTTCCGGCTGCGGACCGGCCTGACCACCCTGCGTCGGGTCACCGCGCCGATGCGGACCGTGATGACCGACCTGCGCGACCGGTTCCTGCAGACTCCGGTGCCGAAGGGCCGGCGGCAGGACCCGCTGGTGGCCCGGAAGTGGAACCTGATCGCCGAGCACCACGAACGGGTGGCCGCGGCCGCCGACACCCTGCGCGAGTCCCTGGCCACCGTGCTGGAGACCAGCCTGGCCCTGGCCGACGTCCAGCTGAACGTGATCATGAAGAAGCTGACCGGCTGGGCGGCCATCATCGCCGTCCCCACCCTGATCACCGGCTTCGTGGGGATGAACGTCGGCTTCCCGCTGATGGGCACGCCGGTCGGCTTCTGGGTCTACTTGGTGATCATGGTGGTCACGGCAGTGGTGCTCTATCTGACGTTCAAGCGCAAGGACTGGATCTAGCGGGTGGCCAGTGACACCCTCGCGCGGGGCTGTCGGAGCTGTCGTGACCGACCCGTCAGTCCCGCCGCTGCTAGAGGTCCAGCTCGTCGATCGGCCGGAGGGTGTCGAGGCTGGCGCTCTGGAGCGCGTGATCGGACAGGAGATAGACGTCGTCGCCGATCACGAACGACCGGCTGGCCGTTCCGTCTCCCGCGGCCACCCGGACCTTCCCGAGCGCCTTCAGCCCGTCCTCGGTCGCCCGGAGGAGCACCACACCGCTGAAGGCACCCCGGCCCTGGTCGTCTCCGTACACGTCGACGGGAGCGATGATCAGATCGCGTGGTTTCCAGTAGAGGAAGGCTTTCGGGTCGAACTCGGCTGCCGCCGCCCCCGCGCCGTCGGTGTGGGTGTCGATCCGGCGGGGGGATGCCGGGTCGCTGATGTCGAACAGGGAGAACTGCACCCGGGTCACGGCGCCGCGATCGGACCCTGCCCCGCTCTGTCCGACCCCGAGCAGCAGGTTCTCCCCGATCGGGTGCAGGTAGCCCGAGTAGCCGGGGATCTTCAGCTCACCCAGGACCACGGGGGCGGCGGGATCCCGGAGATCGAGCACGTAGAGCGGATCGGTCTGACGGAACGTGATGACGTACCCACGGTCCTCGATGAACCGGACGGCGCGGATCGACTCGTTGTCCTGGCGTCCCAGCCCACCGACCTGACCCAGCCGGCGCAGCGTGCCGTCCTGCTCGCCCAGGGTGGTGACCAGGCCCTCGGTCACCTCGCGGGTGCTCACCCAGCCCCGACGCTCCGAGACCGTGGAGGCGACCCGGAGCACTCCGTCGTACTCCGACAGCGCGTACTGGTTGAGCAGCATGCCGGGCACCTCGCCGGATCCCCGGTAGGTGCTCGCTCCCGACGCAGCTGTGACGAACTTGTGCAGGCTCGTGGTGGCAGGCGTTCCGTTGCGGGTCCATTCAGTGGTCGAGACGTAGGTCGAGGTGCCGGTCGCGTAGATCTGCTGCCCGCCGGCGACCACTCCCACCGCCTGGCGCTCCCGCAGCGCCGAGGTCATGTCGAACGACGACACCGCGACCGTGTCGAGTCCGGAGAACTTCTCCGGGCGAGCCAGGTCGGCGCACTCGACCAGGTGGCCGGCGGCGACCCGGGCGCCCGAGCCGTCGTCGAGGACGTAGGAGGGGATCCAGTCGTCGATCGTCGTGTTCGCCACAGCGGTCCGGAGGTCGTGCTCGGACTTCTTCGTGAGACGACCGTCGCGGGTGAAGTCCGGCGCCGGTGCATCGACGTCCGGCGACGCCACGGTCACCACGCGGACCTGCGTCCCGACCAGCCGGGCGTCGACCACGTTGCCGTCGACCGTCAGGGTGGCGATGAGCACCGGATCGCTGAGGCGCGAGATGTCGTACATGGTCAGGGCGGCCTGCGCGCCGAACCACGGCGACCTGGGCTCGCCGCCTTCAGCGACCTGGTCGCTGAAGACCAGCAGGCGGTTGCCGGACAGGAACACGTTCCGCGCCGTCGAACCGGGCAGAGTCTTCTGTCGGGTGAGCTGGCCCCGCACCGAGGTGATCAGGTGCACCCGGCCCTGGGCGACAGCGACGATCCGCCGGCCGTCCGTCTTCACGATGTCCGGCTCGTCGACGCCGGCCTCCTGGATGTTCGTGTCCGAGTGCCCGGGTGCGCCGGCGCCCGCCTCGGCGCCACCGGCCGGGCCGCGTCGCCGCCCTGGTCGGTGACGGTGGTCCGCTCGAGCGGGGCTCCCGCGGTGCTCGAGGCCATCGCCGCCCCCACCCGGTTGAGCAGGTCCTCGGGAGCCTCGTCCTTGAAGTACTGGAGCACGGTGTCGCAGCTGGGGAACGGCTTCAACGTCCCGGTCACCGCGAAGGCCGCGCCCTCCACCACGCCGAGGCGGCGCCCGCGCCGCCGGAGGTGACGCCGCCGCCTGAGGCGGCGCTGTCTCCCCGGTGACGATGCCGGCTCGCAGCACGGGTACGCCGATCGCCACGGCGCCGACCAGGATCGACGCGGCCACCGCGAGGCGGAGCGGACCTCGGGACGGGGGGCGTTGCGCGCGCCGGATGTTCGCCGTCGTCGGAGGCGGGCAGCTCGGCGATCTGGCGCCGGACGGCGTCGGCAGCGTGTCGGGCTCGGGTGTCGAAGTCGCTCATCGGGGGTCCTCCAGCTGCAGGTGGCGAGCGACGGACGCGCGCGCTCGGCTCAAGTGGGTCTTGACGGTGCCCTCGCTGCAGTCCAGGACCGCGGCGATGTCCCGCACGCTGTAGTCCTCGAAGTAGTAGAGAGCGACCGCCTGTGCTTGCCGTGCGGGAAGACGACGGACCGCCTGCCAGAACGCCCCGTCACCTTCCTCCAGCTCGATCGAGCTCGGTGTCCGCTTGGCCAGGCGCACCAGGGCCTTCGCCTCCACGAGACGGCGCCGCAGCACGGAGGCGGCGCGGTTGCAGGTGACCCGTCGGATCCACGCACCCGGCGCATCGCACACCGCCACCGAGCGCCACTGCCGGAAGGCGGCGGTGAAGGCATCCTGAGCGACGTCCTCGGCCGCCGCCTGGTTGCCGGTGAGCACGTACGCCAGGCCCAGCACGTGCCGATGCTCGGTGCGGTAGAAGTCCTCGAACGACAACGGCTCACCGGACGCCTCGGCCGGACGAGGAACGGCGGCGAGCGAGGGCCGCGCCGGTACGGAAGGCGAGGCGTCGCTCACTGTCGCTGCTCCTTGGCTGTCCATCACAGAGTCACTCGCTCCAGGAGGCTCTGCGGTTGACACGTCAGGAGACCATTTTCCTCACAGCCGTCGATCCGCCGCCCACGAACGCCGAGAAGGAGCCAGGAACACGCTCGGCGAACGTCGAGCGTGTCCCTAGCTCCTTCTCGGCGTCCAGGGGCGGCGTACGGGAGGCTCAGACCTCGAGCACCCCGTCCACCCGGCGCGGGACGCCGAGCGGGTTGCTCTCGTGCAGCTCGGCCGGCAGCACCGACTCCGGCGCGTCCTGGAAGGCCAGCGGCCGCAGGAACCGGCGGATGGCGGTGGCCCCGACGGAGGTGTGCACCGAGGTGGTGGCCGGCCAGGGGCCGCCGTGGTGCTGCGACCAGGTGACCGCGACGCCGGTCGGCCAGCCGCCGAACAGCAGCCGCCCGACCCGCGGGGCGAGCAGGGCCGTCAGGTCACGGACGTCCTCGCCGTCGGCGGCGTGGATGGTGCCGGTCAGGCTGCCCTCGACCGCCGACAGGGCCGCGGCCAGCTCGTCGTCGGAGGCGTACGACACCAGCAGGGTGACCGGCCCGAAGCACTCGGCCAGCAGCGCCTCGGGGTCGGCGACCACGGCGGCGGCGGTGGTGGCCAGCACCAGCGGCTCCGGGGCGTCGGCGTCGGCGGCGGACCTGGCTCCGGCGACCAGCTCGACGGCGGCGTGCTCGGCCAGCTCACCCAGACCGTGGCTGAAACCGGACGCGATCCGCTCGTTCAGCAGGGGTGCGGCAGCGGTCTCGCCCATGGAGCCGGCGACCTGCTGCTCGAAGCCCGCACCCTGCGGGCACGAAGACCACCCCGGGCTTGGTGCAGAACTGCCCGGCTCCCAGGGTGAAGGAGCCGACCAGACCCTTGGCCAGGGCCTCGCCGCCGGTGGCCGCGGCCTCGGCGGTCACCACCACCGGGTTGATGCTGCCCAGCTCGGCGTAGAACGGGATCGGCGCCGGTCGCCCGTTGGCCAGGTCGAACAGGGCCCGACCGCCGCCCAGCGATCCGGTGAAGGCGCCGGCGGTGATGGCCGGCTCCTGGACCAGGACCCGACCCTCCTCGGTGCCCTCGATCAGACCGAAGGCGCCGTCGGGGGCGCCGGCTGCGGCCAGGGCGGCGGACACGATGGCCGCCGTACGCCGGGACAGCTCGGGGTGGCCGGGATGCGCCTTGACCACGACGGGGCAGCCGGCCGCCAGGGCGGAGGCGGTGTCGCCGCCGGCCACCGAGAAGGCGAACGGGAAGTTGCTGGCCGCGTAGACGGCCACCGGACCGGTCGGCACCAGGAGCCGGCGCAGCTCGGGCTGCGGCGGGGTGGCGTCGGGCCGGGCGTGGTCGATGACCACCTCGAGGTAGCCGCCGTCGCGCAGCACGGCGGCGAACAGCCGCAGCTGGCCGGTGGTCCGGCCGACCTCACCGGTCAGCCGGGCCTCGGGCAGGTGGGACTCGGCCACGGCGATCGGGACCAGCTCGGCCTTGGCGGCGTCGAGGGCGTCGGCCACCGCCTCCAGCCAGCGCGCGCGCTCCTCGCGGGAAGCAGCGGCCATCGGCGCCGCTGCCGTGGCGGCTGCGGCGGCCGCCTGCGGCGCGGTCAAGGGGGAGGTCTGGTTCGCCGTGAGCGTGTCGGTCATCGTGTGTCCTCTCGTGTGCGGCGGGGAGTTCCCCGGCGCGGGCGTACGGGTGGTGCTGTCGGTCAGGTCCGGTCGAGGAAGGACAGACCGAGTCCGGGTCGTTCCGTGACCACCAGGTCGCCGCCCTCGCGGCGGACCGGGGTCGGCGCGGTCACGAACCCGAGCGTCTCCCAGCCGGCGTCCTCGACCTCCTCGACCCAGACGTTACCCGGCAGCGTCGTGGCGAGCTGGGCGGACAGGTCGGGCAGCAGGTGCGGGGCCAGCACCCGCGAGCTGGACCGGGCCAGCTGGGCGATCCGCAGGAACGGGGTGATGCCGCCCACCCGGATGATGTTGGGCTGCAGGATGTCGACCGCGTCGGCGGCCACGAACTCAGCGAAGCGGTAGAGCGTGTGGATGTTCTCCCCGCAGGCCAGCGGGACGTCGATCCGGCGCCGCAGGGTGGCGTAGCCGGGCAGGTCGTCGGCCCGCAGCGGCTCCTCGATCCAGCGCAGGTCGTACCGGGACAGCGCCCGGATCGCTCGCTCGGCGGTCGGCAGGTCCCAGCGCTGGTTGGCGTCCACCGCCAGCCACCGGTCGGCTCCGAGCACCGCGCGGACAGCGGCCACCCGCTCCAGGTCCCGGTCGAGGTCGGGGCTGCCGACCTTCATCTTGGCCCCGCGGTAGCCGGCGGCCACCCAGCGCTCGGCCTGCGCGACCAGCTCGTCGAGGGAGTAGTGCAGGTTCACCCCGCTGCCGTACGCGGGAAGGCGGTCGGTGCGGCGGCCGATCAGTCCGGCCACCGAGGTGCCGGCGACCTTGGCTCGCAGGTCCCACAGCGCCAGATCCAGGCCGGCCAGGGCGATGGTGGTGAGGCCACCGCCGCCGGCTTCGTGCAGGTGCGACCCAGGCGTCGTCCCAGATCAGCTCCGGGTGGGCGGGCCGGCCGAGCGCGAAGGCGGTGATGTCGTGGTCGAGCAGGGCCTGCACGGCGTACGGGCCGATGGTCGGGGTCCAGCTGAAACCGACTCCGGTCGCACCGCCGGCGTCCACCTCGACCACGACCAGGTGCAGCTCGGGCACGTCGGCACCCCACGGCCGCAGCAGCGGCCGGGTGAGGAGCCGGGTGCGGACCGCCTCGATCACCGGCACGCTCACGCGACCGACGTCGATCCCGTACGGTCGGCGACCGGTTCGGCGGCGTCCCCGCTGACGAGCTCGGTCCGCCAGCTGCGGGACGGTCGCCACCCCAGCAGGGAGGCGGCCTTGGCGATCGAGAAGGCCGGGGTGTCGCCGGTCAGCCCGGCCGCCAGCTCCTCGGTGCCGGGGAGGAACTGCGGGATCAGCTCGGCCAGCGGCCGGGTGGCCAGGGCGTCGGCCGCCCCGACGAAGAAGGTCTGACCGTTCTCCAGCTCCGGGGCGCCGGCCAGCCAGATGTCGACGAAGTCGGCGGCGTCCCGGGCGTCCACGTAGTTGAACAGCGACACCGCGGCCAGCGCGGGGTCCGCCAGCCGCTCGGCGACCGTGTGGCCCTGCTGGGTCGGTGCTCCCGCCCACTCCGGCGGCGACAGCACGAAGCAGGGCCGGAAGCTGCCCACGGCGACCGCCGGTCCCTGCTGGGCGGCGAACATCGCCACCAGGTGCTCGATGGCGGCCTTCGAGGCGGCGTACGCGTTCCACGGCCGCAGCGGGTGCTGCTCGTCGATCGGCAGGTAGGACGGCTGCCAGCCCAGCGGGGCGCCGTAGCCCAGCGGGGTCGGGCTGGAGGAGGCCAGCACCCGGGTGGCGCCGTGGGTGACCGCCGACTGCAGGACGTGGAAGGCGATCGAGGTGTTGGTGTCCCAGATGACCGGCTCGGGGGCGCTGAACGGCGTGGCGATGGCGGCCAGGTGGACCACCGCCTCGGGTCGGACCCGGGCGAAGACGGCGTCGGTCGCGCCCGCGTCGGTCAGATCCACAGCGATCTGGTCGGCGGCCGGCAGCCCCGGCAGCTCGGCCCGGTCCAGCGAGATCACCTCGTGCCCGTGACCGACCAGACCGGTGACCACGCTGGCCCCCAGCCGACCAGCACCTCCGGTGACGACGACCTTCACAGCGCACCTCCGGTGAGGACGACCCTCACGACCGGGCCCCGGGGGAGGTCACCGGCTCGGTCGCGTCGGTGCCGACCACGTCGGCCGCGGCCGCCTCACTCAGCGGCAGGCCGAACTCGGCGGTCTCCACCGCGCGGCGCTCGGCCAGGCTGGTGTTGCCGGCCACGCCGACGATCACGCTGCGGATGCCGTCCAGGTAGCCGGCCGTCCGACCGAGCGGGTCGTCGGCCGCCCCGCGGAACAGGTCGTCCAGCAGCATCGCGTCCCCGCCGCCGTGGCCGCCCTCACCGACCGGGATCTCGATCTCCTGGGCGGTCTCCCAGTGCCGCTGCAGCAGCACCCGCTCACCGACCGGTCGGACCTCGTCGGACCCGGCGGCGTCGTGCACCGCCGACGGGTCGACCACGACCCCGGACTTGCCACCGCCGCCCTTCTTCTCGTTCGCGGAGGCCAGGTGACCGCGCTCGACCACGTCGAGCTCGATCCGTCCCTCGGTGCCGTTGAACGCGACCCGGTAGCCCTCCCAGGGCCCGAAGGCGCTGAGCGAGTACGACATGGTGGCGCCCCGGGCGTAGTCGACGATCAGGTTGAGGCTGTCCTCGATGGTGATGCTGTCGTTGAAGACGTCCAGGTCCCGCTGGTAGCCGTCGGCGGACTCGGCATCCAGGTAGAGGCCCTTGAGCAGCGGGTCGGCGGCCAGGTCCAGCCGGAACGGGTCCTCGGGAGAGTTGTCCCGGCTCAGCGGGGTGCGCTCGCCCAGTCCGCGGGCGTCGGCGTTGGCCTGGCCGTAGAACTTCAGACCCCCGCTGGCGTACACCCGGGTCGGGACGTCGGCCAGCCACCAGTTGACCAGGTCGAAGTGGTGGGTGCTCTTGTGCACCAGCAGACCGCCGGACACGTCCTTGCGTCGGTGCCAGCGGCGGAAGTAGTCGGCGCCGTGGGCGGTGTCGAGCAGCCACTCGAAGTGCACGGAGGTGACGTCGCCGATGGCGCCCTCGGCGATCAGCCGACGGACCACCGAGTTCCGCGGCGAGTAGCGGTAGTTGAACGTGACGGTCAGGTCGCCGGGAGACGCCTGCACCGCGTCCACGATCCGGTGCAGCCGAGGAGCGTCGATCGTCATCGGCTTCTCGGTGATCACGTCGAGTCCCCGGGCCAGAGCCGCGGTGACGTACGATGTCGTGAGTGGCGTCGGGGGAGGTGACGATCAGCGCGTCCGGGCGGGTCTCGTCGAAGAGGCGGTCCAGGTCCTCGGGGGCGTAGAGGGGAACCGACGCCAGGTCGTAGGTGTCGCGGTAGTAGGCCAGCCGCACCGGGTTGGGGTCGCAGAGCGCCACCAGCTCGCCCACGTCGGCGTGGGTGCCGGTCAGGGCCCCCACGTACATCCTCGCCCGGGACCCCGTCCCTACGATCGCGTACCGTCGACGCTGCTCGGCCATCTGTGTTCCTCCGTCAGTAATCGGTTTCTCGCGATCTCAGCCTAGGCCGCTGGTGGTCGTGGCGCAAGCCTTTGCGTGCAACCGCTCGGAAGCCTCGACTTCGCCTGGAAGGGCGGCTAGGGTCGGCGCAAGCGTTCGGGAAATGGTTTCTCGCGACGGCGTCAGGAGGTCCGGATGGGGCGTCGACCCAGCCGCGACCGATCGACCATCGGCGACGTGGCCACCCGGGCCGGGGTGTCGCGGGCCACCGTCTCCCGGGTGATGAACGGGCTCGCCACCGTCGACCCGACCATCGCCGCAGCGGGTGCGCGCCACAGCCGTCGAGCTCGACTACCGGCCGAACCAGGTGGCCCGCAGCCTCGCCCTCGGTCGGACGCAGACCATCGGCTACGTGGTGCCCGACCTCACCAACCCCTCCTTCCACGGAGGGCTGCGGGGGTTGAGCCGCGCCGCCGCCGAGCAGGGCTACCGGGTGCTGGTCGCCGACAGCGCCGAGCACGCCGAGGAGGAGCCCGTGCTCGCACTGGAGACCCGTCGGCGCTGCGACGCGGTGGTGCTCGTCGCTCCCCGGATGTCCGAGGACGACCTGGCCCGGCTGCTGCCCGAGCTGCACCCGGCGGTGCTGCTGAACCGGGTGGTGGAGGGCGCCGACCTGCCCCAGCTGGACGTCGACTGGGCCTCGGGGATCCGCGATCTGGTCCGTCACCTGACCGGACTCGGGCACCGGCGGATCGCCTACCTGCAAGGGCCGCCGGCGAGCCGGTCCAACGCGGCCCGCGAGCTCGCCCTGGCCGCGGTCACCGGGATCGAGGTGATCACGATCCCCTGCGGCGCGATGTTCCCCGACGGTCACGCCGCCGCGGGTCAGGTGCTCGACGCGCGCGTCACCGCCGTGATCGCCTTCAACGACGTCGTCGCTCTCGGGCTGCTCGGGGCCCTGCACGAGCTCGGCACCGACGTGCCCGGCGCCCTCTCGCTGGTCGGCTTCGACGACATCCCGTTCGCCGCCTACACCTGGCCACCCCTCACCACCGCCTGGGTGCCGCAGGAGCAGATGGGTCGACTGGCCTGGCAGCGACTCTCGGCGCTGCTCAGCCCGACAGGCGAGGTCGTCCCTGACGCCCCGGTCCTGCTGCGACCCCGGCTGGTGGTGCGTGGCAGCACCGGCCGCGCACCGACCCAGGTCTGACCGCAGTGACGTGACATCCCGTCGGAAACCGTTTACGCTATCGACGCAAGCGTTTACGTCCGTCCAGCTCGCGAGGAGTCCGCCTGATGACCGCCACCGAGTCTGCCGATCGGGTCGCTGCGGCGGTACCCAGCATCCCGACCGCGGTGCGAGGCGCAGACGCCCGCGCTGACCGGGCCACCAAGCGGGAACGGCTGCTGGCCCTGCTCGACCGTCACGGCGCTGAACGGCTGGTGCTCACCTCGGCCACCGCCCTCGGTTGGTACCTGGACGGCGCCCGGAGCCACGTCAGCCTGGCGGCCCCGCCGATCTTCGCCGCCGTGGTGGAGGCCGCCGGCGACACCGTGCTGGCCACCGACAACGAGGTGGACCGGCTGATCGCCGAGGAGCTGCCGCCCGGGGTCGACGTCCGGGTGGTGGCCTGGGACCAGCCCCTGCCGCTGCCCACCGGGCCGGGAACCCTGACCGAGGACGACGTCGCGGCCGAGCTGCGCCGGCTGCGGGTCCCGTTGCTGCCGGCCGAGACGGCCCGGTTCGCGACCCTGGGGGAGGAGACGGCCACCGTGCTGACCGAGGTGCTCGGTCGGGCCCGCCCCCAGCACCGCGAGCTGGAGGTGGCCGCCGAGGTCTCCGCCGCGCTGGTCCGGCGGGGCGCCGAACCGCTGGTGGTGCTGGTCGGCGGGGGTTCGCGCACGGGTGTCCGCCATCCGCTGCCGACCGCCGCACCGCTGGGTCGTCGCGCCCTCGTGGTCGTCTGTGCCCGCCGCCAGGGCCTGATCGTCAACGTCAGCCGTACTGTCGCGTTCGCGCCCCCGACAGCTGTCGAGGAGGACGCCCAGCGACGGATCCTGGCCGTGGAGGCGGCCTACTTCGACGCCCTGGTGCCCGGCGCTTCGCTGGCCACGGCTTTCCGCGCCGGCTGCCAGGCGTACGCGACCAACGGCTTCGATCCCGACGAGTGGCGCCGCCACCACCAGGGCGGGGTGGCCGGCTACGCCGGCCGCGACCCGCGCGCCACCGGCATCACCGACGACCCGATCCGGACCGGTCAGGCCTTCGCCTGGAACCCGACCGGCGACGGCGCCAAGGTGGAGGACACCGTGCTGCTGACCGAGGAGGGTCTGCGGGTGCTGACGGTCGACCCGGCCTGGCCGACAGTCACGTACGCGGGCCGCGAGCGCCCCGACCTGCTGCGCCGCTACTGACCTCGACCCGACCCGACCTGCCCACTGCTCGACGAGGAGCCACTCGACCGTGACCAGCCCCACCGCCGCTCGTCCGACCGCCCGTCCGACCGCCGGACCCCGCGGCGCATGACGATCCGGGTGACCGTGTGGTCGGAGAACCACCACGAACGCCATGAGCCGCCGATCGCCGCGCTCTACCCGCGGGGCATCCACGGGGCGATCGCCGACGCCCTGAGCACCGACCCCGGGCTCGAGGTCCGTACGGCGACCCAGGACCAGCCCGATCAGGGACTGGGCGGCGGCCTGCTCGACGACACCGACGTGCTGCTCTGGTGGGGTCACAAGGTGCAGGGTGAGGTGGAGGACCGGCACGCCGAGACCGTTCGTCGGCGGGTCAGTGAGGGGATGGGGTTCCTGGCCCTGCACTCCGCGCTCAACTCCAAGCCGTTCCGCGCCGTCGTCGGGACCACCGGCCGCAGCTTCGGCTTCCGGCACGGCGGCCGTGAGCTGGTCTGGACGGCGACCGCCGGTCACCCCATCGTGCAGGGCATCCCGCACCCGGTGCTGGTGCCGGACTCCGAGATGTACTGCGAGCCGTTCGACGTCGACCAGGTCGACGAGACCGTCTTCATCTCCGCTTTCGACGGCGGGGAGGTGTTCCGGTCCGGACTGACCTTCCGGCGGGGGCGCGGCAAGGTCTTCTACTTCGGTCCCGGACACGAGGAGTACCCGATCTACCACGACCCGACCATCCAGCAGATCCTGCGCAACGCGACCCGGTGGGCGGCCCCCGAGGCGCGACCGACGCTGGCCATCCCCACCGCACCACGGGACCGGGACAAGCCGGTCGGCTGGTTCGAGGGGAGCCGGGCGTGAGCGCGGCTGAGCAGCGTGCAGCCGACGGTGTCTCCGGCGTCGCGAGCCCGGAGCCGGGGATCGTCGTCATCGGCATCCACGGGCACGGCGCCTCGCACGTCCGCAACGCCCTGACCCGCGGTCACCTGGTCGCCGTGGTCGACCCCCGCCCGCCGGTCGACGGCTCCCCGGCCGAGGAGGCCGGGGTCGCCTGGTACGCCGACCTCGACCAGTTCCTGGCCGCGGGCGTCCCCGCCGACGTCGCCGTCCTGTGCACCCCGCTGCCCACCCACGCCCCGATGACCACGGCCCTGCTGCGGGCCGGCATGGACGTGCTGCTGGAGAAGCCGCCGACCACGACGATGGCGGAGTTCACCGAGCTGCTGGCGGTCGAGGCCGAGACCGGCCGGATCTGCCAGGTCGGCTTCCAGAGCCTGGGCTCGGAGGCGCTGGCCGCGGTCACCGAGATCGTGACCGGGGGCGACATCGGGGAGGTGTCGCACATCGGGTTCGCGGGCACCTGGGTGCGGGCGACGTCCTACTTCCGTCGCGCTCCCTGGGCCGGCAAGCGCATGCTGGACGGTCGGCCCGTCGTCGACGGTGTGACCACCAACCCGCTGGCCCACGCCACCGCGACCGCGCTGCGGCTGGCCGGGGCCCGTCGGGTGGAGGACGTGGTCGACATCGACCTGGAGCTCTACCGGGCCAACGACATCGAGGCCGACGACACCTCCAGCCTGGTGCTGACGGTCGCGCACCGGCCCGCTCATCGCCGGCGGACTGACCCTGTGCGCGCCGGTGAACACCGACCCGTGGGTGGCCGTCTACGGCAGCGCCGGGGTGGTGCGGTTCTTCTACACCCGCGACGAGGTGAGTCTGGAGGTCATCGGTCGCGAACCGGTCCACAGCCGCTACGAGCGGGTGGACCTGCTGGGGAACCTGCTGGCCGCCCGGGCGGGCGAGGCGGAGCTGCTCAACCCACTCGCGGACAACGGTGCCTTCATGGCGGTGATGGAGGCCGTGCGGCTGGCGCCGGACCCGGTGCCCATCGACCAGTCGCTGGTGAGGTGGGAGGCGGTGGAGGGAGCCGACCCGGCCGACCGCCATCCCGTCGTCGACGGGGTCACGCAGGCGGTGCTCCGGGTGGCGGCCAGCGGCACGGGATTCCGTGCCGTGGCCGCTCCCTGGGTGTAGTTCCCCACCTGACGAGGGATCTACGTGATCACGCGCCGGTCTACGTGATCACGGGGGTTCTACGTGATCACGGGCCCGACTAGCGCCGGCCCGCGACTCAGAGGTTGACCGGGCGCAGCACCCGGTCGATGGCGTGGGCGATCTGCTTGTTGCCCTTGTTGATGTCGCGCTTGACCACGTACGGGTTCGCGTCGTCGGTGTCGGCGTCGACGAGCTTGACGAACACGTGAGAGCGCACCTGGACCTTGACGGTGCCGCCGGAGGCCATGGTCAGGGCAGCACCGTTGGAGCGCAGCGCCTGCTTGTAGGTGATGGTCGCGCCCGGCACGACGTGGTAGAGCAGCACGGTCTCGACGGTGTCGATGCCGAGACCGGCGACCGCCTCGAAGACCTTCTTCTCGCTGCCGTACGACGTCCCGGTCAGGTCCTTGACCAGGATCCGGAAGGCGCGGTCGGTCGGCAGGAAGGCGGTCACCCGCGTCTTGCCGTCGGCCAGCACCTTCACCGGTGAGTTCGGCTTGGCCTTGAGCACCGCCTGCACGGCGTTGTCGACGATGTCGAAGTCGTTCCAGTTGCGGTCGAACCCGCTGCCGTCCTTGGCCAGCACGCTGGCCAGGCTGCGGTTCCCCGACGTCGTGCTGTGGGCCGACGCCGTCGGCGCGGCCCCCACGGCAAGAGCTCCTGCGACGAGCAGGGCGGCTCCCACCTTGGCGATGTGGCGAAGCACCATCTCGATCCTCCTTGATCTCCGCCGGGCGCGTCCCGGGCGGCTGGATGTCGTGCCTTCTTCCTGCGGCCGGGGCGTTCCGGATGCGACAGGTCACGCCGCCGGATTTTGTTGGGAGACAGGGTTTTTCGCTGCTCGGTGGTCGGGCCGGCGGCGGGGTGACCACTAGGGTGACGGGGTGAGCGAACCCGTGACCCACCGCAACCTGCTGGCCGCCGCCGGGGCCGGACCGACCCCGAGCCTGCTGCCGGTCATCGGACCCGGCCTGACCGACGAGGCCGACCACGCCGAGCTGGTCGCGGCGGTCGTGGCCGAGCCGGCCGGCAGCCGGGCCTGGGCCCAGCTGGCCGAGGAGGCGCTGGCGGTGGGGACGTCGGAGGCCGACGTGACCGCGTACGCGTACGCCCGGACGGGCTACCACCGCGGACTGGACGCGCTGCGCCGGTCGGGCTGGAAGGGTGCCGGGCCGATCCCGTACGAGCACGAGCCCAACCACGGCTTCCTGCGGGCCCTGTGGTCGCTCGCCCGGGCCGCCCGCCGGATCGGCGACGACGTCGAGTACGAGCGCTGTGCCCAGTTCCTGCGCGATTCCACCGAAACCGGCTACCGGGCCCTGACCAGCGCCTATCCGATCGACTCAGACCGATAGAGTGAGGCAGTAAGAGTCCCCGAGGCACCGCTGCCCGGGGGCTTCACTGCTGAAAGAAGGCGGCGATCACATGCCGGGCATTGTGGTGGTAGGAGCCCAGTGGGGCGACGAGGGGAAGGGCAAGGCGACCGACGAGCTGGGTGACCGGGTCGACTACTGCGTCCGGTACTCCGGGGGGAACAACGCCGGTCACACAGTGGTCGTGGCAGGTGAGCGCTACGCCCTGCACCTGCTGCCGTCGGGCGTGCTCAACGCCAACTGCACCCCGGTGATCGGCAACGGGGTGGTGGTCGACCTCGACGTGCTGTTCAGCGAGATCGACGGACTCGCCGCCCGCGGCGTGGACGTGTCCGGGCTGCTGGTCTCGGCCAACGCCCACATCATCGCGTCGTACCACCAGACGATCGACAAGGTCACCGAGCGCTTCCTGGGCAAGGCCAAGATCGGCACCACCGGTCGCGGGGTCGGCCCGGCCTACTCCGACAAGGTCAACCGGATCGGGCTGCGGATCCAGGACCTCTTCGACGCCTCGATCCTGCGGCAGAAGGTGGAGGCCTCCCTGGACCAGAAGAACCACCTGCTGGTCAAGGTCTACAACCGGGCCGCGCTGGACCCGGTCCAGGTCACCGAGCACCTGCTGTCGCACGCGGAGCGCCTCCGACCCCACGTCGCCGACGTGAGCCGGGTGCTGAACACCGCGCTGGACGCCGACAAGGTGGTGCTCTTCGAGGGCGCCCAGGCCCACCACCTGGACGTCGACCACGGCACCTACCCGTACGTGACCTCGTCCAACCCGATCGCCGGCGGCGCCTGCGTCGGGGCCGGGGTCGGACCGACCCGGATCGACCGGGTGATCGGCATCGCCAAGGCCTACACCACCCGGGTCGGTGAGGGTCCGATGCCGACCGAGCTGTTCGACGACGACGGGGAGAAGCTGCGCGAGATCGGGGCCGAGTTCGGCACCACCACGGGTCGCAAGCGGCGCTGCGGCTGGTTCGACGCGCTGGTGGTCGAGGCGGCCTCCCAGGGCAACGGGTTCACCGACATCTTCTTGACCAAGCTGGACGTGCTGACCGGGTGGGAGCAGATCCCGGTCTGCGTGGCCTACGACGTCAACGGCGAGCGCTTCGACACGCTGCCGGTCAACCAGTCGGACTTCCACCACGCCACCCCGGTGTACGAGTACCTCGACGGCTGGACCGAGGACATCACCGGCTGCCGCTCGTTCGAGGACCTGCCCAAGAACACCCGCCGCTACGTCGAGCGGCTCGAGGAGCTGTGCGGGGCCCGGATCTCCGGCATCGGCGTCGGCCCGAGCCGCGAGCAGTCGATCGTGGTCAACCCGCTGATCTGACCCCGACCCGGACTGCCGACGGGTCGCGCCGGCGCGCGGAATCACGGCAATTTCCATCCACGGACGGGGTTTGTGCGGCCTCGGGTGGGCCCGGTCCGGCATTTTCCATCCGCGGATGGGGTTTGTGCGGCCTGGGTGGGCCTCGGTCCGGCATTTTCCATCCACGGATGGGGTTTGTGCGGCCTCGGTGGGGCCCGGTCCGGCAATTTCCATCCACGGATGGCGAATCCCCTCGCCGAACGTCGGGGGAGCGCCGATTCTCATCCGTGGATGGAAATTGCCCAACGGGCGCGGCCAGCCAGCCGGCCGACCTGACACGCGTTAGGCTAGACTCGCCGGATGCCGCGCAGAGCCACCTCCCAGGACGTCGCCGATCTGGCCGGGGTGTCCCGCAGCGCGGTGTCGCTGGTGCTGAACGGCCGTGGCGCTGGGAACATCGCCGCGGACAAGCAGGCGCTGATCATCGCGGCCGCCGAGCAGCTGCACTACACCCCCAACGCCGTGGCGCTGAGTCTGCGGAGCCGGCGCAGCTCCACCATCGGGGTGGTCACCGACGCCATCGCCACGACCGCGTTCGGCGGTCAGCTGCTGCAGGGCGCGTCCGACGCGGCCGCCGCCGAGGGGTACCTGCTGCTGGTGATCGACACCCAGAACGACGTCGAGCGGGAGCAGCAGGCGTACGAGACGCTGCAGAACCGGCAGGTCGACGGCTTCCTGTTCGCGGCCATGAGCCTGCGCCCGTACGACGTCCCGCTGGCCCTGGGCAGCACCACCTGTGCACTGGCCAACTGCTTCGACCCCGACGACCGCGCACCGGCCTTCATCCCCGACGAGGTGGCCGGCAGCCGGGCGGTCACCCGGCACCTGATCGAGCAGGGTCACCGAGACATCGTGATGCTCACCGGCACCAGCGACGTGATCGCCTCCGGGCTGCGGGAGCAGGGCTTCGCCGAGGCGATCGCCGCGGCCGGGCTGGACGTCCCCGCCCCGGTCGTCGCGGGCTGGGAGATCGACAAGGGCTACGCCGGCGCCCTGCACGTGCTCGCCGGGGACCGGCGGCCGTCGGCGATCGTCTGCGCCAACGACCGGTCAGCCGTCGGGGTGGTGCTGGCGGCCGCCCAGCTCGGTCTGTCGGTGCCCGGCGACCTGTCGGTGGTGGGCTACGACGACGACGAGAACGTGGCGCCCTGCCTGGTGCCCGCGCTGACCACCGTCCGGTTGCCGCACCGCGAGATGGGGGAGCGGGCCATGCGGGTGGTGCTCGAACGCGTTCTCGACACCGCGCCGGCCCCGGTGCTGGGGGAACCTCGAACGGCGCCGCGGGTGCTGCTCGACTGTCCGCTGGTGCTGCGCGACTCGGTAGCACCCCCGCGCTGATCGCGGGCCGCCGGCGCCAGCGCCGGCTGCCGGCAGCTGGTAGACGGTCAGACGGCCGGCCGGGCGTCGGCGGATCGGCCGATGGTCGGGAGAACGGCCAGGGGATCGGCCGAGCGTGAGTCGGCCGGCCGAGGGTCAGGCGGCTGGATCGACGTCCTCGTGGGCCAGCCAGTCGGCGGCGCGGAGCAGCAGGGCCCGGTGGCCGGGGCTGTCGAACGATCGCCCGTCGTGCCCGAGTCCGTCGTAGAGCACCCGACCGGGTCCGTGCTCACGGGCCCAGATCATCGGGTGGGTGCGGCCCTCGTGCTGGTGATCACCCAGCACCACGACGTCGTCGGCCACGGCGAGGTGGCTGTAGCGCTCGTCCAGCACCTCGAGCTCCGTGGCGTCGCCGACGACCGGGTGCGCACCGGTGTGCAACCGGATCCGGGCCAGGTCCAGTGGCGGGTGCATCGTCGTCCCACGGACCCAGTGCCCACCGAGGATCTCCGGCCAGCGGGCCATCGTGGTGAACGAGGTGGCACTCACGTGCATCCCGAGCAGACCACCACCGGCGGCCAGGTGCGCGAGCAGCGCCTGCTGGATCTCGACCATGATCGGGACCGGTCGCGGCGGGTCGGGGTTGCCGATGTTGATCACCAGCAGCTGGGCGCCGGCTCCGGAGAGCAGGGTCTCCTCGACGGTCTCCGACACCTCGACGCGGTGCCCGCCGGAGGTGAGCAGCTCGGCCAGCCGAGCGGTCGTCTCGGGGAAGGGGTGCCAGGGGTCCACGTACGGCCCGGCCCCGCTGATGATCATGACCTCGGCCATGATCATGACCACCCGCTGATCACGACCACCCGCTGATCACGACCACCCCGCTGATCACGAGCGGGGCGCTGCGGTCGACTCCCGGACCACCAGCTCCGCCGGGATCATCTTCCGGCGCGGGCGCGTGGCCTGCGGCCGGGTGGTCAGCAGCAGGGCCTCCCGGCCCAGCTCGCTGAGCGGGAACGCCGCCGTGGTCAGCGACGGGGAGATGAGCTCGGCCACCGGCACGTCGTCGATGCCGGTCACCGAGACCCGGCCGGGCACGTCGATGCCGGCCCGCCGCAGCCCGGTCAGCACAGCGATCGCCATCGCGTCACTGAGGGCCATCACGGCTGTGGTCTGCGGCTCCGCCTCGAGGGCGGCCAGCGCGGCCTGCCCGGCGTCGTGACCGGTGAAGTCGGTCTCGACGACGGTGACCCGGGCGCCGGCGGCGGTGAGCACCTTGACCGCCTCGCCCTGCCGGTCCTCGACAGTGGTCAGACTCGGCAGCCCGGAGATGACCACCACGTCGCGGTGCCCGAGCTCGGCCAGGTGCCGGGCGACCTGGCCGGCGGCCCCCTTGTTGTCGGGTTGCACGGCGTCGACACCGAGGAAGTGGCGACCGATCACGGCGGCCCGGCCGCCGCCACCCTCGTAGCGGGCGAGCAGCTCCTTGGCCTGCTGCTCGCGCTGCGGGTCGGTGTAGCCGGAACCGGCGATGATGATGGCCCGGGCGCGCTGGGCGACCAGGCTGCGGATCTGCTTCAGCTCGCGGTGCGGGTCGCGGGTCGAGTGCCCGATCTGCACCGTCAGCTCGGTCTCCTCGGCCGCCCGGACCACCCCCGCCGCGATCTCGGTGAAGTAGGGGTCGTCGATCTGGTTGAGGATCAGACCCACGATGGTGGTGGTGCCGCCGGCCAGGGTGCGGGCGTAGGAGTTGGTGACGTAGCCCAGGTCCTCGGCGATGCCGCGCACCTTCTCGGCCACGGTGTCGCTGACCCCGCCGAGTCCGCGCAGCGAGCGCGAGGCGGTGGCGATCGACACGCCGGCGGCGTCGGCGACCTCGGACAGCCGGACGGCTGCGGGCGGACCGGCCACGTGGCTGCCTCCTTCACCGGCGACAAGAGCCTCTTGTCCTGTGGGGTCACCGTAGCGTACGCTGTCGCAAACGGTTAACGTAAGCGTTTGCGCAATCAGTCGGGTGTTCGTCGGACGAGAGGCAGTGAGGTCGAGATGGCGGTTCGGACAGTCAAGGTGATCATGAACGGGGTGACCGGTCGGATGGGGTACCGGCAGCACCTGGTCCGCTCCATCCTGCCCATCCGCGACGAGGGCGGTGTGGTCGTCGGCGACGACCGGATCCAGGTCGAGCCCGTCCTGGTCGGCCGCAACGCCGACAAGCTGGCCCGACTGGCCGAGCTGCACGGCGTCCGCGAGTGGACCACCGACCTCGACGCAGCGCTCGCCGACCCGGAGGCGACGATCTACTTCGACGCCCAGGTCACCTCCGGGCGCACCGACGCGATCCTGGCCGCCATCGCGGCCGGCAAGCACGTCTTCACCGAGAAGCCGATCGCGGAGTCCGTGCTGGACGGGCAGAAGCTGGTGACCGCCGCGCAGCAGGCCGGCACCATCACCGGTGTCGTGCACGACAAGCTCTACCTGCCCGGTCTGGTCAAGCTCAAGCGGCTGGTCGACCTGGGCTTCTTCGGCCGCATCCTCTCGGTGCGCGGCGAGTTCGGCTACTGGGTGTTCGAGGGTGACGTCATCCCGGCCCAGCGGCCGAGCTGGAACTACCGCGCCGAGGACGGCGGCGGCATGGTGCTGGACATGTTCTGCCACTGGAACTACGTGCTGGAGAACCTGTTCGGCCCGGTCGAGGCCGTGATGGCCAAGGCCGTCACCCACATCCCGGAGCGCTGGGACGAGCAGGGCCAGCCCTACACCGCCACCGCCGACGACGCCGCGTACGGCATCTTCGAGCTCGAGGGCGGCATCATCGCCCAGATCAACTCCTCCTGGGCCGTCCGGGTCGACCGTGGCGAGCTGGTCGAGTTCCAGGTCGACGGCACCCACGGCTCGGCCACGGCCGGGCTGTTCGGCTGCCGGATCCAGCCGCGGGCGCAGACGCCCAAGCCGGTCTGGAACCCCGACCTGCCCACCGACCAGGACTTCCGCGCGCAGTGGGAGCAGGTGCCCGACATCGAGGACTACCCGAACGGCTTCCGCGCGCAGTGGGAGCAGTTCCTGCGCGACGTCGACGCCGGCCGCCCGCACGGCTACGACCTGGCGGCCGGTGTCCGCGGGCTGCAGCTGGTCGAGGCCGGTCTGCAGTCGTCGAACGAGGGTCGCCGGGTCGAGCTCAAGGAGATCGCGTGAGTGTCACCTGCCGTCGACAGCATCCGGCTGCCACGCGCCGACGGGTCGCTGACCGAGGTCGCCCTGCAGGCGCCGCGGGCCTGGGTCGAGCACCCGCAGCCGTACCGGACCCGGGTCGCCTTCGCGGCGGCCCACGTGGTGGCCGACCCGTTCGCCGAGAACGTCCCGGGTGCGCCGGCCGCCGTCGACTGGGACGCCACCCTGGCGTTCCGCGCTCACCTGTTCCGCTACGGCCTGGGTGTGGCCGAGGCGATGGACACCGCCCAGCGGAACATGGGTCTGGACTGGGCGGCGACGCAGGAGCTCATCTCCCGCAGCGCCGCCCAGGCCCGGGCCGCCGGGCGCCCGGATCGCCTCCGGCGCCGGCACCGACCACCTGCCGGTGGGACCGGCCACGCTGGCCGAGGTGACCGCCGGCTACCTGGAGCAGGTCGCCTTCGTCGAGGGCGCCGGCTCCCAGGTGATCGTGATGGCGTCGCGGCACCTGGCCGCCGCAGCCACGACCGCCGAGGACTACCGCAGCGTGTACGACACGGTGCTGTCCCAGGTCAGCCAGCCGGTCGTGCTGCACTGGCTCGGCGAGGCGTTCGACCCGCAGCTGGCCGGCTACTGGGGCAGCGCCGACGTGGCCACCGCCACCGACACCTTCGTCCAGCTGGTTCACGACCACGCCGGCAAGGTCGACGGGGTCAAGGTGTCGCTGCTCTCGGCGGCGCACGAGACCGACCTGCGCCGCCGGCTGCCCGCCGGCGTCCGGCTCTACACCGGCGACGACTTCAACTACCCCGAGCTGATCGAGGGTGACGGCGAGCACCACTCCGACGCGCTGCTGGGGGCCTTCGCGGCGATCGCCCCGGCCGCCTCCGCCGCGCTCACCGCCCTCGACGACGGCGACGTGGCCACGCTACCGCGCGGAGATGGCGCCGACCCTGGAGCTGTCGCGGCACATCTTCTGTGCGCCGACCTTCTACTACAAGACCGGGATCGCCTTCCTGGCCTGGCTCTCGGGCCACCAGGACGGCTTCGGCATGGTCGGCGGTCTGCAGGCGGCCCGGTCGCCCGTGCACCTGGCCCGGGTGTTCGAGCTGGCCAACACCGCCCGGTTGCTGCCGGATCCCGAGCTGGCCCGTCATCGGCTCGGTCTGGTCCTCGCCGCGGCCGGGATCCCCGCGTGAGCGCGCCGGCGGTGTCGCCACCGGTCACCGACCCCACGCTCGCCCGGCTCTCGCTGAACCAGCGGACCACGGCGAGCTGGACCCTGCGGGAGGCGATCGACGGTTGCCTGGCCGCCGGTCTGTCCTCCATCGGGGTCTGGCGCGAGCAGCTGGCCGAGGCCGGCCTGGACCAGGCCGTCGGCTGGCTGGCCGACGCCGGCCTGCGGGTCTCCACCCTGTGCCGCGGCGGCTTCTTCACCGCCTCGGATCCGGCCGCCGTCGAGGCCGCGCACGCCGAGAACGTCCGCGCGCTGGACGAGGCCGCCGCCATCGGTGCGGCCACGCTGTGCCTGGTGCCGGGTGGGCTGCCGACCGGTGACCGCGATCTGCCCGCCGCCCGCCGTCGGGCCGCCGCGGCGATCGACCGGCTGGTGCCGTACGCGCGTCAGGTGGGGGTGTCGCTCGGCATCGAGCCGATGAACCCGATCTACGCCGCCGACCGCGGTGTGGTCTCCACCCTCGGCCAGGCCCTGGACATCGCGGAGCCGTACCCGGTCGAGGAGGTCGGGGTGGTGCTGGACACCTTCCACGTCTGGTGGGACCCCGACCTGGAGGCCCAGATCGCCCGCGCCGGCGCCCGGATCCACAGCTACCAGGTGTGTGACTGGATCACCCCGCTGCCGGCCGACGCGCTGCTGGCCCGCGGGATGATGGGCGACGGCCACATCGACTTCGCCACCATCGGCGGCTGGGTCCGCGACGCCGGCTACACCGGGGACATCGAGGTGGAGATCTTCAACGCCGACGTGTGGGCCACCCCGGGGGACGAGGTGCTGGCCACCATGTCGGCCCGCTACCGGGAGCTCATCCAGCCGTACGCCTGAGCGGCTCGTGGCGAGCGGCGCCGCGTCAAACTCTCCCCGACTGGCCCTGGATCGGCGCGACACGCCGCTGCGGGCGCCGATCGGGGAGAGTTTGACGCAGTCCTGCGTCAGCCCAGGCGCCAGGCCCGGACGTCCTGCGTCGCGGTGACCTCCCAGTGACCGGTGGCGGCTGGGGTAGTGCCGCGAGGTGGCCGACGGCCCGTCGGCGAACACCTCCACGATCGATCCGTCGACCAGCACCCGGGCGGGACCCTCGGTGCTCACCGCCGTCTCCCGTGAGCCGGTGGCGGCGTCGACCAGGACCAGCTCCAGCGGACCGTCGGTCGCCAGCTCGAAGGCCGACTCGTGCAGGGGTGCGGTGGCGTCGAGGTCGGCGGACCGCAGGCCGACCAGCTCGGGGGCCGGCCGGCTGACCAGCCGGTCACCGTCCAGGGACAGCTCGCGGGGGAACGTCAGCGTGCCGGCCCAGCCGGCGTCGGCGACCTGGTCGGCCGTCCGCTGCGCGCCCTCCCAGGCCCAGCCCCAGAGCAGCACGCGATCGCCGTCGACCAGCGCCTGCGGGGCGTAGAAGGTCGGTCCGGTGTCCACCGCGCCGCCCGACTCGGCCACGAACGTCAGTCCGGCGCCGGACTCGGTCAGGTCCCCGATCAGGTAGCGCACCCCGGCCAGGTCGTGGGTGCCGTCGACGTGCCGCCACTGGGACAGCAGCAGCACCCACCGTCCCCCCAGCTCGAACAGGTTCGGGCACTCCCAGATGTTCGCCGGCACCACCGACGCCGCCACCGGGTCGGCGACGGTGAGCAGCGGACCCAGCAGCTCCCAGTCGTCCAGGTCGTCGCAGCGGTAGACCAGCAGCTGCGGATCGCCGTGGTGGTGACCGGCCCCCTGGACGGCGTAGCGGTGGTCACCGAACCGGAAGACGAACGGGTCGCGCACCTCCGCGATGGCCGGGTCGTCGGGAGTGCCGATCTTGAGGACCGGGTCCTGACGCCACTCGCGCAGCGTCCGGTCGCTGCGGGCCACGGCGACCCCGGCGTTCCCGGCGTGCTCGCGGACCGCTGTGTAGACCGCCGTCGGCACCCCGTCGTCGTCGACCACGCAGCCCGACCAGCAGCCGTTCGCGTTGACCGATCCGGGCGACCGGGGCGAGGGCGATCGGCTCGTCGGTCCAGTGCAGCAGGTCGGTCGAGCTCGCGTGGCCCCAGTGCACGTTGCCGTGCGTGGGTGCGTCCGGGTTGTGCTGGTAGAAGACGTGGTAGCGGCCGTCGACGCGGCAGACGCCGTTCGGGTCGTTGAGCCAACCGCTGGGCGGCAGGATGTGCAGGCGAGGGCGGGCCGGGTCCACGGCGTCATGGTAGGGGGCGGTGGTCGCCTCGGACAGGGTGCTCACTTGCTCACTCCTGCGGTCAGACCCTCACGCAGCGGACGCTGGCCGAGGACGAACACCAGCAGGGCGGGGATCATCGAGATCACCACACCGGCCAGCACGGTGGCCACGCTGCCGGAGCCGAGGTTGCCCTGCAGGCTGACCAGCCCGAGGGGGAGGGTGAAGTTCTGCTCGCTGATGGTCATGATCAGAGGTCGGAAGAACTCGTTCCAGTGGAAGTTGAAGGCGAGGATGCCGACGATGGCCAGACCGGGCAGGGCCAGCGGGGCGTAGACCGACCAGAAGGTGCGGAACGGCCCGGCGCCGTCGATCTGGGCCGCCTCCGCGAGCTCGGCGGGCAGGCCCAGGAAGTACTGCCGCATCAAGAAGGTGCCGAAGGCGGTCGGGATGGCCGGCAGGATGAGCGCCAGCAGGGTGTCGGCCAGACCCATCCCGCGGATCAGCATGAAGACCGGCACGATCGTCACCTGCATCGGCACCATCATGGTGGCCAGCACCACGCCGAAGAGCAGGTTCGACCCGCGGAACTCCAGCCGGGCGAAGACGTAGCCGGCGAGAGCGGCGGTCAGCATCTGACCGAACGCGCACGCGGCGGTGACCAGCACGCTGTTCCAGATCAGCAGCACCATGTCCACCTGGTCGAACACGTCCAGGAACGCGCTCAGACCCGAAGTCGCGCTCGGCCGAACCGGCGATCTGCGGGGTCAGGGCGGTCCACACCGTCCAGATCGACCGGTCCGAGGGTCAGGAAGGCGGCCACCAGCAGGACGATGACCTTGCCGATCGTGCCGGGCTTGAGGGCGCGCCGCAGCTGCCGGCTCGGCGCCTGGGGGGTGCCGGCGCGGGTGGTCGGCGCGGGAGGTGCGGTGATGACACTCATGGGCGGAGCCTCTCGGGAGTGAGGGATACCAGGCGGCGGATGATCATGGTCCGGCTCACTGGTAGAAGACGAAGCGACGGCTGAGGCGGAACTGCAGGAAGGTGACGGCCATGATGATCAGCGTCAACACGATGCCGATGGCCGACGCCCGGCCGAACTGGAGCTGCTGGAAGGCCGACTCGTAGATCACCATCACCGCCGTCCGGGTGGAGTCACCGGGACCACCCCGGGTCAGGACGTACGGCTGGTCGAAGATCTGCAGGGCGCTGATGATCGCCATCACCGAGGCGACCAGCAGGGTGGGGCTCACCAGGGGGACGGTGATGTTGCGGAACTGCTTCCAGCCGGTGACCCCGTCGATCGACGACGCCTCGTAGACGTCGCGAGGGATGGCCGCCAGGCCGCCGACGAACAGCAGGAACGAGAACCCGAAGTTCTGCCAGACGTAGACCAGGATCACCACGATGGCCGCCCCCGGTCCAGACGTCAGCCACGGCACCGGGCCGAGCTGCACCAGGGCCAGCGCCCGGTTCACCAGACCGAAGTCCTCGTTGAACAGGTACGCCATGATCAGCGACACCGAGGCGGCGGACAGGATCAGGGGGAAGAACAGGGCGCTGCGGAAGAAGCTGCGCATCCAGGTGGGCATCTTCGACTGCACCAGCACCGCCAGTCCGAGGGCCACGGCCAGCTGCAGGGTGACCGCCACCACGACGAAGCCGAAGGTGTTGACGAAGGCCCGGCGCACGGTCGGGTCGGCGACCAGACCGGTGAAGTTGTCCACCCCGGCGAACCGGGGTGCGGTGATCACGTCCCAGTCGAAGAAGGCGAGCACCACCGACGCGACGATCGGCACCAGGGTGAACAGCGCGATCCCGCCGAGGGTGGGCAGCAGGAACAGCAGCGATCATGATCTTCTCGGCCCGGCGGCTGCGGCCACCGGCCGGGTGCGGCGCGCGGACCTCCTGGTCCGGGACGGGTTCGACCTCGGCCAGTCCGGCGGCTCCGGGGTACGCGGTGCTCATCAGCTTCTCCTCAGGGCGATCTCGAGGTCGCGCTGCAGGGTGTTCAGCGCGTTGGTCAGGTTGCTGCGCGGGCCGGTGAGAGCCGGCGTGACGTTCTTGATCAGGGCGGTCTCGACGGCGGCCTGCTGGGGCGGTGCCGGGATCGGACCGGTGGTCGGGAACCGGTCGAGGGTGTCGTAGAACACCTGCCAGTGCTTCGGGTCCCAGACCGGAGTAGAAGGCCTCGTCGACCATCGACCGGCGGGTCGGGCGTGGTGTTGGGCGCGGGCATGGCGATCTCCATCGCCTCCTTGGTCGCGCAGAACTTGATCCACTCCCAGGCGGCGTCCTTGCGCTGCGAGGTGCGCATCATGGCGTAGCCGGCCGCGCCGAACTGGTGCCGCTGGCCCTTCCACTGCGGGAAGAACGAGACGTCGAAGTCGGACTCGCCCATCCCGCCGGCGTTGAGCCCGTCGACCCAGAAGCCGCCGGCCGGGGTCATCCCCACCACGCCCTCGGCGAACCGGCCGACCAGCTCGTTGCCGCCGCCCTGGGCCGGGACCGAGGAGAGACCCTCCTCGATCATCTGCCGCAGGAACTCGAAGCTCTCGGTCACCCGCGGGGTGTTGGCGGCGGCCTCGGTCCACTCGTAGCCACCACCGCGGCTGGCCGAGGTCGGGTCGTCGGCGTAGAACTGCGACCACATCCAGTCACCGCCGCCCGCCTTGGTCTCGGTCAGGAAGCTGGTGTCGTTGACGTAGAGCCACGGCACCACGCCGCCCCACAGGCGGTTGGTCCAGAAGAAGGGCAGGAAGCTGTCGGCGTTGCCCTTCCGCATGGCCCGGGCGACGTCGAGGAAGTCCTCGTGGGTCCAGTCGTCGGCCGGACGCTCCAGTCCTGCCTTCTCCAGCGCGCCGGTGTTGTAGTAGACGTTCGCCGCGTTGAAGTCCATCGGCAGCTGGAACAGGCTGCCCTGGTACATGAAGGCCTCGACCAGCGACGGGTGCACGTCGTCGAAGAAGTCCTGCAGCGCGTCGGCGTCTCGGCGGACGTAGTCGTCCAGCGGCTCCGCGAGCCGCTCGGCGAACAGCTGGGCACCCTCGGTGGCGACCACGCAGACGTCCGGCGGGGTGCCGGCCGCCACCATGGTCAGGATCTTGGCGAAGAAGTTGCTCCAGTCCTGGCCCTGGACGGCGATGATCCGGACCGGGATGTCGGGGTGCACCTCGTTGAAGGCCTCGCACCAGACCGGTCCGGGCTTCGGCGTCCTGGGCGGTGCCGAGGATCGCGACGGTCAGGGCGTCGGTCCCGCGGCCGGGGATGTCCCGGGCGGTCAGACGTGGCCAGGACGCGGCGAAGCCCAACGCCCCGACTCCGGCGAGGCCCAGCAGTGCGCGACGACTGAGGTCGGCCATGATCCTCCTTGAGAGTGAACTAACTCGTGTGAGGTAGTCTGCAGGCCGGGACCTCACACGTGTCAAGTGCCCGAGGTGATCGCCGTGGGCCGGCACCGGTGCGGCCGCTCGGTAGGCTTCGCGGGTGCCTGCGCCCGACCCGCTCCAGACCACCGATCCCGCCCGCCGTCTTCGCGTCCTCGTCATCGGGTCGGGGGGTCGGGAGCACGCCCTCGCGCTCGCCCTGGCCGGTGATCCGGGCGTGGTCGAGGTGCACGCGGCCCCGGGCAACCCGGGGACGGCCGCGGTCGGGCCCAACCACCCGGTGGTCGCCGACGACCCGGAGGCGGTCGCCGCGCTGGCCACCGAGCTCGGGGTCGACCTGGTCGTGGTCGGCCCGGAGGCCCCGTTGGTGGCGGGGGTGGCCGACGCGGTGCGCGCCGCGGGGATCGCCTGCTTCGGTCCGTCGGGGGCGGCGGCCCAGCTGGAGGGCAGCAAGGCCTTCGCCAAGGACGTGATGGCTGCGGCGGGGGTGCCGACCGCCGCGGCCCGGCTCTGCCTGACCGCCGAGGAGGCGGCGGCCGCGCTGGACGAGCTCGGCTCGCCGTACGTGGTCAAGGACGACGGACTGGCCGCGGGCAAGGGGGTCGTGGTGACCACCGACCGCCAGGAGGCCCTCGACCACGCCGCGGCCTGCGGCCGGGTGGTGATCGAGGAGTACCTCGACGGCCCCGAGGTGAGCCTGTTCGCCGTCACCGACGGCACCACTGTCGTCCCGCTGCAGCCCGCCCAGGACTTCAAGCGCGCGTACGACGACGACGCCGGCCCCAACACCGGCGGGATGGGCGCGTACACGCCGCTGCCGTGGGCCCCCGACGACCTGGTCGACGAGGTGCTCCGCACCGTGCTGCAGCCCACGGTGGACGAGCTGGCCCGCCGCGGCACCCCGTTCAGCGGTCTGCTCTACGCCGGTCTGGCCCTCACCGGTCGGGGGGTGCGGGTGATCGAGTTCAACGCCCGGTTCGGTGATCCCGAGACCCAACCGCTGCTGGCCCGGTTGAAGACCCCCCTCGGTGGGCTGCTGCACGCCGCGGCGACCGGGACGCTGGCCGAGCACCCGCCGCTGGAGTGGGCGGAGGGCGCGGCGGTGGCGGTGGTGCTGGCCGCGGAGAACTACCCGGCGGCCCCGGTGACCGGGGGCGTGATCGGTGGTCTGCAGGAGAGCACCGCCGACGGCACCATGATCATCCACGCCGGCACCGGTCTGGATCCTCAGGGCCAGGTGATCAGCACCGGCGGCCGGGTGCTGGCGGTGGTCGGCACCGGACCGGAGCTCACCACCGCCCGGCACGCCGCGTACGCGACGATCGCCCGGCTGGAGCTCGAGGGTTCCTTCTACCGTACGGACATCGCCCGCGCGAGCGGCGGACGACCAGATGAGAGCAGAGCAGCAGTGAGTGTCCCCAACGTCCTGGCCAACCGCTACGCCTCCGAGGCGATGCGCACGGTCTGGAGCCCGGAGAACAAGATCATCGCCGAGCGGCGGCTGTGGATCGCGGTGCTGGCCGCGCAGCGGGATCTCGGCGTGGACTTCGGCGGCGACGACCCCGACGCGGTGATCGCCGCCTACACCGCCGAGGTCGAGCGGGTCGACCTGGCCAGCATCGCCGCCCGGGAGAAGATCACCAAGCACGACGTCAAGGCCCGGATCGAGGAGTTCAACGCCCTGGCCGGCTACGAGCACGTGCACAAGGGGATGACCAGCCGCGACCTGACCGAGAACGTCGAGCAGCTGCAGATCGTCTCCTCCCTGCAGATCATCCGCGACCGGCTGGTCGCCTCGCTCACCCAGCTGGCCCGGCTGGCGATGACGTACGCCGACCAGCCGATCGCCGGTCGCTCGCACAACGTGGCCGCCCAGATCACCACGCTGGGCAAGCGGTTCGCCACCGCCGCCGACGAGCAGCTGATCGCCTTCCGCCGGATCGACGAGCTGATCGCCCGCTACCCGCTGCGGGGCATCAAGGGTCCGGTCGGCACCGGCCAGGACATGCTCGACCTGCTGGACGGGGACGCGGGCAAGCTGGCCGAGCTGGAGCAGCTGGTGGCCACCCACCTCGGGGTGGCCACGATCTTGACCAGCACCGGGCAGGTCTACCCGCGGTCCCTCGACTTCGACGTGGTGACCGCGCTGGCCCAGGCCGCCGCCGCGCCGTCCAACGTGGCCACCAGCATCCGCCTGATGGCCGGCCACGAGCTGGTCACCGAGGGCTTCCGCCCCGGCCAGGTCGGGTCCAGCGCGATGCCGCACAAGATGAACACGCGGTCCTGCGAACGGGTCAACGGTCTCGCGGTGATCGTCCGCGGCTACGTGTCCATGGTCGGCGAGCTGGCCGGTGACCAGTGGAACGAGGGTGACGTCTCCTGCTCGGTGGTCCGCCGGGTCGCCCTGCCGGACGCCTTCTACGCCTTGGACGGGCTGTTCGAGACCTTCCTGACCGTGCTCGGCGACTTCGGGGCCTTCCCGGCGGTGATCGAGAACGAGCTGCAGCGCTATCTGCCGTTCCTCACCACCACCAAGGTGCTGATGGCCGCCGTCCGCCACGGGGTCGGGCGGGAGACCGCGCACGAGGCGATCAAGGAGCACGCGGTGAGCGTGGCGCTGGCCATGCGCGAGCGCGGTCTGGCCCGCAACGACCTGTTCGAGCGGCTGGCCGCCGACGAGCGCCTCGGGCTCAGCCGGGCCGACCTGGACGCCCTGGTCACCGAGCCGCTGACCATGGCCGGCACCGCGCAGGCCCAGGTCGCCGCGCTGGTGGCCAAGGTCGCCGAGATCGCCGATCGACACCCCGACGCGGCGACCTACCGGCCCGGCGACGTGCTGTGACGACACCGCTCGTCGCGTCCGGCCGGCGGTTCGTCGGCCGGGTCGCGCTGGTCACCGGGGCCGGGCCACGGCATCGGCCGGGCGGTGGCCGAGCGCCTCGCCGCCGAGGGTGCGCGGGTCGTGCTCGGTGATCTCGACGAGGAGGCGGCCCGGACCGCGGCCGCGGGTCTGGCTCCGGCCGAGGCGGTGGGCACGCACCTCGACGTGCACGCCACGCCGTCGGTGGAGGCCGCCGTCGCGCTCGCCGTGGCCGAGTTCGGTCAGCTCGACGTGCTGGTCAACGTGGCCGGCGGGTCGGTCGCGCTGCCGGCGTTCGCGGACCTGACCGACGAGACCTGGAACGACATGCTGGACCTCAACCTGACCGGCGCCATGCGCTGCATCCGGGCCGCCCTGCCGCACCTGCAGGCACCGGCCGGGCGGCGCGGCCGTCGTGTCGATCAGCTCGGTGAACGGCCTGGCCGCCTTCGGTGAGGTCCCGTACTCCGCGGCCAAGGCCGGTCTGGGCCTGCTCACCCGCAACCTGGCCGTCGAGCTGGGACCGGTCGGCATCCGGGTCAACGTCGTCGCGCCGGGCACCGTCCGCACGCGGGTCTGGGACGGACAGACCGGGGGTGCCGACCGGCTGCGGCCGCTCTACCCGCTCGGCCGGGTGGGGGAGCCCGCCGACATCGCCGCGGCGGTGGCCTTCCTGGCCTCCGACGACGCCGCCTGGATCACCGGGGTGACGCTGCCGGTGGACGGTGGCGCGCTGGCCGGCCCGGCCCAGCTGATGTCCCTCCTCGACTCCTGACCCTGCCGCGACGTCCGACCCGGTCGGTCTGCGGTCCTGACCGGCCGGAGCCCGTCCGACACGCCGGTCGGGGGAGCCGACGCGCGGGCGTCGTTGACCCGGCTCCAGCGCCGACGTAAGTTCTCGCGTTTGTGCGTACCTACCTCCAGCTCGCCGCCGCGGGCTTCCACCGGTACAGCACCTACCGGATGGCCATCGCCGCCGGCGTGGTCACCCAGTCCGTCTTCGGCTTCATCCGGGTCGGCGTCCTGTTCGCCGCCATCGCCGCGGCGGGCGGCGAGCTGGCCGGCTACGACCGGCAGCAGGCGTCCACGTACGTGTGGCTCGGTCAGGCCCTGCTGGCGCCGATCGCCCTGTTCGGCTGGACCGAGCTGGCCGACCGGATCAAGACCGGCGACATCGCCGTCGACCTGGCCCGGCCGGTGGACGTGCAGCTGTCCTGGTGGGCCGCCGACCTCGGCCGGGCCGCCTTCCAGCTGCTCACCCGGGGACTGGCCCCGCTGCTGATCGGGGCGCTCACCGTCGGTCTGGCCCTGCCCGGTTCCTGGACCGCCTACCCGCTGGGTCTGCTCAGCGTGCTGCTCGCCGTCTCGCTCAGCTTCGTGGTCCGCTTCGGGGTCAACCTGATCGCCTTCTGGTCGCTGGACATCCGCGGCTTCATCGGGCTCTACCTGGTGGTGGTCGCCCCGTTCAGCGGTCTCTACGTGCCGATCCACCTGTTCCCCGACTGGCTCCGCACGATCGCGTACGCCACCCCGTTCCCCTCGCTGCTGCAGTTCCCGATCGACGTGCTCGGCGGCCGGGTGCTCGGCTGGGAGGCCGTCGAGGTGGTGGCCATGCAGGCGGGGTGGCTGGTGCTGCTGGTGGTGGTCACCCGCGTGACGATGCGTCGAGCCGCCCGTCGCCTGGTGGTGCAGGGTGGCTGAGCCGACGCCGGCGCACGGCCAGATCAGCCGGCGCGCCTCGATGATGGTGCTGCTCGGCTCGCGGATCCGCAGCCAGACCGCCTACCGGACGAGCTTCTGGCTGACGGTGGCCACCTCGGTCGGGGTCGGTCTGCTGGAGTTCATCGAGATCTACGTGATCTTGACCAACGTGCCGGTCTTCGGCGGGCTGGACTTCGCCCAGGCGGCCCTGGTGTTCGCCCTGGCCAACATGGGCTTCTCGTTCGCCGACATGGTCTTCGGGCAGTTCGACGCGATGCCGTCCCACCTGCGTCTGGGTCGGCTTGGAGGTGATGCTGGTCCGACCGCTGCCGTTGATCGCCCAGCTGGTCACCGGCGACTTCCAGCTCCGCCGGCTCGGCCGGGTGGCCGTCGGTCTGGTGATCATGGTGATCGCTCTCAGCCACCTCGACCTCACCCTCACCCCGGCCGTGGTCTACCTGTTGATCATCACGCCGCTGGTCGGCGGGGCCATCTACGGTGCGTTCTTCGTGATGGCCGGCGGTGTCCAGTTCTTCGTCATCGACGGCGCCGAGTTCACCTCCGCGTTCGTCTACGGCGGCTCGTACGCCGGTCAGCTGCCGGGCAGCGTGCTGATCGAGCCGATCCGGATCCTGTTCACCTTCGTCTTCCCGGCCACCGCGACGGCGTACCTGCCGTCGTTGATCATCCTGGGTCTGCCCGGACCGGCGTTCCTGCCGGCCTGGCTGGGCTGGTTCGCCCCGTTGTTCGCCGTCTGGGTGTGGGTGCTGGCCCTGCTCGCCTGGCGCGCCGGGATCCGCAGGTTCACCGGAGCAGGGGGCTGACATGACCGAGAGCACCACCGACAGCGTCACCGACGCCGAGCCGATCATCGAGTTCGCCGACCTGCGGCGGTCCTTCGTCGTCCGTCAGAAGGCCGGACGGGTCCGTCGGACCAAGAAGACGGTGCACGCCGTCGACGGGGTCAGCGTCTCGATCGCGGCCGGCGAGGCGTGCGGCTACATCGGGGCCAACGGGGCAGGCAAGTCGACCACCATCAAGATGATCACCGGCATCCTGGTGCCCACCGCCGGGACCGTCCGCACCTGCGGTCTCGACCCGGTGCCGCAGCGACGGCAGCTGGCCCGGGAGATCGGGGTCGTGTTCGGTCAGCGCAGCCAGCTGTGGTGGGACCTGCCGCTGCGCGACTCGTTCACCATCCTGGCCGCCATCCACCGGCTCGACCCGGCGGCCGCCCGGGACCGGACGGCTCGCCTGGTCGAGGGGCTCGGCATCGCCGACCAGCTGGACACCCCCGTACGCCAGCTGTCGTTGGGCGAGCGGATGCGCGGTGAGGTGGCCGCGGCCCTGGTGCACAGCCCGCGGCTGCTGGTGCTGGACGAGCCCACCATCGGGCTGGACATGATCAGCAAGGAGCGGCTGCGGCAGTTCCTGATCGCCGAGCGGGCGGAGCGTGGCACCACCCTGCTGCTCACCACCCACGACATGAGCGACATCGAGCGGCTCTGCGACCGGGTGCTGGTGGTCGACCACGGCCGCCTGGTCTACGACGGCACGCTGCCCGGGTTGGCGAGGCGGGTGGCGCTGCAGCGGGTGCTGGTGGTCGACCTGTGGGAGCCGCGCGCCGCCGTTGGCGCTGACCGAGGCCACCCATCTCGGCAGCGAGGGCGACGGCGTACGGCAGCGACTGGCCTTCTCGCCCACCACCACCACCGCGGCCAGGGTGCTGGCCGAGGTGGCGGCGCAGGTCGAGGTGCGGGACCTCACCCTGGAGGAGCCGGCCATCGAGGACATCGTCCGGACGCTCTACCACTCCGGCTCGGGGGTGCCTGATCACGACCGCTTGATGGTGATGGATTCGGTGGCGTCGGCACCCCTGGTGCGCGGGAACAGGTCGTCCAACGAGAACGACGCGTGGACGTGGGCGGTGACGTCGGTGGTCCCGACCCTCTCGCCGACGTAGGTGACCTGGAACTCGAGCAGCTCGCCCGGCTCGAGGACGTCGTCGAGATCCAAGCCGGCGGAGGCCGGCGCCGGAGAACACGAACATCTCGTCGACCTGGTCCCCGGACGGCAACCGGGGATCGGACCGGCTCCCGGTGGCCCGGGCCTCGAACAGCGTCCCGACGAAGGGATCGAGTCCGATGACGGCCGCGGGCCGACACTGCAGGTGCACGGTGACGTCGTGCAGGCGGATGCCACGGACCTCGTCGCTGTTGGTGACGCGGACGGTGAAGGTGCCTTCCTCGTTCTTCTGCACGTTCGTGGTGATGAGTCCGATCCCGACCTCCACCTCGCGGCGGAGGTAGTCGCTGGTGAGCTGGCTGAGGTCGGACAGGGTGATGGTGCTGGTGGTCATGACAGTGCTCCTTGTGGGGTTCTGGTGGTTGTGGTGCTGGACGTGGTGGATCCGGTCAGGGCATCGAGCAGCGCAGCGCGGCCCGGACGGTCGGGGGGATGGGGCGGGGAACCGAACCACTGCCCGACGCGGGCGCGGATCTCCGGGTCGGCGAACACCTCGCCCGGCAGGGCCAGCAGTGAGGCGATCCTGGTGTGGGCCCGCAGCAGCAGCGGGTCCGCGCGAGCGCCGGCGACCAGGGCGGTGCTCCCCGCCCAGGCGGGGTCGTCGGTGCGGTACGGCTGCCCGGACGCTTCGGCCGCCATCTCCGCGACGCGATGCCGGCCGAACCCGATGGTGGCCCGGACGTACGGTTCCACCCGTTCCCGCAGCAGGGCCGCGTACGCCGTCGCGACCGGAGGCCGGCTTCCGGCGCCGCCCGCGGCGACTGCGTCCCGCAGCGCCACGGCCTGCAGCGCCCCCAGGCTCAGGCCACGGCCCAGGAACGGGCTGGTGGTGGCCCACGCATCGCCCACGGCGACCAGCCCGTCCACCACCGGCACCCCGCCGGGGGCGTAGTCGCGGACGACGTCCTGCAGTCCGCCCAGCGGTCGTACGTCGTCGAGCGGCGTCCCGGCCAGCCAGCGCTCGTCCACGCCGCTGGCCCGCAGCGCCGCCTCCCAGCACGCTGGCTCCCGCAGTCGACGGGTGGCGCGGTCCGCGGAGCCGACGATGATCGCCACGCCCCAGGTGCCGTTGTCGGCCGGCAGGGTCAGCACCGCGTACGACGGGTGGTGGGTCAGGGCACCGCCGGTCCCCGTCGGCGGACCGGTGGGCGAGCAGTAGTGCCGGCCGTAGTAGGTGAGGCCGACCGTCGGCGCGCTCCTCGGCCGGGGCGATGCCCAGGGGGGCGAGCCAGCCCGGCACCGGGGTGCGGTGCCCGGTGGCGTCGACCACCAGATCGGCGTCGATCACGCTGTCCCCGGTCCGGACGCCGACGACCCGCCGGCTCCCGCCTGCCCCGGTCGCTCGTCACCAGCCCGGTCACCCGCACCCCGCGGCGTACGGTCAGGCCGGGTTGGGTGGCGGCCACGGACGCCAGCGCCGCCTCGATCACCGGTCGGCGGGCGGTCACCGTGTCGAACCGCTCGTCACCCTCCTGCTGACCGCCCGTGGCGGCGATCGGATGCAGGTGCAGCTGGTTGATCGGTCGGCCGCCCAGGGCGAGCAGGGTGCGGCCGACCTCGGGCAGCTCGTCCTGGATCAGCCGGTACCAGCGGGGGAGGGCGATGTGCACCTGCCGGAACTGGTTCACGCCGGGACGGTTCCAGTCGCACCACGCCTGGTCGGCGGTGCTGCCCGGCTCCGCGGCGTCGCGGTCCAGCACCAGGACGGACGAGCCGGCCCGGGCCAGCAGGAGCGCCGTGGTCAGACCGGTCGGCCCGGCACCGAGCACCACGACCTCACGGACGGGCCGGACGTCGAGATCGGGGGGAAAGCTGTCGGGCTGACTCATGGCGCCTCCTTCGTGGCGTCGCCATGGTCCTGCGATCGGTTGTTCACCTACCAGGTCATTCGCTGCTCACTTCCTGTCCGAGCAGACCCAGCGCGTGTCAGCTCGGCCGGATGCCGCCGGGCTCCAGCTCGGTCGCCCAGAGCACCTCCACCAGCCGATCGGTGGCGCGCGCGAGATGACGACGGTAGGTGCTGAACGGCAGATCGAGCAGCTCGGCCGCCGCCTCCTGCGAGGGTGCACCGGCCAGGAACGTCCGCTCCAGCACCCGGCGGTGCTCCGCGCCGCCCCGCTCCCGGGCCAGCCCGCTGATCGCGTCCCGCAGCACACCGGCCAGGGCGGCCGGCGGATCGGTCGCGTCGGGCGGCACCAGAGCGCTGGTCAGCAGCTCGGACCCGTCGAGACCGCCGGCCCGGGTCAACCGGCGCAGGGCGCTCCGGACGGCGGCGTCGAACGCGGTCCGGGTCAAGGGCAGTGGTCGTAGCAGCGCCGCCGGCGGTGGACCGGTCTCGCCGGTCAGCTCGCGGGTCTCCATCATCTCGAAGAAGGCCGAAGCCGGGAACTGTCGTCGATCCCAGCCGAACAGGGTGACCGGCGCCCCGCCCACGTCCAGCGTCCAGCATCGGGGTCAGCCCGAGGTAGTCGAAGTACGGACCGTAGTGGACACCGAAGCTGACGATGAAGGTCCAGGCGGCCGGGGTCGTACGCCACTCGAGGATGCACGAGACGCCGTTGACCAGCAGCTGCAGCGGGTCGCCCTGATAACGGTGGTCGGCCCCGGCGAACCGGTTGACGTTGACCCGCTCACCGGGACGCAGCGGGCCGCGGTCCGACACGAACGTCCAGATCGCGGCCGCGATCGGGTCGTCGGCCATCAGGTCGCCCGGCCCGGGCAGATACACCTGGACGGCGAACGCCGCCGTGCCGTCATCGGCCCGGCAGTGGTAGGCGCTGCGGGGCTGGGCAGTCAACCACCGGCGCGCCAGGTCGGCGGACTCCGATCCTTCGTGGGTCTCGATCAACGCGAGGATCTCCTCGCGCTCGGCCGGACCGGCGCGGGGCACGCTCAGCTGTCCGCGGTCGCGCAGCACCGAGGTCTCGGCCGCCAGCGGCGTCTTGCGGTGCAGCAGCAGCACCTCGGCGGCCGCCCGGTCGGGATGCGGCTCGGCGGGGTCGACCATCCGCTCCTGGAAGTAGCCGCGCACTGCCCGGTGCAGCTGCGCGTACTCGGCCGGGGAGCGGTGCTCCAGCTCGGCCTCGAACAGCTCCCGCACGACGTCGTGCACGTACAGACCGAGGGCCCCCTGCCGGACGTACGGACGCAGCTCCAACCACGCCCAGATCTCCGGAGCGCGCGGCCCGACCATCCGGGCGAGCAGGTCCTGGGTGGTCCGGGTGGCGTGCGCACAGGTGGCCAGTCCGGCTCGGTGCGCCTCGTCGGGCACATCGTCCAGGATCAGCGCGCACAGCTGGCGAACGGCTTCGGGTGCGTCGGACAGGCGTTCCGGGCGCCGACCCGACCGGTCGACCTCGGCCAGCATCGCCAGGGCGAGGGGGTAGCCGCGGCCGAGCTCCGCGAGCCGGTCGACCTGGTCGGTCACGCCCAGTCCGAGCAGCAGATCGCGACTGTCCGCCGCGTCCAGCTCCTCGAGCCCGTGCACGCTGACCAGTCGTCGCCAGCCCGGGTCCAACCACCAGGCGGCCGCAGGCGCCTCGCGGCCGGCCACCACCGTCACCGCGTCGGCGGGACGGGCCGGGAGGAACTCGGTCCGGAACCACCGGTCCAGGGGAGTCAGGAGCTCGTAGCCGTCGACCAGCAGGACGGCTGCCGAGTCGTCGACCGTCCGCTCCCGCACTGCTGCGAGCACGGCGGCAGGGGAGCACTCGACGTCGCGTCCGTCCAGGTAGGTCACCTGGCGGCCGCCGGTCCGGGTGCGTCGCGCCATCGCGTCCAGCAGCGTCGTCTTGCCGATCCCGCCGGGACCGTGGACGAACATCACCCGGATGTCCGAGGTTCCCGTCAGGGCGTCCGAGAGCAGCTCCAGCTCGCGACCGCGACCGACGAAGCCGTCGTCCCGGGCCGCGCCCAGCCGACCCGCGAGCTGGTCGCCCGCCGGTCCTCTCGGGGGAAGGTGAGCCGCCCCGAGCTCGGGAGCCACCACGCCGTCAGGGTAGGCCCGCGGGTCGGAGGTGTCGAGGCCTTTGGTCGACGGCGCGGTCAGGCGGTTGCCGGTGCCGCCACCGAGGTCACGAAGGCGGCCAGCTCGGCCGCCATCGGTGCCGGCTCCCAGGAGTGCATCGCTCCGGGCATCTCCTTCTCCACCCCGTCCGGGACCGCCGCGACGATCATCCGGGCGCCGACCGGCATCTCGTCGAAGGTCTGGGCGCCGTACATGGTGAGCACCGGCACCTCGACCCCGGTCAGCGAACCGGTGGCCAGCTCCGCCGTGGCCCAGGCCAGCGACTGGGCGTCCGCCCGGGTGCTGACCACGCCGGCGGCGATCATCGGCCACTCCGGCGAGGCCTCGGCGCCCGCCAGCCACTCCGGCGGCATGTCCTTCATGTAGTGCCGCTGCGCCCCCTGGACGTCGCCGGCGTCGATCAGCCGCTCGATCTCGTCCGCCCAGGCCCGGGTGTCCGCGGCGTCGGTGGCGACCGGAGCCTCCCACAGCGCCAGACCGGTCACCGGGAGACCGGCCGCGGCCGCGCGCAGAGCCAGCGAGCAGCCCGACGAGTGGCCGCACAGGACGGCGGTCCCGCCGGCGACCTCGATGGCCGCGGCGATGGCGGCGAGCTCGCGGTCGAGGTCGAGGAGACCCTCGGCCCGGCTCTCGCCCCGACCGAGGCGGTCGAACACCACGGCGGTGACGCCGAGGTCGGCGGCCCGTTGCGCGGTCTCGGTGGTGATCGGGTCGATGGCCCGGAACGGACCGGCCCCGGCGATGAACACCAGCCCCGGGCCGGTGCCGTAGCGGTCGTAGGCGACGCGGTCCCCGCGGGCGGTGGTGGTGAGCTCGGACATCGGTCCTCCTGGGTGCAAGTTTTTGGACTGGCGAGTTCGTTTTCCATAAACTAGACTGATCAGTCTGAAGTGTCAACGAGAGGGACGAGATGACCGAGGTGCTGCGACCGAGCTCGGTGCGCAAGCGCTCGGCCATCCTCGACGCGGCCGAGCGGGTGTTCCTCCGCGACGGCTACCTCGGCGCCAACCTGGACGAGCTGACCACGCTGGCGGGGGTCTCCAAGCAGACCGTCTACGCCCACTTCGGCAGCAAGGAGGGCCTCTTCGTCGAGCTGGTCACCAGCATGACCCGGGGCGTCGGCGACAGCGTCCACACCGACGACCTGCCCGACCCTTCGTCGACGGCCGAGCTGCGGACGGCCCTGACCGACTACGCCGTACGTCAGCTCACCGCCGTGATGACGCCGCGGATCCTGCGCCTGCGGCGGCTGGTGATCGGGGAGGAGTCGCGGTTCCCCGAGCTGGCCCGGGTGCTGTGGCAGAACGGTCCGGAGCGGGCGGTGGAGGCGCTGGCCGGTCACGTCGCCCGGCTGGACGAGCTGGGCTGGCTGGTCGCCGCCGACCCGCGGGGCGCCGCCTCCTACCTGAACTGGCTGGTGATGGGGGAGCCCGTCAACCGGGCGATGCTGCTGGGGGACGAGGACCTGCCCGACGGCGCTGCCGTGCAGGCCCACTGCGCGGAGGCGGTGCGGATCTTCCTGGCCGCCTACGAGGCACCCGGTCGGCCCGGCTGACTGCGTCGTTCTCAGCTCGACCTGCGTCGATCAGCCGCGACACGCCGGGAAACGGCCAGGTCGCCCTGCGTTCGACGCAGGACGCCACGGAGAAGACCACTGAGGAAACGAGTCGCGCCCCCCGCCGAGAGGCGAGGGGCGCGGTCGAGGGGTGGGTCGAACGGAGCTGGATCAGATCAGTAGATCGAGGACTTGCGCTCGTCGGGGATGAGCAGCCAGCCGGCCAGGTAGATGAGGATCTGCGGGCCGGGCAGCAGCATGCTGAGCACGAAGATCAGGCGGACGACGTTGCTGGACAGACCGAAACGGCGGGCGATGGCCGAGCACACCCCCGCGATCACTCGGTCACTGGACGGGCGGGCGAGGCTGGCGGCCATGGTGGCTGGTCCTACTTCCTGGTTCGGGTGGAGCGAGCCCGATCGGCTCGTGGTTCCACCATGCCTGTGCCCGGCGGAGAAAGCACTAGTTCGCGCCGGAGTTCCGGGGTCGCTCAGGGTCGGTCCGGGGCGAGTCCCCACGCCCACCGGCCTGGCAGGATGAGCCCGTGACGCTGACGACCGGACCGCGCTTCGCCGACCAGCTCGACCTGCCGCTGCTGCACCGGGGCAAGGTCCGCGAGCTCTACGCGTACGACGACGAACGGCTGCTGATGGTGGCCACCGACCAGATCTCCGCCTTCGACCACGTGCTGGACAGCACCATCCCGGACAAGGGCGCGGTGCTCACCCAGCTGTCGCAGTGGTGGTTCGGTCAGCTCAGCGACATCGTCGACCACCACGTCCTCTCCACCGACGTGCCCGCGGCGGTGCGCGGCCGCGCCGTCATCTGCGAGCGGCTGGAGATGATCCCGGTGGAGTGCGTGGCCCGCGGTTACCTCACCGGCTCCGGCTGGGAGGAGTACCAGGAGTCCTCAGCGGTCTGCGGCGTCGCGCTGCCCGCAGGGCTGCACGACGGGTCGCGGTTGGTGGAGCCGATCTTCACGCCGGCGACCAAGGCTGCGCTGGGGGAGCACGACGAGAACGTGTCGTACGAGGTGGTGGTCGACACCGTCGGCGCCGAGGTGGCCGAGCGGATCCGGGAGCTGACGCTGGCTGTCTACCGCCGGGCCGAGGGCATCGCCCGGGAGCGCGGGATCGTGCTGGCCGACACCAAGCTCGAGTTCGGTCAGCGACCCGACGGCACGATCGTCCTGGCCGACGAGGTGCTGACGCCGGACTCGTCCCGGTTCTGGGACGCCGACGCCTGGGCCGCGGGCGTGCTGGACTCCTACGACAAGCAGTACCTCCGCAACTGGCTGCTGCGCGACTCCGGCTGGGACCGGCACAGCGGCGAGGCGCCGCCACCGCTCCCCGAGGCCGTGGTGGCCGCCACCCGGGAGCGCTACCTGCAGGCGTACGAGCGGTTGACCGGCACCCCGTTCACCGCCTGAGGTCAGCGTCACCGCCTGAGCTCAGCTGCAGGTGAAGGTGGTGCCGTTGACCTCGTGCACGCCGGGGCCGAGCTGGGCGCACTGGCTCAGCACCGCCGTCACCGCGATGATCGACACGGCGGCGATGATGATCGCCACCACCGTGCTCAGGATGCCCACGATGATGCCGATCAGGGCCGGCGTGTTCTTGAAGCCCGCCTTCTTCGACTTGCGCAGGGCCACGATGCTGATGATCAGGCCGATGATCGCGGTGAAGAACGACAGCACCAGGCCGACGATGCCGAGCGTCCGGCCCGGGTCCTCGGCCGGCTGGCCACCGTACGCAGGCTGACCCTGTTGCGGGTATCCCTGTGGCGGGTACCCCTGTTGCGGCTGACCCTGCTGCTGGTCCTGGGGAGGGTAGCCGCCGGACGACGGGACGTTGGGATCGGACACGGTGGCTCCTCGGTCGGGACGATTCGTTCCGAGGTCATCGTTTCAGTGCCGGCCGGCTGCCGCTACCAGTCGGGGTGAGCCGCCGACCATCGTGACCGCATCGTGACGCCTGGTCTCGCCGACGCGGTCGGGCCGCCGACCCCCAGTAGGATCGCGGCCATGGCGCGAGTGGTGGTCGACGTGATGCCCAAACCCGAGATCCTCGATCCGCAGGGCAAGGCGGTGACCGGGGCGCTGAGCCGGCTGGGCTACAGCGGGCTCACCGTCCGGCAGGGAAAGCGGTTCGAGGTCGAGGTCGACGGTGAGATCAGTGACGAGCGACTGGCCGAGGTCCGCGACGCGGCCGAGAAGCTGTTCGCCAACACGGTGATCGAGACCTTCGAGGTCCGGGTCGTCGGCTCCGGAGACAGCGTCTGATGGCTGCCCGGATCGGCGTCGTCACCTTTCCCGGCTCACTCGACGACCACGACGCCCTGCGCGCCGTCCGGCTCAGTGGAGCCGAAGCGGTCCCGCTCTGGCACGGCAGCGACTCGCTGTCGGGCGTCGACGCAGTCATCCTGCCCGGCGGGTTCTCCTACGGCGACTACCTGCGCTGCGGCGCGATCGCTCGCTTCGCCCCGGTGATGACCGAGGTGATCAGCGCGGCCGGGTCCGGGATGCCGGTGCTCGGCATCTGCAACGGCTTCCAGGTGCTCTGCGAGGCCCACCTGCTGCCCGGCGCGCTGATCCGCAACGAGCGTCAGACCTTCGTCTGCCGGGACCAGCGGCTGCGGGTCGAGTCGGTGGACACCACCTGGACCTCGGCCTTCACGGCGGGCCAGGAGATCACCATCGTGCTGAAGAACGGCGAGGGTCGTTATCTCGCCGACCCCGAGACCGTCGCCCGGCTGGAGGGGGAGGGTCGGGTCGTGTTCCGGTATCTCGACAACCCGAACGGCTCGCTCAACGACATCGCCGGGGTCTGCAACGAGCGCGGCAACGTGGTGGGGCTGATGCCGCACCCGGAGCACAACGTCGAGCCACTGACCTCCCCGAGCCTGGACGGTCAGCCCTTCTTCGCCAGCGTGCTGGACTTCTTGACCGCGAAGGTCTGAAGAGGCTCCGAACAGCGTGTGAGGTGAGGGTGCGTCTGCAGCCACCAACTCACACACTGATCGACGGTGAGCGCACCTCGCTCGTCCCGGTAGCGTTGCGGCGTGGCCGACACCGTCGAGAACGCAGCTTCCACTCCCGATCAGCCGCAGCCCTGGGCCGAGCTCGGGCTGAAGGAGGACGAGTACCTCCGCATCCGCGAGATCCTCGGTCGCCGTCCCACCGGGGCGGAGCTGGCCATGTACTCGGTGATGTGGTCCGAGCACTGCTCCTACAAGTCCTCCAAGGTGCACCTGCGCAAGTTCGGTGAGCTGACCCAGGAGACACCGGTCGGCAAGCTGCTGGCCGGCATCGGCGAGAACGCCGGCGTGATCGACATCGGCCAGGGCTACGCCGTCACCTTCAAGGTGGAGTCGCACAACCACCCGTCCTACGTGGAGCCCTACCAGGGCGCGGCCACCGGCGTGGGCGGCATCGTCCGCGACATCCTGGCCATGGGCGCCCGGCCGATCGGGGTGATGGACCCGCTCCGCTTCGGCCCGCTCGACGCTCCCGACACGGCCCGGGTGCTGCCCGGGGTGGTGGCCGGGGTCGGCGGCTACGGCAACTGCCTGGGTCTGCCCAACATCGGCGGTGAGGTCGTCTTCGACAAGACCTACGCCGGCAACCCGCTCGTCAACGCCCTCTGCATCGGCGTGCTGCGGCACGAGGACCTGCACCTGGCCAAGGCCACCGGCGTCGGCAACAAGGCCATCCTGTACGGCGCCGCGACCGGCGGTGACGGCATCGGCGGCGCCTCCATCCTGGCCTCGGAGACGTTCGACGCGACCAAACCGTCGAAGCGGCCGGCCGTGCAGGTCGGCGACCCGTTCATGGAGAAGCTGCTGATCGAGTGCACGCTCGAGCTCTTCGCCGCCAAGCTGATCACCGGCATCCAGGACTTCGGCGCGGCCGGCATCTCCTGCGCCACCTCCGAGCTGGCCGCGGCCGGTGACGGCGGCATGCACGTCGACCTCGACGTCGTGCCGCTGCGGGACTCCACGCTGAGCCCCGAGGAGATCTTGATGAGCGAGTCCCAGGAACGGATGATGGCGATCGTCGAGCCCGGCGACGTCGACGCGTTCATGGAGATCTGCCGCAAGTGGGACGTGCAGGCCACGGTGGTCGGCGAGGTCACCGACGGCGACCGGCTGATCATCGACTGGCACGGCGAGACCATCGTCGACGTCGATCCCCGCACGGTGGCCCACGACGGCCCGGTCTACGAGCGGCCGTACGCGCGTCCGGACTGGCAGGACGCCGTCCAGGCCGACGGGGTCGAGCGCCTGGCCCGTCCGTCCGGCGGCGCCGAGCTGGCCGACACGCTGCTGCGGCTGGTCGGTTCGCCCAACCTGTGCGACAAGTCCTGGGTGACCGACCAGTACGACCGCTACGTGCGCGGCGACTCCGTGCTCGCCCAGCCCGAGGACGCGGGCATGCTGCGGATCGACGCCGCCACCGGCCTCGGGGTCGCGCTGGCCACCGACTGCAACGGCCGGTTCGCCTACCTCGATCCCCGTCAGGGCGCGCAGCTGGCGCTGGCCGAGGCGTACCGGAACGTGGCGGTCAGCGGCGCCCAGCCGGTCGCGATCACCGACTGCCTGAACTTCGGCTCCCCCGAGGACCCGGCCGCCCTGTGGCAGTTCACCGAGGCGATCGCCGGTCTGGTGGAGGGCTGCCAGGTGCTCGGGACCCCGGTCACCGGCGGCAACGTCAGCTTCTACAACCAGACCGGGGACACCGCCATCCTGCCGACCCCGGTGGTCGGGGTGCTCGGGGTGATCGACGACGTGACCGCCCGGATCCCGATCGGCTTCGGTCGCGCGGGCGACGAGATCTGGCTGCTGGGGGACACCCGCGACGAGCTGGCCGGTTCGGCCTGGGCCGACGTGGTGCACGGACACCTGGGCGGGCTGCCGCCGTCGCTGGACCTGGCGCACGAGAAGCGACTGGCCGGTCTGCTGGTCCGGGCCGCCCGTCGGGGACTGCTCAGCAGCGCCCACGACCTGGCCGACGGCGGACTCGCGCAGGCCCTGGTGGAGAGCGCGCTGCGGCGGGGGATCGGGGCCACGGTGTCGCTGGGTGAGGACGACCCGTTCGTCGCGTTGTTCTCCGAGAGCACCGGGCGGGTGCTGGTCTCGCTGCCGGCCGACCGGGCCGGCGAGCTGGTCGAGCTGGCCGGCGGTGCGAGCATCCCCGTCCGTCGCCTCGGGGTCACCGGTGGTGACGCGCTCGAGGTCGAGGGTCAGTTCAGCCTCGGTCTGGACCAGATCCGGACCACCTGGCAGGCCCCGATCCCCGCCGCCATGGCCGCCGCCGGCCACTGAACCCGAACCCACCGGCGGAGCCCGCCTGACGCGCACACCCCCACAAACCCGCTGACGCACTCCTCCGGTAGCCGACGCAGCCGTTGCAACGGCTGCGTCAGCGCACGGAGGAGTGCGTCAGCGAGTTGGTCGGGCCAGGTGCACCCGGCGGCCGTGGGTTACGGGGCGCCCTGCTTGACCCGATCGGCGTACGCGGCCCGGAGCCGGTCGTTGTTCTCGTCCCCGCCGGGGATGTTGGCCGAGATCAGCACCGGCACCGGCTGACCGGCCTCCAGCAGCAGCCCGCAGGCCTCGGTCACCATCATCTGGGCGATCAGCGAGCTGGTCACGGTCGAGGTGGCCAGGATCGGCCCCTGCGGCGAACCGTCCGCCGCGGCCGGCAGCTCCAGCACGGCGTCGCCGAACGCTCCGCAGTTGTCGATCACCACGTCGGCCAGCTCGAACAGCCGCTTCCCGCTCGGGTGCCGCGACGTGATCTTGGTGGTGTGGTCCATCGAGGTCACCGCGATCAGCTTGTGGCCGCGTTCGGCGACCAGCCGGGCCAGCTCGACGGTGGAGCCGTTGCCGCCGGAGTTGGAGCAGATGACGAAGACGTCCTCCGGCTGGATGTTGTGCACCTCGAGCAGCTGCGCGGCCAGGGTGTCGTCCCGCTCCAGGTGCGGGTCCATCACCTCGTCGACCGACTTGGGCCCGAAGAAGGCGAGGTCGGTGATGGCGATCTTGTTGGCCGGCACCAGACCGCCGGCCCGGCCGGCGATCTCCATGGCGAAGGAGCGCGAGTGCCCGGTGCCGAACACCTGCACCACGCCGCCCTTGGCCACCGACTCGGCAAGGAGGGCGGCGGCCGCGGCGATCGGCTCCTGCTGGGTGGCGACGACCTGCTGGACGGCCTCGGACAAGACGGTGGCGGCGGTCTGCTGGTTGACCCGCTCGTGACTCATGGTTCTCCTGATCTCGGTGACGCGTGTGAAATCTTCACCCGACCGCGGTCGAGTTGGTGGGAATCCTATTCCCTGGACGCCCTACGCTCCCACCATGGACCTCGCTCAGGCCGTACGTGACCAGTTGCCCGGAATTCGTGCGGATCTCGACGCCCTGGTCGCGATCCCCTCGATCAGCGCCGACCCCGACGCGGGCGTCGGATCTACGGCGGAGCGCCGAGGCCGTGGCCGCCTTGCTGACCGGGGCGGGGTGCCCGGAGGTCGACGTCGTCGACGCGGGCGGCGGACCGGCGGTGCTCGGTCGCTACCCGGCTCCCGAGGGCGCCCCCACGGTCTGCCTCTACGCCCACCACGACGTGCAGCCGACCGGTGACCAGACGCGCTGGACCAGCCCGCCGTTCGTCGCCACCGAGCGCGGTGACCGTCTGTTCGGCCGCGGCTCCAGCGACGACAAGGGCGGGTTCGCCGTCCACCTGGCCGCCCTCCGTGCCTTCGGCGGCAAGCCGCCGGTCGGGGTCACCGTCTTCGTCGAGGGGGAGGAGGAGGTCGGCTCCCCGACCCTGGCCGCCATCCTGGCCGCCGAGCGCGAGCGGCTGGCCGCCGACGTCTACGTGATCGCCGACTCCGGCAACTGGGCCGTCGGCGAGCCCGCCTTCACCACCACCCTGCGCGGGCTGGCCGACTGCGTGGTGGAGGTCCGCACGCTCGACCACGCGGTCCACTCCGGCGCGTACGGCGGCGTGGCTCCGGATGCCCTGACCGCCCTGTGCCGTCTGCTGGCCACCCTGCACGACGACGAGGGCAATGTCGCCGTGGCCGGGCTGCACCACGGCACCGGTCCTGATCTGGTCTACCCGCCCGACCGGCTGCGGACGGAGTCGGGCGTGCTGGACGGGGTCGACTACCTCGGCTCCGGCTCGGTGGTGGAGCGGCTCTGGAACCGCCCGGCGGTCTCGGTGATCGCGCTGGACACCACCTCGGTGGCCCAGGCGTCCAACACCTTGATCCCGAGCGCCCGGGCCAAGATCAGCCTGCGGGTCGCTCCCGGCGACGACGCCCGGCGAGCCCTGCGGTGCCTGCGCGAGCACCTGGAGACCCATGCGCCCTGGGGCGCCCAGGTCACGGTCACCGACGGGGACACCGGCGAGCCGGCCGAGATCCCGTTCGCCGGGCCGGTGGCCGAGGCGGCCCGGACGGCGTACGCGGCGGCCTGGGGGCGGGAGCCGGTGCTGATCGGTCAGGGCGGGTCCATCCCGCTCGTCGCGGAGTTCGCCGACGCCTTCCCCGGCGCGGCGATCCTGGTCACCGCGGTCGGTGATCCGGACTCCCGCCCGCACGGCATCGACGAGTCGCTCCACCTGGGCGACTTCGCGGCCGCCTGCGTCGCCGAGACCCTCTTCCTCGCCGAGCTGGCCGACCGCCTCGGCTGACGCTGCTACCACCGCTCCACGCCCCTGCCGCTCGGCGCCCCTGCCGCCTTTGCCGCTCGCCCCCTGCCGCTCGGCGCCCCTGCCGCTCGGCCCCCTTGCCGCTCGGCGCCCTTGCCGCTCGGCGCCCCTTGCCGCTCGCCCCCTTTGCCGCTCGCCCCCTTGCCGCTCGGCCCCCTGTGCCGCTCGCCCCCTTGCCGCTCGCCCCCTTGCCGCTCGGCCAGCCGCCTGCCGCTTGTCCGCCTGCCGCCCGAACTCTGCCGTCGATGACGGAATGTTCGGCCGAAGCTGGCGCCCGGGTCGGCAGAAGCCGTCGAATGACGGAATGTTCGGCGTCGGCGAGTCGGCGGTCCGCGGGTCGGGTCAGGCAGAAGCCGTCGAATGACGGAATGTTCGGCCGAAGCCGGGCCCGGGCTCGGCAGAAGCCGTCGAATGACGGAATCTTCCAGCACCCGGGGCGCTCCCGCCCGACCGAAGCGCCCCTGTCGCGAGCGGCAGGTCGACAGCACGGCTTTAGTTGACCTATAGGTACAAGAAAGAGCTACAGTCATTCTGTAACTCAGAGTCAAGAACTCGAACCTCGACCAAGGAGCACAGTCATGACCTCACTGCACGGAGCCGTCGTCCTCGTCACCGGAGCGAACGGGGGCATCGGCACCCACTTCGTGCACGACGCCCTCGCCCGTGGCGCAGCCAAGGTGTACGCCACCGCCCGCACACCGCGCACCTGGGACGACGAGCGCATCGTCCCGCTGCGGCTCGACGTCACCGACCCGGCCTCGATCGCTGCCGTCGTCGAGGCCGCCGCCGACGTCACGGTGCTGATCAACAACGCCGGCACCTCGGTCTCGACGCCGGGCATCCTCACCCAGTCCGACGAGGAGATCCACGCCAACGTGGAGACGAACTTCCTCGGTCCGCTGTTCCTGACCCGCGCCTTCGCCCCGCTGCTCGCCGAGCAGGAGGACGCCGCGATCGTGGACGTGCACTCCGCGCTCAGCTGGTACGCCGTGGCCGGGATCTACAGCGCCACCAAGGCCGCGCTGTGGTCGGCCACCAACTCGCTGCGGCTGGAGCTGGCTCCGAAGGGCGTCCACGTCCTCGGCGTGCACGTCGGCTACGTCGACACCGCCATGGCCGCGCACACCACCGACCCGAAGCTGGACCCGGCCGATCTGGTCCGTCAGGTCCTCGACGGCCTCGAGGCCGGCGCGTTCGAGGTGCTGGCCGACGAGACCTCGGTGCAGGCCAAGGCCGGCCTGAGCGCGCCGGTGGAGCTGGTCTACCCGCAGCTCCAGACCGTCGCGGCCTGATCGACCAGACCAGTCGGCGCGTGGGCGTCGCGGACGGGTGTCCAAGATCATGAGATCTGCTTCTGAATCGAGTCAGACCACCGCAGACCAGTTGACTAGAATGGGTCGTGGATCGGCTCGATGCCGATCCAGGCAATGGCGCCTCCATACGAACTCTCGATGGAGGAGAACTCATGTTGGAGTCCTTCAACGCCGCCCGTGTGCGGCGCAACCAGGCTCGTCGGATCCGGCTGGAGCGGCAGCAGCTGCAGGCCGATCTGGCGAGCTTCACCTCGGACGCGGATCGCTTCGACCTCGAAGCGATGCTCGACCAGCACCCCGAGCAGCAGACGCTGGAGATCCGGCGACTGCTGGCTCACCAGGCCGTCAGCTGACCTGATCCGGTGACGGGGGCGGACGCCGGCTGAGAGCCGGCGTCCGCCGTCGCCCGTACGGGCTCGGAACCCCCTGCCCGCTGCGCTGCCTGTGCGGCGCGGGTGGGACCCGACGCACGATCGTCACCTGAGGGTGCAAGCATTTCGCTGTGCCTGACGACAACGCGCCCGCCCAGACCATCGCGTACCCGGCGCCCGGCGCCCGACCGCGTCACAACCGGGAACCGGCCCTGCCCCCGCACGTGATCGTCCTGTTCGGGGCCACCGGCGACCTCTCGCGGCGCAAGCTGATCCCCGGCCTGGCCCACCTGGCCCTGTCGGCGCTGGCCCCTGACATCCAGGTCGTCGGCACCTCGCTGGAGGAGCTGAGCGACGAGGAGTTCCGGGCCTTCGCCAAGGAGTCGCTCGACCAGTTCAGCCACCGCGCCCTGACCACCGAGCAGTGGGAGGAGTTCGCCTCCCGCCTCCGCTACGTGCCCCAGGGCCGGGGCGCCGAGGGCCTGGCTGCGGCGGTGGCCGCCGCCGAGGAGCAGCTCGGCGGCAAGGCTCCTCGGCTGCACTACCTGAGTGTCCCGCCGGTGGCGGCGCCCGCGGTGATCAAGATGATCAAGGACGCGGACCTGGTGGAGAACTCCCGGGTGGTGATGGAGAAGCCGTTCGGCACCGACCTGCGCAGCGCGGTCGAGCTGAACGCCGGGCTGCACGAGACCTTCCGCGAGCGGCAGATCTTCCGGATCGACCACTTCCTGGGCAAGGAGGCGGCGCAGAACATCCTCGCCTTCCGGTTCGCCAACGGCTTGTTCGAGCCCATCTGGAACCGCAACTTCATCGACCACATCCAGATCGACATCCCCGAGACCCTCGGGCTGGACAAGCGGGCGGCGTTCTACGAGTCGACCGGGGCCTACAAGGACATGGTGGTCACCCACCTGTTCCAGGTGCTCGCCTTCGTGGCCATGGAGCCGCCCACGGCCCTGGAGCCGTTCGCCATCAGCGAGGAGAAGAACAAGGTCTTCCGCTCCCTGCTGCCGATCAACCCGCGGGACGTCGTCCGGGGTCAGTACGCGGGCTACCGGCACGAGCCGGGGGTGGCGCCGGACTCCGACACCGAGACCTTCATCGCCCTCAAGTGCGGTCTCGACAACTGGCGCTGGGCGGGGGTGCCGTTCTACCTGCGGACCGGCAAGCGGATGGCCGAGGGTCAGCGGATCATCTCGATCGCGTTCAAGGAGGCGCCCCGGAGCATGTTCCCGGCCAACTCCGGGGTCGGCTCGCAGGGGCCGGACCACCTCACCTTCGACCTCGCCGACGAGTCGAAGGTGTCGCTGTCCTTCTACGGCAAGCGACCCGGGCCGGGCATGCGGATGGAGAAGCTGTCCATGCAGTACTCCACCGACGAGACTCCTACGCCGCCGACGTGCTGGAGGCGTACGAGCGGTTGATCATGGACGCGATGCGGGACGACCACACCCTGTTCACCACGGCCGAGGGCATCGAGAGCCTGTGGGACCGCTCGATCCCGCTGCTGGAGGATCCGCCGCCGGTGAAGTCCTACCCGCCGGGCAGCTGGGGTCCCAACTCCATCCACCAGCTGGTCGCGCCGAGCGCCTGGCGGCTGCCCTTCGAGCGGGGTTGGCGGGAGAAGAAGAGCTGAGGTCGAGCCCGGCAGCCCGCGGCCGCGGGCACACCCTCGATGAGCTTGCGGGCACACCCTCGATGAGCCCGGGGGTGCGCCCGCGTCCCGCGCTCGTACCGTCAGACCAGACCGGTCAGCCCGCTGACCGACGCGTAGTGCGTCCGGGTGATCGGGTTGATCGAGTTGCCGCGGCCGTCCTCGCCGTAGCGGTAGTGGCTGGCGCCGGACTCGGTGGTCAGGTAGTACCAGCCGTCGGCGATGGCTGAGCCCTGGATCATCGACGGTGCGGCGAAGCTCGACGACCGTCCCGACGTCAGGTTGACCACCGTGATCGTGCTCGGGTTGGTCCGGCCGTACGAGCGGCTGTAGATCACCCGACCGTTGCTGAAGGACGCACCCTGCGTCTGGCTGGGGGTGGTCATCGAGGCGATCGGGCTCTTGCTCAGGTTCCCCTTGGAGGTGATGTTGTAGCGGTACATCGTGCCCGCCGCGCTCGCGCTGGTGGTGTGCCGGCCGACCCACAGGTCGCCGCCCCGCACGGTGACGTAGGAGCTCGTCTCCACCCGGAACGCCTTGTCGTAGGTCAGGTACTGCTTCGGCTTGGCGGCGGCCAGCCGGCTCAGCGAGTAGCGGTAGACCCAGGACAGTCCGTTGACCGACGTGCTGGAGACCCACAGGTACTTGCCGTGGACGACGGCCCCGCCGGCGTGCCCGCCGACCATCGTGACCCACTTCCGCTCGGTCTTCTTGCCGAGTCGGTTGCGCACCGAGATCAGCGCCTTGGCGCCCGTGTCGTCCTCGTCGTAGTAGGTGGTGATCAGGGCGTCCTTGGCCTTCCAGTAGGCCAGCCCCTGAGGGATGTAGCTCCCGAGGTGACCGATCGCGGGTCCGTCGTAGAAGCGGCTGTTGTAGGTCGGGTAGGACGCCATCCCCGGGTAGTCGCTCGGGCGGGCCTGCGCGGTGGCCGGCGCCAGCAGGACGGCGAGCAGCGGTCACCAGGCTGACGGCCAGCAGGCGGCGCCAGGTCGTCGGGGAGGGCAGGTTCGCCATGGGGGCTCCTTCGGGCAGGGGTCGAGTCGTCGCCGACCCTGCCACAGCAGGGGTCCGCTGACGATCCCCGGAAGGAGGCCGATCCCGGTCAGGCGACCAGCTCGCCCGCCACCCGCAGGAAGCCGTCGGCGGCCGACGGGCCGATGTTCTCGCCCAGGCAGTACGTCCGGTAGGCGCGGCGCTGCTCGGCCAGCGGGTCGTCGCCGTGCAGGTGGTCGAGGGCCTCGTCGAGGGTGCTGAGGTCCGGTTCGATCACGTACGCCACCCGGGCGGTCGGGAACTCGGCCCGGAACTCCTCGCCGGCGTTCAGCACCGCGCACATGGCGAACGGCTTGCCCGAGGCGAGGAAGTCCGAGGCGACCGAGGACACGTCGGTGATCAACGCGTCGCTGTGGTTGAAGCAGGCGGGGATGTCCCACTCCTTCTCGGCCTTCTTGCCCCAGACGTGCTGGCGGCCGCTCGCGGTCGTGTCCGCGGCCAGCAGCTCGTGGATGGCCTTGATCCGCGCTGCGTCCGCACGGTCGTTGTAGGACAGGGGATGCGGTCGGAAGACCACGGTGGAGCCGCGCTCCAGCACCGCCTTGATCATGGTCAGCCCGTTGGGCAGCGAGCTGTAGTTGGTGCTCGGGCGGCCGCCCTTCCAGGTCGGGGCGTAGAGGATCGTCCGGGGGGTGCCGGGCGGAAGCGGCTCGTCGCGGACCATGATCGTCTCGATCTGCGGCCGACCGACGATCTCGAACCGACCGGGCGGCACCTCGATGCCGTGGGTGGCGTACCGGTCGACGCCCTGCTGGCCCGAGACGAACAGCTTCGTGTACGTCGCGTGCCGCGGGTGGTAGTTGGCCTGCTTGTCGGAGTCGCCGTGGTTCAGCCAGACGTGGGTCATCGGGTAGCGCTGGAAGGTGCCGTTGGCCGCGCTGCCCTGGACGTAGAACGCCGCCTTCATCGACGGCACCACCATCGAGTCGAGGTGGTCCGACATCTTCCTGTCCGTCCGCGGCACCAGGATCGGGGCCTTGGTCAGCTTGGCGATCTCGGCCACGGTGGCCGGGTTGCGGGTGATCACCACGTACGGCTTGCCCAGCCGCTCCAGGTAGGGCAGCCACATGCCCAGCTGGTAGCGCACCCCCTGCACCGTGGCGTAGTAGACGACGAAGGCCGGGGCGTACGCCCGCAGCGCCGCCGGGGTGTCCCGCTCGATCCGCTGGCTCGCCGCGGTCGCCCGGAGCGCGTGCCGGGTGGTGAGCAGGGTCAGTGGCGCCGTGGCCAGGGCGGGCACCAGCAGCGTCCAGCCGGGCGCACCGAGCGCCGCCAGCAGGGCCGCGACCACGATCGCCAGCACGTTGCCGGCGGTGACCCAGCCGGGGGACACGGGCGCCTTCGGCACCGGCTTGACGCCGGGCAGGTTGCGCACGACCACCTTGGTGGTGCCGACCAGCGTCTTGACCAGCGGCTCGGCGGTCACCAGCAGGAGCAGCAGTCCCAGCGCGACCCAGCCCGTGACCACCTCCAGCAGGCCGGCGTCGGGCCGGCGGTGCAGGAAGAGGCCGCCGACGGCCACCAGCAGCAGCAGCCGGACGCTGACGAAGTAGCCCAGCAGGCCGGCCTTCGGCTTGGGGGAGAAGTCCGACCAGCGGCGGACCAGGATCGCGACCAGGGCGGCCAGCCCGGCGAGCCCGCCGAGGGCCCGTGCGGTCGAGCCGTCGGCGGCGAGCAGCACGCAGGCCGCGACCACCGCCCCCAGGTTGATCAGGTTGCGGACGGCGAAGTCGCCGAGCTCGACCTGGAGTCGGTGGAGCCGGCGCTTCACCGACGACCCCGACGACTTCGAGGACCCGACCGACCGCGTTGGACATGGCGACGACCCTAACGGCCAGGCCGCCGCGCGCCCGGGATCGTCGTCCGCGTCGCGAGGTCGGTCCGGGCGCGGGTACGCGATAACATGAGGCAGTGCCAGACTCAGCGGGCTCGCTCCCGGCTCGACCGTCCCCGAGCCCCACTCCGGCTCCCGCCCCCGGCTCGCCTCCCCTGAGACGTGCCGACGGTCGCCTCAACCACGACCTCGATCCCCACGACCGCGGCCCGCAGGACGCCTGCGGCGTGTTCGGGGTCTGGGCTCCGGGCGAGGAGGTGGCCAAGCTCAGCTACTTCGGTCTCTACGCCCTGCAGCACCGCGGCCAGGAGTCTGCCGGGATCGCGGTCAGCAACGGCTCCCAGATCATGGTGTTCAAGGACATGGGTCTGGTCTCGCAGGTCTTCGACGAGTCCACCCTCAGCTCCCTGCGCGGCCACCTGGCCATCGGCCACGCCCGCTACTCCACCACCGGTGCCAGTGTCTGGAAGAACGCCCAGCCGACCTTCCGGCCCACCGCGACCGGCGGCATCGCGCTCGGCCACAACGGCAACCTGACCAACACCCTCGAGCTGCAGAGCTGGCTGGCCGAGCGGGACGCCCAGGAGGGCTCGCTGGTGCCCGGCGCGCTGTCGCACGAGGCGACCAACGACACCTCGCTGGTCACCGCGCTGCTGGCCACCTACTCCGGCTACACCATCGAGCAGGCCGCGATGGAGGTGCTGCCGCACCTCAAGGGCGCGTTCAGCCTGGTCTTCATGGACGAGGAGACGCTCTACGCCGCCCGCGACCCCCAGGGGGTCCGGCCGCTGGTGCTGGGTCGCCTCGAGCGCGGCTGGGTGGTGGCCAGCGAGACGGCCGCCCTGGACATCGTGGGGGCCTCCTACGTCCGCGAGGTCGCTCCCGGTGAGCTGATCTGCATCGACGCCGACGGTCTGCGCAGCAGCCGGTTCGCCGAGGCCGACCCCAAGGGCTGCCTGTTCGAGTACGTCTACCTGGCCCGCCCCGACACCATGATCAACGGTCGCCGGCTGCACTCGGTCCGGGTCGAGGTCGGCCGGACCCTGGCCAAGGAGTTCCCGGTCGAGGCGGACCTGGTCATCCCGGTCCCGGAGTCGGGCACCCCGGCGGCCATCGGTTACGCCGAGCAGTCCGGGATCCCGTACGGGCAGGGGCTGGTCAAGAACTCCTACGTCGGACGCACCTTCATCCAGCCCAGCCAGACCATCCGCCAGCTGGGCATCCGGTTGAAGCTGAACCCGCTGCGCGACGTGATCGCCGGCAAGCGGCTGGTGGTGGTCGACGACTCGATCGTCCGCGGCAACACCCAGCGGGCCCTGGTCCGGATGCTGCGGGAGGCCGGCGCCACCGAGGTGCACGTGCGGATCTCCTCGCCGCCGGTGAAGTGGCCCTGCTTCTACGGGATCGACTTCGCCAGCCGCGCCGAGCTGATCGCCAACGGGCTGTCGGTGGACGAGATCTGCCGCTCGATCGGCGCCGACTCGCTCAGCTACGTCAGCCTGGAGGGCCTGGTCGAGGCCACCGAGTCGGGCATGGACCAGCTCTGCCGGGCCTGCTTCGACGGGGTCTACCCGATCGAGCTGCCGCTGGCCGAGCGGCTGGGCAAGCACGTGCTGGAGACCGAACCGGCCCAGCGCACCGGCGACGACGGTCTCACCGCCGCGGCGGCTGGAGTAGGAGCGGCAGATGCCCTCTCCCGTCCCTGAGAAGCCCGAGTTGTCAGCTGCTGTGGCGGCTACGACGACCACGGAGTCCGACAAGTCGGCGTACGCAGCTGCCGGGGTCGACATCGAGGCGGGTGACCGCGCGGTCGAGCTGATGAAGGAGTGGGTCGGCAAGACCCGCCGGCCCGAGGTGCTCGGCGGTCTCGGCGGCTTCGCCGGCCTGTTCGACGCCGCGCCGCTGGCCAAGCTGGCGCACCCGGTGCTGGCCACCTCCACCGACGGGGTCGGCACCAAGGTCGCCATCGCCCAGGCGATGGGGGTCCACGACACGATCGGCTTCGACCTGGTCGGCATGGTGGTCGACGACCTGGTGGTGTGCGGCGCCGAGCCGCTGTTCATGACCGACTACATCGCCACCGGCAAGGTGGTGCCGGAGCGGATCGCCGCCATCGTCAAGGGCATCGCCGAGGCCTGCGTCCAGGCCGGTTGCGCGCTGGTCGGCGGTGAGACCGCCGAGCACCCCGGGCTGCTGGAGCCCGACGAGTACGACGTCGCCGGGGCGGCCACCGGGGTGGTCGAGCGGGACGCCATCCTCGGACCCGACCGGGTCCGGCCGGGTGACGTGGCCATCGCGATGGCCTCCTCGGGCCTGCACTCCAACGGCTACTCCCTGGTCCGTCACGTCCTCCTCCGCGAGGCCGGCTGGCAGCTCGACCGGGAGGTCGCCGAGCTCGGTCGCACGCTGGGCGAGGAGCTGCTGGAACCGACCCGGATCTACAGCCTGGACTGCCTCGCCCTGATCCGGGCGACCGAGGTGCACGCCATGAGCCACGTGACCGGGGGCGGCCTGGCCAACAACCTGGCCCGCGTCGTGCCGGACAGCGTCCGGGTGCGGATCGACCGCGCCAGCTGGACCCCGCCGCCGGTGTTCGACCTGGTCGCCGCGGTGGGTCGCGTGTCCCAGGCCGATCTCGAGGCGACGCTGAACCTGGGGGTCGGGATGGTGGCCCTGGTGCCGCCGGACGCCGTCGACGACGCCCTGCGCACCCTGGCCGACCGAGGCCTGCCGGCCTGGGTCTGCGGGGAGGCCGAGGCCCTCGAGTCCGGGGACGCCGGCCGGGTCGTGGTGGAGGGTCAGCACCCCGCTCGCTGAAACGATCCGACTCCGCGGCGAGTTCGGTCGTCCGGTCACCGGGTGGCTACTTGCAGCATTGCCCCGATTGGGTAGCCTTTCCCCCACGACTGTTCATTCATCCTGCGCCGTGGCCTGAGCCAGCGGCAGACGACAAGTGCGAGGGGGTCGACCCGACATGGGGCGCGGCCGTGCGAAGGCAAAGCAGACCAAGGTGGCCCGGGAGCTGAAGTACCGCTCCGTCGACACCGACTTCACATCCTTGGAGCGTGAGCTGCGAGGTCCCGAGACGGGGCACGAGATCCCCCCGGGCTACGAGGATCTCGCCGAGCGCCACAGCGACGATGATGACGGTGACGACAAGTACGGCGACCTGCGCAAGTCGGGGTAATCCCGCCACGCGAACTACCGGGGCAATAGCCTGGGTGGCATGAGTCAGAACCCCTACTCCGCTCCCGACTCCGAGGGCGACAAGCCCTCCGACTCGCACGAGCCGGAGGACAACGTCTCGACCTCCGACGCCTCGGACCACCAGGCGTCTGCGTCGACCGGCTCGTCCCTGGACGCGCCCGCCGATCAGCCCCAGGGCCACTACGCGCCGCCGAGCGCCTCCGACGCGCCGTCGTCGTTCGGCTCCACCTCGCCGGGACCCGAGTCCTCGCAGGAGTCCGCGGCCTCGTACGGATCGGCGTCGGATCCCTCCGGCCAGCCGGGGTCGTACGGTCAGACCGGCGGTTACGGGCAGGCCGGCCCGTACGGGCAGCCCGGCGTCCAGCAGCCGCCCGGCTACCCGCCGACCGCCCAGAGCGGTCAGTCGGCGTCCGACCCGTGGGGTCAGCAGCAGCAGCCGCCCGGCTACCCGCCCACCGCCCAGAGCGGCCAGTCCGCTTCCGACCCGTACGGTCAGCAGCCGGGCTACGGCCAGCCGCCGTACCCGCAGCAGGGCCAGCCCCAGCAGGGCTACGGGCAGCAGGGCTACGGGCAGCAGCCGCCGCCCCAGAGCGGCCAGTCGGCCTCCGACCCGTACGGCCAGCCCCAGGGCTACCCCCAGCAGGGCTATGACCAGGGCGGTCAGCCGGGTCACCCCGGTCAGCCGGGTCAGGGCGGGCAGCCGGGCTACGGGCAGCAGCCGCCCCAGGGCTACCCGCAGCAGGGTTACGGCCAGCCGCCCCAGGGCTACCCGCAGCAGGGCTACGGTCAGCCACCGCAGCCGGGTTACCCGCCGGCCGGCTACCCGCAGCAGTACCAGGGTCAGCAGGCGCCCATGTCGCCCAGCGACGAGCGGCTGTGGGCCACCCTGGCGCACATCTCCATCCCGTTCTTCGGGCTGGTCGGGCCGCTGATCGCCTACCTCGTCTTCAAGGACCGCAGCCCCTGGCTGAAGGAGTCGACGACCGAGGCGCTCAACTTCTCGATCCTCTACACGATCGCCCAGGTGGTCAGCTCGCTGCTCACGCTGGTGGTGATCGGCGGCATCCTGCTGCCGCTGATCGGCATCGCTGCCCTGGTGCTCTGCATCATGGCCGCCATCGCGTCCAACAAGGGCGAGCAGTACAAGTACCCCGTCAACTGGAGAATCGTTAAGTGAGTTTGCGCCCCTGGCGACGCGAACCACGTTTCTGCGCAGCGGAGTCGACGCGACCGCGAGTGCAGGAGGTGTTGGGGCCGGACACGCTTTTTCGTCCGGTCTCAACACCGACGAACGAGTGGTCCTAGGGCGTCGGCGAGCAGCGCAATGACACAGAACTGGGAACCAGACATCCTCCCCGGGTTCGAGTCGGTCGAGATACCGCTGCCCGAGGCGTTGCGGGCGCCGGGGGAGCCGGCGGAGACCGACGTGGTGGCCACGCTGGTGCGACGGGCCGGTGGGGAGCGGTCCCGGCACGCGGTGCTGGCCGTGCACGGGTGGAACGACTACTTCTTCGCCACCCACGTGGCCGACGTGCTGTCGGCAGCCGGGTTCGCCTTCTACGCCATCGACCTGCGGCGCTACGGACGCAGCCTGCGGCTGGGGCAGCTGCGCGGGTTCATCGCCGATCTGAGCGAGTACGACCAGGAGCTCAGTGCGGCCGCCGACCTGATCGCTGCCGACCACGACCAGCTCACCCTCCTCGGCCACTCCACCGGGGGGCTGACCGCGACCCTGTGGGCGGCCGACCACCCGGACCGGGTGGCCGGGGTGATTCTCAACTCCCCCTGGCTGGACCTGCAGGGATCGGCCATGGTCCGGGCCCTCGGAGGTCCGGTGATCGACGCCCTCGGCGGCAACCGTCCCACGGCGGTGCTGCCGCTACCGGACTCCGGCTTCTACGCGCGCACCATCCACACCGCCCACGGCGGGGAGTGGGACTACGACACCGAGCTGAAGACGAGCCCGTCCCCGGCGATCCGGGTCGGCTGGCTGCGGGCGGTGCTGCAGGGTCACCAGAAGGTCGCCGCGGGTCTGGGCCTGCCGATGCCGGTGCTGGTGATGACCTCGGCCCGCACCGACTTCGCCCGCAAGTGGCACGACGGGCTGCACGAGGCGGACACGGTGCTCGACGTCGAGCAGATCGCCCGCCGCGCCACCAAGCTCGGACGACACGTCACGATCGTCAGGTTCGACGGTGGACTCCACGATCTCTTCCTGTCCCGACGGGCCGTCCGGGAGCAGGTTTTCGACGAGCTCCGACGCTGGTCCGGGGCATACCTGACGAGCGCTGGTTCGGTGCTTTCGGATGCTGCCTTTGATCCCGCCGAGCGCCCTGCTTGAATGACACCGTGACTGAGATGCCGCACGTAGTCGTCATCGGTGGTGGGTTCGCCGGTCTGTCGGCGACGGAGACCCTCGCCAAAGAGGGTTTCCGGGTGACGCTGATCGACCGCCACCCGTACAACACCTTCCAACCCCTGCTCTACCAGGTGGCGACGGGAGGTCTGAACGCCGGCGACGTGACGTACTCGCTGCGCTACTTCAGCGCGCGCTACCGCAACGTCAACTTCCGGCGGACCACGGCGATCGGCCTCGACCACGAGAAGCGTGAGGTGCTCTGCGACGACGGCGTCAACGTCGGCTACGACTACCTGATCGTCGCCAACGGCATCACCACCAACCACTTCGGCATCCCCGGGGCGGCGGAGTACAGCGTCTCCATGTACACCCGGGCCGAGGCCCTGCGGGTCCGCGACATGATCTTCGGTGGCATCGAGACCATCGCCGGCATGTCCGAGGAGCACACCGGTGGCTTCACCGTCGTGGTCGTCGGCGGCGGCGCCACGGGCGTCGAGATCGCCGGTCAGCTCGCCGAGCTGAAGAGCCACGCGGTGCCGGTGGTCTGGCCCGAGCTCAACCCCGCGCTGATGCACGTGGTGCTGGTCGAGATGGGCCCGGCCCTGCTCGCTCCGTTCGACGACAAGCTGCGCCGCTACACCCTGCGCGAGCTGGTCAAGCGGGGCGTGGACGTCCGCCTCAAGACGGCCATCTCCGAGGTGCACGCCGACCGGGTGGACTTCAAGGGCGGTCAGACCATGCAGGCGGACCTGGTCATCTGGGCCGCCGGTGTGTCGGGCTACCCGCTGCTGCGCGACTGGGGTCTGCCCATCGGGCGCGCGGGTCGGATCGAGGTCAACTCCGACCTCAGCTCCGTCAACGACGACCGGGTGTTCGCCGTCGGCGACGCGTCCGTCATCGTGGACAACCCGCTGCCGCAGCTGGCTCAGCCCGCGCTGCAGACCGGCAAGCACGCCGCCCAGCAGATCACCCGGATCCACCTCGGTCAGCCGACGGTCCCCTTCGAGTACTACAACAAGGGCACCATGGCCACCATCGGGCGGGCCGACGCGGTGGTGCAGCTGCCCAACGGGCTCAAGCTCACCGGGCTGCTGGCCTGGCTCGGGTGGATCGCGCTGCACATCATGTTCCTGCTGGGTAGCCGCAACCGGGTGCAGACGCTGATCAACCTGGCGGTGCGCTACTCCGGTCTCGGACGCTCCGGGGTCATCGTCGGCGACGTGGCGGAGACGCCGCGGCTGAAGGCGATCAAGCAGAAGTAGGGCCCGTCGTGGACGAGGCCTGGTGGCGGACAGCTGTCATCTACCAGGTCTACCCACGCTCGTTCGCCGACTCCGACGGTGACGGGATCGGCGACCTGCCCGGCATCACCGCGCGGCTGACGGCGTTGGCCGCTCTCGGGGTCGACGCGGTCTGGCTGTCGCCGTTCTACACCTCCCCGCAGGTGGACGCCGGCTACGACGTCAGCGACTACTGCGACGTGGATCCTGTGTTCGGCTCGCTCGACGACGTGGACGCGCTGCTGGCCCGGGCCCACGAGCTGGGGCTGAAGGTGATCGTCGACCTGGTGCCCAACCACACCTCCGACCAGCATCAGTGGTTCCGGGCGGCGCTGCGGGACGGGCCCGGCTCGCCGGCCCGGGCTCGCTACCACTTCCGTGACGACCCGCCGGACTGGCAGTCAGTCTTCGGCGGTCCCGCCTGGACCCGGCTGCCGGACGGTCAGTCGTACCTGCACCTCTACGACCCGGCCCAGCCCGACCTGAACTGGTCGGATCCGGGCGTCCGGTCCGACTTCGAGACGATCCTGCGGTTCTGGCTGGACCGGGGCGTCGACGGCTTCCGGGTCGACGTCGCCCACGGTCTGGTGAAGGACCCGAGCTACCCGCCGTACGCGGGCAGTCCGCTCGGTCTGCTGGCCAAGCGCGATGCGCCCTACTGGGACCAGGACGCCGTGCACGACATCTACCGGTCGTGGCGGACGCTGCTCGACGGCTACACCGCCGCCGACCCCAGCCGGCCGCGGATCCTGTGCGGCGAGGCCAACGTGGCCATCGACCGCGCCGTCCGCTACGTCCGGCCCGACGAGCTGCACCAGACCTTCAACTTCCCGTACCTGCAGACCCCGCTGGAGCCGGTGGCCCTGCGTCGGGTGATCGAGGAGTCCCTGACCGCGTACGGCAGTGTGGGCGCGCCGGCGACCTGGGTGCTGTCCAACCACGACGTGGTCCGCCACGCCAGCCGCTACGGCTACCCGCCCGACGCGCAGCCGCGGACGGGCGTCGGCGCCGACGACCCTCAGCCCGACGCCGAGCTCGGGCTCCGGCGGGCGCGGGCGGCGATCCTGCTGATGCTGGCCCTGCCGGGATCGGCCTACCTCTACCAGGGCGAGGAGCTCGGGCTGCCGGAGCACACGACGATGCCCGACGACGCGCGTCAGGACCCGAACTGGGAGCGGTCCGGGCACACCGAGCGCGGCCGGGACGGCTGCCGGGTGCCGTTGCCGTGGCTGGCCGGGGTCGACGGTCTCGGCTTCACCGAGGGGGTGCCGTGGTTGCCGCAACCGGACAGCTTCGACGCGCTGGCGCGCAACCGGCAGGAGGAGGAGCCCGGCTCCACCCTGCGCCTCTACGTCGGCGCCCTGGCGTTCCGGCGCCGGTTCGGGTTGGCCACCGGTGAGCTGCAGTGGTTCAGCGAGCCGCAGGACACCGTGCTGGACTTCGCGACGGCCGGGATCCGGGTGACGGTCAACCTCGGGTCGACAGCTGTGCCACTGCCCGACGACGCCGAGGTGCTGCTGGCCAGCGAGCCTCTGGCCGAGTGGCGGCTGGAGCCCGACGTCGCCGTGTGGTGCCGGTCAGCCGGCGCCGACCACCCGCCCGGGGTGGCTCAGGCGTAGCCGGGGAGCTCAGGCGTAGCCGGGGAGCTCAGGCGTCGCCGGAGAGCTCAGGCGCAGGGGGCTCACGTGTAGCGAGCTCAGGCGTAGCGGGCGGCCGCCGACTCGGCCTCGTCCCCGTAGCCGGCACCGTGGGTGACGGCGTGGACCAGGAGCGGGTGGAGCTGGTGCAGCCCGAGCATCGCGGGCCAGCCGGCGGGCAGTCCGGCGGCGGCGACGTACGCCTCGGTGATCGTGGCCAGCTCGAGCGAGCCGAACAGGTGCAGCATGGCCAGGTCGGTCAGTCCGTGACCGCCGTGGGCCGCGGGGTCGATCAGCACCACCCCGGCCTCGGTGAAGACCACGTTCCCGGCCCACAGGTCACCGTGGATCCGGGCCGGCGGACGGTCGTCGTCGAGCTCCCCGTCGCGCAGCCGCTCGGCCACCCGGTCGACCAGCCCGCGGCCGCGGGGACTCAGGTTCCCGATCGCGGCGGCGGCGTCGGCGTACGGGAGCAGCCGCTGCTCGGCGTAGAACGTCCCCCAGTGCTCGGTCGGTCGAAGGGGGAGCGGCTGGGTGCCGATGTAGCCGTCGCCGGTCCAGCCGTCCGGGGGAGCCCCGTACGCCGGGGCGCCGGACGCGTGGGTGACCGCCAGGGCCTCCCCGAACGCCGCGGCGGCCGCGCGGGTCGGCTGGGCGGGAACGAGACGGGGGAGGACGAGCTCCTCCGGGGAGACCTCGAGCACCTCGACGACCGACGCCGCTCCGGGTCCCGCGGCTGCGAGCCAGCGCAGGCCGGCAGCCTCCGCCGGGTAGGCGTCCGGGGCGGCGGGGCGCGACTTGGTGAAGCGGGTCGGTACGGTCACGGCATCGGGGCGGCGTCGGGGGCCATCAGTCCATCGACCGGCTCAGACCGGCAGGGTGCCGCGAACGATCGAGTTGCCCGAGTGGGCTGGGTTGCCCCCCGGCTGCTGGACGGAGATGTCGATCACCGGGAAGCGGCTGACGTCGAGGTCCTTGGGCAACGGGAACCGCTGATCGGGTTGGGACAGCGGTCCGATCGGGGTCATGTCGGTCGCCGTGGCGTCGGCCAGCCAGACCTGCTGGATACCGTCCACCGGGCGCGGGGTGACCATCGAGATCACCAGCACCTTGTTGCCCGCCGCGTCCTCCTCCAACGTCGCCGTCCCCTGCGCACCCGACCAAGCGGGCAGCGCGTCCAGCGGGGCGGAGGAGATGACGGTGTCCTTGTCCGCGTACTGCTGCCAGGCGAGAGTCCCACCGATTCCGGCCAGCAGGGCCAGCACGGCGGCCAGGGCGAGACTCAGCACCCGTCGCCGGTTCGGGCTGGGCTGGTCCAACCGCTCCGGACCAGCCCCGGGGTCGACCCCGTCCGTCCGGACGACCGAGAGCGGCCGCGCCGGCGTCAGGGCCGGCAGCGAAGACAGGTCATCCGGTGTGACCAGGTCGACGGCAGGGATCAGGTCGGAGGAGAACTCGGGGTCGAAGCCGAGCTGAGCCCGGATCCGGTCCCACACCTCGGGGCTGGGCGTCTCCAGGGTGAAGTGGTCGGAGATGGTGCGACCGACCTGCGACAGGTGGCCGAGCTCGGTCACCTCCTGGCCGCAGGCCGCGCAGCGGGCGATGTGGTCGAGCTCCTCGGCCGAGGCCGCGTCGCGCTCGCCGAGGGCGACCAGCGCCAGCACCTCAGGATTCGTATGCATCCGGTATCACCTCCATCCGGTTCCTCAGCTTGATCAGACTTCGACGTATGTGGCTCTTGACCGTGCCCGGCGGCAGCTGCAGTCGTTCGGCGATCTGGGTGTGGGTCAGATCCTCGAAGAAGGCCAGTCGCAGCACCTGCTGGGGCACGGTGTCGAGCTTCGCGATCTCCTCAGCGATCACCAGCTGCTGGGCGACGTCGACGGGGAGGCTGTCGGTGGTGACGGTGTTGCTGGCCACCTCGTTCTGGATCCGACGCTGCCGTCCGCGGGACGCGTGCGCGTCGACGATCTTGTTCCGCGCGATGCCCATCAGCCAGGTCGGCAGCTTGGCCCGCTCGGGTCGGTAGCGGTCGCGGCCCTTCCAGGCAGCGATGAACACCTGCTGCAGGACGTCCTCGGCCTCGGTGACATCACCGAGGGATCGCAGCGCCACGGTGTAGACGAGAGGGGAGTACCGGCGGTAGAGCTCCTCCAGAGCCAGCTCGTCGCCGTCGCAGAACCTTTGCGCGAGGTCGACGGGGTCGTCTGGTCGCGTCGCCACAGCGATGCCCCCTCCCTGGTGCGCCGTCATCGGTCCGGCTCGGCCGTCACCACGACGTTGTCGCGGTATCCGCTGCGGGCATCGTACGCGCCACCGCAGGTGAGCAGCACCAGCCGGGGAGAGCCGTCGCGGTCGAACAGGTCGTCGACGGGCAGCTTCGTCGCGACGACGAGCCGGCGGGAGACCACGCGGTAGGTGTGCTCCTTGCCACCCCGGTCGGTGACGACGATCCGCTCGCCGCGCCGAAGCGTCGCCAAACGGGAGAAGGGGCCGAGGCCCTCGGTCTTGGTGTCCACGTGGGCCGCGATCACCGTCGTCCCGACGCGGTCGCGCGGGGTGGCGCCGAACTCGTACCAACCGGCCCGGCGCACGGTCTCCGGCAGCTCCATGCTGCCGTCCTTCGCGATCCCGGTCGGCCGGACCTCGACGTCGATGTCGACGTCGGCGATCTTCAGTCGCGCGGGCTGAGCGGGCTTGGTGTTCGGTGGGGGCTTCGGAGCGGCGTCCACGACGGGGATGTCGGGCAACGGCTCCGGGTCGGGCTCGACCACGGCAGGCGGTTCGGACGGCGTGCTGGCCGATCGGGCCGTACGGCGTAGCTCGATCGCCTCCAGCCGGGAGGCGGCGTCGAGCCGGGGAGTGCTGTCGGTGACCGACTGGCCGGCCGCCGGGCTGACACCGACCGCCGACGAGGGTGCGACGCCGACGGCGGCGCACCCCAGTCCGACGGCGGCCAGCAGCCCGACCACCAGGGACGCCAGCGGACCGGCCGCCCCGAGGGGGCGACCGGACCGGCTGGCGTCGGGATGGTTCATCGTGACAGGAAGATCCTGGTCACTTCGCCCGGCTGGCCGCGGGGCGAGCGGAGCGCCGCACCAGGAGTGCAGCCCCCAGACCCAGGACCAGAGCCGCCAGGACGCCCGGCAGGGCACCGGAGGAGGCCAGACCGGCCTCACCGGCGTGCACGCCGCCAGGGCCCGAGTGCAGGCCGCTGATGGTCTGGGTGGCGAGCTTCAGGTTGTCGTCCTCCAGCGAGCCCCACGCGTACGCGATCGTGAGGGTGCCGTCCTTGACCGCGACATCGGCCGGGCCGATCACCGGGTCGGTGGTACCCGCCGCTGCGACTGCGGCCTCGATGGTCCCGGCGTCCAGGTCGAGGCTGGCCTCGTCCGGGTTCTCCAGGCCCTCGACGACGGGATCGCCGCCCGCGAGGATGTCCACGGCCGGAGCGGCCGCCACGTGACGCACCGTCAGGCGGCCCTGGCCGGCATCGGTCTTGGAGGTGTCGTTGGTGAACAGGGTGGCCGTCGGGTCCCCGTTCGCCTTCAGGTGGGCGACGGCGGTGTAGTTCTTGCCGGCGGCGAGCTTCAGGTCGACCGGGCCGATGGCCGGATCGGAGTCGTCCTCGGCGTCGGCCGCGGTGATCGCCACCGTGTAGGTGCCGGCGTCCAGGTTGAGCGGTCCGGCGAGGGTGCCGGGCTTGAAGTTGTTGAGCGTGCGCTCACCGTTGACGTAGACGTCGACGGTCAGACCGGGCACGGCGTGCAGCACTGACAGCTGCGCCTGGTCGGCGGCGTGGGCGGGAAGCGCGAGCCCGGACATGGCGAGCGCGGCAGCCGCGCCGATAGCCAGAATGCGTCGTCGCATGGTGGTCCTCCTCCTGTGGAGTGGTTGGGATGTGCCTTCTTCCCGCGCTACAGGGTGATCGGTTGCACAGCATCCGCTGTCGGCGTGTCGACAGAATGATCCAGTCAGGAGGGCCTGTGCGCTCCCTGGACCGGAAGGAGGGGAGTGACAGCGCGCTCCCTCCGCAGTGGCGGGAGGGGGACGGGATGGGTGGCCAGGGCCGGGGTCGAACCGGCGACCTTTCACTTTTCAGGCGAACGCTGCTACCAGCTGAGCTACCTGGCCTCGTCCGACCGCACGCAGCTTGCGCACGGGTCGGACGCCAAAGCGGTGATCACACATGCGATCACCGCTTCCGCGACCCCGACGGGACTCGAACCCGCGACCTCCGCCGTGACAGGGCGGCGCGCTAACCAACTGCGCTACGGGGCCTGGTGTGCACTCCGTCATCGAAGCGCCCGCGAAACTATAGCGCAGGATGCAGGATGGTTCGAATCGTCGCGCACGGCGGGCAGCGGTGGCCCGAGGCGACCGAAGGAGCCTTGGTCGCGGCTCAGAGCCGCGGCTCGACACCCTCGTCGCAGCAGGTGCAGGCACCACGCGCAGCCGTCCTGCTGCTGGCCGGCCAGGGCCGTGGTGGGCGCGCAGCAACCGTCGCCCCGCCACGCGTCGACGCCTTCCTTGACCGCGATGGCGGCGATGACGAGGGCTGCGACGGGGTCCGCCCAGGTCCAACCCAGTAGCCAGTGCACGCCGAGACCGACCAGCAGGACCGCTGAGAGATAGGTGCAGAGCAGGGTCTGCTTGGAGTCGGCCACCGCGGACGCCGAGCCGAGCTCGCGGCCGGCGCGACGCTGGGCCCAGGACAGGACAGGCATCACCGCCAGGCTCACCGCCGCCAGCACGATGCCGACCGTGGACGGCTCCGCCTCGCGGCCGCCCACCAGGGCGCGGACCGCGTCGACGGTCACGAACAGGGCGAGGCCGAAGAACGAGCAGGCGATGATCTTGAGAGCGATCCGCTCGCGGGCCTCGGGGTCGCGACCGGCGAACTGCCAGGCCACGGCGGCGGCCGAGGAGACCTCGATGATCGAGTCGAGACCGAACCCGATCAGGGCCGACGAGGAGGCCTGGGTGCCGGCGACCAGGGCGACCACGGCCTCGATCACGTTGTAGGTGATGGTGGCCGCCACGAACCACCGGATCCGGCGGGCCAGCAGGGAGCGACGGGCGGTGGACGGGCCCAGCGACAGCACGGTCATCGGGCGACCGGTGCGGGCGTCGTCGCGGACCCGTCGAGGCACGGTGAGGGCGAGTCGACGCCGCCGGCGCAGGCGGGGTCGACGACCAGGACCAGGTCGAGCAGGTCCTGCAGGGCGTGACCGAGCCGCCGGTCGACCAGCTCGTAGCGGGTCCGTCGACCCTCGGGGACGGCGACCACCAGACCGCAGCCGCGCAGGCAGGAGAGGTGGTTCGACATCACCTGACGCGACACCCCGGTCCGGTCGGCCAGATCGGCCGGGTAGGCGGGTCCCTCGCGCAGGGTGAGCAGGACCCGGGTCCGGGTGGGATCGGACAGCGCGTGGCCGAAGCGGGCCAGGGCGTCGGTGGCGGGGGAGGCGATCACCCGATCTGACGATAAAAGAAACGCTGTATTCAGCGCAACCTTGACGATCGCTCGAGGGTGGTGACACTCGCCGACACCTGGCGGTCAGACGAAGCCGGGGTCCGAGGGTGTCGGTGATGGCATCCCCAACGGGATTCGAACCCGCGCTGCCGCCTTGAAAGGGCGGTGTCCTAGGCCGCTAGACGATGGGGACCTGTGGAACCGACCCGACTCTACCGAACCTCGGGCCGCCCTTCCTCCTCAGCGGTCCGGCCACGGTCGGGAGAATGTTCGTGGGGTCGGTTCCCGGGGGAGAACCGACCCCACGTCTGGGGGTTTCGGCGAGCGTCAGCCGAACACGGTGATGTGCACGTGGTTCTTGTGGTTGGCGGAGTCGCCGCCGCGGTCGGCCATGTAGCGCCAACCTTCCTTGTCCCGCTCGATGTTCCAGATGCGCTGGTTCCAGATGACGTAGTTGATGCCGAGACCCTTGGCGTTCGCCTTGGCCCACAGGGCGACCTTCTCGCCGAGCGCCTTGCCCGAGGCGGACTTGTAGTTCGGGATCATCAGGTCCAGGGCGCGACCGGACGGGTGGTCGGGGATCGGGTCCTTGCGGACGCCGCCGATCGAGGTGATCTGGGGGAAGGTGGCGCGGACGGCCCGGTGCACCTTGATCGCGTTGGGCTTGAGGCCCTTCTCCACCGGGTACGCCGGTGTCGCCGGCTTGGTGGTCGACAGGTACTGCGCGGTCACCCAGCGGGCGGCGTTGTCGTAGACGATCTGCATCCGACCGTTGGTGACCACGCCGGTGATGCTCAGCTGCGTGCCGGTGGCCACCTCGGTGATCGAGGCGAAGTCGGCGTTCGGGGTGGAGCGGATGATCAAGGTCGTGGTGGCGAAGCGGGTGCCGGTGATCTTGGGCAGACCGGGGGTCACCGGACCCGGTGACGTGGGCGTGCTGAGGTACTGGGCCGTCACCCAGCGGACCGCGTTGGCGTAGATGATCTGGGCGCGACCGTTCTGGGTGGTGCCGGTGATGGACACCGTCTTGCCCTTGGCGACCTCGCCGACGACCTTGTAGTCCGAGCCGGAGGTCGTGCGGACCAGCAGGTCGGCCGTGGTCACCCGGGTGCCGACGACGGCCGGCAGCCCGCTCGGCTTGCTCAGGTACTGGCTGGCCACCCAGCCGGTCGACTTCGCCCAACGGACCTCGCTGTAGCCGCGGGCGGCCTTGCCGGTCAGGGTCACGGTGGCGTTGTCGGGGATCACGGTGATCTTGCCGTACGACAGCCCAGGACCCTTGCGCAGGTTGACCTTGGTGGTGGTGACGCGGGTGCCGGTGGCGCTGCCGCCGGGGGCACTGGCCCCGCCCTTCAGGTACTGGCTGGAGACGTACGCCAGCTTGGAGCCGAACCTGATCTTGGTCCAGCTCGCGGTGGCGCTCACGGCGGTGACCGTCTGCCCGCGGTAGAGACCGCCGATGATCTTGCTGCTGGTGCTGGCGGCCGCCCGGACGTTGACCCCGGTGGTGGCGGTCATCGAGGTGTCTGCCGTCGCCGTGACCGAGACACCGGAGAGCAGACCCGTCAGGGCGAGGGCGGAGGCCACGACGAGGCTCCTTCGGGTCGCGCTCACGTGTGGCTCCATTCACCGGTCAGGTTCGTCAGATCAGGCGGCGATCACTCCCGTACGTCAGGCCACGGCAGTAACAACAACCCCAGATAACGCAGGACTCTAAGCGCGTCACACCCGTAACGGCAAGGCGTGAGTGAAGATTTCCTCAGTTTGGCAATGCGACACGCCGTGCTCACGGCGAAAACTACAGTGTTGTTATTCTCAGTTTCGGGTGCCGAACGAGGAGCCGTGGCTAGCATCGGACCGGTGATCACGATGGAACCGGCCGCGTTCGAGGAACTCGTCTCCGAGGCTCTGGACACCATCCCGCCGGAGCTGGCCGGCATGATCGAGAACTGCGTGGTCGTGGTCGAGGACCACCCGCCGCCCGACCAACCCGATCTGCTGGGGCTCTACGAGGGCATCCCGCTGACCGAGCGCGGGCGAGTTCTACAGCGCTGTGCTGCCGGACAGGATCTCGATCTACCGGCAGCCGACCCTGGCCATCTGCGACACGGTGGACGACGTCATCGAGGAGGTGCACATCACCGTGGTGCACGAGATCGCCCACCACTTCGGGATCGACGACGCCCGGCTGCACGCGCTGGGTTACGCCTGACCCGACGTCGGACTTTTGTGCCGGTGTCCGCGACTATTCGTGCTCGTGCTCCAGAAGTTCGGCGCTCAGGCCAGCAGCACGTACGCGATCGACCCGAGGCAGGCCACCGCGACGACCCCGGTGAGCATGGCCGCGTTGCGTCCGACGCCGGTGTCGGTGGTCAGCTCCCGCCGGCGCACCGACCGGCGGATGGTGGTCGAGACGACCAGCGTCGCAGCCAGCAGGACGGCGACGCCGATCGCGGCGACCAGCCCGATCGAGACCTCGGCCAGCAGGCGGAGCACCGCAAGCAGGCAGATCACCGCCGACAGCACGGTGCGCTGCCAGGCCAGCCGGGTCCGTTCGGCGGGGAGGGTGGGCTCCAGGGCCATCGGCTACTGCAGCCCCACCACGATGATGGCCAGCAGGGCGACGGCGGCCAGCACCCCCGTCAGCAGCGGCATCGCCGGCGAGGAGGGGAGCGGCTCGTCCGGTCCGCATCGCCCGCTCGTTGCGGAACCACCGGACGTACGCGCCGGTGGCGCAGACCAGACCGCAGACCAGCAGCAGCAGGGAGGCGAGCTTGAGCTCGGTGCTCAGCCGGCCCACGATCGAGGTGACCGCGGCGATGCCGGCACCACCGGCCAGGAACCCCAGTGACGTACGGATCCAGGCCAGGAAGGTGCGCTCGTTGGCCAGCGAGAAGCGCGGATCGGGCTCGGAGCCGACGCCGTAGACCGACCGGGGCCAGCGGCGTTCATCGGGCGGGACGTCGTCGGTCACGTCGGTGATGGTAGGCGAGGGCGGCGCAGCGCGAGGTTCTGGCCGAGCAGCACCGAGGCCAGGACGAGCACGGCGCCGGCGATCTGCCAGCCGTTGAGGACCTGGTCCAGCACCACCCAGCCCAGCACCGCGGCCACCACCGGGTTCAGCAGGCTGAGGAAGCTGACCGCACTGGCCGGCAGCCGCTGCAGACCCCAGAACCACAGGCTGTAGGCGATGATGCCGCTGAACAGCACCAGGTAGACCAGACCGCCGACGTTGCGGGCGGTCAGCGTGTCGGGCAGCCCCTCGATCGCCAGGGTGAAGGGCAGCAGCGTCAGGCCGCCGAGCAGGAACGTCCAGCCGGTGAAACCGGCGGCGCTGAACCCGGGCGGGTGACCCCAGCGCTTGGTGAGCACGGTGGAGAAGCCCATCATGATCACGCAGGTGGTCATGGCCAGGATCCCCCAGCCGTCCAGGCGGGCCGTCGAGCGCAGCACCAGCAACCCGACGCCGAGGATGCCGAGGCCGCCGGCGACCAGGTCGATGGTGCGGATCTTCGTGCGCAGCAACGGAACCGAGAGGACGACCACGATCAGTGGCGTGATCGAGTTGATCACCGAGGCGACCCCGCCGGGCAGCAGGTAGGCGGCGAGGAACAGCAGCGGGAAGAACGCCGAGCAGTACATGATCGACAGCAGCAGGAAGCGTCCCCACCAGCCCCGCGGCGGCCAGGCCCGGGTGGCGAGCACCAGCACCAGCCCGGTCGGCAGGGACCGCATCATCGCGGCCAGCAGGGGACGCCCCGGCGGCAGGAACTGGGTGGTCAGCAGGTAGGTGGTGCCGAAGATCACCGGGCAGATGGCGGCGACGTAGGCCCAGCGGCTCCCGGGACGGCTCGTCGGAGCGGGCCGACTCACCGGAGCACGTGGCTCTCGCGCGCGGTGGACACCCAGGTGGCGCAGTGCCCGAGCAGACCCGGAGGCACCCAACCGGACTGCAGGTCGGTGTGACTGACCAGCTGGCCACCGGTGACGTCCACGATCCGCCGGCGGAGCGCCTCGTCGGTCACGACCACGGGCAGGATGGTGATCACCTGCTGCCGGTGGTTGACCGCGAAGGTGGCGAGCAGCTCGTCGGTGATGGCCGGAGCCACCACGACCAGGCCGTGGCCGGTCGGGATCTGCCGCTGCAGCACCCCCAGCAGCTCGCGGAGGGTGGTGATGGCGGACTCGGCCACCAGCACGTTGGGCGACCGCAGCACCGACCAGCCGGTGGTGCTGTCGGTGACCAGGTCCGCGCTGGCGTACCCGTGGTCGATCGTGGTGACGTCGGCGCCGGCCAGCGCAGCCCGCAGCTCGTCCCGCTCGGCGGACGAGAGGTCGGTCGGCTCGGCGTCGGTGGGTGGCCGCCGGGCCTGCAGCTCCGACAGGTACTGCGGGGTGGGAGCGTCGGGGGAGAAGCGAGGGATGGTGCGTTGTGGCGGGGCCAGGATCTCGCGGCGGCGGCGTTCGTTGATCCGCCGGTCCCGGACAGCGCCGAAGACGATGACCGCCAGTCCGACCACGAGGACCACGACCAGGCCCAGCTGCCACGCCTCCACGGCGGTCAGCCTGCCACAACCGGCTGGGTAGCCTGGGCGACACGAACCCGGCGGACGAGAACCACCAGCACGACCGGAGGAGGCGACATGGCCGGCTACGAGTCCTGGGTCGACCGGCAGATCCGCGAGGCGCAGGAACGCGGTGAGTTCGACAACCTGCGCGGCGCCGGCGAGCCCCTGAAGGGCCTGGACGGACGACCCGACGAGAACTGGTGGGTCAAGGGGCTGATGGAGCGAGAGGGCCTGCGCCCGCCGCTGCCCGGGTCCCTGCTGCTGCGCAAGGAGGTCGCCGAGATCGGCGACTTCGTGGCCGACTGCACCACCGAGGAGCAGGTCCGCGAGATCGTGCAGGACCTGAACCACCGGATCCTCACCGCCCGCCGCCGCGGCATCGACGGACCCCACATCGTCATCCCGAACGTCGACGTCGACCGGGTCGTGCGTGAGTGGCGGGAGCGCCGGGCGGCTTCCTGATCGTCGGCCGCCGCCCGGTGCACCGCCGGACCGGTCAGGCCGAGACGTCGACCAGCCGCTCGAACAGGAACTCGTACGGCAGGTAGCCGGTCGTGTACTCGTGACCGTGCTCGTGGCCCAGCAGCTGGGACATCTGCAGCAGCCGCCAGCCGTCGAGCAGGGCGTCCAGCCCGGTGGCGTACGGGGCCTCGTCGCTGTCACCCATGGTCGGCCGGGAGCGTCCGGTGCCGTCGTAGCGGGTCCAGCCGATCACGTCGGAGTCGAGCGCCGAGGTGCCGAGGTAGAGGACGAGGAGCTGCTGGCGCAGCTGCGGGGTCGCCGAGGGGACGGCGAACGACTCCTCGACGGAGACGGTGGTGGTGGAGGTCATCGGGTTCTTCCTTCGGGAGTGGGGCTGACGGTCGGGGCGGGGGCGATCACAGACCCCAGCCGTCACCGGAGCGGCTGGACCCGAGCCGGACGTCGGTGGCCCCGGGGGCGATGTGCTGCGGCTGGATCGTCTCGCGGGTCAGGTAGTAGTCGATGTCGAACAGCTGGTCGCCGGTCAGGTAGCGCCACAGCTTGGCCCGGTTGACCAGCTCGAGCCGGCCCTCGTTGGCGTTGGTCCAGCCGAAGCCGGCGGTCAGCTCCTTCCGTACGCCCGGGTCGTCGATGTCGTCGGTGTTCCACAGCCGCAGCTGGCGCACGGTCGGGTTGAACCGGATCTTGAACATGTAGCGGGGCAGGTCGGAGTCGTTGCGCCGACCGCCGTGCCAGATGCCGTGGTGCAGGAAGACGACGGTGCCGGCCTCGCAGGTGAGCCGGGTCTGGCCGGCCAGGTTCTGGTAGCGGCCGATGCCGGTCTGGTTGATCCGGCGCAGGTGGGTGCCGGGGACCGACAGGGTGCCGCCCTGCTCCAGGGTGACCGCCTTCGGGTAGTACATGAGCTGCATGTCGAACGCGTCGGTCCGGGTGTCCAGGATGGCGTCGCCGTGCATGTTCTGGGCCTCGCCACCGTGCGGGGGGCGGACGTGCACCGCGTGGTGGTCGATCACCGGGTTCGGTCCGACCAGGCTCTGCACCGCACCGGCGATCGCCGGCAGGTCGAGCAGCTCGCGGACGAAGCTGCCGGTCGGGAAGACGGTGTCCAGCGGCGTGCCGTACGGGTGGCCGGGGATGCCGGCGTCGAGCACGGCGATGGCCCGCTCGTTCATGCTCTCGGGCACCACCGCGCTCAGCGCGAAGCTCCCGTGGGAGACGAAGTGGGCCATCTCCACCGACGTCAGCCGGTGCTTGCGATCGACCAAGGTGGTCATCGGGGGTCCTCCAGGACTGGTTGTTTCTCACTCTGGCCCGTTCACCGTAAGCCGGGGGAGTGCTTGCCGTACTGGTCTGTGGTAGGCCTCTGCTGGTGAGAATCCGGCACGAGCACGACATCCCGGCGGTGGTCCTCGCGCTGTCCGAGCCGCCGACAGTGGTCTCCCAGGGCCGGGCGACCCACGGCGTCGGCCGGCTGGTCGACGAGTTCCAGCTGCCCGACCTGTGGTCGCTGCACCTGTACGCCTACACCGCCGAGCTCGAGGTCGACGGTGTCGCCTTCACCATCACCCCCGGCAGCGTCTCCCTGGTGCCGCCGGCCTCGATGATCCGCTACCGCTACCAGGGGCCGTCGACCCACCTGTACGCCCACCTGCGGGCCGGGTCGGTGCGCTGGGGCAGGGGCCGGGGCTGGGGCTGGGGCGGAGGCTGGGGCCGAGGTGAGCAGCTGGCCGCTGCGGCTGGTGATGTACCCCGGGCCGGAGCTGGGGGTGATCACCGATCTGATGGAGTCGGCGGTGGACTCGGCCGCCACCCACCCCGAACGGACCCGGGCCGACGTCTGGCTCACCCTGCTCCGACTGGCCGCCCTGGACCGGGACCGGCGCCGCGAGTCCGGCCGGCTGAGCCCCGGCCAGGAGCACCTGACCCGCGCCCTGGCCCACATCGAGCGCCACCTGTCCGAGCCGCTGACCGTGCCCGAGATCGCCGCCGCGGTGGGGGTGTCCCACAACCACCTGACCCGCTTGTTCACCGCCGGCCCCGGCCTGACCGTGGTCGGCTACCTGCGCCAACGCCGGATCGAGCACGCCACCCAGCTGCTGGTGCACAGCACCATGTCGATCTCCGCCATCGCCGCCGCCGTCGGCATCCCGGACCTGCAGGCCTTCAACAAGGCGTGTCGTACGGTGACCGGCCGCGGCCCCCGGGCGCTGCGTGAAGAGGGCGGCCCGGGCGTGGAGGGTGTATTCGAATGAGGCGTGCGTCGGGTTTCTCGGGGGTGGGCCGCGATGACGTCGGAGCAGAGCCGCCGTTCTCAAAGCCACGAGGAAGATGCGCCACGGTCACGGACCTTGAGGTGACGGTCCGTCCATGCGCTTCGCGTGGTCCCGCAGGCGCGCCGACAGTACGTCGAAGAACGGGTAGCTCGACCACGCGGTCTCGTCCCCGACCACGTAAAGCCGCCGCTTTGCTCGAGACACCGCGACGTTGACGAGGTTCGGGATTCGCGAAGCCCACGCCTTGGCTCCCGGCTTGTCCGGGTCCCCCCCGAGCACGAGGAACACCACGTCGGCTTCCTGCCCCTGGGCGGTGTGGATGGTGCCGCCGCGGAACTCGTCGCCGTAGACGTCGGCCAGTCCGCCTAAGCGATCCGCGGTGTCGCGGAAGGGCGAGATGCAGATGATCTCGCGCAGCGGCACTCCGGCTCGGAGGATGTCGTCGAGCAGCTCGCGGAGCAAGATCATCTCGGCTGGGACGAAGTGACCCTGGCTCGTCACCGTCCGCTGGTGGTACCACTGGCTCCGAGGAAGCGCGAGATCCTTTCGAGCCGGCACGCCGTCGATCATCAAGCCGCTGCGACCGTTCGAGGCGCCCCCATCGCCGGCCGCATCGGTCTGCCCGTTCACCGGATAGGCGATCTCGTTGCAGATGGTGAGCATCGGCTGATCGCAGCGGCGGTGCACCCGTAGTGGGGCCCCGATCCACAGCCTCGGTTCCTCGGCGGTCGGGGCCAGCCACGTTCCCCATCGGGCGGACTCGTCGGCCACCGCCTGCACCGAGGTGGTGAGCGGACGCCATTTGTCGTCGACCCCATACGCCTTCGCCAACGCCCCCTCGAGCCGCGGGGTGATGGTGACCACCGGTTGCAGCTGCCGTGGATCGCCGACGACGACCACGTTGCTTGCGCGCCACATCGCCCCGACGGCCACCTGCGGTGCGGACTGCCCGGCCTCGTCGATCAGCAACCATCCCAGGCCCTCGGGCGGGAGACCGGTGAACATGCGACCCACCGACGCGAAGGTGGTCGACACCAGGGGAACCACCAGGAACAGCACCTGCCAGGCCGCCAAGCGGGTCGCGGCCGGCACTTCTGAGGGAACGGCGCCGGTCAGCACATCCATGGACGCCCTGAGGCTGGTCTCGAACGTGGCCGCGTTGCCGCGGACGAAGGCACGGTGCAGGTCCAACCCGGCCAACAGGACCCGGACTCTGAGGTCGTTCACCTCCTCGTCCAACCACGGGCCCGCCTTCTCGCGGCGTTCGACGTCGCGGTGCCACCACCCCGGCGACGGCATGGCGTCGCCCCATGTGGTCGGGGCATCGTCGAGCACGCGAGTCGCCGCGTCCTTGGCTGCCTGATGGTGCTCGATCTCCTGGCGGAGGTCGTCCAGCAACTGACCCGTCCGCTGGTAGTGCTCGGCCACGTGGTGGTTGGCGCTCGTCACCTCGTCGAGGCGGGCCTGCGCACGGCGGCGCCGGTCGTCTTCCTGCGTCTCGAGTCCTCCTTCGGCAGCCCACTGCCTGCTCGCTGTTCCGAGGGTCAGCGCGTTCCTGAGCCAGCCCGGACGAGGCGGGCGCCGGCTCACCGCGAGCTCGGCCAGGGTCCTCAGCTCCTCTCGCACGGCGGCACTCTCGGCGTCGAGACGTGCTCTCTCGTCTGCGAGAGATCGCGCGGTGACAGCCGCCTGCTGCCAGCGATGCCTGGCCTCGGCGAGGGCGCGAGTGGTCTCAGTGAGCTGATCCATCGCGGCCGCTACGTGCTGACGGACAGCTATCGCGCCTCGCTCGGCGGCCACAGCCTCGCGGAAGCCTTCGACGGCGTCGGACCAGTCACGTGGATCGACTGGCTCGCTCTTCCATCGCTGCAGAAGCGGCTGCATGGCTTCGTAGCTGAGGTCGAGTTTCTTGTCGCCTATCCAGAACCGCGTCTTGAAGGTGGACCGATTCGTCTTCTTGCCGAGCCTTGCGGCAGTCAGAGCCCACCCGATCCGCACCCCGTCATGCGCGACGGGCGCGGAGTCGTCGGTTTCGTCATCGGGTTCGACAGCCTCGCCGACATCGGTGCGCACCGGCTGCAGGGTCGCCGTCGCGATGTCCGTGAAGTAGTCGATCAGGCCCTGGTACGGAGGCTTGATCTCCTTGGCGGAAGGGATTTCGTCACTGATGTTGTTGACGGCGGCGTTGTTCGAGGACGCCACCACCATCTCGAAACCGGTGAGCTGCTTGATCGGCGGGTGCACCGTGCGCGGCCACTGGTCGGACCGCCATGATGGCAGGGGAGGACCGAAACCGTCTTCGGGCTTCGCCAGGGCGGCCAGGCGATGAGCCCGCTCGACAACCCGGGCGGCGAAGAGATCCCGCAGCATCGTCGTCTTGCCCGTGCCGGGTGGGCCGTTGACGGCGAACAGGCCGTGGCCCGCGTCCTGGGTGATGAGGTTCACCGCAAGTTGCTGGCTCAGCGCGAGCTGCTCGTCTGGCTTGCTGGGCCAGCGACCATCGGGCATCTGTCCCGGGGCCGTCGCCGAGGCGACGGCCGCCAGATCGTCCTGCACGTCGATGCGGTCCTCGGGGGCCACCGCGGAACGCGCGGAGAGATAGCGGGTGAGCGCGCGCCCTAGGCCGTGACTTCGGCGGGAGGACGATGCTGCCGCGGCGACGACGGCGAGGTCGTCGAGGAAGAAGCTGTTGAGGAAGTCGGCCTGAACATCCTGCTTGCCGTCGCTGCGGATCTGCTGGGACTGGATCCGGATCGCTCCCGAGCCAGACAGGTTGGGGAAGCGAGTGAACGCTGAGGTCATCTCCGCAAGCGCGCACACCGCGGCTTCGTCCAGCGGCTCCGGGTCGGGCTCGTCCGCCCCTTCGGCGACGACCTCGTTCACCTGCTTCAGCCAGTCCTCTTGAGCGCTGTCGAACCCGTCCAGCCGTTCGACCTGCCCGCGGTGGCGGCCGACGATGCCGGCGGCCCATCCGCAGGCCGAGAGCACCGCACTGTCCGTCATCGGGAAGCCGTCCTGGTCGACCACCACCGTGGCCAACGCGCTTTCGCCGCCCGGTCGCGGATCGAAAGATTCCTGGTCGAAGGGGAACACCAGCTCCAGCGCCCGGTACAGGTCCGTCAACGGGAAGACCCAGAGGTAGACGGTGTGACGCCACTCGTACGCGACGGGTTTGCCCGGGCGGGAGCCACTCGTTCGGGCAGGCGACTTCGTCGTCCGGGCGAACTCCGGCCGGTGTGCTGGGTTCCACGGGAGCGGACTCGCCGCGGACCACTCTTCGACGGGAGAACGACGTCGCCTGTTCACCTTCGGGATGGACTGCGGACTGAACATCTCGCACGCCCGCCAGAAGCGAAGCACCGCTTGCTCTCGGTCCGAGGTGATCATGAGTGTGATCGCCCCCCATCTTCGCAGCGAGGTCGTGTGAGCCGGTGGCTCAGCGTGCGTCCCCAGTCGACAGTGATACCGCTCGTCGAGATGAGCAGGCGGTCACGCTACAACGAGGCTCGGACAATTTCGTGCCTTGCGGCTTGGAACCGGCACGGGGGAGTCCGTCGCGGTGTCGGTCCCGCCAGGACTCCCAGGCGTGGCCGTCGTACCGCAGCGCAGGCGGCCGGTCGTCGCCGCGGAAGCGCCTGTCGGTCGCTCGGATAGTGATCGGGTGGTGCGCGGCCATCTGCAATGATGGCGTCCGGTCGCGGGCCGGCACCGACCAGGGCTGCTCCTGTCAGGTGTTCGGGCTGCACACCGAGGGGCCTCTAGCTCAATTGGCAGAGCAGCGGACTTTTAATCCGCGGGTTGTGGGTTCGAGTCCCACGGGGCCCACTGATGTCCGAGGTGGCTATGAAGCCCCGGTCACCGCACCATCCCCGCCTGGTACGCGATCACCACGAGCTGAGCGCGGTCGCGAGCGCCGAGCTTGATCATGATCCGGCTGACGTGCGTACGGGCGGTGGCGGGACTGACCACCAGGCGCTCGGCGATCTCGGCGTTGTTGCTGCCCTCGCCGATCAGCGCCAGCACTTCCTTCTCGCGATCGGTCAGGCTTGCCAGCAGCGGATGGGGCGCCCGCGCACCCGTGGACCGGCCGGTCTGCAGGCTCTCGATCACCCGACGGGTCACCGACGGGGACAACAGGGACTCACCGGACGCCGCGACCCGGATCGCCCGCAGCAGATCGGTCAGGTCGGTGTCCTTGACCAGGAATCCCGCCGCGCCCGCGCGCAGAGCCGCGAACACGTTGTCGTCGGTCTCGAAGGTCGTCAGCATCACCACCCGGGTCGCGGTGGTCTCGGGTGCACTCAGGATCTGACGGACGGCCTCGATGCCGTCCAGGCCGGGCATCCGGATGTCCATCAAGATCACGTCCGGTGGCTGCTCCCGCGCGAGCCGGACGGCCGACAGGCCGTCGTCGGCCTCCCACAGGACGGTCAGGTCGCCTTCGGACTCGGCCAGCACCCGCAGTGCCATCCGGATCAGCTGCTGGTCGTCGGCGATACCGAGGGTGATCACCGGTCGGCCACCGGGATCGTGATCGGCAGGACGGCTTCGACGACCGTGCCGCGCGGGACGCCCGGTCGGACGTCCACCCGCCCGCCGACCGCCGTGGCCCGCTCTCGCATGCCGGTGATGCCGTTGCCCGGCTGGAGATCGCCGACGTTGACGGGTGGCCCGTCGTCACTGACCAGCACTCGCACCGCGCCGTCCTCGACGTCCACCGCGACCGATACCGGCGCCTCGCCGGTGTGCCGGACCACGTTGGTCAGGGCCTCCTGGACGATCCGGTAGGCCGCGTGGTCGACGGCCATCGGCACCTCACCGCCGGATTCACCGGAGATCCGTACGTCGACCGACCGCCCGGCCGCGCGCAGGGGCGCCACCAGGCTGTCGAGCTGGCCGAGTCCGGGCGCCGGCCCGGTCGGGTCCGGTCCGTCGGCCTCGCGGAACATCCCGAGGGTGTGGCGGAGCTCGGCCAGCGCGTCCTTGCTGGTGAGCCGGATCGCCTCCAGCGAGGCGGCCACCTGCTCGGGCTGCTTGTCCAGCACGTGCAGCGCGACACCGGCCTGCAGGTGGATGACCGACAGGCTGTGACCGACCACGTCGTGCACCTCCCGGGCGATCCGCAGCCGCTCGGCGTAGACGTAGCGGTCGCGTTCGGCTTCGCGGTCCCGGACGTCGGCCTCCCGGCGCGAACGGCGGAGCACCACGAACAACGCGGGCAGGATCACCGCCGCCGAACCGAACAGCGCCGCCGGCCAGATCGCCGGGTCCAGCAACCCGGCGTACGGCTGGCGCCAGAACCCGGCCGACATCATCACCGGCAGGGCGGCCAGCCAGGGAGCCCAGCTGCGCAGGGGGAGGGTGGTCGCCATCCCGAGCACCGCCAGCGCGGGGGCCAGCAGCACCGGCCCGTACGGACCGCCCGCGGCCAGGAAGGCGGTGGTGGCGAGCACCACCAGGACGTACCCCGGCCGGGGGAGGAGACGTCGCACGACCAGGCCCGCCACGATCACCGCAAGGCCGACCCCGACCACCCACGGCACCGACCAGGCGGTCGAGGCGAGCTCCGCCTCCGGCACCCGGAAGGGCGGGCCGCCGTGCCGCATCGGCATGCCGTCGCGACCCTCGGATCCGTCCCACCACGCGTCCCATCGGGTGCTGGCGAACGCCAACGTGCCCACGGCGAGCGCGAGGGCGGCGTCGACGATCAGCACCTGTCGACGACCGGCGGGCAGCATGCCGTCGAGCCTAGGTCCTCGATCCGGCTGCCACATCGGGCGGCGGACGTAGCCGGCGTACGTCAGCGGACGTAGGCGAAGTGTCGCTTCCGAGCCGATGTGTCCACCGGTGCACCGCGGCAGGGTGGTGGGCATGGATCACCACTTTCCCCCTGGCGCCGGTCCCGATGGGCCCGCCACCCTGTTCGCGCCGTTCTTCGGAGGTCTGATGTTCTTGCTGTTCCTGCTGCTGGTGGCCGGCACGCTGTTCTATCTCGTCCGCACGGGCCGGATCTCCGCACCGCCGTGGGTGTCGGTCCGACCCTCGCCGGAGCTCGAGGCCCGCCGCGTGCTGGCCGATCGTTTCGCCCGCGGGGACATCGGGTCCGACGAGTTCATGGAGCGCGCCAGCGTGCTCAACTGGACGCCCGGGGTCGAGCCTGCGCCGGTCAAGGGCAAGCGCCGCACCAAGGTCTGACCGCCGCCCCGCCGCCCGCCGCCGCGGTCGAGTGGCCACCTGCACGTCCGGCAGCGGCGAACCTGCCGGGGTGGCGTCTCGCCGGGCATGCTGACGGGTATCGGCCGAGGGGCAGCGCACTCACACTGAAGCAGTGCGCTGCCCTCGCCGCCCCCCGCTCGTCGCCACCCTGGTCGCGACCCTCGCTCTGCTGGTTGCCGCCTGCTCCGCCCCGGCGTCGCCGTCGGGCTCGCCGCGGAGCCCGGCCGGCTCCACCTCACCGACGACCGCGGAGTCGACGGCGTCGTCCTCGAGTCCACGGGCGACCCGCCCCGCCGCCCCGACCGGCGAGCTCCCCGCCGCGCTGCAGACGAAGCTGCAGTCCGCACTCGACCAGACCATGAAGCAGTACGGCGTGCCGGGCGCGGCGGTGGGGGTGTGGATCCCGGGGGAGGGTGCCTGGACCCGGGCCGCGGGACTGGCCGACGTCGAGAAGAAGGTGCCGGTCAGCACCGACATGGCCTGGCCGCTGCGCAGCGTCACGAAGTCGTACACGGTGACCCTGATCCTGCAGCTGGTGGACGAGAAGAAGATCACCCTCGACGACACCATCGGTCAGTACGTCGACGGGGTCACCGACGGCGACACGATCACCCTGCGTCAGCTGGCGGACATGTCCAGCGGGAACGCGGACTACACAGGAGGCGACTTCCTCGAGGCGTTCCAGCAGGACCCCGAGAAGATCTTCACCCTGGACGAGCTGAACGGGTTCGCGCTGGGCAAGCCCGCGCAGTTCGCTCCGGGCACCGAGAAGATCTACACCAACGCCAACACCAACCTGCTCGGGGCCGTGGTGGAGAAGGTGACCGGCCAGCCGTTCGCCGACGCGCTCGCCGATCGCATCCTCCGTCCGCTCGGGCAGCAGGGCACCCGCTACGTCCTGGACGCCGGCACCTGGACCGAGCCCCATCCCACCGGTTACGCGCCCGGGAAGGACGGACCGCAGGCGCAGCCGACCAACCTGTCCATCTTCGGTCCGGCCGGTTCCATGATCAGCAGCCTGGACGACGCCCGGGCGTGGGGCGAGGTGCTGGCCAGCGGCGCGTTGCTGGACCCGGCGACGCAGGCGGAACGCCTCGAGGGAGCCCCGCTGCAGCAGGGCCCGCCGTACGACCTGTACGCCCTGGGCATCGGCCAGACCGACGGCTGGTGGGGTCACAACGGCGAAGGTCTCGGCTTCACCGCCGCCGTCTTCCACCAGCCCACCTCCGGCGCGACGGTGGTGGTGTTCATGAACGAGTCGAACGTCGTGCCGAAGGCCCACCCGGCCGACCAGCTGTTCCGGCGGATCGCTGCCGTGCTGGCGAGCTCCTGACCACCACTGCTTCGGGCCAGGACGTCAAGAAGCCCGGTCACCGGGCGATCGGTGTCCACGTGCTGCGGCTGGAGTCGCCCTCGGATCAGGGAGCGAGCGCGATGTACTGGTCCTCGAGGTACTCGCCGATGCCTTCGTAGCCGCCTTCGCGACCGAGTCCCGACTGCTTCATGCCGCCGAAGGGTGCGGCCGGATCGCTGAGGACTCCGCGATTGACGGCGACCATCCCTGCCTCCAACCGCTGGGCCACCTCCAGGGCTGAACTCTGTTCGCCGAAGACGTAGGCGATCAGCCCGTACTCGGTGTCGTTGGCCATCCGGATGGCGTCGGCGACGTCGTCGAACTCGATGATCGACACCACCGGGCCGAAGATCTCGGTCCTGGTGATGGCGGCCCCGTGGCGAACCCCGGTCAGGACTGTCGGTGGGTAGAACGCGCCCACCCCTGCCGGATCGCCGCCGAGCTCCAGCTGCGCTCCCGAGGCCACCGCTCCGGCGACCAGGGCCGCGACCTTGTCCCGTTCCGCCTCGGAGACCAGGGCACCGAGGTCATGGTCGCGCTCGGTCCCCGGGCCCATGCGGACAGCTCGCAGGGCGTCGGTGATCCCCTCGGTGAACTGCTCCAGCACCGAGGAGTGCACGTAGAACCGGTTGGCGGCCGTACAGGCCGCCCCGCCGTTGCGCATCTTCGCCACGACTGCTCCCGCCACCGCAGCGTCGACGTCAGCACCCGGGAGCACGAGGAAGGGTGCGTTGCCACCCAGCTCCATCGAGGCGCTGACCACCCGGTCCGCGGCGACGTGCAGCAGCTCGCGGCCGACCTCGGTCGACCCGGTGAACGACAGCTTGCGGACGGCATCGTGCTGCAGCATCGCGCGCACCGCGGGTCCCGGTGGATCGGGGGTGACCAGGTTGACCACACCGGCGGGCACCCCGGCCCGGGCCAGGGCGTCGACGACGAATGCCGCGGTGAGCGGCGTCTCCGCGGCCGGCTTGAGCACGACCGTGCACCCGGCTGCCAGGGCCGGGGCGATCTTGCGTGTCGCCATCGCGGCCGGGAAGTTCCACGGGGTGATCAGGACCGAGACACCGATCGGGTGGCGGGTGACGACGATGCGCTTGTCCGCGGCAGGAGAGAGCCGGAAGTCGCCGCCGACGCGCACGGCCTCCTCGGAGAACCAGCGGAAGAACTCCGTGGCGTACGCCGCCTCCGCAGCAGCATCGGCGAAGGCCTTGCCGTTCTCGGCGACGATCAGCTCAGCCAGCTGCTCCGACTCCGACCGGAGCAGCTCGAAGGTCGCCCGCAGGATCTCCGACCGTTCTCGAGGCGGCCTGCCCGCCCAGTCGGCCCGGGCCGCTTCGGCGGCGTCCACGGCAGCCAGGCAGTCTGCCTCGGTCGCCCGGGCGAACTCCGCGAGGACGGCTCCGGTCGCCGGGTTGCGGACAGCGAACCGTTCCCCGGAACCGCCCGCCCGCCAGGTCCCGCCGATGTAGAGGTCGACACGGTGCGTGCTGGACGAGACCGGGGACGTCGGAGGGGCGGGGGTGGCGGTCACGCCCACACCTTCCGTGATCCGGCGTACGCCGACTCCACGATCTCGAGCATCGACGCGGCGTCCAGGGGCCGCGGGTTGTTGTCGACGAGCCGCTTCGACAGCAGACCCTTGTTCGCCACGTACTCGACCTGGTCGGCCGCCAGACCGAGGTCTGCCAGGGACCGCGGTATCCCTATCCGCTCGAGGAGAGCCTCGACGGCCTCGATCCCCGCGACAGCCAGCGCTTCGGCCGACAGGTCGTGGCGCTCATCTCCCAGGAGCCGTGCGATCTCACCGAGCTCCGCCTGGCGGGCGGGTGCGTTGTAGCGAAGGACGTAGGGAAGCAGGACCCCGACGCCGACGCCGTGGGCGGTGTGGGTCAGTGATCCCAGCGGGTACTGCAGGGCATGGGCGGCGGTCGTCCCTGCCACCCCGAGCGCGAAGCCGCCGGCGTTGGCGGCCAGCATCACGTCGGCGCGGGCGGCCACGTCGCTCGGGTCGTCGATCACTGCCGGCAGGGCGTCGGCGAGAAGACCGAGACCCCAGCGCGCGTAGTGGTCGCTCACCGCGTTCTTGCCGATGAACACCCGCCGCTCTGCGAGAGCCGACGGCGGCCGGCGGATCGCCGTGAAGGACTCGACGAGGTGCGCCAGCGCATCCGCTCCGGCGCTCGCGGTCAGTCCCGGTGGGCAGCTGAGAGTCAGCTCCGGGTCGCAGATGGCGAGAGTCGGCACGAGGTGTGCCGACGAGATGCCGGTCTTCAGCTCCCGCTGGTCGTCGTTCAGCACGCAGACGGGGGACACCTCCGATCCCGTGCCGCCGGTCGTCGGGACCGCGACCAGGGGCAGCACCGGGCCGGGCACCGCCTCTTCGCCGTAGTAGGCGTGCAGCGGTCCGCCGTGCCGCAGGAGCAGGGCGAGGGCCTTGGCCATGTCGAGGCAGCTGCCACCGCCGACGCCGACCACGACGTCGATGCCGGCACCGGCCATGGCGTCCTGGCACTCGACGATGCCCTCGGACGGGCAGCTCCGGCTCGACTCTGGACCACACGTGCACGGTGACGCCGTGATCGCGCAGGTCCTCGAGCATCCGGTCGAACTCTGGCGTCGTCGCCAGCCGCTCGTCGGTGCACAGCAGCGCGACGCGTCCCAGTCGGGCCACGTGGTCACCGAGCACGGCGCGCTGACCGGGACCGAAGATCAACGTCTGCGGGGATCTGAGCATCCCGGTGGCCGGTAGACGCTCAGGCGCTCCGGCGCGCGTCTCACTCGTCACCGACGCGATCGAGACCGACGCGGTCGAGACCGGCGGGGCGGATGCGGTCGGGATCGTCGTCATCGAAGTCCGCTCATGATCGACTGGTTTCCTTCTCTCGGTGGGCTGGCGGGGTCGAGCGGTGCGGCGGGCTGCCCGAGGGCGAGCAGCTCTGCCCACAGCCCGTCGTCGACGTCGATGCCCGCGACGGCCGACGCCTGGTGGCGGGCATGGGACCGATCGCCGGGGACCGTCACCGGCCGCCCCGGGGTGCTGGGTGGAGTGGCACGGACCTCGTCGAGGAAGCGGTTGACCGGCCGCTGCACACCCTTGAGCAGCACGAACACGTCACCCTTGGTGCTGCGGTTCGTGTCGTCCAACGTGCCGTGGACGTCGACGTCGGGGGCCGAGCCCGTCACGTAGCTGATCATGGCTCCGAGCCCCACTCCCAGGGCGTACCCCTTCGGGCCACCGAAGGGTGCGATCGAGCCGTCCATGGCTGCCGTCGCGTCGACGGTCTCGTTGCCGTCGGCGTCCAGCGCCCAGTGGGGCTCCAGCGGCAGACCGCGCCGCGCGTAGTCGTGGATCCTGCCCATCGAGACCACCGAGGTGGCCATGTCCAGGACCAGCGGCTCGGGGTCGGCGGGCACGCCGATGGCCAGGGGGTTGGTGCCGATCATGGCGCGGGTGCCGCCCCAGGGGTGCACGAGCGCCTCGCTGGTGGTGAACGCCAGGCAGACCAGGCCCTCGGCGGCGACGCGGCGGGCGTAGTAGCCGATCATCCCGAGGTGGTTGCCCTCGGTGATCGTGGCGCAGGCGACGCCGTGACGCTCGGCGGCCGGCACGATCGCATCGAGCGCGCGCAGGGCCACCGGCGGGCCGAGACCCTGTTGTCCGTCGACCCGCAACGACGTCTCGCTGTCCCAGTGGTGCTCACCGGCGGCCGCGGGGTCGCAGACACCTCCGCGGATTCGGCGGACCAGGCGGGGAAGCCGCAGCAGACCGTGCGAGGGCACCTGGCGCGTCTCGGCGTCCACCAGCACCGACGCCTGGGCTGCGGCGTGCGTCGGCGGGGCTCCGATCGCCACCAGCACGCGCTCGGCCAGCAGCTGGGCCTCCGCCACCTCGACGCGCACTACCTGCCTCCTCGGTCCGTCGTTCTGCGTCAGCGATCTCGATCTGTCATTGCCAGCCTAAATCAGATCCGATACGATCCGCAACGGCGAGACACACTGGCATGGGCTCATCGGAGAGGCACATGAATCGACAGCGAACCGGCGATGCCGCTGAGCGCGTGAGGATGAGCGACGTCATCTACAACCGCCTGCAGGAAATGCTTCTGGACGGAACGATTCAACCCGGGGAGCGGATCACCGTCGATGTCGATCAGCCGTCAGCTGGGTGTCTCGCAGACCCCGGTACGCGAGTCGCTGAGCCGGTTGGAGGCTGAGGATCTGGTTGTCAAGACGCATCTGATCGGATATTCCGCGACCAGCAAGCTCACCCCGGCCCGCTTCGAGGACCTGTTCGAGGCCCGGTTCCTGATCGAGCCCTACTGTGCCGGACTGGCGGCGAACCGGCACCAGAGTGCCGCCATCGAGGCCTTGGCCGAGCTGGCGGAGCGGATGCGCGACGGGTACCGGTCGGGCGAGCTCTCCTACGGCGCCTTCGCCCGTCGCGACGCCGAGCTGCACGAGGCGATCATCGCCGCGACCGGCAACGCCTACTTCAGCGAGATCTTCGGCAAGCTCCACTGCCACCTCCAGCTGTTCCGACTCCTCCGCGATGCCCGGGTGACCAGTGACGCGCTGGGAGAGCACGACACGATCATCACCGCGATCCGGCAGCGGGACAGCGAAGCCGCCGCCGCGGCGATGTCGGCGCACCTGACGGCCTCCCGCGGCCGACTACGAGCGGCCTTCGCGACCCAGCAGATGCCGCCCCAGCCGCCGGCCGTGCGGCCGCGACGGGTGAGGGACGCCTCGTGACCCAGTCCGTCGTCCGGTCCGGTCTACCGGTCCGTCCACAGCGCCGCGGCGTCCGCAAGCGGCAGAACCTGGCCGGCTGGCTGTTCGTCGGGCCGGTGATCTTCGGGATCCTGCTGTTCCAGATCGCGCCGGTGATCGCCTCCCTGGGGGTGTCCTTCACCAACTGGACGGGGCTGCGAACGCCGAAGTTCATCGCCCTCGACAACTACGTCCGGCTGTTCACCAAGGACGACCAGTTCTACCGCTCGCTGCTGAACACGGGCGATCTTCACCGTGGTCTGCGTCGACGGCGTCGATCGCCATCGGTCTCGGGCTCGCCGTTCTGTGCAACCAGAAGGTCCACGGCGTAGGGATCTTCCGGACGCTGTTCTACTCGCCGGTGGTCACCAACGTCGTCGCCATCGGGTTCGTCTGGTTCTGGCTCTACGAACCGAACAACGGCCTGCTCAACTCGCTGCTGCGTTCGGTCGGACTGCCGGCGCCGGCCTGGCTGTCGGACAGCAACGTCGCCCTGATCGCGGTGATCATCGTGGCGGTCTGGCAGGGAGTCGGCTACCCGATGGTCATCCTGCTCGCCGGGTTGCAGTCGATCGACTCCTCACTCCTCGAGGCGGCCACCGTCGACGGGGCCTCGGCCTGGCGCCGGTTCTGGTCGGTCACCGTCCCGCTGCTGACCCCGAGCATCTTCTTCCTGATCATCACGCAGTTCATCGCCTCCTTCCAGGTGTTCGGGATCATCTACGTCATGACCTCCGGCGGTCCGAACAACGCCACCCAGGTCTTCATCTACAAGATCTACACAGCCGCCTTCGCCGAGGGCCGGCTGGGCTACGCCTCGGCGATGGGATGGGTGCTCTTCGTGATCGTCGGACTGATCACCGCCGCCCAGTGGCGGCTCGAGCGCCGGTGGGTTCACTATGACAACTGACGCCCCGATCCGCGAGCGAGTGGCTGAGCCGTCAGAGCCCTCGCCCTCCACGCGTGCCGCTCGGCGGTCCATGCGGCACATCCCCCGCAGGGTGATCGTCTACGCCCTGCTGCTGTTCTTCGCGGTGGTGTTCGCCACGCCGCTGGTCTGGATGGCCAGTGCCTCGCTGAAGCCGGAGAGCGAGGTGATGCAGTCGCCGCCCAGTCTCATCGGTTCGAGGCTGATGTGGTCCAACTACAGCTCCGTCGCCGGCGGCCTGCTGCCCTACTTCCTCAACAGCGTCAAGCTCGCTGCGCTCAACGTCGGCTTCCTGCTGCTGTTCGCCTCCATGGCCGGCTACGCCTTCGGCCGACTGGACTTCGCCTTCAAGCGGATCGCCTTCGTGCTGCTGCTGTCCACGGCGATGATCCCGAGCATGGTCTACCTGGTCCCGCAGTACATGCTGTTCCGGCAGCTCGGGTGGATCGACACCCACCTGCCGTTGTGGGTGCCCAACGTCCTCACACCGGTGTTCGGCACCTTCCTGCTCCGGCAGGCGTTCCGCGGCATCCCCATGGAGCTGGAGGAAGCGGCGAAGCTCGACGGCGCCTCCACCTTCGGCATCTTCTGGCGGATCATGCTGCCTCAGGTCAAGCCTGCCCTCGCCGCCGTCGGAGCCCTCACCTTCATGGCCTCGTGGAACGACCTGTTCGGTCCGCTGATCTTCCTGAACTCCACCCGACTGCAGACCATGCCGATCGCGCTGGCGCTGTTCCGCGGGGAGTACTTCACCGAGACGAGCCTGATGATGGCCGCGGCCACGTTGACGATCCTGCCGCCGCTGCTGCTGTTCCTGGTGGCCCAACGCTACTTCGTCCAGGGAATCACCATGTCCGGAATGAAGGGATAGCACTTCTCGCATGAAGATCACCGAGATCGAGTCGATCATCCTGCTCGGCAAGCTGCACATCGTGAAGGTGCACACCGACGAGGGCCTCACCGGGGTGGGGGAGGTCAGCCCGATGAACGCGGCGGTCACCCACACGCTGATCGAGCACGCCCTGGCTCCGCTGCTGGTCGGCCAGGAGGCGACCGACATCGAACGACTGTGGCGCCGGATGTACACCAAGCCGTACAAGCTCGGCCCCAGCGGTGCCCAGCTGAACGCGATCGCCGGGATCGACATCGCCTTGTGGGATCTGCTGGGGAAGGCGAGCGGACAGCCGGTCTACAAGCTGCTCGGCGGGAAGTACCGGCCGGGTGCCAAGGTCTACGCCAGCTCGATGTCCCGGAGCCTGACACCGCAGGAGGAGGCCGAGCGGGCGCTCTCCTTCAAGGAGAAGGGCTTCCACGGCTACAAGATCCACTCCTCGACACCCTGGATGCACGACGACGGCTTCGACCAGACCCTCGCGACGGTCGCCGCGGTCCGCGTCTCTGGTCGGGGACGACGTTCCCCATCCTCGTCGACGTCAACAACGCCTACTACGGTCACACCGCAGTGAGGATCGCCCGCGCGCTGGAGGACCTCGGCGTCTGGCACTTCGAGGAGCCCCTCGCGGCCCACGACTACAGCGGCTACGCCCAGCTGGCCGCCGCCGTGGACATCCCCATCGCCGTCGGCGAGCAGGAGTACAGCATCTGGCAGTTCCGCGACCTCATCACCGTGGGGCAGGTCGACATCCTCCAACCCGACGTGATCAAGTGCGGGGGCATCACCGAGCTCAAGAAGATCGCGGTGCTCGCCGACACCTACAGCAAGCCGATCACCGTCCACAACACCCAGCAGACGATCGGCACCGCCGCGCACGCCCACGTCTGGGTGAGCACCCCGGCCTGCGTGTACCCGCAGGAGTACAACATCGAGCACAACCCGATCCTGGATGACACCCCCATCTGGACGAACCCGCTGGTTCCGGTCGACGGCGTGATCACCCCGCACGACCTGCCGGGGCTCGGCGTCGAGCTGGACGACGACGTCGTCGAGCGCCTGCGCACCACCTGATCCCGCCGATCGACCAGTCGCTCACGCCCATCCACCCGAGCGAACAGGAACAACGATGTCCACCTCACCCCTCACCCGGCGCACCCTGCTCAAAGGCGTGGGTCTCGCCGCCCTCGCCGGCGCCGTGGCGCCGACCCTCGCCGCCTGCTCCGGCATCCGAACCCGCGGCCGGCGGCGGCGGACCTGTCTCCTTCCTCACCTGGGACACCGACTCCGACTCCCCCCTCTACACCGTCACCCAGGACTGGGCGAAGAGCGTGTCGAGCGCTGTCGACGTCCAGTCGATCCCCGGCGGCGACGAGTACGAGGCCAAGCTGCGGACGGTGCTCGCGTCCGGCGCACCGCCGGACGCCATCCGGATCAACGACGACTACGTCAAGGGCTACTACGCCGAGGGCTCGCTGCTCGATCTGCGCGAGTACATGGAGAAGGACGGCATCAACGCCGACGACTACTACGCGGTGGCGTTCAACTTCCCGAAGCAGCCGGACGGGGCTCACGCGGCCTGGCCGATCATGACCAACCCGGGCGTCATCTACATCAACACCGACGCCTTCAAGGAGGCCGGTGTCGACCTGCCGCCGACGGACTGGTCAGACAGCGGCTGGACCTGGGACGACTTCCTCGCCGCCGCTCAGAAGCTGAACAAGCCGGGCGAGCGGTACGGCTGCCTGGTGTTCCCCGACACCGCGCTGGAGACCGTCTGGACGGTCAGCAACGGCAGCGACGGGATCTACTCCAAGGACGGCACGCGATTCACCCTGGCCGAGCAGCCCGCCACCGATGCGATCCAGTGGGTGGCCGACCTCGCTCTGAAGCACAAGGTGCATCCCGGACTTCGCCACGATCACCGCCGGCGAGAACACGCCGAACTGGGCGCTGTCGCAGCTGGCCACCGGCAAGGTCGCCATGATGCTGGGGCTGACCAGCGGCATCCCCTACCTGCGCAAGAACGCCAAGGTGCCGTTCGACATCGTGCCGACGCCGAAGCAGGTGAGCAGGACCACCGTGAACACGATGACCGTGCTGGCCATCCCGAAGGACTCCAAGAACCCCGACCAGGCCTGGAGCTTCCTGAAGTACGCGGTCGGTCCCGAGGCCTCGGGCGTCCTGGCCCAGTCGCGGGGGTTCATGCCGGTCAGCAAGTCGGCCGCGGAGCTGTTCGTGCCCGACGACAAGGGGCCGGCCAACCTGGCGCTGGTGAGCCAGGCCCTGGAGAACGCCGTCAACGAGAACTTCAGCGAGTACATCCAGCAGGCCCGTTCCCTCTACCGGCCGGTGCTGGACAACGTCTGGAGCGGCCAGCAGACAGCAGCGGAGGCTCTGGGCGGCGTCGCGGAGAAGGTCAACGACGTGCTGGCCGGGAACGGCTGACTGTGAAGATCACCGAGATCAGAGTGGAGGTCGACCTCGCTCGCCGAAGTCGCATCCGGTGCGTGACGCGATCCAGCTGCTGGACCGGGACGGACGCGTCACGGTGATGATCGACACCGACGAGGGGGTGACAGGCACCAGCCAGACCTACTTCGGGCGGGTGGCGAGCTCGCCTGCGGTGCTGGCGTCGATCGTCAGGGAGCAGTTCGCTCCGGAGCTGGTCGGCGAGGACCCGACCCTGATCCGCGGGATCCGCGACCGGCTGACGCGGCTGACCGACTACCAGGGCACACCGGGACTGTCCACGTACGGGCTCTCGGCGATCGATCAGGCCTTGTGGGACCTGCAGGGGAAGGCCTTGGGGGTGCCTGTCTGGCGCCTTCTCGGGGCGCAGCGAACCCTGATCCCGACCTACGCCATGGTGGGGTGGCTGGAGCTGGACGTGGCCGGTCTCGAGGGCGTCGCGTCCGCCGCCATGGAGCAGGGCTTCCGAGGCGTGAAGATGAAGGTCGGCGGCGGGACCCTCGGCGAGGACGTGGCACGGATCCGCGCGGTGCGGAACGTCATCGGCGACGACGCGGACCTGATGGTGGACGCCAACCAGGCCTTCGACCTCGCCGAGGCGATCCGGCGCGGGCGCGCGTACACCGACCTGGGCTGTCGATGGTTCGAGGAGCCGCTGCCGGCGGCCGACACCGCAGCCCACATCCGGTTGGCGGAGAAGCTCGACATCCCGATCGCCACCGGGGAGAACCGGTACGGTCAGGCGGCGTTCGCGGACCTGATCGCCGGTGGCGGGGTCGGGGTCATCCAGCCTGATCTGAGGCGAGGAGGCGGCATCACTGCCTGTCTGGAGATCGGGTTGATGGCGGCGGGCTTCGGCATCCCCTACGCCTCGCACGGGGGTGGCGCGCACATCCACGTGCTCGCTGCGCTGCCGAACACCATCTACGTCGAGAGCGGTCTGCTGCCGGTCAACGGGCCCGTCCGCCTGGTCGACGGGTGCTACCCGCTTCCCGAAGGTCCGGGGCTGTCCTCGTGGAACGACCACTGACGCACCGCTGATGGCGGCCGGTCTCCGGGCCGGCGGTCCCCGGGCACTCGAGAGGGTGCCTGGGGGCGGGGACGTCCCCCTCCACGGCGGGGTGAGGACGTTGCGCTCGATGAGGACGTTGCGTTTACTGTGTAAACATGACGGAACAGGTGAGATTCGGCTACACCCTGATGACCGAGCAGAGCGGGCCCCGCGAGCTCGTCGGCTACGCCGTCGACGCCGAGCGCGTCGGCTTCGACTTCGAGGTCTCCAGTGACCACTACTCGCCCTGGCTGACCAGCCAGGGCCACGCGCCGTACGCCTGGACGGTGCTCGGGGCGGTCGCCCAGGCCACCCAGCAGATCGAGCTGGCCACCTACGTGACCTGTCCGATCCAGCGCTACCACCCGGCGGTGGTGGCCCAGAAGGCGGCGACGCTCCAGCTCCTGTCCGGCGGTCGCTTCATCCTGGGGCTGGGCTCGGGGGAGAACCTCAACGAGCACGTCACCGGTGAGGGCTGGCCGCCGGTCGCCCAGCGCCAGGACATGCTCGAGGAGGCCATCACCGTCATCCGGGAGCTGCTCACCGGTGAGCTGACCACCTGGGAGGGCGACTACTTCCGCGTCGACTCGGCCCGGATCTGGGACGCACCCGAGGAGTCCGTGCCGATCGGCGTGGCCGTCTCGGGCGAGAAGTCGATCGAGCGGTTCGCCCCACTCGCCGAGCACCTGATCGCTGTCGAACCCGACCCCGAGCCTCATCACCGGCTGGTCCGCGGCCAACAGCCACGCCGGCTCACGGAAGATCGGTCAGGTGCCGATCTGCTGGGATCCCGACCGGGACGCCGCCGTGGAGCGGGCCCATGACCAGTTCCGCTGGTTCGCCGGCGGGTGGGCGGTGAACGCCGATCTGCCCACGCCGGCAGGGTTCGCCGGGGCCAGCCAGTTCGTGCGCCCGGAGGACGTGGCCGAGAAGATCATCTGCGGACCCGACCTCGACGCGATCGTCGAAGGCGTCAAGCCCTACTGGGAAGCCGGCTTCACCGACATCGCCCTGGTCCAGGTCGGCGACGAGGGACAGCAGCGGTTCCTGGACGAGGCGGCGGGTCCGCTGCTCGAGGCGCTCCGCTCGGCGGCGCGGAGCTGACCCGCGGCACTCTGGCCCGCGAACCACACGAACCCGCCGGGTGATCAGTGGCAGTCGGTGATCACTGACAGCCGGTGATCACGGGCCGGTGATCGGGGACAGGCAGTGATCACGAACGCTGGTCGCGGACCCGTTCCTTCTCGGCGATCACCTCGGTCTGGACCCGCCGCTCCCGCAGCAGCCAGGGCGGCGGGTCGGCCAGCAGCGCGCCGATCTGGTCAGCGTCCAGGGCGTCGCCGACCTCACCCCGAGCCAGACCGGAGCGGGAGATGCCGAGCTTCTGGGCGACCACGTCGCGCGGGAAGGGTCCGGTGCGACGCAGCTCGACCAGCCAGGCCGGCGGATCGGCGCGAAGGGCGTCCAGCTCGTCGCGGGTGAGGGCGGACCGTTGGAACTCCTCCGGTGCCGCCGGGAGGTAGATCCCGAGCTTGTTGGCCGCCGTCAGGGGCTTCATCGTCTGGCTCACGTCCTGCAGCCTAGTGGCCGGGCCGTCGACCGGTCAGGTGCTCGGCCCGCCGTCCTCGTACGCCAGCCGGCTGCCGACCCGCACCCCCCACGTCGCCAGCGCCCCGGCCGGGGCCTCGATCGTCGCCGACGCCTTCAGCCGCGGCCGGGTGCCGCCGACCCACGGCTTCAAGGTGGCCACCTTGATCACCACGCCGCCGGCGTCCACCACGGCCACGTCGAGCGGGTAGCGCATCCCCATCATGTGCACCGAGGGGCACTTGGTGATCCACAGGGCACCCTCGACCGCATCGGTGCCCAGCAAGCCCTTCCGGCGCGACTCGGCGGTGTCGGCCAGCGCGGCCGGGGCGACGACGCGACCGTCGCAGAGCAGCCGGCCCGGTCCGGGTCCGAACACCGTACGCGTCATCGACGACCTCCAGGATGCTTGCCGGAAAGGCACCGCGCGATCGTCCGGACGGCCGATGAGTTGACTCGGTGCTCGATACAATCGTGCCCCATCCACAGGGCCGGGAACGTCCCGCCGACATCAGGGGGACCGCAGGTTGGCTCGCCGTCGTGTCGTGGAACGCAACACCCGACGCCGTGCTGTCACCGACCGGATCCTGGTGCTGGTGCTCGTCGTGGTGGCGGCGTCCGGCGTGATGAGCGTGCTGCCCGCCACGGCCCAGGTAGCTGTCGGTCGGCTGGCCTGCCGGCTGGGTTCGCTGGGGTTGGGGGCCTGCGGCGCCGACCCGATCGCGCTCACCGACCCGGACCTGGCCCCGCCGCGGTGCGCCGCCCTGGCCGCGCTGGACGAGGCGTTGCCGGAGGTCCGGGTCACCGAGACCACGACATCGACCGGGCTGCGGATCCAGACGCGGACGGCTCGCTCCGGCGACAGCGTGCTGCACCTCGGACCAGACCAGACCGACGACCCTCCGCTGCTCCTGGCGGGTGAGCGCCGCGGACAGCAGGAGGTGCTCCCGGGCGTCACGGTCGCCACCTCGGCCGACTGGTTCCTGCCGGGCGGTCAGGGCGGCGACGTGGTGGTGGGGGCCGCCCTCGAGCAGCACCGCCAGTGGCTGCAGCAACGGTCGAGCCTGGCGCCGCTGGGTGCCGTCTTCGGGTCGTCGGGTCGGCGGCTGCCCGCTCCCACCCTGCTGCACAGTCGGGTCTGGCCCGCGGTCCCGCAGCTGCCCACCGCGCCCGGGACGCGGGCACCCGTCGCCGCCACGGCGAACCGGGTGACCGTCCGCACCGACCAACCGGCACACCTGGTGACCAACACCGTGGACCGCGACAGCGTCCTCACCGTCCCCGTGACCGGCACCTGGGCCGGACAGCCGGTGACCGGCGCGGCCTCGTGGCGACGAGCGGCCTCGGGCGAGGTGGAGCGGGTGACCGTGGCCGTGGTCGCCGGTCGCGCCCTGGTCAAGGGGGAGCCGGCGCTGCCGGCCGGGTCGGCGGAGGTCGCGTACGTCACGATCCCGGTCGCCTCCCCGGTCGAGCGCCGCCTGGTGGAGAGCTGGCTGAGCCGGCCGAGCGGCTTCGGTCTGCCCCTCACCGAGCTGCTCGGGCTGCGGCAGCCCGACGTCCGCGACCAGCTCGCCGCGTTCCTCACCCGGGCCGCGACCGTGACCGTCCTGCGTCACGCTGACACCGATCGGCTGGAGCTGACGCGCCGGGTGACAGCGGAGCTGATCGCCACCGAACGGGTGGAGCGACCGGGCACCACCGTGACCGCTGCCTTCACGGTGGCCCCGCAGCCCAACGGCGCGGCTCGCGTCCTCGCCGCCGACCCGGCGTGTGCCAGCTCATGATCATCACGTCCCAGGCGTCGATTCCCCAGGACCCTCAGAAGCCGGCGCCCCGGGTCCTCACCCGCCGCGCCGCCCTCGCCGCTGGGGTGGCTGTCGCCGTCGGGTCGACCCTGCGCGCCCGACCCGCGCAGGCCGGCCAGATCACCGTGGGGGACCTGGTCCTCGAGGTTCCTGCCGGCGTGGTCCCGGCTGACGCCGGGGACCCGCTCGGGCGGAACTGGCAGTGGCGGGGCCGCACCGACGACAGCCAGATCAGCCCCCGCGGGGTGGTGCTGGCCCGGGCGGATCTGACGACCTCCGAGCCGGTGGAGGTGCTGGGCCTGCTGCTCGCGTCCACGGCTGCCGGGCTGCTGCCCGACGTGAAGCTGGCCAGTCGACGCAGTCGCGTGGTCCAGGGCAGCCAGCAGACCCGGTTCGCCCTCTCGTACGCCCTGGACCGCACCCGCCGCTACGGCGGGGAGCTGGTGATCGCGGAGCGACCCGACGCCACCAGCGGCCTCGTCGTGGTGCTGGGGGACGGCACCGTCGCGACCAGCTTCTTCGCCGACGTCCTCGACTCCGTCCGGTGGCGGTGATGAGGTCGACGGCGCTCCGGGCCTGGTTGGTGGGGTTGGTCGCGCTCGGCCTCGCCGGCGCCGGGGTGACCTCACTGGCCGCCGGCAGTGCCGTGACCTCGCTGACCCGGATGTCCGTGGCCGCTGGGGTGCTGGGCGCCTACACGGCGGTCGTGGCGCTGCTGGTGACCCCGCGCGACGAGCGCACCTGGGCCCGGTGCCTGTGGTGGGGTGGTCTGGTGCCGGTGGTGATCGCGGTGATCACCGTGGTGCTGGTGTGGGGCCGGGGTGGACCGGCGACGGCGGCTCTGGCCAGCCTGCCGTGGCTGCTGGGCGCGCTGCCGGTCTGCCTGCTCGGTCCGTGGCTGCCGGGGCTGCCGACCCTGCGGCTGCGCCGACGGGACCGGGACTGAGCTCCCTTCCTCACTTGGTCAGGCGGGGATCGACGTCCTCGACGTCGCCGGCCAGGTCCCGGAAGAAGAAGCGGTTGACCAGCGGACGGAACTCGACCACCTGACGACCGATGCCGCAGTCGATCCAGGTGCTCAGCGGGCCGGGCGGCAGCGGCGGCGGACCCTCGTCGTCTTCGTCGTCGTCACCGGGCGGGTCCGGCGCCTCGGTCGGCAGGTCGAACCCGGGGTCGATCCGGCACGTGTCGGCGTCGAAGGTCGTCTCGGCTTCGGCCTTGGCCGTCACCTTGTCCCCGGAGACGGCGGTGGACCGCAGCTTCACCGACACCGACACCTCGTCGGCCCAGACGTTGTAGCAGTAGGACGTCAGGTCGGCCCCGTTGGCCCCTGCGAGTCGGGCCGCCTCGCTGCGGCCGTTGCCCAGGCAGGTGCCGCCGCCGATCATCAGCGGGATCTCGTTCGGGGTGGTGAACCCCAGCAGCAGTTCGGTGGGCAGGTCGTCCAGGACTCCGCGCGCCCCGCCCAGAGCAGCGGCGTCGGCGGCGTGCTGGGCGCCGGAGCTCTCGTTCGCGGCGACGGCCCCCAGGGTGGTGATCACTCCGGCGAACAGGGCCACCAGGATGCCGATGCCGATGACCACCGTGACCGGGGTCGCCCCCGCGTCCCGCCGGCGGCGGTTCGGTGCCTTCTCGTCCATGATCATCAACTCCTGCCCCTGACGTCGTTCCCTGTCCTGCTGCGCACCTCGCGGTGGAGGCGGCGATCACACCCCCCGAAACGGCCGACGGCCGGGCGAGGATGATCCTCGCCCGGCCATCGTGCGCCGAGGACTAGGCGCTGTTGGTGGAGTCCTTGATCTTCTGGATGAGCCCGGTGGCCCACTCGCCCAGAGCGGCGTTGTTCACCGCTCCGACCACAGCGACGATGATGATCGCGGCGACCGCGATCGCGGCGATGTACTCCAGCGACCCCTGGCCCGCTTCGCGACGCGCCTTCAGCTTGTCGTTGGCGGAGAGCTGCCACACGTAGAGGGTGACCAGCAACTGGTTCATGGGGATTCCCCTTTGCTCGCGACCCTGTTCGGGTCTGCTTCGGCTCCCGCGGTGTTGCGGTCGCGCTGACAAGGAAGAATCTACGGAGATCCGGGGCGGAGGACATGGGCCCCAGGACCCAGCTGTAGGCCCAATCTCGACGGGGTGCCGGACTCATCTGGATGGGTCCTGCAGCCACAGGGCGACCGCGTGACCACGGCTGGTGACGCCGAGCTTGGCGAAGATGTGGTTGATGTGGTTCTTGACCGTCTTCTCCGAGATGAACAGGGTCTTCGCCACATCGGAGTTGGCCGCCCCCTGAGCCACCAGCTCCATCACGTCGGCCTCCCGCTCCGACAGCCCGTACGTCGCCGCGCGGGACGCCGAGGTGGCCACCGGACGCGACAGGGCGGCCACCGCCTGGGCGGAGAAGGTGCCGAACCCGCGGGCGGCCATCCGGACCGCCGACAGGAGCTCGTCCTCGCTGAAGTTGCCGTGCACCAGGTAGCCCAGCGCGCCGGCCTGCACGGCGGCGGAGATCACCTCCGCCGAGTCCGAGTACGTCAGCATCAGCACCGACGCGTGCTCGGTCACCTCCCGGGCCGACACGACGCCGTCCTGGCGCGGCATCCGCACGTCCAACAGCATCACGTCGGGCTTCTTGGCCTTGGCCAGGGCGACGGCCGCCAGGCCGTCGCCGGCTTCACCGACCACCACCACGTCGTCGGCGGTGCTGAGCAGGCTGCGGATCCCCATCCGCACCACGGCGTTGTCGTCGGCGATCGCCACCCTGATGGCGGGCCGCTCCTCGACCCCCCCGATCAGTCCAGGCTCGGTGTTCAGGTCCAGGATCGGTGTTCAGGCCGGAATCGGTTGTCGTCTGGCTGTCCATCGGATCGTCGTCCCCTCCCCCTTGTCGGAGTCGATCGTCATCGCGCCGCCCACCTGGGCGGCCCGTTCGTGCAGGCCTCGCAACCCGAAGTGCCCCTGCGCCTCGGTCCGCCGGGCCTGGGACGGCTCGAAACCGACGCCGTCATCGCTGACGACGAGCTCGAGTCCCTCCGCGTCGGCAGTGAGCTCCACCTCGACCAGCGTGGCCTCGGCGTGCTTGTCGATGTTGTGCAGCATCTCCCGCAGAGCGGCGGCCAGCTGCACCGTGACGGCCGGGTCGGCGTCGACGCCGCGGACCACCGAGAACCGGGTGGCCACGCCGGTGTCGGTCGTCCAGGTGTCGAGGATCTCGCGCACCACGTCGACGGTGGGACGGTCGGGCTGTCCCTGCCGCAGACCCACCAGCAGCTGTCGGGCCTCCTGCGCGGCGATCTGCGAGGCGCTGGCCAGCTCACCGGCCAGGGCGCGGGCGGCCACCGGGTCGTCGTCCACGGTCCGGCGCAGCGCCGAGGCGGCCAGGGAGATCCCGTGCAACGACTTCCCGACCGAGTCGTGCATGTCCCGGGCGAGACGGGCGCGCTCGTCGGCTGCGCCGACGGCGGCCACCGCCTCGGCCACCTCCTGGCGGGCCTCGACGGCGCTCACCACCGCCGCCCGCACCAGCACGCCGATGATCACGAAGCTGACCACCAGCGCCGGGGTGCCGGCGAGCAGGGCCAGCCACCCGGTCCAGGTCTCCGGCAGGGTGCCGAGCAGGGTGCGGGGGGCGCCGAGCGATCCGACGGCCAGCGTGGCGGTCAGGACGACCAGGAACCGGCGCGGGAAGAGCAGCCCGGTCAGCAGCGCGGAGCAGACCACCGTCAGCGCCGCCGGCTGGGCCGAGTCGACGCTGACCAGCAGGCCCAGGGTCAAGGCGATGTCCACCATGCCGAGCAGCGGGTGCCGGATCAGCACCCGGATCTGTCGGTTGCCGAGACCGAACATCAAGCTGGCCACGGCGAGCAGCAGCAGCGCGAGCGCCGCCCCCGGCGCCGGGGCCGGTCCGGCCAGGACCGCCGGAGTCGCCAGCAGCAGGCACAGCAGCCGGGCGTGGAACACCCAGCGGACCAGCCGCAGGTAGCCGGGATCGTCGAGCACCGCGTCGGCCCAGCCCGAGGCCGTGGCCGGGGCGGTCACTGCAGGGACTCCATCAGCCCGCCGAAGTCGATGCCGGAGCCGAGGGCCAGGCCCACGATGATCAAGATCAACGCCGCCGGCACCATCACCAGGGACGTCACCAGCGTGACCTTGGGAACTGTCTGGGACGCCTTGCGGCGCAGCGCCTGGGCGTTCTCGCGGCGCATGTCCAAGGCGATCTGGTTGAGCGTCTCGGCGAGCGGGGCGCCGAGCTCGTCGGCCTGCAGGAAGGCGGTGGTGAAGCTGCGGACGGCGGTGGAACCGGACCGTCGCTGCATCGACAGGAAGGCGACCTTGGTGCTGGCGCCGTGGCCCATCTGGTCCAGGGTCAGCCGGACCTCGTCGGAGATCGGTCCGTCGAACCGGTCGGTCACCCGGGCCAGGGCGGACCGGAAGCCGATGCCGGCGTTGACCGTCACCGCCAGGATGTCCAGGAAGTCCGGCAGGTCGCGGTCGATGCTCTCCCGCCGACGCCGGCCCTGACCGGAGATCCGGGCCAGCGGCAGCAGCACCGCCAGCAGCGGGCAGATGAGCGCCCCCAGGAGCTGACCCTGGTAGACGAACAGCCCGACCACCGGGACCATCAGCAGCGCCCACCAGCAGACCGAACGCAGCAGGCCGTCGACGCTGACCCCGGCGGGTCGGCCAGCGGTGTCGATCAGCTGCTGGAGGTAGCGGACCCCGGCGGGACCGACCAGACGACGCAGTCGCGGCACGAAGCGGGTGGCCAGCCGGTTGACGGGGGAGAGGCGCGCCTCGCGGCGGCGTTCCTCCCGCAGCAGGATGAGGTCGGCCGCGTCCAGGTAGTCGCGGGGGCTGGTGCGGGCCATCCGGTAGCCGAGCAGGAACACCAGCAGGGCCCCGGTGGCGCCCAGGGCCGGCCACACGGTGGAGAACTGGCTCATCAGTGCTCCGCCCTGGTCATCCGCTGGATCACCAGGAAGCCGGTGGCGAACAGACCGAAGCCGAGGATGAGGGCGATCTGGCCGACGATGTTGCGGGTCATCAGATCGACGGTGCCGGGCCGGATCGTGTTCAGCATCAGCAGGATCCCGACGCCCAGCAGCGCCACCAGGACGCTGGTCGAGCGGGCCTGCGCCAACGTGGTGCGGACCTCCCGCCGGACCTCCTTGCGGTCGTCCAGGGTGAAGGAGATGTCCCGCAGCGCCTTGACCAGCGAGCCGCCGGACCGGGCCGAGACGACCATGGTCGACATCAGCACCCGCACCTCGCGCGACGGCAGGCGGTCGTTGAGCTGGAGCATCGCCTCCTCCAGCGGCGCGCCGAAGCGGACCGCGGAGTTGAGTCGCTGGATCTCCGACCGGGCCGGCTCGGCCATCTCCGCCTCGGCGACGGCCCAGGCGGTGGCGATGCTGAGACCGGCGTTGGTGGCGTTGGACAGGATCCGGGCCAGCTCGGGGATCTGCTGGACGAACTTCTCGCGCCGGCGCTCACGGGCGCGTCGCAGCCAGGCGCGCAGCAGCAGGTACCCGCCGACCAGACCGATGACCCCGAAGAGCGGGGCGAGCAGCCGGGCCAGCACGTACGGGACGGTGGCGGTGACCACGAGGAAGATCACGAAGACGACGATCGGCGGGTAGCGGAAGCCGGCCAGGGTCAGCTCGCGCTCCAGCCAGCGGCCGATGCGGGTCCGGTTGAACCGCCGTGAGAGGCGGGCGGCGGTGGACCCCTGACTGACGTCGGTCTCGCTGCCCTGACGGGTCGACACCCCCACCTCGCGGCGCTCCGCCGAGTGGGTGGCGAACTCCGCCAGGCCGGCGACGGCCAGCACGACGGCGAGGACGGCTCCCGCCAAGATCGCCAGCGTCATCCCACCTCCCACGCCTCGGGCAGCGTCTCGCCGGCCAGAGCGAGCTGACGGGCCAGGATCTCCGGCACGGTGTGGCGGACGAACTCACGGCCGATCGGGTCGAACTCCGCGATGGTGTGCAGGCGGTAGTCCTCGCGGCGCTCCGAGGTGACCGCCGCGATCTCGACGATGCGCCGGGTGCCGTCGGAGGCCCGGGTCAGCTGGACCACCAGGTCGATGGCGTCGTTGACCTGGTCGCGGATCGCGGCGAACGGGATCTCCACGTCGCTCATCGAGGCCAGGGTCTCCAGCCGGGACAGGGCGTCGTACGCGCTGTTGGCGTGCACCGTGGACAGCGAGCCGTCGTGGCCGGTGTTCATGGCCTGCAGCATGTCCAGGGCCTCGCCGCCCCGGACCTCGCCGACGATGATCCGGTCGGGCCGCATCCGCAGCGAGTTGCGGACCAGGTCGCGGATGGTGATCGAACCGCGACCGTCAGCGTTCGGCGGCCGGGTCTCCAACCTGATCACGTGATCCTGGTTGAGCGAGAGCTCGGCGGCGTCCTCGACGGTGACGATCCGCTCCCGCGACGGCACGAACTGCGACAGCGCGTTCAGGAACGTGGTCTTGCCCGACGAGGTGCCACCGGAGACCACGATGTTGGCGCGGGCCCGGACGCAGATCGACAGCAGGTCGGCGGACTCCTTGTCCAGGGTGCCGCGCTGCAGCAGCTCGGCGAGCCCGTACGCCTTGGGGAACAGCCGGATGGTCACCGACGGACCGGTCAGCGACAGCGGCGGCAGCACCACGTTGACGCGCGCCCCGCGCGGCAGCCGCGCATCGGCGGGCAGCCGCGCGTCGACCATCGGACTGGACTCGTCCACCCGGCGGTTCACCGCGGACACGATCCGGTCGATGGTCTGCAGCAGCTGGGCCTCGGAGGTGAAGCCGCTGGGGATCCGTTCCACCCGGCCGAACCGCTCGATGAAGACGGTCTGGTGGCCGTTGATCATGATCTCCGAGATCGACTCGTCGGCCAGCAGCGGCTCCAGCACGCCGAGCCCGACGGCCTCGTCGACCACGCGACGGATCAGCGTGGACCGCTCGCGGGTGGACAGGATGACGCCCTCGCGGGAGATCAGGTGCGCGAGCACCCGCTCCAGCCGGGCGCGCCGCTCCTCGGCAGCGAGCCGGGTCAGCTCCTGCAGGTCCACCTCGTCGAGGAGGAGCTGCTTGAACCGGCTGACCTGCGCGTCGTCGGCGACGATCTCGGACTTGTCGGTGGTCTGGAGCCGGGCGAAACCACGGCTGAACTCGCGTCTCACGGCATCGTCACCGATCGGCTGATCGTGCGATCGGTGATCACCACGATGGAGGGGGCGCGGGCCGTCACGGTGACCCCGTGGTCGGGACCGAAGGTGGACACCGACACCAGCGAGACACCACTGGGCAGGCTCGCCGCCGCCGCGGCCTGCGGCGACTGGCCGAGCGAGTAGGCACGGGCACCGTCCCGGGCGGCCTGGGAGACGCCGTGGCTGGCGTAGGCCATCGCGAAGATCTGCACGATGATCACCAGCACCCCCATGGCCAGCGGGATCAGCACGGCCGCCTCGATGGCGGCCGAACCGCGCTCGCGCGCCGACCGCGGCGGCGTGGGCCGGCGACGACGGAGAGGGCGGTCATCTCGGCTCCTCGACGACTGTGTGGTCGACCTCGATGGTGGCCTCGGACGAGGCGCCGTCGCCGATCAGCAGCGGAGGGGAGACCCGGACCCGCACCGTCGAGCCGTTGGAGGTGACGGTGGTGAAGCTGCGCAGCGCCGCCGGCAGGGCGTCGTCGGCCGCGGCACTCGGGCTGTCACCCAGCGAGGCCGCCCGAGCGGCCGCCGTGGCCGCCACCCCGGACCAGACGAAGGACACCCCCCAGACCAGGAACTGCAGGCAGATCAGGACCACCAGCACCACCGCGGGCATCATCAGCACCGTCTCGAGGCTGGCCTGGCCGGCCTCGCCGACCCGATGCTTGGCCCGGCGGCCCTTCTTCGGTGGGGTCGCGCGTCGCCCGTTGCCGGCTGTTCTGGTCGACCCCGTCGGCCTCGGCCTCCGGCGCTGCCGAGCCAGTCCCGTCAGAGGCTGTCCCGCCAGAGCCGGTCCCGCCCGCCGTGCTGCCGTTCCGGCCGGCCGCGCGCGAGCGGCGAGCTCCGTTGGTGCCGTTGGTGCCGTGCGCGCCGCCGGCCTGGGCGGCGGGCCCGGTGCCCGTGGTGCCGACCGACGCCGCGGCGGCGCGCCGGAAGGCACGGTAGACGTCGAGCTCCTCGGCCAGGCTGCGCAGGCTCTTCCACCAGATCTGGTTGCGGACCTCCGACGGCGTACGACTGTTGCCGGCCCGTTCCAGACCGCGGTCCAGGTCGGGGATCAGCACCTCGGACCGCTTGCCGAGGACCAGCTCGTCGATCGTGTCCTGCTGGATCTCGGAGCGGCGGACGAACCGGTTGACCACGACCTTCAACGCCTCGTCGGACACCACCCCGAGGGACTCCCAGGCCAGGGTCTGGCGGCGGGCGGCCCGCAGGGCGGGCACGTCGGCGGTCACCACCTGCAGGGTGACGTCGGCCGTCTCGACCATCGCCGCCTGGGTGGTGGTCACCGCCGATCCGGCGTCGACCACCACCAGGTGGTAGAGGCCCCGCAGCTGCGCCAGGATCCGGCGCACCGCCTCGGGGGTGACGAACTCGGTGTCCCGGATCTCCGGCGGGGCCAGCAGCAGGTGGAGCCGGCTGCTGTGCACCACGACGGTGTCGGAGACGGCCCGCGGGGACAGGTCCTCGCTGATCTTGGCCAGGTCGGCGATCGACACCCGGTGGGCGACGTCCAGGTAGCTCGGCACGTCGCCGTTCTCGACCGCCAGATCCACCAGGCAGACCCGGATGTTGGGGTCGCTGCGCACCACGTCCCAGGCCAGGTGGGCGGCGATCACCGTGGTGCCGACGCCGCCCTTGGCGCCGGCGATCGCGATCACCCGGGCACCCCGGTCGGCTCGGCGTGCCGAGGCCTCCGGGTTGTCAGCCATCGCGGCCCGCAGCGTCTGGGCCCACTCCAGCACCGACCCGAGCCGGTGGTTGACGTCCTCCAGTCCGAAGGGGAACTCGAGCACCCCACGTGCTCCCGCGTCCAGGGCCGCGCGGTAGGTCGCCGCGGTCTGGCTGGTGGTCACCACCATCACGGCCAGACCGGGGTTGCGCAGCGTCAGGTCCCGGACCGTGTCGGTGACCGAGGCCGGTCCCAGGGCGTCGTGCACGAACAGCAGGGTGGGGCGGTGGCTGCGGACCGCGGAGGTCATCTCCTGGGTGGACTCCGCGACGAACGCGACCTCGATCTCGGCGTCGGCCTCGTCGAGCCGGGAACGCAGCTCCTGCACGATCACCTGGTCGGCGATGGCGATGACGGCCCTGGTCATGAGGGGAGCCTCTCGGGAGTGCAGTCGGTGATCATTCGGCACCGTCCTCGGCGACGGCCTTGCCGCCCAGGTTGCGGGCGTCGAAGGTCTTGCGTTCCTTGCTCCGGTCCTGCGCCACGCCCGGCGGGAGACCGATCAGGCGGACCTCGTCGGCGAACGACGCCGCGTACGTCACCGACAGGGCGGCGTCGGCCTTGAGGGCCAGCGTCACCGGGATCACGTTCTGGATGGACTTCGCGTCCGGGGCCTGCACCTGCTGCTGACCGAGCACCGAGACCACCCGGGCGTTCTCCACCAGGATCCTGGCCTGCTTGGGCAGACCCTTCACCTGGTCGAACGCGACGTACACGTCGACCCGGTCACCGGGTCGCACCCGACCGGCCAGACCGGTGACGGCGTCCACGTTGACCGCCACCTCGCGCTCGGTCGGATCGAGGTCGCTGGCCGGGACCAGCGCGTCCAGGCTGATCGGCGATCCGGCGGTGATCGGGGTGGCGGTGACCCGACCGTCGATGTCGGAGGACTTCAAGATCGTGTTGTCGGCGGCCCAGCGCTGCGGCACCTGGACGGGTTCGGTGTTCTCGCTCGACAACGTGGTGAAGGGCGGCAGGTCCTTGGTCACCTGGTAGACGGTGACCATCGGTCCCACCTTGGTGTTGACGCTGGACACGTAGCTGGCGACACCGACGAAGACCAGGACGGCGGCGACGACGGCCAGCACCATGAAGGCGACCCCCCGTCGCTGGCGTGGGTTCATGCTCATGCTGCTTCGCTTTCTGGGGTGACCACGGAGGACCCGGGTCGGTCGATGGGGGTGTCGTGCGGCGCCGGTGCCGGCGTGCTCCCGCTGTCGGCGGCGCCGACCGGCAGAGCGGTCAGCAGCCAGGTGGTCCCGGACGGGTAGCGGCTGTCGGTGATCGTCGTGTCCACCCGGTTCAGGCGACAGGCGTCCAGCTGGTCGATCAGCGGTGCCGGCAACGGACCGCCGGCGTACACCTGGTCGCCGGTGCTGGCCGACCAGCCGTCGTGGTCGGCGTCGGCGGCCGGGACGGTCTCCAGGACGGGACGGCGACCGGTGACGAGCCAGCGGAGTCGGGCGCCGACGCCGGCGTCGACGCTGCGCAACCGCCAGGCGGAGGGAGACCAGACCAGGCTCCGAGCGCGGGACAGCTCCGTCCGCAGGAGTGCGCGGAACTCGTCGGTCCCGGTCAGGTACGGCGCCGTCCTCAGCACCCGGTCCGCGACGACGCTGAGGGTGAGCGCGTGGTGCGGGCTGCTGATCACCGACACCCGGGCCGAGGGACGGGCGGCGGCGACCAGATCGGCCTGCCGCTGCGCCGATGCCTGTGCTGGCAGAGAAGCCAGCACCACGACCTCGGTGTCCGGCCGGTCGGCCACGACCCGCAGCAGGCCCGCGGGCGAGCCGCTGGGCACGCCGGCCACGCGGCCGAGGCCACTGCTTCCGACAACGGTGATCAACACGTCACACCTCGACTCCGGCGACCTGACATCGCACTGGGGGCGTCTGCCCGGGGAGAACCCCCGGGCCGAGGTCCATGCTGGCAAGGCAAGGGGTCACCCGTTCCGGTTCGCGCCGGGTCGCGACGACCGGGACCGCCGGATCACGAGCCAGCCGACCAGGCCGAGCAGGGCCACCACGCCCGCCCCCACGGCGGCGGCGATCACCAGGGCGCCGGCGTTCTGGCCGCCCTCGGCTGCGGTGCCGGGGTCGGCCGACGTGGACGGGGTGGCGGTCGGTGAGGCCGCGCTCGCCGAGGGGGACGGCGACGGTGCCGTGGCGTACTCGGGCTGTCCGGTGGCCGTGCCCTCCACCGCCAGGTCCAGGCGGATCGGCAGCACGCGCCCGGAGGTGTCCTCGGTGCTCTGGCGGGCCTGGACGGAGACGTAGTACTCCCCGGCGACCGAGGCGTACGACGCCTTGGCGAGGGGGTCGCCCTCCGTGCCGACGATCCTGCCGTGCGGGATCTCGCGGTTGCGGACCCGCACCTGCGGGGAGTTGGCGGTCAGCTTCTGGCGGTTGTCACCTTGCAGGACGCCGCTCTGCTTGGTCAGCGGCACCCGCGACGGGGTGTAGATCAGCGAGGCCACCGTGACGGTCTCGGTGCTGGTGAGGTCCCAGCCGTCGCGGTCCGACGGCGCCGTGACCGTGGTGCGCAGCCGCTGCCCGGTCTCCAACCTGATCTTGTAGAAGATGCTCTCGCCGACCGCCGGGGCGTCGGCGAAGGAGCCCGGGGTCAGCAGCGGCGCGTTGGTGAACGACGAGCCGCCGACGACCCGGCGGACCGGCTTCTTCCCCGGGACGGCGGACCCGGTCTGCTGGTACGACGAGACGGCGTCGGGCAGGGAGGCGAGATTGGTGATCTCGGGTTCGGCGGAGACGACGATCTCGGCCCCTGCCGTCTTGGCTCCCTGCTGGCCACGGCGCTCGACCGCCAGCACGAGCGGCTCGGTCGTGCAGGCGGGCTCCTTGACGCCGCTGACGACCGCCCCGGAGACGACCACTGTGGCGTCGGCGGTCTCGTTCAGCGTCTGCACGTCGTCGCAGACTACTCCGCTGTCGGTGGTCAACGTGAGGGACCAGTCCTCGCGGTTGTACGAGCCGGTGGGCGGGACGAGGCTGTTGACCGTCGCCGTCACCGTCTCCCCGGGCTGTCGCGAGATGCGGTAGTAGCGCTTGCCTCCGTCGGTCCCGAAACGATCTTGGAACTGGCCGGGGGTGAGCTCAGGAGCCCCGTCCGGGCTCTCGGTCCCGGTCACCCTGGTGCCGGTGATGGCGAACGGGCGCAGAGCCCGCTGGGTGATCTTGCGCAGGGCCTCGGACAGGTCGTCGGACTCGTCCGCGTCGTAGTAGGAGCCGTTCCCGGCTTCGGCGATGCACTTGAGCTGCTTGCGCGCCTTGCTGCTGACGTCGAGCCCGACCGCGTTGAACTGCAGGTCGACGCCCTTGTCGGCGAGCTTGCGGGCCACCGGGCACGGGTCGCCGGCGCAGGACTCCTCGCCGTCGGAGATCAGCACCAGCACCCGACGGCCGGAGTCGCCCAGGTCGTCGACGGCCTTGCCCAGCGAGTACGCGATCGGGGTCTCACCGACCGCCTGGAACGAGTCCACGGCCTGTACATCTTGGTGCGGTTCAGCGGCCCGATCGGCATCACCAGCTCGGTGTCCTGACAGGCCTTGGGGTTCTCCGCCTTGGGCTCGGCGATCTCCGAGCCGTACACCCGCAGGCCGACGTCGGTGCCGGCCGGCAGAGCGTCGGCGACCTGCTTGAGCGCCCGCTTCGCCGCCGCGAACTTGGTGCCTCCGGACGAGATCTTCTCGTTCATCGAGCCGGAGACGTCGAGCAGCAGGAGGACCTTCGCAGGGTCCTCGGCGCGAGCCGGCAGGGGCACGGTCAACGCGGTGCTGACGACGGCGGCCGCCAGCAGCAGCATCAGTGCGCGCCGGGATCTGGACTTGGTCACGGCCTGGTACCCCCTGATCTGCACTGACCGAAGAACTCCCGAACGGTAAGCAGAGACGAGGTCGCAAATCCAACCGGAGCCGAAAAAGGGCAGCCGACAGAGCGCAGATGTGGCCGTGATCTTCGTCACGTCGCCTTTCACGACGAACCTGCCGCGAAGACCAGGCAGGTCAGGTATGCACCGGCCACCATGGCCGGCCCGAAGGCGATGTGAGAGTGCCGGTCGGCCCGCCGGGTGATCAGCAGGATCGCCGCTGCGATCGCGCCGAGGACGAACCCGGCGGCCAGCCCGATGGCCGCAGCGCGCCAGTCCCACCAGCCGAGCAGGGCGGCAAGCACCCCGGCCAGCTTCACGTCGCCGAGTCCGAGACCGCCGGCCCCGGGGGACAGCAGCGCCAGCAGCAGGAAGACGGCCACGGCCACGCCGGCCGCCGCCGCACGCCTCGGCCAAGGCCGACCAGCGACCCGTGACCGCCGAGCAGACCAGCAGCGCCACAGCTGTCACTCCGTACGCCGGCAGCACCAGGCGGTCGGGCAGGCGGCGTACGCGCAGGTCGATGTGCACCAGAGCCAGGCCCCAGAGCAGCGCCAGCAGGTAGACCGCCTGCACCGGCAGTGGTCGTTGACTGAAGAAGGGCGCGGCGAGGACAGTGCCGACGCCTGCCGCCAGGGCGATCCACCAGCGGGGGAGCACCCGGTGCAGGGTGTCGTCGGCGTCGTCGCGCCAGCGACCGAGGACGGCGGCCAGCGCCGCACCGGTCCCCGTCCCGACCACGGCTGCCGTCAGCCACGCCCACCACGTCATCTCCCCACCCCCTGCATCAGGAGGATGTCAGAGAAGCTGGGTCCGGCGGTGGGTCCGTGGGCCCAGGCTCGCAGCCCCGTGAATGCCTACCGTGTAACGACTATGAGCATCTGGACGAGTCTTCGGGGCCGAGCGGCGCACCAGCAGGGTCGATCCGCCGCCGGCGCCGGGACCGTCGAGTACGTGGCGGCGATCGCCATCGCCGCGATCATCATCGGCGCCGTCGTGCTCGGGGTGAACAACGCCAAGGTGGAGGTCTACTCCGCCCGGGTGCTGTGTCTCATCCAGAGCGTGGTCGGCTCCGGCCAGTGCGACGAGGCCATCGGCGACGGTCCGGGCAGCGGCTACGGCCCCGACGACGTGAACGAGCCCTGGTACTGCGAGGTCTTCGGCATCGGGTGCTCCGACCAGCCGACCACCGACCCCGACGACGTGGACATCCCCGACGGTCTGAACCGCAACGACCCGATCGTGCAGATGATGCTCAGCACCGAACGCGGGCGACAGGTGCTGCAGTGGTTGTCCGACAACAACATCCCGATCGTGGTCGACCCCGGCGAGACCGGGGCGTTCTGGAACAGCTCGGAGATCGTCCTCGGACCGGGCTACGACAACGCGGCCGTCCTGGTGCACGAGGCCAATCACGCCCGCTACACCGTCGAGGGCCGGCATGCCGACGTCTCGAACCCCGACCGGGACGCGTACGTGCACGGCGCGGTCGACGAGGAGGTCGACGGCACCGTGCAGCAGATCCTGTCGGCCCAGGAGTTCCGCAACGCTGGCGCCAACCTGGGCAGCCAACCCGGGGAACCCCAATACAATGCCGCCTACCAGCAGGTGATCCGCAACGGCGGGAGCCAGGCGGACGCTCAGCAAGCCGGCTACCAGGCGGTGAGCGACCTGTTCTACAACGGAGGCATGGTGACGTCGACGAACGGCCAGGCCTATCCGGACTACTACGGCAGCTACTGGGACAGCGAGCACTGATGAGGGAACCGTGGAACTTTCACCCCGACCGACCGCGTTGCACGGGTGTGTCGACACCGTTTCGTCGTGCCCGGGCGGTGACCGCGCTGGCCGCGATCACCGCGCTGCTCGCCCTGCCGGCCTGCACACCGGACCAGACGCCCACCTCACCTCCGTCGAACACTCCGAGCAGCTCCGTGTCCAGCTCGCCTGACGCCTCCGACACCCGTGGCCGGCTGGCCGCCGGGCTGCAGGACACGAGCCCGGTCACCGCACGTCTGGTCAGCGACCCCAAGACGACGCTGACGCCGGTGGAGGCCGCCTGGCTGTCCGGCTGGCAGATCTTCGACATCGCGAACCAGACCCCACCGCACCCGCGTCGCGTCATCGCCGCGCTGTCGCAGCAGGGGCAGGCCGTGGTGCTGAGCGGTCAGCCGGACGCGTTCTCGACCATGCTGCAGCAGGCCGGCGTGATGGTGAGCTCGGCCGACGTCGCTGCCCAGGTGGCCACCGTGTTCCTGGACAGCACCCGGACCTTCACCACCCTCGCGTACCGCGTCGACGCCGCTGAGGACATCCAGTGGCGTCCGGGACTCACCGAGGCGGAGCAGAAGACCAGGGACTCCATCGTGTCCACGTACGGCGACAAGATCGCCCCGGCCAAGGCCGAGCAGACCTCGTCGGGTTGGACGGTGGAGTCCTGGACGGTCAGCGGGACCGATCTGGTGCGGCACGAGACGACCGTCGCCTCGGACGGCGCGGTCACCGACAAGACCGAGACAGTGGTCTCCGACCTGCCGGTCCCCGCCTCGCGCTGAGCTGCCCGTGCCCTGCCGGCGACGGTGGGGGTGTGTCTCGCTCGCAGGGTCTGACGGGCGACTTCCTCCGGGACAGGCGCGGCGACGCGTTGGCGGCGTGTGTGCTGCGGGGGTGTACAGCTCGGGTGGCCGCCGGACCACATTTCCATCCACGGGCGTAGATCAGCGGCCGGAACCCCCGTCGAGACTCGGACAAGTCATCCGTGGATGGAAAGTGCCGGCCCGGACCGTGTGGGCGTCGGAGATGTCATCCGTGGATGGAAAATGACGGCCCAGGACCGTACGGGCGTCGGAGATGTCATCCGTGGATGGAAAATGCCCGGCCCGAGACGGTGTGGGCGTCGGAGATGTCATCCGTGGATGGAAAGTGCCCGGCCCGGACCGTGTGGGCGTCGGAGATGTCATCCGTGGATGGAAAATGCCGGCCCGAGACGGTGCGGGCGTCGCAGATGTCATCCGTGGATGGAAAATGCCGGCCCACGCCGCGCCCCGTCCCGTGATGAAATGCCCCGCTGCCCCGCCCCGCCCCTGCGGGCCTCGGAGAGGTCATCCGGGGTATGAGACCTGCGACGTCCCGGAGCGGATCAGGCCACGCACTCCGGGAAGTCCACCGGTGAGCGGACCCCGTCGGAGCCGGGCACGCCGAGGTAGTTCGCCGACTCGGCCTTGGTCTCGGAGGTCTCCAGGCTGAAGTCGACCCCGAAGGCCACCCCGATCTTCACCTCGGCGGCGAACCCGGTCTTGTCGGAGACGTTGCTGTACTCCACGTTGCTCACCGTGGCGTTGGTGTACATGAGGTTCTGGAAGGGGTCACCGTCGACCAGCCGGTCGGGGTAGAGCGTGGCCGGCGAGACCGCACCACCGGACTCCTGCGCCGCGAGCCATCCTTGGACGAGGTTCCGCTGGTCGGCGTTCGTCACGTCCAGCGACGCCGTGGTGACGGTCAGCGTGCCGTCGGAGCCCGAGCTCGACGCGTTGCCGCCCAGGTCCTTCTGGCCGGAGTTCACCGTCCCGGTGGCCTTGCCCTCCCGGGTGGTGACCAGCCCGACCTTGACGATCTCGCCGTCGGCGTTGCGGGTGATGGCGATGCTGGTGCCGAGCACGCCCTTGAGCTCACCGGCCAGCGGTCCGAGGGTGCCGTTGGCCTCACCGAAGGTCTCGCCGGTGGTGGTCCACGTCGTGTTGCCGGAGTCGTCGTCGGTGATCTGGGTCCACTTGTTGCTGCCGCCGAACTTGACGCCCGCGTTGGCCAGGTTGAGGTTGGGGACCCCGGACCCCTGGCTGCCGGAGGAACCGGAACCGGAGCTGGAGTTCTCGAACGGCAGGCTCAAGCCGACCTTGCCCCCCACGTCGCCTTTCACCTCGAAGGAGCTCACGTGCAGGCTGGGCGGCTTGGGCGGGTCGGTGAAGCCGCCGGCGATCAGGATCCCGATGGAGTAGCCGCCGCTGTCGTCGTGGCGGACCATCTCCTGCTCCATCAGGTACTTGTCCAGCTGGTCCCGCATCGCCTTCGCCTCGTCGGCGTCCTTGAACACCCAGGTGCTGCCGTAGTCGACCTGGAAGCCGGCCCCGAAGTCGACCTTGGCGCCGGCCTCCAGCTCTCCGAGCTCGAGCTTGCCGCCCACCCCGGTGGTGACGCCGACCGAAGCGCCGTCGGTGGCGGTGTAGGTGACGGTCCCGTCGCTGTAGGTGGTCTCCACGAAGCCGGCGTTCTCGCCGAACTCCAGGAAGGCGATCTTGACCACCGAGGTGACCTTCTCGGACTTGTCGCCCAGCTTGCACTTCGTCGGCTTGGGGTCGAAGGGCGGCTGCTCGGTCGGCGGCGTCTGGGTCTGCGAGTCGCCGCAGGAACCCTCGCCACCGACCGCGTTCATGATCGTGCAGAGCACCCGGCCGGTGTACGCGGAGATGTTGGCGCCCTGGACACCGAGCACGATGGCCGCGATCACCAGGGCGGCGATCCCCCAGGCCGCGGCGACCTCGACCATGGCCGCGCCTGCCGCGGGCCGGGAGCGGAGAGCCCTCCAGCGGGTCAGCATGTCTGGTCCGTCCTGTCGTCGGTGTCCCGGCGACAGTAACCGGAAGGAGCGTCTCCGAGATGGGCCCGAGGGCCCAGAGCCGGACCCGATCTCCCGGGTCGGCCAGCGCTGACGGCGAGGGCCGTCGGCGTACGGGAGGTCACTGCAGGACGGGCTCGAGCTCCATCGAGTCGAGGATGCGGCGTTCGAGGTCGGCGTCGAACTGCGGCTGCAGCACCGACACCGCGACCGACTGCGGATACGGCCAGTGAGCGGCGACGAACCACTCGCCCGACAGCTGGGAGCCCGAGTTGTCGGTGATCGTGAACCGGGTCACCCGACCGGTGGTCGCGCCCTTGATCTCGACATCGCGGCTCTCCACGATCTGGAAGTCCTTCAGACCGACCTGAGCCTGACCGACGAGGGTGCCCATCGCGGCGGCCGCGGTCGGGTACTCACCGAAGTCACCGGACACCTGCAGCTGCTCCACGGAGTTGGGCGCCAGCCGGAATCCCTGTGTCCACGGGGCTTCGACGGTCATCTCCGTTCCCCACGTGGCCGGACGGTCGACGGTCAGCTTGCCCACCGTGACCTCGGTGTAGGACGCTCGCGTCGGGGTCCGAGCAGCTCGGCAACAGACCGAGAGCGAGGGTCACCACGAGCACGCAGCCGAGCAGCCACGCCGGCCGCCGCGGGCTCCGGCTGCTCGGCTGCGTCTGGCTACTGGGTCGCATGCCGGTCGAGATTACCCGGCCTGCTGGCCCTGCGCAGATCTCACGTGGCGGCCCCGTCACCGTGTTAATGTCCGGGCCTGGCGCCCGAGGTGGTGGGACCACCCGTCGCCCGTGCTGCTGCTCTTCGTCAGGGGATGGACCTGTGGACATCGCGGTTGCCGGCTCGTCCGGTCTCGACTCGGTGCTGGGTGTCGGTGCTGGTCCGACAGCCCTGCTCACCGCCCTCCCGGCCAGCCCGGCCGCCCACGTCCTGCTGTTGACACCTCGTCACCTGGAGCGCCGGGCGCGCGAGCAGGCGCACGTGGTCGTGGCCAGCCACCCCACCGTCCGGGTGGGCGTGCTGGTGCTCGACCACCACGCGCTGACCCTGACGCTGCTCGGCGCCGCCCTGCACGCCCTGCGGGACACCGAGACCGGCTGGTCGGAGCCGGGAGCGGCCGTCCAGCTCCTCGGTCAGGCCGCGGCGCGGTCACGCAGCATCGTCTGGCATCCCCGGGTGCTCGGTCTGCGCCGCCCGGTGCCGTCGGTCGCGCAGTCGGCCGCGAGCCTGGTGCGGTCGATGGGCTACTTCGTCGAGCTCGGCAGCGACAGCGGTCCGAACCGCGGCTCGCGGGGCTTCGCTCCCGACGGCGCGGAGCAGCTGTACGCCGCCGAGGAACCGTCCGCGCTGCTGCGGCGGCAGCTGGGCGAGACGGATCCGCGCCTGGTGTCGGTGTTGTCGGAGTCCGACGCCCCGTACCGGACACGTCGGTCGGTCGAGCTCTGCGGACTGGCCGGACCCTCGTGGGCGCCGCTGGTCCAGGACGAGTGCGAGATCTGTGGCGCCACCCGTCCGAGGTCGGGGTGCCTGTTCTGTGGGACCGGGACGTCCGCCCGAACCCAGCTCACCGGGGCCGTCGCTGCGGCTGCGGTGCCGGTTGCCGCCGGCGCCTGACCGAACGGCTCCCGGCTCGGCTCAGTCGGCCCCTCCGGCTCAGTCGAGCCCTCTACTCGACCGTCGGCGCCAGCTCACGACGACCACCACCGACTGCACCAGCACGACGACCACGGAACCGACCACCCACGCCATCACCGGTGGTGAGCTGCCCTCCGGCAGGCGGAGCTGCACGATCAGGCGCAGCACCAAGAAGCTGACCAGGCCGAACGCGGCGGTGAGACCGACGGCGGCCCGGACGTGGTCACGCGGAGGGTGGGCCAACCGGCCGACGGCGGCCCCGGCGACCAGGCCCATCCCCAGCAGCACCAGACCGGACAGCCACGGGAAGGCGACCACCCGCTGACCGAGCAGCAGGATCGGCAGGAAGCCGAGGAAGGCCCCCAGCACCTGGGCCGGCAGCACCAGCACCGTCAGCCGGAGCGCGAGAGCCCGCCACTGGCCGGCGACCGTCAGGTCCGCCGATGCCGTGCGGTCTGCGGTGGGAGTCACGGGTCCAGTGTGTCCCGCCACCGGGCCCTGACCGACAACCGGCCGCCGACGCGGGTCGGCGGCCGGGTCGGCCAGGCGTCACGAGACGCTGACCAGGAGAGTCAGGCCAGCTCGTCGAGCTCGGTCAGGGCACGCGCGGCGCGGAAGTACTTGTTGCGGCCCAGGTCGCCGACCGTCTTGATGTTGAAGGCCTGCTGCAGCGAGGCCGCGTCAGCGTCGGACACGCCGGCGAGCGCGCTGACCGGCGCGGACAGCACCTCGTCGAGGCTCTTGTCCTCCCAGGACTTGTCCAGCAGCTTGGCGAGATCGGCAGTGATGGCCATGAGGGCTCCTTCGTGGGGTTCGTCTGAGGTCGGACGAACGCCACCCTAGGTCGGGTCCGGGGGATGCCCGTCGGCGGGAGGGGTGGGTTGGCCGCGCTGCTTGCTGCGCATTCAGGTGGGTGGAGACACGGCCGTCCACGAGGCCGCGAACGCGTCGGGCGCAAGGGGAGTCAGCGGCTCATCCTCTGGGGAGGAGAGCGGTCCGTCGGGAGGGGATCGGGGGAATCCCCTCCCGATACGGACTACTTGTGGCGCTGGCAGCGTCAGGTCCGCCGCGCCTACTGCCACAACGCGGGCACAAGGGGAGTTGCCCGGGTGGCGCTGTGTCGGATCCCGGAGCTCGGGGGTTCCCCGGTTGCCGACATCCGTAACTCTAGGCCCTGGTCAACGGGGCGGACAGCCCAAATCCTGTCCGCTTTGTGCAATGTCCTCAAGAGGACATTTGGACCCGAGCGGCTACTCGGGTCCTCGTACGGAACACCCGCTTCGACCCTAGGATCAACGTCATGGCGGTGTCGAGCTGTACGCGGCGTGGCCGCCGACGTCGCTCAGGATCGCGCTACCCGCCCCCCTCGCGAGAGGCTCCACCGATGGCCGTGACGGACGAGGCGATCGCCCGGATCCGGGATCTCATCAGGTCCGGTGGGCTGCGACCCGGCGACCGGCTGCCACCGGAGAAGGAGCTGAGCGAGTCGCTCGGGCTGTCCCGGAACTCGCTCCGGGAGGCGGTCAAGGCGCTGGAGATGATCAACGTCCTCGACGTGCGGCGGGGTGACGGCACCTACGTCACCAACCTGCGCCCCAGCTCGGCGATGGACGCGATGGCGTTCGTGCTCGAGCTGCAGCAGGACGACACCATCCTGGACCTGCTCGAGGTGCGGCGCCTGCTGGAGGCCGCCGCCGGCGCCAAGGCGGCGGCCCGGATCACGACCGGCGAGCTCGCCGAGCTGCGGGCCATGCTGGGTGACGTCGACCGCGGCTCGGACGTGGAGGCGTTGGTCACCCACGACCTGGCCTTCCACCGCCGGATCGCCCGGATCGGCGGCAACGAGTTCCTCGGCGACCTGCTGGACGTGGTGGCCGGGCGTACCGGGCGGGTCCGGGTGTGGCGGGGCATCACCCAGCAGGGCGCGATCGAGCGGACCCTGGGCGAGCACGCCCAGATCGTGGCGGCGCTGGAGCTGCGCGACCCGGCGTTGGTCGCGGCGCACCTGACCGCTCACGTGTCCGGGGTGGAGGACTGGGTGCGGCGGGCCCTGCGGGAGGAGCCGTCCGCGCCGCCTCCGGCCTGACGGGTTCTCGCCCCTGCCACACGGCCGGCAGCTGCTGACGAGACGGTCAGGCCTCGACGACGGTCGCCAGGGCCGGCCAGAGGGCTGGGTCGATGGGGACGTCCATCCCGGCCAGCGAGGCGCGGATGTGGTCGGGCTGGGCGGCGCCGACGGTGACGTTGACCACGCCGGCCAGCTGCTCGGAGTACTGCAGCGCCGCAGCCGCGACCGGGACCCCGAAATCGGCGCACACCGCGTGCACGCGCTCCAGGGCCGCCAACCGGTCGGCGGTGATCGGGGCGTACTCGAAGTGGAGCTCCGGACCGGGGGTCGGGGCCGCCAGCGCGCCGGAGTTGAACACCCCCACGTTGACGATGCCGACCCGGTGCTGCTGGCAGAGCTCGATCAGCTCGGCGCCGCTGTGGTCGAGCAGCGTCAACCGACCGGCGACCATGATCAGATCGCACAGGCCGGTGCGGACTGCCGTCGCCAGGGCCTGGACGGACTTGGAGCCGATGCCCACCGCGCGCACCAGCCCGTCCTGCTTGGCCTCCGCCAGGGCGGGCAGACCGGCGGCGATGCCGCCGTCGAGGTCGTACTCGTCCGGGTCGTGCAGGTAGGCGATGTCGATCCACTCCGTGCCGAGCCGCTCGAGGCTCTCGGTCAACGACCGTCGGACCCCGGCTGGGCTGGGATCCCAGGCGCGACGGGTCGCCGCCGGCACCGCGAAACCCTCGTCGTCGTCGCGGTCGGCGGTCTCCGGCGACGGGACCAGCAGCCGCCCGACCTTGGTGGAGAGCAGGAAGTCCTGCCGCGGGTAGCGGGCCAGCGCCGCCCCGAGACGTCGTTCGGCGAGCCCCAGCCCGTAGTGGGGTGCTGTGTCGAAGGCGCGGATGCCACCGGCCCAGGCGGCGTGGACGGTGTCGTACGCCTGCTCGTCGGAGATGGCGGTGAACAGGTTCCCGATCCCGGCCGTCCCGAGACCGAGCCGGCCCAGTCCCTCGGGGATGGGCAGCCGGCCGTCGTCGGTCCCGCTCATGACAGGAACAGCTCGACGACGGGCACCGCCACGTCGGGTCGCCGGGTGGGCAGGGTCAGGGTCAAGGTGCCGGCCGGCTGACCGCCCATCGCGGTGTTGTGGGCCGGTGCCTCGGGATCGCTGCTGGCGAAGAAGATCTCCGAGCCGTCGTCCAGCAGCTGCGCGTACGACACCCGGCCCGCCAGCCCGGGGAGGTGGACGTGCTCGAACGGCCAGGCGAACAGGTGCAGGTACAGCCGGTCGCCGCGCTGGGTGTAGCGGCAGTCGGGCGGCGGGGTGTGCTCGCTGGGGCCGGCGCCGTAGATCGAGCGGCCGTGCAGCCGCATCCAGTCGCCCAGTCCGGCCAGCGTCCGGGTCGACACCGGATCGAAGGTGCCGCGGCCGGTGGGACCCACGTTGAGCAGCAGGTTGCCACCCTTGCTCGTCCCGTCCACCAGCATCCGGACGAGCATGTCCGGCGTCTTGTTCAACGTGTTGTCGCGGTGGTAGCCCCAGCTGCCGTTGATCGTCTGGCACGCCTCCCACGCCACCAGCTCGGAGCTGCCCGGGTCGGCCGCTGTGCCCGCGTGGCGCCGCATCGGTCCCGACGGCTGGTACTGCTCGGGGGTCACCAGGTCGCCGGGAAGATCCAGCCGGTCGTTGATCACGATGCCGGGCTGCAGCTGACGGGTCAGCTCCATCAGCTCGGTCGAGCCCCAGTCCTCGGCGCCCTTGTTGTGGTGGATCTCCGGGTGCACCCGGGCCGGGTAGGAGAAGTCGTAGAACAGGTAGCTGATCTCGCCGTAGGACGTGAGCAGCTCCCGCACCTGATCATGGAGGTACTGCCGGTAGCGGGCCATGTCGCGGCCGGCGTTGAGCTGCTCCAGGTCCGGTTCGTCGCGCAGCGGGTGGAACCCGTCGATGATGAAGTCCGGGTGGTGCCAGTCGATCAGCGAGTGGTAGAAGCCGATCTTGATGCCCTCGGCCCGGAAGGCCTCCACGAACTCGGCCACCAGGTCCCGGCGGAACGGGGTGTTGGTGATCTTGAAGTCGGTGTGCTCGCTGTCCCACAAGCAGAAACCCTCGTGGTGCTTGGTGGTCAGCACCGCGTAGCGCATCCCGGCCCGGCGGCACTGGCGGGCCCAGTCGGCCGCGTCGAACAGGTCCGGGTCGAAGTGCTCGAAGTACTGCGCGTACGCGTCGGGGTGGAGCCGTTCCCGGTTCTGCACCCACTCGTGCCGAGCGGCCAGGGCGTACAGACCGAAGTGGATGAACAGACCGAGACGGTCCTCGGTGAAGGAGGCGAGATCCGGCGGGGCGGTGACGACCATGATCAGCCCCCCACGTAGCGGTACTCGGCCACCGACGCCGACAGCATCTCGGTGCCGGCCCCCGGCTCCTGCGGGGCCAGGTAGCGGCCGCCGACCACCCGGACCGGGTCGACGAAGTGCTCGTGCAGGTGGTCGACGAACTCGACGTAGCGGTTGTCCCAGGTGCCGCTGACGGCCACGAAGTCGATCATGGACAGGTGCTGCACGGCTTCGCAGAGGCCGACCCCGCCGGCGTGCGGGCAGACCCGCACCCCGAACTTGGCGGCCAGCAGCAGGTTGGCGATGTTCTCGTTGACGCCCGCGACCCGGGCGGCGTCGATCTGCATCACGTCGATGGCCTCCAGCTGCAGCAGCTGCTTGAACATCACCCGGTTGGCGGTGTGCTCCCCGGTGGCCACCGGCACGTCGCCCAGTCCCTTGCGGATGGTCGCGTGCCCGACCAGGTCGTCGGGACTGGTCGGCTCCTCGATCCAGGCCAGGTCGTACGGCTGCAGCTCCCGCACCCAGGCGATGGCGGCGTCGACGTCCCAGCACTGGTTGGCGTCGATGGCGATCTTGATGTCGGGACCGACCTCGCGGCGGGCGAGGGCCAGACGTCGGATGTCGTCGTCCAGGTTGGCGCCGACCTTCAGCTTGATCTGGTCGAAGCCGTCGGCGACCGCCTCGTGGGCCAGTCGCACCATCTTCTCGTCGCTGTAGCCCAGCCAGCCCGGGGTGGTGGTGTACGCCGGGTAGCCGCGCTCGAGCAGCTGCGCGGTCCGCTCCGCACGACCCGGCTCCGCCCGGCGCAGGATGTCCAGGGCCTCCTCGGGGGTGAGGGCGTCGGTCAGGTAGCGGAAGTCGACCAGACCGACCAGCTCCTCCGGCGTCATCGACGAGACGAGCTGCCACAGCGGCTGACCGGCGCGCTTGGCCTTCAGGTCCCACAAGGCGTTGACCACGGCGCCGATGGCCATGTGGACGACGCCCTTCTCCGGACCCAGCCAGCGCAGCGGCGAGTCGTAGACGAAGCGGCGGTAGGTGGCACCCATGTCGGCCAGCAGGTCCTCGACGGACTCGCCCACCAAGACGTCAGCCACGGTCTGGATGGCCTCGGCCGCGATGTTGTTGCCGGTGCCGATGGTGAAGACGAAGCCGGCCCCGACCAGACCGTCGCCGGCGTCGGTGGAGAGAGTGAGATAGGCCGCCGAGTAGTCGGGGTCGGGGTTCATGGCGTCCGAGCCGTCGAGCTGCTGGGACGTGGGGAACCGGACGTCGACCGTCTCGGCCGCAGAGATCCTGGCCACTGGAAGTCCTTCCTTCGCGCGAGATTCGAGCCTAGACATCCGATCTCTGAGCGTCAACAACCCGGCTCCGGGTCGTCGGGTGGTCCGTGGTGCCCACGTCGTCGGATGTATGGTGTTCACCGGCCGGACCTGGCTCCGGCGCCGCCGAGGACGTCAGCGAAGGAGAATCATGAAGTTCGCCCGGGTCAAGACCGTGGACGGCACGAGACCGGTGGTGGTCTCCGGCGACGAGGCGTACGACCTCACCGAGCTGCTCGGTGACCTGACGCCGTCGACCCTGCCGATGCTGGCGGCGGCGGCCACCGCGGCGGCCGGCGGTCGGCTCAACCGGATCGACCTGGCTGACGCGACCTTCGAGGCCCCGGTGGCCCGACCGGGCGCGGTGATCGCGATCGGCATGAACTACGCGGCCCACGCGGCCGAGTCCGGTGCCGCGCCGCCCACGCTGCCGGTGATGTTCCTCAAGACGCCGAACACCATCGCCGGCCCGGACGACGACTTCCGGATCCCGCCGCACGCGGCCAAGATCGACTGGGAGGTCGAGCTGGCCATGGTCATCGGCAAGCGGGCGTACGAGCTGACCGACGACGAGGACCCGCTCGACTACGTGGCCGGCTTCACCGTCGTCAACGACCTGTCGGAGCGCGCGTTCCAGATCGAGGAGTCCGGCGGCCAGTGGAGCAAGGGCAAGTGCGTCCCCGGCTCGACCCCGATCGGCCCGTGGCTGGTGACCACCGACGACGTCGACCACCGGGCCCTCCGGCTCCGGAGCTGGGTCAACGACGAGCCGCGGCAGGACTCCACCACCGCCGACCTGATCTTCGACTGCCCGACGATCATCCGGCACCTCAGCCACTACCTGGCGCTCGAGGTCGGCGACGTGGTCCTGACCGGAACACCCGAGGGCGTGGCCCTGTCCGGTCGCTTCCCCTACCTGCGTCCCGGCGACGTGGTGCGGATCGAGATCGAGGGTCTGGGCGCCCAGCGGCAGCTGATGACCGGTGACACCCCGGATTCGGCGGATCAGGTGGGCCAGGCGTGAGCGGGGACTTCGAGGGACTGGTGGCGGCCGTCACCGGCGGCGCCTCCGGGATCGGCGCCGCGATCGCTGCGGAGCTGGAGCGTGGCGGGGCCCGGGTGGCCGTCCTGGATCTGCGGATCGAGGACGTGACCCCGCCTCGGGTGGGCTTCCGCTGCGACGTGGCTGACGACGCCTCGGTCCGGACCGCCGTCCAGGCGACGGTGGACCACTTCGGTGGTCTCGACATCGTGGTCAACAACGCCGGGATCGGGGCCCAGGGGACGGTGGCCGACAACTCCGACGAGGAGTGGGCTCGCGTCCTCGACATCAACGTGATCGGCATGGTCCGGGTGACCCGGGCGGCGCTGCCGCACCTGCGGGCGTCCCGCGCCGCGGCGGTGGTCAACACCTGCTCGATCGCGGCCACGGCCGGACTGCCGCAGCGCGCGCTCTACAGCACCACCAAGGGAGCTGTGCTGTCGCTGACCCAGGCGATGGCCGCCGACCACCTGCGCGAGGGGATCCGGGTCAACTGCGTCAACCCCGGCACCGCCGACACCCCCTGGGTGGGGCGGCTGCTGGACAGCGCCGCGGACCCGGCCGCCGAGCGCCGGGCCCTGGAGGCCCGGCAGCCCCACGGTCGCCTGGTCACCGCCGAGGAGGTGGCCGGCGCGGTGGCGTACCTGGCCAGTCCGCGCGCCGGGTCGACCACCGGTGTCGCCCTGGCTGTCGACGGGGGCATGCAGGCCCTGCGTCTCCGCCCGCCGGGGCAGTGAGCCCGCCGCCACCTCGCTGACGCACTCCTCCGACCACTGACGCGGGCGTTGCCTGATGTGCGTGGCATCACCAGGCAGTGCGTCAGCGGCAGGTCCTGGGGGTGGGCGGGGTCCTAGACTCCGCTGTCGTGGCCGAGGACGTGACCGTACGCGAGCTGGCCGGCAGCCGGGAGATGGTCGCCGCCTCCACGCTGTGGGACGCCATCTGGTTCCGGGATGCCGCCGGTCACGAGGTCGACCCGGCCCTGATGGTGGCGCTGTCCCACGCCGGTGGCTACCTGGCCGCTGCCTTCGTCGGCGAGACGATGGTGGGTGCGGCGCTCGGGTTCTGGGGTGTCCCGGCCTCCGGCACCTTGCACTCCCACATCACCGGGGTGCTGCCCGAGCACGCGGGGCGCGGGATCGGCTCGGTGATCAAGACGCACCAGCGCGACTGGGTGCTGGTCCGCGGCGGCACCGCCATCACCTGGACCTTCGACCCCCTCGTCTCCCGCAACGCGCACGTCAACCTGAACCGGCTCGGTGCGCGACCGGAGAGCTATCTCCCCGATCTGTACGGCGACCTCGACGACGACCTCAACCGGGGCGATCCCAGTGACCGCCTGCTCGTCCGCTGGCAGCTCACCCAGCCTCCGACACCTCGTTCGACCGACCCCGCTGCCGCGCTGGTGGTCGACCGTGACGGCACGCCTGAGGTGGCCACTGCCGTTGCCGAGGACCGGACGACCGCACTCACCGTGGCGGTGCCCGACGACGTCACCGCCCTGCGGCGCACCGACCCCGCGACGGCATCACGCTGGCGTACGGCGGTCCGCGACGCCCTGCTGCCCCGGCTCGACCACGGCTGGTCGATCACCGGCTTCGACCGCGCCACCGGCTACCGACTGGAAGCCCACCGACTGGAAGCCCACCGACCAGAGACGCCGCCGGGCGCCCCGTGAACAGGATCCGACCATGATCATCACCCGGGTGCGGCTGCACCGACTCTCGATGCCGCTGGTGTCACCGTTCACCACCTCCTTCGGCACCGAGCACGCCAAGGAGACGCTGATCGTGGAGCTCGGGGCCGACACGGCCGCCGGACCGGTCACCGGGTGGGGGGAGTGCGTGGCGATGGAGGATCCCCTCTACTCCAGCGAGTACGTGGACGGGTGCGCCCAGGTGATCAGCCGCTGGCTGGTCCCGGCGCTGACGTCGAGCACCGGACCGGACGGGCCGGCCGACGGCGGCGAGCTGGTGGCCGAGACCGTCGCCCACCGGCTGCGGCACGTGATCGGTCATCCGATGGCCAAGGCGGCCGTGGAGATGGCGGTGCTCGACGCGCAGCTGCGGGCCGCCGGTCAGTCCTTCGCCGGCTACCTCGGCGGGGTCCGGGACACCGTGCCCTCGGGGGTGTCGGTGGGCATCCAGGACTCCATCGAGCAGACGCTCCGGGTGGTGGAGGGCTATCTGGACGACGGCTACGTGCGGATCAAGCTCAAGATCAAACCCGGCTGGGACGTGGAGCTGGTCCGCGCCGTCCGCGGGGTGTTCGGCGACGACGTGCCGCTGCAGGTGGACGCCAACGCCGCCTACACCCTGCTCGACGCGACCACGCTGCGAAAGCTGGACGAGTTCGGCCTGCTGCTGCTCGAGCAGCCGCTGGCCGAGGACGACCTCCGTCAGCACGCCGTCCTGGCCACCCGGCTGCAGACCCCCATCTGCCTGGACGAGTCGGTCGTGTCCGCCCGCTCCGCCGCGGACGCCATCGCGCTGGGCGCCGCCCAGGTGATCAACATCAAACCGGGTCGGGTCGGCGGCTACCTCGAGGCCGTACGGATCCACGACCTGGCCCGGGCCCACGGGATCGCCGTCTGGTGCGGCGGGATGCTGGAGACCGGACTGGGGCGTTCGGCCAACGCGGCCCTGGCGTCGTTACCGGGCTTCGTGCTGCCGGGCGACATCTCCGCCTCGGCCCGCTTCTACGACGTCGACCTGACCGAGCCGGTGGAGATGGTCGACGGCCAGGTCGCTGTGGACACCTCACCGGGTATCGGGCGGGCACCCGTTCCCGAGCTGCTGGAGCGCTTCCGCACCGACCTGATCGAGGTCCTCTGACCTGTCGCCCGAGCAATCTCGTCCCGCGTCCCCACGCACCCGTCGCGGCTGTCATCCTGCGGACATGAGCGACGACGCCCGTTCCCGCACCGCGAGCCGTCGTGTGCTGAGCCTGGTGGTCGCGGGCGTGGCCATGGCCGCGTTGGCGGTGATCGGCTTCTTCTACCTCGCGTCCGGACTGGTGGCCCCGCTCTGGGCGGTGGTCGGGCTGATGATCATCTGGGTGGGTCTGGTGGTGGTCGGGATCCGCTGGTTCCGTTCCCATCCCTGGCGGGTGCCTGCCCTGCCGGTCGTCGCGGTGCTGGTCTGGTGGGGAGTGCTCACGCTGGGTGAGCGGCTGCTCGGCTGGACCGCCTGAGGGCGTGATCCCGGAAGGCACGACCGACGCCGAAGCGTGACCGTCAGGTAGTGGTCAACACCCTGCGGCAGCCGCTACGTTTACGCGATAAACCCCGTTCCCGGCTGAGGAGGTCGTAGTGAACAGAGGAGTGATCGGCACCATCATCGGTGTGCTGGTGATCATCGTGCTCGTCCTGGTGATCATGAACCTGATGTGACCGTGGGCGGTCGGGGGTGACGCCGGGGGCGTCACCCCCGACCGTCGGTCAACGGAGGTCGGGGCCGCCGCCCAGGTCGGTGGACGCGTTGCCCGACCCGAGCACGATCTGGACCACACGCTGCAGATCCGGGGTGAGGTCGCGCTCGCCCACGGTGATGGTCTGCTCGCCGACCGCGACCGTGTAGACGAACCGGTCGGGCACGTCGCTGCTGGTGGTCAGGCTGTGCAGGTCCACCCGACGCAGCAGCCGACGCACCTCGTCGGCCTCCGGGTCCTCGCCGAGCTGCAGCTCGGCACTGCGGACCTGACCGGCGAACCCGCCGCTGCGGCGGACCGCCACCGTCTGCGGCGCGTCGGCGACCTCAGGCGTGGAACCCCTGGAGCCGGACCCGCTGGAGCCGGACCCGCCGGAGCCGGACCCGCGAGAGCCAGGTGCGTCCGGCGGATCGGCGGGTACGTCCGGGCCGGCCGGGGCCGGCGGGGTGGACGGGGCCGGCGGGGTGGACGGGTCGGAGGGTGGCGCCGGTTCGGCCACATCAACCGGCACGCCGCCGTCCAGGACGCCGACCTCCGCCCAGGCCGCGCGCACCTGGTCGGGCACCGGGGTGCCGGCGAACAGCGTGGTCGCGGCCGCGACGGTCGCGTCGGCGAACTGGCGGAAGTCGGTCGACGCCCCGACCTCGGGAGCTGTGAGGGCGGCATACCAGACCTTGCCGGTCTGCTCCCAGCTCCGGCCCCCGACGTTGCGGGCGGCCAGCGCGAAGGCCCGGTTGGGGATGCCGGAGTTGAGGTGCACGCCGCCGTTGTCCTCGGTGGTGTCGACGTAGTCGGCCATCGACCCGACCTGCGGGTCCTTGCCGAGCTGCGGGTCGTCGTACGCGGTGCCGGGTTCGAGCATGGACCGCAGGGCCCGGGCGTTGATGCCGGGCTTGAAGAGCCCCTCGCCGATCAGCCAGCTGGCCTGGTCGACGGTCTGGCCGGCGGCGTGCTGCACCGACATGGCCGCGAAGACGTCGGCGATGCTCTCGTTCAGGGCGCCCGACTGACCGTTGTAGGTGAAGCCCGAGGTGTACTGCACCACCCCGTGGCTGAACTCGTGCGCGAGCACGTCAGCAGGTTTGGTGAACCGCTCGAAGATCTGGCCGTCGCCGTCACCGAAGACCAGCTGCTGACCGTCCCAGAAGGCGTTGTCGTAGTCCTGGCCGTAGTGCACGGTGACCGTGACGGTGCTGCCCGCGGCGTCGAACGAGAGCCGGTCGAACTGCTGCTGGTAGAGGTCCCAGACCTGCTCGGTCCACACGTACGCCTCGTCGACAGCGGGGTCGCCGGTGGCGGGGTCACCCTCGGTCCGGGCCACCGACCCGGGCAGCGTCTCCTGGTTGCCGGCGGTGTGGACGACCCAGCGGTCGGCCGCCGGGGCGTCCGCCGTGGGGCCGGCTGCGCGCAGGCTCGGCTCGGCGGACGCCTGCTCTCGGCGCTCCCGGAAGTCGGCGTCGATCCGCAGTGTCCGGCCGCACGGGTGCTCGTCGGCGGCGGCGACGGTGGGATGGTCCTCGGTGACCAGGTGACGCAGCAGGTAGGGCGGCACGAAGGTGCAGCCGACCGGGGCAGGCGACGAGGACGTCGAGGGTGCCCGCCGCGGCAGTGGGGTGGGGGAGGGGAACGCGGTCATGGATCCAGGGTGCACCACGGCACCGACATTCAGCTTCTGACTGAGTCAGCGCCGGTCGAGGGGACGGACCCGGCTCCACCGGTGCGGCAGCTGCTGGTAGCGCGCTCGGGACCTGGTCCTCGCCAGGTCCGCGGGGCTGAGAAAACCGGCTGTTGGGGTTGACCGACCGGGGTCCACAGGTCAAGGCTGTCCGGGGCGGGTCGCTCGAGCACACCGCCTCACAAACCTCCGCCGCGTCCTTATCACAGGACAGGGGTCGAATATGAGCACCGACTCGTACGCGTGTCGTAGTTACTGGAGGGCCTAACGCGAGTTAGTCCTGTCCACTTGATGACATGTCCTCTTTTCCCGCCAGCCTCGTGATGACGTTCACACGCGCGCGCCATAAGTTGTTCCCATACGTCAGGGGATCTTTCGCGCCGCGGGAACGGCGCGAACGACCAAGGAAGGGATCACATGCATCGAGTCATTGGTGCGCGTCGTTGGGCTCGGCTGTTGGGAGCAGCTGTGCTCGGTGGCGCGTTGGCGGCAGGAGCTCTTGCCGCAGTGCCAGCGGAGGCGTCGCCCACGTCGGCGACCAGGGTCGTGTTCGACATCGACCTCAGCAACCTCAGCGAATCAGGAACGGCCGGGGTCTCCGGTCCGGACGCCAACTCCGTGGACAACGGCGACCTGGCCAACTCCGTCGACAACGGCGACCGGGCGAACAGCGTCGACAACGGTGACCGGGCGAACAGCGTCTCCAACGGTGACCGGGCCAACAGCGTCTCCAACGGTGACCGGGCCAACAGCGTCTCCAACGGCGACCTCGCCAACTCGGTGGCCAACAGCGTCTGAGTGCCGGCTGCGAGTCTGACGACTACCCCTGAGCCCGCCGCGGTTCGGGGGTAGTTCTCTGTCCGCCCCGGGGCCGCATGTAGGACACCTGGCCGAGGTTGTCGGCACGCACGAGGGCCGCCCCCAGCTGCAGCCGGGTGGTGACGCCGAGATCGTCCATCAGCTCCGAGATCCACCGCCGGACCGACCGCACGTTGATGCCCAGCTGGGTGGCGATGGCGCTGTCGGTGGAGCCGGTCATCATCAAGGAGATCAGCATCTGCCGCCGGGGATCCGACTCGATCACGCTCGACGTGGTCTTGATCGGCACCGAGGCCTCCCACACGGCCTCGAACAGCCACTGCAACGCCTCCACCAGCAGCGGGTGCCGGACCACCGAGGCGCGGAGCTCCTGACCGGGCTCGTAGGACCGCATCGACGGGATCAGGGCCGCCTGCTGGTCGGCCAGCAGGAGCTTCATCGGGACCGGGGCCGTCCGGGACTGCTCGCCCTTGGTGGCGAACAACGCCAGCTCCGTCAACCGGTCCTCGTCGAAGCCCGGGTGGTAGACGCAGCGCAGGTTGACGCCACGACCGAGCGCCTGCCACTCCGGCTCGACACTCAACGCCTCGGGCGTGACGTTCTGCCGGGACGCCACGTACGGGGGCTTGTCGAAGGCGCACAGATCGCGCACCGCCGTCTCGCACAGCTCCAGCCTGGTCTCCAGGATGGCTTCCCGGCCGACCAGGATGTTCACGTTGCCCTCACCGTGTTCCTGGGTGCGGGCGAGCAGTCGGTTCTGGAGGGTCTCGGCAGCCGCCGTGGCCGCCTCGATCTCGGCCACCCGTCGGATCCTGAGCCCGCCGACCGCTGGGAGCAGAGGCAGCGGTTCCCAGGCGCCGGTGCCGGTCGGCCGCGCCAGACCCAGGTCCTGCAGCTGTGACAGCAGCGCCGACGTCTCCTCGGTGCTGGTCGACCCCAGCTCGGCCAGCTCGGTCTCCGACGCCGCTTCCAGCGGTGCCAGCAGCATGTACAGGGCTTCCGCAGAACCGGACACCCCCAGCGACTGCAACATGCCGCGACACCTCCCCGAGCTCCCAGGTTCGTCGGTGGCTGCGGTGAGACGGTCGCATCCCCCCGATACGCTGAGCGTCGCACCACTGCCACTCGTCCGTGATCGTCTCACACCCCCGCAGGAGCAATGCGCTATGACCGAGCTCGCGCAGATCGGCGTCACCGGCCTGGCCGTGATGGGCCGCAACCTGGCCCGCAACTTCGCCCGCCACGGGCACCGGGTCGCGGTCCACAACCGCAGCTACGCCAAGACGGAGTCGCTGGTCAACGACCACGGGCACGAGGGCACCTTCGTCCCGTCGGAGTCGATGGCCGACTTCGTCGCCTCGTTGGAGCGGCCGCGGCGCGTGATCATCATGGTCAAGGCCGGCGGCCCGACCGACGCGGTGATCTCGGAGCTGGTGCCGCTGCTGGAGGAGGGCGACATCATCATCGACGCCGGCAACGCGCACTTCCCGGACACCATCCGCCGGGAGAACGAGCTCAAGGAGAAGGGCCTGCACTTCGTCGGGTCCGGGGTGTCCGGCGGCGAGGAGGGTGCCCTCAACGGCCCGTCGATCATGCCGGGCGGGTCGGCGAAGTCGTACGAGTCGCTCGGTCCGCTGCTGGAGAGCATCTCGGCCAAGGTGGACGGCACCCCGTGCTGCACCTACATCGGGCCCGATGGTGCCGGCCACTTCGTGAAGATGGTGCACAACGGCATCGAGTACGCCGACATGCAGCTGATCGCCGAGGCGTACGACCTGATCAAGCAGGGCACCGGGAAGTCGGCCGCCGAGATCGCCGACATCTTCCGGACCTGGAACTCCGGTGACCTGGAGTCGTTCCTGATCGAGATCACCGCCGAGGTGCTGTCCCAGACCGGGGCCGACGGGCTGCCGCTGGTCGACGTGATCCTGGACCAGGCCGAGCAGAAGGGCACCGGCCGCTGGACGGTGCAGAACGCCCTCGACCTCGGCGTGCCGATCACCGGTATCGCCGAGGCCACCTTCGCCCGGGCCCTGTCCGGCTCGGTGCCGCAGCGCGAGGCGGCCCGCGCGGTGCTGCCGGCGCACGCGGAGGAGTGGTCGATCGCTGACGAGGACGGCTTCGTCGAGGACGTCCGGCAGGCCCTGTTCGCCTCCAAGATCGTGGCCTACTCCCAGGGCTTCGACCAGATCGCCGCGGCCAGCGAGGAGTACGGCTGGAACATCGACCGCGGGGCGATGGCCCGGATCTGGCGGGGCGGCTGCATCATCCGCGCCCGGTTCCTGAACCGGATCACCGAGGCGTACGAGCGGACCCCGGACCTGGCCCTGCTGATCGCCGACGAGTACTTCACCGACGCGATCTCCACGGCCCTGCCGGCGTGGCGGCGGGTGGTCTCCGGGGCGGCGCGGAACGGGATCCCGACACCGGCGTTCTCGTCCTCGCTTGGCCTACTACGACGGGATCCGGGCCGAGCGGCTGCCGGCTGCCCTGATCCAGGGTCAGCGGGACTTCTTCGGCGCGCACACCTACCACCGGGTCGACAAGCCGGGCACCTTCCACACCGAGTGGAGCCTTGACCGGACCGAGTCCACGTTGGATGCCGGCGAGGCCCAGGCCCTGCCGCCGGAGCCGGCCGAGAAAGCGGACCCGACCCCGGCCTGAGCTGAGACGGGCGTCTGAGGTAGCGGTGGGGAAGCTTTCCGGTCTGCGGAGGTCGGCGCGCCTGGTCGCCGAGTTGCTGGGCAACCGGCTGACCGCGGGCCGGTTCGCGGCCGAGGTCGGGACGAACGGGCCGGTGCCGGACGACGCGGTGGCCCTGTTCTTCGCGGTGGGTCCGGAGAACGCCTACCAGTTCGAGCAGTGGCGCCTGCCGCTGGAGGCGCTGGCCACGAGACGGCCGGTGGTGGTGATCGTCGACCGGCCCGACACCGGTCGGCTGGTGCTGGCCACCAGCAGGCTGCCGGTGGCGTTCGCCCGCGGCAGCGGTGAGCTGGAGACCCTGGTGGAGCGGCACCGGATCGCGGCCGTGCTCTACGCCAACCAGGTCGAGCAGAACTTCCGGATGCTCCGCTTCGCCGAGCCCGTGCACATCCAGATCGGGCACGGCGAGAGCGACAAGGGCGGCAGCGTCTCCAACCAGCACAAGGCGTACGACTGCACGTTCATCGGCGGCCCGGCCGGTCGGGAGCGCCTGGCCCGGGCGCTCTACGACTTCGACGCCGACGCGCGGATCCGTGAGGTGGGCCGACCGCAGCTGGACCACCAGCAGGCCGGAGCTCCGGACTGGGCCGACGACGGGCGGCTGCGGGTGCTCTACGCGCCGACCTGGGAGGGTGACCGGGCCAGCATCGCGTACGGCTCGGTGGTCAGCCACGGGGCGGCGATCATCGCCGCCCTGCGCGCCGACGACAGGGTCCGGGTCATCTACCGACCGCATCCGCGGACGGGCCGGGCGTCCGCCGCCCACGGAGCCGCCGACGCCGCGATCCGGGCCGCCCTGGCCGCCGACGGCGACCGGCACCTGGTCGACACCGGCCCGTACGGCTGGCAGTGGCGGTTCGCCGACCACTGCATCACCGACGTGTCAGCGGTGGCGTACGACTGGTTGGCGACCGGCAAACCGCTGGTGATCACCGAACCGGCGCCGCGGCGCCTATCGGCCCGCCTCACGCCTGCTTGGACTCCCTGCCCCTGCTGACCGGCCGACCGGGCCGGCGACCTCCAGCGCTCTGCTCCCCAGGCCGAGTCCCAGCTGGCCGACCTGCGCGGCACTACTTCGGCGACACCGCCGACGGCGCGAGCACGCGAGCGTTCGAGGCCGCCTGACCGAGCTGATCGAGCAGGCGACGCGAGCGCGCCCGATCAGCGAGCGTCAGCGAGCGAGCCCGTCGCGAGCGACCGCGAGCGGAGCGCCCGGTCTGTCTGGACTGAGGAGGGTGCAGACAACGCTTCTCGTCTGCGCCCGACGAGGGAAGACAGAACCAATCAGCGCGCAGTGAACAGCGAGTGACGACAACAGAGCGAGTGACGACCAGAGTCCGCGGAGGAAGTCCACGTCGTCGTCGGGGGCGCGGGGTGGGGTGCGTGGCTTGCGGGTGCCCAGCGACTCCGCGTTGGGCCGACCGAAGAACAACCAGGCCAGGGCGCCGAACAGCGGCACGCAGATCACCACGGTGGCCCACAGCCAGCGGGGCATCCGGCGGACGGCGTACGGCTGCGCCTGGGCGACCTCGACCACGCAGTAGATCATCAGCAACGCCACGATGATGATCGGGAGATAGCGGGCCATTCGCCAAGAGTATGCGCGCGGGTGACCCGGTACCACCGTCCCGAAGAGATCGCGCCGGACGCCGCCAGATCCGCAGCCGCCCGGACCTTCGGCGCTAGGGTGGCCGGATGCTCGAGGGGACGCCAGCGACCGGTCGTCCGGCCGATCCGTCGATCGCCGAGCTGCGCGAGGTCACCCAGCCGCCGAGTGTGCGGACCAGGGCCGGCGCGGAGCACTGGGTCGCCAGCGCCTACCTCCGCGACATCTCGCCGTACCTGACCAGGGTCCTGCTGAAGGCCGGGTTCTCGGCCAACGGCGTCACCTGGCTGATGATCTTGTGCACGGTCCTCGCCTTCTTCTCCACCGCCTGGTGGACGCTGGCCGGCGCGGTCATCACCGTGGTGCTGATCCAGCTGCAGATGCTGCTGGACTGCTGCGACGGGGAGGTGGCCCGCTGGCGGCAGACGTCGTCACCCAAGGGGGTCTACCTCGACCGGGTCGGCCACTACGTCGCGGAGTGCGGCATCTCCGTGGCGCTGGGGATCCGGGCCGCTCGCGAGCTCGAGCTGGGCAACGTGTGGGTGAGTCTGGGGCTGCTGCTCGGTCTGCTGGTCTGCCTGAACAAGGTGGAGAACGATCTGGTGCACGTGTCCCGGCACTACGCCGGTCTGCCGCAGATGCAGGACACCGAGTCGGTCCGCAAACCCACCCAGGGACTGCTGCGGACGGCTCGGCGGGTGGCCCGCTTCGTGCCCTTCCACCGGGTCTTCCACTCCGTCGAGCTGTCGCTGCTGATCCTGGTCGCCGCCGTGCTCGACCTGTGGCTCGGCGGGGTCGCCACCCAGTGGCTGCTGGTCGGGCTGTGCGTCGCGGCGGCGGTCACCCTGGTCGGTCACCTGGCGGCCGTGCTCGCCTCGCCGAGGCTGCGATGACGGGACCCGGACCCACCCGCTACGGGGTGGTCGTGCTGACCATGGGCAAGCGCCGCGCCGACCTGCAGCGTGGTCTGGAGTCCCTGCTGGAGCAGCGCGACGTCGACCTCGACATCGTGGTGGTGGGCAACGGCTGGCAGCCGACCGGGCTGCCGGACGGGATCCGGGCCCACGGACTGCCCACCAACCTCGGCATCCCGGCCGGCCGCAACGCCGGCGTCGCCCTGGTCAGCGGCGACCTGCTGTTCTTCCTGGACGACGACGCCCGGCTGCCGACCCCGACCGTGCTGGCCGAGCTGGCCGAGCTGTTCCGCACCGATCCGACCCTCGGGCTGGTCCAGCCGCGGGTGGTGGACCCGGACGGCCGGCCCGCGCCGCGTCGCTGGACCCCGCGGCTGCGGGCCAGCGACCCGGGCCGCAGCAGCCCGGCCATGTCCGTCTGGGAAGGGGCCGTGGCGATGCGGCGGGAGGCGTTCCTCTACGCCGACGGCTGGCCCGCCCCCTTCTGGTACGCCCACGAGGGCATCGAGCTGGCCTGGCGGGTCTGGGACGGCGGCTGGCACGTCCGCTACGACGGCGCCATCGAGGTGTTCCACCCCGCCATCACCCCGACCCGGCACCCGGAGTTCTACCGGTTCCAGGCCCGCAACCGGGTCTGGCTGGCCCGCCGGAACCTGCCGCTGCCGGTCGGGCTGCTCTACGTCTTGTCCTGGGTGCTGGTCGGTGGCGTCCGGCTGCGGACGAAGTCGGCCGTGCGGGAGACGCTGCGCGGCTACCAGCTGGGGCTGACCGAGGAGTGCGGCGTACGCCGGCCGATGAGCTGGCGGACCGTCGGGCGGATGACCCGCGCCGGCCACCCGCCGATCATCTGAGGAGCGGGATGGGACGGCTGACGTGACGGACGCGGTGCTGACGGAGGCGATGACGGACCGGGAGTGGCAGGCCTGGGCGATCGCCCAGGTCGAGGCCGACGCCAACCGGACCTCGGACACCCACCTGCACGTCTTCCCGCTGCCGCCGGAGTGGGGCGTCCAGCTCTATCTCAAGGACGAGTCGGTGCACCCGACCGGCAGCCTGAAGCACCGGCTGGCGCGGTCGCTGGTGCTCTACGGGCTCTGCAACAACTGGATCCGGCGCGACACCACGCTGGTGGAGGCGTCGTCGGGGTCGACAGCTGTCAGCGAGGCCTACTTCGCCCGTCTGCTGGGGCTGCCGTTCGTGGCGGTGATGCCGGCCAGCGTGGTCCGTGAGAAGTGCGCGCTGATCGGCTTCCACGGGGGTCGCTGCCACCTGGTCGACGACCCGACCACCATCTACGCCGAGGCGGAGCGGCTGGCCGAGGAGTCCGGCGGGCACTACCTGGACCAGTTCACCTACGCCGAGCGGGCGACCGACTGGCGGGGCAACAACAACATCGCCGAGTCCATGTTCGACCAGCTGCGGCTGGAGCCGCACCCCGAGCCGACCTGGGTGGTGGTCGGCGCCGGCACCGGCGGCACGAGCGCGACCATCGGCCGCTACCTGCGCTACCAGCGGTTCGCCACCCGGCTCTGCGTGGTCGACCCGGAGGGCTCGGCGTTCTTCCCGGCCTGGAGCACCGGCGACCGTACGGTGACCGCCGCCGGATCCCGGATCGAGGGGATCGGCCGGCCGCGGGTCGAGCCGAGCTTCCTGCCCGAGCTGGTGGACCGGATGATCGCCGTCCCCGACGCCGCCTCGGTGGCCGCCATGCGCTGGGGGACGGCGCTGCTGGACCGTCAGGTCGGCGGTTCCACCGGCACCAACCTGTGGGGGGCGGTGCAGCTGATCGCCGAGATGGTCGCCGCCGGCGAACGGGGCAGCGTGGTCACCCTGATCTGCGACGACGGCCGGCGCTACGCCCACACCTACTACGACGACGACTGGGTGGCCGAACGGGGCTGGGACCTCGCTCCGTACGCGGCCGCGCTGAGCTCGTTCCGCCAGACGGGGACGTTCCCCACCTACCGGCGAGTCGGGCGAGCCGGGCCTGAGCTCAGGCGCCGAGTGCGGTCAGGCGAGCAGCAGGCCGACGGCGAGGCCCAGCGCGTACGCCAGCTCGGCGGTGCCACTGGACTTGAGCACGGCGATCAGGTCGGGGCCCTGGGCGCCGGCCAGGACCCGGCGGACGGCGGGGACCAGCAGGGCGATCCCGACCAGCCCGAGCAACGCCGCCAGAGTGGTGGCCAGCGCGACCACGACCACCGCCACGGCGGCGAGGGCGACCAGGGCGACGTAGAACCGGCGGGTGCCCCGATCACCGAGCCGGGTGGCCAGGGTGTGCTTGCCCACGGCCAGGTCGCCGCGCAGGTCGCGCAGGTTGTTGGCCACCAGGATCGAGCAGGCCAGCGCGCCGATGCCGACGGCCACCGGCCAGGTCGGCCACGGCACCGCGCCCACCTGCACCAGCACCGTGCCGGAGACCGCCACCAGACCGAAGAAGACGAAGACGAAGACCTCGCCGAGCCCGCGGTAGCCGTACGGGCGCTTGCCCCCGGTGTAGTACCAGGCGGCGAGGACGCAGGCCGCGCCGACGGCGAGCAGCCACCAGAAGCCGGTCAGCAGCACCAGCACCAGACCGGCCGCCGCCGCCACACCGAAGCAGACGAACGCGGCCCGCTTGACCGCACCGGGTTCGGCCACCCCGGAGCCGACCAGACGGAGCGGTCCCACCCGTACGGCGTCGGTGCCCCGCACCCCGTCGGAGTAGTCGTTGGCGTAGTTGACCCCGATCTGCAGGGCCAGGCTGACCAGCAGGGCGAGCAGCGCGGCGCCGAGGGAGAAGCCGCCCGCCCAGGCGGCCACCCCGCTGCCGGCCAGCACCGGCGCGATCGCAGCCGGCAGCGTCCGGGGACGAGCGCCGGCCGCCCACTGCGCCGCCGTGGGTCGGCGCGGCTGGGTCAGGTCGGTGCTCACGTGCGGTCCTCCGGGTGGTCGACCGGTTCGGTCAGGTCGGCGATCAGCTGTCGACGGTCGATCTTGCCACCGGAGGTACGGGGCAGGTCCGCGCGGACCACCAGCCGGCGGGGGAGCGCGTAGGCCGGCAGGTCCGCCGCGAGGGCGGCGCGGAGTTCGGCCAGCGACGCTCGCTCGCTGATCACCGACGATGGCCGAGGGTCCGGCGGGACGCTCGCCGTGGCCACGCGCTCGTCGCGGGCGATCACGGCCACCACCTCCACGCCCCAGTCCGGGTGCGGCACGCCGACCACCGCTGACTCGTCGCCCGCCCAGCCCCGGACCGCGCGCTCCACCACCGCCAGGTCGACGTTGAGACCGCCGGAGATGACCACGTCGTCGACCCGCCCGAGCACCTCGACCCGCCCGTCGGAGGCGACCCGGCCGCGGTCCCGGGTGACCAGCCGGCCGTCGACCAGCGCGTCGGCGGTGGCGGCCGGATCGAGCCGGTAGCCGGCGAACACCGTCGGGCCACCGATCACCAGCCGTCCGCCGACGTCGGTGGTGACGTCCACCCCGTCCAGGGGGAGCCCGTCGTAGACGCAGCCCCCACAGGTCTCGCTCATCCCGTACGTGGTCACGACGGCGATGCCGGCGTCCCGCGCTCGCGTCAACAGGGCGGGGTCGGCGGCCGCCCCGCCCAGCAGCACGGCGTCGCACCGGCGCAACGCCGCGGTCTTGGCCGGGTCGGTCAGCGCCCGGGTCAGCTGGGTCGGCACCACTGACAGGTAGGTGGGCTCCGTCGTCCGGGAACGCGAGTGCGGGCAGGGCGTCCAGCCGTCCGTCCACCTCGACCACCAGCTGCTCGGCCACCAGCGAACGGACCAGCACCATCAGACCGGCGACGTAGTGGGCCGGCAGCGCCAGCACCCAGCGACCCGGTCCGCTCAATCGTCGGTGGGTGGCCTCGGCCGAGGCGACCAGGGCTTCGGCGGTCAGCACCACCCCGCGCGGACGTCCGGTCGAGCCCGAGGTGGCCACCACCGCGGCGGCGCCGGCCTCTTCGACCGGCAGCTCCGGGCGGAGCATGGCCAGGGTCCGGGCGCGCTCGTGCGGGTCGGTCGGCAGCGGGGCGACCGCTCCGGCTCCGGCCAGGCTGCGCCGCAGGGCGTCCAGCACCTGGGTCGTGCCGTCGGCGAGAAGCAGCCGGTCGGTCACGGCAGCCACCGTACGCGCTCGGAGTCGACGTCCGGCAGGTCGGCGATCCCCTCACCGAGGTCGAACGGCCGAAGCGCCGTCGCCGACCGGATCGGCCGCGATCACGCGGGTCGGGCCCCGGCCG
>CAWARE010000006.1:0-107478 GCA_963784345.1 uncultured Actinomycetota bacterium
CGGACTGGACTCGTTGACCATCCGGCCGCTCCTGATGCAGCTGCCGCCCGAGGAGGACTGGATCGACGTCACCTTCCGCGCGGCCGACGGCAGCACCGACGAGCTCCGGGTGGCCTGGGAGGTGGCCACCAACCTCCCGCCGACCACCGACCTGGACGTGGTGTCGCCGGCCGCTCTGGCCAACGCCTTGGACCTGGACGCCGACGAGCGCGACCGGGCCCGCAAGAGCCTCGATCACCCCGAGGTGGTCCGGCTGGAGGGCGAGCAGGCCGAGGACGGTCAGCTGGCCGCGCCGCAGGCCGTCGGGGCGGCCGACCTGCCGACCACCATGCCGTCGGTCTTCCGCGCCCGTACGGTGACGACGGCCCACGGCAGCTTCGGACAGATCCGGATCTTCACGTTCTCGGTGCAGGACCCGATCGCCTTCCGCGACGAGTTCGTGCGGCTGATCGGGCTGCTGCCGCAGAACGGTCTGATCGTGGACGTCCGGGGCAACGGAGGCGGGCACCTGCACGCCAGCGAGTTCACCCTGCAGACCCTCACCCCGCGGCCGATCAGCCCGGAGCCGGTCCAGTTCATCGCCACCCCGCTGAACCTGGCCCTGTGCCGCCGGCACCAGGACGGGACGGAGGGCATCGACCTGGGGCCGTGGTTCCCGTCGCTGGACCAGGCGGTCGAGATCGGGGCGACCTTCTCTGCGGCGTTCACCATCACCCCGGCCGCCGGGGCCAACGAGGTCGGTCAGACCTACCACGGGCCGGCGGTGCTGGTCACCGACGCCCGCTGCTACTCCGCCACCGACTTCTTCGCCGCCGGCTGGGCCGACCACGAGATCGGTCCCATCCTCGGCGTCGACGACCGCACCGGCGCCGGCGGGGCGAACGTGTGGACCCACCAGCTGCTGCTGCAGCTCGTCGGCGACCGGGCCAGCGAGCCCGGGTCCCCGTACGCACCGCTGCCCAAGCAGGCCAACATGCGGGTCGCCATCCGGCGTGGTCTGCGGGTGGGAGCCCTGTCCGGCACGCCGGTCGAGGACCTCGGGGTCACGCCGACGGTGCAGCACGCGATGACCCGGAACGACGTGCTGCACGGCAACGTCGACCTGCTCGACCGGGCGGGCGAGATCCTGGCCGCACTCCCGGTCCGGCAGCTCACCGTGACCACCGGCTTCACCCGGGTCGGTCTGCGGGTCGAGGTCACCGCCGGCGGCGGCGTGGACCGGGTCGACGTCTTCGTGGACGGCCGCCCGATCGGCTCGCAGGACGTCACCGCCGAGCCGGTGGTGCTGTCCGAGCTGCGCGCGTCGGTCGGCGCCACGGTCCTGGTCGAGGGCTACGCGGGCGGGGAGCTGGTGGCCGCCCGCCGGGTGGTCGCCGCCTGACTCCCTCCTCCCGCAACCGTGCCCCCACACCCATCCCGCTGACGCACTCCTCAGCACACTCACGCAGGCGTTGCATCGCCTGCGTGAGTGGTCGCAGGAGTGCGTCAGCGGGTCTGGGTCACCCGCGGGTTCGGGTCACTCGCGTCACTCGCGGGCCAGGAGCCAACCGAAGCGGCCGGTCAGCCGGTCGGCCGCCGCCGGCCCCCAGCTGCCCTCGGGGTAGGACACCACGTCCGGCCGGTCGGGTCCGAGCAGCGGAGCGAAGGCGGTGAACGCGGCAGCCAGTCCGACCGAGCTGGTGAACAGCGAGCGGTCACCCCGGAGCACGTCGTAGATGAGGGACGTGTACGGCGCCATCGAGCCCTCGGCCACCTGGTCCAGCCGGAGGACGTGCTCGACCTCGCTCGGGACGAAGTCGGGTCCCGGGTCCTTGACCGTGAGCTCCATCAGGATCCGGCCGCTGCCCTCCAGGTCGAAGGCGAGCACCTCGGGCCGGGTCCCGGCCGAGTGCAGCGGGCCGTCCGGAGCCCGGAACAGCAGCGACAGCCGCTGGGCACCGCCCTTCAGCTGCTTGCCGGTGCGCAGCACGAAGGGCACGTCCCGCCAGCGGTCGGTGTCCACCCAGAGCTTGGCGGCGACGTAGGTGTCGGTGGTGGAGTCGTCGGCGATCCCCTCGGTCTGGCGGTAGCCGTCGAACTGCCCCAGCACCACGTCGGCCGGGTCCAGCGGCCGGAAGGCGGAGACCACCGACTCGCGGGCCAGCTGCAGGTCCTCGGGCGCGAAGGAGGTCGGCGGCTCCATCGCCACCTCGGCCGCGACCTGGAACAGGTGGGTGACGAGCATGTCCAACGCCGCACCGGTGGCGTCGTAGAAGGCGGCCCGGTCGGCGATGTCGAGGGTCTCGGGGACGTCGATCTGGACCTCCTCGATGGAGTCGCGGTTCCAGACCCGGGAGATCATCGTGTTCGCGAACCGCAGCATGTGGACGTTCTGGGTCGCTTCCTTGCCCAGGAAGTGGTCGATCCGGAACACCTGCTCCTCGTCGAACACCGTGTGCACGAGGGCGTCGAGCTCGTGCAGGCTGTCCAGCGAGGTGCCGTACGGCTTCTCGTAGACCACCTTGGTGCCCGTGGCCAGGTCGTGCTCCTTGAGCGCCTCGGTGGTCGGGGCGAACGCGCTCGGCGGCACCGCCAGGTAGTGGATCAGCTGCGCATCGGCGCCGAGCTCGTTCCGGGTCTGCTCGATCAGATCGGGCAGCTGTCCGCCGTCCTCGGCCCGGAAACCCCCGCCGGCGAAGAGCAGGTCGGGGGCGAACCCGGCCCACTGCTCGTCGGTCGGGACGGTGCCGAACTCGGTCAGCACGTCGTGGACGTGACCGCGGAAGTCCTCGTGCGCCACGTCGCCGCGGCCGTTGCCGACCAGCTTCCAGCGGCGCGGCAGCAGGCCGCGGGTGTAGAGGTCGAAGAAGGCCGGCAGCACCATCCGCTTGGCCAGGTCGCCGGTGGCTCCGTAGAGCACGAACACGGTCGCGGGAAGATCACTCATGCCCCGTTTCTACTCCCCCGGTCGAAGCGGAGGCGCTCCCCCACCGGTCGGAGCGGACGGCACGGGGTGCTCGGGCGGGAGGGCATCGTCGACGGGCGTCGGGTCGACGGACGAGGTGTCGCCGGGCGCGCGGTGTCGACGGGCGCGGTGTCGGCAGGCGCGGCTACGGTCGGCCCGTGACGCAGCTGCCGAACCCCACCCTCGAGGAAGCCCGGGCCTGGGTGGCCGAGCACCTCGGCGAGCTGACGCTCGAGGGGACGTCCGGGGTCCGCCGCTCCACCCGGTTCACCGGTGGCCAGGCGGCAGCTGACGCCGCCCTGAGCACCTTCTCCGTCGGCGGCTACGCCGCCCGCCGCAACCAGGTGCTGCCCGAGAGCGCCCGCGGGGCCAGCGGGTTGTCACCGTTCATCCGGCACGGTCTGCTGACCCTGCCCCGGGTCTGGGACGCGGTGGCCGACGGTCCCAGCCGGGACGTCCGCAAGTTCCGCGACGAGCTGTTGTGGCAGGAGTACGCCCGGCACCTCTACGCCCGCGTGGGCCGGGCGATCCGCCGGCCACTGCGACGCCAACCGGCAGTGGGTGAGGACTGGTCCGGCGAGCCGTGGCCCGCGGAGATGGCCTGCCTGGCCGAGATCGACCGATCGCTGACCGAGGAAGGCTGGCTGGTCAACCAGAGCCGGATGTGGGCGGCCTCGCACTGGACGGTGCGGGCCGGACAGCGCTGGCAGGACGGCGAGCGCGGGATGTTCCGGCAGCTGCTGGACGGGTCGACAGCCGCCAACGGACTCGGCTGGCAGTGGACGATCGGGGCCGGCACCGGCAAGCCGTACGGCTTCTCCCGCTGGCAGGTGGAGAAGCGAGCCCCCGAGCTCTGCCGGCAGTGCCCGCTCCGCCAGCGCTGCCCGATCCAGGCCTGGCCGGAGGCGCAGCCCGGCACCGGCGTCGAACCGGTGGCGGAGCTGCGCCACGACCCGGACCCGGAGCGCACCGCGGGACCGGCCGAGCCACGACTGACCGGGTCGCCCGAGGCGGTCTGGCTGACCGCCGAGTCGTTGGGAGACGACGACCCGGCTCTGGCGGCGCACCCCGAGCTGCCGGTCGTCTTCGTCTTCGACGCCCCGCTGCTGGCCCGGCTGCGGTTGGCCGGGCACCGCTTGGTGTTCCTGGCCGAGGCACTGGCCGACCTCAGCGGGCGTCGTGCGGTGGAGCTGCACCTGGGCGACCCGAGGCAGGTGCTGGTCGGACGCCGGCTGGCGGTGACCTACGCGCCGGTGCCCGGCTTCGGGGTCAGGTCCGCCCACCTCGACGTCGCCGCCCTGCACCCGTGGCCCTGGTTGCGACGGCCCGCCGGTGGCTCGGTGGCGTCGTTCAGCGCCTGGGTCCGCCGTTGACGAGCCGGGTCCGCCGCTGACGAGCCGGTCGGCTACTCCTCGTCGTCGGTGAGCGGGACGACCTCGTCCTGCTCGGCCACGTCGACCTGGTCGGCCTCGGCCACCGAACGCTGCACCGGCACGGTCGGGCTGGCGTCGAACTCCTCGAACGGGTCGGTGGACGTGTTCTGCTCCGCCCAGTCGGCGTCGCTGACGTCGTCGGGCGGGGTCGGGGTCGTGGTCATCGGTGCTCCTTCGAAGGGGGCGTGGTCGAGAGTCGTGACGAGGGTAGCCCGCTTGCGAGGATCACCGGACCCGACCACCGAGGACGCCGATGCCGGCCTTCCCCGACCCCGAACCCGAGGTGCTGCAGGACCGCGCCGACCGCCCCGTGGTGCTGGTGGGCGACCGGGTCCGGCACCCGTCCCAACCCTGGTCGACCTCGGTCCAGGCACTTCTCGGTCACCTGCGTGCTGTCGGCTTCACCGCCACGCTGAGGTCGCACGCTCAGCGCAGACCGGTGGTGGCCAGCCCCTGCACGAAGAACCGTTGGAAGGCCAGGAACAAGATCACCAACGGGATGACCGAGACCAGCGTCATCGCCATCAGCGCGCCGTAGTCGGTCTGGTACTGGCCCTGCAGGAACTGCAGACCGATCGGCAGGGTGTAGAGGGTCGGGTCGCGCAGCACGATCAACGGCCAGAGGAAGTCGTTCCACTGCGCCATCAGGCTGAGCAGGGTGAGCACCGCGAGCAGCGGCTTGCACAGCGGCAGCACCACGCTCCAGAAGATGCGCAGCGGTCCCGGCCCCGTCGATCCGGGCCGCCTCGAGCAGCTCGGTGGGGATGGCCAGCATGAACTGCCGGGACAGGAAGACCCCGAAGGTGGCCGCCGCGCCCGGGATGATCACCGCCCAGAAGGTGCCGATCAGGCCCATCGCGTTGACGATCCGGAAGGACGGCACCAGGGTCGCCTGGACCGGGATCATCATGGTGGCCAGCAGCGCCATGAACATCACCGTCTGGCCGCGGAAACGGAGCTTGGCGAAGGCGAAGCCGCCGGTGACGCTGACGATCACCGACAGCAGCGTGGTGATCACCGAGACGGTCACCGAGTTGCCGAACCAGGTGCCGACCGGCCAGGACGCGAACACCCTCTCGAAGCTGGCCAGGCTGAACCGCTGTGGCCACAGCTCGAGCTGCTGGCTGAACACCGCGGTGCCGGAGAGCGCGGTCACCACCATCACCCACAGCGGGAACACCATGACCAGGCAGACCACCGAGGCGAGCACCACGCGGACCACCAGCCAACGCCGGGAACGGCGTCGCTGCACGGCGCGGGAGGTGCCCGGCCCGTCGGCGGTCAGCGGCTGGTGCGGTGCGGTCACCGCCATCAGGCCACCTCGTCCCGGGTCCGGTTGGTGCGCCACTGGATCACGGTGAAGATCAACGTGAAGAAGAAGATCACCACCCCGATGGCGGCGCCGTAGCCCTGGTCCCGGGCCGCGCCGAAGGCGGTCTTGTACGCGTACGTGCCGAGCACCTCGGTGGAGGCCCCCGGGCCGCCGTTGGTCAGCACGAAGACGACGTCGAAGACCTGGAAGGAGTAGATGACGCTCATCACCAGCAGGAAGAAGGTCGACGGGCCGAGCAGCGGGAAGGTGATGAACCGGAACCGCTGCCACCCGCCGGCGCCCTCGACCTGGGCCGCCTCCTGCAGCTCCACCGGCACCGCCTGCAGCCCGGCCAGGTAGATGATCATGGTGAAACCGACCCGGATCCACAGCGTCACGATGATCACCGAGGCGAACGCCGGCACCCCGGACGACTGCCACGGAACCCCGGGCAGCGAGAGCGTGGCCAGCAGCTTGTTGACCACGCCGATGGTCTCGTTGAAGAAGAAGGTGCCGATCAGACCGACGGCCACCCCGGAGATCACCAGCGGCAGGTAGATGATCGTCCGGAACAGCTTGCGAGCCGGCATCACCGAGTTGAGCAGGACGGCCAGCGCCAGCCCCAGGGCCATGCTGGTCGGCACCACCAGCAGGGTGAAGATCACGGTGTTGACCAGCGACCGGTAGAAGGTCGCGTCGCCCAGCATCTGGGTGTAGTTGGCCAGACCGACCCAGGTGATCCGACCGCTCAGCGGGGCGATCTCGGCGAAGCTGTACACGAAGGCCAGGGCCAGGGGCAGCAGCGAGAAGATCGAGGCCAGCACCATCGCGGGAGCCGCGAACAGGTAGCCGGACGGGTCGAAGTGGCGGTGCCGCCGGCGCCGGCTCCCGGGGGTGGGCGGAGCACCGGCGGCGACACCAGCTGCCTGGACGACCGTCACTGACCGGCCCGCGTCACCGCCGCGGCCAGGGCGGCCGTGGTGTCGGCGGGCGAGCGTCCACCGAGGAACGCCTTCTCCAGCTCGTCGGCCAGCGAGGCGTTGATCTTGGCGAACTGCCGCACGGTGACCTGCTTGACCTGCTCGGGAGTCAAGGTGGTGGCCTGCTGGACGAAGGTCTCCATCAGGTCCGGCCGGACGGCGAAGTCGAGCTTCGAGGTGGTGAGCGAGGTCAGCGTCGGCAGCTGACCGGTGGCTTCGCAGAAGGTCCGCATCTGGTCCTCCTGCACGATGAACTGGAGGAACTTGGTCGCCGCAGCGGTGTTCTTGCCGTCCTTGGCCGCCACGATGGCGTTGCCACCGAGGTCGGAGGCGGCGATCTTGTCCCGCGGCATCGGGAAGGCGCCGTACTCGACCTTGGCGCCGATGCTGGACTCGATCGAGGGAATCAGGAAGTCACCGGCGAAGGCCATCGCCACCGTGCCGGCGATGAAGGCGCTGTCGGGGTAGGTGGTGCTCTTCACCGACGTGTTGCGGGCCACCCAGTTCTTGGTGAAGAAGCTGGACGTGAACTCGACTGCCCGTCGTCCCTCGTCGGAGTCGACCGCCGGGGTCTCGAGGTCGCTGGCCAGCAGGTTGCCGCCGGCCTGGAAGAGCCAGGACAACCAGCGGTACGCGCCCGCGCTCTGCCAGTCGTAGATGAACGGCGACTGCTTGCCCTTCACCACCCCGGCGAGCTTGTCGGCCACCCCGGCGAACTCGTCCCAGCTCCAGGCCTCCTCCAAGGTGCTGGGGACGTCGGTGATGCCGGCGGCCTCGAAGGCGTCCTTGCGGTACAGCACCGCTGTGGTGTCGATCTGGTGCGGGACGCCGTACGGCTTGCCGTCGTACACGATCCCCTGCCACAGGCCCGGGACGAACGCGTCCACCGCCGCCTGGTCGAAGACGTCCGAGACGTCGAGCAGCACGTCCTGGCTGGTGTACTGGCCGATGTCGATGTAGGAGACCCGGAACAGGTCCGGAGGGTTGCCGGACTGGAAGCGCGAGTCCAGGTTGGTCTGGATGCTCGCGTACGGCACGGTGTCGGTCTTGATCGTGATGTCGGGGTTCTGCTGCGAGAACGCCGCGATCAGCGCGTCGAACGCCGTCTTCTCGGTGTCACCCGACCAGTTGACGAAAGTCAGCGTGGCCGGACCGCTGGCATCGCCGCCGCTCGTGCCCTGGTCGGTCGAACGGCTGGTGAGACCGGCGCAGCCCGCCAGTCCGGCGGTGGCCGCAGCTCCCAGGCCAGTGGTGATCAGTTGGCGACGACTCAGCGTCATGGCATTCCCTTCGACAGTCCTCACCGGACACCGATCTCGGTGCCCGGGCCGCCGCGTCAGGCCCGCCGTACTCGCGCAGCTCTTCGACAGGACTTCTCGACAGCACTCGTCGTGGATGCACCGAGACAGAGACCCCCGGCGATAAACCCGTTGCCACCTGGAGCCGGCCCTCCCTACAGTTGATCTTGTCGCTGGGAGATCCCCGACAACGTCTGCGAGAGGAGGTACTCCATGTTCATGATCATCGGTACGGATGACGGGACCGGCATCGACCCGGCCTGGACGGGTGCCTCCGTCCTCGGCTGCTGAGCCAGCCCGCCAATCGTTCCTGACGACCGTCCCCTCGCCCTGTCGAGGTGTCGATCCCGGTCGTCCACCGCCGTCCACTGCTGTCCGCCACCGCGCGGTCCGACGGCGTCGTCTCAGCTCGACCACGTCCCACTGCGAAGGAACTCTCATGTACGACACCCACCAGCAGGCCCTCGGTCTCTACTACGCCGTCGACCAGCTCTCGCTCAGTCTCCGTGCCGCCAAGGCGGCCGAGCACAAGCGGGCTCTCCGCGAGCAGCAGCTCGAGCGGAAGGCCCAGCGCCGTCAGCGTCGCGCCGACCGGCGCGGCCAGGAGGCCTACACCACCGCCGTCTGACGCGTGGTGACCGGCAGGGAAGCGTCCGTACGCCAGCGGACAGCACCTCGACGACGTCCCCGGCAGCCCACGAGGCCGCCGGGGACGTCGTGCGTCCGGGGGTCCTGCGGGCCGGATCAACCGCCTCGGGCCCGACCTGCTCAGGCCGGACCTCCTCAGGCCGGGTCGCGCCAGGAGTGCTGCGGAACCCAGCCGATCACCGCGGCGGCGCGGTCGATCGCGTACGCCCCCTGCGTCGGCCCCAGCGCTGACCTGATCTCGATCTCCGGCGCGTACTCGGCCAGCAGGTCGGTCACGGGCACATCGGCCAGGCTGTCGGCCGCGACGACGTTCAACGCCACGAACCCGTACGGCTCCCGCCCCGCCGCCTCGATCGCCAGCCGGCAGGCCGACGCCGCGTCGCGCAGGTCGACGTAGCCCCACAGGCCGCGGAGCTCGTCGTCGGGGTCGCGCGGCCCGCGGCGTTGCTGGGCCATCGCCGCCAGCTGCTGCTCGCGCGGTGCGATCCAGTGGAACCGCAGCGCGGCCACCGACAGGCCGTGCCGACGCGCCATCACCGCCGCGGTCCGCTCGTCGGCCTCCTTGGACAGCCCGTACGGATCGAGGTTGGTCATCGGGTGGTCCTCGTCGACCGGCACGTAGGCGAAGCGGGTCGGCTGCGGTGACCAGGCCGTGCCGTAGGCCGAGCCGCTGGAGGCGATCACCGCGCGACGGATCCCGACCGACCCGGCGGCCTCCAACGCGGCGAAGGTGGCCTGGGTGTTGTTGGCGAACACCACCTCGGGCAGGTGCCCCTCCGGCGCCGGGATGGCGGCCAGGTGGACCAGCGCGTCGCAACCCGCCAGCAGCGGGACGAGATCGGCCACCGACCGACCGTCCCAGCTGCGCACGTCACCCTCGTCGTCGACGACCCGGTCGATGCCGACCACGTCGTAGCCGTGCGCCAGCAGGTCGGCCACCACCGCCCGGCCGAGGTGCCCGGCCGCCCCGGTCACCGCCACCCGCTCGCTCATCGCACCTCGGTGGTCATCGCGCCCGCCCCCGCTCGGGTGTCCCGGGGGATCACTTCCGGCGGGCGGTGCCGAACAGACCGCGGACGATCTCCTTGGCGATCCCCGAGCGCAGCACCTTGCCGACCACGTCGCCGGTGGCCTTGCGCGTCCGCGCAGCCTCCCGGGCCTCGGCGGCGGCCCGCCTGTCGGCCTCGGCCCGCTCCTTGACCGCCCGGCGCTCGGCTTCCGCGCGCTCCTTGGCAGCCAGCTTCTCCGCGGCGATCCGGTCCTTCTCGGCCTGGGTCGCGGCGGCCGCCTGCTGCTTGGCGTACTCCGCCTGCTGCTTCGCCGACTCCTGGGCGAGCCGCTCCTGCTCGGCGGCCTGCGCGCCGGCCTCGACCTTGCGGGTCAACAGCTCGTACGCCGACTCGCGGTCGATCTCCTGGCCGTACTTGGTCATCATGGCCGACTGCGCGATGCCGGGCCGCAGGGACTCGGCCGGGATCGCGGCCATCAGGGACTCCGGCGCCAGCATCCGGGTCCAGGCCACCGGGGTGGGGGCGCCGTCCGGATCCATCACGGTGACGATCGCCTCACCGATGCCCAGCGACTGCAGCGCCTCGGCCAGGTCGTAGTGCGACTTCGGGAAGGTCGCCACCGTCTGCTTCAGCGCCTTGGCGTCGTTGGGCGTGTGCGCCCGCAGCTGGTGCTGGACCCGGGAGCCCAGCTGGGCGAGGACGTCGTCCGGCACGTCCTTGGGCGTCTGGGTGACGAAGAAGATGCCCACCCCCTTGGAACGGATCAGCCGTACGGTCTGGGTGATCGCCTGCAGGAAGGCGGTGGAGGCGCCGTTGAACAGCAGGTGCGCCTCGTCGAAGAAGAAGACCAGCTTGGGCTTGTCGACGTCGCCGACCTCCGGCAGGTCGGCGAACAGGTCGGCCAGCAACCACATCAAGAAGGTGGAGAACAGGGCCGGCTGGCTGGCCAGGTTCGGCAGCTCCAGCAGGGAGACCACGCCCTTGCCGTCGGCGGTGGTCCGCATCAGGTCGGCCGTGTCGAACTCCGGTTCGCCGAAGAAGTCCTCGGCCCCCTGGTCGGCGAAGGTGATCAGGCTGCGCAGGATGACCCCGACGGTGGTGCTGCTCAGACCGCCGATCCCCTTCAGCTCCTCCTTGCCCTCGTCGCTGGTCAGGTAGCTCAGCACCTCGCGCAGGTCGGCGAGGTCGAGCAGCGGCAGACCGGCGGTGTCGGCGTAGTGGAAGACCAGTCCGAGGGAGGACTCCTGCGTCTTGTTCAGGCCGAGCACCTTGGACAGCAGGATCGGACCGAACGAGGTGATCGTCGCCCGCAGCGGCACCCCGACGTCGCCGGTGCCGAGGGAGTAGAACTCGACCGGACACCCCTGGGGCTGCCAGTCCTGCCCGATCTTCCTGGTCCGGGCGAGCAGCTTCTCGTTCCCGTCGCCGGGAGCGGCGATGCCCGAGAGGTCGCCCTTGATGTCGGCGGCGAACACCGGCACCCCGGCGCGGGAGATCGCCTCGGCCAGCACCTGCAGCGTCTTGGTCTTGCCGGTGCCGGTGGCGCCGGCCACCAGCCCGTGCCGGTTCAGCATCGACAGCGGGATCCGGACCCGGGCCTGCTGCACCGGCGCGTCGTTCTCCATCAGCACACCGAGGTCGATGGCGGGCTCGTCGAAGGTGTAGCCGGCCTGGATGGCGAGCACGTCGGCAGACAGCTCGGCGGTGCTGCACCATCCGAGGTCTCGGGGCCGGGGGGCTGAACGGGGGCCGGAGTGGCCGGTTCGGCGGCCGCCGGTGGGGCGTACGGAGCTGTCGAAGGACCCTGGTCGGTCGCTGTGCCGTGCTCGCCGTCGCTGTCCACCATGCCCGAATCGTAATCAGGTCGTGAACGGGTCGGCCCGACCAGGTCGTCTAGGGTGGGGCGGGTGATCTTCAAGCGCGTCGGCGACGTACGCCCCTACCCGGACCACGGGTACGTACAGAAGCAGTGGGCCGCCATCGCGCCGCACCAGGTGCGTCTGGACCAGCTGGTGACGACCAAGCGCACGCTGGACCTCGAGGCGCTGCTGGAGGAGGACTCCACCTTCTACGGCGACCTGTTCGCCCACGTCGTCTCCTGGCGGGGCGACCTCTACCTCGAGGACGGTCTGCACCGGGCCCTGCGGGCCGCGCTGCAGCAACGTCAGACGATGCACGCCCGCGTTCTCGACCTGTTGTGATGCTGGCGTCCGGTTAGGCTCGAGCACCCTGTGGTGAGGCAGAAGGGAAGCGGTCAGTGATCGGTCGTGTGTTCCGGATCGTCCGGACACCCCTGACGCTGCTGATCCTGCTCGGCGTCCTCTGCTACGGCGCGTGGTGGGGCTGGAACAACGTGATCGCCGCCGTACCACCGCTGCCGCCGGAGCCCTGCGTGCAGCAGTCGCTGCCCAACAGCCAGCTGCGGTCCAGCCAGGTCACGGTCAACGTCTTCAACGGCGGTGACCGTCGTGGTCTGGCCGGCGACGTCGGTCGGGCGCTGCGCGACAAGGGCTTCCGGGTCCAGCGCACCTCGAACACCGGCGAGAACATCAAGCAGACGGTGATCGTGGGGGCAGCGGCGACGAACCCCGAGGTCGTCCTGGTCAAGGCGTTCTTCAAGGGCGCCACGGTCCGGGTCGACAAGCGCACCGACGGGACCGTCGACGTGCTGGTCGGCGACAAGTACGGCGGCTTCAACAAGAAGGCCCCGACCGCGATCGTGGTCAAGACCGCCACCGCCTGCCTGCCCTCGACCCAGACCTCCACCCCGGCGCTGGGCAACTAGCCGGGTTCTCCCGTACGCCGGACGTGACTCCCCGGCGACATCCGGTCAGCCGCGAGGCCGGTCGGGCCGCCGGACGTGACTCCCCGGCGACATCCGGTCACCCCGCCGCACTCCCCGTACGCCGGATCTCACCCGAGAGCCACAAACGGCCGGTCCGGCCCCAGCCCAGCCGTCCACCAGGCACGGTCAGTCCGGCGGGTTCGGCACGCTCCGTTTCCAGCTGGCCAGTCGACCCTCGCGGCTCAGCAGGGCCAGTCGTTGTTCCGTCCGCTCGCGCTCCGACGTCGGCGTCACGATCAGCAGCTCGTCGCCCACCTTCAGGCGTTCCTGGCCGGACGGGGCGAACGGGATCTGGTTGCGGATGATCAGCGTGACCACCGTGTCGCGCGGGAGCCGCAGCTCGCTGATCTCGACGCCGGCGATCCGTGACCCCTCCGGCACCCGCACCTGCAGCATGTCGGCCGAGATCTTGTCCAGCGGTGCCACCTCGACCTCGACCTCGCGGGCGCGCTCCAGGTCGACCAGACCGAGCTTGCGGGCGACGAACGGCAGCGTCGGCGCCTGCAGGCAGGTGAAGATGATGACGAAGATCAGCACCACGTCGAACAGGTACGGCGCGTCCGGCACCCCCATCGACAGCGGCACCGTGGCCATGATGATCGGCACCGCGCCGCGCAGCCCGGCCCAGGACACGAAGACCTGCTCCTTGAACGGCAGCCGGAACGCCGCGGCCGACAAGAACACCGACAGCGGACGCGCCACGAAGGTGAGGAACAGCCCGGCGGCCAGGGCGATCAGCACCTCGCGGAGGTTCAGCCGCTCGGGCACGGCGAGCAGACCGAGCATCACGAACAGCCCGATCTGGGCGATCCAGCCGGTGCCCTCGACGAACGAGCGGGTGGCCCCGCGGTGCGGCAGCTGGGCGTTGCCGAGCATCAGCGCGCAGGCGTAGACGGCCGCGAAGCCGCTGGTGTGCAGCTCGGCGGTCACCCCGTACGTGAAGACGATCCAGACCATCGTGGCCAGCGGGTAGAGACCCGAGGCGGGTAGGGCCACCCGCCGCAGCACCTGGACGCCGACCCAGCCGAGCGCCACCCCCAGCCCGATCCCGGCCGCCAGCTCCAGCAGCACCAGACCGCCCAGCAGCACCGGTCCGTACTCGCTCTGGCCGGTCAGCGCCGCCGCCGAGGCCAGCGAGACGAGCAGCACCGTCGGGGCGTCGTTCAGGCCGGACTCGGCCTCGAGCACACCGCGTAGTCGCTGCGGCAGCGGGACGTTGCGGAGCACCGAGAACACCGCCGCCGCGTCAGTGGGTGAGAAGACAGCTCCGAGCAGGATCGCGATCCACCAGTCGAGCCCGAGGACGAAGTGACCGAAGACGGCCATCAGGGCGACGCTGATCCCGATGCCGAGGGTGGCCAGCACCGAGGCCAGCCCGATGCTCGGTCTGATGTCGGACCACTTGGTGGTCAGACCGCCCTCGGCCAGGATGATCACCAGCGCCGCGAACCCCAGCGCGTGGGCCAGCTCGGCGTCGTCGAAGTTGATCCGGGTCTGTCCCAGCAGCATGCCGACACCGAGGAAGAGCAGCAGGGCAGGCAGACCGAACCGGGTGCCGAGGCGGGCGGACAGGATCGCGACGATCACGACGACCGAGCCGACGAGCAGGATGAGGTCGAGGTTGATCACCGTCGCTCCCCCTCCCCGGCCGAAACCCCGTCGTAACGAGGCCCCCGATATGGAGCAACCCCGTCCTCACCGAGATCGAAGACGGGGCTGCTTGTGGCGGTGGCGGCGGGATTTGAACCCGCGGAGGGTTGCCCCTCACGCGCTTTCGAGGCGCGCTCTTTCGGCCGCTCAGACACGCCACCGCGGAGGACAATACCGAACCCGGACGCCCCGGACGAAATCCGTTCGCGACCGGTGGACGTCCGCAGAGCCGCGCGCCGGTGCTCGGTCCAGGCGGTCGAGCGGAGCCGCAGGTCAGCGGCCGAAGAACGACCGCAGCGCCGTTCCGCACTCGTCGGCGAGGATCCCGCCGCGGACGTCGACCCGGTGCGGCAGGCGGGGATCACGGACGACGTCGAAGAGCGAGGCGACCGCACCGGCCTTGGGGTCGTAGGCGCCGAACACCAGCCGTTCGACCCGGGCCAGCACCAGGGCGCCGGCGCACATCGCACAGGGTTCGAGAGTGACCACCAGGGTGTGCCCGTTCAGCCGCCACTCCCCCTGGCGCTCGGCGGCCCGACGGAGGGCGAGCACCTCGGCGTGGGCGGTCGGGTCGCCGGTCAGCTCGCGTTCGTTAGCGGCCACGGCCACCACCGCACCCGCCGGGTCCAGCACGACGGCCCCGATCGGCACGTCCGGACGATCAACCCGTACGCCCGCCGCGGCGCCCTCGGCCAGCGCGAGCCGCATGGCGTCGTCCCAGCGACTGGCCACGGTGGCGGTGCTCCGGCTCGCGGACGAGTCCGTCAGTCCTGCAGGGCCGCCTCGGCGACCTTGCGGAACTGCGGTCCGATGTTGATCTTGTCGGCGATCTCCATCAGCGCCTGATCCGAACCCAGGTCGAGGTTGTCGATGATGGTGCCGAGATCGAAGTCACTGAGCCCGAGGTCGGCGAACATGCTCAGGTCGCCCACCGGCTCGACCTCGTCGTCGGCATCCGGCAGCTCCTCGCCCAGCAGGTCGAGCACGTCGCGCGCGATCGGCCAGTCCAGAGCGGCGGCCGCGTCGTTGAGCACCACCTGCACGTGCCGACCCCGGACGCGGACGGCCACCAGGACCTCCTCGACGAGGCTGACGAAGCCGATCGCCCCGGCGTCACCGGGCAGTCGACGGAGCTGGACCACCAGCTCCTCGAGGTCGTTGGCCAGATCGGCGTTCAGGTCGACCACGTTCAGCTGGCCGTCCTCGCGGTAGGCGGCGATCACGAAGTCGATCTCGTCGGCGAGAGCGTCCTCCGGCTCGTCGTCCTCGTCGTCGTCATCATCCGCGTCGTCGTCGTCGTCATCGTCATCGTCGTCGGAGTCGTCATCGTCGGCCTCGGCGGCGACGTTCCCGGGGCGCTCGTCACCGTCGACGTCGAGGTCCTCATCCAGCCCGGGACGGTTGTCGACGGCATCGTCGGGTTCGAACGACTCGATCTCCTCGTCGTTGTGCTGCGACATGCCACTCCTTCTACAACCACGGCCCGGACGAGCCGTGCCCATCGTGTCAGACAGGACCTAGAACCACGACTCGGATACGAGCGCCGGACGGGGGTCGCTACCGTTCCTTCGTGGACCTGTGCATCGTGGATCACCCGCTCGTCGCCCACAAGCTGACGACGCTGCGGGACGAGCAGACCGACTCGCCGACCTTCCGCCGGTTGACCGAGGAGCTGGTGACGCTGCTGGCGTACGAGGCGACCCGGGGCGTCCGCGTCGCGCCGGTCACGGTGCAGACTCCCGTCGGCCCGGCCGAGGGCGTCAAGCTGGCACCGCCCCGACCGCTGGTGGTGCCGATCCTGCGGGCCGGACTCGGGATGCTGGAGGGGATGACCCGCCTGATGCCGACCGCCGAGGTCGGGTTCGTCGGCATGGTCCGCGACGAGCAGACGCTGGTCGCCTCCACGTACGCCGAGCGGCTGCCCGACGACCTGTCGGGGCGGCAGTGCTACGTCCTGGACCCGATGCTGGCCACCGGCGGCACCCTGGCCGAGGCCGTCCGGTTCCTGGTCCGCCGCGGCGCCGACCACATCACCTGCATCTGCCTGCTCGCCGCCCCTGAGGGCATCGAACGGATCACCGCGCTGCTGGAGGACCTCGAGGTCCCCTGCACCCTGGTCACCGCCGCGGTGGACGAGCGCCTGAACGAGCTCGGCTACATCGTGCCCGGCCTGGGCGACGCCGGCGACCGGCTGTACGGCGTGGTCTGAGGCCTACCCACCAGTCCTGACCACATCGATCTGCTCGGGTTGTCTTCACGACGTCTCGTCAGGACCGTGCCATGAGTCCACGCGTCAGTGCATCGATGAGCTCGCGACGACGGCGCGGATCGTCTGGCCGAACCTGTCCCGCACCGAGGACGAAGTTCCTGGTCAGGAGCTCCACGTCGCCCGGCCACCGATCGCGCAGCTCGTCGAGCCGCTCAGATCCGACTAGGACGGCAACGTCCTCGCCGAGCATGCGCGCAGCCGCCCTCGGTACGTCCACCTCCTCGGCCAGCAGGATCCGTTGGCCTTCAACCGTTGTGTAGAGCCGCTCTTCGACGGCCGGCCACTCCGCGTACCAGTGAACGGCCAGAGCCAAGTCGTTGGCGTCCTTGACCTCTCCCCAGGCCGATCGATCCAGCCAGGCCGCGAGCTTCGCGGCCGCGTAGCCCGCTACCGTCGCGCGGCGGATTCGTAGCTCGTCACCCAGTTCCAGAACCATCGAGCCGGCATGGATCTCGGCGAGGGCCCAGACCGACATCGTGCTCCCTCGGGTAGGCGGCGAGATGACACCCGCGGGATCCTCCAACACACCGAACGGGAGCAGGTCAACCACCGTGCCGGCGATCCTGAAGGTCACTCCGCTGTCGCCGACCCGAGGGAACGTCGTGGCAATCACTCGAAAGCTCTGCAGTCGGCCAGAGCCAGAGCGAGATCGATGTCATGTGTGGCTCGAGTGGCGAAGTCCTGTCCCAGCTCGAAGTGCCACGAGTCACGACACCAGGAGCCGACCAGCATGAGCTGGTCCGTCTCGACGACCTGCGCCTGGTCCCTGAGGTGCTCGACGACGGCGCGCACCGGCGCGAGAAGATCCTCAGTGACCCATGCCATGGCTCCTCCGCCATTCATCTGCCGCGCCCCGGACCCGTGGATCGTCACTGGCAAGCAGATCCGCGTACACCAGGACAGGAGGTGCGGTAGGCAGTCCGGCCACCATCTCGGACCTGTCCTCGGCGGCACCATGCGGCGGTGTCCAGAAGCGACGCTTCAGCGTGATGTTGGGTTCGCCGTCGGACCGCCAGCGCTGCCTCACCGGGAACATCGGGTCGAGTTCCGGTAGGTAGAGCGTCAGCGACGCCGGCCGCACCAGTGCGTGGGCGGCGAACTCTCCGGACACCTCGGCATCAGCCAGCTCCGATGCCTCCTCACGCAGATGTCCGACATCCGCGAGCGCGCCGCGATAGGCGCCCAGGACGAGCTTCCGTCCTAGTCCGAGGGGATATGCCGCTATCCACAGGTCGAGCAGCTCTGCATCGCCCCGATGTCCTCCCGGTCCGAAACCTGCGTCGCGGAACAGCGTCATGGCGTCGTTCACCTGTCCGAGGGACACCCCGGCAGCACGTGCGATCGCTCGTTGCGTGTCGTTCCAGGTAGTCGGCCATTGGAGCAGGATGAACGCCACCTGCGCTCGCGCCGTGCTGAACAGGTTGCTGTATCTCGCCGGTGTGCTGTCGGAGACGTCCCTGACGGCCGGGCGACCGCGGATATCGATGAGCACGTCACCGAAGCGGATCGCTGCATTCCCTGCACTGTCGATGTACTGGACTCCAGCACGGCGGAAGGCGTCGGCGGTCCGGGTCGAGACCCTGGTCGTCCCGACGAGCAGCGGGCGCTCGTCCGCTCTCCGCAGTTCACCTGCTTCCACACCTCGGACTCGGTCCTTGAGCTCGATCGCGAACTCCTGCCGGGATTCCCCCCGGACAAGGGTCAGATCGGCGTCGACCTGACGGCCAGGATCGCCAGGCGCGGCCTCGACATGGAGTCCGAACTCGCGAAGCCGCGCCACCAGCTCGTCGAGCGTCACGTTCCGCCGCCTCTCGTTCGGTCTACCCTGACGTTCAGACTAACCGAACACGACGTGAAACTGAACGCCCGAGTGCGCGTCAACCCTCGGGAGCAGCTGAGCTAGTAGTAGTACGGGAACCGGGACCAGTCCGGCGCCCGCTTCTCCAGGAACGCGTCCCGGCCCTCGACCGCCTCGTCGGTCATGTACGCCAGCCGGGTGGTCTCACCGGCGAACACCTGCTGGCCGATCAGACCGTCGTCGACGGCGTTGAACGCGAACTTCAGCATCCGCTGGGCCGTCGGGCTCTTGGCGCAGATCTTCTCGCCCCACTCCAGGCCGACCCGTTCCAGGTCGTCGTGGGCCACCACCTTGTTGACCATGCCCATCCGGTGCGCGTCCTCGGCGTCGTAGACCTCACCCAGGAAGAAGATCTCGCGGGCGAACTTCTGGCCGACCTGACGGGCCAGGTACGCCGAGCCGAACCCCGCGTCGAAGGAGCCCACGTCGGCGTCGGTCTGCTTGAACCGGGCGTGCTCCCGGCTGGCCAGGGTCAGGTCGCAGACCACGTGCAGGCTGTGCCCGCCGCCGGCCGCCCAACCGTTGACCAGGGCGATCACCACTTTGGGCATGAAGCGGATCAGCCGCTGCACCTCGAGGATGTGCAGCCGGCCCAGCGCAGCCGGGTCGACCGTCTCGGCGCTCTCCCCCTCGGCGTACTGGTAGCCGGCCCGACCACGGATCCGCTGGTCGCCACCGCTGCAGAAGGCCCAGCCGCCGTCCTTGGCCGAGGGTCCGTTGCCGGTCAGCAGCACGGCACCGACGTCGGAGCTCATCCGCGCGTGGTCCAGCACCCGGTAGAGCTCGTCGACGGTGTGCGGCCGGAACGCGTTGCGCACCTCGGGCCGGTCGAAAGCCACCCGCACCACCGGCGCGTCCACGGCCCGGTGGTACGTGACGTCGGTCAGGTCGAAGCCGGACACCGGGGTCCAGAGCTGGGAGTCGATCACCAGCACACCGTAGTCAGCCGCGATCCGCCCCGTCGGTCGGAGCAGTCACCACCTCGCGGGTGGATCCCTCTGCCGACGTCGGGTGGCCGCGGCGGACCTGCCACACGACGTAGCCGGCCAGTCCGGCCAGCAGCACCAGGACGCCGACCGTGGCCGCGACGGGTGAGATCTCGTAGAGGTGGGACAGCGCCGCCCAGGTGAGCAGCCCGACGGTGGCGTACAGGACGGCCCAGAGCAGCCCGCCGAGAGCCAGGGCCGGGAGATAGCGCCGCAGCGGCATCCGACCGACGCCGGCGGCCAGGTTGGCCAGGGTCTGGAACCCGACGGTGAGGAAGGAGACGACCACGATCGGAGCTCCCCAGCGCGCCACCAGCTGCTGGGCCCGCAGGAAGCGCGGCGAGTCGACCAACCGCTGCACCCGGGCGCTGCGACCGGCACCCGACCGTGCGGCACGACCGAGGGCGTAGGTGCCGCCGGCCCGCAGCAGCACGATGACGAACAGCGCGCCGACCGCGAGCGGGAAGGGGAGACCGCGGAAGAACTCCACGTCAGGTCTCCGTCCGGCAGGTCACCCGGCCAGTCTACGGACCCAGGTCAGGGTGGCCTAACCTGCAGCGATCGCACCCGAGACGTGATTGAGGGGCGTCCCCGGCTTCTCGGCCCCGATCCGAGTTGCTCCCCACTGGGCACGCCCCCCAAGCTCACGGCCGCGGACGAATCCCCTGCGAGAGGAGTTCCCCCGAACACATCGACCCGCGACTACCCGAAGTCTTCCGTCGCCCGGGGAATTCCGGCCACGGACAGCAGCCGGACAATCCCGTGCGTCACCGGCAGGCCCGGGGACTAAGGTGAGGCTCACAGCGGGGCCGACGAGGTGGGTGCGGGTGAGCACGTTCGGAAGCGAGCTGCGGTGGTACCGCCAACGCGCGGGGATGTCGCAGGAGGGCCTGGCCACGCGGGCGGGTCTGAGCCCGGAAGCCGTCTCGTTGCTCGAACGCGGTCGGCGCTCCCCTCGGATGACCACCCTCGGGCTGCTGGCCGACGCCCTGCGCCTGGCCGGTCCCGAACGCGAGCACTTCTTCGCCGCCCTGCTGCCGGCCCCACCAGTTCCACCGCCCCCGCGTCCGCTCCCCACGCTCGACCCACCCACCTTCGCCGACCCACTGCTCGGCCGTGACCAGGATCTGGCCGCCATCAGTGAGCTGCTGGCCGACCACCGCCTGGTCACCCTGACCGGTCCCGGCGGGGTGGGCAAGACCCGGTTGGCGGCCGTGCTCGCGGTCAGCACGACCGGCTACCACGACGGCGTCCGCTGGCTCCCGGTCCCGGGCGTCTCCCGCGCCGAGGACCTGGTCCCGGCCTTCGCCGCCGCCCTGGGCGTGACCGGCGACCCCGACGCCGACCTCACCAGCCTGGCTGAGGCGCTGCGCTCGCGGCACCAGCTGCTGGTGGTGGACGGTGCGCAGCACCTGCTGGACGCGGCCCGCGACCTGATCCGGGCCCTGGTCGCGGCCTGCTCCGGCCTGACCTTCCTGGTCACCTCCCGCCACCAGCTGCAGATCAGTGGGGAAGCGGTCGTCACGGTGCGGCCGCTCGCCCTGCCACCCGCGGGGGCCCGTGGCCGGGACCTGACCTCCTCACCGGCGATCCAGCTGTTCTGGGACCGTACGGGGCTGGCCGGCGGCGGGGCACCGACCGCGGCCCAGAACGCCGCCGCCGCCCGGATCTGTCGGCGGCTGGACGGTCTGCCGCTGGCCATCGAGCTGGCTGCCGCCCGGGCCCGGGTGATGTCGGTGAGCGACCTCGCGAACGCGTTGGACGACACGGTCGGTGCCCTGCTGGAGCCGGACGGGGACCCCGACGACGGGCTGGTCGAACGGGTGGTCGGCTGGAGCTACCGGCTCCTCACCCCGGTCGAGCAGCACGTGCTGTGCCGGCTGTCGGTGTTCGTCTGGTTCAGCCACGCCTCCGCCACCGCTGTGTGCGGGGACCTGTACACCCCGATCCAGGTGCTCGACGCGCTGGCCTCCCTGGCCTCGAAGTCCCTGGTCAGCCGCATGTACGAGGCCGAGGAACCGGCTCGCTTCGTGCTGCTGCGACTGGTCCGGGAGTTCGCTTCGACCCAGCTGAACGAGGCCGGTCAGACCCAGCTGACCCTGCGTCGGCACGCGGACTACGTGACGGCGCTGGCCGCCGAGGCCGCGACCCACCTCGCTTCGACAGATCAGGAGCACTGGCTCCGGGTGCTCGACGCGGAGTCGGCCAACATCCGCCGGGCGATCGACTTCCTGACCTCGACCGACCCGGGGGCGGCGCTGCGGCTGGTGCGGCACCTGTGGCGCTGGTGCTATCTGCGGGGCCGCTACACGGAGGGGCGGACCTGGATGCGGGGCGCCCTCGCAGCGGGCGCGGACGCCCCGGCGGAGCTGCGCGCCCCGGTCCTGGCCGGCGCCGGCATGTTGTCCTTCCTGCAGTGCGACTACGAGGTCGCCCGCGGCAAGCTGACCCAGAGCCTCGACCTGTACGAGCAGCTGGGCGACGACCAGGGCACTGCCTACTGCCTGACCCGGCTGGGGTCCATCGCCCGCGAGCTCGGCGACTACGAGACCGCCGAGGCCCAGCACCGACGCTCGCTGGAGATCGCCGAGCGACTGGGGGACGAGCAGCTGATCGCCACCGAGCTCAACTACCTGAGCTTCGTGGCCTGGCTGCGCGGCGACCTGGACGGCTCCGACGCCCTCGGGGACGCTGCCATGCACCGGCTCCGCAAGGGCGGCGACCGGGAGCAGATCGCGTGGGCGCTGATCAACGGGGGCGTCACCGCCCGCTACCGCGGCGACCTGGTCGGGGCGGAGATCCTGCTGCACCAGGCGTACGAGGTGTGCGAGCAGATCGGCTTCGCCGAGGGCATCGCCTGGACCCGCAACCAGCTCGGCGCCGTGGCCCGGCTCACCGGACAGGTGCAGGCCGCGCGGGACCTGCAGGAGGCGAGTCTGCAGGGACACTCCCGGATCGGCGATCGGTGGCGGATGTCCAGCGTGCACGACGAGCTGGCCGCCATCGCCGCCCTGGCCGGCGAGTTCCGCGCCGCTGCCGCCCACCTGGGGGCCGCCGACCGGCTACGGTCCGACATCAAGACCCCCGTGCCGCCGGTGGAGAAGGCCGACCGGGACGCCACCATCACCACCACCCGCGAGGCCCTCGGCTCGGCGTACCGGGCGGCGGCCCTGGCCGGCCTGCTGGGCGACGGCTAGCTGTGATGTCCGCCTGGCCGAGGCGCCGGCGGGGGTCCGGCCCTGGTAGACATGGCTGCTATGCCTGACTGGACCCGGTACGCCATCTTCTGGGGAGTGTTCCCGCTCGGCTTCACCGGCGCCGAGGACGTCCGGGGCGACCTCGACGGACCGGCCGTGCACCGTCTGCGGCGGCTGATCGGCTGGCTGGACCACCTCGTCGCGCTGGGCTGCAACGGTCTGCTGCTCAACCCGCTGTTCGCCTCGATGAGCCACGGCTACGACACCCTCGACTACTTCCGGATCGACCCCCGGGTGGGCGACGACGAGGACTTCGACGCGCTGGTCGCGGCCTGCCACGAGCGCGGCATCCGGGTGGTGCTGGACGGGGTGTTCAACCACGTCGGACGCGACTACCCCGGTCTGGGCGAGGTGCTCGAGCGCGGTGCGGAGGCGCCGGCCGCGCACCTGTTCAAGGTGCACACCGACGGCGACCAGGTCGACGTGGAGGTGTTCGAGGGCGAGCAGCAGCTGGTCGAGCTGAACCACGCCGACCCGGGCGTCCAGCAGCTGGTCCGCGACGTGATGACGCACTGGCTGGAGCGCGGCGTCGACGGTTGGCGCCTGGACGCGGCGTACGCGGTGCCCGCCGAGTTCTGGAGCAGCGTCGTCCCCGCCGTGCGGGAGCGCTTCCCCGACGCCTGGTTCCTGGGCGAGATGATCCACGGCGACTACGCCGGGTACGCCGCGACCGCCGGTCTGGACAGCATCACCCAGTACGAGCTGTGGAAGGCGATGTGGTCCTCGGTCGAGAACCAGAACTTCTACGAGCTCGAGCACACCCTGGGTCGGCACGCCGAGCTGTGCGAGCGGATCATCCCGTTCACCTTCCTGGACAACCACGACACCACCCGGGTGGCCAGCCAGATCGCGGACCGGCGGCACTGGGGCCACGCCATCGCCCTGCTGCTCTTCCTGCCCGGGATCCCCTGCCTCTACTACGGCGACGAGCTCGGACTGGCCGGGGTGAAGGAGGAGCGGCTGGGCGGTGACGACGCGATCCGGCCGACCATGCCGGACCAACCCGACCAGGTCGAGGACAGCAACGCCGGTGTGCTGGAGCTCTACCGCCGGCTGATCGCCTTCCGACGCCGGACCCCCTGGCTGACCGACGCGCAGATCGAGACCACCGACGTCAGCAACACCTACGTGCAGGTCCACGCCACCGCCCGGGACGCCGCCGCCGGCGAGCGACCGCTGACCCTGGTGCTCAACCTGGCCGACCAGCCGGCCGGTCTGCCCGAGGGCGCCGAGGTGATCGAGACCAGCCACCCCGACCAGCCGCACCACGTCGCGGCGCACGGCTGGGCCATCGCCCGCGGCTGACCCGGCGACGTCGTACGCCGCAGCGTGTGGATCCCGGCAGCGGGTCTCAGGCGCTCGCGTACGGCCAGGAGATGGTCAGCCGCAGCGGTTCGGGATCGCTGGGCGCGTTGTGCCAGATCTCCCGCGGCGGTCCGACCGGTGTCCGTCCGCTGGCGGTGATCCAGCTGTGGACCTCGTCGTAGAGGGCGAGGATGTCGGGGAAGAAGGTCTCGGGGCCCTCTGCGTGCCGCTCGGCCACGTGGCCGCCGGCGAGGCGGTAGCTGCGCACGTCGTCGCCCGCCGGGACGGCGTCGGCGCCGAGCAGGTCGTCCACCGGTACGGCGATCTCCAGCGGGCCGTCCGACTCGTCGGTGACTGGTGCGTGGAAGATGCCGAAGGCGTCGCCGGTGACGGTGAGGCCGGCGCCCCGGGCGAGCTCGCGGAGCCGTCGGGCCTCGCCGCTGATCACCTCGTCCATCTCGTCGGGTCGCATCCGGCGCAGCACGCTGAGCACGGCCCGGTCGGTCTCGATCCGGGTGGACGTTTCGGTCATGGTGGACTCCCCTCGCAGGTGGTGCCGGGCTCGGTCGAGCACGGTCAGGTTGACCTCGGCCCGCTGCCGCGCGGCGTCCACCGCTCGTTCCAGCCGGACCGGTTGCTCGTCCGGCGGACCGTCGACGATGTCGCCGATCGCGTCCAGGGACAGGTCGGCCGACCGCAGCAGGGCGATCAGCCAACCGGTCCGGATCTGGTCGTCGGCGTAGTAGCGGTACCCGTTGGTCGGGTCCACCCACCGCGGCGGCAGGAGCCCTCGGTCGGCGTAGATCCGCAGTGCCTTGGCCGACAGCAGGGTCTGCTGGGCGAACCGGCCGGCGGTGATCAGACGATCACCGCTCGGCGTCCGGATCGAGGTCATGCCTCCACTGTGGAGCTCGCCCCTGGGGCGAGGTCAAGCCCTCCTGCGAGAGAGGTCGCTCAGAGCTCGACGGTCTTGTTGGTGGCCACGTCGGGCTGGTCGCCGCCGATGATCGCCTTGGCGTACTTGATCAGGGCGATCGGCTTGGGGTCGTCCATCGTCCAGTACTCGGCGGAGTCGGCGTGCACCTTCAGCAGCGCGACCGACGGGTCCTGGCGACCCTGCTCGAACCAGGCCTCGGCGTACCGGTTCCACAGCTCGTCGATCAGGGTCTGGTCGCGGCTGACCGAGGCCGTGCCGGCGATGGAGAGGTAGTCGTCACCGGACTGCAGGCTCACGTTGACGTGGGAGTCGGCGGCGATCTGCTCGGTCTTGGGGGACGGGGCCATGGTGAAGAAGTAGAGGTCGCCGTCGAACTCGCGGTCCAGCACGGCGAGCGGGCGGCTGAGCAGGCGGCCGTCGTCGCCGATGGTGGTGACGAAGGCGAAGCGGGCCTTGGCGATCAGCTCGCCGACGCGCTGGAACTCGGTGGTGGTGGTGGTGTCAGTCATGCTCCGACAGTACGCGCAGGGTGTTTACGTCGTAAGCGCTGCCGACCGGTCGTGCGGCTACTCCAGCCCCAGCTGTCGGAGGGAGGCGTGCAGGGTCGCGGCCGACTGGTCCAGCCACCTGGTCTCCTGCTCGTCCATGGGGGTCGGCAGCACCCGCTCGATGCCGTGGGCCCCCACCACCGCCGGCACGCTCAGCGCCACCCGATCGATCCCCCGGTAGTCGTGGAGAACCGTGCTGACCGGCAGCACCGCGTGCTCGTCCCGCAGCACGGCCTCGACGATCCGGGCCCCGCTGAGCCCGATCGCGTAGTTGGTCGCGCCCTTGCCTGCGATGATCTTGTACGCCGAGTGCACCACCTCGTCGTGGATGGCGGCCCGCACGTCACCGGAGAACAACCGGCCACCGTCGGTGTCGGTCCACTCCCGCAGCGGCACGGTGCCGATCCTGGCCTGCGACCACAGCGGGAACTCCGTGTCGCCGTGCTCCCCCAGCATCATCGCGTGCACGCTCTGCTGGGCCACGCCACACCGTTCGGCGATCAGCCAGCGCAGCCGCGCGGAGTCCAGCACGCAGCCGGATCCGAACAGACGGCCGTCCGGGAGACCGGCGATCTGGGCGGCGGCGACGGTCAGGACGTCGACCGGGTTGCTCACCAGGACGTAGACGGCGTCCGGGGCCTGCTCCAGCAGCCGCGGCATCAGCGACTCCAGGATGGCCACGTTGGTGCCGGCCAGCTCCAGCCGGGTCTGCCCGGGCTTCTGCTTGGCCCCCGCGGTGATCACCACCACCGACGCCCCCGCCACGCAGGAGATGTCGCTGCCGCCGGAGACCCGGGAGGTGCCCGTGAACTGGGTGCCGTGGGCGAGGTCCAGCACCTCGGCCTCGGTCTTGGCGGTGTCGATGTCGTACAGGACCACCTCGGAGGCGGAGCGACGGATCAGGGCCGCGTACGCCAAGGAGGTGCCGACGCTGCCGGCACCGACCACGGCCAGGCGGGAGATCAGGCTCATGGCTCGATCATCCCGGACGGTGCGAGCACCGGCTCCGGCGACCGCCCCGAGGCGGCTGTCCGCGGTCTGGCTCTACACTCAGGGCTCGCAGGTTGACGACGAGGAGCCCCGATGAAGCTGAAGACCCTGGTAGTGGCGGCCGGTGCGGCCGCTGTGGGTTACGTGCTCGGCACCAAGGCCGGCCGTGCCCAGTTCGAGCAGATCAAGGCCAAGGCCGACGACCTCGCGCACGACCCGCGGGTGCGCTCCGGGGTGTCCTCCCTGGCCGGCGAGGTGAAGAAGAACGCCGACAAGCTCCCCGATCCGGTGGCCGGTGCGGTGCGCGCGGCGGCGGACGCCGTGCAGTCGGCCACCACCGACGAGCCGCAGGTGGGTCAGCGCTCCGCCGGTCTCTGATCCAGCCCTCGCCACTGGTCAGCCCGGTTCGGCAGCGTCCCAGAGGCGGCCGGCCCAGTTTCCGTGTCCGAGCGTGAGGGTGCCTTGGTTGGTGGTGATCATGATCCAGCCGTCGGGTGAGCGCCAGAGGTAGGTGCCGGGTTCGGGTTGTCGGGCTCGCCAGCGGCCGACGGTCTTGGCGCGGTGTTCGCAGCGGCCGAGGGGGCCGAGGTTGTGCATCCCGGTCTGTCGGGGTGGTCCGCTCTTCTCGTACGGGACCGTGTGGTCCAGGTCGAGTCTGGACACTGTCGGGGAGTGCGGGAACACCGATCGTGGGTGCCGGATCGCCATCGCCCGGCGGAGCCTCAGGGGGATCTCGTAGGCATCCGCAGAGGCGGTCGCGGCCGGATCGGCGACCGGGCGGATCGTGATCTTCGCGTCGTGCTGGACCAGGAACCGCTGCAGCTGCTCGAGGGTGATCGGCCCGTCGTCGGTCCGGACCACACCATGACCGGCGCGCAGGGTCTCCTCGGTCAGGTGGACGTGCATCACCACCGTCGGTGCACAGGCCACCAGCTGCGCCGGCGTCAGAGGACGCCACCCGGGTGGCCGGAACGCCGACGGCCACCGCTGCTGCACCGCGCCATGACGCAGGTGTCGGCGCTGGTGGGGGCACGGTCGATGTCGGCGGTATCCGTAGAACGCTGGGGGCTCTCGTACCAGGCGAGGTCGTCGGCGTCCGGCTCGAACTCCTGGGAGCGTTCGGACAGCGGATCGTCGCCGCCCGGGGTCGTTGGCCCCGGGTGTATCCCACCACTCGCCCTCGTCGTCGAACCCGGACTGGTGGTAGTTGCCGTGCCTTGAGGTTTCCCAACCCGCCGGCGGCAGATCATCGGCCCACGGATCCGTCGGATCACCGTGGTGGGCGGCGACCTGCTCCCACGGCTCCCGGTGCGGGTCAGGGTCGGCGGCGTGCCGGGCCAGCAGATCGGTCAAGCGGGCCGGGTTCGCGATGACCCCGATCGCTGTCGACATCCGCACCGGCAACGGGTCTTCATCCCCCTCCTCGGCCAAGCACTCCGCCACCCGCTGATAGAGGGCAAGCATCATCGCCACGTCCCCGGCCTCACCGCGGGCGATCAACGTCCGCAACCCGGCCTCCGACGGCGTCGCGCGGACCTCACGTTTCGCCGCCGCGACCCGCTCACGCTCCCGATACGTGGATTCGTCCACCTGCAGCATCGTCGCGTCCACCGCCTTCAGGAACGACGCCCACGGCAGCTGCTCCATCCACGGCGTGGTCTGCTGATCGACCTCGGCGGCGGCTGCTACTCCCAGGTGGGCGGTGAGGGTCGCGACCTGACGGGCTTTCCAGTGGTGCACATCGCCGGCGACCACTCGCTCCCACAGCCTCGGCAACCGGTGACGAATGGACAAGGCATCGGCCATCCACGACCGGACCGACTGCGTAGAGGCATCGAACGGACCCACCAGACCCTGCGGAGCGAACTCCGCCACCGATGGACACCCTGCCGGACCCAGCGACACCAAGCGTTCGACCAACAACCCGCCGTCGGGATGATCAACAGTCGAGTGCGCATCCGCCCACGCCGCCGCCACCACCAGCTTGCGGCACCCTGCCACCCGGGAGTCCCGCTCGACGTCCGCAGCGAGGTCGGTCAGCGCACGGGAGTCGCCCAGCGCCGCCTCCAGCTCGACCTCGAACATGACCACATTCTACTCGAACACGTGTTCTATATCAACGCTTGATCATCCCTATCAGTGGGGCCGGGAGCGACATCCGACGGTGGTCCGACGAGGCGCGCGAGGAGCTCGGCGAGGCCGACGGGAAACACCACCTCGCCCGTCGTCTGCAGCTCGCCGACAGACCACCACCGCTGAGCGGTGAACACCCGTTGCTCTAGCTCGTTCCATCCAGCGTCTGTGATGACGTCACTGTCGACCTCACACAGGTAGTAGTCCTCGGTCTGTTCAAGCCATTCGCCGTCGAACTCGAAGCTGGCTTCTCGCTGCAGCACCACGGCACCCAGATCATCGGGCAGTACGAGGCCAGCCTCTTCGAGCGCCTCGCGTCGTGCGGCTTCCGCGGGCGACTCTGCAGGCTCGCACCCACCCCCGATCGTGAACCACCACTCACCGGCATCCGGGCGACCAGGATCGCCTCCTCGGATCAGCAGCACTCGACCTCTGAAGATGGGCAGGACCCGACCGGTCCGGCGTCTCACTGTGTCCACGCAGCCATTGTCGGTGGACGGGCGTGGCCGTCAGGCGCTGGCAGCCTTCGCCCTGCGGTTCAGGTGAGCGCCGACTACCAGGCGGCGGTCCGCCCCGCACCCGTGATCCGGATGATCGCCTCGCCGGCCTCGTCGCTGGCGGCCAGGTCGACCTCGGCGGTGATCGAGTAGTCGTGATCACCCTCGGGGTCGTCGAGGATCTGCCGCACCTGCCAGGTGGTGGCCAACCTGTCGATGATCAAGAGGGCCGGCCCGCGCGCGTTCGCGCCGACCTGGACGCTGCCGTGCTCGCTGAAGTAGTCCTCCATCGCACGAGCCCAGTCATCGGCTCCCCAACCGTCGTCGGAGTCGAGCTCGCCGAGCTCCCACCAGCGCCGGCGGGCGATCAGCTCGACCCGACGGAAGAGCGCGTTGCGGACCAGGACCGTGAAGGCCCGGGCGTTGCTGGTGACCGCGGGCGGGCGCCGGTCGGCCTCAGCGATCAGCTCGGCCTCCGGGGTCGGGTTCCTGAGTTTCTCCCACTCGTCCAGCAGGCTGGAGTCGGTCTGCCGGACCAGCTCACCCAGCCAGGCGATCAGATCCTCCAGACCTTCGGTCCGCTTGGTCTCGGGCACGGTCTGCCGCAGCGCCTTGTACGCGTCCGCCAGGTAGCGCAGCACCAGGCCCTCGGCCCGGGCCAGGCCGTAGAAGGCCACGTACTCGGTGAAGGTCATCGACCTCTCGAACAGGTCCCGGGCCACCGACTTCGGCTCCAGCTGTGATCGAGCACCCACGGATGACTCTGCGCGTACGCCCGGTAGCCCACCTCCAGCAGCTCCTGCAGCGGTTTGGCGTACGTGACGTCCTCGAGCAGCTCCATCCGCTCCTCGTACTCCAGACCCTCCCGCTTCATCGCCTCGACGGCCTCGCCGCGAGCCATCTTCCGTTGCGCGGACAGCACCGGGCGCGGGTTCTCCAGGATCGACTCGATCACCGACAACGCGTCCAACGGGTACTCCGGTGACTCGAGGTCGAGCAGGTCCACCGCGGCCAGCGCAAACGGCGACAGCGGTTGGTTCAAAGCGAAATCGGCCTGCAGATCCACCGTCAGCCGGGCCAGTCGGCCATGATCATCGGGCTGCGTCCAGTCGCTCCACCACGCCGGTGTCGGAGAGCCCGCGGTAGATCCGCAGGGCGTCGTGCACGTGACCCCGCCGCCGGCGCGGTGACTCGTCGTTCTCGGTCAGCAGCTCCGTCATCGCGGTCCAGCAGTTCCCCGGCCGGGAGATGACGTTGATGACCATGGCGTGGGTCACCGCGAAGCTGGACTCCAACGGCTCCGGCGGGGCGCTGATCAGGCGCTCGTACGTCGGCTCGCCGTAGCCCACGGTGCCCTCCGGTGGCTTCTTGCGGACCACCTTGCGACGCTTCTTCGGGTCGTCGCCGGCCTTGGCCAGGGCTTTCAGGTTCGCCACCACGTGGTCGGGCGCCTGCACCAGCACCGTGCCCGCGGAGTCGTAGCCGGCCCGCCCGGCCCGGCCGGCGATCTGGTGGAACTCCCGCGCGGTCAGCAGTCTCGGCTTGACGCCGTCGTACTTGCTCAAGGCGGTGAACAGCACCGTCCGGATGGGCACGTTGATGCCGACGCCGAGGGTGTCGGTGCCGCAGATGATCTTGAGCAGCCCGGCCTGGGCCAGCAGCTCGACCAGCCGGCGGTACTTCGGCAGCATCCCGGCGTGGTGCACCCCGATGCCGTTGCGGACCAGCCGGGACAGCACCTTGCCGAAGCCGGCGGCGAACCGGAAGCCGCCGATCAGGTCGGCGATCTGGTCCTTCTCCTCCCGGGTGCAGACCCGCAGGCTGTTCAGCGCCTGGGCCTGCTCGATGGCCGCGGCCCGGCTGAAGTGGACCACGTAGATCGGCGCCTGGTGGGTGGTGAGCCGCTCCTCGATCGTCTCGTGCACCGGGGTGGTGACCCACTCGTAGTGCAACGGCACCGGGCGGTCGGCCGAGGCGATCACCGCTGTCGGGCGGCCGGTCCGCCGGGTCAGGTCGTGCTCGAACCGGGTGACGTCGCCGAGCGTGGCCGACATCAGCAGGAACTGCGCGTCGCGGAGCTCGAGCAGCGGGACCTGCCAGGCCCAGCCCCGGTCGGGGTCGGCGTAGAAGTGGAACTCGTCCATCACCACGCTGGCGATGCCGTGCCCGGGGCCCTGGCGCAGGGCCAGGTTGGCCAGCACCTCGGCGGTGCAGCAGATGATGTCGGCGTCGGCGTTGACCGACGCGTCGCCGGTCATCATCCCGACCCGCTCGGCCCCGAAGATCTCGGTGGCCGCGAAGAACTTCTCGCTGACCAGGGCCTTGATCGGCGCGGTGTAGAAGGTGCGGCCGCCCTGGGCGGCGGTGGCGTACTCCAGGCCGGTGGCCACCAGGCTCTTGCCGGAGCCGGTGGGCGTCGCCAGGATCACGTTGCTGCCGGTGACCAGCTCCAGCAGCGCATCGGCCTGGGCCGGGTACGGCGTCAGCCCACGACCCTCCGCCCACCCGGTGAACGCCTCGTAGAGGGCATCGGGTTCGGGAGCAACAGCAGCAGGATCCAGGAGCGACATGATCCCTCGATCGTCCCGTGGAACCCGGAGGGACACAAACAGCGCTCGGGACCGCGGCTCAGGTCGGCGCGTCGGCGGCTGGAGCGAGCGGGAATACTCGGTCCATGAGACGGTCGATCGCCCTGGTCGTGACCACCGGGCTGCTGGCGCTGGTCGCCGGTTGCACCGAGGACCGGTCGCCGACGGCCGGCGAGCGCGCCGTCGGGGTCGGTGAGCAGCACCGCTCCGCCGAGCGCCGGCCCGGCCAGCCCGACCGCCACCGCAGCGACCACGCCGACTCCTACCCCGACCCCGACCCCGACCGACACCGAGCAAGAAGCCGGATCCGATCTCGGTGCAGGCGCTGATCGAGAAGGACTACAACGGGGACAAGCTGAAGCTCGGTCGGGTGATCAACCGGACCGACGACTACACGACCCGCATCGTCACCTACCGCAGCGAGAAGCTCACCGTCTCCGGGGTGATGCTGGTGCCCGACGGCAAGGGACCCTTCCCGGTGCTGGTGCTCAACCACGGCTACATCAACCCGGACACCTACTTCCCCGGTCAGGGGATGCCGCGCGAGCACGACTACCTGGCCCGTCAGGGCTACGTCGTCTTCCACACCGACTACCGCGGGCACGCCTCCGGCGACGACGACCCCGACGTCGACTACGAGCTGCGTCTGCCGTACGCGGTCGACACCATCAACGCGGTCTACGCGGTGAAGCGCTCGAAGCTGGACTTCCTGGACGGTGACCGGGTCGGCTGGCTCGGTCGGTCGATGGGCGGCAACGTCACCCTGAACGCCCTGGTGGCGCAACCGAACCTGGTGGACGCCGCCGTCATCTACGCCTCCACCAGCTCGTTGGCCGCGCAGAACTGGAAGCAGTTCTACGACGACAGCGACGACCGCCGCTCGGTGAACCGCAAGATCGACAAGACGTACGGTCTGCCGAAGGACAGCCCCGCGTTCTGGAAGGCCGCCTCACCGAAGACGTACTTCGATCGGATCGACGACCCGCTGATGGTGCACCACGGCACCGCCGACGACACCTGCCCGATCGCCTGGTCGCAGGACATCGTCGACACCCTGAAGAGCAAGGACAAGGACGTCACGTTCCACCGCTACTCCGGCGCCGGGCACACCTTCGAGGGCGAGACCTGGCAACGATCGATCAAGCGGACCGCCGACTTCTTCGACAAGCACCTGGACTGAGGCTGTCCTACGGCTCGGGTTCGCCGGCGTCGCTCGCGGTCAGTCGCGTTCCGCGCGCACGACCTTGCCAGTGGAAGCGTCGATCCACAGCTCCCAGTCGTCGCCGCCGGCCACCTCCACGGAGACGTCCCACACGGTGCGCTGGTTCTCCCGGGTGAGCTCGGCCTCGGTCACCTCACCGTCCGACACCCGCTTCTCGGCCGCTTTGATGGCGTCCGCGACGGTCACGTCGGGCAGGTTGCCGCGCTGCACAGCTGACAACGACTCGTTCTGGCTGCCGGTGATCTCGCCGGCCTGGTCCACCTGCAGCTCGCGGCCGCTGCCGCCCACGCGGACCAGGACCTCCCACGAGGAGCCGCTGTCGTCGTCCTTGGAGAGCTCGACGACCGTGCTGTCGGCCACGCCGGTCTCGGCTGCCTTCACCGCACCGGACGCGTCCAGACCGGCGCTCGCGGACGGTCGCTTCGTGGACGCGGTCGACTCCGACGGGGCTGGGCTGTCGGGCGGCGACGGTGCTGAGCTGGGTGGCGTCGAGGTGGGAGGGGCGATCGAGATGTCGGTGGGGGCCGGCGTGGTGGCCGTGTCATCCCCACCGCAGCCCGCCAACGGGAAGACGAGGGCCGCCAGACCGGCGACCACGCCGGCGGCGCGCCGGGTCGACCCGGACGGGGTGGAGAGGACGGACACGGAGGCTCCTGGAGGGCGGGGCAGGCGAGTCAGGACACCCTACCCAGGGACCACCAGCGTGACCGGGCTCAGCCGCGGCCCACGTACGGCATCGTGGTGGCCATCACGGTCATGGTGAGCACGTTCGCCTCCGGCGGCAGACTCGCCATGTAGACCACTGCCCGGGCGACGTCCTCGACGTCCATCCGCGGCTCGACGGCGGTGGAGAAGTCGGCCTGCAGGATGCCGGCGGCCATGTCCTTGGTCAGGTCGGTGGCGGCGTTCCCGATGTCGATCTGCCCGCAGGAGATGCCGTGACGGCGGCCGTCCAGGGCGGTCGACTTGGTGAGTCCGGTGATGGCGTGCTTGGTGGCGGTGTACGCCACCGACAGGGGCCGGGGCACGTGCGCGGAGATGGACCCGTTGTTGATGATCCGACCGCCCTGCGGGTCCTGGCGGCGCATCACCCGGAACGCCTCCCGGGTGCACAGGAACGCCCCGGTCAGGTTGACGTCGACGACCGCCTTCCACTCCTTGACGTCCAGCTCGTCGATCTCGGTGGCCCAGGCACCGCGACCGGCGTTGTTGAAGAGCAGGTCGACCCGGCCGTACTTGTTCACCGCCCGGGCGAACAGGTTGTGCACCGAGGTCGGATCGGTCACGTCGGCCACGCCGCAGTCCATGCCGAGCTCGGCGTGCTCGGCCACCAGCGCGGTCAACGGCTCCACCCGCCGGCCGGCCACCACGACCGTCCACCCGTCACGGGCGAGGGCGACGGCGGACGCGGCCCCGATGCCGGAGCCGCCGCCGGTCACGATGGCCACCCGCCGCCCGTTCGATCCTGCGTCGGAACCACTCTGCTCTGCGTCAGTCACGAGCGAAACGCTAGCCGTACGTCCCGGGGTGTCAGGAAGCGGCCAGCCGCCGTCAGCCCGCCCGTCGGTCCGGGACCGGATCGGCGATGTGCTCGTCGAGCAGCGCGAGGATCTCGTCGTCGGTCAGACCCTGGTCGTGCAGCCGGCCGAGGAAGCGGCTGGCCCGGAACACCGCGCGCCACAGCGCCGGCTCGGACTCCAGCACGGCCGCCTGGTCGGCATCGATCTGCAGACTCTCGGCCAAGGGCTTGTCGCGGTGCTGCCGCACCAGCTGGCGAAGCTCCCGACCACCCACGATGCCGCGCTCGCTGGCGGCCCTCCACAGGCGGGGGAACCGGTCACGGGCCTCCACCGCATCCCGGAGCAGCTCCACCACCTCGTCGACCGCACCGTTCTCGCGCCGGGCAGCGCCGTCGCTCCGGACGTCCACCTCGCGCCGATCAGACACCAGGAGCGGCCAGTCGCGGGCGGCCCGGCGCAGCGAACGCTCCCGCTCGGCGGACTGGCTGTCCGCCTGCGGCACCCCGTGCTCGGCGGCGAAGTTGGCGGCCACGTCCAGCAGCACCGCCTCGTCGTCGGGACCTGTGGTGGCGGGACGGTCGAGCTCGGGCACGGGAAGGAGGGCGGCATCACCACGTCGGTCATCACCACGTCGGCACTGGTCCATGGCGACGACCCTGCCAGCAGCCACCGACAGTCCCCTGCGCCCAGACCGGCTGAGGGAGCGGCCAGGCGTCCGGATCAGCGCAGGTCGGCGTCAGCCACCGCGACGTCGTCGGCGGACGCCGTGCCGTTCAGCGGCCAGGTTCCCGGCGCCGCCGACTGACCAGCTGACTGCTGTGCCGGGGCCGCGACCTCGGGGACGGAACCGTGACCGACCGCGGCTGCCTCCGGTCCAGGACCGTGACCCGGTCCAGCCGCCTCCGTCTTCCTCAGTGTCAGAGCCAGCGCGACGGCGACCACGCCGATCCCGGCGGCCACCAGGAAGGCCAGGTGCAGACCGGCCACCTCCGCCGCGATGCCGTCGGCGCCGGCCGTGGCTGCCACCTGCGCCCGCAACGTCACCACGGTCACCAGCAGAGCGACACCGGCGGCACCGGCCACCTGCTGCAGCGTGGACAAGATGGCGCTGCCGTGCGAGTACAGGCTCGGCGGCAGCGGGTTGAGGGCGGTGGTGAAGGCGGGGGTGAACAGGAAGGCCAGACCCGTCGACAGGGTCAGGTGGATGCCCAGCAGCAGCGGGATGGGCGTCGTCGGACCCACCTGGGTCAGCGCCAGCATGGTCAGCACCAGCAACGCGGCCCCGGAGGCCGACAGCCAGCGCGGACCGTGCTTGTCGAACAGCCGGCCCACGACCGGACCGAGCAGCCCCATCAGCAGACCGCCGGGCAGCAACAGCATGCCGGTCTGCAGCGTGTTCAGACCGCGGACGTTCTGGAAGTAGATGGGCAGCAGGATGATCGCGCCGAACAGGGCGACGGCCGCGATGCAGAGCAGCGCCACCCCGCGCCGGAACATCGTGAAGCCGAAGGCGCGGAGGTCCAGCAGCGGGCCCTTGCCGGCGACCAGCGCCCGCTGGCGGAGCACGAAGAGCACCAGGCAGATCACGCCCACCACCAGCGAGAGCGGGGCGACCCAGGCGGCCGAGCCACCGGACTCCCCCAGCCGGCTGAGCCCGAACACGATGCCGCCGAAGCCCGGCACCGACAGCAGCACCGAGACGATGTCGAGCGGCTGGTCGCCGTCGGCGTTGATGTTCACCAGACCCTTGAGCCCGTACGCCAGGGCGGCCAGGGCGATCGGCAGCACCAGCAGGAACATGAACCGCCACGGCAGGAACTGCAGGATCAGACCGGACAGCGTCGGGCCGATCGCGGGCGCCACCGAGATGGCGATGCTGACGTTGCCCATCACCAGACCGCGCCGCTCGATCGGCACCAGGGTCAAGATCGTGGTCATCAGCAGCGGGAGCATGATCGCGGTCCCGGAGGCCTGGATGATCCGGCCGAGCAGCAGCACCCAGAACCCGGGGGCCAGACCGGCCAGCAGGGTGCCGGCGCTGAACAGACCGAGGGCGGCGCCGTAGACCGTACGGGTGGAGAAGCGCTGCAGCAGGAAACCGGTGGTCGGGATCACGACCGCCATGGTCAGCATGAAGGCGGTGGTCAGCCACTGCACGGTGCCGGCCGACAGATCGAGGTCGACCATCAGCACCGGCAGGGCCACGCCCATGATCGTCTCGTTGAGGATGACCACGAAGGTCGCGATCAGCAACGTGGCGATGACCTTGCGATCCCGGCTCCGCAGCTGGGTGTCAGCGACGTCGGAGGTCGTCATGGTGGTGCTCCTGTGTCTCGGTGTTTCTGCGCGGGACCGGCCCGCGGGAGGTGGCGGCGCTCGTCAGCTGTGACCAGCCCGCCGGGTCGGACTCATCGGCCCGGGTAGCCTGGAACGCCTTCCCGGGCTGCCGGTCGGCGGCCCCGGGTCGACCTGACCGGAGCAGTCGCACCCCACACGATGGCAGAGACATGACCGAACAGCACCCCGTTTCCTCGTCCGGACCGAATCCCGGCCCGCCGCCGGAGGGACCGACCTACGGGCCAACTCACCCGAGGCCGGACTCATTCCCGCCGGCGGGGACTCCGGCCGGGCAGCTCGACCCGTACGCACCGCAGGGCGGGCAGCCGCCCTACCCGCCGGGCCAGCAGCCGCCGCCCGGCGTCCAGGCGTGGGGACCGCTGGGGCCTCCGGTCTGGAAGGACCCGCTGCCGGCGGCCGGCACCGAGTACCACCGGTTCCTGCGGACGCCCCGCAACGCCTGGTGGAAGGGCGTGGTGGCCATCGTCGGCTTCGTGCTCGGCTACCTGATCATCAACACCGTCGTGGGCTTCGGCGCCATCGCGTACGACGTGCTCAGCGGCCGCTCGACCTGGGAGTCCTACAGCACCGGCGCGGTGGAGTTCACCCCGGCCATCTTCCTGGCCACCAACATCGGCAACGCCTTGTCGATCCCGCTGGCCATGCTGCTGCAGTGGTGGATCTGGGGTCAGCCGAAGCGCTGGCTGCACTCCGTGGCCGGGGCCTTCCGCTGGCGGCTGCTGGGCCGCTGCGCCGCGGTCGTGGTGCCGCTCTGGCTGCTCTACATGGGTCTCTCGACGGTCGCCTTCCCGGACTCGTCCGGCATCACCGGCCCGGGCGACTTCACCGGCGAGAGCGTCGCGCTGCTGATCATCATGCTCATCACCACGCCGATCCAGGCGGCCGGCGAGGAGTACGGCGCCCGCGGTCTGATCATGCGGTCCGCCGGCAGCTGGGTGGCCTCACCGGTCCCCGGCCTGGTCATCGCCACGATCGTGCCGTCGCTGGTCTTCATGGCCGCACACGGTGCTGGTGACCCGTGGCTGAACGTCTACTACTTCACCTTCGGCGCCGCCATGTCGCTGCTGGTCTGGCGGACCGGCGGCCTGGAGGCCTCGGTCGTGGTCCACGCCGTCAACAACATGTTGGCCTTCGGCATCGTCATCCTGGCCGGTCAGGAGATCAACATGGACCGCAGCGCCGGCACCGGCGGACCGTTCATGCTGGTGCCGATGGCCGTGCTGGTGATCGTCACCGTGGTGCTGTCGCTGCTGGCCAAGCGGTGGAAGGTCCAGCGGACCTCTCAGCCCGCCGCCGCCGGACCCGGCGCCCCGACGCCCGGAGGCTCTTCGGAGCCGGCCGCGGTGGTGCCGGGGACCGAGGGCAACGCCACCCACTGACCGGACGCGGCCGACTCCTCCGCGGCGCTGACGAAGGCCGCGGAGGCCACGGCGTCCTGGATGGTCGAGTTGTCGTACGCGACGCCGGCGACGGCGGCCAGGAACTTCTTGGCCTCGATGGTCTTCAGGTCGTCGAAGCCCATCGAGCAGCCGGCCCCTGGCTGGAAGCGGGCGAAGTCGCCGTAGGTCGGGTTGGCGTTGACCGTCACGTAGCCGGTCTCTGACGCACCGCGGCCGCTGAACACCTTGAGCTCGTTCAACCGCTCGAAGTCCCAGGACACCGAGCCCTCGGTGCCGTAGATCTCGATCCCGTAGCGGCAGTCCGGCCCGACGGCTACCCGGGAGGACTCGATGGTGCCGACGGCTCCGGCGCCCGGGCCGGTGCCGCCGAAGCGGAGCAGCGACGCCACGTAGTCCTCGTTCTCCACGTCCCCCTGCTCACCGCCCTCGATGACGGCGAAGTGGGTGCCCGGACCCCATCGCCAGCACGGGCCGCCGGGTGTGCACCGTCGAGGTCAGCGCGGTCACGTCGGTGACCGGACCGACCAGGTAGGTGCACAGGTCGACGGCGTGGCTGCCCAGGTCGCCGAGGACGCCACTGCCCGCGTACGCCCGCTGGAACCGCCAGGACAGCGCCCCGCGGGGGTCGGCGGAGTAGCCGGCGAAGAACACGCAGCGGACGTTGGTGATCCGGCCGAGCCTCCCGGCCGCCACCAGCTCCTTGATGTGCTCCACCGCCGGCGCGTGCCGGTAGTTGAAGCCGACCGAGGTGACCACGCCGGCCGCTTCGGCCGCCCGGGCCACTGCCTGGGCCTCGTCGAAGCCGCGCCCCACCGGCTTCTCGATCCAGAAGTGCTTGCCGGCCTCCGCCGCGGCCACCCCCATCTCGGCGTGCAGGAAGTTGGGGGCGCAGATCGACACCACGTCCACCTCGGGATTCGCCAGCACCTCGCGGTAGTCGGTGGTTCCGGTGGCGTACCCCAGCACGTCGACGGCGTACCGGGCCCGGCTCGGCTCGGTGTCGGCAGCCACCACCAGGCGCGGGGCGACGCCGAGCTCGGGGTAGGTCAGCGGCACTGCCTGATAGGCCTTGGTGTGCAGCTTGCCCATCCACCCGACGCTGATCAGACCCACCCCGGGGCGTACGACACTGCGCGACTCCGTCATACGTCGTGATGTTATGACAAATGCACGCGACTGTCAGCCCCCGCCGGTCGCACCGTTCGCGGCCCGTGGTTCGCTCGGTCCGCACGGAGTGATGACGCGCGCGAGGAGGGCCAGCATGACGGTGGAGCCGACGTCGACCGGGACAGGCCAGCAGACGACAGAGCCAGGGAAGCCGACCGGGACCGACCGGCCCGCGAAGACGAAGGTCGCCGTCCTGGGCGGCGGTCCGGGCGGGGTCGCGGCCGCGTTCTGGCTGACCGCCACTCCCGAGCTGAGGGACCGGTTCGACGTCACCGTGCACACCCTCGGCTGGCGCCTCGGGGGGAAGTGCGCGAGCGGACGCAACCTCGAGCACGGGGGGCGGATCGAGGAACACGGCCTGCACGTGCTGATGGGCTGCTACCACGAGGCGTTCGCGATGATCCGCGCGTGCTACGCCGAGTGGCAGCCGCGGACCGGCAGCCCGATCACCGCGTGGAGGCAGGCCTTCACACCGACGTGGAGCGCGGCCGTCCAGGAGCAGGACGTCACCTCGGGCACGTGGTCGCCCTGGACGTTCACCCTCCCCGAGCTGCCGGGTTGGCCGGGCGCCGGCGGCGCGCCGTCGGACGCCGAGCTGGCGGCGGCGCTGTGCACCGCGCTCCTCGACCTGCTCGACGGCGCGCCGGGGCTCGATCAGGTCGAGAAGGACGCCTACCGGGCGGTGCTGGAGGAGCTGAGAGCTGTGGCGCAGGGGTCGCTGGGCAGCACCCTGGGTGAGCGGGAGAGGCTGGCCGAGGAGCTCCGGACGGCCGCGCAACGGATGGGCGACGGGCTGGCGTCACCGGCGCAGGACCTCGACCGACTGCTGACTCACGCCCTCATCCTGCTCGGACTGGGGTTCAGCGCCGGACGCGGCTGGCTGGTGGACCTGCTGGGTCGCGGCGACGCGGGGATCGACGCGATCGACGAGCTCGACTTCCGCGCCTGGCTGGCCTCGCACGGGGCGCCCGACCTCGCGCTGGACTCGGCGCCGGTCAAGGCGTTGTACGACCTGACCTTCGCCTACCGGAACGGTGAGGCCGGGTCCCTGGACAACGGGTCGATGGCCGCCGGCGTCACGTGGCGGTTCGCGTGCGACCTGGTGGTCGGCTACCGGCACGCACCCTTCTGGAAGGTGAACGCCGGGACCGGCGACGTGGTCTTCACCCCGCTCTACCAGGTCCTCACCGCCCGCGGCGTGACCGTGGACTTCTTCCACCGCGTGACGTCGGCCGAGCTGGCCCCGGACGGCGCGCAGCTGGAGACGATCACGATCAGCCAGCAGGCCGCGGCGACGAGCGGGTCCTACCAGCCGTTCGTCCAGGTCGCCGGTCTCGACTGCTGGCCGGACCAGCCGTTGTGGGACCAGCTGGTCGACGGTGCCGCTCTGCGCGAGGCCGGGACCGACTTCGAGCACGGGCCGGACCCGGCGTCGGCGACGTCGACGACGTTGCGGCTCGGCGCCGACTTCGATGCGGTCGTGCTGGCGATGCCGCCGGCCGAGATCACAGGATCTGGCCGACCCAGCCGACCGACGACCGCTGGCAGGCCATGCTGACCAACAGCCACTCGGTCGCCACCGAGGCGTTCCAGCGCTGGTTGGCCCCGCCGGCCGACGAGCTGGGCTGGAGCGCGCAGTCGGCCGCGACCATCGTGTCGGCGTACGCCGAGCGGTTCGACTCGTGGGCGGACATGTCGCAGCAGCTGGCGCTGGAGGACTGGGCCGAGCCGGTCCCCGGGTCGCTCGCCTACTTCTGCGGCTGCCTGCCGGACGGGGCGACCCCGCATCCCGGCGAGGACGCCGACGGGTGGCTGGCCGCGTCGATCGCGCCGTTGTGGCCCGACGCGGTGGACGCCGACGGCCGTCTCGGTCCCGGGGTGGTCGTCTCGCGCTACGACCGGGCGAACACGGCGGGCTACGAGCGCTACGTCCAGACCCCGGCCGGCAGCGTCCGGCACCGCCTGGCACCCGACGACGCGACCGTGGACAACCTCTTCCTGGCCGGGGACTGGACCCGGACCCGCTACAGCGGCGGGTGCTTCGAGTCAGCCATCGAGTCCGGCCGCCAGGCCGCACGGGCGATCGCGGCCGAACACTCAGTCAGCTCCTGCTGAGTCAGGTCCTGCTGAGTCAGGTCCTGCTGGGTCATGTCCTGCTGGGTCACGTCGTGCTGGCCACCACCCGGCCGGGCAGCGCGGCGAAGTCGAACGAGAGCCAGGCCCCGAAGCTCAGCGGCACGACAGTCCGACCCGCGTCCGGCTCCCGGCCGAGCAGATCGCGGACGATCTGGTGGCTCTCGCAGGTGGTGACGGCGAACTCGTAGGACCACCACTCCAGCGGCCCCCCGCCGGTCACCGCCGTGATCTGCGCGGGCGAGTCGACGATCGCCTGGTAGCAGGCGCGGGTCGGGTCGAGGGAGTCGCGGAGCTGCTTCAGCTGCACCGTCGGCAGGATCACACCGGCCAGCAGCTCGTCGACGAGCTCGGTCGCCACGTCGTCGGCCAGAGCTCCCGCCAGGTGCTCGACGGCGGCGCGCCCACCGCTGCCCCCGGACGCTGCGGGGTCGGCAGCTGACGGCTCCGCGGTCACCGTCAGCAGCTGACCGACCCGGGCCCTGGTGTCCGGCGCCAGGGTGTCGAGCAGGGTGGTGGAGCAGCTGAAGGTGACCGGGCCCGACGGGTCGTCGCCCGGGAGGATGAGGTGTCCGCCGACCTTCGGCCAGCCCCACACGTCGCGACCGGTCAGCAGACCGATCGTGTAGTCGATGAACACGTAGGGCGTCCAGAGCACGATCCGTCGGCGGCCGGTGGCCGACGCGGTCTCGATCAGCGGGATCCACAGACCGCACTCGCGACCCGGCTCCCAGCCGATCCGGTCCGTCCCGGACGTGCAGCGCTCGATGCCCATGAAGGTCACCATCGCGACGCCGACAGGCACGTCGTACGTCACGGTCGGGCCACCGACCGGGTTGAGCATGGTGTCGACCAGGGACTGCAGGGCGGGCCGGCTGGCCCGGAAGCCGAACGCGTACGAGGTGGCGCCGGTGAACAGACCGGGTGGGGCCAGGCTCGCCGCGCCGTGGCCGATGAACGAGACGAAAGGCGCGTTCGTCACGGTCGGGACCCCGAGCCCCCGCGCGCCGGACGCTGCAGGAAGTCGTAGCCCACGATCTCCGCGGGCTGGCCGCAGATCGCTCGCGACGCCGCCATCCCCGACATCGCCGCAGCCTCGATGGCGCTGGTGTTGAACCCGTTGCGGGTGGCCTCACCGGCCAGGATCAGGTTGTCGAAGCCGCTCTCGTGCGGGTGCAGCCGGTACTTCGTGGTGCCGGCCGCCGACTGGACGCAGCACTCGGTCGGGTCGATGTTGGCGCGGAGGAACTGCTGGTCGAGCAGGTCGACGCCCTGCCCGGTGCCGATGCCGTGCCCGGAGCCGGTGAAGTCGGTCAGCACCTCCCACCGGAAGGTGCCGTCCGCCGACTGCGCGGCCGGCCACTGCCAGCGCGACGTCTGGTTCAGCCACTCGATCGTCGAGGCCCGCAGGTCGGCCTGCGCCGCGGCCGGGGTGCCGGTCGCCGTGCTGGGCGCCCGGTAGGACTCGGTCTTGTAGGTGCCGCACAGGTAGTGCAGGGACACCGGCTTGGGGAAGTCCCCCGCCGGCTCCACCGCCAGCACCTGCGTCATGTCGGCCCAGATGTCCAGGTACTCCGGACCGGACACGGTGGCGGGCTTGCCGCTGGTCCAGCCCAGCTCGGCCGTCGTCCGGTTCGACCACAGCTGCAGGGCCCGGGTCGGCACGATCCCGATCTTGTCGACGAAGTCGGCGAACCGGCCGCTCCCGGCCAGCAGGGCGTCACACATGGTCGGCTCGTCGTTCAGCGGCTTGTAGGCGCCCATCGAGATGGCCAGCACGACCAGGTCGAAGTCCTCGCCGAGCCGGAGCACCTCCGTGCCGGCCGCCGGCCAGTCGCACCAGTGGCTCTCGAAGTCGACGCCGGCCGTCTTCATCTCGGTGCCGTTCCGCAATTGGCGCCAGTCGGGTTCGCTCGGCCAGCAGACCAGGTGCTCGGACTCGAGCAGGAAGGTCGGCCGGTAGGCGCCGTCGACGGTGTCGGCCTGACGCTCCAGGTGCACCGCGCTCACCGCGGCACCGTCGTCTCCGAGCTCCAGCCGGGTGACCTTGCGGAAGAACTCGAAGGCGACACCGGCCTCGACCAGAGCCTCGTACAACGGGGCGATCACCGCCTCCCCCATGCCGGTCTGGATGTCCCACATCATCGAGCCCTTGTACGTGCCCAGCAGGCGCATGATCACCCCGAGCCCGGTGCCGGCCGCGTACGAGGGCCGCTCGACGTCGCCCTCCTCGTACTGGAACAGCGTGTCGTAGACGATCCGGGTCACGCTCGACTCGGCGACGATCGTCGGGTCCCCGCCGTGCTTGATCAGCCAGGCCCGGAAGTCGAGGTCGTCGATCGACTCCAGCGGTCGGTCGGGCAGCCAGATGTCGGTGACGAAGCCCGTGGTCCCGGCCACGGTGATCTCCAGCAGCTCCCCGACGAGCTGGAGCTCGACCGCGAACGAGATGTCGGCATCGGCTTCCCGGACGAGCGGGTCGAGGCGAGCGAACGACGACTGGAGCCGGCGCAGGTGCGTCACCCGGTCGTCGACGCCCGCCGCGGCGATCCGCACCAGCTGGACCAGCGACTCCGCCAGGAGCAGCGCGATGCTCGGGTGCCGCGCCGGGGGGAAGTGGCTGACCAGACGCTCGAACAGCGCCGTCAGGACCTCCCAGACCAGGCCGCACATGGTCTCGAACGCCTCGAACGGGGTCAGGTCCACGGGTCCCACGCCCGGCACCCCGCTGTTGCTCGGCCAGGTCATCGGGAAGTAGGTCCAGCCCTCCTCGGTCCGGACGCCGATCGGGGTGTAGGGCTGCGGCTTGGCCACGTCCTGCCAGGTCTGCAGCGGGCAGCCGGGCGGGGGTGTCCGCTGGGCGTAGACCTCCTGCACCAGCCGGAACACGTTCGCGTAGCAGCCGAACCAGACGTGCAGCCCGTGCTCGAGGTTGCGACCGTACGCATCCCGCCCGCTCGCCGCCTTGCCACCGAGACGCCAGCCGAGCTGGTAGACGGTCACGTCGTGCTGGTCGCGCAGCTCCGGGGTGCGGGTCAGCTCGTACGCCGCGGTCAGCCCGGCGACACCGCCGCCGAGGATCGCGATCTTCTTCTTGCCGGGCAGTGCCATCGGGGCCCCTTCTCACGGTGCGGTGTCAACGTCGGTACGCAGCGTCGCGAGGCCACACCAGCCACGGGTCCGCACCGATTCGTTCGAGAATCGCATGAGCGACCCGGCGCTGCCTATGCCGCTCGGTCGACGTCTCACCGACCTCGGCCCAGGCGAGTCGACACAGCGCCTCGTCCAGCGGCATCTGGTGGCGGACGGCCTCGGTGACCCCCTGGCGGAACGACGTCCGCGCGGCGTGGCGGTTGCCCTGGGCCAGAGCCAGTCGGCCGCGCACCAGACGCTCGCGGGGCCGGCAGATGTCGATCTTGGTGGCGTACGTGCGCGCCGCCCGGCAGGCGTCCTGCGCCGCCGCCAGGGCCTCGGGGTCCGGGTCGGCGGGCTGGACGAGGCTGAGGTGCACGTCGGCGACGGCCGTGACGCTGAACAGGGCGATGCCCATCGTCGGCGCGTTCCGCCGCATGTTCGCCAACCCGGTCGAGGCGGCCTGCAGCGCCTCGTCGGCGTGGCCGGCGCGGAGCTCGGCGGCGGCCCGGATGCCGTCGCACAGCAGCCGCTCCGCGTCGTGCAGCATGCTGTCGTCGCGGGCGAGGGCGATCCGACGCAGCACCGGCTCGCTGGCGCGCCCGCGGACGGCATCGACCAGGCCCGAGTCCGGCCAGCACCCAGGCGCGGACGGGGACGTTCTCCACCTGCTCGGCATCCGCGCCGAAGGCGCCCAGACCGGTTTCGGCTCTCCCGTAGTCGCCCCGCATCAGGTCCCCGTACGCCCTGATCACCCGGCAGGACTGGAACCGGAACCGGTCGCCCAGGACGCCGAAGATCGCGGCACCGTCCTCGCAGTGCCGATCCAGCGCGACCCAGTCACCGGCGTGGAAGGAGTAGACGGCGGACAGCAGGTGGGCGAACCCCTGGTCGTGCAGGGTGCCGTCCTCCTCGGCACGCGCGATCGCCCGGCGACGGTAGTACCGCGCGACCCGGTGCTGACCGGCCGTCCCGAACCCGATCGCCATCCCGCCGAGGGCCTCGACCATCTCCGGCACCGCCGCCGAGCTCTCGGCCCGGTTCAACGAGGTCACGGTGGTGTGCAGGATGGCGAGCACGTCGCCGTTGAAGTACGCGTGCTCGGAGAGCTTGGCGAAGATGTGGGCGGCCAGCTGGTCCCGCTCCCGGTCGGCCGGCGCCCGCCGGCCCGTAGCCGGGCCGAGACGGGCGAGACCGGGACGACGGGCGAGACCGGGACGACGGGCGAGACCGAGGCGGTGGGCCAGCTGGGTGGCCGCCTGCACCGCGAGACTCGCGACCAGCGCGGGACGGGTCGCCGGGACCCGGATGCCGCTCAGCCCGGCACACCGACGGAACCACTCGTCGGCCTCGTCGAAGCGGGACAGCTCGTGGCACGCGTCGCCGCGCAGGCGCGCCAGCTCGGCCCGGCGGCTCGGCGACAGCTCGATCGCTGCCGTCGCGGCGAGCTGGTCCAGGTGCTCGAGATGGACCAGCGCGTCGTCGTTGGCGCTGCGGCGGATGGCCTGAGCGGCGGCCAGCCGGCGGTAGTCGATGGCCGTGGCCGGCTCGTCCGCGCGCTCCCAGTGCTGGGCCAGCTCGGCGAGCCGGGGCTCGAGGTCGTCGCCGTGCCGCTGCTCGAGGAACGTGGCCAGCTGACGGTGCAGGGGCTGTCGTTGGGCGAGCGTCAACAGGTCGTAGGTGACCTCGCGGATCGTCGCGTGGGTGAAGTCGTACACGGGCCCGCCGGTGGTGCTCGCCACGGGTGTCAGCACCGCCGCGGCGGCGAGCTCGGACAGCATCGCGTCGACCTGAGCGGGCTCGACCGGGAACGGGTGGATCGCCAGCACCGCCTCGCCGGAGATGCCGAGGCCGATCACGCTCGCGACCTTGACGGTCACCTGCTGCGCCGGCGGCAGCCGATCGAGGCGGCCGATGATCAGCTCGCGGAGGTTCTGCGGCACGGCCTGCACCTCCAGGTCGACGGCCGCGACCCGGCAGCGGCCCGCCTCGACGGTGACGAGAGCGCGCTCGACCAGCACCCGGGTGAGCTGCTCGGCGTGGAACGGGAGCCCGCCGCTGCGCCGCCGGATGAACGCGGCGAGACGGGGCGGCACGTGGTCGACGCCGAGCAGGTCGGCGACCATCGCGGTCACCGCCGCCGCCGCGAGCGGCTCGAGGCGAAGACTCTGGTCCGCCGCGTCCATGAACCAGTCACCCGAACCGGCGTCGTCGCCGGGCGGCCGGGAGGCGACCACCCACAGCACGTCGCCGAGCCGGCGGACGACGGCGGCGAGCAGCTGCGCCGAGGGCTGGTCGAGCCAGTGCAGGTCGTCGACGAACACCACGAGCGGACCGCGGGACGCCCGTCGGTGGCGCAGCAGGCCGGTCACGACGTCCTCGAGCCCGGCGACGCGCGCCTGACCGCTGATCTGGGCCGCGAGCCCCGGCTTCTCGAACGGCAGCGGGAGGATGTCGCCGATCAGCGCCGCCCGCGCCTCGGCCGGGTCGCCCCGCAGCGCCTCGAGGACACGCGCACTCAGCTGGGCCGGGGTCGGCTCCAGCTGCTCGTCGGCGTCCGCCAGCAGCTGCCGCACCAGCCCACGGAGGCCGGCGTAGCTCTCCAGCACCTGGAACGGGGACCCGGTGGCGGTCAGGGCGGCCAGCCCGCGCCCGGTGGCGGCTCCACGGAGGCGGTCCAGGAGATGGGTCTTCCCGCCACCGGCTTCCGCCTCGATCGCCAGCACCGCACCCCGACCGTGGGCGAGCCCGTCCAGCAGGGTCTCGAACACCTCGACCTCGTGCGCCCGGCCCCGGAGAGTGCGGCCCCCGGGACCTTCCGCGTCCTGCTGAGGTCGTCGCACCTCGAGCGGGTAGGCGGCCAGCGGCTCGCGGAAACCCTTGGCCCGCCGCAGCTCCCGGGCGCCGACGGTGAAGCCGTGGGTCGGCGAGACCAGCCGCCAGCTCTCCTCGTCGACCAGGATCTGCCCGGGCCCGGCGGCCTGCGTCAGTCGCGCTCCGCGGTGCATCAGCGACCCGGTGACCAGGACGTGGCGACGCGTCCGGCTGCCGACGTCGCCGCAGAAGGCGCGGCCGGTGGCGACGCCCATCGCCCCCACCAGCCGCTCCTCGCTCAGGGCCTGCCGGATCCGCCAGGCCGCTTCCACGGCGCGTCCCGCGTTGTGCTCGCGCGCCTCCCCGGGGAGCCCGAACTCGATCATCATCGTGACGCCCTTGTCACCGACGACGAGCTCGGAGACACCCGCCGCCAACGGCGCGATGGCGGCGCTGACCACGGTGACCGCCTGCTCGATCTGCTCCGTGGCGTCCGGTGCGGCCGGGTCGTGGCCGGGCAGGGTCAGGCAGACGGTGCTCAGCTCGCGGAACTCGGCCAGCCAGCCGGTCTGGCCCTCGGCCACGCGCTGCCCGACGAAGGACGGCAGGAACCGTCGCGCCGCGCCGGGGTGGTCATCGTCACCGTTCGGCCGGTCGCGGCGCTGCAGCCCGTCCGAGGCCCCCGCGATCATCCCCGTCAGGCGGCTGTCGCGGAGGGAACCCGGTGCCACTGCACCGGCCGCCTCGAGTCGCTCGGCGAAGCCCGGGGCGACGACCACCTCGCCCGGCAGGCCGGCATGGGCCAGGTCGGCCAGCGCCCGCACGGGGGCACCGGTGACCACCAGGAAGCCGCGACCGTCAGCGGCCACCAGGCCGCCGGCGGTGATCGCGCCCGCGGACAGCGCCACCCGGTGGCGGAGGTCCGCGGCGGAGTCCGGCGTGGTCGCCCGCCCGGAACGGGCGGCCAGTTCCAGCGCCGCGGCGGCGGCTCGCCGGGCGACCTGCCCGGGTCCGGCTCCCTCGGTGCGCCAGACCGCCAGCACGGCGTCGCCCTCGATGCTGACGACGTCGCCGCCGTAGGAGGTGACGATGTCGAACACGGCCCCGAAGTAGCTGTTCAGGATGCGGTTCAGCTGCTCGGCCCCGTGCGTCCCGGCCGCGAACCGCTCGGTCAGCGCCGACGACTCGGCGATGTCCACGAACAACAGGACACCGTCGAACGCGTCCTGCCAGGAGGTCTGGCCGGCCGCGACGGCCGGCAGCTGTCGGCGGAGGAGATCAGAGACGTAGACACCGATCCCCATGCTGCGGAATCTAGTCGAGCCGGACGAACCGTCGACCCCCTGCGTCCTGTCGGAGTTCGGCATGCCGCGAGCTGGACCGGCGGTGTCGTGCCGACCGCCGGCTACTCCGCCGACCCGCCCACGTCCTCGGCGTTGACCTGGCCGTTGGTCCGGTGCTTGGCCTCCAGCCGGATCACGTGCTGCACGGCGTTGATCAGCGCGAGGTGGGTGAAGGCCTGCGGGAAGTTGCCCAGGTGCTGGCCGGTGTGGGCGTCGATCTCCTCGCCGTACAGGTTGAGGGGGCCGGCGAAGGACAGCAGCTTGGCGCACAGCTTGCGGGCCCGGTGGTACTCCCCGATCTCGCACAGGGCCGACACCAGCCAGAACGAGCAGATCGTGAACGACCCCTCCTCGCCCTCGAAGCCGTCGTCGGTCTCCTCGACCTTGTAGCGCAGCACCAGCCCGTGCACCGTCAGCTCGTCGGCGATCGCCAGCACCGTGGCCCGGATCCGCGGGTCGTCGGGCGGCAGGAACCGCAGCAGCGGCGCCAGCAGCAGCGAGGCGTCCAGGGCGTCGGTGCCGTAGTACTGGGTGAACACCCCTCGCTCGTCCACCCCGTGGGCGAGGATGTCCTCCCTGATCTCCTCCGCGGCCAGCTCCCACTCGGCGGCCTTGGCGGCCTCCCCGCTCAACCGGGCCAGCTTGGCTCCTCGGTCGACAGCCACCCAGCACATGATCTTCGACGAGGTGAAGTGCTTCAGCTCCCCGCGCACCTCCCAGATGCCGGCGTCCGGCTCGCGCCAGTGCTTGAGCGCCTCGTTCACCTGCTTGTCCAGGATCGGCCAGATCCGCCCGTCCACGTGCTCGGCCGCCTTGACGTGCAGGTAGACCGAGTCCAGCAGCGCACCCCAGACGTCGTGCTGCTGCTGCGCGTACGCGGCGTTGCCGACCCGGACCGGCCGCGACCCCGCGTAGCCGGCCAGGTGGTCCAGCTCGTACTCGGTCAGATCCCGCTCACCGGTGATGCCGTACATGATCTGCAGGTGGTCGTCCCGCTCGGCCACGTCGGCGATGAAGGAGAAGAAGTCCAGCGCCTCCCAGTCGAACCCGATCGAGTAGAGACCCCAGAGCGCGAAGGTGGCGTCCCGGATCCAGGTGTAGCGGTAGTCGTAGTTGCGCCCACCGCCCGGGGTCTCGGGCAACGAGGTCGTCCCCGCGGCCGCGATCGCTCCCGTCGGGGCGTAGGTCAACCCCTTCAGGGTGAGCGCGCTGCGCTGCAGGTAGGTGCGCCACGGGTGGTCCGGGAAGCGGCCGCGGGCCAGCCAGTGCTGCCAGTGGTGGGCGGTCCAGACCTGCCGGGCGTACGCGTCGGCGTAGGTCAGCGGCGGCTCCTTGCTCCCCCACGACAGCGCCACGAACCGGGTGTCGCCCTCCTTGAGCAGAGTCCGGGCACTGGCCTGACCTCCCTCGAAACCGAGCCGCAGGTCCGAGGTCAGGGTCATCGTCAGGTCCACGCCCTCGGCCGTGGCCAGACCCTGGTGGTAGCCGTGCTCGGTGTAGGTCCACTCGGCCGTCCGGCGGCCGTAGTCGAACACCGGCTCGCAGTCCATCACCAGCTGGACCTCACCGGAGACGCAGCGGACGGTCCGCAGCAGGATGTGTTCGGCGTCGTAGTCGTTCGGTGTCCGGCGGTGGGTCTTGGAGCGGGTCTCCTCGTGTCGCCAGGGCCCCATCAACAGGGTGTCCCGGACCACGATCCACCCGGTGCCGGTGCCCCAGCTGGTCTCGACGATCATCGTGCCGGGCAGGTAGCGGACGTCCGCCGGCACCTCCACGTCGACCGGGGAGATCCGGAAGGAGCCCGCGTACGGGCCCAGCATCCGGCCGAACACGCTGCCCGAGTCGAACCGCGGCACGCACATCCAGTCGACGGAACCGCCGGGGGCGAGCAGGGCGCACACCTCACCGTCGCTCAGAAAGCCGTAGTCTCCGATGGGGACCGACCGGGCACGGTGGGCGGCACTCGCGTGCTGGTGATCGATCGCCTTGCTGCTCGCCATGGAGGAAGCATCGCCGTCGGGAGAATCCGGACGCAAGAGGGGTAGTGGAACGGTCGTGTCACGATAGGCGCTGCAGGATTCGCACGAGAAACCCGGGGGCGGTGGCCGGGGGAGGACGAGATGAGCGGGAACGCAAGCTTTCGACTGGGCAACACCTCGGTTCTGTCGGTCTGCGCGGTCGAGGCGCCGATCGTCGTGCCGTCGAGCGCCTTCGACGACCGGCTGTCCGCCGCGTACGACCGGGTCGGGCTGCTGCCCGGCATGCTGGTCAAGCTGGCCGGGGTCCGGGAGAGGCGATGGTGGCCCGAGGACGTGAGCTTCGCCGACGGGGCCGCGATGGCCGGGGCCAAGGCCCTGGCCGAGGCCGGCATCCAGCCCGAGCAGGTCGGCGTGATGATCAACACCTCGGTCTCCCGGGAGCACCTCGAGCCCTCCACGGCGGTGGCGGTCCACCACCAGCTCGGGCTGCCCACCAGCTGCCTGAACTTCGACCTGGCCAACGCCTGTCTCGGCTTCGTCAACGGCATCCAGCTCGCCGGGATGATGATCGACTCCGGGCAGGCCGACTACGCGCTGATCGTGAACGCCGAAGGCTCCCGGCACACCCAGGAGGTGACCCTGGACCGGCTGGACACCCCCGACTCCACGGCCGAGGAGATCAAGTCGCAGTTCGCCACGCTGACCCTGGGTTCGGGCTCCGCGGCCATGGTGCTGGGCCGGGCCGACGCCCACCCGGAGGGACACCGGGTGGTCGGTGGCGTGAGCCGGGCCGGCACCGAGCACCACGACCTGTGCGTCGGCGACCTGGAGCGGATGCGGACCGACAGCAAGAAGCTGTTCGAGCACGGCATCGCCTTGGCCATGGACACCTGGAACGACGCCCACGAGGAGTTCGGCTGGACCGGCGGGATCGACTGGTTCGTGGCCCACCAGACGTCCACGGTGCACCTGCGCGCGATGGCCGGCGCGCTCGGCGTCGACCCCGAGCGCTTCCCGGTCACTGTCGAGACGTACGGGAACATGGGACCGGCCGCCGTGCCGTTCACCCTGGCCAAGAACGCCGACCGGATGCGGGCCGGCGAGCGGATCCTGCTGCTCGGCATCGGCTCGGGGTTGAACACCTCGTTCGCCGAGATCGTCTGGTGAGGTCGCACCCCCTCGACCTGGCCTCACTGTCTGCGGGCGAGCTGCCCGATCTCGACCCGGCGTGGTCGCGACGACTCGACGTGCCCGACGCCGACGGTGTCCCACGGACCTGGCACTACCTGGAACGGCCGGCCTGGACGGGATCGCCGGGATCGCCGGGATCGCCGGGAGCCGGGATTTTCCGACCACGGACGCGATTTCGGCGGCCCCACGCGCAGCGACGCCGGATTTTCCGACCACGGACGCGATCTCGGCGGCCCCACGCGCACCGACGCCGGAATTTCCGACCACGGACGGGAAACCGCGAGCCCAACCGCCCCCGCACCGACAATGTCCGACCGCGGACGGGAAGCTCGGGCCGCCTCCCCGGTCGGCACGATGCTCTGTCTGCACGGCAACCCGACCTGGTCCTACCTGTGGCGCCGGTTCCTGGCCGCCGCCCCGCCCGGGTGGCGGGTGATCGCCCCCGACCAGCTCGGGATGGGCTGGTCGGAGCGGCTGGAGCGGCCGCGGTCGCTGGCCCAGCGGATCGACGACCTCGGCCGGCTGACCGATGCCCTGGGGGTCGCCGGACCGGTCGTGACCGTGGCCCACGACTGGGGCGGACCGGTGCTGCTGGGCTGGGCCGAACGCCACCGGGACCTGCTGGCCGGCGTGGTCCTCACCAACACCGGGGTCGCGCTGCCCGTCGACACGGCACCGCCCGGACTGATCAGGCTGGCCCGCTCCGGACCGCTGCTGGACACCGTCTGCGCGCGGACGCCGGCGTTCGTCCGGGCCACCACCGCCCTGTCCCGGCCCCCGCTCCCCCGACCCGTCCGCGACGCCTTCGCCAGCCCGTACGCGCTACCGGTCCGCCGGAACGCCGTCCGGGACTTCGTGGCCGACATCCCGCTGGAGTCCGGCCACCCCAGCCGTGCCGCCCTGGACGGCGTGGTCGACGGCCTCAGCGACCTGGCCGATCTGCCGGCGCTGCTGGTCTGGGGACCCCGCGACCCCGTCTTCTCGATCCGCTACCTCCACGACCTGCGACGACGGCTCCCCGGCGCCGATGTACAGCTCTACCCGCAGGCCTCGCACCTGGTGGTCGAGGACGCACCCCAGGCCGCGACCGACGTCTGGGACTGGATCGACGCCTCCGTCGTCCCGCACCTGACGCCCGCCTCGGCCCCGGACCCGGTCCCGGCCACGAGTCGACGACCACCGCGGACCGCTCGGTCCCCGAGAACCCCTCACCGACCGGGCCCGCACCGACCGGCCCGCAACGGCGAGCCCGCAGCGGCCGAGCCCGCAGCGACGACCGCGGCGTCCACCACGACGTCCGGGGCGGACCGCCCGCTCTGGCAGGGTCTGCTCGACCGGGCCGGCGACGACGAGACCGCGATCGCCGAGCTGGGACCGCACGCCGGTGCGCCGATCAGCTTCGCCGACCTGGAGCGCCGGGTCGCGTCCCTGGCCGTCGGGTTGGACCGCGCCGGGGTGCGACAGGGCCAGCGGGTGGCACTGCTGGTCCGTCCGGGCATCGAGCTCACGGTGGCGGTCTACGCGTGCTGGCGGGTCGGGGCGGCCATCGTCGTCGCCGACGCCGGTCTCGGACTGCGCAACCTCGGCCGGGCCCTGCGCAGCGCCGATCCCGACCACCTGATCGCCCTCCCGGCCGGTCTGCTCGCGGCCACCGCCCTCCGGGTGCCGGGGGCACGGATCGTGGCCGGGGAGCTGCCGACGGTCCTGCGCCGACGGCTTCGCGTGTCCCACTCGCTGGCCGAGCTGGAGGCGCTCGGCACCACCCGTCCAGAAGGTGCTGGCTCGTTCCCGTCGTCGGGCTCGAGCCAGCACGTCGACCGGTCTCCCGTCCGCGGACGACGAGGCCGCGGTCCTGTTCACCTCCGGCGCGACCGGGCCGGCCAAGGGGGTCGTCTACCGGCACCGGCAGCTCCGGGCCCAGCTCGACCTGGTCCGGGCGGCGACCGACCTGTCGCCGGGAGCCCGGCTCGTGGCCGCGTTCCCGCCGTTCGCGCTCTACGGTCCGGCCCTGGGCGCGGCGGCCGCGGTCCCGGACATGGACCCGACCAAGCCCGCCACCCTCACCGCCACCGCACTGGCCGAGGCCGTCGCCGCGGTCCGAGCCACCGTCGTCTTCGCGTCCCCGGCGGCCCTGCGCAACGTCGCCGCCACCACCGACGCCCTGACCCCGGAGCTGCGCGACCACCTCGGCCGGGTGCGCACCCTGCTGTCGGCCGGCGCCCCGGTCCCGGTGGCGCTGCTGCGGGAGATCCAGCTGCTGCTGCCGAGCGCGACCCTGCACACCCCGTACGGCATGACCGAGGCCCTGCCCACCACCGACGTCACCCTGGCCGAGATCGAGCAGGCACTCACCGACGCGGGCCCGGCGGCGGACGGGGTCTGCGTCGGCCGGCCGCTGCCCGGCGTACGGCTGGCCGTGGAACCGCTCGACCACGACGGTTCCCCCGCCGGCGGCCTGCAGACCGGACCCGGCGTCACCGGGGAGATCTGCGTCGCCGCCGCCCACGTCAAGGACCACTACGACCGGCTGTGGAGCACCCAGCGCCGCAGCGCCACCCCGCCCGGCTGGCACCGGACCGGCGACGTCGGCCACCTGGACGACCAGGGTCGGCTCTGGGTGGAGGGTCGGCTGGTCCACGTGATCACCGGTGCGGACGGGCCGGTCACCCCGGTCGGGATCGAGCAGCACGCCGAGGCGGTCCCTGCGGTGGCCCAGGCCGCGGCCGTCGGCGTCGGGCCGGCCGGCACCCAGCAGACAGTGGTCGTGCTGGTCGCCCACGACCACCACCCAGGACCGCTGGCCTCCCCGCCACTGGCCGCCCAGGTCCGCGCGGCAGTGGGCCGGCCACTGGCCGCCGTGCTCGTCACCGACCGGCTGCCGGTGGACATCCGGCATGCCGCCAAGATCGACCGCGCCCGGGTCGCCCGCTGGGCCGAGCACGTCCTGGCCGGCGGCCGTCCGCGCGGTCGGTTCCGGCGGCCGTGAGCACCGGCCGGCGGATCCTGGTCACCGGTGGGCGCAGCCTGCTCGGTGGCCTGACCGCCACGATGCTGGCCGAACGCGGCGACCTGGTCACCGTCCTCCAGCGCCGTCCCGCCGGCCTGGGGCTCACCGAGGTCCTGGGTGACGTGACCGACCGGGACGTGGTCCGGCGGGCGGTCGCCGACTGCGACGCCGTGGTCCACCTCGCCGCCAAGGTCGGCGTCAGCGGTCGCTGGGCTGACTTCCGACACACCAACGTGACCGGCACCGACACCGTCGTCCAGGCCTGCCTCGATCTGGGGGTGCCGCGGCTGGTGCACGTCTCCTCCCCGTCCGTCGCCCACGGTGGTTCCTCGTTGACGGGCGTCGGGGCGGAACCCGCCGACCCCCAGCACGCTCGGGGTCACTACGCCCGCAGCAAGGCGATGGCCGAGCTCCTGGCCCTGGCCGTCGACGGCCCCCGGCTGCGGGTGCTGGCCATCCGGCCGCACCTGGTCTGGGGACCCGGTGACACCCAGCTGGTCGCCCGGATCATCGACCGGGCCCGCCGGGGCACGCTGCCGATCCTCGGGTCCGGGGCGGCCCTGGTGGACACCACGTACGTGGACAACGCCGCCGAGGCGCTGGTGGCAGCTGTCGACCGGGTCGACGAGGTCCACGGTCGCGCCCTGGTGGTGAGCAACGCCGAGCCCCGGCCGATCGCCGAGCTGATCGCCGCCATCGCGGCCGCCGGCGGAGCGCCGCCACCGACCCGGCACGTCCCGGCCGCGGTCGGCACCGCAGCGGGAGCGGCCGTCGAGGCTCTCTGGTCGATCCGCCGACTGGCCGACCGATCGGGCGACCGGTCCAGCGAGACCGACCCGCCGATGACCCGGTTCCTGGCCGAGCAGCTGAGCACGGCGCACTGGTTCGACCAGCGGCAGACGCAGCAGCTGCTCGGCTGGCGCCCGCGGGTGGATCTTGCCACCGGCTTCGCCCTGCTGGCGGCGTCGGCGACCTGACAGAATGCGCTCGGACGGCGGCGGGCCGTCCGAGCGAGAGGGACGTCATGAGCACCGGTGACTGGATCGCGATCGCGATCAGCGTCGTCCACGCGGTGATCGCCGTGGTGGCCGCGGTCTACATCGCGGGCAACCGCAAACCGTCCTCGGCGATCGCCTGGATCATGGCCATCGTCTTCATCCCGTACATCGGGATCTTGTTCTTCCTGTTGATCGGCAACTGGCGGCTCCCCCAGCACCGGCGGGACAAGCAGGCCCACGTCTCCAAGATCTTCCTGGAGCGGACCGAGGGACTGCATCTGGCCAGTCACCCGGACAAGTGGCCGGACTGGTTGCCCACGATGGTCGCCCTGAACCGCAACCTCGGCGCGCTGCCGATGGTGGGCAACAACACCGCGGAGCTGCTGCCGGACTACCGCGGGTCGATCCAGGCCATGGCCGACGCGATCGACCAGGCCGCGAGCTACGTCTACATCGAGTTCTTCATCCTGGTCGACGACGAGACGACCAGGCCGATCATCGACGCCGTGGGACGGGCCGGGCAGCGCGGCGTGAAGGTCAAGGTGCTGTCCGACCACATCGCCCAGTTCTCGTACCCCAACCGCAAGGGCACGGTCAGCCGCCTCACCGAGCTCGGCGCGGAGTACCTGCCGATGCTGCCGCTCAAGCCGTTCCAGAAGCACTGGCGTCGTCCCGACCTGCGCAACCACCGCAAGCTGGTCGTGGTCGACGGCACTGTCGGCTTCATCGGTTCCCAGAACCTGATCGTGGACCACTACCACCAGAAGAAGAACATCCAGCGTGGGCTGCACTGGAAGGAGCTGATGTGCCGGGTCGAGGGCCCGGTGGTCCGCGAGATCGAGGCGATCTTCGTCACCGACTGGTTCAGCGAGTGCGATGAGCTGCTGCTCCCCGAAGCGGGCAGCGTGCACGTGGGTGAGCTCGACCCGACGAAGCTGGACGCGCAGATGGTGCCCAGCGGGCCGAGCTTCGAGAACGACAACAACCTCAAGCTGTTCGCCGCGCTGATCCAGAACGCCCGGACCCGGATCAGCATCACCAGCCCGTACTACGTCCCCGACGAGACCATCCAGATGGCTCTGGTCACCGCCGGCTCCCGCGGGCTGGACGTCGAGCTCTTCGTCTCCGCGGTCAGCGACCAGTTCATGGTCTACCACGCTCAGCGCTCGTACTACGAGGAGCTGCTCCGGGCCGGGGTGAAGATCTACGCCTACCCGGCGCCGACCATCCTGCACTCCAAGCACCTGACCATCGACGACGACGTGTCGGTGATCGGCTCGTCCAACATGGACATCCGGTCGCTCACGTTGCACATGGAGATGATGATGATGGTGCACGACCGCGGGTTCTGCGACCGGATGCGCGAGGTCGAGGACGCCTACCGGGAGGCCAGCAGCCAGATCCACCTGGCGGACTGGCTGAAGCGGCCCACCCGCGAGAAGGTGTTCGACAACCTGATGCGGCTCACCTCCTCCCTGCAGTGACCGCCGGACGCTGACCGACCCACCGACGACACACCACCGCCACCCCGCCACCGGGGTGGCGGTTCTCGTTCCGCCCCTGTACGCCGGTGCACCTGTACCGCAGTGAACACCTGAGGTGTCACCCAGAGCACAGCCTCGAGCGCGTCCGGAGACGAGGGTTGACCCATCGCATCCACGGCTCGAGACAGGACCACGATCGTGAACGTCACCCTCACCACCGTCACCACCGACATCGAGGATCTGGTCTCCGGCGCCCGCGAGGGCGACCAGGGCTGCTGGTCCGAGCTCGTGGCCCGCCACCAGCCGATCATCGACGCCAGCTGCCGCCGCTACCGGCTCAGCCGCGAGGATGCCGCCGACGTCAGCCAGACCGTCTGGTTGCAGCTGACCTGCCACCTGGACTCGATCCGCGAGCCGCGGGCCCTGCCGGGCTGGATCAAGATCACCGCCGAGCGGGAGTCGTTCCGGCTGATCAAGATCGGCCGCCGGACCACCTCGCTGGAGCCGATCGTCTGCTTCTACGAGGGCCAGTCCAACCCGTCGGAGCTGCGTTTCTCCAGCACCGTCGACGAGGTCGACAGCGACTTGCTGCGGACCGAGGAGCAGGCCGCCGTCCGTGAGGGGCTGGCCGCCCTGAAGCCGAACCAGCGCGACCTGCTGCTGATGCTGGCCGCCGAGCCGGCGGTCCCGTACGCGCAGATCAGTGCCGAGCTCGGGCTGCCCGTCGGCAGCATCGGACCGACCCGGGCCCGGTGCCTGCGCAAGCTGGAAGCCACGCCGGCCGTGCAGTCGCTCCTCGATCCGGGCGCCGAGGTCTCGCTGGCGGCCTGATGCCCACCGAGCTCGCGCGGGAACGTCGACTCCCCTCGAGCTCCACCACGAACCACGACCGGCACCATCGTCCACCGGGGGCGACGACGGTGCCGGTCGCTGCCGTCTACGCGTCACTTATCGTTGCCCCGTGGCGACGCTCAGCCAGGCAGCGGCCGCGGAGAGCCCGGTGACGACCGCGCTCGACGAGGCCACGCTGAAGTACGCCATGTTGAGCGTCTACTACGCCGCTGCGGGTCGCCAGTTCGCCATCTCCGGCGCCCCCTCGGTCATCGTCCCGCCCGAGGTCGCGCCGCTGCCCCTGCGCGCGGCCCTGGAGCTGCTGGGCGACGACGAGCAACGCCTCGAACAGGCCCTGTGGCTGATCATCCGCAGCACCGGGATCCGCCGGGCCTGGTCGACCGAGCGGCTCTACCCGACCGAGATCGACAGCTATCTCGACCGCTCCGCGCAGGACGAGCTGGACGAGCGCCGCCGCACCTACCGCCGGGGGGCGACGCTGTTCGCTGCCTGCCTGACCGCCTGCCGCAACGGTGACCGGGACCAGTTCCAGGCCCTGGGCACGGCGATGTCCGCCCCGGCGATCCGCAGCAACAGCGGCTTCGTGAAGCTCGCCCGCCTGGTCTTCGACCAGAACCCGGACGAGTACCTGGCCGAGATGGAACGCACCGGCCGCGATCCCGCGCGCTGGCAGGCCGCCCGGCAGCGCATCGGCCGGATCGAGGACGAGGTCGGGGTCGAGATCGGCGACTACCTCGAGAAGCTGGCCGCCACCGCGGCGTACGAGTCGTTCGTCGAGCTGCTCCAGCACCGCGAAGGACGTCGGCCGCCGAGAATGACGGTCTACCCGGTCGCCTCGGTGATCACCCAGAACACCGACGAGCTCTGGACCAGCGCCACCGTGACCACCCTGGCCCGGGGCGACTTCGACACCCTGTACGCGGCCACCGAGCCGGCCAACTGGCACATCGACAACGACGTGATCAAGGCGTCGCACTACGTGAGCGACCCGCTCACCCTGGCCCCGACGCAGACCGACCTGGGCAACGACGGCACCGTGCACGGCCTGCTGTACGAGGAGGCGGCGATCACCTGGGGACAGGGCAGCGCCCAGCAGGGCAGCTTCACCAACGTCCTCAACGTCGATCGGCGGGCCGCGCGGGGCGGACGTCACGAGGACTCGTTCATCGACCTCGGCTTCTCCTTGTGTCGCAGCATCTCCAGCGACGTGCTGTGGGACCGGCGGCGCGGCGGTCTGATGCTCAACGAGGGTTACCTGCGGGTCCGACCGCTGGGCGGTGACCGGTGGCGCGTCACCTCGCGCAAGCTGCTGCGGTTCAGCGACCGGACGCCCTACACCGGAGCCTCCGGCCTGGCCGACTTCGGGGAGATGCTGAACTACCTGGCTCCCACCGCCCTGAGCTGGTGGGTGGAGACTGAGACCTACAGCCTCGGGCAGCGGACCGGGCACGATCTCGACCTGGCGCCGACGGCGCCACCCGCCGCGTCGACGAGTGAGGACGGACCCCAGTGACGAGTGACCGTGCAGCGAGCGACGGGCCGGCTGTCGATGATCCAGCCGGACAGGGGTCAGCGAGCGAGGGCTCAGGGGTGAGCGCCGACCAGCAGGCGGCTCAGGCCGCCTGGGACAAGGTGGGCCGCTACATGGAGGGCCTCGGTGCCGTCGGCGAACGGGTGGTGCAGCGCAACTTCACGTTCTGGAAGGACGTCGCCGCGAGCCTGCAGTCCGGTCCGATGGACGCCGACAAGCTGGCCGCCGCCACCGGCCGCGCCCTGGTGGCTGCGCAGGAGACCGCTGAAGACGTCTGGCTGTCACTGGTCGAGCCGCCGCAGAACGAGGTCTACGTCCAGATCCTGCCCACCGCCTTCCTGTTCTTCGACCACATCGCCGGCTCCCGCCGCCACACCCTGCTGGACCCCGTGCACATCCCGGTCAACCCGCAGCGAAAGGGCGATCTGCCGGCCAGCGCGGAGATCGCTCTCAACGGCGGCCCCGGCGACGGCTCCGCTCGCGCGGCCGAGGCCGTCGGGGTGCTCACCGACCGGCTCCGCACCTCACTGATCCCCGGCACCCGGTCGTACCTGCTGGAGACCGTCGAGCAGGGCGACGTGCCCCCGCTGGTCCCGGGCACGTACGACGGACTGGTCTACCTGACCAAGCCGTCGCTGCCCCTGGCCAACCTGCGGGTCGTCGTCGACGGCCCGCCACCCGAGGTCTGAGGGCCGGACGCCCATGCCCACCTCGCGGATCGAGAGTCGACTCGGCGACCTGCTGGCCGACGCCCGCGAAGCACGCGACGCCGGCGACTGGAAGACGGCCCGGTCGCTGCTCGGTGCCGTCACCGCCCTGGATCCGGGCAACGCCGAGGCGGCGGCCATGCTGGCCGGTGCCGCCACCCGTCGGCAGATGACCTTGCTCTTCTGCGACCTGGTGGGCTCCACCGAGCTGGCCGACCAGCGTGACCCCGAAGAGGTCACCGCCATCATCGAGCGCTACCGGGCCGCCTGTGCCGAGATCGTCGACGAGCTGGACGGCCACATCGACGACCACCGCGGTGACGGCATGCTGGTGCTGTTCGGCTACCCCCAGGTGGACGAGGACGACGCCCGCCGCGGAGTGCTGTGCGGACTGCGGATGGTCGAACGGGTGCAGCAGATCAGCGCGGGCGGCACCCGCCTGCAGGTGCGGGTGTCGGTGCACACCGACCTGGTGGTGGTGGCCGATGGCGTCACCGGCTCGACCGCCAACGAGGCGGCCCGCATCCAACAGCTCGCCGACCCCGACACCGTGGTGATCAGCGACACCACCCAGGACCTGGTGTGGCCGTGGTTCGAGACCGAGTCACTGGGCCTCCAGTCCCTCCGCGGCGTGTCGCGCCCGGTGGAGGTGTTCGCCGTCCGGTCAGCGCTGCCGGCTCCGCGCGGCCGCACCTGGAAGGACCGGACCAGCCCGTTCGTCAACCGTACGGTGGAGTTCTCGGCCATGCAGTGGCTGGCGCCGACGCCGATCGAGACCGCCGACGCCGGCGTCGAGCCGGCCGGCGAGGCAGCCGCGGGGAACGGATCGCCGACCGGGTCGCCGGCCGGTGCCCGGGCGGTCTGCGTCATCGGACCGGGCGGGATGGGCAAGACCCGGCTGACCCTGGAGTCGGCCCGACGCCTCGGGTTGCTGCCGCTGGCCTGCAGCTGCTCCCGGATGCAGCGCAACGTCAGCCTGCACCCCTTCCGCGGCCTGCTGGAGAGTGCCTGCGGGATGGAGGACGACGACCCGGCCGAGGTGCGGCTGGACAAGCTCCGGTCCGCCCTGAGCGCGCTGCCCGGCGCCGCCCAGGCCGGCGACCCGACCGACCTGCCCTTCCTGGCAGCTGTCTTCGACATCCCCCTCGAGCGCTTGTCGGCCCCGGTCGACGTGCAGCCCGACCGCCTGCGACGCCAGGCGCTGCTGGTCGCCGCCCAGCTGATCCACGTCCACGCGAGCTCCCGGCCGACGTTGATCTTCGTGGACGACGTCCAGTGGGCCGACCAGTCCAGCCTCGATCTGCTGGCGGTGCTGCTCACCTTCCCCGGGCTGCGGATCACCATCGCCGCCCGGGACGGGTTCGAGCCCCCGTGGGCCGAGACCGTGGTCCGCCGGATCGTGCTGGACCCGCTCGACGAGACCGCGACCGCGGAGCTGGTTCGGCAGACCCCGAGTGCCGCCCAGCTCAGTCCCGAGCGCAGCCGCGAGCTGATGGAGCGTAGTGACGGGGTGCCGCTCTACCTCGAGGAGCTGCTGCTGACCGCGCAGGAGACCGAGACCGGTCGGATCCCGCACCGCTCGCTGCAGTTCAGCGCCTACCAGATCCCGCCCGCCCTCCGAGATCCGCTGCTGGCCCGCCTGTCCCGGCCCGAGGTGGACCTGGAGCTGGCCCAGCTGGCCGCGGTGATCGGCCGAGACGTGGACCGCGACCTGCTGCACCGGGCGGTCGGTGCCGACGGGGCGGAGTTCGAGCGGCGCCTCCGGACGCTGCTGGACGCCGGGCTGATGGAGCTCGCGGGGGCCCAGCTGCGCTTCCGGCACGAGCTCATCCGCGAGGTCGCGTACGAGACGCAGCGCCGGACGGTCCTCAAGGAACGGCACGGGGTCGTGGCCGACCTGCTGGTCTCCGGGCCGACCGCCGGCCAGCGGGCCACCACCGTGGCCGCCGCCTTCCACCTGGAGCAGGCCGGTCGGGTGCCGCACGCGGTGGCTGCGCACCTGCAGATCGCCCAGGCCGACCAGGCCCTCGGAGCGCACGAGGAGGCGGCCGAGCGGTTGACCCGGGTGCTCGAGCTGCTGGACGACACCCCGGCGGGTCTGGAGCGCGACCGGGCCGAGCTGGCCGTCCGCGAGCTGCGCAGCTTCAGTGCGGTGACCGCGCGCGGCTACGCCGCGGCCGAGGCTTCGCAGGACTACCCCCGGTGCCTGCAGCTGGTCGAGGAGTCGGTCCTCGACGCCGAGGTGCTGCCGTACCTGATCCGGCTGTGGAGCTACTACACCTCGCGGGGAGACTTCACCCAGGCCGAGGCGATCAACGAGGCGGTGATCCGGCGGACCGAGGCGGCCGGCGTGTTCTTCCCGGGCGCCGCCCTCGGTCGTGGCGTCGTGGACTTCTTCCAGGGCGACTTCACCGACGCCGTGGCTCACCTCACCGACGGGCTGGAGAACGGCTGGACCGCCGACGTCCAACCGCCGCCGGAGTGGACCCTGCCGAACGACCCGCGGGCCGCGGGGTTCGCACACCTGGTTCCCTCCCTGGTCGTCGTGGGAGACCGGGCCGCGGCCGAGCAGGCCGCCGCCGACGGGCTGCGAACGAGCCAACTCCCTCCCCTACCCGATCGGGCCGTTCAGTGCCCAGTACGTCGACTGCCTGCTCGCGGTCGCCCGCAGCATCGACGGGGACGTCGTCGGGGCGGCCGAGGTCGGGCAGCGCCTGGTCACGGTCGGTGAGCGCCACGGCTTCGCGATCTGGAGCCTGACCGGCCAGATGCAGTGCCTCTACAGCGCGGTCCAGCTGGGCGACACCAGCTGCCTGCCCGGGCTCGTCCAGGCGGTCGAGATCTGGCACCAGGTGGTCGCCATCGACTCGTGGACGCCGTACTGGTTCGCGAACGTCGGCTTCGCCCACCTGCTCACCGGGGACGCCGCGGCGGCGGTCGGCTACTTCGACCGCGCGCTGCAGATCGCCTCGACCACCGGCGCGGGCTACTACACCGCCGAGACGCTGCGCGGCCGCGGGGAGGCCCGTCGGGCGCTGGGTGAGCCTGACGCCGCCGAGGCCGATCTGGTCGAGGCGCTGGCGGTGGCCGAACGCCAGGGAGCCGTGCTGTTCGTCGCCCGGGCCCGGGCGTCCCTGGACGCACAGGCATGACGGCAGGCCCCACCACCGCCCGAGCACCCCGCAGGATCGCGATCATCGGCGGCGGCATGGCCGGGCTGGCCGCCGCCTGGCGACTGAGTGGTGAGCTGGGCGCCGACGCCGAGATCACCGTGTACGAACAGGGCTGGCAGCTCGGCGGCAAAGGGGCCAGCGGCCGAGGTGCGCACGGCCGGATCGAGGAGCACGGTCTGCACGTCTGGCTCGGCTACTACGACAACGCCTTCCGGCTGATGCGCGAGGTCTACGCCGACCTGGACCGCGACGAGACCGCCCCGGACTGCCCGATCCGCGGCTGGCGGGACGCCTTCTCCCCGGCCGGTCGGGTCGGGGTCGAGGAGCGCACCGGCCGCGGTTGGCAGCACTGGGTGGCCACCTTCAGCACCACCACCGGCGAGCCCGGTGACGAGGGGACGCCCGGCGGCACCGCGTCGGTGGGCGAGTTCCTGCGGCGCGGCGTCCGGCTGCTGGCCGACTTCTCCGCGTCCCTGCTGGAGATGCGCGCCGCCGAGCAGTCCCCGGTGACCAGCCGGGAACCGGCTGTGGTGCTGAGTGGCTCGCCGCGCCCACCGCAACCGACGAGGCCCGGCGGGTCCGGGACCGGGACACCTCGGCGGGCTGCTCCAGCAGGCGCAGTTCGCGGTGGTGATCGCTGCGGTGGAAGGGATCCGGCTGCTCGGGTCCGCTGTGCCGGCCGGCAGCCTGGACGTGGTCGCCGAGCAGCTGGACCGGATGCGGATCGACCTCGAGGTGGTGATCGGCCGCGGCGATCCGAGTCTGCGCCGCCTCGGTGACCTGGTCGACCTCGTGGTCACCTGCTGCCTGGGGATCGTCAGGGATCGGCTGCTGCTGGATCCGCGGGGCTTCGGCGCCATCGACGACGAGGACTTCCGCGGCTGGTTGCAGCGACACGGCGCTCGGCCCGGGACGCTCGAGTCCGCCCTGGTGCGCGGCATGTACGACCTGGTCTTCGCCTACGCCGACGGTCACCGCGACCGACCCCGTTTCTGTGCCGGTCTGGGGTTGTTCCTGGCCGGCAAGTTCTTCTTCGACTACCGGGGCTCGCTGTTCTGGCACATGCGGGCCGGGATGGGCGACGTCGTGTTCGCGCCGATCTACCAGGCCCTGCGTGGCCGCGGCGTCCGGTTCGCCTTCTTCCACCGACTCGACCGGCTGCGGCTCGACGATGATCACCAGCGGATCGAGTCCATGATCATGACCCGGACCGCGGCCCCCGCCGACGGGGGCGACTACGACCCGTTGATCATGGTCGACGGGTTGCCGTGCTTCCGCTCCGAACCCGACGACGAGCGGCTGCTGCCGGAGTCGGAGGTGCTGGAGCTGACTGTCGGGACCGACGTCGACACCGTCGTGCTGGCCGCGTCGATCGGCTCCCTGGCCGAGCCGTGCACGGAGCTGGTCGAGGACTCCCCCCGCTGGCGTTCCATGATCGACAACGTGGCCACGGTCGCCACCCAGTCGCTGCAGCTGTGGCTGCGGTCCACGGAAGCCCAGCTGGGCTGGGACTTCCCGGCCTCGACGGTCAGCGGCTACCAGCCGCCCTTCGACACGTACGCGTCGATGACGCACCTGCTGCCGCAGGAGCGGTGGCCCGCCGCCGACCGTCCGGCGACGCTCGGCTACTTCTGCGGTTCGCTGCGGCTGGACGACCCGGCCGCCGACCCCCAGGCGGTGGTGGCCGCCAACGCCACCCGGTTCCTGGACGAGCACGCCGGTCACTTCTGGCCGAACGCCGCCGGGCCGGACGGGTTCGCCTGGGACGAGCTGGTCGACGGCGAGGGCTCGTCGGGTCGCGGTCCGTCGCGCCTGGCCGGCCAGTACGTCCGGGCCAACGCCGAGGGCTCGCAGCGCTACGTCCAGTCGCTCCCGGGCAGTCAGCGGCACCGGTTGCGGGTGGACGAGTCCGGCTACGAGCACCTGGTGCTCGCGGGTGACTGGACCAACTGCGGCCTCAACGCCGGCTGCATCGAGGCCGCCACGATGAGCGGGCTGGAAGCGGCCAACACGATCCTCGGCGACCGGCTGATGACCGGCATCAGCGGGAGCTGGTACGGGGTCGGCGGGTGACCCCCGACAGCAGCACCGACGGCACCGACGGCACGGACGCCGCCTTCGCCGCCGAGGCGCGACGGATCGCCGGGCTGGCCTTCGACAAGGTGATGAGCGGCGTCCCGCCCCAGCGGGAGGAGCTGCCCCCCGAGCTGGAACCGGCGGACGCCGTCCGCTGGGTCGGGGACCGGGTGACCGAGCTGGTGGCCGGCTTCGCCGAGCTGCCCCTCGATCGTCTGCTGGGGCTGGCCGGCCCGGCGGGCGCCGCACCGGCGCCGCCGGCGAACGGGGACCAGCACGCGGTGCCGCGGGGCGAGCCGCTGGCCGTCACCGCCCCGGCCGGCGGTCTCGGCGAGGTCCGGATCTGGATCCACCCGCTCGGCGACCTCGACCACCGGCACCCTGAGGTTCCGGCTGGGTGACCTGCAGCCGGGGATCGGCGAACCACTGCCCGGCGGTGCCGCGGTGTTCGCGCCGCCTGAGGTGACGGTGTCCGGCGCGGTCACCTCCACCGTGCTGCGTGTCCCGATCCCCCCCGGCACCCGCCCCGGACGGTACGACGGCCTGGTGCTGGCGTACGGCGTCGTGGACGCGGTGCTGCCGATCACGGTGGTGGTCACGTGAGCGCGACGATGACCGAGACGCTGCGGCAGTACGCGGAGCTGACCCGGGACGCCATGGCCGAGGCGATCACCGGCGGCGAGCCGGCGGACTACCTCTACGACCTGGTCCGGGACTACACCTCGCGTCGGGGCAAGGGTCTGCGGCCGGGGCTGCTGCTGGCCGCCGCCGACGCCTGCGGGGCGGCCACCCGGACGGCCCTGCCGGCCGCGGCCGCCCTGGAGCTGCTGCACACCGCCTTCCTGATCCACGACGACGTCGAGGACCACAGCCGGTTGCGGCGCGGACAGCCGACGCTGCACGAGCTGCACGGGGTGGCGCTGGCGGTGAACGCCGGCGACGCGCTGGCCAACCTCGCCGTCCGGCCGCTCACCTCGACCGCCTTCCCCCGCTACCGGTCACGCGAGGTGCTGGCCGAGCTGCGGCTGGCGATCCGGCAGACCACCGAGGGGCAGGCCCTGGAGCTGGGCTGGCGCCGGCACGCGGTGGTCGACCTGACCCCACTGGACTACCTGGAGCTGGTCGGCCGCAAGACCTGCTGGTACACCACCATGGCGCCGCTGCGGATCGGTGCCCAGCTCGGCCGCTGGCGTCCGGACCCCACCGCGCTGGACCGGCTCGGGTTCCTGGCCGGCTGCGCCTTCCAGATCCGGGACGACCTGCTCGATCTGGCCCCCGGCGGGCAGGCGGGCAAGACCCCGCGCAGCGACGTGGTGGAGGGCAAGCGCACGCTGGTGCTCATCCACCTGCTCTCGGTGGCCGCCCCGACCGAGCGGGCCTGGGTGGTGGCACTACCTGAGCCGGGAACCGGACGAGCGGAGCGCCGCCGACGCCGACCAGCTGCTGGCCCTGATGGTCGCCGCCGGCAGTCTCACGTACGCGGAACGGTTCGCCGCCGTGCTGGCCGCGGCGGCGCAGGAGTCGCTGGAGACCGCGTTCGCCGACGTGCCCCCGTCACCGGCGGTCGACTTCCTCCGCGAGCTGATCGACTACCTGGTCAGCCGCACCGAGTGATCGACCCGCCCCAGTCGGTGATGGGGCCGCTCGGTCGTCGGCGCCCGGAGCGGTCGTCGGCCGGCCGCTCACAGACCGGCGCGTCGACGCAGCTCACAAACCGGCGCGTCGACGCAGGGCCGGCGCGTCCACGATCTCGATGGTGCGCCCGTCCAATCGGATGATGCCCCGGCCGACCAGGCTCTGCAGCACCCGGTTGACCGCTGGCCGGGAGGCACCGACCATCTGGGCCAGCTCGGTCTGGGTCAGGTGCAGGTCGACCGCCAGCCGCCGCCCCGGGTCGGTCGAGGAGTGCTCGGCCCGCTGGACCAGCAGCTTGGCGATCCGGCCGCCGAGGTCCAGGAAGACCAGGTCGGTGGTCTGCTCGGTGAGTCGTCGCAGCATCGCCCCCAGGGTGTGCAGGAGCGCGTCCAGCAGGGCGGGACTGCGTTGCATGGCACTGAGCAGGGCAGCCCGGTTGATGACCAGGGCGGTGGTCGCCTGCACGGCGACCGCTGATGCCGACCGCGGGCCCTGGTCGATCACCGACAGCTCCCCGAGCACCTCGCCGGCGCCCAGGGTGGCCAGCACCATCTCGTCACCCCGCTCGGAGGCGACGGTGATCTTGACCAGACCGTCGGCCACCACGGCGAGGTGATCACCGGGATCGCCCTGGTACCAGAGGAACTGATCGCGTCGGAAGGCCCGCGTGGTGCAGACCGCCGCCAGCTCGTCGAGGGCGCTGGACTCCAAGGACCCGAACACCCGGGTGGAGCGGAAGGTGGCGAGCACCTCGTCGCGGTTCACCGCGCACCCACCCGATCATGGTCAGCGGCTCGCCGGGCCGGATCGGTGTCAGCTGCCCCTTCGGCTGGTCCCTCGCGCACCGCGTCATCATGGCATCCCGGAACGACAGCGAGACGCTCGCACCAGCAGGTCCCGCCCGCTCAGGCGAGGGACAGGAAGAGCTTCTCCATCTTCTGGACGTCGAGGCTCTCGGCGCCCTCGTCGGCCAGGCACTGCTTGAGTCCGGTGGCGACGATGGCGAAGCCGGCGCGGTCGAGGGCACGACTGACCGCGGCGAGCTGGGTGACGACGTCCTCGCAGTCCTGACCCTCGTCGAGCATGCGGATGACGGCGGCGAGCTGGCCCTGGGCCCGCTTGAGCCGGTTCGCGGCCGGCCGGACGCTGTCGGGGTTCAGCCGGACCATCAGGCGGCCTCGACCGGGCTGCCGCCGAGGCTGGCGAGCGCGGCGCGGAGACGGGTGGTGGCGTCATCGGAGACGGTCTGCAGCGCGGGGTTGTCGGTCATCGCCACCATCATCTGCGGGTCGACGGCCTCGACGGCGGTGCTGTCCTCGCCGAGAGAGCGGACCACGACATTGCACGGCAGGAGCAGACCGATCGACGGCTCGGCCAGCAGGGCCGCGTGAGCGAGTGGGGGACGACAGGCACCGAGGATGACCTGCGGGGGGATGTCGGCGTCGAGCTTGGCCTTCATCGTGGCCCGCAGGTCGATCTCGGTGAGCACGCCGAAGCCCTGCTCGGCCAGCGCGGCGCGGACGCGGTCGACGGCGGCGGCGTGGGGCTGGTCGACGGTGGTGCGCAGAGCGTAGGTCATCGGTCATCTCCTTCGGTTGACGACGGTGCTCGGCTACCCCCGGAAGCGCCCAGAGCGCAGTCCGGCAGTTCCTGCGAGCGACTGGACCAGTTCCAGCACTGCACCGCCGCACAGCGCAGTATACCCCCTGGGGTATCGGTCGGCGCAGGAGTACGACGGACCTGAGGAGCGCGTGCCTGCGACGTAGGCGGCCTCCGGGTGGTGCCGGTGCAGGTCCTGGTCGCGACCGGGGGTCAACGCTGATGGCCACCGTGAGGTCCTCGGCGTCCACAGCAGATCGCCGACCACGACGGCCCGGCCTCCCGGTGGGCGAACATCTCCGCCCGAGTCCTCCTCACCTACGGAGTGTCCGGACCCCGGTACTACCAAGGCCTCAACCAGGCGCTGGCCGCAGCGATCCCGCACGCGACCCTGCTCCCCCTCAAGGGCCACGGGCACGACGGCATCAACCGCGCGCCGGCAGCGGTCGTCGACGCCTACACAACGTTCCTCGGCTGACTGTCCACCGGCCGACCTGGCCGTCACAGAGAACTGTCGCGGAGGTGCCGCAGTTCGCGGGACGTCCCTGCTAGGGCAACCCACGTCGTTCTCGGCGTCGGGGTGGCGCGCTCCCCCACGCGTGGTGAAACTTCACCATCGGTGCCGACGCCGGTGCTGGAGGATGGGTTGGATGAACGACAGCAGTCCCGATCGGATCGATGCGCTCGACGCCGTGGTGTTCCTCGGCGAGCTGTGCCTGCTCGCCATTCTGGCCTGGTCCGGAGCCCGGCTCGGCACCGGAGCCTGGGCAGTCCTGCTCGCGATCGCCCTGCCGCTTACGGCCGCCGTGCTCTGGGGACTGCTGCTGGCGCCCCGAAGCGCACGCCGGCTCCGGCACCCGGTCCGGCTGATCGTCAAGCTGGTTCTCTTGGCCACGGCGGCCGCCGCACTCGCCGTGTCCGGTGAGGTGCTCTGGGCGGCAGGGTTCCTGGTGCTGACGGCGACGGTGACGATCGCCGGGGAGCTGCGGGCTGCCCGCGGCCACGCACCCCACCCCTAGCCGGATTTGCCGTTGGAGACTGCGACGTCGCGAACTCGACGCCGGCATCTTTCGCGCGAGCCAACAGCCACGTCATTCACTACACGCCAACGCAGCGCGACCCGCTCACCCGGCGACAGCAACTCGACAGCCCGCTCCATCGCACCCCGGGCCGGCGACCGGTTGCGTTGGTTGAGCGTGAAGTGTGAGACGCCACCACCGATCAACCGGTGTGCGTAAGCCGGTCGGCTGCGGGCCCGTTCAGGACGTGAGTTCCCCGAACTTTTCCAACTCGTCGGCCGAACAGCTGCGAAACGGTCGGCGACCAGGTGATGATGCTGGCGCACCCGGAGAGATTCGAACTCCCAACCTTCTGATCCGTAGTCAGATGCTCTATCCGTTGAGCTACGGGTGCCTGTTGACGAGACGACGTGCGGCGCGGCAACGACCGCCAATCCTAGCGGTAACGGGCGGCGAGGCCCAAGTCGACCAGGCGGGAGTCGACCCGCCGGCCACCGTACGGGGGTTTACGGTGTAACTGAACTCACTTTGCCAACACCACTCGCCCACTGGTATTCCGAGCGCGTGCACAGGAGCACCTCGTGACCTATTGTTCACAGCACGTTCGGCGCGCAGACGTCGACTCGTAGCCCGGTGTTCACCGACACCGGTGGCCCCGGCCGCTCCGAGATGGGACACACGTGAGCCTGCTGTTCGTGGTGATCGCCGTCATCGTCGTCGCGTTGATCTTCGATTTCACCAACGGGTTCCACGACAGTGCCAATGCGATGGCCGGGCCGATCGCCACCGGAGCTCTCACGCCGCGGACGGCGGTGATCATCGCCGCCGTGCTCAACGTGGTCGGCGCCTGCCTGTCCACCGAGGTGGCCAAGACCATCTCGGGCGGCTTCTTCGACGACCAGCTGGTCACCGCGCCGATCGTGCTGGCCGGACTGGTCGGGGCGATCGTGTGGAACCTGCTGACCTGGCTGCTCGGGCTGCCGTCGAGCTCGTCGCACGCCCTGTTCGGCGGTCTGATCGGCGCCGTCATCGTCGGCGCGGGCATGGCCAGCGTCAACTTCTCGGTGGTCTTGTCGAAGGTCCTGCTGCCGGCCCTGGTCGCCCCCACAGTGGCCGGGCTGGCCGCCGCCGCGGCCACCGCGCTGGCGTACCGGATCACCCGCCGCACGCCCAGCAAGTACAGCGACAACGGCTTCAAGTACGGGCAGGCGTTCACCGCCTCCCTCGTCGCCCTGGCCCACGGCACCTCCGACGGCCAGAAGACGATGGGCGTGATCACGCTGGTGCTGATCGTGTCCGGCTTCCAGGCCTCGGGCACCGGTCCGCACTGGTGGGTCGTGCTCGCCGCCGGTCTGGCCATCGGTCTGGGCACCTACTCGGGTGGCTGGCGGATCATGCGCACCATGGGCAAGGGCATCGTGGAGATCGAGACGCCGCAGGGGGCCGCCTCCGGGGCCGCCACCACGGCGACGATCCTCGCCTCGGCCCACCTCGGGTTCGGTCTGTCCACCACCCACGTGGCCACCGGCAGCATCGTCGGTTCCGGGCTCGGCCGTCGGGGCGCAGAGGTGCGCTGGAGCGTCGCCCGCCGGATGGCGGTGGCCTGGCTGCTGACCCTGCCCGGTGCCGCGCTGGTCGGCGGACTGGCCGCCCTGCTGTCCGGTCACGGCGTGCCGGGCGTGATCGCGCTGCTGGCCCTGCTGGCGATCGCCTGCACCGTGATCTGGCTGATCTCCCGCCGCAACCAGATCACCCACCGCAACGTCACCGACAGCGCCGAGGTGATGGTGCTGGCTTCCGCGGCCCCGCAGACCTACCCCGACGATCCTCGGCTGGCCGGCGCCAAGACCGCCAAGCCCAAGCGCAAGAAGCAGAAGAGCGCCGCCTGATGAAGATCGACTGGGCCGCTCTCGGCATCGTCGCCGTCGTCGCGATCGTGGCCACCCTGGTGTTCACGGTGCTGCTGTCGGCCGGCATCCGGCTGGTGGCGCAGGCCACCGTCCAGGCCAACCAGCCGCAGCGTTCCTCCGGGGCCCTGGGGTCGGTCGGCCTCCGCACCACCGGCTACGGCCTCCTCGGGCTCGCCGCCCTGGTGGTGCTGTTCGGCATCTACCTGATCGTGCCGGCCTTCCACTAGCTTCGTCGGCCGTCGCGGGAGAGGCCCCAGCGGCACCCCGTACGGCAGATCTCCGAGCCCTGAGAGACGACACTCGCCCGGGTCGTGGTCGACCCGGGCGAGTGCGGCAAGGTGGCGGAGGCGGCGGGATTTGAACCCGCGATGGGCTTTAAGACCCAAACCCGCTTAGCAGGCGGGCGCCATAGACCGGACTAGGCGACGCCTCCCCAATGCGTACGGACTGTGGAACCGACGAAGTCACCGACCTCGCGGACGACCCGCAGAACCGCCCGGCAAGAGTACCGGCGCGCGCCGACCGGGGCAAAGCGTGAACCCTCGATGAACACTTCACGTGGTGCCGATGTCCGCCTTCCACGTACAGTTGTCGAGCGCTGCGTTACCAGACACCGCTCGGACCGCGACGCAGCGACACGCAATGAGACCAAGGGCTGGCCCTGACGCGCCTGCCCACCAAGTGATGGAGGGTGGATGTCCGACGAGCAGCCGGTCGGGGGACGCGCCGGCCGAGGTCCGCGTCGGGCCAGCACCGATCCCCACTTCCGCCGCACCGTGGCGTTCACCGTGGCGGGGACGCTCATCCCGGGACTCGGGCTGATCGCCGCCAAGCGGCGGGTCGCGGGTGGCATCGTGCTGGCGGTCTTCGTCGGCGCCGTCGCGGTGCTCATGGGCTGGGCGGTCTCCGACCCCGAGGCCGTGGCCGCGATGGCTGTGCGCCCGTCCATGCTGAACGGTCTGGCCGTCGCTCTGGCGATCACCGCCGTGGCCTGGGTCGGCGTCGTGGTCGCGACCCACCTGGCTCTGCGCGGCTCGCCCAACCGGACCCAGCGTGCTGATCGGCGGCGCCCTGGTCGGCGTGCTGGCCTTCGCGGTGGCCGCACCGATGGCCGTCGCGGCCCGCTACAGCTACGACCAGGCCAACCTGGTGAGCTCGGTGTTCAAGAGCTCCAAGGACACCAAGTCGGCCACCCGCCCGAGCGGCCTGGACCCCCAGGCGAACCCCGGTGACCCGCAGCCCTCGGCCGACCCGTGGGAGAAGAAGCCGCGGTTGAACCTGCTGCTGCTCGGCGGCGACGCCGGCAAGGGCCGCACCGGCACCCGGACCGACACCGTGATCGTGGCCAGCATCGACACCAAGACCGGCAACACGACCCTGGTCAGCCTGCCCCGCAACACCGGCCGGATGCCCTTCCCGTCCGACTCGCCGCTGCACAAGTACTACCCGAACGGCTTCACCGACGGGGACGGCAACAACGCCGAGTACTTCCTGAACGCCATGTACGACAACGTGCCCGCGCGGATCCCCAAGGACCTGCTCGGTGAGACCGACAACCTCGGCGCCGACGTGATGAAGCTGTCAGTGGGTGAGGCGACCGGTCTGGACATCGACTACTACGTCGAGATCAACCTCGCCGGGTTCGAGAAGATGGTCAACGCCCTGGGCGGGATCACGGTGAACATCAACACCTACATCCCGATCGGCGGCAACACCGACCTCGGCCGGCCGCCGGACGACTACCTGAAGCCCGGCCCCAACCAGCACCTGAAGGGTCGCGAGGCCCTCTGGTACGCCCGCGGCCGCTACGGCTCCGACGACTTCGCCCGGATGGATCGCCAGCGCTGCGTCATCGACGCCGTGATCAAGCAGGCCAACCCGGCGAACATGCTGGCCCGCTACGAGGACATCGCCAAGGCCGGCAAGGACATCGTGAAGACCGACATGCCGCGCGAGGTGCTGCCGCTGATGGTCGACCTCTCCCTGCGGGTCAAGGACGGCAACGTCCGCAGCGTGGTCTTCAAGCACGGTGTGGACGGCTTCTCCAGCCCGAACCCCGACTTCGCGCAGATGCGGCAGCGGGTGAAGGCGGCGCTCAAGGAGACGAAGAAGGAAGCCCCGTCGCCGTCGCCGTCATCGAGCAAGAAGAAGTCCGCGTCGCCGAAGGCCAGGCTCGTCGGGTGACGGCAAGGCCAGCGAGGACATCGCCGACTCCTGCGCGTACCAGCCCTCGGTCGCGGCCACCGCCCAGCCGGCTCGCTGACGCACGCCGTCGGCGGCGGGACCGCTCAGTCGGCGCCGGACGCTCAGTCGGCGCGGTAGCCGCGGCTGGCGTCGAGTCGCTCGGCCAGCAGCGTGCCCAGCACCTGGAACGACTGCTGGTCCACCTGCCGCGGGGTTCACGTACGCGACGGTGGGCTTGCTCTGGTCGATCGGCGTGACGACCAGGCGGGCGCCGACGACGTTGATCTCGGCGATGTCGCGCCAGCTGAAGGTGGTGCGGCGCCGGCCGGAGACCAGGGTCAGGGTGTCCCGGGCGACCAGCAACGTGGTCTGGAAGCGCTGGGTCAGCACCGTCGCGGCCAGCGCCAGCAGCACCGCCAGGGCGGCCAGCACGATCCCGATCACCCCGAGGGCGAGCGGCCAGCCGGACTGCCAGCCCACGATCAGCACCGCCCCCACCACCGACCCGATCGCCGCGAGCAGGTAGGCCCGCAGCGGTGGGGTGGCTCGCAGCACGAACCGCTGCTGGTCCTCGGGGCGTAGCGCCGGGTTGCTCACCTGGTGTGTCCTCGCCTTCGTGGAACGGGTGGGGGTCGGAAGAGCCGGGGGTCGGCAGGTCGGATGCGCGTCGGCTGGTCGAGCGGCGAGGGTGGGATTCGAACCCACGGAACGGTGTTGAGCCGCTCGGCCGCTTTCAAGGCGGCTGCACTAGTCCACTATGCGACCTCGCCCGGGGTCGCCGTCATCTTAGTGGGCGCCGGGAGCCCGTACGCCGACGAACCGGCTCACCGAGAGGTGCGGCCGGGCTGCTTCACGACGTCCGGAAGCAGCCCGGAGCCACCAGTCGAGGCGTACGCGCACGCAGGACACGGCACCCCTGGTCGGCCGGGTGGGTGTGGCACGCTGGCGGACATGCAGGCCGTCACCGTCCCCGAGCCCGGTGGACCCGAGCAGCTCACCCTGACCGACCGCGAGGTGCCCGTGCCGCGGACCGGCGAGGTCCTGGTCCGGGTGGTCGCCGCCGGGCTCAACCGCGCCGATCTGCTCCAGCGGCAGGGTCACTACCCCCCGCCCCCGGGCGCCGACGACGTGCTCGGGATGGAGTGCTCGGGCTACGTCGCCGCCCTCGGGCCGGACACCGCCGACGGCCGCTGGACGGTGGGCGACCCGTGCCTGGCGCTGCTGGCCTCCGGCGGCTACGCCGAGCAGGTCGTGGTGCCGGTCGGTCAGCTGCTCTCGGTCCCGGACGGGGTGGACCTGGTCACCGCCGCCGGACTGGTGGAGGTGGCCGCGACAGTGGTGTCCAACTTCGACATCGCCGAGGTCGGCGCGGGTGACGTCGTGCTGATCCACGGCGGCGCAGGGGGCATCGGGTCGATGGCGGTGCAGTACGCCAAGGCGCTCGGGGCGACGGTGGCGGCCACCGCGGGCAGCCCGGACAAGCTCGCCTACTGCCGCTCGATCGGGGCGGACCTGGCCATCTCCTACCGCCACGACTGGATCACGGGAGTCCGGGACCTGTCCGGCCGGCGGGGGGTCGACATGATCCTGGACGTGATGGGCGCGACCTACCTGGCCGAGCACGTCGGGCTGCTGGCCACCGACGGCCGGCTGGTGGTGATCGGGCTGCAGGGCGGCCGGCAGGGCAGCCTCGATCTCGGCCGCCTGCTGACCGTACGCGGACGGGTGATCGCCACCACGCTGCGCAGCCGCCCGGTCGCGGAGAAGTCGGCCATCTGCCGCCGGGTCGAGGAGGCGGTCTGGCCGCTGGTCGGCAACGGCTCGATCGCCCCGGCCCCGCAGTCCCGCTTCCCGCTGGCCGACGTCGTGTCAGCGCACGCCCACCTGGAGTCCGGCGACAACCTCGGCAAGGTCGTCCTGACCGTCAGCAAGCCATGAACGGCCCCGTGCGGGTGGGCGTGGTCGGCTTCGGTCTGCGGGCGTCGCTCGCCCGCGAGGTGGGCGCCTCCGGGCTGGGCGAGGTCACCACCGTGTTCGATCCGAGCGAGCGGGGACGCAGCGACGCCCGGGCCGCGCTGGGCGGCTCGGTGGCGCTGGCCGGCTCGCTGGACGAGCTGCTCGGCTCCGGCGTCGAGGCGGTGATGGTGCTGAGCCCCGACGACACCCACCACGACGTGGCCGTGGCCGCCCTGGAGGCCGGGGTGCCGGTGTTCGGCGAGAAGCCGCTGGCCACCACCATCGCCGACTGCGACGACGTGCTGGCCACCGCTCACCGGACCCGGACCCGCCTCTACGTCGGTCACAACATGCGGCACATGCCCGTCGTCCGCCAGCTCCGCGAGGTCATCACCAGCGGGCGGATCGGCCGGGTCCGGTCGGTCTGGTGCCGCCACTTCGTCGGTCACGGCGGCGACTTCTACTTCCGGGACTGGCACGCCGACCGGCGGCACTCGACCGGACTGCTGCTGCAGAAGGGCGCGCACGACCTGGACGTCATCCACTGGCTGGCCGGCGGCTACACCCGGCGGACCTCGGCGATGGGACGGCTGGCGGTGTACGGCGACATCGACGCGCGCCGCGAGCCCGGCGAGGCCCGGATGACCGACTGGCACGATCCCACCGGCTGGCCGCCGGCGGCGCTGACCGGCCTGAACCCGACGGTGGACGTCGAGGACCTGTCGCTGATGACCATGGCGCTGGACAACGGCGTGCTGGCCTCGTACGCGCAGTGCCACTTCACCCCGGACTACTGGCGCAGCTACACGGTGATCGGCGACGCCGGCCGGGTGGAGAACTTCGGTGACGGCCCGGGCGGCCGGATCGCCGTCTGGGACCGGCGGCACCCGAGCTGGGCCCGACCGGACGCCGAGACCGAGATCGCTGGCACCCCGGAGGGCCACGGCGGCGCCGATGCGGTGATGGTCGCGGAGTTCCTCCGCTTCGTCCGCACCGGCGAGCCGACCGAGACCTCCCCGGTGGCCGCCCGCGAGGCCGTGGCGGCCGGGGTGGTCGCCACCGCGTCGCTGCGCGGTGACGGCTCGACCCGGGACGTCCCCGAGCTCGACCCGGCCCTGGTCGCCTACTTCGAGGGCGGGCAGGCCTGAGCGCTCAGCTGGTCCAGGCCCGCCAGAGCGCCGCGTACTCCCCGTCCGCCTCGACCAGCTCGTCGTGGCTGCCCAGCTCGGCGATCTCGCCGTCGATGACCACGGCGATCCGGTCCGCGTCATGGGCGGTGTGCAGCCGGTGCGCGATGGCCACCACCGTCCGGCCGTCCAGCAGCGACGCCATCGAGCCCTCCAGGTGCCGGGCCGTCCGCGGGTCGATCAGCGACGTCGCCTCGTCCAGCACCAGCGTGTGCGGGTCGGCCACCACCAGCCGGGCCAGCGCGATCTGCTGCGCCTGAGCCGGGGTCAGGCTGAGGTTGCCGGCCCCGATCACCGTGCGCAGCTTCTTCGGCAGCTTGTCCACCCAGTCGTACGCGTCCACGGCCCGCAGCGCCTCGGCCACGGCCTCGTCGCTGGAGTCCTCCCGGGCCAGCACGATGTTGTCCCGGATGGTGCCGGAGAACACGTGGTGCTCCTGGGTCACCAGGGCGACCTCGGTCCGGAGCTGATCCACCGGCAGCGCGACCAGGTCGACCCCGCCGACGGTCGCCCGCCCCGACTGCGGCGGGTTGATCCCCGACAGCAGCCGCCCCAACGTCGACTTGCCCGAGCCGCTCGGTCCCACGATGGCCAGCCGCTCGCCCGGGGTCAGCTCCAGCGAGACCCCGTGCAGCACCTCGTGACCCTCCCGGTAGGAGAACCGCAGGTCCCGGCCGACCAGCTGGGTCCCCTGCGGGCGCTCGTCGCCGGCCACCCGGTCCTGCGGCACCTCAGCGATGCCGAGCAGGCGCGTGGTCGAGGCGACCCCGACCTGCAGCCGGTCCAGGTTCCGGATCAGTCGCTCCAGCGGCTCCACCATGGCCTGCACGTAGAGCGTGGCGGCGGTGATCTGACCCAGGGTCAGCCAGCCGTTGCCGTAGCCGATCGCGCCCAGCACCATCACCATCACCAGCGGGGTGTCGTACGCCAGACCGATGAAGGAGAACAGGATGTTGCGCAGCGACATCGTGTAGCGCTCGGCCTGCGCCGAGACCGCGATGTCGTCGTCGCCGACGGTCAACCGGGTGCGCTGCAGACCGAACGCCTCGACCGTGCGCGCCCCTTCCACCGTCTCGGTCAGGGTGGTGTTGATGGTCGAGTACGTCGAGCCCTCGGTGATGTAGCCCTTGGGCGCCCGCACCAGGTAGCGCCGGACGGAGATCACCAGCAGCGGCGCGGTGACCAGCAGCGGCAGGGTCAGCAGCGGGGAGTTGAGCAGCATCGCCACCAGCGTCAGCACGGTGGTCACCGCCGCGATCACCACCTCCGGCAGCCCGAACCGGACGCTCTCGCTCATGGTCGAGACGTCCCGGGTGACCCGGGTGACCAGGTCACCCGAGCTGGCACTCTCCACCCGACCGAGCGGCAGTCGCAGCACCGTCCGGACGATGTGCTCGCGGGCGCTGGCCAGCACGTCCTGGCCGACCACCGTCGAGGTGAACAGGGCGCCGAACGTCAGCACCGCCTGCAGCACCACGACAGCACCCACGGCCAGACCGAGCGAGGTGAGACGCGCCGCGGGGGTGCCGGCCGCGGCCGCCTCGTCCACCAGGTGGCCGAGGATCCGCGGCACCACCAGCCCGGCCACCGCGGCCAGGGCGTGCAGCGCGAGCAGCAGGGTCACCAGACCGCGGCGACTGCGCAGCAGGTCCTTCAGGAAGGCCAGCACCACCGGCGTGCTCGCCACCGGCAGCCCCCGCTCGGGGCTGCGGGAGGACGCGTACGTGTCCCGGGCCCGCTGCTCCCGTTCCAGGTGGCGACCCCGCCAGGCCCGCAACCGGTCGCCGACCGAGCCTCCCGACGGAGGCAGCAGCGAGGCCGGCACGCGGGCAGCGGCCGGTGTCTCACGCCAGGTCTCCGCCGACCCGGGCAGCCGGGTCGCCAGGTCACTCATGACAGCTGCCTCTCGGGTCGGTCGTCGCCGGTCGCGGCGTCGGGCTGGATCGGGTCGGGCGGGATCGGCTCGGGCTCGGGGTCGGCGTCGTCGGGTTCGAGGGCCCGGACGACCACCCGGCGGTAGTCGGCGTTGCGGGCCAGCAGGTCGTCGTGGCTGCCCACGTCGGTGACGGTGCCGCCCTGCAGGAAGGCGACCAGGTCGGCGTGGTGGAGCATCAGCGGCGACACCGTCATGGCCACCGTCGTCCGGCCCCGGCGGTGCTCGGCCAGCCGGCCGGCGATCATCGCCTCGGTGTGGGCGTCGACCGCGGAGGTCGGCTCGACCAGGACCAGGATCTCCGGGTCGGCGGCCAGCGCCCGGGCCAGCACCAGGCGCTGCCGCTGACCGCCGGACAGGCCGCGTCCACGCTCGTCGATGACGCCCTGCCAACCGCCCGGCATCAGGTCGAACACGTCCTCGGCCGCTGCGGTGAGCAGGGCCCGCTCCGCCTCCTCCCGACTGAGCCGGCCGGCCGGGTCGACGGTGTCCTGCAGGGTGCCGGCGAACACCGCGGCCGCGGTGTGGCTGACCAGGACCGTGTCCCGGACGTCGGTGATCGGCACATCGGCCAGATCGACCGAGCCGAGGGTGACCCCCCACCGGCGGGTGGCCAGCTCGGCGTCCCGGGCCTTGAGCCCGTCCCGCTCCTCCCGACGCTGCTGCCGGGCCCGGCGGGCCGCGCGCCGGCCGAGCCCCTCCTCGATGTCCAGGCTGACCGGGTCGTGGTCGGCGGGCAGATAGCGGCCGAGGCGGTCGGCCAGCGCGGCGGAGTCCTCCGGGGTGGCCGACACCACGATGGTGAACCGGCCCGGCTGGGCCACGAAGCCGGACGCCTGGTCGGTCAGCGCGGCCCCGTGCGGCAGGGTCAGCCGCTGGGCCGGCTCCCGCCAGGGCGGCTGCTGCTCCATCACGGCCACCGTCTTGCGGGCCGCGATGATCGCCCGGACCCACTTCTGGGCGAGCTCGAAGAAGGTCTGGATCGGCCAGACCATGAACACCGCGTACCCGAAGAAGCTGACCAGCTGGCCGATCTGCAGCTCGCCGGCGGAGACCTTCTGGGCGCCGAGCACGGTCAGGGTGACCAGGAACATGCCGGAGAACAGCACGCTGGCGGCGTCCACGGCGGCCTGCCAGCGACCGGCCGAGACGGCTGCCGTCCGGGTCAGCTGCGACTGCTCGGCGTAGTTGCCGGCGAAGGTCTTCTCGCCACCGATCCCGCGCAGGATCCGCAGCCCGGCGACGATGTCGGTGGCCAGCGAGGTCAGATCCGACAGCCGGGTGCGCTCGAGCTCCTGCCGACGCTCCAGCGGCCGCAGCAGCGGCAGGGCCAAGATCACCAGCAGCGGCGCGGTCAGCAGCACGACCAGGCCGAGCTCCAGCGACGTCCGCAGCACGATGGCGGCGATCACCAGATAGGCCAGCAGGGCCCCGACCGCCCGGGTCAGCACCTCGGTCAGGGCACCCATCTGGTCGGAGTCGCCGCCGGCCACGCTGAGCACCTCGCCGGTCGGCACCCGCTGCGGCAGCACGTGACCCATCTGGGTGGTCTTGCGGGTCACCAGCTTCATCGACCCGTACATCGCGATCAACCAGGACCGCACCACCAGGGTGTGACCGAGGACGCCGGCCGCGACCCCCAGCAGGGCCAGACCGAGCAGACCGGCGGCGTAGCGCCAGACAGCTGTCCGGTCGCCGCCGAGGATGCCCTGGTCGATGATCTGACCCACCAGGTACGGGCCGACCGCGCCGGGCAGCCACTGCAGCATGGCCAGCCCGCAGAGCACCACCAGCAGCGGCCACTGCTGGAGCATCAGCCACCACAGGTAGCGCGACGGGGAACGTGTGTCGGGGTCGGCGAAGTTGGGCGTACGCCGACCGGCCGCGGCCCGCGGAGCTGATCCGTCGGTGGCGGCCGTGGCGATGAACTCCGGGACGACCGGCGGGAAATCGTGCATGACCCGCCCACCCTAGAAGCGGGTACGGACACTGCACCACCGGGTTTTCCGTCGCGGACAGCCCGCCCGGCCGGCCGCGGACGAACCCGACCGGGGCCGGACGCCTCAGCCCTTGATGCCCGTCTCGGCCACCCCCTGGACCAGGTAGCGCTGCAGGAACACGAAGACCAGGACCAGCGGCACGATGGAGACCGCGGCGGCGAGGAAGAGCTCGTGCAGGTTGATGGTCTGGGCGGTCAGGAAGGTCGACAGCGCCACCTGCACCGTCCACATCGAGCTGTCCTGACCGATGACCAGGGGCCACAGGAAGGCGTTCCAGCTGGCGATGAACGTGATCACCGCGATGGCGGCGAAGAAGGCGCCCGAGTTGGGCACCACCACCCGCCAGAAGGCACCCATGTAGCCCAGGCCGTCGACCCGGGCCGCCTCCTCCAGCTCCTTGGGGAAGTTGAGGAAGTACTGCCGGAACAGGAAGGTGGTGAAGCCGGAGAACAGCACCGGCACGATGATCCCCTGCAGGGTGTCCACCCAGCGCAGCTGGCTGACGATGATGAAGCTCGGGATGAAGGTGACAGCGGGCGGGATCATCAAGGTGACCAGGATGGCGTAGAAGATCTTGGTCGCGTGCTTGTAGGGGATCCGGGCCAGCCCGTAGCCGGCCATCGCGACTGAGCAGCAGCTGGCCGGCGGTCTGCAGCACCGCGATGATCGCCGAGTTGGCCAGGCTCCGCAGGATGTTGACCGACGGGTCGGTGAACAGCTCCTCGAAGTTGCGCCCACTGGATCTCGCGTCGGGAAGAACGACCAGTCGGCCGAGGTGATGTCGAGGTCGGTGGACAGCGCGTTCCGGACGATCAGGTAGAAGGGGACCAGGAACAGCACCGTGGCGATCAGCAGCGCCAGGCCGCGCAGCACCGCCCCGAGGACGGTCAGCGGCGTCCGCCGGCGCCGGCGGGACGGCCGGTACGGGGAGCGGTCCAGGTCGGCCGGACCCTCGACGTCGGTGGCGGTGCTCATTCGTTGGCCTTCCCGAACCCGAAGATCTTCCCCTGGAGCAGCGTCACGATCATGATCAGCAAGCGCCAGGATGACCGCTCCGGCGGTGCCGTGGCCGTAGTCCTGGTTGCCCTGGGCGGTGTAGTAGAGGTAGACCAGCGGCGGCCGGGCGAAGGAGCTGTTGCCCAGCAGGTTGAAGAACTCGTCGAAAGCCTGGTACGCCGCGATCAGCAGCAGCAGGAGCACCGCGACCGACGTCGACCGCAGCTGCGGGAACGTGATGTAGCGGAAGGTCTGCCAGCCCCGGACGGGCCCCGTCCACCTCGGCGGCCTCGTACAGCTCCGGGCTGATCCGCTGCAGACCCGGCCAGGAACAAGATCATGTAGAACCCGACCTGGAGCCACAGCCGGGCGGTGACGATGACCAACCAGTACCAGGGCGGGTCGGTGGTGGCCAGCCAGGCGACGTTGTCGATCCCGAACCAGCCGAGCACCGTGTTGGCCAGGCCGAAGCGGACGCCGTTGAAGATCGACAGCTTCCAGACCAGCGACGCCACCACGTACGAGCACGCGGTGGGCAGGAAGAACACCGAGCGGAAGAAGGCCCGGGCGAAGCGGACCTGGTTGAGCAGCAGGGCCAGCCCGAGCGAGAGCGCGAAGGTGATCGGCACGATCAGCGCGGCGAAGACGGTGAAGGTGACCAGACTGTCCAGGAACGGACCCGGCTGGAGCAGGTCGACGTAGTTCTGCAGCCCGACGAACTCACTCGGGGTGACGGTGTTCTGCGCCCGGTTGAAGCTCAGCACGACCGACCAGATGATCGGCACGTAGACGAAGACGAAGAGCCCGATCAGGAAGGGGCCGACGAAGACCCAGAAGGCGCCGGTGGCGCCCCGGATCCCGCCGGTACGCCGGGGCGGGGCGACCCGGGTCCGGGTCGCCCCCTCCGGGCTGACGGTGGCGGTCATGCTCGGCCGCCGGATCAGCCGAACAGTCTGGAGAGCTCGGCGTTGACCGCCTTCTCGCAGGTGGCCAGGTTGCTGTCGATGTCACCGCCCTTGCGCACGATGGCGGTGGCCGCGTCGGCGTACGCGTTGTTCATCTTCGGGGTCCAGGCCGGGTTCGCGGCGACGGCGTGACTCGTTGAAGATCTTCAGCGCGTCGGCGGCGGGACCGGCCTGCAGCTTCTCGGCCTTGGCGGCCAGCGACTTGCGCGGCGGGATGTGGAAGCCGTACGAGAGGTTGAAGTCCTCCTGGGCCTCGGAGTTGTCCACCCACAGCCACTTGACGAACGCCTTGGCGGCCTCGACGTCCTTGGCCTTGGCGCTGACCATCGCCCCCCAGCCACCGGCGAAGGTCGACGGGGTGCCGACCGAGCTGCTGAACTTCGGCCAGGCCACCACCCCGAAGTCGTCGCCCAGGGCCTTCTGGATGCCGGGCATCGCCCACAGTCCGCACCACTGCATCGCGGCCAGACCCTGGGTGAAGGAGGACGGGTCCCACCAGTCGGTCGGCGACCCCAGCAGGATCGACTTGGACTCGAACAGCTCCCGCATCGAGGCGAAGCTCTGCTTGACGTCGTCGGTCAGGAACCCCGGCTTGTTGTCGTCGGTGAGGAAGTCCGAGCCGACCGTCCACAGGATCGGGCCGAGCAGCGACCCGCCGCCGAACGACGGGGTCACGCCCGCGTCGTTGCCGATGAACAGGCCCTTCTGGTCCTTCGTGGTCAGCTCCTTGGAGGCGGCGATCAGCTCGTCGACGGTGGTCGGCGGCTGCACCCCGGCCTTCTCCAGCACGCTCTTGCGGTAGTAGAGGACGCCCATGTCGTCGACCATCTTGATGGCGTAGACCTTGCCGTCGACGGTCGAGGACTTGAGGTCGGCCTCGGAGTAGTCGTCCCGGACGTCGGCGATCAGGTCGTCGAGCGCGACGACCTGCTTGCTCTTGACCTGGTCGATGTTGACGCTGGACTCGAACACGTCGGGTCCCGAGCTGGAGAGCAGACCGCTGTTGAGCTTGCTGGTGTAGTCGCCCGGGGTCCACTGCACCTTGACGGCGGCGTCCGGGTAGTCCTTGGCGTACTTCTCGACGGCCTGCTGGGTGCCGGCCTCGCCGTACTGGTGGTACCACTGGTTGATGGTCGGCTTGTCGCCGCCGCCCCCGCCCGTGTCTCCGGACAGCCCAGAACTGCCACTGCTGCAGGCGGACAGCAGGGGCGCGCTGCCGACGGCAGCGGCTCCGAGACCCAGGACCTGCAGAAAACGACGACGGTTGAACTCGGCGAACCGATCGGGTGCACTCATCTCACAACTCCCTTGTTGCGCATCCAGCTGTGAACCGGGCCATCGGTGGACCGGTCATTTACAACGTTGTTCGCAGCGTAAGTACGGTGCCCGTCCGTGTCGAGCGCGGCGCGCGAGCAGAAGCGAACGCTCGTTTCCGGCAGTGGCGTCCGGATGTGGACAGGCCCCTGTCCGGGTCGAGACCTAAGATCGCCGGCATGACCGAGCAGCAGCAGCCGCCGAGGACCCCTCCGCCCGCGGCATCGCCGGCACCACCGACGACGGCCGGGTGTACGTGGTCACCCCGACCTCGATGGCGGTGGAGGGGCCGCCCACCCCCGACGTCGAGGACTCGGCCGAGGAGTCGAAGTCGGTCACCGACATGGTGGAGCAGCCGGCCAAGGTGATGCGGATCGGCAACATGATCCGCCAGCTGCTGGACGAGGTGAAGGCCGCTCCACTGGACGACGCCAGCCGGCAGCGGCTGCGCAGCATCCACTCGGCCTCGATCGCGGAGCTGAAGGACGGTCTGGCTCCGGAGCTGGTCGAGGAGCTCGAGCGGATCACGCTGCCCTTCACCGAGGACGTCACCCCGACCGACGCCGAGCTGCGGATCGCGCAGGCGCAGCTGGTGGGCTGGCTCGAGGGGTTGTTCCACGGCATCCAGACCGCCCTGTTCGCCCAGCAGATGGCCGCCCGGGCCCAGCTGGAGCAGATGCGCCGCGCGCTGCCGGCCGGTCAGACCGGTGTCGAGCACCCGTCGGGCCCCCCGGGGACCGGCTCCAACGGCATGTACCTGTGAGCGAGGTCGACATCCCCGCCGACCGGCCGCGGCACCCCTGAACGTGAGAGGCAGGTCACAGCACTCGATCGTCGGTCGATGTATCACTACGGCGTAAAGCGACTCGGGAGCAGCAGAAGGTCCGTGCTGGAACTTCTGTAGCGCGGAGGGAACCGATCGACGAGGAGGAACGTCTCATCCGCGCCCCGTAAGCGCCGAGAAGACCCTTGGAGATCGCATGACCATCGTTGTCGACCGACCCACCGTCCGCGTCATCGATTCGTCCGCCCGTTCCAGCGCCAGTCGCCCCACTGCCGCGAGCCGGCTCGCCGCCTGCCCGCAGCGCGGCGAACCGAGAGCTCCCGCCCCCGCCGCTTCGACCGCGACCGGCCGGCGTGCGCCGACTTCCCCGAGGTGTTCCTGGACCCGGCTCTGGAGACCGAACCGGCGGCCAGTGCGCCGGCCCGGACCCGCCGTCAGTACGCGAACCTGGCCAGCGAGGCCACCGAGATCTGCGCCTCCTGCCCGCTGATCAGCGCCTGCCTCTACCGCGCGGTGGTGGACTACGACGTCGCCGGTTTCGTGGCCGGCACCACCGCCCGGCAGCGGGCCGAGGTGCGGACCCGGCTGGGGATCGAGGTCGAGCCGGAGGACTTCGACAGCCTCGCCGGTGTGGTGGGCGGCCAGCGGACCGTGGACCACGACGAGGTCGTACGCCTCCGCCGGACCCACCCCGACGAGAGCCTGGACCGGATCGCCCGGCGCCTCGGCTGCTCGCTCTCCACCGTCAAGCGGCACCTGCGCCAGGAGCGGAACCAGCCGTCGACGGAGCGCACCCGTCCGGCCTCCCGTCCCACGGAGACCCAGGTCCGACGCATCACCGGAGAAATTCTTGCTGAAACCTCAGGAAACCGTCGCGCTGCGGCGTGATCTTCGATACGTTTCAGTATGAACGCTCACCTGGGAGACCGCAGGGCCTCGGGTGGGCGTTCCCTCACGTTCACGCAGGTGCTGTTCGGGATGGCCACCAGCGCCGCAGTCCGGTGAAGAAGGCGCGAGCCGCACCACGCCGAGGCGCTGGCCATCGCCGGTCGGACCGAGCAGGCGGTCGCCGACCTCCTGCTCCGGCGCACCGACAGCAGCCCGGAGGAGACCGCCACTCTGGCTCGGGTCGTCTCGGCCGTGCTCTTCGTGACCATGGCCGGCGCCACCGACCCGGACACCTCCGTGTCGGAGGTGCTGCAGGGGATCCGTGCTCAGCTGGCGGCGATCCTGCCCTGACCCTCCGGGGACGACCGACCCGGACGAAGCGGACGTCAGCGGCGTCGACGTCCTGGCCCCGGTCGTCGACCAGCCGGGCCCGGACCGGGTGCTGTCCGTCGGTGACCGGGGTGACCCGCAGCTCCGGTCCCCGGGGGACGTGCGCGTGACCCCACTGCTGCATCGCCACCAGCACGGTCGTCAGGTCCGCTCCCGGCCGGTGTGAGGTCGTACGCGTCGCGGGTCCGCTGACCGGGCTCGCGGTACGGGGTCCTGGCCAGCACGCCGTGCTCGACCAGGCTCGTCGAGCCGGGCGCTGAGCACGTCGGAGGCGATGCCGAGCGCGTCCCGGAACTGCGCGAACGTCCGTGCCCCGAGCAGCGACTCGCGCACGATCAGGAAGGTCCAGGTGTCGGTGAGGACCCCAGGCTGCGCACGATGGCGCACGGGTTCTCGATCGTCTGGGCCAGTGCCGGCGACTGACGGGGCATACCCGTCACCGTACCCTGGCTCCGATCCGCCCATCCAGCCCTCGACCCTGAGTTGTTTCAACCAACCCAGAAGCGCTAGGGTCGGTCCGACGACCACGAGCGGCCCGACCGGCCGGGACGGATGGCACCGGGATGCGCAGCACCACCTCCGGACGACGCGACAGTCGTCTGCCGTCGCTGGGCCGGCGCGGGGCGTTCTGGGCGGCGGCCTCGGTGCTGGCCCTCGCCCTCTGGTCGTCCGGGGCACCGAGCGTGCTCTACCCGATCTACGCCGCCCGCTGGGGCCTGCCACCGGTGGTGGTGACGTCGATCTTCGCGACCTACCAGCTCGCCCTGCTGGTGGTGCTCCCCCTGTTCGGGAACCTGTCCGACCTGTTCGGCCGCCGCCGCGTGATGGTCGCCGGCATCGCGTTGATCGGGGCGTCCGCTGTGGTGTTCGCGTTCGCGCCGCACGTGGCCTTCCTCTACGTCGGCCGCGCGCTCCAGGGGGCCGGGGCCGGACTGGCGATGGGGGCCGCCACCGCGTCGCTGATCGAGAACAACACCACCCGCAGCCCCCGGTTCGCCAGCACCACGGCCACCGTCGCCACCGCCGCCGGGCTGACGCTGGCGCTGCTGGTCAGCGGGGTGTTCGCCGCCTACCTGCCGCACCCGCTGGTGTGGAGCTACCTGGTTCTGCTGGCCCTCGCGCTGGCGTCGGCGGTCGCGTTGCTGCTCACCCCGGACGACCGTCCCGTGGTCGCCCGGCGGTGGCGGCCGCGGGCCCCGTTCGTGCCGCGCGGGATCCGCACCGGCTTCCTGGTGGCGACCTCCTCGGTCGCCCTCGCCTACTGCGTCGGAGCGATCTTCCTGTCCCTGGGCGCCCACATGATCGACCAGCTCACCCACACCGGGAACACCCTGGTGATCGGCGCTCTGCTCGCCGCCTCGGCCGCCTCGATCGGTGTCACCGGTCTGCTGCTCGGCCGGCTCCCCGCCCGGACGGCGGTCTGGGGTGGCACCGGCCTGTCGCTGATCAGCCTCGGGCTGATGGCCGCCGCCGCGGCTCGCCAGTCCCTGCCGCTGTTCCTGGCCTGGTGCCTGGTGGGTGGGGTCGCCTACTCGCTGGCGTTCACCGGCGGACTCGGGTTGGTCAACCTGCTCGCTCCGGCCGAGCACCGCGGGGCGACCCTCTCCTTCCTCTACCTGATCGCGTACGCGCTGCAGGCCGGCACGGCGATCGGGATCGGTGCCCTGGCCACCCGCATCTCGTTGGGGACGGCGGTCGCGGTCGCCGCCGGGGTGCTGGCCGTGCTCGCCGTGCTGCTCGCCGCCCTCAACGCCTCCCTGTCGGTGACCGCCCGCCGGCAGCGGCGGGCGGCGGTCACCGACCAGCCCACCGAGCGGTTGCCGGCCCACCCCTGACGCGTGACCCGACCCGTGACGACCGTCGGACCCGTACGCCAGACTGACGTCATGGCCAGGTACGCCCTGAACAGCGAGGCGGTCGCCTACGTCCGCGACCTGATCGACAAGCACCAGTACGTGCTGCGCAGCGAGTGGGGCGACGTGCAGCCCGACGCGGAAGCGCAGAACGCCTACCTCGACCGCCACGACTGGACGGCGTACGGACGCTGGCACCTCGGGCTGACCGAGGGGGCCGGCGAGCAGACCAAGGCGCGCTACGCCTTCGTGGTCGGCGACTTCCGCCGCGTGCACCGCAGCGGGCTGATCGCCTGCGTGTACCGGGCGGCGGAGTGGCGGCACAAGGACGTCGAGCTCGCCGCGCACGACCTGCTGCAGCATCTCGACGCCACCTCGGGCTGACGAGGCGGTCGCCTACGCGGACCCGGGCAGCCGGTGGGTTTCTGGCACGACCGGAGGGCTACGTCGCCCCGACCGACGCCCCGGACTGAGCAGCCTCCCCCGCCGGCGGCGCGGGCAGCGGGACCAACCGGCGATAGACCCGGCGGATGAGCCAGGAGGGCACGTAGCGGTGGCGCTCCTCGCGCCACACCCGCGCCCGCCGATGCGGACGGACCGTGCGCAGGGCGCGCTGGATGCTCTTCCGGGAGTGGTACAGGTTGACCGGCTCGGACGGGTGCAGCTCGATGCGGCACAGGTACTTGGTACTCACGAAGCCGTACTGGTCGGGGCTGACCAGCCGCGCCGGGGCCCCGTGCTCGGCGGTCAGCGGCTGGCCGTCGAGCCGATCGGCGATCAGCACGCCGTCGGCCAGGGCGTCCTCGACGGTGACGATCGACCGGTAGCCGTCCAGACCGACGAAGACGAGGTAGCCGACACGGGCGCCGTCGGCGAGCGCCGGTTCGATCAGCAGCCGGTAGGCCTCGGCGAACGGCACGCCCTCCCAGACCAGTCCGACGGCGGACCACCCCGCCACGCAGTGGAGGGCGGACTCTGACCGCCGGCGGGGCAGGGTCGCGAGGTCATCGGGTCGCAGGGAGACCCGGCGGGCGAGCTGCCCGCTGATCTCGATCTCCAGGTCGGTGGGTGGCACCGGCGGCGCACTCTCCAGCTCGACCCCGAATCGGGGAAGACCCTGCACCGCACGCTGACCCGGTGGGAGCACCATCGGTCACCTCCTTCCATACGCTGCCGTATGCATACGGTAAAGTACGGATCGGCCCGGGTCAACGGGTGAGCTGTCAGCGAAGGAGCGGTGGTGCCGGCCCATCTCCGCACCACCAAAGCCGCCTGGATCGAGGCGGGCCTGCAGGCGCTGGCGGCGGGCGGTCCGGACGCCGTCCGGGTCGAGACCGTAGCCGCGGCCCTGCAGGTGACCAAGGGGGGCTTCTACCACCACTTCCGCGACCGCCAGACGCTGCTGGACGCCATGCTCGACACCTGGGAAGAGACCCTGGTCGACCGCGCCATCGAGTCCTCCGACCGCGGTGGTGGCGACGGTCGGACCCGGCTCCGGCGCCTGTTCTCCGCGGCCAACGCCGGGGAGGACCTGCTGGCCCTCGAGCTCTCCGTCCGCGACTGGGCCCGCCGCAACGCCCCGGTCGCCGGACGCGTCCGCCGGGTCGACGACCGCCGGCTGGCGTACCTGCGGCCGCTGTTCGCCGAGTTCTGCGATGACCCCGCCGACGTGGAGGGCCGTTGTCTGCTGGTGCTCACGCTGTTCGTCGGGGAGTCGCTGGTGAGCGCCACGCACGGTCGGCGTACCCGACCGGCGGTGGCCGCGGCCGCCGTCCGGCATCTCCTGCGCTGAGGGCTGCGCGGGCGGCCGCCCCGGGCACGGGCGCTCGGACGCACACGGCATCCGCGTGACCGACAACGCCTTGGAGGGGTAGGAGATACTCCACCGGCGCCCTCCCGCGACCGGAACGGGTAGCAGCAGGGCCGTGGTGGCACGGCGGACGGAGGCCGGCAGGTGTACGTGGTGGTGCTGATCGCCCTGGCGTCGGCCGCGCTGTTCGCGCTGGGCAGCTCGTTGCAGCACCGCTCGGCCGGCTCCGCGCCGACGGAGTCCAAGCGGGCCATGGTGGCGACGCTGGTCCGCCGACCGGGGTGGACGATCGGCGCGCTGCTGTGTGCTGCCGCGTTCGGTCTGCACGCCCTCGCCCTCAGCCGCGGCGACCTGACCGTCGTGCAGCCCATCATCCTCAGCGGCATCGTGTTCGCGGTCTTCGCCCGGTCGGCCATCGACCGGCGGCTGCCGTCCCGCGGCGAGCTCGGTTGGGCGGGCGTGACCTGGGCAGGACTGGCCCTGTTCATCGGTTTCCTGCGGCCCAGCGCCCCCAAGACACCGGTGGACGACCTGGCGCTGCTGCTGATCGGGGTCGGGCTGGTGGTCGTGGCCGTGCTCGGCCTGATCGCTCGGCGGAGCGCCGGGAGACCGCTGCGCCGTGGGGTGCTGCTGGCCACCGCGGCCGGGACCTGCTTCGGGCTGGTGGCCGGACTGGTCAAGCTCACCAGCACGGAGGCGTCCGCCGGCATCGCAGCAGTGCTCACCGCGTGGTCGACCTGGGTCCTGGTGGGGGTGGGGGCGACGGCCATCCTGCTCAACCAGCGCGCGTACCAGTCCACCCGGCTGTCGGTCACCGCCCCCGTGCTCAACATCGCCCAGCTGCTGGTGTCGCTGGCCTTCGGCCTGGTCGTGTTCGGCGAGCGGCTGTTCTCGTCGGTGTCGACGCTGGCCTTCGAGGCCGTCGGGCTGGCGGTGATGGTGTTCGGGATCACCCGGCTGACCGGGCGGGCGGCCGCCGAACCGGACCCCGAACCGGTCAGAACCAGCGGCGCAGCTCGGTGACCAGACCGAGGTCGTCGTAGGTGTCGGTCACCGCGTCGGCGATCTGCTGCACCTCGACCGGCGCCTGACCCATGGCCACCCCGCGACCGGCCCAGGCCAGCATCTCGGCGTCGTTGCGGCCGTCGCCGACCGCCAGCACGTCGGCCGCCGTCACCCCGAGCCCGCGGACGACCTCGTCCAGACCGGCTGCCTTGGTGACCCCCTCGGGGGCGATGTCCAGCCACGCGCTGTAGCCGACGTAGTACTGCACCCCGTGCAGACCCAGCTGCTCGGCCAGAGCCACGAAGTCCTGGTCGGAGCGGGCCGGGTCGCGCAGGATGATCCGGGTGACCGGGCGCGCGCTCAGCTCCTCGACGTCCTCGATGGCCATCGCGCCGGTCAGGTCGCCCTCGGGGAAGTGCCCGCTCAGCCGGTAGCCCCGACCGATCTCCTCGACCGCGATCAGCGTGTCCGGGGAGTACGCGGTGACCTTCTCGATCACCGCCCGTGGGTCGAACGTGACGGCCTTGACGATCCGCTCCGGCGGGAAGTCGATCACCACCGCGCCGTTGGAGCAGACCGCCGGACCCTTCGTGAGCCCGAGCTGCTCGACCACGGGCAGCGTGCTGTGCCAGGCGCGTCCGGTGGACAGCACCACCGGGACGCCGGCGTCGGCGACGGCCCGGACCGCCGCTCGCACCTCGGCGGGCAGCGACCCGTCGTGGTCCAGGATGGTGCCGTCGACGTCGAGGGCGACGACCCGGGGCCGCCAGCCGGCGCCCTGGCTGCCGGGCTGAGGGGCGCTCACAACGGCGACAGCTGGCTGCGACCGCCGAGGAACGGCTGGAGCGCGGCGGGCACCCGGACCGAGCCGTCGGCCTGCTGGTGGTTCTCCAGCAGCATGACGATCATCCGGGGCATGGCGCACAGGGTCCCGTTCAGCGTGGCGACCGGCCCGACACCGGTCTCGTAGCGGCCGCGGATGTTCAGCCGCCGGGCCTGGAACTCGGTGCAGTTGGAGGTCGAGGTGATCTCGCGGTACCTCTCCTGGGTCGGTAGCCAGGCCTCGCAGTCGTACTTGCGGGCCGCGCTGAGGCCGAGGTCGCCGGCCGCCACGTCGATCACCCGGTAGGGCAGCTCGAGGGCGTCGATGAACTCCTTCTCCCACTCCAGCAGCTGCTGGTGCTCGGCCTCGGCGTCCTCGGGGGCGCAGTAGACGAACATCTCGACCTTGTCGAACCAGTGCACCCGGAAGATGCCGCGGGTGTCCTTGCCGTGCGAGCCCGCCTCCCGTCGGAAGCTCGGGCTGTAGCCGACGTAGCGCCGCGGCAGCGACTCCGGGGCCAGGATCTCGTCACCGTGGTAGGCGGCCAGCGGCACCTCGGCGGTGCCGACCAGGTAGAGGTCGTCCTCGCTCAGGTGGTAGACGTCCTGCGCGGCCTGGCCGAGGAACCCGGTGCCCTCCATCGCCGACGGCTTGACCAGCGACGGCGGGATCATCAGGGTCAGGCCCTTGGCCGTGGCTGTGGTGACCGCGAGGTTGAGCAGCGCCAGCTCCAGCTCGGCACCCTGTCCGGTGAGGAAGTAGAACCGCGAGCCGGACACCTTCGCCCCGCGCTCGATGTCGATCGCCCCCAGCAGCTGACCGAGCTCGACGTGGTCGCGGGGCGTGAAGCCCTCGGCCGCGAAGTCGCGCTTGGTGCCGCGCTCCTCCAGCACCACGTAGTCGTCCTCGCCGCCGACCGGGACCCCGTCGATGATCAGGTTCGGCACCGCCTTGAGCAGCTCGTCGAAGGCCGCGGAGGCCTCCTTCTCGGCGGCCACCGCCTTCTTCACCTGGTCGGCCAGCTCCTTGGTCCGGGCCAGCAGACCGGGCCGCTCCTCCGGCGAGGCCTTGGGGACCTGCTTGCCCAGCTCCTTCTGCTCGGACCGCAGCGACTCGTACGCGGCGATGGACGAGCGCCGGCTGGCGTCGGCCGCCAGGGCCTCGTCGACGATCGTCTCGGACTCACCGCGGGCGCGCTGCGACGCCTTGACCCGGTCGGGGTCGGTGCGCAGCACCTTCACATCGATCACTCGGCCAGCCTAGCGAGGTCGCCGCCGCCCCCTGACCGCTTATCCGGCCGACGGCGGCCGCGGTTGTGACCAGCATCGCGATCGTCGGGTACGGGATCTGCGCAGACCGGTGGAAGGATCACTCCATGACCGTGTCCGATCGCCGCGCCCTGCGCACAGCGGTCTCGCTGGTCGCGAGGCGCCGGTGAGCGGGCGGCGGAGCCGGACCTCGGTGCTGATCACGGCGTGCCTGCTCGGGGCCTTCCTCGGCTGGTCGTTGCTGCTGTTCTCCTGGCCGGCCATGCGCGCCCTGGACGAGCGCTGGGTCGCCCCGGCGTTGGACCCGATGTCCAACCAGGCACAGATCGCTGCCGCGTTCGCGCTGCTCACCTGGCCGGGGCTGCAGTACGCCGCCCTGGTCGCCCTGGCCGCCTGGGCGTACCGGCGCCGGCTCCGGGCCCTGACCTTCGCCCTGCTGCTGACCGCCGCGCTCGGCTGGGGCATCGGCAGCCTGGTCAAGTGGGCCGTCGCCCGGCCCCGCCCGCCGGAGCACCTCGACGTCATGACGGCCTGGGGCTACTCGTACCCGTCCGGCCACATGGTCGGGGTGGTGGCCTCCTGCATCGCGGTCGGGGCGGCGTTCCGGGTCAGTCGGAGCAGCCCCCGGGCGCGACTGCGGTGGACCGTCGGGGCCACTGCCCTGATCCTGGCCGTGGCCTTCGACAGGTGGTTCCTGGGCGCCCACCACATCGCCGACCTCGTCGGCGGCGCACTGCTGGGCGCCTTCGTCGCCGGCTTCTCGCTGGTCGTCTGCGGGGTGTCGGTGCCGATCCCCCACACGGCCGTGGTCGAGATCGTCCGGGAGCGGCGGGAGGCCGCGCACCCGACGGTCACCACCGACCAGCTGCGGTGCGCGGTCATCTACAACCCGGCGAAGGTGACCGACTGGGCCCTGTTCCGTCGCCACGTCGAGTACGAGCTGAAGACCCGCGGCTGGGCCCGGCCGTTGTGGTTGGAGACCACCATCGACGATCCCGGCCGGGCGCAGACCGCACAGGCGGTGGCCGAGGATGTGGACCTGGTGATCGGTGCCGGCGGCGACGGCACCGTCCGGGTGATCTGCTCCGGGCTGGCCGGCACCGGGATCCCCTTCGGCATGGTGCCCGCCGGCACCTCCAACCTGCTGGCCCGCAACCTGGGCATCCCCCGCGACGAGTCGGCCGCGCTGCGGGTCGCCTTCGACGGGGCGGACAAGCCGATCGACCTGGTCCGGATGACCGCTGACGGGGGTCCGGTGGACCACTTCGCGGTGATGGCGGGCGTCGGCATCGACGCGGTGATCATGCAGGACACGAACCCGGACCTGAAGAAGACCGTCGGTTCGGCCGCCTACTTCGTCTCGGCGGCCAAGAACGCCAACCACCCAGCGCTGCACACCACCATCCGGGTCGACGACGGCCCGGTCCTGCGCCGCCGGGCCTCGGTGATCGTCATCGGCAACGTGGGACTGCTGCCCAGCGGCATCCTGCTCATCCCCGACGCCCAGCCCGACGACGGTCTGCTGGACGTGCTGGTCGCCTCCCCCCGGACGGTCCGCGACTGGGTCCGGCTGGTCACCCAGGTGGTCACCCGCCGGGAACGGGGCGACGACCAGCTGGACCGGCTCACCGGGCGGCGGGTCGAGATCACCGTCGAGCCACGGGACCAGTACCAGCTGGACGGCGACACCGCCGGTGAGTGCGCCACCCTGGTGGCCGAGATCGTCCCCGGTGCCCTGACCGTACGGGTGCCACCGGCGCAGCAGCGCAGCCTGACCACCGCCGACGCCACCGACCTGGCCGGGGACACGGACGACGTGTCGAGCGGCGACGCGGCCGGGGACTCCCGCCGGGTGGTCGAGGATGCCGCGGGAGTCGCGGACCCGACGACTGACCGGCCGGAACCGGTGCCGGTCGGGCGCTGACCTCGCGTCCCAGCACGTTCGCGCGCTGCTCGGTCAGCCAGGGGCGGCGCCGTCAGCGAGCGAGGAACTCCAGCACCCGCGAGGTCAGCAGCTGGGTGGCCTCGGCGTCGTACGTCGGGAGGGACGTGTCCTCGAACAGGTGCTCGATCCCCCGGGTAGAGATACAGCTCGGCTCCCGGGACGGCCTCCACGATCGCCCGGGCGGCGTCGACGTCGCCCTCTCCGGCGAAGAACTCGTCGGCGTCCTTGCCGTGGATCTGCACCGGCACGCCGTCGGGCCAGGGTCCGAACGCCCAGTCCCCCGTGATCGGCACGCACGCCTCCAGCAGCACCGCGCCGGCCGCACCCGGCCGGGTCTGGGCCAGGCGCTGGGCCTGCATCACCCCTGAGGAGATGCCCAGGTAGACCAGACCGGCGGGCAGCTCGGCCACGGCCGCATCGGCCAGGGCGGTCAGATCCGGCGTGTCGGGGCCGCTGGCGAACGCCGCCCCCTCCTGGAGGGTCGCGAACCGGCGACCCCCGTACAGGTCGGGCGTGTGGACGGTGTGCCCGGCGGCCCGCAGGTCGTCGGCGAGCGCTTCGACCCCGGGCGTGAGTCCGAGGATGTGGTGGAAGATCACGATCTCAGCCATGACCGGCACGGTACGTCGCCGCACCGACAGCGGAACCGGTGGTCGGCTCAGAGGGGTTTGCGGCCCTGCAGGTAGAGCCGGCGGGTCGGCGCCTCGTCCGGGAGCGGGCTGCGGACGTACCACTGGAGGTCGACCAGCCCGGCCGCCTCGGCCGCCGCGATGAGCACCTCGGGGTCGTGCAGCACGAAGTCCAGCTCGGTCGGCTCGCCGAACAGCTCGCCCGGGTGCTGGACCTCGTCGCCGACGTGGGTGGCCAGCGCCAGGTAGCCGCCACGGCACAGCACCTTGGCCAGCTGCGCCACGGTCGGGGCGATCTCGGACTGGGCCAGGTGCACCAGCGCGTACCAGGCGGTGACCAGACCCCAGCCGGGATCGCGGGGGTCGCTGCCCCGGGGCATCGGCGGGACCGCGAAGGTGCCCTGCACGAAGGTGACGTCCGGGTGCAGCTCCCGGGCCTGCTCCAGCATCACCGCCGACAGGTCGAGCCCGGTCATCTCCATGTCCAGGCCGGCCAGCAGACCCGCCACCTGACCCGGTCCGCAGCCGACGTCCAGCCCCTGCCCGGGGGCGGAGTCGGCCAGCTCCTCCAGGAACCACCTGTCGAACGGCTTGTCGGCCAGGTCGTCGCCCAGCGCGATCGCGTACGCCTCGGCCAACCGGTCGTACTCCCCGGTGACCAGGCGGTCGCGGGCCAGGCCGCCGGCGGCCAGCACCTGCTCCCGGTCGACGGCGACCACCGGGGTCAGCGCCTCGGGCGGCAGCTCGGCACCGAGCAGGTGGATCCAGCGCCGGTCGTGCTGCCCCGCCTGCCGCTCCAGCTCGCGGACCAGCGGCGGGTCCTGGGCCGCCAGCGCCTGCAGCCGCTCCTCGACAGCATCCCGGTCGGCGAAGGCGTGCAGCCGCTCCGTCCGCGGCCGCAGCTCACCCGGGGTCTGTGGTCCGCGCAGCAGCAGACCGGTGAGCAGGGCCACCGCCGGCCCATCCAGACCGAGCTGCTCCTCCAACCGCTGGTGGTACTTCACCACCCGCAGTCCGGTCGGCTTCACGAACCGGACCAGCTCGCGGTCCCGTAGCCGGTTGAGCGTGTCCACCAACGTGGCTTCGTCGTAGGCGACCACGGGGTCGCGGCTGGTCGACTGGTTGCAGGCGGTGCGCAGACCGTTGAGCGAGAGCGGGTAGGAGTCGGGCACCGTGCGCTGCTTCTCCAGCAGGGCACCCAGCACGCGTTGTTCGACCGGATCCAGCACGGGGAGATCGGGCACGGGTGCAGCCTGTCACGTCCGACCCGGCCACGACGAGCAGCACCAGCCTCCTGCGGGCGGAGCCGCCCCCCGCGGGCCACCGGTCGCCAGACGAGCGGTCGGGCGTGGCGTCCGGGATCGATCAGGCGGCGTCTTCGAGGGCCTGGCGCAGGGTCGACGGCGAGCTGCCCGCCTCCACCAGAGCCCGCGTCAGCGCGCCCTCGGCCGGCGAACCGGGACGCAGCAGACCGAGGAGCAGCACCCGGCCGTCGATCTGCCGCGATCGCAGCCGGACCGCTTCCCGCAGAGCCTGCTCGAGCGCCTGCTTCCCGTCCGCCGTGAACGGCAGGTGGCCCCGGCGAGGAGCGCGCCGACCACGGTCCAGCGCTCCGGCGCCGAAGACGGCGTCGGCCCGTTCCCGTACGGCGTCGAGGTCGATGCCGATCGAGGCCAGCGAGGCGGCGTCCAGGCCGTCCAGCTCGGCCCGGAGCGACGACGCGAACGCGACCGGGTCGACCCCTACCCGCTGCAGCGTCTGCTGGGAGCGTCGGTCGTCGGTGAGCAGGGCAAGCAGCAGGTGCCGCGAGTCGATCGCGGTGGCCCCCGTGGAACGCGCCTCCCCCTGCGCGGCGACGACTGCCGTGCGGGCTTCGTCGGTGAACCTCTCGAACATCAGATCCTCCTGCTGTGTTTCTTGTGGACGGCCTGCTTGGTCACGCCGAGCGCGTCGGCGATCTCCTGCCAGGACCAGCCGAGGCCCCGGGCCCGCTCGACCTGGAGTCGCTCCAGCCGATCGGCCAGCTCCCGGACGGCGCGGACGGCGCGGAGACCCTCCTGGGGGTCTTCCCCGGCGGCGGTCATGAAGGCGTCGGACATGCCGTCAACTTACGTTGACGTTGGTGCGTTTGTCAACCGCGGTTGACGCGGTCTCTCGCGGACCGGGGCGGTCAGCGACAGCTGCCGGCCCGACCTGGTCGCGACCGACGGCCGGTCCGTAAACCTTTACTAGACGTCGCCGCCGATCCTGGCTACAGTTCCTGACAGCAGACCGTAAACCTTTCCACTCCGCCACCGACCGAGCGAGGACCCATGACGCGCGCCACGATCAAGGACGTCGCCCAAGCGGCCGGCGTCTCGATCGCGACCGTCTCCCGGGTGCTCAACGACCGGGGCGGGGCGACCGCGACGGCCGAGACCGTCCGGGCCGCGGCGGACCGGTTGGGCTACGCCCCGAACGCCCTGGCCCGGATGCTGATCACCCAGCGGAGCATGACCGTCGGCCTGCTGCAGCCGGCCGTGTCGGACTCGTTCGCCGGTCAGGTGCTGGACGGGGTGGAGGACGCGGCGTACGAGCTGGGCTACTCGGTGATCGTCTGCTCGACCGGCGCCGGATCGAGCCGGCTGGAGCACTACGCCCGGTTGCTGGCCAGCCGTCAGGTCGACGCAGCAGTGGTCATGTCGACGGCAATCACCGAGACCCAGCACCGGCTGCTCCGGGCCCTGGCCCTGCCGTACGTGGTCGTGGCCGGCAGCACGCCCGATCCCGGGGTGCCGGTCGTGGCGATCGACGGACGACGGGCCGCCGCTGACGCCGCCGGCGCCCTGATCGCCGCCGGTCACACCAGGATCGGCATGATCGCCGGCGGGGCCGACGACCCGGTGGCCGGCATCCCGCGCGTGCAGGGGTTCGAGACCGCGTGCGATGCCGCCGGGATCGCGGCCCACCGACCGACCGGTCGAGCACGGCGACTTCGGCTACGACAGCGGCCTGGTCGCCATGCGCCGGCTGCTGGACCGCCGATCCGACCTGACAGCTGTGTTCGCGGTCAGCGACGAGATGGCCGTGGCCGCCATGGCGGTGGCCGACGAGCGGGGGTTGCGGGTGCCCGAGGACCTCTCGGTGGTCGGCTTCGACGCCATCCCGCTGGCCCGGATGACGCGGCCCCCGTTGGTGTCCGTCGCCCAGCCGCTGCGGGCGATGGGCTACCAGGCGATGCACGCCGCCGAGCAGCTGGTCCGCGGCGAGGACCTCCCCGCTGCCGGACCGATCATCCACACCCTCACCACCGGCGGCACCATCAGTCCGCCGACGACCACCCGGTAGCTCACCGAAGAGCTCCATCGCCGTCCGGCCCCCAACCGGCCGGACGTCAGCAGCAGACGAGCCAGCAGAACGAACCCAGCAGATCGAACCAGCAGAGGAGACCTCGATGTCCACCCCCACGATGCCCACCGCCGCCCGCCCCGACGGCTGGTGGAAGTCGGCCGTCGTCTACCAGATCTACCCCCGGTCGTTCTCCGACAGCAACGGCGACGGCATCGGCGACCTCCCCGGGATCGTGTCCCGGCTGGACTACCTGGCCGAGCTGGGTGTCGACGTGGTCTGGCTGTCGCCGGTCTACACCTCCCCGCAGGACGACAACGGCTACGACATCTCCGACTACACCGACATCGACCCGACCTTCGGCAGCCTGGCCGACGTCGACGCGCTCATCGCCGGCCTGCACGAGCGGGGCATGAAGCTGGTGATGGACCTGGTGGTCAACCACACCTCCGACGAGCACCCCTGGTTCGTGGAGTCCCGCGACCCGGCCTCGCCGAAGCGCGACTGGTACTGGTGGCGGCCCGCCCGCGACGGCTTCGAACCCGGTACGCCCGGCGCCGAGCCGACCAACTGGGGCGCGGCCTTCTCCGGGTCGGCCTGGCAGTTCGACAAGGCCTCCGGTGAGTACTTCCTGCACCTGTTCTCGCCCAAGCAGCCCGATCTCAACTGGGAGAACCCGGAGGTCCGCGAGGCCGTCTACGCGATGATGCGCTGGTGGGTCGACCGAGGTGTCGACGGGTTCCGGATGGACGTCATCAACCTGATCTCCAAGCCGACCGAGCTCACCGACGGCGAGGTGCCGCCCGGCCGGCCGTACGCGTCGGCCTTCGTGGTGGCCAACGGGCACCGGCTGGACGAGTTCCTGGCCGAGATGAACGCCGGTGTCGGCCTGGACGCGCAGAACCTGCTGACAGTGGGCGAGATGCCCGGCTCCTCGATCGCCACCGCGCGAGCCGTCACCGACCCGGCGAACCACGAGCTCAACATGGTCTTCACCTTCGAGCACGTCAGTCTGGACCAGACCCCGGACGGGTCGAAGTGGGACCTGGCCGAGCTGCCGCTGCCGGTGCTCAAGGCCAACCTGGCCGAGTGGCAGGACGGGCTGGCCGAGGCCGGCTGGAACTCGCTCTACTGGAACAACCACGACCAGCCGCGGGCCGTCTCCCGCTTCGGTGACGACAGCCCCGAGTTCCGGGTCGCGTCGGCCAAGACGCTGGGCACGGTGCTGCACCTGCACCGCGGCACGCCGTACGTCTACCAGGGTGAGGAGATCGGGATGACGAACTCCTACTTCACCGACATCGCCCAGTACTCCGACCTGGAGTCGGTGAACTACCACGCCGAGGCGCTCAGCCTCGGGATGGAGGCGGAGACGGTGATGCAGTCGCTGTCGGTGAAGAGCCGGGACAACGCGCGGACGCCGATGCAGTGGGACGACAGCTCGCACGCCGGCTTCAGCGAGGGCATCCCGTGGCTGCCCGCCAACCCGAACTACGTGGTGGTCAACGCGCACGCGGCGGTCGAGGACCCGACGTCGGTGTTCCACCACTACAAGGCGCTGATCGCGCTGCGGCACAGCAACCCGGTGGTGGTCGACGGCCGCTTCGCCCTGCTGGCGCCCGACCACGACCGGCTCTGGGCGTTCACCCGGACCTCCGCCGACCAGACCCTGCTGGTGCTGGCCAACTTCTCGGCCGAGCCGCTGGAGCTGCCGACCGACGGGCTGCCGGACCGGGCCGGAGCCACCCTGCTGCTCGGCACCCATCCCGGCGACGGCCTCTCCGGCACCCTCGCGCCGTGGGAGTCCCGGGTCCTGCAGCTGGCCTGAGCTGGTGAGCCGGCTGGCGCTGCCGCCGCGGGGTCGTCGTTCGTGACTCCGCGGCGGCATCCGGCCACCTGGGACGCCTCCGGGCCTGCCGTACGTGACTCCGCGGCGGCATCCGGCCGTCGGGACGCGTGCCGAACCGCCGTTCGTGACTCCGCGGCGGTCAGTGCGCGCCCGCCGTTCGTGACTCCGCGGCGGCATCCGGTCACCGGCGCGCCCAGTCCGCCGTACGTGACTCCGCGGTGGCATCCGGCCACCCGGGCGCGTCGCGGGCCCGCCGTACGTGACTCCGCGGTGGCATCCACCTCCGGCGGGCGGTGCGGCGGCATAGTGGTGCCACCGACCGAACGGAGCGCGCCGTGAGCGATCCCGCCAGCAGCCAGAGCAGCACCCCCGGGCTGATGCCCGCCGCGTTCCTGGGGCACGGCAACCCGATGAACGCGCTGGCCGACAACCGCTACACCCAGGCCTGGCACGCGCTGGGTCGCGCGGTCCCGCGACCGCGGGCGATCCTGGTCGTCTCGGCCCACTGGTACATCAACGCCACCGCCGTGACCGCGATGCCGCGGCCGCGCACCATCCACGACTTCTACGGGTTCCCGCAGCCGCTGTTCGACGTCGACTACCCGGCGCCGGGGATGCCGAGCTTCGTGGAGGAGGTCAGCGACGTCGTGCACCCGACCTGGGTCGGCGCCGACGTGGACTCGTGGGGCATCGACCACGGCACCTGGTCGGTGCTGATGCACGCCTTCCCCGACGCCGACGTGCCGGTCATGCAGCTGAGCATCAACGCCGACAAGCCGTTCGACTACCACCTCGACCTCGGCGCCCGGCTGGCGCCGCTCCGGGAGCAGGGCGTGCTGATCATCGGCAGCGGCAACGTGGTGCACAACCTGGGCGGGATGACCTCGACCATGCCCGACGGTGGGTTCGACTGGGCCGAGCGGTTCGACGAGCAGGTCAAGGCGTCGATGGCGGAGGAACCGACCGAGACCGCCGCGCTGGACGGTCACCGCGACTTCCGTACGGCGGTGCCCACCCCCGACCACTACATCCCGCTGCTCTATCTCGCGGGGCTGGCCGGCGCCGCCGGGCGGGGCGCGGACGTGCTGGTGGACGGCTACGCGTACGGGTCGCTGTCGATGACCGCGTACACCCTGGATCTGGCCTGCCCGGGCGCCGGTGACGGCACCGAACCGGCAGCCGCGCTGCCCGACGGCGTCCCCCCGGACGGCTCCAACATCTGAGCGACCAGCCGTACCGAACCCGGTGACGCACTCTTCCGTGCACTCACGCACGCGGTGCAACGCGTGCGTGAGTGGTCGGAGGAGTGCGTCAGCGGGTCATCGTGAGGTCAGACGGCGGCGCGGACCTGGATCCGGTTCGCCCAGGGGTCCTCGAACTCGACAGTACGGCCGTCGTCCCGGGTCTCCACGCCGTGGAAGCCGAGCCGGTCGGTCAGGGCGCCGAGGTCGTCCAGTGCCGGCACCTCGATCCGGACCAGCCCGAGACCCAGGGTCAGCCGGCGGCGACCGGCGCCGCGGCTCTGCCAGGTGTTCATCGCCATGTGGTGGTGGTAGCCGCCGGCGCTGACGAACAGGGCCGTGTTGCCGAGCTCGGCAGTGGTCTCGAAGCCGAGCTGGTCGACGTAGAACCGGCGGGCGGACTCGACGTCACCGACGCACAGGTGCACGTGACCGACAGTCGCGGGCCGAGAAGCGGCCGCCGCCACCGCCGCTGGGTCCAGGTGCTCACCCAGGAACCGGTTCGGGTCCAGCATCAGGGTGGCCATCTCGATCTGGCCGTGGGTCCAGCTCCAGCTCGACCGGTCCCGGTCGGTGTAGAGCTCGACCCCGTTGCCCTCCGGGTCGGTGAAGTAGAACGCCTGGCTGACCAGGTGGTCCGCACTGCCCGTGTACGTGCCCGGGTGCCGGGTGGCCACCGAGTGCACCGAGGTCGCGAGGTCCGCCTCCGAGTCGAACAGGATCGCTGTGTGGAACAGGCCCGGCCGAGCGGGACGGCGCGTGCCGCAGCTCGGGGGCGTGCACCAGCCGCAGCACCTGCTCGGCGCCGCCGACCGAGCACCACCTCCGACGCCGAGGTGGACAGCACGCTGAGGGTCACCGCGTCGCGGTAGTAGGTGGTCATCGCGTCCAGGTCGGCCACCCGTAGCGTCACGGCCCCCATCCGGGTGTCGGCGGCCAGCAGGTCGGTGCTCACGGCAGTCATTCTCGGTCTCCGGTCAGTGGTGGGCGAGGTCAGCGGACGACGGCGAAGCCGCCGGTCCAGCCGATCTGCTCGCCGACGGCAGCGGTCAGCTGCAGGAAGCCGATGGCCTCCAGCTCGCGGGCGCGCTTCAGCGAGCCGGCGTCGACGGCGCGCAGGCCACCGGCGACCACCAGGTCGGACAGGGTCTGCTTCGCGGCGGCGTCGTCACCGGCCACCAGCACGGTGGTGGGCTGGTCGTCGCCGACCGTGCCGCTGGCCAGGGTGGCGGCGAAGTTGGTGTTGAAGGCCTTGAGCACGGAGGCCGAGGGCAGCTGCGCGGCGATCTCGGCGGCCTTGGAGCTGTCGGCCGGCACCACCAGGGAGTCGAAGGTGGCGAAGTCGAGCGGGTTGGTGATGTCGACCACCACCTTGCCGGCCAGCTGGTCGCCGTACGCGGCGATGATCTCCTCGACCGCGGGGTGCGGCACGGCGAGGACGACGACGTCGCCGGTCACCGTGGCGGCGGTGTCGTCGCTGCCGATGTGGGTCACGGTGGCGCCGCCCTTGCCGAGCACGCCGGCGATCGCGGTGCCCATGTTGCCCTTGCCGAAGATGGTCACGTCAGTCATCGAGTCCTCCAGGAGTCGTTGTTTGTTGTACGTACAACTAAGTTAGCACGCAATACTTGTAGGTACAACTGTTTGCTAGACTTCCCCCATGACCGACACCCCGTGGCTCGACGACGCCCAGCAGCTCGCCTGGGTGCGGTTCGCCGCGGTGCTCGAGCTGCTCCCCCGGTTCCTGGACTCCCAGCTCGAGCGGGACGAGCAGCTCAGTCACTACGACTACTACTCCATGGCCATGCTGTCCCAGGCCCCGCGGCGCACCATGCGGATGACGGCGCTCGCGTCGATGACCAACGCGACCCTGCCCCGCCTGTCCCGGGTGATGAACCGGCTGGAGGACGCGTCGTACGTGCGCCGCGAGCCCTGCCCCGGGGACCGGCGCGCCACCAACGTGGTGCTGACCGAGGAGGGCTGGGCGAAGGTGGTGCAGGCCGCGCCGGGCCACGTCCGCAACGTCCGCCGGCTGGTCATCGACGCCCTGGAGCCCGAGCAGGTGGAGCAGCTGTCGGCGATCAGCGCCCGGCTGCTGACGGTGCTGGATCCGGACCAGAAGATGATGGCCTCGGCGCTGCACCCCCCCCCGAGACCCCGACCTGAGACCACTCCGGACCAGGTCGCGGTCAGGAACCGTCGGCGTAGAGGCGGCAGACCAGGTCGCGGAAGGCAGCGGCCCCGGCGGGCGGGTCGTCACGCCACCAGACCAACCAGACAGCGATCGGTGGCGCGTCGGGTACGGGCCGGTAGCGGATGCCCGGGTGCGGGAACTGGTCAGCTGTCGCCCGCGAGGTGATGCCCACCGCCTCGCCCGCCGCGACGACGGTCAGCCACTCCTCCATCCCGTGCACCTCACGCAGCTCGCTCGGACCGGCCCCGGACGGCCACAGCTCGGTCGACGTGGTGCCGGTGGCCCGGTCGATGGCCACCGTCCGCTGCCCCAGGTCAGCCAGGGTCAACCGCCGCCGGCGGGCCAGCGGGTCGTCAGCGGCCAGAGCCGCGCAGCGGGGTTCGGCGCCGACCAGTGAGGTCTCGAAGCGCGGGTCGGGCAGCGGCCGGCGGACCACCGCGAGGTCGACCTCTCCCTCGAGCAGCCCGGCCGTGGCGGTGTTGGACTGCACGAAGACCACCGACCCGTGCTCGGCCTGCCACCGGCGCTGGATCGGTGTGGTCAGCCGCCCGAACACCGACCAGGCGAACCCCACCCGCAGCTGAGCGGGACGCTGCTCCGCGAGCCGCTCGATGGTCGCCACCTCGGCCAGCACCCGCCGGGCGTGCTCGGTGACCCGGCGGCCGAGCACCGTCGGACGGGCGCCCTGACTCGTCCGCAGCAGCAACCGGGCGCCGAGGGCACGCTCCAGGTCCGCGACCGCCCGCGAGACCGACGCCTGCGAGGTGCGCAGGGCGATCGCCGCGTCGGTGAACGTGCCCTCGTCGACCACGGCGGCCAGGGCCCGCAGCTGGCGGAGATCGGTCATACGCTCAGCGTATAGGACGACAGCGCTGTGCATTATGTGTATCGCCGCGGCCGATCGAGAGTTGACCCATGACCACCGACCGGCCGCGCACCGACGTCCTCCCACCCGGACCGACAGCCGACGAGCACGGCGTCGGGACGGCTGCTGGTCCGGTCGGCCCCGACTCGCACACCCGACGCAGCGGCTCCGGGCGCGGCATCGCCGTGCTGCTGACCGGAGCGGCCAGCAACCAGACGGGCGCGGCCGTGGCCGCGCACGCCTTCGCGACCATCGGGCCGGTCGGGGTGGTGGCCGTCCGGCAGCTGGTGGCCGCGATCGTGCTGCTGGCCGTGGCGCGTCCCCCGCTGCGTCGGCTGACCGCCGCGCAGTGGGCTCCGGCGCTGGCGCTGGCGGCGGTGTTCGCGATCATGAACCTCGCCCTCTACTCCGCGATCGAGCGGATCGGGCTCGGGCTGGCGGTCACGCTGGAGTTCCTGGGTCCGTTGACCATCGCGCTGCTCGCCGCCCGCGGACTCCGGGAGGGGGTGCTGGCCGCTGTCGCTGCTGTCGGGGTGTACGTCCTGGTGCTGCCCGGACCGTCCAGCGACCTGGTCGGGATCGGTCTCGGCCTGGTCGCCGCGGCGGCCTGGGCCGGCTACGTCCTGGTCAACCAGGTCGCCGGCCGTCGGCTGCCGGGACTGCAGGGGCCCGCCGTGGCCAGCCTGCTGTCCGCCACGGCGTACCTGCCGGTGCTCGTCTGGCTCGGTCTGGACGGCCGGCTGTGGGGCTGGCCCCTGGCGCTGGCCGTGGTCGCCGGGCTGCTGTCCTCGGCCGTCCCGTACGCCGCCGACCTGACCGCTCTGCGCACCGTGCCGGCCCAGGTCTTCGGCACCCTCTCCAGCGTCCAGCCCGTGTTCGCCGCCGGCGCCGGGCTGCTGCTGCTGGGTCAGCAGCTGTCCGGGCACGAGTGGCTGGGGATCGCGATCATCGTCGCCGCCAACGTCGTGGTCACCGCCCGACCGGGCCGCCGAGCCCGCCGCGACCACGCCGGAGCAGGGCGGGCATGATCGTGCCCATCACGGCTGGCGCATCAGCCACGCCTCGCCCGAAGGAGCACCCATGCCACTCGTCGTCGGAGTCCCCGAGCGAGATCAAGGACAACGAGAACCGGGTGGCGCTGACCCCGGACGGGGTCGCCGAGCTGGTGCACGACGGCCACCGGGTGCTCGTGCAGGCCGGCGCCGGGGCCGGTTCGCGGTTCACCGACGAGGAGTACGCCGCCGCCGGGGCGACCGAGGTCGGACCGGCCGACGAGGTCTTCGCCGGCGCCGACCTGATCGTCAAGGTCAAGGAGCCGATGCCCGCCGAGTACCACCGCTTCCGCGAGGGCCAGCAGCTGTTCACCTACCTGCACCTCGCCGCCGACCGCGGGCTCACCGAGTTCCTGCTCGAGCGGCGGATCGACTCCATCGCCTACGAGACCGTGCAGACCCCCGACGGCAAGCTCCCGCTGCTCACCCCGATGAGCGAGGTCGCCGGCCGGATGGCCGTGCAGGCCGCCGCCCACCACCTGGAGAGCCCCGCCGGCGGGGCCGGCATCCTGCTCGGCGGCGTCCCCGGCACCCCCGCCGCGCAAGGTGCTCATCATCGGCGGCGGCGTGTCCGGCACCGAGGCCGCGAAGATCGCGCTCGGGATGCGGGCCATCGTCCGGGTCCTCGACACCAACCCGGCCCGGCTGGCCTACCTGTCCGACATCTTCGGCGGCCGGCTGGACCTGGTCATGCCGAACCGGGCCCGCACCGCGGCCTACGTCGCCGAGGCCGACGTCGTGATCGGCGCGGTCCTGGTGCCCGGCGCCAAGGCGCCCAAGCTGGTCACCCGCGAGATGATCGCCGCGATGCGTCCGGGCAGCGTGGTCGTCGACATCGCCATCGACCAGGGCGGCTGCTTCGAGACCAGCCGGCCGACCACCCACTCCGACCCCACCTACGTCGAGGAGGGGGTCGTCCACTACTGCGTCGCCAACATCCCCGGCGCGGTCGCCCGGACCTCGACCCTCGCGCTGACCTCGGCCACCCTGCCCTACCTGGTCCGGGTGGCCGACACGGCGTGCCGGCGCCGCCGCGGCCGACCCCGCGCTGGGCCTCGGGCTGTGCACCTCGCCGGTGAGCTGGTCAACGCCGCCGGTCGCCGAGGCCCACGGGCTGGCCTTCACCGACCGGGCCGGGGTGCTGGCCCGGAGCTGACGCCCGGCGCCACCCGCACGCCACGAACTCCCGACACCACGAACTCCCGACACACAGCGATCACCGGAACGGCGATCACCGGCAGAGGGGAACCTCATGACATCTGCCGAGACGGCATCTGCGACC
>CAWARE010000007.1:0-206063 GCA_963784345.1 uncultured Actinomycetota bacterium
CGGCTTGCGGGCAAGGATGTGCCCAGCCGCCGGTCGTGTATCCGTATTCGGCCGAGCGGCGCAAGCAGAAAGTGGGCGACGGGCGCCGGCGGGGTCTATAGCGTGCTGACCCATGTCAGTGGAGCCGGTCATCAGGGTGCGGAACCTGTGTCAGGAGTTCCGCCGGCCGCGCCGGTTCGAGGGCCGCTTCGCTGGCTTGCGCACATTGGTCACACGACAGCACACCGTCGTGCCAGCGGTGGCCGACGTGTCGTTCGACATTCAACCGGGTGAGCTTGTCGGGTATCTGGGCCCAAACGGGGCCGGCAAGTCGACCACCATCAAGATGCTGACCGGGATCATGGTCCCGACCTCAGGGACCGTGGAGGTCGAGGGGGCCACCCCGTGGAAGGACCGGGAACGCAACGCCCTCAAGATCGGGGTGGTGTTCGGGCAGCGGTCGCAGCTGTGGTGGGACCTGCCGACAGTCGAGTCGTTCAAGCTGGTCAAAGAGCTCTACGACGTGCCAGCAGCAAGGTTCGAGGCCAATCTGGCCATGTTCGTCGAGCTGCTCGACATGGGCGAGTTCCTGGCGACCCCGGTCCGGCAGCTATCGCTGGGGCAGCGGATGCGCGCCGACTTGGCTGCGGCCATGCTGTACGAGCCGGCAGTGTTGTACCTCGATGAGCCCACCATCGGCCTTGATGTTCTGGCCAGGGAGGCCATCCGCGGCTTCCTTGCCGAGCTGAACACCCAGCGCGGCACCACCATCATCTTGACCACGCACGACCTGGACGATCTTGAGCGCCTGGCCACCCGGCTGATGCTGATCGATCACGGCCAGCTCGTCTACGACGGGGACCTCACCACCCTGAAGACGCGGTACGCCCCCTATCGTGACGTCGTCGTGCAACCCACTGATCCGGCCACGGCCGAGCACCTGCGGATCCCCGGCACCCACCCGGCACGGGTCGAGGACGGCAAGGTGTGGCTCCGGTTCAACCCCGACCAGCTGCCCGTCGCCACCGTGATCGGCCAGGTGCTGGCCGACTACCAGGTCTCTGACCTGTCGATCGTCGACCCCGACCTCGAGGGTGTGCTGCGGCAGATCTACGCCGCCGGCGACGCCTCCGGACCGACATGACCGTGACTCCGGCTGTCGACCAGACTGACCGACCCGCCTGGTGGAGATCACGGCTGCGCGCCAGCCTCGCAATAGCCGCCATGGCGGGCCGCAGCCTATGGACCTACCGGGTAGGGCTGGTCATCACCACCGTCGTCGTCCTGGTGCAGATCTTCACCCTGCAGATGGTGTGGACCTCGGTCTACGCCGACCAGGCGGTGATGGACGGGTCAGGGGAGGCGGGACAGATCCCGCTGCACGTGCAGCTGGCCTACGTGACGTTGTCCACGGTGCAGTTCTGGGCGTTGAACCCTTGGGGGATCTACTCCCTGCAGCAACTCGTCCGCGAAGGCCGGGTCGCCACCGACCTCGCCCGACCCCTGGGGCTGCTGTGGCAGACCACGATGGGACAGGTCGGTGCCATCGTCGGCAGCCTCCCGTTCGTGTTCGCCGCCGTGCTCGTCGCCACAATCCTGGGCGGTGTCGCCGCACCAGCCTCCCCGGCGGCCCTGTTCGGGTATCTGGTGTCGCTGCTGCTCGCCGCTGTCATCTCCGTCCAGCTGACCCTGCTGCTCGACATGACGTCGTTCTGGTCACTCGAGGTGACCGGCATCTACCTGTCGTTCAGCCTCGTCTCCCGGTTCCTGTCCGGATCGTTGGTGCCGCTGTGGTTCATGCCCGACTGGCTCCGCATTCTCGCCGGCCTGTTCCCCTTCCAAGCCACCACGTTCAGCCCGGTCGCCATCTACCTCGGCGTCCTCACCGGCCCTGGACTGTGGCAAGCGCTCGGTATCGCGGCCGGCTGGGCGATCCTGCTGGCCATCGCGCTGCGGCTGTCGTGGCGCCGCATCCTCACCCGCATCGTCGTCCAAGGCGGCTGAGGCCCATGTTCACCCGACTCCGCCGCCAGGCACGCATGTACCGGGCACTGCTGGCAGCGTCGATGCGAGCCCAGGGCCAGTACCGCGCCAACCTCGTCATCGAGCTGATCGGCGCCATCGCCTACCAAGGAGCAGGGTTCGCCTTCATCTGGGTCGTGGTCGACCGGTTCGGCACCATCGGAGGATGGAGCCTGGCCGAGCTCGCCCTGCTCTACGGACTCCGCCTCGGCGCTCACGGCATCTTCACTTTCGGCTTCGCCCAACTTATGGGACGCATCACCGATGTCGTCCGCGAAGGTGAGTTCGACCGCTACCTCACCCGGCCAGTGAACCCCCTGATCCAACTCCTCACGCGCCGGTTCAACCTCACCGTCCTCGGCGACCTCGTCGGCGGGATCGCCCTCATCATCGTCGGCGCCATCTACGCCGACATCGACTGGACCCCCCTCACGGTCGCCTACCTGGCCGTGGCCCTGCTCGGCGCAGCCCTTGTCGAAGCTGCCATGCACCTCGCCGCCTCCGCAATCGCCTTCCGGATGACCGCCACCTACGCCATCTCCGGAGCCATCGACCAGCTGCTGTCCACCCTCGGCGGCTACCCGCTGAAGATCTTCCCCATGGCCGTCCAGCTGGGACTCACCTTCGTCTTCCCACTGGCCTTCATCGCCTACTTCCCAGCCACCGTGGTCCTCGGTCGCACCGGCGAACTCGCCCTCCCCTGGCTGGCAGCATTCGCTCCGCTGATCGGGGTCATCCTGTTCGCCGCGGCCTACCTGTACTGGCGCAGCCAGATCCGCCACTACACCAGCACCGGCCACTAGGTCGTAGAACGGTCGGCTCGCGAGGCATCTCGGCGAAGTCAGCACAGGCAGAACGGGTGGCCATGGGCGACGGGTTCTCGCTCGACGGTCGGCCATTGCGATAGTCCGTGTTCGCCGCGCGTCTGACCCTACGATCTGGGCGGCATGGCCGCCTGAACGCCGAGATAGTGCGCCAGCGCCAGCTCGATGACGGCGAGCTGATCGCGAGTGAGGTAGTCCACGGGGTCACCCACGACATAGTCGGAGTCGATCGAACGGACCTGGTCAACGAGCACTCGGGTGGGTCTACCGGCGATCTCGACCTCAGGACGGTGGATCGATGGTCCTGCAGACGTCGACGTCGGGATGATGGTCACGACGGACAGCGCTGAGTCCGAGGGGGACACGACCAAGCCGAGCCGCCTACCGCCCTGCTCGTGTCCGCGGGGTCGACCCAGGTCGATCCGGTAGACCGCGCCACGGATCACCAGGCATCTGGCTCGGTGGTCAGATCTTCGCCCTTGAGCGCCTCCGCGTCCGCCCTGAACTGGGCGAGCCATCGCTCGTGGTCCAGGAGTCGCAGTGCTCGACGAAGCGTCTGGGATGTGCTCTCGCCTGGCTCGGCAGCCTCGCGCAAGATGCGCTCGTCGTCCGGGGTCGGTCGAAAACCGATGGAGGTGGCCACGTGTCGACCTTACTCCACTGTTCAACAATTGTTGAACACCGAGGTCGAGACATGAACTCAGGAAGCCCGGTCCGTCCACCAGGCACGCAGGGCCTCCTCGGCCCGCTCCGGCCCGAGCGGACCCTCCTCGATCCGCAGCTCGAGCAGGAACCGGTAGGCCTCACCGACCTCGCGGCCCGGGCCGATGCCCAGGACGGCCATGATCTGGGTCCCGTCCAGGTCCGGTCGCAGGGAGGCGAGCTCCTCCTCCTCGGCCAGCTCGTCGATCCGTGCCTCCAGGCCGTCGTACGCGCGCCGGAGCCGGTCGGCCTTGCCCTTGTTGCGGGTGGTGCAGTCGGCCCGGGTCAGCACGTGCAGCCGGGCCAGCTGGTCGCCGGCGTCGCGGACGTAGCGGCGGACGGCGGAGTCGGTCCACTGGCCGTCCCCGTAGCCGTGGAAGCGCAGGTGCAGCTCGATCAGGTCGGACACCGCGGCCACCTGGTCGGCGCTGTAGCGCAGCGCGGTCAGCCGCTTGCGGGCCAGCTTGGCGCCGACCACGTCGTGGTGGTGGAACGACACCTTGCCGCCCGCTTCGAACTTCCGGGTGGCGGGCTTGCCGATGTCGTGCAGCAGCGCGGCCAGCCGGCTGACCAGGTCCGGCTGCTGCCGGCAGCCGGGACTCCAGGTCGATGGCCTGCTCGAGCACGGTCAGGCTGTGCTCGTAGACGTCCTTGTGCCGGTGGTGCTCGTCCCGCTCCAGCCGCAGAGCCGGCAGCTCCGGCAGCACCCGGTCGGCCAGCCCGGTCTGCGACCAGCAGTCCCAGCCCGGCCCGCGGGCGGTCGGTGAGCACCAGCTTGGACAGCTCGTCGCGGACCCGCTCGGCCGACACGATGGCGATCCGGTCGGCCATCGCGGTCATCGCCGCGATCACCCGCGGTGCCGGCGTGAACAGCAGCTGGGAGGTGAAGCGGGCCGCCCGCATCATCCGCAGCGGGTCGTCGCTGAAGGACTGCTCCGGCGTCCCCGGGGTGTCGATCACCTGCGCGGCCAGGTGCGCCAACCCGCCGTACGGGTCCACGAACCGGTGGCCGGGCAGCTCCACGGCCATCGCGTTGACGGTGAAGTCGCGCCGGACCAGGTCACCCTCGAGGGTGTCACCGAACCGCACCTGCGGCTTGCGGCTGTCGGCCACGTAGACGTCGGAGCGGAAGGTGGTGACCTCGATCACCCAGCTGACCGTCCCGCCGCCAGCACCCCCGGTCCCAGTACCAGCCCACCGGTCCCAGCACCACCGGTCTCAGCACCAGCCGGCTCGTCGACCCGGCAGCCGATGGTGCCGAACTCCTTGCCGATGGTCCAGACCGCCGGCGTCACCGTCCGCAGGATCGCCTCGATGTCGTCGGGGCGGGCGTCGGTGGTGAAGTCGAGGTCGTGTCCGAGGTCGCCCCGCAGGGCGTCGCGGACACTGCCCCCGACCAGGTAGAGCCGGTGACCGGCGGCGGCGAACAGGGCGCCCAGGCGGTCGGCGACGGGAGCGATCCGCAACAGCTCGGCCACCGCGTTCGCCTGCGCACGGTTCAACCGATCTGCTCCAGACACGAGGGTCGATGCTAGTCGCTCCACGCGGACCCGACTGACGGATTTCGGCCCGTCCGCCGTGGGGACGGTCACGAAACGGCCGATCACCCGGGCCCGATCACTACAATCCACCTGGTGACGTGGGGAAGCAGGTGAGCGCCGCTCGGGCGGTGCTGGCGACCCTGCTGGTCACGGTGGTCGGTCTGCCAGTGCTGCTGGTCGCCCAGCTGCTGGGTGCACCGACCGCGCACGCGGCCGAGCCGGAGTCCTGGGCGCGGATCAGCATCGACCAGGTGACCCCGGCCCTGCCCTCTCGGGACGAGCCGAACCAGAAGGTGACGATCGCCGGCCGGATCACCAACACCTCCGACATCGAGCTGTCCAACCTGCAGATCGCCTTCTGGCGCTCCCTGGACCCGATCGAGACGGCCGAGGGGATGACCGCGGCGTTGGACTCCGCCGCGAACGACCCGCTGGGGGCCCGGGCTCAGGCCGGGTCCCTGTACGTCAACGTGCCGTCGGAGACGGACCGGACCCTCGAGCCGGACGAGTCGACCAGCTTCACCATCTCGGCCACCCTGGCCCAGCTGGCGCTGCCCGACATCGACGGCATCTACCTGGTCGGGGTGCACCTGCGGGGCCGCACCGACAGCGTCGGGCCCGACATCACCGTCGGCCGGGGCCGGACCTTCCTGCCGGTCGTGTCGACGGTGCCGAAGGAGAAGGTGCGGCAGACCTCGGTCGTGGTGCTGACCAGCCGTCCCAGCCTGGTCCGGGCCGGCTACTTCGCCGACGACCACCTGGTCGACGAGCTCAGCGGTGAGGGTCGGCTGACCCGGTTGCTGGACGCCGCCGCTGCGCAGGGCACCAGCTTCGCCGATCGACCCGGCCCTGGTCCAGGAGGTGCAGACCATGGTCGCGGGCTACCGGGTGCTGAACGACGACGGCTCCAGCGAGGAGGGCACCGGAGCCGCCGCGGCGCAGACCTGGCTCTCCGACTCGCCGGTCTGATCACCTCCGGTGACGGCTACCGGCTCCCGTACGGCAACCCCGACGTCGCCGCCCTGGTGCACGCCGGCGGTGTCGAGCAGCTGCGCGACGCCGTCCGGACCGGCGCCCAGGTGCCGGCCACGGCCAGCCTGCCGCTGCTGATCCTGCCCGGCAACGGGCACCGCCGACGAGGAGACGGTGCAGGCCGCGGCCGACCCTGGACCCGGCACGTCATCCTGCTCTCCGACGCGACGGTGCGGACCGCCAGCTCGATCGACTCCCCCGTGCTGCAGGGCCCGGCGGGGTCCACCCTGGTCCGCTACACCGCCGGGGCCTCCGGCGGCGGCCCCGGACCGGCGCCGCGGAGCACCCCGGCGAAGGTGCAGCAGCGGATGCTGGCCGACACCTGGATCGCGGCCCGCTCCGCCCCCCAGGGCTCACCGGCAGGTCGCGTACGGGTGGTCACCGACCCCAACCAGACCGCCGGCCGGGACAACGAGGTGGCCGCCCCCTGGCTCACCGGTGCCACCCTGACCCAGCTGCTGACCGCTACCCCGGCGGCCTGGTCCGGGGAGTACCGCTACACCACCGGTGCCCGGGACGCCGAGCTGACGTCCGCCCAGCTGGCCGCCGCCCGCGGGCTGGCCGAGAAGTTCGACACCTACGTCGACCTGCTGATCGAGCCCCGGCCCGCCCAGGCCGACGCCGCGATCGCCCTGCCCCGCAGCGTGAGCCTGAGCTGGCGGGACGAGGAGAGCCGCTCGCAGCGCTACACCGCCACCGTCGAGGACTACCTCGACGACATCCTGTACGAGCGCATCTCGCTCCAGGTCATCCCCAAGGTGAGCACCACCGGTCGGCTCGGCACCTTCCCCATCACCGTCCGCAACGACCTGCCCGCCGGCGCCGACCCGGACACCAACGCCATCAAGGTGCGGATCGTCTTCGGCTCCACCGCGAGCCAGCGGCTGACGGTCGCCCCGATCGAGATCGCCCGGGTGGACGCCGGCCAGACGGTGACCGTCGACGCCCAGGCGCAGGCCGAGACCAACGGCAGCGTCAGGGTGCGGGCCCAGCTGCAGTCCCCGGACGGCGTCTCCGTCGGCCGCTCCAAGCAGGTCGAGGTGACCGCCACCCAGGCCGGCACGATCGGCTGGCTGATCGCCATCGCCGCCGGGATCGTGCTGGTCGGCACCACCGTGCTGCGGATCCGGCAGGTCGGGCGGGAGCGGGCCGCCCAGGAGGGCGAGCCGGAGCCGCTGCCGGTGTCCCGACCGCCGGACCAGAGCGCCGCACCCACCGGCTCCAAGGACGCCCTCGATGTCTGAGCTGTCCGAGCCGACCAGTGGCTGAGCCCACGGCGGCGCCGCCACCTCCGACGACGCCGCCGAGGACGCCTCGCGGGCGACCGACCGCCAGGCCCGGTCCCGGCTGATCTCCTCGGGGGCGCTGATGGCCGCCGGGACCGCTGTGTCCCGGGTGCTCGGCTTCGGCCGGTTCGTGCTGCTGGTCATCCTGTTCGGCAACGGGACCCGGCAGGCCGAGATGTTCACCCTGGCCAACACGGTGCCGAACAGCATGTACATCCTGCTGGCCGGCGGGGTGCTGAACACCGTGCTGGTGCCGCAGATCGTGCGGGCGGTGAAGAAGGACGCCGACGGCGGCGAGGCCTACACCAACCGGATCATGACGCTGGGCCTGATGGCGCTGTTCGTCATCACCTTGGTGCTGACCCTGGCCGCGCCGGCCATCATCGCGGTCTACTCCGCCGGCGGGTGGAAGGACCCGGCCGTCGCCGCGCAGTACCAGTCGATGGTGGCGCTGGCCTACTACTGCATGCCCCAGGTGTTCTTCTACGGCGCCTTCGTGCTGGCCGGTCAGGTGCTCAACTCCCGGGACCGGTTCGGGCCGATGATGTGGGCCCCGATCGCCAACAACGTGGTCTCCATCGGGGTCCTGCTGCTGTTCCTGGTCACCTTCGGCCAGACCGCCACCGGCGACGCCTTCACCCCCGGCCAGGAGGCGCTGCTCGGGATCGGCTCCACGGTCGGGGTCGCTGCTCAGGCGGCCATCCTGCTGCCCTACCTGCGGTCGTCGGGCTACCACTTCCAGCCGCGCTTCGACTTCCGGCACACCGGGCTGGGGCAGACCCTGCGGCTGGCCAAGTGGGTGCTCGGCTACGTGCTGGTCACCCAGCTCGCGCTGGTGGTGGTGACCAAGCTGGCCACCGCGGCGACCATCCGGCAGGAGGGTGGCGGCATCGCCGCGTACGGCTACGCGTACGCGATCTGGATCCTGCCGCACTCGCTGATCACCGTCTCGCTGGCCACCGCGATGCTGCCGAGCGCCTCCCGGCTGGCGGCCGCCGGGGACCTGAAGGGGGTGGCCGAGGAGGCCACCCGGACGATGCGGCTGGCCCTGTCGGTGCTGGTGCCCACCTCGGTGGCGTTCGTGGTCCTCGGCCTGCCGATCGCCCAGCTGATCTTCGGCTTCGGCCGCGGGGCCGCCGACTGGCAGTTCACCGGCTACGCCCTGATGGCCCTCGGCGTCGGGCTGGTCCCCTTCACCCTGCAGTACGTCTGCCTGCGCGCGTTCTACGCGCTGGAGAACACCAGGACGCCCTTCCTCATCCAGGTGGTGATCGCCGCCGCCAACGTGGTGCTCGGCGCCGGCCTGGTGGTGGCGCTGGACTCGCCGCCGCTGGTGGCCGCCGCGCTCGGCCTGGGCTACTCGCTGGCGTACGTCATCGGCGTCTCGATCTCCTACCGCCGGCTGCAGAAGGCCCTGCCCGACCTGGCGCCTCCGGCCGGTCCTCGCGCTGATCGTCAGGACCCTGCTGGCCGCCGCGCCCGCGGCCCTGGTCGCCTGGCTGATCCTGTGGCTGGTGCCCGCCGACAGCCAGCCGGTCCGCGCCCTGGTGCTCGCGGTGGCCGGGCTGATCGCCGTCGCGCACGTACGCCGGGATGGCCCGGCTGCTGCGGATCGGCGAGGTGACCGACATCGTCGCCACCGTGCTGCGCCGCCGCCGGGGCGGTCCGCCGGCTGACCCGCCCGCCGACGAGGGCAACCCGACGGCGGAGGTCGCCGAGGAGGCGATCGGAGTCGACGGGACTCTCGCGACAGGAGCGACAGAAGGGGCCGGTGGGACCGGCCGGACACGCCCGGCCGCACGCGATAGCACCGACTACGGCGATTCCACCGTCGTCCGGCCGGTGGTCTCGCCTAGCATCAGGGCATCCGCCGACCCCACCCCAGTGGCCGGCCCGACCGAGAACGCGGATCACATGGTGACCTTTGCCGGCGCGAACCGGATGACCGGCCCGGCATCTGCGCCGCCCTCGGCTCCCGGACCCACCGACGTCCTCGGCGGGGTGCCCGCCACCCCCGAGCCACTGGACGAGCCGGATCGCGGTGAGGACACGGCCGGCGGCAGCGACAGCCTCACCCCCGACGCCTCTCCGAGCGCCCTGCCCGCCATCGTCACCAGCGCCGGCACCGTGCTCGGCTACCGCTACCGGATGGAGGAGCTGCTCGCCGAGTCGCCCCGGTCGGTGACCTGGCGGGCGTTCGACCTGGTGCTGTCCCGCTCGGTGGTGGTGCATCTGCTCGCCCCGCTGGATCCCGAGGCACCCGACATCCTGGAGACCGCCCGGCGCGCCGCGCTGGCGGTCGACTCCCGCTTCCTGCGGGTGCTCGACGCCGTGCACAGCGAGGACCCGGAGCTCGGCTCCTACGTCGTCTGCGAGTACGCGGTCGGGCGCTCCCTGGAGGTGCTGCTCAGTCACGGCCCGCTCTCGGGTCTGGAGTCGGCCTGGGTGGTCCGCGAGGTCGCCGACGCCCTGTCCGGCGTCCACGGTCTCGGTCTGCACCACCAGCGGATCAACCCGGACACCGTCATCCTCACCCCCGACGGTCACGTCAAGATCGTGGGTCTGCTGATCGAGGCAGCACTCCGGCCGGCGCCGGGCAACGCGCTGCCCCGGGCGCCGCACCTCGGCCCGGAGCAGGCCGACGTGGTCGACCTCGGCCGACTGCTGTACGCCTGCCTGGTGTCCCGCTGGCCGGGCGGACCGGCCTTCAGCCTGCCCGCCGCCCCGGTCGCCGGTCGTCACCTGATGAGCCCCCGCCAGGTGCGCGCCGGGGTCTCCCCCGCGCTGGACGTCGTCTGCGACCAGATCCTGGGTGACCCACCGCGGCACCGCGCCGACCGGCTCGGCTCGGCCAACGACGTGGTCAACGCGCTGACCAAGGTGCTCGGTTCGGCCGACGCCTCCGCCGATCTGGAGCGCCGGCTGCGGCAGCCGATCCCCAAGGTCGACCTCGACCCCCCCGATCACCATCCCGCTGCACGCCCGGGCCTCCGGCTCGATGACCTCGCCGGTCACCCGCTCGGCCCACAGCCCTGCGCACGGTCCCAACGAGGACTCGGTCCGGGTCACCCTGATCCGTCAGCCGACCCCGCCGCCCCCCACCCGGCCGCTGCGCAAGCCCGCCACCGACGGTCCTCGGCCCCGCCGCTGGATGGCCCTGGTGGCCGCCATGGGGTTGCTGCTGCTGGCCACCGGCATCGGGTCGGCGGTCGTCCTCAACCAGCGGGACGGCGCTCCCACCCCCGGTCAGCAGAACACCGCCGGTCAGCCCAGCGACGGGCCGACGGCCGGGCCGCTGACGATCGCCGGCGCCCGCACCTTCGACCCGCAGGGCGATCCGCCCAACGACGAGAACAACGGTGAGGCCAAGCTCGCCGTCGACGGCAACCCGGAGACGCGCTGGCGCACCGTGAAGTACCTGGGCAACCCCAAGCTCGGTGGCCTGAAGCGCGGCGTCGGACTCATCGTCGATCTCGGCAAGCCGGTGCCGGTCAGCGCGGTGAACGTCCGGCTGAGCGGCAACGGCACCAATCTGGACGTCCGGGTGCCCAAGACGGATCCGGCGTCGGTCAGCAAACCACCGACCGGTTCCGACAGCCAGTGGCGTACCGTGGGCAAGCAAGCCAAGGCCACGTCGTCGGCGGCGATCAGCCTGAAGGACCCGGTGACCACACGGTTCGTCCTGGTCTACCTGACCTCCTTGCCGAAGGAGGGCAGCGGCTACCGGGGTGGGATCTACGAGGTCGAGGTGAGGTAGTTGGTGCTGGGTGGCGCCGGTGCTCCGACGAGCCCTCCCGACGTCGCCCGTCCGGCTCCCCTCCAGCCCGTCCCCGAAGCGGCTCTCGACCCGGTCACCGACGGCGACGCCGCCCTGCTGGCCGCTCACGTCGGTGGCGACCCGAACGCCTTCGCCACCCTGGTCCACCGCCATCAGAACCGGCTCTGGGCCGTGGCGCTGCGGATGATGCGCAACCCCCACGACGCCGCCGACGCCCTGCAGGACGCCTACCTGGCGGCCTTCCGCCGGGCGGACGGATTCCGCGGCGAGTCCCAGGTGAGCACCTGGCTGCACCGGATCGTGGTCAACGCCTGCCTGGACCGGCTGCGCAAGCAGCAGCGGCTGCTGTCCGAGCAGCCTCTGCCCGACGATCCCGACCGCACCGCCGAGCTGGTGGCCGAGGTGGCGCCCGACCCGGTGGAGCAGCAGGAGCTGCACGACCACCTGAGCGCCGCGCTGGCCCAGCTGAACGACGACCAGCGGGCCGCGCTGGTGCTGGTCGACGTCGAGGGCTATCCGGTGGAGGAGGCGGCGGCCCTGCTGGGCGTGCCGGCGGGCACCGTGAAGAGCCGCTGCGCACGGGGGCGGGCCCGGTTGGCGGTCCTGCTGCGACGGCCGGCCGGGCCGGCGACGCGACGCCCGACGACGCGGTCGGTGGCAACCGGCGCGGGCGGGACCCTGCCGGGGCCCCGGCAGGAGGTCACGCTGATGGCCGCGCCGCTGCCGCTGTCCTACAACTGGCGGGCACCGCTGGTGTTCGCCACCGTCGCGCTGGTCGCCTGCCTGGGCATCCTGGCCCGCGGGCAGGCGGTCGGCTGGCTGTCGGCCGCGACCGTGCTGGTGCTGTGCTGGGCGGCGTACTGCGGTGTGGTCTGGTTGCGCACCCGGTCCTACCTGCTGGTGGAGGGAACGGTGCTGACCACCCGGCGGTGGCGCGAGTTCGAGCGGGTCGACGCCGCCGAGCTGCGGGCCGTCAAGGAGGTGGTCACCCCCGCCGGTCCGTCGTACCGGCTGGAGGTGGAACGCGACGGGGGACGCGAGCGGGTGACCGTGCCGACGGCCCTGCTGCTGCGCGGACCCTCGACCCTGTTCACGTGGATACTGGCGCAGGCACCACAGGCGGACCTGGACCGAAGGTCTCGTCGTACGCTCGAACTGCTGCAGACCCGAGGGTTGGTCGAATGACCACCCCACCGCTTCCCCCCGACGAGCCCGTCGCTCCGGACACCGCCGAGCCGGGGTCGTCGACCGACCAGGAAACCTCGATGCCCGACCACCTCGCGCTCGACCATCCCACGATGGACGACCTCGCCGACCTCGCCGTCGGCGAGCTGCCGGGCGACGCGGCGGCCGCGGCCGAGCAGCACCTGGCCGGTTGCGCGTCCTGCCGGGCCGAGCTGGCCGAGCTGAGCGCGGAGCTGGACCTGATCTCCGGCGACCTCGCTTCCCTGCCGCCGGTGGCCATGCCGGTCACCGTGGCCGCCCGGCTGGACCGGGTGCTGGCTGGTGAGACCTCCACCGTGACCCCGTTCCGACGGCCGGCACCGCTGAAGGCCGGGGCCACGGCCACCTACGTGAAGCAGACCGGCGTGATCCGGCTGATGCTGGCGGCCGCGGTGGCCGCGGCCGTGGTCGGCTTCGGTGGCTACGTGCTGAGCGCCAGCGCCGGGCTGAACGAGCCCTCGGCGGTCTCCCCGGCCCAGGTCCACCCCGCGGCCCTGGCCGACCAGGCCAAGGACCTGGCCAGGGACCGCAACCTCGACCCGCACCTGTTCTCCGCCGCCTGGCGCTGCGCCCGGCAGGTGACCACCGGCCGGATCACCGGCATCACCCCGGTCTACGTCGCCGGCGAGCAGAACTACCTCGTCTACACCCGCTCGAACGGCAGGACGTACGCGACGCTGGTGACCGGCTGCGGCGAGAACCCGACCGCCGGTGACCGGGTGCCGCTGTCGGAGTAGGTCGCTGCTGCGTCACGCCGGCTCGCCGGCGACCGGCCACCCCAGCAGCCGGGCGCCGAGAACCGCCACCTCCAGGGCCAGGGCCCCGCTCGCGTCGGTCGGGTCGGCACCGGTGAGCGTCCGGATCCGGGCCAGACGGTAGGTGACGGTGCGGACCGACACGTGCAGCCGACGCGCCGTCTCGGTGGCGACCGAGCCGGTACCGAAGTAGGCCTCCAACGTCTGCAGGAACGGCTCCGGACCACCCCGGACGGTGAGCAGCGGAGCGAGCAGCCCCTCGACCAGGTCCACCAGAGCCTCTCGGTCGCGTCCGATCACCCGGTAGAGCAGGAGGTCACGGGACCGGACGGTGGCGGCGTCCAGGCGCAACCGGCGAGCGAGCCCGAGCACCTCCCGCGCCTCCTCGTACGACGTCGCGATCCCGTACGCGCCGGCGTGGGCCCGGCCCGCGGCAACTCGCCAGCCGTCGTGCCGGTGTGCCGGCGGAGCCGGTCGGTGACGAAGTCGGTGACCGGGCGGTGGTCGGTGACAGCTGCTCCCCGGCCGGGCCGGCGGGCAGGATGAGCACGACGAAGTCGTCCTTGGTGGCCACCATCACCTCGCGATCGCCGTAGCGGTCCACGACCTCCCGCTCCATCGGACCGGCGGCCCGATCCGGCCGCGCGCGGGACGACGCCGACGGCTCGGCCAGCACCACCCGGTGGAACCGGCCCAGATCCAGCCCGAACGGCTGGGCCCGTCGGACCAACCGGGCGACGTCGGCATCGCCGCGCAGCAGGTCGTCCACCAGCTCCCGCCGGGTCGACTCCTCCCGCCGGATCATCTCCCGGCGCGCCGCCTGATGCCCGTCGACCAGCACCTCCACCGCCTGGTTCACGACCCGCAGGAGCGTCTCGGCCGCCCGCCGCGAGTCCTCCCCGACCGTGGCGGTGGGGACGGCCCGCCACAACCGCCAGGCCGCCGAGAGGAAGAGGTCGACGGCTCGGTCAGCGCCCACGCCCTCCTCGGCGACCCGCCGCCCCTGACCCCTCAGCGCAGCCAGCTGGTCCGTGGACGGTTGCCGGCCCTCCATGGCGGCGACGGCCAGGATCTGCAGGTACTCACCGAGCAGCGCCACCGGCACACCGGCCTCGCCTGCAGCCTCGTCCGCGACCCGGGACAGCCAATCGGCGTTGCCCGACGTTCCTGCCGTCCTCCGGCCACTGTCAGTCATGAAACCTGTCCTCTCCCGGTCGACATTGCCGAGCGCCGGCAAAGAGCTGGTGCTGACTGTGGCCGACGTCAGCCCTGGAAGGCAACCTCGCGGCGGGCAGCATGGAAGGGAGCCCGACCGGGGGCACCGACCACGTCGAGGAGGACCGCATGCGCACGGCCGACCAGCGACGCCCGTGCGGGCGGATCCCGCATCCCCGGACCACCGGGTCGACCGGCGACCTCGCCGTCTCGCAGCGCCTCTCGGCAACCGACCGGTTCGTTCCCGGCCCTCGCTGACCCAGGGCCTGACCGGGCGTGGGCCCAGCGCCTCTCCGTCCGCACGCCAGCTCGAGCCGGTCCGACCCGGCGAGCGCGCTCCCGACCGTTCGTCATCCGAAGGAGACACCACCATGCCGTCATCCACCACGGTCCCGGCCGACCTCGGCCGCCCGACCGGAACCCCGCCGGACGCGTTGCGCGCCGAGCTGGAACGCGAGCGCACCTTCCGGGCGGAGCAGATCGAGGAGCTCGCCGTCGACGCGGCCGAGGCCGTCGGCCTCGGCGACGAGGGCCGGCGACACGTGACCAGGATGCTGACCTCCGCCGCCGAAGCTGCGTTGGTCGAGATCAGCGCCGCCCTGTGCCGGCTGGACGACGGCACGTACGGCATCTGCGAGCACTGCGGCGAGCCGGTACCGGTCGAGCGTCTCGAGGTGCTGCCGACCAGCCGGCTGTGCACCCCGTGCCAGCACCGGACCGAGTCCGCTCGACCGGGCCGACGCTGACGGCCCGACCCCCCTGCCCGACCGCGAGCCACCGCCCGGGGGCCGTTGTGCCCTCCGGCGGCACTCCCCCAGTCACCTTCCGACCCCTCATCCCGGAGGATCCTCATGACCGACAGCACCGTCCGCCCGTCGACTCGACGAAGACCGGAGGAACGCCACCCCGCCGATTCCGGCTCAGAACCCACGCATCGCCACCGCGATCGCCCGCTCGGTCGTACCGCGGTGGTCGTTCTCCTCATCGGCGGCACCACCTTCTTCCTGGCGGTGGGCCTTCCCGGCCCGGCGATGGTCTGCCTGGCGGCCGCGTCCCTGGCCGTCTGCGCGACGAAGACCCCGTGACGTGCTCACCGACAGGGAGCGGGAGCTGTTCGAGGCACTCGAACGGCGGTTCCACGACCGCGAGCCCGCCCGCTCCACCCCACCCTCGCCGCGGCCGGGTCGCCGCTGGTTCCTCGAGCTGGCCCTGGGCGGGTGCATCGCCATGATCGCGGTGACCGGACTGCTCGGGTCGCCCGAGGCCGTGATCAGCTTCACCGGCGCCACCGCCGTGCTCGGCTTCAGTCACCACTACCTGTGACCGGCTGCCCGGCGACCCGCCACCAGCACCGGCACCGGCACCAGGCACCGGCACCGGGCGGCCTCACCGGAATAGCCGGCCCCCGCTCCACGTTGGGCGGGCTGTAGGACGCACGCCCGCTGTAGGGTTCCACCACCGACACGGCGGACCGCGTACGAGGCAGTCTGAACGACGAGATCCGAGAGCAGGACCGATGACCAACACCCCCACCGAAGTCCGCGACGTCATCATCGTGGGCAGTGGACCGGCCGGCTACACCGCCGCCGTCTACGCCGCCCGCGCCGACCTGAAGCCGCTGGTCTTCGAGGGCTCCATCACCGCCGGCGGGGCGCTGATGAACACCACCGACGTGGAGAACTTCCCCGGCTTCACCGACGGCATCATGGGCCCGGAGCTGATGGAGAACATGCGGGCGCAGGCCGAGCGCTTCGGCGCGGAGCTGGTGACCGAGGACATCACCGAGATGGACCTGACCGGACCGGTCAAGACCGTCACCGACGCGTACGGGAACACCTTCGCCGCGCGCACCGTGATCCTGGCCACCGGGTCGGCGTACCGCAAGCTCGGCATCGCCGACGAGGACCGGCTGTCCGGCCACGGCGTCTCCTGGTGCGCCACCTGTGACGGCTTCTTCTTCCGCGACAAGGACATCGCCGTGGTCGGCGGTGGCGACTCCGCGATGGAGGAGGCCACGTTCCTGAGCCGGTTCGCCAAGTCGGTCACGATCATCCACCGCCGCGACCACCTGCGGGCCAGCAAGATCATGGCCTCCCGGGCCGAGAACGACCCGAAGATCTCCTTCGCCTGGAACAGCGCTGTCAGCGCCCTGCACGGCGAGAAGTCGCTGGAGTCGGTCACCCTGGTCGACACCGAGACCGGTGCCGAGCGCGAGCTCGCCATCCAGGGTCTGTTCATCGCCATCGGCCACGACCCCCGCTCGGAGCTGATCCGGCACCAGGTCGGCACCGACAGCGAGGGCTACGTGCTCACCGAGGGCAAGAGCACCCGGACCAACCTGACCGGGGTGTTCGCCTGCGGTGACCTGGTCGACCACACCTACCGGCAGGCGATCACCGCCGCCGGGTCCGGCTGCGCGGCCGCCCTGGACGCCGAGAAGTACCTGGCCGACCTGCACGACACCGCCGACTACGTCGCCGCCCTGGCCGACACGGTCGCGGTCTGATCCACATCGTCAACACCACCGAGGAGCAGTCAATGGGTGCAGTCAACGAGGTCACCGACGCCACGTTCGAGGACGTCGTCCTCAAGTCCGACAAGCCGGTCCTGGTCGACTACTGGGCCGACTGGTGCGGCCCGTGCAAGCAGGTCGCCCCGATCATCGAGGAGCTCGCCACCACCCACGGTGACAAGGTGACCTTCGTCAAGATGGACACCAACACCAACCCGGTGACACCGGCCAACAACCACGTCCTCGGTCTGCCGACCATCCAGGTGTACGTGGGCGGCGAGCTGGTCAAGGCGTTCAAGGGCGCCAAGCCGAAGTCGGTGCTGCTGAAGGCGATCGAGGAGTACCTCTGATCGACCCCTGCCGCTCCCGCCACTGAGCCGCCGGCCCCGACAGGGGCGTAGATTCGGTCGACGTGGCGGAGCAGGACCGAGGCGATGACCCGACCGGTGGCGGACGGCGATCGCTGGGTGATGCCGTTGGCCGCGTTCGGCCGCGACGACGTGTCGGCGGCCGGCGGCAAGGCCGCCAACCTGGGTGAGCTGGTGCGGGCCGGGCTGCCGGTGCCCGACGGCTTCGTCGTCACCACCGCCGCGTACGCCGACGTGGTGGACGCGCTCGACCTGCGCTCGGCGATCCTGGCCCTGGTGCCGGCGGCTGATCCGGTCGACGGGTCCGGTCAGGACTCCGCGTACGCGACCGCCGCCGACTCGATCGCCGCCCTCTTCACCACCCGACCCGTGCCCGAGGAGGTGGCCGCCCGGATCACCGCGGCCTACCGGGAGCTGGGCGAGGGACCCGTGGCCGTCCGTTCGTCGGCGACCGCTGAGGACCTGGAGGGCGCCAGCTTCGCGGGTCAGCAGGACACCTACCTCAACATCACCGGCGCGGACGCCGTGCTGGACGCCGTCCGCCAGCTGCTGGGCCTCGCTGTGGACGGCGCGGGCCATGGCCTACCGCGCCCGGCAGGGCATCGACCCCGCCGACGTGCGGCTGGCCGTGGTGGTGCAGCGACTGGTCGACGCCACGCGGCCGGGGTGATGTTCACCGCCGACCCGCGCACCGGCCGCCGGGACACGGTGGCTGCTCAGTGCCGCCTGGGGTCTCGGGGAGGCGGTGGTCGGCGGGCTGGTGAACACCGACCAGCTCACCCTGACCGGACTCCGACCTCGCCGTCACCGACCGGCAGATCGCCGACAAGGCGGTCCAGACGGTGCTGACCGCCGACGGCACCACCGAGACCGCCGTGCCGGCCGGTCGTCGGCGGACCGCGGTGCTGGACGACATCGCCGCCCGGGAGCTGGCCGGTCTGGGTCGGCGGATCGCCGACCACTTCGGCGCTCCGCAGGACATCGAGTGGGCCCGGGACGGCGGCGGGGCGTTCCTGATCCTGCAGTCCCGACCGATCACGGCCCTGCCCGACCCGGTCGGACCGGTGCCGACCGCGTGGCCGGTGCCGGAGCCCGGCTGGTACTTCCGGGCGAGCATCGTCGAGCAGCTGCCGGAGCCGTTGACCCCGCTGTTCGCGGAGCTGATCGACACCGGCGGTGACCGCCTCGCTCACGTCCCTGATGGCGGAGATGCTGGGCCCGGGGGCGGTCAGACCCGGTGACGTCGGCCTGCCGACGATCAACGGCTACGCCTACTACCGCTACTCCTCCAGCGGCATGCTGCGGATGCTGCGGAGCACGCCGCAGGCGCTCGCTCGGGGCGTACGGGAAGACGCGGGGTCGGCGGTCGGGAACGGTGGGAGACGGTGGCCCGGCCGGCGTACCAGGCCATCGTGGACGCCTGGGTCGCCCACGACCTGACCCAGCTGTCGACCGATGAGCTGCTGGCCGGCGTGGCCGAGCTGATCGACGCCGCCGCGGTCTACTACACCGCGGTGCAGACCATCATCCCGATCGCGGCGACCAGCGAGATCGCGCTGACCAGGTACTACGACGCGTTCGTCCGGCGGGACGGGGACCCACCCGCCTCCGGTCTGCTGGTCGGCTTCGACAGCGAGCCGATCCGGGCCGAGCGGTCGCTGTGGGATCTGGCGCGCTGGGCGCGGGACCAGCCCGAGCTGGCGGCCTGGCTGGCCGCGACGTCCTCGGACGACATCGTCGCCGGCCTCGCCCTGGGCCGGTCCGGGCCGTTGACCACAGCGGTGCTGACGCCGGGGGCCGAGGAGTTCGCCGAGCGGTTCCGCCAGCACCTCGACAGCCTACGGGCACGCGGTCTACAACCTCGACGTGGCCAACCCGGTCCCGGCGGACGACCCGGCTCCCCTGCTCGACAGCGTCCGGCTCTGGCTCGACGGCGGCAGCGGGGACCCGTACGAGCGGCAGCGGCGGCTGCAGCAGAAGCGGGACGCGGCCACCGTGGTGATCCGGCGCCGGATCGACCCGCTCCGCCGGAGCACGTTCGACGCGCTGCTGCGCCGGGCGCAGACCATCGCCCCGGTCCGGGAGGACGCCCTGGCCGACGTGGGTCTGGCCTGGCCGCAGCTGCGGCGGATGCTGGCCGAGCTCGGCGCCCGGCTGGTGGCGGCGGACGCGGTCGAGCAGCCCGACGACGTGTACTGGTGTCGGCGGGGTGAGATCGCCGCGGCGCTCGGCTCGCCGGCGTCGACCCAGGAGTCGACCCCGGTGGGTGACCTCCGGCCGGTCGTGGCGGAGCGCCGGGAGATCTGGCGGGGGCAGCGCCGGGCCACCCCGCCGCAGCTGCTGCCGCAGGGCACCTGGATGGACCGGCTCGGCGCCTGGATGCCGGCCACCACCGCCGACCAGACCGGTGACGTGCTGACCGGCATCGGCGCGAGCAGCGGCCGGGTCACCGCCACCGCCCGGGTGCTGTCCGGGCCGGCCGACTTCGCCCAGCTGCAACCCGGCGAGGTGCTGGTGGCCACCATCACCACGCCGGCCTGGACCTCGCTGTTCGCCCGGGCCGGGGCGGTGGTCACCGACATCGGTGGGCCGCTCAGCCACAGCTCGATCGTGGCCCGGGAGTACGGCATCCCGGCCGTGCTCGGGACCGCCGTCGCCACCCGCCGGATCACCAGCGGTCAACGGGTCACCGTGGACGGCGACCAGGGTCGGGTCTACCTGGCCGAGCCCGGCGCGACCGTGTCGCCGGTCGCGCACCGGCGGCTGAACCGCTGGCTGATCGCCGGCGGCGTCGCGGTCGCCGCCGCAGGCGCCGTGGCGGCGGCCGTCACCCGGGGTCGTCGTCCGGCCTGACCCGGCACGCCACCGGCGTCGCCGCTGACCGGTGAGATCCGGTGCCCGGCGGAGTCGTACCGGTATGACGAAGACGACGAGAGTGCTCAGTGTGTCCATCCCGGTGGCCGACCAGGACGCGGCGAAGGCGTTCTACATCGACGTGCTCGGTTGCGAGCTGCGGTACGACGTGGAGGTGTCACCGGGCGCGCGGATGGTCGAGGTGGTGCCGCCAGGGTCCGACGTCGGTCTGGTGCTGCTGCCGCCGGACACCCCGCTGCCGCTGGCCGTGCGGCTCGGCACCACGGACGCCGACGAGGCGTACGAGCGGTTGGCTGCCACCGACGGTGTGGTCCTGCACAACGAGGAGGTGCTGCGGTGGCCGGGGGTCCCGGCCATGTTCCACTTCAGCGATCCCGACGGCAACGGTCTCGTCTACCTGCAGGATCCCGCCTAGACGCCGCCCGGGCGGTCAGAAGTCATTCGGGCAGTCAGAAGTCATCGGGCCGTCAGAAGTCATCGGGGCAGTGGGGCCGCTGCGGCCAGTCGAAGGCCATGGTCATCGCCGCCACCGCGCCGGGTGTCCGCTCGGTGACCAGACCGGCCCGGTGCAGGGCGGTCAGGGAGGTGCCGCCGAGGTAGATCGAGCCGAGCTCCCGGATCCCCAGGCTGACATCGGGCCGGCGGCGGCCGGCCTTGGTCACCCGGGCGCTCTCGCCGGCCTCGGCCTGGATCCGGTAGGTGCCGTCGTTGTGCTCCAGCAGCGGGTCGGTCACCTGCACCACCACGTCCAGGTCGGCGCCGTACCGCCGGTTGGCCAGGGCCTTGGGCAGGTCGACGATCCGGACGTACGTGCTGTCGGTGAGCGTGGTGGTCAGGATCCTGGGGTTGGCCAGCAGGTAGCGGAGCGGCTCGTCGACAGCGAGGCTGTGGCAGCGGAACCGGCGGACCAGGTCGAGGTCGAACAGGAACCGCCACAGACCGGCTCGGGCCTGGGTGTCGGCGGCGTCGATCTCCAGGATCTCCACCTCCGCGTCCGGGAGGTCGCCGCTCCACGGCGAGGACACCTTGAACCGCGCGTAGCCGTCGACCTGACCGGCGGCGTCGACGTGCAGGGCGTAGCGCACCGGCGGCGCGCCCTTGCGGTCCTCCGGACGGTCCAGCAGGTCGCGCTCCCAGAAGACCGGCGACCGGTCCAGCGCGCCGGGCCGGTCGGGCAGCAGCCGGGCGTGCAGGTCGGGGACGACGGCGCCGTACTCCTGCTTGGTGACCTCCTCCACCCAGCCGTCGCCGAGGTCGACGGTGGGCAGGAACGCGGTGTCGGTGGTCCGGCCCGAGACCACCAGCCGAGGGACGGCACTGCCGTAGCCGAACCGGCCGTAGATCGCCGACTCCGAAGCCCAGAGCAGGGCGACCGGCTCCTTGCGGCGGTGCAGGTCGGCGAGCTGGTGCCGCATCATCACCGTGAGCAGACCCTGGCGGCGGTGCGTGGGCGCCACCGTGACGATGGTGACCGCGCCGATCGGCACCGACCCGCCCGGGGTCGTCATGGTGCGGGTGAAGGCTCCGCAGGACGCCACCCACCGGTCCCCCGCGGTGAAGCCGAAGCAGCGGTCGACCTCGAACAGCCGCCGGTCGAAGTCCCAGTGCTCCTCGTGGAACTCGCCGTGGAAGCCGCGCATCACGGCCTTGAGGTAGTCCTGGCTGGTCTCCTCGGTGACGTCGGTCAGGACGGGCTGCGGACGGTGGCGAGGTGCGGTGGTCACCGGTCCAGTCAATCGTGTTCGCCCGGCTCCCACCACTCGACGACCAGAGCCCGTGGCCGACCCGGCCGGACCCGCCGGCGTCCGCTCAGGCCGGCGTGGTGTCGGTGGCGGGCGCCACCTGCGGGCCGGCGATCAGCGCTCCCCGGAGCGTGCTGGTCACCGCGGTGCCGACCTCGACCGTACGGGTGACGGTGCAGAGCCGGTCGTGCGAGGCGCCGACGGCCCGCTCCAGGACGGCCTCGGCGGCCCGGCCGCCGTCGGTGTCGGGGAACCGGACCGGTGAAGTCGATGGCCAGGTCGACCAGCCGGTTGCCCTCGGCGTCACGGATCTTCACACCGGAGGCGTCGACCACGAACTCCTCGGGCGCGCTGCGCTTGCCGGTGATCAGGTCGACGTCGATGGCCGAGCAGCCGGCGATGGCCACCAGCAGCAGCTCGACCGGGGTGAAGTCGCTGTCTTCCCCCATCCCGAGCGCCATGGTCGCGCCGCGTTCGTTGCGGGCCAGCAGCCGGCCCTTGCTGGTGCGTTCCAGCCGCACCCGGCGGGCGGCGTCGCTCACGAGGTCGACCCCGCTCCGCGCAGCACCGCCACCGAGGCACTCGGTCCGCTCTCGGCGACGCGCCCGGCCGCCGCCTGACGATGGGCCGGCTCGGCACCCGGCGTCGGCTGGGGCATCAGGCCGGTGAGCCGGTTCCAGGCCGCTCCGAGATCGGGCAACCAGCGCGCCGTGGTCTGCAGGTCCATCCGCAACCGCGGCGTCACCGGGTGCGGGCGGATCACGGCGAAGCCGACCCGCTCCAGGAAGTCTGCCGGGGCGAGGCAGGACGGGCCCTCCCGGTAGCTCGCGATGGCCTCGATCGCACGGATGTCGCGACGCACCATCAACCCGGCAGCTGACTGCAGCAGCTGCCGGCCCAGCCCTCGACCCCGATGCGGCTCCTCGACCCGGACACTGAGCAGCACGGCGGCGTCGGGGTTGATCGGGGTGCTGGTCAACGCACCGAGTCGCGGCACCAGTCCCGCCGGCGCCAGGGTGGCGTAGCCGAGCAGGTCGTCGCCGTCGACGGCGACCACCCCGCAGTAGCCCCAGCGCCGGGTCACGGCCTCGGCCCACTCCCGCTTGACCTCGGTGCGGTCCCGGTGCAGATCGGGAGCGGCCAGGTCGTGCAGGCTCACCTCCCAGAACGTGCAGCGGGAGCACGGGTCGGGCAGCAGGGCGAGGTCGGCCACGGTCATCGGGCGGAGGCGGCGGGTCATCGCCTCAGCCGTCCTCGGGCCGGGCGGCCGGCGGTGCTGTCGGGTCTGTCGGAGCTGACGGGTCCGTCGGGGCTGACGGGTCCGTCGGTCCCCACGGGTACGGCGGGGCGGACGGGGCCGTCGCGCCCGACCAGTGGTCGGGCTGACGGGGCCGGGCCAGCCCGGCCAGGAAACCGAGGACCACGCTGCCGGCCAGGGCGGCGAGCAGCCACAGCAGCCAGACGACGGGCCGAGGGAGCCGGGCTGCCGGGGCAGCGACCGGAGGATCAGACAACGAGGGGACCGCGCTCGCACGCATGCGCACATCGTAGGTCGGCCGTCCTGCGGTCACCACATGCGCCTCCTCCGAGGATGAGGCACCCTTGGGGGGTGAGCGACCACGAGCCCGAGCTGAGCCGCGACGGAGGCACGCCCGTCGACACGGGCGAGCTCCAGCGCGATGCCGTCGGCGATGCGGCCGCGGTGTACACGGCGGGGCTGGAGCGGCTGCAGCGTCGCGACACCCGGCTGGACAGCTACGTGGACCGCTACGCCGCCCGGACCCACGGGATGACCGCCTCGGTCATCCGGGCGCTGTTCTCGGTGGCCAACCGGCCCGAGGTCGTCTCGCTGGCCGGCGGCATGCCCAACATCTCCGACCTGCCCCTCGACGTGGTCGGCAACGCGCTGCACGACCTGGTGGTCGGCGACGGCCGCCGGGCCATGCAGTACGGCTCCGGGCCAGGGCGAGCCGGTGCTGCGCGAGGCGATCTGCGAGGTGATGAAGCTGGAGGGCATCAACGCCCACCCCGACGACGTCACCGTCACCGTGGGGTCCCAGCAGGGGCTGGACCTGGTCACCCGGCTGTTCTGCGACCCCGGCGACGTGGTGCTCTGCGAGGCCCCCAGCTACGTCGGTGCGCTGGGCGTGTTCCGGGCGTACCAGGGCGAGGTGGTGCACGTCGCCATGGACGAGCACGGTCTCGACCCGGTGGCCCTCGCCGAAGCCGTGGCCGCGCTGAAGGCGGCCGGCAAGAAGGCGAAGTTCCTCTACACGATCCCCAACTTCCACAACCCGGCCGGCGTCTCCCAGACCCTGGAGCGGCGGACCCGGGTGCTCGAGGTCGCCCAGCAGGCCGACCTGCTGGTGGTGGAGGACAACCCGTACGGGCTGCTGGGGTTCGACGGCGACCCGGTGCCGGCGATGCGCTCGATGGACGCCGAGCGGGTGGTCTACCTGGGGTCGTTCTCCAAGACCTTCGCCCCCGGTTTCCGGGTCGGCTGGGTGCTCGCCCCGCACGCGGTCCGGGAGAAGCTGGTGCTGGCCCAGGAGTCGGCCACCCTCTGTCCGCCGACGTTCTCCCAGTTCGCCGTGGCCTCGTACCTGCAGAAGCACGACTGGCGCGGCCAGATCAAGGTCTTCCGCGAGATGTACCGGGAGCGCCGCGACGCCATGCTGGCCGGACTCGCCGACCACATGCCCGTCGGTACGTCCTGGACCGTGCCGTCGGGGGGCTTCTTCGTCTGGCTGACCCTGCCCCCGGGGCTGGACTCGCACGCCATGCTGCCGCGGGCGGTGACCGCACGGGTGGCGTACGTGCCCGGCACCGGCTTCTACGCCGACGGCTTCGGCAGTCGGCACCTGCGGTTGTCGTACTGCTTCCCGACGCCGGAGCGGATCATCGAGGGCACCCGCCGGCTGGGTGAGGTGATGCAGTACGAGGCCGACGTGCTCGCCACCTTCGGCACCGCCGTCGACGGCCCCGGCCCGCGCGGCGACCGGCTGTACGAGTCGCCGGGAGCGAACCAGCCGTGAGCGACCCGACCCCGAACCCAGGAGCGACCATCTCCCACAGCAGCAGCCAGCCCACCGCGGCCGAGACGGTCGTGGTGCTGTCCGGCGGCCTGTCCCACGAGCGCGACGTGTCGCTGCGCTCGGGGCGCCGGGTCGCGCTGGCGCTGCGGTCCCGCGGGATCGAGGTGGTCGAGTCCGACGTCGACTCGTCGCTGGTGCCGCTGCTGACCTCACTGCCGGGCGCTGTCGTGTTCCCGGTGCTGCACGGTGAGGCCGGGGAGGACGGGGCGCTGCGCGAGGTGCTGGCGCTGCTCGGGGTGCCGTTCGTCGGCTCCATCGGCTCGGCCTGCCGGATCGCCTTCGACAAGGCCATCGCCACCACCGTGGTCGCCGAGGCCGGGATCGCCACCCCGACCCAGGTCGCGCTGCCGCACGAGATCTTCCGCGAGCTCGGCGCGCAGGTGCTGATGCGTGCCCTGGCCGACCAGATCGGCTTCCCGATGATGGTCAAGCCGTCCCGCGGCGGCTCGGCGCTGGGCGCCAGCAAGGTGAGCCGGCCCGAGGAGCTGCCCTCGGCGATGGTCGGTGCGTACGCGTACGGGTCGGTCGCGGTGATCGAGGAGTTCATCACCGGCACCGAGGTGACCGTCACCGTGGCCGACCGGGGCGACGGACCGGCCGCGCTGCCGGCGGTGGAGATCCGGCCCGAGTCCGGCGTCTACGACTACACCTCCCGCTACACCGCCGGCGCCACCCGCTTCCTCTGCCCGGCCGAGATCGACGAGTCGGTGGCGCAGGCCTGCGCCGAGCTGGCCCTGACCGTGCACGACGTGCTGGGTCTGCGGGACCTGTCCCGCACCGACCTGATCATCACCCCCGACGGCCGGCCGACCTTCCTGGAGGTGAACGTCGCGCCGGGGATGACCGAGACGTCGGCGGTCCCGCTGGCGGTCGAGGCCGGCGGCTGGAGCCTCGGCCGGATGTGCGCCGACCTGGTCCGGGTGGCCGCCCGGCGCGGCGGTCGCGTGCCGGTCGAGCCCGTCGGGTGAGCGTGATCTCGGACGTGGGACGAACGCCTCGATGACCCTGCTGAAGCAGATCGGCATCATCACCCTGGGCTGCGTGCTGGCCGGCGGGATGGCCCTGCTGGGGATCTGGCAGCTGCAGGTGTACGCCCGGCAGGGCGCCGAGGCCTCGGCCACCCGCGCCGGCCAGCCGCCGGTGCCGCTGGCCAGCGTCGCGCCGGCCGCCTCCCGGGTGACCGAAGGCTACGGGTTGTCGGTCCGGTTCAGCGGTCGCTACGACCCGGACCTGCAGGTTCTCGTCCCCGCTGAGAGCACCGGACCCGCCGACACGCTCGGCCGGCTCCGGGTGGTGACCGGGCTGCGCCAGGCCGACGGCTCGACGGTGGCCGTGGTCCGTGGGCTGGTGCCGGGGTCGACCACTGTCGCGCCGACGCCGCCCACCGGCGAGGTCACCCAGAGCGGTGTGCTGCTCCCGTCGGAGGAGGCGGGCGACGCACCACCGACGGCGGCGAGCGGGACCGTGCTCCCCTCGGTCCGGGTGCCGATCCTGGCCCAGACCTGGCCGGGTCCGATGGTCGACGGGTTCGTGGTGCTGTCAGCCGCCGACGCCGCGGCCGGCGGTCTGCCGCCCGCTCCCCTGCTGCTGCCGGAGGGACAGGGCCGGCTCCGCAACGGGGCGTACGCGGCGCAGTGGTGGATCTTCGGGCTGTTCGCGGTGGTGATGAGCGCCCGGATCGCCCGCGACCTCGGCCGTCGCTCCGAGCTGGACACGCCCCTCACCCTGATCCGCTGAGTCCCGGGCTCCCAGCCGGATCGCATCCGGGGCCGGACGGGCCGGGGAATGGCCTCGATACGCCGTCGCGAAGGAGCAGCATGGGTGACATCTACACCGGCATCCAGGACGAACGCGTCCAGGAGCTGAACGACGGCGACCCCGTCGACGGACGCTACGTCCTCTACTGGATGCAGCAGTCCCAGCGGGCCGAGCTCAACCACGCCCTCGAGTACGCCGTGCACCGTGCCAACGAGCTCGAGCTGCCGCTGCTGGTCGCCTTCGGCCTGATGGACGACTACCCCGAGGCCAGCGCCCGGCACTACCACTTCATGCTGCAGGGACTGGCCGACGTCGAGAAGGCCCTGGAGAAGCGGGGCATCACCTTCGTCCTGCAGCGGGGCAACCCGGCCGACGTGGCGCTCGGCCTGGCCGACGACGCCGCGCTGCTCGTCTGCGACCGGGGCTACCTCCGCCACCAGCGCCAGTGGCGGAAGACGGTCGCGGACCAGGCCCCCTGCCCGGTGGTGCAGGTGGAGAGCGACGTGGTCGTCCCGGTCGAGCTGGTGTCGGACAAGAAGGAGTTCGCCGCCCGCACCATCCGCCCCAAGATCACCCGGCACCTGGACCGGTTCCTGGTCGGGCTGCGGGCCACCCCCCTGAAGAGCAGCACCCGGCCGACGGTGAGCGGTGAGGACCTGTCCGACGTCGACGCCCTGCTCGGGCGCCTCGAGGTGGACACCTCGGTGCCGCCGGTGCCGCTGTTCACCGGCGGGACGACCGCCGCCAAGAAGGTGCTGACCGCGTTCCTGTCCGACTCCTTCGGCACCTACTCACGCAACCGCAACCAGCCCCAGACCTCGGACGTCTCGCACATGAGCAAGTACCTCCACTACGGCCAGATCTCGCCGGTCCACATCGCTCTGGAGGCCAAGAAGAAGCACCGCGGCACCAACCTGGACGACTTCCTGGAGGAGCTGATCATCCGCCGGGAGCTGCCGATGAACTACGTCTACTACGAGAAGGACTACGACTCCTACCGCGCGCTTCCCGACTTCGCCCAGAAGACACTGGCCGAGCACGCCGACGACGAGCGCGACCCGCAGTACACCCGGGGCGAGCTGGAGAAGGCCGAGACCGAGGACGCGTACTGGAACGCCGCCATGCGGGAGCTGCTGCACACCGGCTACATGCACAACTACATGCGGATGTACTGGGGCAAGAAGATCCTGGAGTGGTCGACGTCGCCGGAGGCCGCGTACCGGACCACCTTGTACCTGAACAACAAGTACTTCCTGGACGGCCGGGACGCGAACTCCTACGCCAACGTGGCCTGGGTCTTCGGTCAGCACGACCGCGGGTGGACCGAGCGCCCGGTCTTCGGCAAGGTCCGCTACATGTCGGCGGGCGGGCTGGAGCGCAAGGCCGATCCGCAGGCCTACATCGAGAAGGTCGACGCGCTGGTGGCCGAGGTCGAGGGCTGACGTCGGGAGGTGGCCCGGCCCGACGGAACGCTCGGAGCGGCGCTGACTAGCGTGAACCCATGGATCTTGCCGAGCGCCCCGAACCGCCCCACCCCGCCGGGTGGGTGATCGCCGAGTTCACCTCCGACGGCCGGCTCAAGGGCCGTCTGCACCAGGACGGTCGGGTCTGGGACGACGAGGACGAGGCCGCCGCGGTGGTGGAGAGCGGTGACCGCAGCGACCGCCCTCTGGTGCTCTACGCCCTGGTGCCCGCCTGGGGCCCGGTCGAGGACCCGACGACCACGGTGGTCGAACCGGACTGAGCTCCGGCTCCGGAGGGGATGGAGTTGTCACCGATGTCGGTGACAACTGCGTCCGATCCGCGCAGTCGCGGCCGGCGACCGACGTCGAAGGCGCCCTCCCACCGCTTCACCGCGGCGACCAGGACGAAGCTGAGCGTGACCAGCAGCGCCCACGACCCCCACTTGCCGACGTGCACGAGCTGCCAGATCGCCTCCTGGTCCGGGTAGCGCCAGGCGCCCAGCAGGGTGGCGGCGTTCTCCGCCACCCACAAGAAGAAGCCGATCAGCACGAACGACAGGCTCAGCGGCATCGCGTAGCGGTGCCGGCCCACGGTGAACCAGACCCGGCTCGGCCAGAGCACGGCCACGAAGCCGACGGCGATCAACCAGCGCAGGTCCGGCAGCCAGTGGTGGGTGAAGAAGTTCGCGTACGCCGCCACGGCCAGCAGCACCGCCCCGACCCAGCGGAAGCGGCTGATCCGCAGGTCGAAGCGCCGGAACGCCTGACACAGGTAGGACCCGACGGCGGCGTACATGAAGCCGGAGTAGAGCGGCACCCCGGCGATCTTCGACCGGGCCTCCTCCGGGTAGGCCCAGGAGCCGACCTGCACCTTGAACAGCTCCAGGGCCAGCCCGATCAGGTGGAACGCGAAGATGACGGCGACCTCACGGGCCGTCTCCAGCCGCAGCACGAAGAAGACGGCGGTCACCACCACCCCGTACGCGAGCAGGGCGTCGTAGCGCGGGATCGGCAAGGGCACCACCCGGGTCAGGGCCAGCCCGACGAAGACGGCGACCGCGAACAGGCAGCACTGCAGCTCGATCCAGCCGAAGCGGACCAGCTGGGCCAGACCGTGGCGCACCAACTCAGTCCTCGACCCACTCGAGCAGGTCACCGGGCTGGCACTCCAGCACCCGGCACATCGCCTCCAGGGTGCTGAACCGGACCGCCTTGGCCCGGCCGTTCTTCAGCACCGCCACGTTGGCCGGAGTGAGGCCGACCCGTTCGGCGAAGTCCCCGACGCTGAGCTTGCGCCGGGCCAGCTGGACGTCGATCCGCACCACGATCGGCATCAGATGACGCCTTCCATCTCGGTCCGCAGCGTGGTGGCCTGCCGCAGCAGGGCCCGCATCACGTACATCAGGAGCACCACCGTGCCGCCGGCCAGCACCATGGCGATGAGCAGCAGCGGCGTCCCCGGGTCGTCGAACAGCACCAGGCTGAGGACCACTGTGGTGCCGGCCAGCAGGGCCCAGGCGGTGGTCAACGCGGCCAGGATCGCGTTCACCCAGCCGAACGCCTCCTCGCTGAAGATGCGGTCGGCCATCACCATGCTGAGCAGCCGCCAGGTGCACACGATCACCACCTGGCCGCACAGCATCCCGAGCACCGCGACGACCAGCAGCGGCCACCGCAGCGGAGCGAACACCGGTGACTCCCGGGCCATGAACGCCAGCTGTCCCGGGATCGACAGCGTCTGGCCCAGCAGGAGCCCGACGAACAGCAGCACCAACAGGATCCGGAGCACCACCACGGCCCGAGAGGTCATCGACATGCATCGACTATCGGTCGGCATCTATCGAAAGTCAATAGGTGCCCTCCGAGGAAGCCGGACGGGCAGCTACCCGGCCTCAGCTGCGGCCAGTCGCTCGGCCAGCTCGTGGTGCCCGGCGTGGGTCGCCCAGCCGGCCGGGGTGCCACCGAAGTCCCGATCCCGGGCCGACGGGTCGGCGCCGTGCTCCAGCAGCCACCCGCAGAGCTCGGCGTCGCCACGGAGGGCCGCCTCGTGCAGCGCGGTGCGCCGATCCGCTCCGGCTGCGTCGATGTCGTACCCCAGGTCGAGCAGCCGCCGGATGCTCTCGACACCGTGCTGCTCACCGGCCAGCCGGAGCGCGTCGGGTCGGCGCGCGACCAGCTCGGCGGCGTGCTCCCGCCACCGGGCGACACCGTCCTGGTCGCCGGCCAGGGCAGCGGAGAGCAGCTGGTCGACCCCGTCGAGCCGGTCGCTGCGTCCGCCGGCGGCCGCCAGGAGCTCGGCCGCCGCTCGGTGACCGTTCCGGACGGCCAGCTCGTACGCGGTCTGGTCGCCCAACCCGGGGTGGTAGCCGCGGGTGTTCGGATCGACGCCGTGCGCCAGCAGCAGCTGGACCCGGGCGGTGAACCCGTGCTCGGCGGCCGTCCGCAGGTGCTCGCCGACCATCTCCTGCGGCGAGGGGTAGGTCGAACCGAGCCGGCGACGCCACGGCGACGGGTGCCGATGGCCGGCGCCGTGGTCGAGCAGCGGCGGCAGGTGGCTGTCGTCGGGGCGGAACTGCCGGTTGTAGAACGCCTGGTTGTCGTTCGGGTCGGCGCCCGCATCGAGCAGCAGCGTGACCAGCTCGACCGCGTCGGGATGGGGCGGCTCGTTGCGTTCGCCGCCGCCGAGCACGCCGGTGACGGCGGTGAACGGGGAGCTGAGCTGCTGCCACAGGAAGCCCGCGTCCGGATCGGCCCCGGCCTCGAGGAGCACCCGGAGTGTCGCCACCGGGTCGCCGAGGCCGAGCCTGGCGTAGCAGAGGTAGAGCAGCGGCGGCCAGTCGTGCGGGCCGGAGGTCGCCGTCACCTCCGCGGGCTGCCGCGCGAGCAGGGTCCGCAGCGCTGCCGCCTCTCCGCAGGCGGCCATGGTCGCGGCGGTGGCCGTGGCCAGCGTCGGGTCGCTGCGGAGCAGGGCGAGCGCGTGCTCGGCCCGGGACGGCTCGGTGTAGCTCAGGCACGCCAGCCGCAGGAACGCGTCCACCGGCCCGTCGGCCGGACCGGTGGCCTCCATGTCCCGGCCCCAGGTCTCCAGCACCGTCAGGTGCTCCCGGAGCCGGGACCAGCCGGCGAACCCGTACGCCCGGGCCAGCACCCGCTGGGCGCGGGCGAGGGTGATCGGGTCGTCGCCGGGGTCGTAGGTCGCCAGCAGGTCGAGCGCGTCCGGGTCAGCGGCGACGGCGCGCCGGTGCAGCTTCTTGGCCTGCTTCCGCAGCCGGTCCAGATGCGGACGGTCGGGCAGCCGCCACCGGGCAGGCGGGTGCTGGTCGGCCGTCTCCGCGGTCGGATCAGCGGGATCGGTGGGTTCGGACGGGGACGCAGTGGGCACGAGGGCCTCCTTCGCTGAGGTCCCGATGTCCGCGCCGTCGGGGCGAAAGAGGGTGAAGGGCACCTGCAGCGTCCAGCTCAGGTGGGCTCTGCCCTGTCCGCGGACCGGTGGCGCCCTGCGCGCCACCTCGACGCTAGCCGGGACCGGCCCCCGGAGCAACAGGTCGAGCAGCCTTGGGAATGGCGACGGTATCGCCGTCCCGGACCCCGATCAACCGTCAGCGGCCGAGGTCAGGTCCTGGTCTGCGGAGCTCCGAGCGTCAGCGGTGAACATCCGTAGGGGTAGCGCCGCCCAACCCGGCGTCGCGCGCCCGGAGGATGGCGGCCGAACGGTCCGACACGTGCAGCTTGGTGATGATGCTGGAGACGTGGTTGCGCACGGTCTTGGCGCTGACACCCAGGCGACGGGAGACCACGCCGGTGTCCAGCCCGGCCGCCAGCAACCCCAGGATCTCCGACTCCCGATCGGTCAGCTGCGGGAACGGGGAGGTGCTGGCCGCGCGGCCGAAGTGGCTCAGCATCCGCGCCGCGATGCCGCGCTCCGAACAACGCCTCGCCCCGGGCTACCGCGCGGACCGCTGCCACCAGCTCGTCCGGCCCCGCGCCCTTCAGGGTGTAGCCGTGGGCGCCTGCCCGCAGCGCCGCCAGCACGTTCTCGTCGTCGTCGTACATCGTCAGCATCAGCGCCCGCGTCGGCAGCCCGCGATGCCCGCAGCTCGGCGCAGACCGACAACCCGTCGCCGTCGGGCATGGCGATGTCGAGGACCGCGACGTCCGGCCGGTGCTCGGCCACCGCCGCCACCGCCGCCTGCCCGGTGCCACCACGGCCAGCACCGTGATGTCGGGCTCGGCGGCGAAGACCGCCTGCAGACCGGCCGAGAACACCGGGTGGTCGTCAGCCAGCACGAGGGTGATCATCGGTCCCTCCCAGGATCAGCGGCAGTCGTGCCGTCACGATCGTGCCGTGTCCCGCCTCCCCGGAGCGCACCGCCAGGGTGCCGCCGAGCTCGCTCGCCCGCTCCAGCATCGCTCGCAGGCCGAGCCCGGACCGTGGTCCGGTGCCGAGACCGGCGCCGTCGTCGGCGACCTCGAGCAGCAGGTGACAGTGGTCGGGTCCGACCTGCACTCGGCACTGCGCTCCCCCGCTGTGCCGGGCCGCGTTGGTCATCGCCTCCACGGCGATCCGGTAGGCGGCCGTCTCCACCGCCGCCGGCAGCCCGGCAGGGACCGTTCCGTCCACGACGATGTCCAGCTCACCGCTGAGGGTGGCGGCCCGGGACCGCAGGGCGCCGAGCAGGCCGAGCTCGTCCAGGGCGGGCGGGCGCAGACCCTCGACGAGCCGCCGGATCCCGCCCAGCCCGGCCTTCACCTCGCTGTCGATCTGCCCGAGCAGCGCGTACGCCGGCGAGGAGTCGGCCACCTCCCGACGGGCCAGACCCGCCTTCAGCCCGATGGCGGCCAGCGCCGGACCCAGACCGTCGTGCAGGTCACGACGGAGCCGCCGCCGCTCCTCCTCCCGCAGCACCACGACCTCGGCCCGGGACCGCAGCAGGTCCTGGTGCAGCCGGACGGCCTGCACGGCCGGCCCCACCTCGGCGGCCAGCGACGCGAGCAGGCTCGACGTCGGCGGGCCCAGCGGGTCGTCGCGACCCCGGTCCGACACGCGCAGCCGACCGACGGTGCGGCCGTGGTGGGTGAGCAGCTCGGTGTGCCGGACCGCCCGCGGGGTGCCGTGCTCGGCCACCACCCGGAAGACCGGTACGGAGACCTCGACCGGTCCCGACCCCGCGACCGGCGAGACCCCACGGTCGAGACCGGACCCCCTTGTCGGACCGGACGTCGACTCCGCCACGTCGATGGCGACGTACGGCAGGCGCAGGGACGACCCGACCGTCTCCACCACCGCCGGCAGCACGTCATCGGGGAGCAGGGTCGCCTGCATCCGCCGACCGAGCCGGGCGAGCACCCCGGCCGGGTCGTCGCGGTCCCCGTACATCAGCCGGTTGACTCCCCGGCGCGCCAGGCGCAGCACCGGGGCCAGGGCCACGGCGGCCACCGCCGCCGCGAGAGCCGCCGCCACCCCGCCGGACAGGCCGAGCACCGCTCCGAAGGCCGCCACCAGGAGGGCGTAGCCACTCACCAGCACCGCCGTGAGGGCCAGGTAGGTGAGCGAGCGGTTGGCCAGGCGCTCGATGTCGAACAGCCGGTGCCGCCGCAGCGCGACTGCGACACCGACCAGGAACGGGAGCCCCGACAGACCGAGAGCTCCGGCGGGCAGCAGCGGCGCGCCGGTGAGGACCAGCGGGAGGTGCCAGCCCGCCACGCCGATCACTGCGGTGCCCACCGCACCGCCACCGACCCAACGCAGCCGGGCACGGGACGCCGGGGTGAGACCGCGCCGGTACGCCGCGACGCCGAGGCCGCCGCACACCAGGAGCACGACGGCCACCACGGCGGAGGTCCCGAGGGAGACGTCGGCCGACCAGCCCATCCGGTCCTCGGCCCGGACACCGGCCGCCACGAGCACGACCAGAGTGGCCGCCGGTGCGGCCAGGCCGGCCAGGACCAGTGTGCGCCGGCAGACCACCCGGTCGCCCGGCAGCAGCAGGGCGAAGACCGGCAACGCTCCCCAGGCGACTGCGTACGCGCCGATGGTGTTCAGGTCGTAGAGCCACTGCGCGGGTCCCGGGTGGCCATGACCAGCGGAGCCACCCCGGCCACCACCACCAGCGTGCTGCCCAGCAGCCCCCCGGCCACCACCAGCAGCGGCGCCGTGGACGGTTCGTCCGGCCTTCGCAGGTGCAGCGCCACAGCCAGCAGAGCGAGCGCGACGACGAAGACGAGGTTGCCCCAGCCGTAACGGAGCATCGGCCCGACCGTCGGGCGACCGATCGGCACCTCGATCGTCACGGTGCGTCCAGCCCGCTCGACCGCGTACGGGAGCGTGACACCCGGCGCCGGCTCGGCCAACCGTGCCGGGGCCCGCCAGCGTCGCACCACCGACGGCCCTGACCACGTCCCCGGTGCGCAGGCCGGTGTCGAGGTCGCCGCCGCGGTCGGTGGCGGCCACCACCACCCCGCCGGGGACCCAGTCCGTCACCCGGGCACCGTCGGCCGGTGCGTCGAACCGGACCGCCACCCCGAGCACCCCCAGGACGACCAGGACGGACGCGAGCACAGCGGGCCACCGGCGTCCCGCTGCGCCGGGCGACCGGCCAAGCTCGCGAAGGGGTCCCGCCGTGCGGCTCATGGCTCATTGTCAGCCCGGACGATGGCCCGCGACAGGCGCTGAGCAGAAATCCCGGCGCGATCGGGACATCGTCCCGTGACTCCGGGAAAGGTGCCCACCCACGCTGGATCCCATGACGTCCTTCCCGTTCCCGGCCGCGACTCCGAGGCCGCTCGATCCGGTGACCAGGAGATGTGCCCTCGCAGCGGGTGTCCTCGGCCTGGTCGCCAACACCGCGTTCGTGGCGTTCTGGGGGCTCACCCAGCCCTACTTCTCCGACCCGACCTGGGGGTGGCTCGGCCCGGCCGGCGACGTGATCGGCGTCGGCATGCTGCTCGCACTGCTGCCAGTGCTGGTCGGTGTGCGGCGCCTGGTGCCACCGGGGCGGGTCGTCAGCGCGGTGACGGCGCTCGCCGTTGGCGCTGCGGCCTCGATGGCCGTCCTCCAGGCGGCAGTGGTCGCCGAGCTGGTCGACGGGCTGACACAGATCCGGGTCGTGGTCGTCCTGCTGGTTCCGCTGTACGGCTGGTTGATCGTGGTGAGCTCGGTGGCCCGCCGTACCGATGCCCTCCCACGCGGCGTCAGCCGCCTCGGGCTCGTGCTCGGCCTGCTCTGGCCCGCCGGCTGGTGATGGTGTTGGCCGGGCTTCTCCTGCCCCGCGCCGATCCCACTCCGCTTCCCCTCGGTCTGCCCGGAGGTCTGCTGCTGGCGCCCGGCCTGCTGCTCGGCACGCTCGGCTGGTTGGCGCTGCCGGGGTGGCCGCTGCTGCTGGCGGTCTCCTCGCGCCGACGGCGGCCGACACTCCCCTACCCCGGCCCGCCCTCCCCCGAGGGTCGAGGGATCGCCACCGGAGCGCTCCGTGACCGGTGACGGCTGGCCGATCGGAGGCCTGGATCACCGGGGCGTCCTGGCCACGATGACCGTCGGCGGCGCCACCACCGACCCGGGCCGGAACGGACCCGGTCACGCGCCCAAACCCTGGTGCGCGATCAACCGAACGCCGCTGTCACTCCGAGAGGAACCGTCATGAGAACCGCTTACCGCGTGCTCGCGTACGCGATCGCCGTCGAGGTCGCCGTCCAGGCGATGGCCGTGGCCTGGGCCATGGCCGGTCTGGGCACCTGGATCATGGGCGGCGGGGTGGCCGACGCCTCGCTGATGCAGAGCGAGGCGACTCCCTTCCCCGAGATCGCCGGGTTCATGATCCACGCCATCAACGGCACGTTCGTCGTGCCGGTGATCGCCCTGGGGCTGCTGGTGCTGTCCTTCTTCGCCCGGCGCCGCCGTCCCATCGTGTTCGCGGTGGTGCTGTTCGTGCTCGTCGTGCTCCAGGGCCAGCTCGGCTTCCTCGGTCACGAGCTGCCAGCTGTCGGGGCGTGCACGGGCTGACCGCGATGCTGCTGTTCGCCGTCGCCCTGCACACCGCCCGCCGGGTCGACCCCACCCGGCGCGTCGCAGACGAGAAGGATCAGGTCACCACGCCGCGGTCTGACGGGACGCGGTCCACGTCACCGGGCTCGTTGGCGCACGCGGTGGTGGCGAGCAGACCGCCGGTGGAAGCTGCGGGACGATGTGACCGAGGCCGCACGTGGGTGCGGCACCGGAGACGGCGGGACGTAGGCTCACAGCCGTGAAGGGTGCCTTGCTCCGCTACCGCGTGATGGCGTACGTGGTCGGCTGTCTGCTCGTGGTGCTGGTCTGCGTCGGGGTCCCGCTGAAGTACCTCGGGGGCGACGACACGGTCGTGATCTGGACCGGGATCCCGCACGGTTGGCTCTACATGATCTTGATCATCACCGCCTTCGACCTCGGTCGACGGGCCCGGTGGGGCTGGGGGCGGTTGCTCCTGATCGCGCTGGCCGGCACCGTGCCCTTCCTGTCCTTCGTCGCCGAGCACTACGCGACGCGGGACGTCCGGGCCAAGCTCGCCGCCTTCCCCGAGTACGCCGACCAGGGTTCGCTGCCTCCGGAGGCAGCGGCCGTCCGGGCCGCCCGGAAGTCGTCGGCCACCGATCCGGTTCCCGTTCCGAAAAACCCTGCTGACTAGGCTCTTCGCTTCTCAGGATGGTTCGCAGGATGACGGCCGAGCGGCCTCAGTGTCCGCGGAAGGCTTCCTGCAGCCACCACGACCCACCGTCGTCGGCGATCTTGGCGTCGACCACCAGGGGGCGGTCGCGTGGGCCGGCCAGCCAGTCCTCCACGCCCACCAGATCCCCCACCGTCCGGACCGTCAGGCCCTCGGCGCCGAAGCCGCGCGCCAGGGCCGCGATGTCGGTGTCGGGGAACCGGACGGTGGACAGATCAGCTCCGTCCGGTCCGAAGTGGTGGACCTCGGCTCCGTACGCGGCGTCGTTGTAGACGACGACCAACAGGCCCAGTCCCAGCCGTACGGCGGTCTCGAGCTCGGCCACCGCCATCAGGAAGCCACCGTCACCGGTGGCCAGGACCGGCACTCGCTCGGGGGCAGCGAGTGCGGCGCCGATCACCGTGGCCAGACCCCAGACCGATGGACTGGAAGGACTGGGTGAAGCAGAAGGCTCCCGGCGCCGGGACCGACAGGTAGCCCGCCGGGTATCCCATGAAGTTGCCCGAGTCGACGGCGAGCTGGCGGTTGACCGGGAGCAGGGCGTCGAGCCGGGTGCTCAGGGTGCGGGGGTCGATGGTCTGGGCGGTGGAGAGGTCCGCGTACGGCAGCTGCGGCCAGCGTCCCTCCGCGCGCAGTCGCTGGGCGATCTCCGGGCGGCGGTAGCCGACCCGCACCTCCGCCTCCGCCAGCTGGTCGGTCACGGCCGTCACGGTCAGTCCCACGTCGCCCAGCACCCCGAGGTCGACCGGCTGCCGCGCGCCGATGGCCAGCTGGTCGTCGTCGACCTGCGCCAGCCGGGTTCGTGGCCCGAGCAGCCGGCCGTGCCGGGTGGTCCACATGGTCAGGCTGCAGCCCCAGGCGACCAGGACGTCGGCGTCCCGGATCAGCTCCGCCGCCAGTGGGGTGGCGAAGCCGCCGCAGATACCCAGGTCGTACGCCTCGTCGGCGAAGATGCCGGCGGCCACGGCGGAGGACGTGACCAGGGCCCCGCTGCGATCGGCCAGGGCGGCGAGCTCCCGCCCGTGCGGCAGGGCACCGCGTCCGGCCAGGAACACCGGGCGTTCGGCGTGGCGGATCAGGTCAGCCAGGGCCCCCACCAGGTCGGGGTCCGGCGCCGCCCGGGGGCCGGGCGCCAGCGGTGCGGCCCGAGGGACGTCGTCGACAGCGGCGGCTTGGACATCCAGCGGGAGATTGAGCACCACGGTTTGCCGACCGTGCACGGCCAGTCGGTAGGCGCGCGTCACGTCCGCCACGGCGGACGCCGCGCTGTGCACCCGCTCCGGCACGGCGCCGACGCTGCGGACCAGAGCGTCCTGATCGATCCGGAAGTTGGAGCCGACAGCGGAACCGGCGACGTCCGCGGCCAACACCAGCAGCGGCGTGCGGCTCTTCGCCGCCTCCGCGATCCCGGTCATCGCGTTGGTCAGCCCACACCCCTGGTGGACGGTCAGGACCGCCAGCCGACCGCTGGTCCTGGCGTACGCGTCGGCCATGGTGGCCGCGCCACCCTCGTGCCGGGACGCGGTGAACGGCACCCCGGCGGCTACCAGTGCGTTCGTCACAGCGAAGTTGCCGCTGCCCACCACCCCGAACGCCTGAGCAGCGCCGAGCTCGGCGACCAGGCGGCCGACCAGGTCGGCCACGCGCAGCGTGCTCGCCGGGTTCACTGCTGTTCGACGAGGGCGAGCACCCGCGCCGGACTGCCAGTACCCCCCACCAACCGCAGCGGCTGGACGAAGAGCAGCGCGCCGGTGGGCGGCAGCCGGTCGAGCTGCTGGAGCTGGGTCAGGCCGAGCTTGCCGGCGCCCAGCAGGAAGTGGTGAGCGGGGAACATCGGGTCCATCCCGCCCGCTCCGCCGGCGTCGATCCCCACCGTCTCCACCCCGAAGCCGGTGATGGCTCGCTCCTGGGCCAGCCACGTCGCCGCCGCCACCGATGGTCCCGGAGTGTGCGGACCGGCGTCGTCGGCGTTGAGGAACGTGGACTGGGATCCGCCGCGGCCCGACCAACCTGTCCGCAGCAGCATCCACGCCCCGTCCGGGATCCGGCCGTGCTGGGCCTCCCAGGCCAGCAGGTGCTCGGGCTCCAGCAGGAAGTCAGGGTCGTCGGCCACCTCACCGGTGACGTCCACGACGGCGGCCGGGCCGATCAGGCGCTCAGGCGGGATCTGGTCGACAGTCCAACCGTCGCGACCACTCGCCCAGTGGGCCGGCGCGTCGACGTGGGTTCCGGTGTGCTCGCCCGTGTGGATGTTGTGCCACTTCCACAGCGGTCCGTCGTCGTCGAAGGCGCTCACCGTCTCCAGTGACAGCGGAATCGTGTTGGCGAAGGGTGCCGGCAGCTGCAGAACGGGCGTCGTGGGCGACAACGGTGCGGTCAGATCGACGATCTCGACCCGACCGGTCGAGAGAGCTGCGAGAAGATCAGCCAGAACCGACTCTGGATTCACGTGAAACCATCGCTTTCTCTATGAGTATATTTGTCGATATAACGCTTTACCGTTAAGTCAATAGAATGTGCGGCGATCCGCTCGAGATCGTCCTGGGAGGCGAACTCGATGGTCAGTCGACCCCGGTTCTTGCCGCCATCCACCTTGACCCGGGTGTCCAGTCGATCGGCCAGCTGCGCGGCGATCTCGCCGGCCCGCGGGTGGGCTTCGCGCGGCGAGCGAGGTGAGCGCTGGGTCCTTCCCGAGTCGTCGGCGTCGCCGAGGGTGACGATCTCCTCGGTGGCCCGCACCGACAGGCCTTCGGCAACCACCCGCTGAGCCAGTCTCTCCTGGCTCGCCGGCTCCGGCAGGGCGAGCAGTGCCCTGGCGTGCCCCGCCGACAGCACTCCCGCCGCGACCCGGCGTTGCACCGTCGGCGGCAGGCGCAGCAGCCGGATCGTGTTGGAGATCTGTGGCCGGGACCGCTTGATCCGTGACGCCAGCTCCTCCTGGGTGCAGCCGAAGTCCTCGAGCATCTGCTGGTACGCCGCTGCCTCCTCCAGTGGGTTCAGCTGGGCGCGATGCAGGTTCTCCAGCAACGCGTCCCGGAGCAGGTCGTGGCTCTCGGTCTCGCGCACGATGGCGGGGATCGCCGCCAGGCCCGCCTGCTGGGAGGCGCGCCACCGCCGCTCCCCCATCACCAGCTCGAACTTCTCGTCACCGAGCGGGCGCACCACGATGGGCTGCAGAAGACCCACCTCCCCGATCGACTCCACGAGCTCGGCCAGGGCGTCCTCGTCGAACACGGTCCGGGGCTGCCGCGAGTTGGGCGTGATCGACTCGAGCGGGATCTCGGCGAAGTAGGAACCGTCGGGGATGGGCGTGGGGCCGGACTGGACCGGGTCCGCCGGCGTCGGACGGGGCTCCTCAGCCCGACCGGCCCGGTCGCTCACCGGTGCTGGAGCCGCGTCGACCTGGCTCGGCTCGGTCCGCTGGAAGAGCTCCCCCAGGCCGCGGCCGAGTCCGCGACGCTCAGCCGGACGGTCGGTGGTGGTCATGCGTTCTCCTTTGCGCCACGGCGGGCGATCTCGTGGGCGGCCTCCAGGTAGGACACCGCCCCAGCTGAGTCGGGGTGATAGGTGAGGACGGTCTGACCGTAGCTGGGTGCCTCCGAGATGCGCACCGAGCGGGGGATCACGGTCGGCAGCGTCTGCTCGGTGAAGTAGGCCCGAACCTCGTCGGCCACCTGGGCGGCCAGCCGCGTTCGAGCGTCGTACATGGTGAGCAGCACGGTGGTCACCTCCAGGTTCTCGTTGAGCTCGCCCTTGACCAGGTTGATGGTGCGGACGAGCTGAGACACGCCCTCGAGGGCGTAGTACTCACACTGGATCGGGATCAGGATCTCGCCGGCAGCCACCAGGGCGTTCAGCGTGATCAGACCCAGCGACGGCGGACAGTCCAGGAAGACGTAGTCCACGTCTTGTTCGGCGAGGAAGGTGCGGAGGGCACGTCGTAGGCGGTTCTCGCGGGCCACCTTGGACACCAGCTGGATCTCGGCGCCGGCCAGGTCGATCGTGGCCGGCAGTACCCGGAGACTCGGCGCTTCGGGGGAGTCGACCAGGTGATCGCTGATCGCGGCATCCTCGATCAGCACCTCATAGGTGCCGGGTGTGCCGGGAGCATGGTCGATCCCCAAGGCGGTCGACGCATTCCCCTGGGGATCCAGGTCGATCACGACCACATTCAGGCCGCCGAGGGCGAGGCCGGCCGCCAGGTTGACCGACGTCGTCGTCTTCCCCACACCGCCCTTCTGGTTGGCGACCACGAACACGCGCGGCATCGCCGGTCGGGGGAGCTGCTGAACCCGAGTAGGGGTGCGAGCGGGTTCGGAGGCGTCCTCCGCGTCCACTGACGGGTTGTCGAACTCGTCGCGGTCGAACTTCGCTCGACGCGGGCCGGGCGGACGGACCATCACTGGATCGTCGTTGCCGGCGGGTGGCGGTGTCACTTCGTCGGCCGGTTCCGGTGTCACTTCGTCGGCCGGTTCCGGTGTCACTTCGCCAGCCGATTCCGGCATCGCTTCGCCTGCCGATTCTTGGGTCGCTTCGCCGACGGGCTCGACGATGTCGACCTCGGACGAGGCGTGGCCGCCGAGCGACTTCGGGCTCCGCGCCGTCTGCCTGCGCTGTTTCACGTGGAACGACGTCTTCAGAGCTACCCGTGGTGGTCGGCACATCGAGCTCCAGATTCGGAGCGTCGTGCTGCGCGGATTCCACTGTCGCCACCCCCGCATCTACCGGGGCGTGGCCCTGATCGGCCGCTATCCGAGGAGAACCTCCGTCGGCCGAGCTGCTGTCTACCGAAGCAGTGAGATCGTCGGCTGGCTCTGACCGATCAGCCGCATCCGACGGCCCGTCGGCCGGCCGATGCTGTTCCGCGTCCGACGGGAAGGGATCTGGTTCTGTTCTCGCGTCAGGATCCGAGGGCTGGTCCGCACCACCCGAGTCTCGCACCGCGGCCGTCTCAGCCCCTTCCGGAGCGTCGGTGCGTTGCGCACCCTCCTCGTCCGCCGGCCGACCGACCACTTCCGCCGAAGATGTTTCACGTGGAACTGTGGCGGCGGGCCAGCCGAGTAGGCCTGTCCACTGCGCTGTCTTCGGCCACCCAAGGCCTGCAGCGATGCGCTCGGACGTCGCCTGACTGAGACTCATCTTCTCCCCTTTGCGTGATGCAACCAGCAGCCTAGGGGAGGGGACAGACCCCCTCTGAGCGGCGCGCGGTCTCTCCCTCCGAGGACGTGAGGCAACCGGCTCACAGCCGCTCACGACGAAGGCTTGTGCCCCCGAAGCACCGCAGGTGAAGAGTGCCGACCGGTCGTACGTCTCTCAGCCGCGTGCCACCCACCTCGTTCCCGTCCCCTTGGCCGACTACCCGGTCGAAGCGACCTCCGGAGCCTGGAGGAGTGAACGCTCGCCAGCCGGTGAGCACAGAGAAGACCCAGCCCCTGGCCAGAGCGCGCCAGCTGTCTGCCTGGCGTGCTCTGGCACGTGAGCCGATTCTCGTGACGCGTCGGCTGTTCGAAGATGCACAACCCAGGCCGCGAGCGGCGCCTCCGGGGCACCTCGGCCAACGGCTCTGGAGGTGACTCAGCAGGTCACGGGCCGGAACGCAAGATCGGTCGGGAACAGTCGGGCAGCTGGGCGACACGGTGGCTGATCATGCACGGAGCAGCTTGTCTGAAGTTGCGAGAACACGGCCAACACTAGAGCTCTCCTACCCGTCACCAGGTGGAGCTGCCGTCGGCAGGACGAACTGCTGCCGAGAATCGCATCCCGTCCGGGGTGCCGGCCGGCCAGCCCAGCCTTCGCGCGAGGTTCCGTCGCCAGCCTGACCGGGGCTGGTCATCAGGCTCCAGCACCGGGCGGTGCAGTGTGTGCTCGCGAAACCGTCAGGCCGACCGCAGGCGGATGACAGTGGTCGGGTCGACCTCGGGTGCCGCCTGCACGACGATCACCTCTGCGCTCAGCCCGGAGGCGGTGATCAGCCGACCGTGGTCCTGGACCTCCTGGCCGGCCGAAGCCCCCTTGATCGCGAGGATCTGACCGTCGGGCCGCATCAGCGGTAGACACCAGCGGATCAGCCGGTCCAGGGGCGCCAGCGCGCGGGAGGCCACGACGTCATACGTCTGGCGAACCTGCTCAGCCCGGTCGCGCCGGACCGCCACCCGGCCGGTTATCCCCAGGTCGTCCACAGTGTGGGTAAGAAAGTTGCTACGGCGTAGCAATGGTTCGATCAGGGTGATCCGAAGGTCCGGTCGTAGCAGCGCCAGCGGGATCCCCGGCAGCCCGGCTCCCGAGCCGACATCGGCGAGCGACGCTCCCTGAGGGATCAGCTCGCCGATCGCCGCACTGTTGAGGATGTGCCGCGACCACAGCCGGTCGACTTCGCGTGGGCCGATGAGGCCCCACTCCGTACCTCGACTTGCCAATATATCTTTATATCGACTTATACCCTCGAAGGCGCCGGCCGTGGAGTAGAGGGCCTGCGCCACGGCCGCCAGATCGGCGGAGGCCGCCGACGTGTGGTCGGCGGCCTCCGGCGAGTCGTTCATCCCGATCGGGTCAGGCACGAGCGGGCAGCACCACGACGTGACGCCGCGGCTCCTCGCCCTCGGACTCGCTGGTCAGACCGGCGGCCGCCACCGCGTCGTGCACGATCTTGCGCTCGAACGGGTTCATCGCCTTGAGGTGGACCGCCTCCGAGGAGTCCTTCACCTCCTGGACCGCGTCGCCGGCCAGGGCAACCAGCTCCTGGCGACGCTTGCCGCGGTACCCGGCAACATCCAGCATCAGTCGGCTGCGCTGACCCGTGTCGGCCAGCACCGCGAGCCGGGTCAGCTCCTGCAGAGCGTCCAGCACCTGCCCGTCCTTGCCCACCAGGGCCTCGGACTCGCTGACGATGGAGACGTGGGCGCGGTCGCCGTCGACGTAGGTGTCGATGTCCCCGTCGAGATCGGCGATGTCGAGCAGCTCCTCCAGGTAGTCGGCGGCCACCTCGGCCTCGATCTCCAGCGGGTTCTCGTCGTCCTCGTCGGACTCCTCCGACTCGTCGTCGGCCTCGTCGACGGTCTCGCTGCCGGTCACGCCGTCAGCGGAGTCACCGTCGTCCTCGCTGTCCCGGGACCCCTCATCGGCGGTCTCGCCGGCGCCCACCGGGGACTCCGGGGACTCGTCCACGGGAGTGCCGGCGACCGCATCGGGATCCAGCCCGGCCTCGACGGTCGTCTGATCGGTGTTCGTCATGTTCCTCCTTCAGGCGACCGCCGACAGCGGTGCCGTGTCCTGACAGTGATCCCGGGCGGCTGACCGCGAGCGGCCGCCCCCAGGAGGGTTCAAGGGCGCCGGGTCACGGCTTCCGCTGGGACCGGGTCTGCTTCCGCGGCTGCTGCCGGACGACGCGCGGGCCGTCGGACGGCTCCGTCACCGGCGCACTCCCGTTGCCGTTCGCGCTGCCGTTCCTGGTCACCCCGCCACGCACCACACCGCTCTCGGCGGTGGCGACAGCGGTCTCCGGGGGCCGGTGCGACGCCTTGCGGGCCAGCTTCTCCTTGCGACGCTCCTCCCAGGCCTCGTACGCCGGGGTGCCGGGGGCCGGGTTCCGCCGGATCACGTAGAACTGCTGACCCATCGTCCACAGGTTGGAGGCCAACCAGTAGATGAGGACGCCGATCGGGAAGTTGACGCCACCCACCGCGAAGATGATGGGGAACAGGTACAGCATCATCTTCTGCTGCTGGGCGAACGGACCGGTCAGCGCCTCCGGCGGCATGTTCTTGCGCATCAGCTGCAGCTGGGTCACGAACAGGGTCGCGGTCATCGCGAGGATCAGGACCACGGTGACGACGTGGGTGGCGGTGATGCCGCCGGCGAACCCCACCGACAGGAACGTGCTGGAGATCCGCGCACCGAAGATGGTCGCCTCGTGCAGCGAGGTCAGCAGCTCCGGGTGGATCTCCAACCAGTGACCCCGGGGGATCTCCCGCGCCGCACCGTCGAGGACGCGGAACAGGGCCAGGAAGATCGGCATCTGCAGCAACAGCGGCAGGCAGGAGGCCAACGGGTTGGCGTTGTGCTCCTTGTAGAGCTTCATGGTCTCTTGACCGAGCTTCTCCCGGTCGTGCCCGTACTTCTTCTGCAGCTCGCGCACCTTGGGCTGGAGGAGCTGCATCTGGCGGGAGGACTTGATCTGCTTGACGAAGAGCGGGATCAGCGCGACCCGGATGACGACGGTCAGGCTGACGATCGAGAGCGCCCAGGTCCACCCGCTGTCGGCACCGAAGACCGGCGACCACAGACTGTGGAAGAGCACCAGCAGACCCGAGACCACCCAGTACAGCGGGCGCATGATGGCGCTGCCGACGGCGATGAACGGGTCCCAGATGCTCAGCGGGACGAGCAGCGGGATCAGGTCGAACAATTCACACCTCGTACGTGAGCCGGCTCGGCTCGCTGGTCGGACACATCGGACCGGTCGGCCGCCCGCACGTCCCGGGGGACGGTGAGCGGCTCCGGCAGGTCGTGGGGACCCTGGTCGTGGGAGTCGTGAACGGCGGCCGGAGCAGCCACCGTCGACGCCGCGGCGTGCAGCCGCTCTTCCTCGGCGTACTCGGGCGTGCCGGGGACGGGATCGTAACCGCCGGACGCCCACGGGTGGCATCGCAGCAGGCGTCGACCCGCCAGGTAGGAGCCCTTGACGGCTCCGTGCACGTCGACGGCACGCAACGCGTAGGCCGAACAGCTCGGGTAGTACCGGCAGACGTTGCCGTACAGCGGCGAGATCACCAGGCGGTAGACCTTCAGCAGGCCGATCAGCACGTACTTCATCGCTGCGCCAACCGGGAGAGCGCCGATGCCCAGGCCGCGTCCAGATCAGACCCCAGCTCCGGACCCGCAGCGGCGGCCGGCGGGAGAGCCCGCACCACCACCAGGGTCGGGCCGCCCTGGTCCGAGCGTCCGTCCAGCTCCTCGACGTGGGCCCGCGCCAGGTGGCGGAGACGCCGCTTCACCCGGTTCCGGGTCACCGCGGAGCCGACCGCCCTGGAGACGACGAAGCCGACAGCGCCACCACCCGGCGTCACGACCGGGCCGGCCGCGGTCCCCGAGGGGCCTTCGGCACTGTCACCGGGCAACCGGAGGGCGTGCACGACGAGAGTTCGTCGGCCCGCTCGCACCCCGCGCCGCACCGTGCGTCGGAAGTCCTCAGACCGACGCATCCGTGCGTGCCCGGGTAACACGAGGCAGACCTCGATGCCGAGCCGTCAGGCAGACAGCTTGTCGCGGCCCTTGCGCCGGCGGGCGGCAAGGATGGCGCGTCCGGAGCGGGTACGCATCCGGAGACGGAATCCGTGGACTCGGCTGCGGCGCCGGTTGCTCGGCTGGAACGTGCGCTTGCTCACGGGAGGGCTCCCTATATCGTCTGACAGGCCAGTGACTGTCTGCGGAAATGCGGACAGCGAACAGAGGTCGACGCAGTGGCGGCGACCTTCTAACGGTACGGGGAGCACCCAAGACGGTCAAACCGACCGCGCCGACCCGACAGTCGTGCGACGCATGTCCAGCCGACACGCCGGGCGATCAGGAAAAGTGTCACGAACGGGTTGCGGCGCGCCGGACGCCGTTGCTACGTTCTCGCCTCGTCCCTTGTTTGTCCTTACGCCAACGTTCTCCCGATCGACACCATCAGTTCCACCCGATGTCACCTCCCCCGGTGCCCGCGGTCCGCGTCAGCAGACCGCCACCGACCAGGTGCTCGTGGTGGTTTCCAGGCATCCGTGCACAGGGTGTGGATAAGTATGTGGAAGGACTAGGGTGAGGGGCCGAGACGATCACCGGACGGAACGGGGGAGTCATCGTTGACCGACCCCAGACCCTCCAGGACGGGATCCGCTCTCACCTGACCCCCGGCAGCTCCCGTGACCACCGGATCGCGACGGAGCCGCATGCCCTGACACCGACCCTGTGGAGAACGAGGCTGTGACCGACGTGAGCGCGAGTGACACGACGACGATCGCCTGGGAGCACGTCTACGCCACCTCGGCTCCGGAGCTCCGCCGCTGGTTGGACAACTCCAAACCGGTCGCCATGCACCAGGACGCGCTGATGGTCGCGGTGCCGAACAACTTCACCCGCAACCAGCTCGAGGGCCGCTTCCGGCCCGACATCGAGCAGCAGCTCAGCGACTACTTCCAGCGGACGGTCCAGCTGGCCGTGATCGTCGACTCCACGGTCACCCCGGAGCCGGCCCGGGTCGAGGAGGAGCGTCCCGACGCGCGTCGTCCTGATCTGGACAGCGGCACGTACGCCCGCTTCGACGGCGCTGATCACGAGCGGCCGAACGCCGCACCCGTCGGTCCGGGTCCCGACCCCCGTCGTCTCCCCCGCCCCCTCGACCCGCCCGCCGGCAGCCCGGGATCGGCGTCCGGCTGGGGCGAGTCGCGGCGGACGACGACGCCGGACGACAGCCGCAACGGCTCGGGATCCGTGGACAGCCGCAACGGCTCGGGACCGCACCAGCGAGCCGACCCCGGCGAGTACACCGACCCGTACGGCATCTCCGGTGATCCGCAGCCGCGGCCGACGCGGCAACCCGACGAGTCCCGGCCGCGCAAGGAGATCGACGCGCGCCTCAACCCCAAGTACACCTTCGAGACCTTCGTCATCGGCTCCTCCAACCGGTTCGCGCACGCGGCCGCGGTGGCGGTGGCGGAGAACCCGGGGAAGTCGTACAACCCGTTGACCATCTACGGCGAGTCCGGCCTGGGCAAGACGCACCTGCTGCACGCCATCGGCCGCTACGCCCGCGACTACTTCGAGCGGGTCCGGGTGCGGTACGTCTCCACCGAGGAGCTGACCAACGACTTCATCAACGCGATCAGCCAGAACAAGGGCGCGGAGTTCCGCCGCCGCTACCGCGACGTGGACGTGCTGCTGATCGACGACATCCAGTTCCTGGAGGGCAAGGAGCAGACCCAGGAGGAGTTCTTCCACACCTTCAACACGCTGCACAACGCCCAGAAGCAGATCGTGATGACGTCGGACCGGCCACCCAAGAACCTGGAGAACCTGGAACCGCGGCTGCGCAGCCGGTTCGGCTGGGGGTTGATCACCGACATCCAGCCGCCCGACCTGGAGACGCGGATCGCCATCCTGCGCAAGAAGGCCGCGCAGGAGCGGCTGGTCGCCGGACCGGACGTGCTCGAGTTCATCGCCAGCCGGATCCAGACCAACATCCGGGAGCTGGAGGGGGCGCTGATCCGGGTCACCGCGTTCGCCAGCCTGAACCGGCAGCAGGTGGACCTGGCCCTGGCCGAGGTGGTCCTCAAGGACCTCATCCCCGAGGGTGGCGAGGCCCAGATCACCTCGGCCATGATCATGGCCCAGACCGCCGCGTACTTCGATCTGACCATCGAGGACCTGTGTGGGCAGAGCCGGACGCACGTGCTCGTCACGGCCCGCCAGATCGCCATGTACCTGTGTCGGGAGCTGACCGACCTGTCGCTGCCCAAGATCGGCCAGCAGTTCGGTGGCCGCGACCACACCACCGTGATGCACGCCGAGCGCAAGATCAAGAACCTGATGTCGGAGCGACGGTCGCTCTACAACCAGGTGACCGAGCTGACCAACCGGATCAAGCAGCAGGCCTCGCAGCGCTGAGGAACCCACTCCCGCCGACGTCGACCGCTCATCGAGACGGTCGTCGTCCGGTCGAGCACGCCCGGCGCCTGCCCCCGGCCGACTCCGTCCCCAGCGTCGTCCACAGGTCGCGGTCGCGACCGAATGCCACGATCTGCGCCGGAGATACTCCTCGGTAGGTTGCGGAATGATGACGCTGACCGCACAGCTGGGGGAAACCCTGTGGATAACTGCCTCGCGTGGGGACAACTGGCCCGGAACCTGAGGATCTGTCGGGGGGTGGAGGTGGACGGCCCTCCGGGCACCGCGACGTGTCCTCAGATACTCCCCGTGTAATTTCGAGTACGCCACAGGCACGACCACAGGCCGAAAGCCTGCGTGACGTGGGCGAGCGACCAGTTGTCCACAGGATCCACACCACCTACGACGACGACTATCAGTTACACATAGCTCCATCAGTTCGAAGTCACGCCTGTGCGCATGTTGACGAGCAGGCTGATCGAACGCAGCAGACCGAGCACGAACCGCACGCAGCGACACGCACCCGGAGGACGAGTGAACTTCTTACGCAAGCTGTTCGGCCGTGGCACCGAGGACGACGTCGAGGAGATCCCCATCCACCTCGACCAGGAGCAGCGCGGCCGCCAGCTGCTGCAGCTGGAGAAGTCCCTCGACCAGCTGTCCCGCGAGATGCGGACCTCGGAGTCGCTGGACAACCCGGGATGGCGGCTCCGGGTCAACGAGTACAGCCGACTCGCCGGCGAGGCCATGACCCTGCGCCGCGGCGAGATCACCCGGGAGGGCGTGCTCGACCTCGTGTTCGAGATCCGGCCGTTGTTCACGGGCACGCCACCCGCGGGCATGGAGCACCTGGTGCCGCTGCAGGAGGCGGTGCTGGCCGCCGCCGAGCAGCTCCGGGTGCTGTCTCCCACCGAGCGCGGCTGAGCAAGCCGGCCGGCGTCGGTATGATCGTCCAGCGCTGGTCACGTCCGTGGCGCGGTTGCCTCGTCCGGGGTGCCAGAAGCAGGCAGGAGGCAGTGTGAGGATCCGACTCGAACGCGACACGTTGGCTGAGGCGGTGCAGTGGGCTGCGCGCAGCCTGCCGACCAGGCCGAGTGTGCCGATCCTCGCCGGTCTGCTGATCCGGGCCGACGCCTCCGGGGTCGTCCTGTCCAGCTTCGACTACGAGACCAGCGCCCAGATCACCGTCAAGGCCGAGGTGGCCGACGAGGGCGAGGCCCTGGTCTCCGGCCGGTTGCTGGCCGACATCTCCCGCAGCCTGCCGGCCAAGCCGGTCGACATCTCCGCCGACGGCAACCACGTCGAGCTCGTCTGCGGCAGCGCCCGGTTCACCCTGCAGACCCTGCCGGTCGCGGACTACCCGACCCTGCCGACCCTGCCCGAGGCCACCGGCACGGTGCCGAGCGACGTCTTCGCCCACGCCGTCGCGCAGGTCGTGGTGGCCGCCGGTCGCGACGAGCTGCTGCCGGTGTTCACCGGCGTGCGGGTCGAGATCGAGGGTGAGACCGTCTCGCTGCTGGCCACCGACCGCTACCGGATGGCCCTGCGGGAGCTGACCTGGAACCCGGCGAACCCGCAGACCTCCACCGCGGCCCTGGTCCCGGCCAAGGTGCTCTCCGACACCGCCAAGTCGATGTCGGCCGGCGAGCAGATCGTGCTCAGCCTGGCCGCCAGCGGCGCCGGCGACGGGATCATCGGCTTCGAGGGGCACGGCACCGCCGGCGACCGGCAGACGACCACCCGGCTGCTGGACGGGGAGTTCCCCAAGGTCCGCCACATCATGAACACCCAGCCGGTGATGACGGTCCGACTGGGCACCGCCGACACCATCGCCGCGGCCCGCCGCGTCTCGCTGGTGGCCGAGCGCAACACCTCGCTGCGGATGCTGATCGGCGACGGCGTGGTCACCCTGGAGGCCGCCACCGGCGACCAGGCGCAGGCGTCCGAGGCACTCGAGGCGGTCGTGGAGCAGCCGGGCGGGGGCGAGCAGGCGGTGACCGCAGCCGGCTTCAACCCGACCTACCTGCTGGACGCGCTCGGGGCCTTCGACACCCCGTACGTGAACTTCGCCTTCACCGCCCCCAGCAAGCCGTGCCAGCTGACCGGGCTCGCCGAGATCGACGGCGACCCGATCACCGACTACCGGCACGTGATCATGCTGATGCGCCTGCCGAGCTGATCGGTGCTGGTCGTCACTCGCTGCTCACTGCGCGCTGAGGACTCTGTCTTCCCTCCTCGCTCGCGACGAAAAGCGTGTCGCTCCTTCCTCAGTCCAGAGCAGAGTCGGCGCTTCGTTCTCGGCCGCTCGCGACGGGCTCGCTCCCTCGCTGACGCTTGCTCGCTCGGGCGGTGGTCTGTGTCGTCAAGAGCCGCTGCTAGCGTGCTCACGACGTCGCCTCGAAGGGAATCTTCAATGCAGCTGGGAATGATCGGTCTGGGGCGGATGGGCGCCAACATCGTGCGTCGGTTGATGCGCGACGGGCACGAGTGCGTGGTGTACGACGTGAACGCCTCGGCGGTGGCCGACCTGGCCGGCGAGGGTGCCACCGGCGCCGAGAGCCCCGAGGACTTCGTGGCCAAGCTGGAGCGGCCCCGGGCGGTCTGGGTGATGATCCCGGCCGGTATCACCGGCAAGATCGTGGACCAGTTCGCCGCCCTGCTCGACGAGGGCGACATCATCATCGACGGTGGCAACTCCAACTACCGCGACGACGTCCGCCGGGCCGCCAAGCTCAAGGAGCAGGGCATCCACTACGTCGACATCGGCACCAGCGGCGGTGTCTTCGGCCTGGAGCGTGGCTACTGCCTGATGGTCGGCGGACCGGACGAGGCCGTCGAGATCATCGACCCGGTGCTGCGGACCATCGCTCCCGGAGCCGGCGAGATCGACCGGACCCCCGGCCGCAGCGGTGAGCCGGCCACCGAGGAGCTCGGCTACCTGCACTGCGGACCGTCCGGCGCCGGCCACTTCGTCAAGATGGTCCACAACGGCATCGAGTACGGCATCATGGCCGCCTTCGCCGAGGGCCTGAACATCCTGGACAACGCCGACGCCGGGATCCGGGAGGCCGAGCACTCCGCGGAGATCGCCCCGCTGGAGGAGCCGGAGTACTACCAGTTCGACATCAACACCGCCAAGGTCGCCGAGCTGTGGCGCCGCGGCTCGGTCGTCTCCTCCTGGCTGCTCGACCTCACCGCGGCCGCGCTGCAGGCCAACCCGACCCTGGACGGCCTGGCCGGTCGGGTCTCGGACTCCGGTGAGGGCCGTTGGACGGTCAAGGCGGCGGTCGACATCGGCGTGCCGGCTCCCGTGCTGGCCGCGTCGCTGTTCGAGCGGTTCGCCTCGCGCGGTGAGGACCACTTCGCCAACCAGGTGCTGTCGGCGATGCGCCAGCAGTTCGGCGGCCACCAGGAGCTGCCGGCCGGCGACTCGCTGGAGGCGGGCGGCGCCAAGGCGGACCGCGTCGAGTCGAGTGGCATCGAGAAGTAGTCGTCGGCGGGCAGGTGCTGTCCGGTGGGGTGGGTGGGGATCACGGTCTTGCCCACCTCGCTTCGCAGGCTCCGCTCGGAACGCCCACCACTCCCTGACCGTGATCCCCACCCACCCCACCTCAGCTGTGCAGGCTCACTACTGCCGGTGCGTTCGCCTCGGTGATCGGCCGGGCTGAGAAGACCTAGGGTGGTCGGGTGTTCGTCGATCATCTGCAGCTGGGGGACTTCCGGTCCTATCAGCAGGTGGATGTGGCGCTGGGGTCCGGGGTGACCACGTTCGTGGGGGCCAACGGGCAGGGGAAGACGAATCTGGTGGAGGCGGTCGAGTACCTGTCGACCATGTCCTCGCACCGGGTGGCGTCCGAGGTGCCGCTGGTGCGGTTCGGGGCCGAGCGGGCGGTGGTGCGGGCCCGGGTGCAGGCGGGGTTGGACGACCCCCGGCAGCTGCAGCTGGAGATCGAGATCACCCCGGGCAAGGCCAACCGGGCCAAGCTGAACCGCTCGCCGCTGCGCCGGGCCCGTGAGCTGGTCGGGGTGCTGCGGACTGTCGTGTTCTCACCGGAGGACCTGGCCATCGTCAAGGGTGACCCGTCCGAGCGACGTCGGTTCCTCGACGACCTGGTGGTGTCGCGCTGGCCCCGGTTCACGGGGGTCCGGGCCGACTACGACCGGGTGCTGCGGCAGCGGAGCACGCTGCTGAAGTCGTTGAGCGGGCGGTCCCGGGGCGGACCGCCGCCGGCCGAGGCGGCCTCCACCCTCGACGTCTGGGACACCCACCTGGCCGCTGCCGGGGGGGAGCTGCTGGCCGCGCGGCTGCGGACCCTGACCGAGCTGGCGCCGCACGTCAGTGCCGCGTACGCCGACATCGCCCCGACCAACTCCGAGGTGACGGCCACCTACAAGTCGGGGCTGGAGCTGACCGCGGAGATGACCCGGGACGAGCTGACCGAGGCGATGATCGCCGGTCTGCAGGAACGACGGGCCGACGAGATCCAGCGCGGGGTGTGCCTGGTCGGGCCGCACCGCGACGACGTGCTGCTGATGATGGGCCCGATGCCGGCCAAGGGGTACGCCAGCCACGGCGAGTCCTGGTCGCTGGCGCTGTCGCTGCGGCTCGGCTCCTTCCAGCTGCTGCGCGACGACGCGGTCGAGCCGGTGCTGGTGCTGGACGACGTGTTCGCCGAGCTGGACAGCACCCGCCGGGAGCGGTTGGCCTCCAGCGTGGTCAGCGCCGAGCAGATCCTGGTCACCGCCGCCGTCGGCGCCGACGTGCCCGCCGCGTTGGCCGGCCGACGCTACCGGGTGGCGGCCGGCGAGGTCACCGCCGATGAGTGAGCGGCCGGATCAGACCGACCCCGGGGACGGCACCGACCGCTCGGCCGGGGCGGCCGACCCCGGCCCCGGCTCCAGCCTCAGCCATGGCACCGGCACCGGTGCCGACCCGGATCCGGACACCAGCCGGCCGCCGCTTCCCGCGCACGACCCGAGCGGTCTGGACCTGGCCCGGTCCATCGCCGACTCGGTCGGGGCCCGCCCGCGGCGACGGGCCAAGAAGCGCTACCAGCGGCCGGAGCGGGTCGACCCCGTCCGGTCCGGCGCCCGCCCCGACGAACGCGACCCCAAGACGCTGGGAACCGCCCTGGAGAACCTGGTCGACTCCAAGGGGTGGAGCACCGACCTGAGCATCCGCGCCCTGCTGGCCCGGTGGCCGGCCCTGGTCGGCCCCACCAACGCCGCCCACTCCTGGCCGGAGTCGTACGCCGAGACCGTCCTGACCGTCCGGACCGAGTCCACCGTCTGGGCGACGTCGCTGCGCACGATGGCGCCGCAGCTGGTGGCCAAGCTCAACGAGGCCCTCGGCGACGGCACGGTCACCCGGGTGAGCGTGCTGGGTCCGCAGGGACCGAGCTGGAAGAAGGGCCGGCTGTCGGTCCGCGACGGCCGTGGACCGCGGGACACGTACGGCTGAGGCGGTGCGCCGACACCGGCCAGCTCCGGCACGGCCTGATCCGACCGAGGGCGAACCGGTCCGCCCATTAGGCTGCGCCGGGTGATCTGGACCGACCTCCGCATCCTGGTGCTCGACACCGGGCGCGTCTGGTGGCGGACCCTGCCCCAGCTGCTGTCGGTCTACCTGATCGGGTGGCTCGGGGTGCAGCTGGCTCAGCGGTTCGCGATCAGCGCGGGGGAGTGGAACTCGTGGGCGGCGCTGGCCATCTTCTCCTTCGGCTTCCTGGCCCAGCTGGTGGCGATCGTGGTCATGCTGCAGATCCTCGGCCGCGAGCTCGGCGTCCGGGATCTCATCCCCGAGTCCGAAGCCGTCACCGACGACCGCGACACCAGCCTCACCCGCCTGGTCTCGATCACGCTGCTGCCCTTCCTGGGCATCTACGCCGCCTTCGGCGAGGTCGGTGACCGGGCCATCCAGCTGGCCAACGAGCAGCTGTTCCGCAACGGCGTCCTCAGCGAGGGCCCGTCGGTGCTGGGCACGCTGACAGCTGCCGCCAACGACCACCCGTGGTGGTTGCTGGGCGGTCTGGTGGCGATCTACCTGCTGCGGCGCGGAGTCGACCTGCTGCACGACCGCACCGGTCTGCGGGCGCTGGGCATCCTGGTCGCGCTGATCGAGTCGTTCTTCCTGCTCGTGGTCATCATGGGCGGCATCCGGGTGTGGCAGCTGGGCCAGCTGTGGCTCGAGCAGCGGCAGTTCATGGCCTGGCTGGCGGTGGTGAAGAACGCCGTCCTGGACGCGTTGTCGGTGATCTCCATCCACCTGCCCGACCTCGTCACCCGGGCCGCCGCCTTCGTGACCGAGCAGGTCTGGCCGCTGTTCTGGGAGGCCCTGGCCCAGCCGGTCATCTGGCTGGCCGTGGCCGCCCTCGTCTTCGGTTCCCAGGTGCTGTCGCTGGCCGAGCTGTGGCGCAAGGGGCAGCCGCTGCTGGCCAAGGTGCCCGGATCCTCCCGGTTCGCCAGTCACGCCGAGCGCCGCCGGGCCCGGGGACTCCGGCCCCCGCCGGCTGGGGTCGGGCGGGCCGCGGTCGAGCTCCGGGAGGCGTTCCTCGGCGACATCGACGACAAGTACCTGCCGACCTTCCACTCGCTGCGCCTGGTGCTGCGGGCCGGCATCGTCTTCCTGGGCGCCTACGTGGCCGTCTACTCCGCGATCGTGATGGGCAGCAACGGGTTGGACCTGCTCAGTGACCAGCTGCTCGGCGGCCGGTCGATCTCCTTCTGGTACGCCTACGGTCCGGCGATCGGTCTGATCTCGGACGTCATCTTCGAGCCGCTGCGGATCTGCCTGCTGGCGGTGGCCTTCCGCCGCTGCCTGGAGCTGTTCCGGGACCGGTCCACCGGCGCCGACGAGGTCGCACCCACCGGGTCGGCGGCCCCGCCCCCGGTGACCCCGGCGCCACCACCGTGCCGGCCACCACCGTGCCGGCCACCGGCGGGGTGGTCGCGTGAGCCGCCGCTCGGTCTCGCGGACGCGGATCACCGGGATCCTCGTCGCCCTGGCCTGTCTGGCCTTCAGCGCGATCGGGCTGAAGGTCAACGAGCCGGCCGAGTTCACCTACGTGGACGGGCAGCGGGAGCAGACGGTGCGGATCGAGGGCGCCGAGCTGACCGTGGGGGAGGTGGAGGTGGGCACCCGGGTGATCCGTCGCGGCCAGGTCGAGGCGGAGACCACCGGCATGTTCGTCACCGTCGAGGCGACCCTGGCCGTGCCCGGGTCGCAGCCGGTGCGCCTGAACCAGGCCCAGCTGATCACCGAGAACCGCACCTACGACAACTTCTCCGGCACGTCGCTGGCCGCCGACCCCGGCTTCCGGCAGACCCAGGACCTGGTGTTCGAGGTGGACCCGGCCCAGATCGACGACCTCACGCTGGAGATCTGGTACGGCGGCATCGTGCACGGGTTCTACCAACGGGCCCGCGTCCACCTCGGCATCACCCCTGCCAACGCCGACCAGTGGCGGACGGCGGCCGTGAAGCGCGATCTGGAGCCCGACCCGTACGGGACCGTGGAGGCACTGGCATGACCCCCGGTCGACGGCGGGCCTGGCTGCGGGCGCTCTGCGTGGTGCTCGCGGTGGCGGTCTACCTGAACGTCTGGACCACGTACGCCTTCTACGGCCTGACCGAGTACGGGCGCTACGTCCAGCAGGACCCGGGGGCCACCGTCACCTCGATGGGAGCGGAGTTCCGGCTGGTGAGCCTGGTGCAGACCACCCAGCTGGTCAACACCAGCACCCAGGAGATCAGCTCGCCGCCGGTGAATGCCGTCTACGTGGTCGCCCGGGTGGACGTGGTGCGGCGCAGCGCGGACCCCGACCTGTTCTGCGTGCTGGAGGTCCTCGGCCCGGACCGTCGGCTCTGGGAGCCGAGCCGGGACTACGTGTCCCGCGACACCAACACCACCTGCCCGACCGAGACCATGCCGTTGGACCGCCCCTGGCCCCTCGAGATCGTCTTCCAGGTCCCCGAGAGGTACGCAGGTGACCTGGCCGGGGTCGTGGTCAACGACCCGGCCTCGCGGGAGGCCCGCCCGGTGCTGGTCCCGCCCGCCTGAACCAGCGCCGGCGAGGACTCGGGACCTGAGCTCCGGTCAGGTGCTCGAGTCCGGTCGGGCGACTCAGTCCAGGTCGTCGGCCAGCTGTTGCACCGGTAGGCCGTCGACCCGGTAGAAGGTGTTGGCCCGACCCCAGCTCTTCTCTCCGGTGCGCAGCAGCGAGGTGTCCCGGAACTCCAGGTCCCACACGGCCAGCTGCACAGCTGTCGGTCGCTCGATCGAGGCGGGCAGCAGGAAGACCAGCCGGTAGGGGATCGGGTCGAGTCCGGGGGTGAAGAAGCTGCCGCCATCGCGGTTCGCCGCCCCGAACCGCTGGCTCTCCGGCTCGACCACCTCGCCGCTGGCCGGTTCGCGCAGGGAGGCGAACCAGTTCAGGCTGGCCGGTGCGATCGCCTCGTCCCCGGTGGTCCGACCGGTCCCGGAGACGACCACCTCGTACACCAGCGTGTCGTCGAAGTTCTTCTTCTTCTGCACCGTGGCGGCGGTGAAGGCGAACTCGTACGGTCCGGTGGCGATCGTGGTCCCCGGCGCCACGACGGTGCGCAGGTCGGTCCGCTGGTCGAAGCCACCGGCCACCCAGGTCAGTCCGACCAGGACGGCCAGGGCCACGACGAGCGAGCCGAGCATCAGCCAGGTCCGGCGCGCGTCGGGCTGGTCGGCGTCGAGCTGGTGCTGGTGCGGGCTGGTCGACGTCGAGCTGGTCGGTAGCGCGGGGCCCCGACCCGGGGTCGCTCGCGGGGGCCTCGGTCACCGGCTCAGTCTAGGCAGGGACGCGGTTCGCCGGGTCCGGCCGGAGGGCGGTCGGCGTCCGTTCGCCGCCGAACGCCGATCGCGTACGGAGGCCCTCTGAGCCCTTCAGCAGCCCGGGGGTGCGTATCGGTGATCCAGAAACCCCCGCCACACGGCGGAGGAGGCCACTGCGTGGCTCCCAGCGCCCATCGAGGGTGTTTCGACCCCGTGACGGATACGGGATTCCGCGGTCGCCACGCGGTAGACTGGACCACGTTCCGGACGGCTGCGGATCCCCCGATCACAGCCGTCCCTGTGTTGTCGTGCCGCCCTCGTGCGCCCGGTCCCGGGTCGCCTGCCGGGCGGCGCCTGTGTGACAGGAGATCAGAGCCGGTGACCGACGAGCGCCCCGAGCCAGCCGCCCCCCACGAGGGCACTTCCGATCCGGCCGACGTCCTCGGGGTCGAGATCCCCGCCTTCGACGGTCTTCCGCCGGTCAACAACGGCAACGGTGCGCGGCCCACCGAGTACGACTCCGGCTCCATCACCGTGCTGGAGGGTCTGGAGGCCGTCCGCAAGCGGCCCGGCATGTACATCGGCTCCACCGGTGAGCGCGGCCTGCACCACCTGGTCAGCGAGGTCGTCGACAACTCCGTGGACGAGGCGATGGCCGGCTTCTGCGACACCATCGACGTCCGGTTGCTGGCGGACGGCGGCATCCGGGTGACCGACAACGGCCGCGGCATCCCGGTCAAGGAGCACCCGACCGAGAAGATCCCGGCCGTCACCCTGGCCCTGACGGTGCTGCACGCCGGCGGGAAGTTCGGCGACGGCGGCTACAAGGTCTCCGGTGGTCTGCACGGCGTGGGCGTCTCGGTGGTCAACGCCTTGTCGGCCCACCTGACCGTCGAGGTGCTGCGGGACGGCTACCGCTGGGAGCAGAGCTTCTCGCTCGGCACCCCGGACGGTCCGCTGGAGCGCAAGGAGGAGTCCGACCAGACGGGCACCACCGTCACCTTCTACGCCAGCCCGGAGATCTTCGAGACCACCACCTACTCGTACGAGAAGCTGGCGGCCCGGTTCCGGGAGATGGCGTTCCTGAACAAGGGCCTCACCATCTCGGTGACCGACGAGCGCCCGGACCGCCAGGACCTGGCCAACCCCGACGACCCGACCCTGCGTGACGGCGGGCGGAGCGACACGTTCTGCTACACCGACGGGCTGATCGACTACGTCCGCTACCTGAACCAGAGCAAGGAGACGGTCAACCCGACGGTCATCGCGGTGGAGGCCGAGCGTCCCGACCAGGGGATCAGCGTCGAGGTGGCCATGCAGTGGAACACCTCCTTCACCGAGTCGGTGCACACCTTCGCCAACGCCATCAACACCCACGAGGGCGGCACCCACGAGGAGGGCTTCCGCTCCGCCCTGACGTACACGGCCAACAAGTGGGGTCAGGACTGGGGTCTGATCAAGAAGCCCGACGACAAGCTGTCCGGTGACGACATCCGCGAGGGGCTGACCGCGATCATCTCGATCAAGCTGGCCGAGCCGCAGTTCGAGGGTCAGACCAAGACCAAGCTGGGCAACACCGAGGCCCGCTCGTTCGTGCAGCAGGTGGTCAACGCCAAGCTCGGCGACTGGTTCGAGGAGAACCCGCAAGAGGGCAAGCTGATCATCCGCAAGGGCCAGGCCGCCGCCATCGCCCGGATCGCCGCCCGCAAGGCCCGCGACGCCGCCCGCGACCGCAAGGGTCTGCTCGGCCGCAGCGGTCTGCCGGGCAAGCTGTCGGACTGCCAGTCGACCAACCCCGAGGAGTGCGAGGTCTTCATCGTCGAGGGTGACTCGGCGGGTGGCTCGGCCAAGGGTGGACGCGATCCCCGGATCCAGGCGATCCTGCCCATCCGCGGCAAGATCCTGAACGTCGAGAAGGCCCGGATCGACCGGATCATGCAGAACCAGGAGGTCCAGGCGATCATCTCCGCCCTGGGCACCGGGGTGCACGAGGACTTCGACATCGCCAAGCTGCGCTACCACAAGATCGTGATGATGGCCGACGCCGACGTCGACGGCGCCCACATCCGCACCCTGCTGCTGACCCTGATGTTCCGGTTCATGCGGGAGCTGATCGAGGCCGGCAAGGTCTACCTGGCCCAGCCGCCGCTGTTCAAGATCAACTGGACCAACTCCGCCCACGAGCTCGCCTACACCGACGCGGAGCGCGACGCGCTGCTGCGGATCGGTGCCGAGGAGGGCAAGCGGCTGCCGCGGGAGAACCCGATCCAGCGCTACAAGGGTCTGGGTGAGATGAACCCCGACCAGCTGTGGGACACCACCATGGACCCCGACAAGCGGGTGCTGCTGCAGGTGACGTTGGAGGATGCGGCGCGGGCGGATGAGATGTTCTCGATTCTCATGGGTGAGGACGTGGAGCAACGACGTGCGTTCATCCAGCGCAATGCCAAGGACGTGCGCTTCCTTGACATCTGAGTCTCTGTACGTGAGGGGTCGGTCGTCGGAGCTCTGGGGGCGGGGTCGGGACAACCATCCGCCCTCGCAGGCTCGGGCTCCCGCCAGACCCATCCACGTCCCTCACCCGCCCCCACACTCCGACGACCTCACGTACGCGGTGGTCGGGTACGCGCTCGTCCTCGGCTGTGACTGACCGCTCATCCGCCAGCGCAGCAGCTGGATGGGCTGGGAATGGTGCGGGTGCATTCGGACGTGATCGGGCTGGATGACTGGGGTTCCAAGATCAACATGTTGGGCGATGTGTCACGTGAAACGGAATGTGGAGTTGACCGATGACTGATGTGACGAACGAGCCGCCGGCGGATCGCCGGGAGCCGGTGGATCTGCAGGACGAGATCCAGAAGTCCTACCTGGACTACGCGATGAGCGTGATCGTGGGGCGGGCGCTGCCGGATGCGCGGGACGGGTTGAAGCCGGTGCACCGGCGGATCCTGTACGGGATGTTCGACGGCGGGTACCGGCCGGACCGCGGCTGGAACAAGTGCGCGCGCATCGTCGGCGAGGTGATGGGTCAGTACCACCCGCACGGTGACGGGGCCATCTACGACACCCTGGTGCGGCTGGCGCAGCCGTGGGTGATGCGTTACCCGCTGGTCTCGGGTCAGGGCAACTTCGGGTCGCCGGGCAACGACAAGGCCGCGGCCATGCGGTACACCGAGTGCCGGATGGCTCAGCTGGCCATGGAGATGGTCCGCGACATCGGCGAGAACACCGTCGACTTCAAGCCGAACTACGACGGCAAGGAGCTCGAGCCGGTCGTGCTGCCGGCCCGGTTCCCGAACCTGCTGGTCAACGGCTCGACCGGGATCGCGGTCGGCATGGCCACCAACATCCCCACCCACAACCTGCGCGAGGTCGCCTCCGCGGTGCAGTGGGCGCTGGAGCACCCGGAGGCCCCGGCGGAGGAGCTGCTGGAGGCGTCGCTGGAGCGGGTGAAGGGTCCCGACTTCCCCAACGGCGCGCTGATCGTCGGGCGCAAGGGGATCGAGGACGCGTACCGGACCGGTCGTGGCTCGGTCATCATGCGGGCCGTCGTGGAGATCGAGGAGGACCGCAGCGGCCGGACCCTGCTGGTGGTCAACGAGCTGCCGCACATGGTCAACCCGGACAACCTGGCGCTCAAGATCGCCGAGCTGGTCAACACCGGCAAGCTGGCCGGGATCGCCGACATCCGCGACGACTCCTCCGCCCGGACGGGGCAGCGGCTGGTCATCGTGCTCAAGCGCGACGCGCAGCCCCGGGTGGTGCTGAACAACCTCTACAAGCACACCCAGCTGCAGGACACCTTCGGCTGCAACATGCTGGCCCTGGTCGACGACGTCCCCCGGACGCTGCGGCTCGACCAGTTCATCTCCTTCTGGGTCGCCCACCAGGTCGAGGTCATCCAGCGGCGGACCCAGCACCGGCTGGAGGACGCGGAGGCCAAGGCCCACATCTACCGGGCCCTGGTCAAGGCCCTGGACATGCTCGACGAGGTGATCGCCCTGATCCGGCGGAGCCCGAGCACCGACGACGCCCGTACGGGGCTGATGGCGCTGCTGGAGATCGACGAGGTCCAGTCCACCGCCATCCTCGACATGCAGCTGCGCCGGCTGGCGGCTCTGGAGCGGCAGCGGATCATCGACCAGCTGGCCGAGTTCGAGCGGATCATCGCCGACCTGCAGGACATCCTGGCCCGGCCGGAGCGGCAGCGCTCGATCATCAGCGAGGAGCTGGCCGAGATCGTCGAGAAGTACGGCGACGACCGGCGCACCACGATCATCGCGGCCGACGGCGACCTGTCCGACGAGGACCTGATCCCCGACAACTCCGTGGTGGTCACCATCACCCGCGGCGGCTACGCCAAGCGGACGCTGACCGAGGCGTACCGGGTGCAGAAGCGGGGCGGCAAGGGCGTCCGCGGGGCGAGTCTGCGGACCGACGACATGGTGGCCCACCTGTTCGCCACCAGCAACCACCGCTGGATCCTGTTCTTCACCAACAAGGGCCGGGTCTACCGGGCCAAGGTCTGGCAGCTGCCGGAGGCGGGTCGCGACGCCAAGGGCTCGCACGTCGCCGGACTGCTGTCCTTCCTGCCGGACGAGGAGATCGCCGAGGTGCTGGCCATCACCGACTACTCGGTCGAGCCCTACCTGCTGCTGGCCACCAAGCGGGGTCTGGTCAAGAAGAGCCCACTGCCCCTGTACGACTCGCCGCGCCAGGCCGGCATCATCGCCGTCAACTTCCGCGACGACGACGACGAGCTGATCGGGGCCCAGCTGTGCTCGCCCGAGGACGAGGTGCTGCTCATCTCGACCAAGGGGCAGGCCATCCGGTTCCCGGCGAACGACGACCAGCTGCGGCCGATGGGTCGGGCCACCTCCGGTGTCACCGGGATGAAGTTCCGGCCGGGTGACGAGCTGCTGTCGCTCTCGGTCATCCGGGCCGGCGACGACACCACCGACCGGTCGGTCTTCACCGTCACCGACGGCGGCTTCGCCAAGCGGACCCGGGTCTCGGAGTACCGGGAGCAGGGCCGCGGCGGACTCGGCATCAAGGCGATGAAGCTGAACGAGGACCGTGGTTCGTTGGTCGGGGGACTGGTGGTGTCCGACAACGACGAGGTCATCGCCATCAAGGCGAGCGGACAGATCACCCGCAGCGCGGTGTCCGAGGTACCCGTCAAGGGTCGTGACACGATGGGTGTGAAGTTCGTCGGGGTCGCCGACGACGACTCGGTCGTGGTCATCGCCCTGAACCCGGAGGCCACGGAGGACCCGGAGATCGCCGGGGATCCGGAGATCGCCGGGGATCCGGAGGTAGCCGACGACTCGGTCACCGAGCCGGGCACAACCGAAGACGCAACGGACCACGACCCGACTGCAGCCGCAGCGGTCGAGGACACCACCACCGACTCAGCGGAGTCGGACGAGGTCGACCCGGCACCGAGCGGTGACGGGGAGTCCGAGTCCGGCGACGGGGTCGAGGAGGACGAACAGTGAGCGAAGGCAACGGACGACCGGATGACCGTACGGCGGGTGGACCCTCGGGTGCCGCCCCCGGGTCGGACGCCGAGGCGAACGACCAGACCCTGACCCACCGGGCCACCACCGCGTGGCCCGGCTCGTCGGGTGGAGCGGGACCGTCGAGAAGCACCTCGGGGCCTGCCGGCTCCGCCAACGGGCCGGCCGCACCCGGTCCGTCGGGCACCGCCGGCCCCCGGAGCGCGTCGAGCGCGACCCGGCCGGGCTGGCCGTCGGCCGGCTCGGCCTCGTCGGCACCCTCCGGCTACTCGGCCCGGTCGTCGGCCTCCGCGCCCTCGTCAGCGGCACCGCGCTCCGCCCCGTCGGGCTACTCGGCTCGTTCTGCCCCGTCGGCGACCCCCGTGCCGCCGGCCCCATCGGGACCCGGCGGCCAGGGCCCGTCCGGCGCCGGTGGACCGGCTGCTGCGAACCGCGGTCCGGTCGGCGCTCCCGGGTACGGTTCGGCGCCGTCGGCCCAGTCGGCGTACTCCGCCCGCTCGGCCGCCTCGGCTTCTCCGCTGGCCAACGGCGGCGCGCCCGGTGCGGCGCCGGGTGCGCCCGGCTCGGGTTCGTCGGTGTCCTCGGCCTACTCGGCGGCGTCCGCTCAGTCCGCTCGTTCGGCCCACACCAGCGGTTCCGCGCCGTCGGCCCGGTCCGCGAGCTCGGGCTACTCGGCGAACTCCGCCTACTCGGCACGTTCGGCCCAGTCCGCGACGCCGTTCAGCTGGATCTCCGTCCGACGGCCAGGGCCATGGTGCGGCTTCGGGTCCGAGCTCGGTGTCCGGCGCCTCTGCCGGTTCGGCAGCCTCAGCGCCCCGGTCGGCGGCTTCCGCCTCACCGGTGCCGTCTCCCCAGCCGGGTCCGGCCCCGACTCCGCCGCCCCGTGGCGACGACGAGTGCGCGACGAGAGTGACGCGACGAGCAGTGAGGGACCTGCTGCCGGCACGCCGCCGAAGAAGTCGCTGCTGGAGCGTCTGGGTCTGAAGAAGTCCGGTCCGGCCAGTGCCGCCGGCGCCCGGACCGGTGCGTTCGGGAACCCGGGCAGCACCGACGCGACGACGTCGATGGAGTCCGGGGCCGTCGATGCCCCGCAGGGCTCCCCGGTGACGGACGCAGCTGCCCGATCGACCGACGGATCCTCGTCGGTGACGCCGGCAGCGGCCACCGCCGGCGCCGCTGCGGCAGCTGCCGGTGCGGCTGCGGCGGCCTCCGGGGACAAGCCCGCAGGTACGCCGACGCCCGCCAACTCGCCGTGGGCGCGGCCCAGCACCACCGGTCTGCGGCCCACGTCGGCGAGCTCGACCGACGCCCGCGAAGGCTCGGTGGCCCCGGGTCCGTACACCCCGAACTTCCCGGCCTCCTCCGCGTCGGCCACCACGGCGGCGACCTCGGCCAGCAGTGCGGCATCGTCGGCGTCCTCGGCTCCCGAGGTCAAGCCGCTCTACCGCCCGGACTCGACGGCCACAGCTCCGCAGTCGCGGTTCCCACAGCCGGCGACTCCTGAGTCCACGCCAGGGGACAGCTTGCCGGCCAAGCTCGAGGAGACCGCCGGGCCGAGCACCGCCGTGCTGCCCGCTGTCCCGGCCGCAGCTCCGACCGGCGCCCCGGTGGCGGCCAGGACGGCTGAGTCGGCGGCCGCCGCCAAGGCCCGCGCCGGCAATGCCCGTCGTACGCGCAAGGCCCGGCTCCGGCTGTCCCGGCTGGATCCGTGGTCGGTGATGAAGACGTCGTTCCTGTTCTCCATCGCGGCCGGCATCATGCTGGTCGTCGCCGTGTACGTGATCTGGACGGTGCTGTCGACCTCTGGTCTGTTCGACTCGGTCAACGAGATCGTGGCCAGCGTGGTGTCCACGCCGGGTGACACGACGCCGTTCCGGATCGAGGAGTACATCAACACCCAGAAGGTGATGGGCGTGAGCGCCCTGATCGCCTGCGTCGACGTGGTGATCTTCACCGCGCTGGCCACCCTGGGGTCGTTCCTCTACAACCTGGCCGCCACCATGCTCGGCGGCCTGGAGATCACCCTCGCCGAGGACTGATCTCCGCCCGGCGCGTCAACGGATGGACTTGTCACCGACATCGGAGACACGTCCATCCGTCGTCGTAGCCCTGGGTCGTCGTTGTGGCCGAACCGATTTGAGGGATGCCGCTCGGATCGACTAGGGTTGGCGATCGCGCCGGGAAGCCGGGGCAACCCTCCCGGGCCTATAGCTCAGACGGTTAGAGCGCTGCCCTGATAAGGCAGAGGTCAGTGGTTCAAGTCCACTTAGGCCCACCCAAGGAAGCACCGTTTGACTAGGCGGCATCCTCGTCTTCGCGATCAAGCGTGCTTCGCTCCGATGGACCCGCCGGGTTCCAGGGCGATTGGTGCCGCGCAGCCTGGTCATGACTGCGGCGGGCCGTTGGTCGGTGTCGGCGGCGCGGCGGTCGGATGCGCATGGAGATGACGATCCCGAGCATCTGCAGACCGAGGCGAATCGCTGTGCGGGTGTCTCCCGTGACGGCCGACGTCCCGATCCGTGGGTGATAGTTCACCGGAACCTGGACCACGGTGTCCCGCGCCACCAGGGCGAGCATCAACATCTCGAGGCCGAAGGCGGAGCCGTGGATGCGGGCGTCGCGCCGCAGGCCAGGGACCAGCTCCTTGGAGACCACCCGGAACGTGCAGCCGACATCACTGAGGTAGGAGGTGTTGAACAGCACCTCGATGGTCTTGGCGACGGCCCAGTTGCCCCACTGCAGGAACCAGCCCATGTTGGCGCCGTCCCAGATGAAGTTCGACACCGTGCGCGACCCGAGCACCAGGCTGCAGTCCTCGGTGAAGGGCAGCAGCTTCGTCAGGTCCTTCGGGTTGAAGGTGCCATCGGGCTCGCAGATGCAGATCAGGTCGCTGTCGACCTCCGCGAGCCCGCGAAGGATTGCTGCGCCGTAGCCCTGCCGTGGCTCCAGCACCTCGCGGGCCGAAGTCAGGACGACCTCGTCCGAGGTCCCCTCCGCGGCGTTGTTGTTGACCACGAGGATGTCGTCGACGATGCCGAGCTGCTCGAAGGCCCTGATGGTCTCGGCGATGCTGTCCTTCTCGTTGTAGGTCGGCAGCACCACCGCCACCGTCCTACCGTTCCACATGGCCGGACTCCGGCGTGGCGATCAGGAGCATCTGGCCGGCCAGCGGCTTGAGGGGAGACCGCAGATACCACGGCACCAAGAAGGTCAAGGCGGAGCCCCTGCTGTTCATCGTCAACGGAAGGAAGCGCGGAAGCACCTCGGTGATCCGCCAGTCCTGCGAGCGCAGGTAGTCGGCCAGCGAGCGGTCGGTGTAGATCGACACATGGGTGTAGTCGTCGAAATAGCCTCCGGGGTTCAGCCGGAAGTTCGGTTGCAGCAGGATCAGCGATCCGCCCTCCCGCAGCACCCGCGCCGACTCGGCCAGCAGCTGCGCGGTCGCCGGCCGCTCCAGGTGCTCGAGCAGGTTGGAGGCGAACACCACGTCGAAAGAGCCCGAGTCGAAGCGCGACAGATCAGTGCAGTCGCCCACCACGGCCTCGACGTGCTCGGCGGCGGCGCGCCGCACAGTGGTGTCCAGGTCCATCGCCACCACGCGCCGCGCCGGAATCGTGTTCGCGAAGTCGCACCACCCGGCGCCCAGCTCCAACACGTCGGAGTCCGCGGGGATCCAGCGCTGGAGATAGGCGCACAGGTGCTTCCAGATCGCTGCGCGATGCGGGTTCGGGGCCAGCCGGGTACGGAAGTACGCGGAAACGCCACCGTCGGCGGGCGGGGGTGAAGCCGGGGCTGACGCACGGTCTGCCACCAGGCCACTCCTCAACGATCTCGTCGAGTCGCTCTCGACTGTCGGTCCTGCAGGCAGGGGCGCGTCGGTGCGGCTAGCCTGATGCGGTCGCACATTACCCGAAGGACGAGTGGATGCCGGTGATCACCGACCCAGAGTCGGACCGAGCGGGGGTGTCGACCCGTCGGCTGCTGCTCGCCTGCCTTCCGGCGGTGGCGGTCGGGCTGTTGATCCGGGTCTGGCTGATGCACACGTCGCTGGTCCCGGTGAACGCCGACGAGGGTGTCACCGGCCTGCAGGCGTACGAGGTCCTCCGCGGGAAGTTCCGCCTCATCGTGGCCGGGAACGAGTACGGCTCGACGACGGAGACCTACTTGATCGCGCCGTTGCTGGCGTTCTGGGGCGGGGTGTGGCCGCTGCGGGTCGTGCCGATCGCGCTGTCGGCGGTGGCCGGCTACGCGCTGTACCGGTTGGCGCGGCCGCTCTTCGGGCGGGTACCGGCCGCCGCACTGGCGCTCATCGGGTGGACCACCTCCGGCGCGCTGACGAAGCTGTCCCTGCGCCCCTACATGGGCTACCCGACCGGGTACATCGCGATGATCGCTGCGCTGGCGTTGGCCTGCCACGCGATGCGTACGGAGCAACGGCTGACCAGGACTGCGGGCTTCGCCGGGTTCGCCGCGGGGTTCGCGATCTGGAGCCATCCGATCTTCGGCACGGTCTCGCTGCTGGCGTTGATCGCGCCGACGGTGTACCGCCGGCGGGAGCTGCGCCGATGGTGGTTGCCACTCGCCGGCGGTGGGCTGCTCGGAGTCAGCCCGTGGCTGCTGTTCATGGCCCAGAACGGTTGGCCGGCCTCAGCCACGGCGGTGGTGGAGGCCACCTATCCCGAGCGTCTGACGAGGTTCGTCGCCGAGCTGCTGCCGCGGGCCTTCGGTCTCCGCACCGAGCTGGGTGGGGACTGGGTCGGACCCGACGCGGTCGCGATCGCCGTAGCGGCCCTGTTGATCATCGGCTCGCTCGTCGGGATGGTGCTGCTCGTGATCCGGAAGGGCCCCCAGGCCCTGCCGATCCTGGTAGCCGGAGCTCTGGCGTTCCCGGTCCTCGCCATCTACCCCCCACTCAGCAACATCGCTGACGGGCGGTACTCCCTGCCGTTCCTGCCGGAGCTGCTGATGGGGTTGGGGGCGTGGTTGCTGCTGATCCCTCAGCGCGTCCGCGAATCACTGTGGTTGGTGATCACCGTGCCGACGGCCTGGGCACTCCTGCTCTGCGTTCCCGTGGTGCATCAGCAGGTCGGCTGGCAGTGGATCGACCCCAACGCCGACTCCAAGCAGGTCGTCAGCGAGCTGGAGACCCGGCAGATCCGGTACGTCGCCGGCGACTACTGGGGCGCGTACCTGGTCGACTACCTCGGTGCGCCGCGCTTGCAGGCGGCGGTCATCCTCCCCATCCGGTTCGACGAGGAGAACGCCGTCGTCAACGCCGCCGAGCCTTCGGAGGTGGCGTACATCTTTCTGGAAGGTCAGATTCCGCGCCTGCGGATGCCGGTGGACCAGTACCAGAAGATGGACATCGGACGCTTCGACCTCTACGTGCCGGTCGGGACGTGACATGACTGGCCCCCAAGCATCTTCTGGAGTCACGGACAGCCGGTCGCCATCGGTGCCCAAACCGCGGTTGCGACGTCAGCTGTTCTGGTACCTGGTCGTCGGCGGTGTCACTGTCGTCGTCGACATAGGACTGCTGGCCCTCCTCCACGAGTTCTACGGGGTCTCGCTCGGCATCGCCACCACCGTGGCCTTCTGCACCGCCGTCACGGTGAACTTCCTGCTCAACCGGACCGCCATGTCATCTCGGGGTTCCCGGGGTTTGATGCAGCACGCCTTGCGGTACGGCTCGCTGGTCGTGGCCAACTACCTGATCACGCTCGTGGTGGTGACGACCGCCGGGCACGTGGGCGACAGGTACCTGGTGGCGAAGGTCGCGGTCGTCGCCGGGTCGACTCTGTGGAACTTCCTCCTCTACCGTCACTGGGTCTTCACCCCGCCCCGAGCGACGTCGTCCGCGCAGGAGCAGAAGATCGACTCCGTCAGGCCGGCCAGTCCGCGACCAGATGCTCGGCAACTCTGAGGGCGTTGGCCACGATCGTCAGCGTCGGGTTCACGCTGCCGTTGGTGGGGTGCAGCGAGGAATCGCACACCACCACCCGGCTGCTGCCCCAGAGGCGGCCGAAGCGGTCGGTGGCGCCGGTGGCCGGATCGTCGCTCATCCGCGCGGTGCCGCACGAGTGCTCGCCAGCCGCCGAGGCGGTGCCGCCGCCCCGCTGCCGGCGCACGTCTCTCGCTCCCGCGGCGCGGAGCCAGCGTGTCCCGTAGTCGGCCATCCCCGCTTCGATCTCCAGCGACGCGGGGTGCGCGCTCTTGAGCAGCCGCGCTCCCGGTCTGCCCCAACGGTCGGAGACGTCGGCGAGGGTGACGGCAGAGTTCTCGCTCGGGATCTCCTGACCCATGCCGAACACGCCGAAGGCGTACGGTCTCCGGTCCCGCATCCACTGCTTGTGGGCCGAGCCCCAGCGGGGGACGCCGCTGGACGGGTCGGTGGCCGAGGTCAGGGGAAGCACGCTCATGAGATCCACGAGCACACCTCCGCCCCAGGGGATCGAGCCCGCGTGCACGTGGTCCAGGGTGGCGATCGAGTGACCCGGACCCAGCCCGTTCTTCACCGGGTGGTCGACCTCGCACCGGAGGCTGACGAAACGATGATCGTGGAGGTGCCGACCGAGGTGGGCGTTCCCGAGGCCGCTGGCCAGCAGCAGCCGCGCCGACTCCACCGCTCCCGCGGCGACCACGACCACGGCGCACGCGATGGTCCGTAGCACGGGATCGCCGGAGCCATCGAGCATCACGTCGACAGAGGCGCCGCCCGGGCCGTCGCGCACCCCGATGGCCTCGGCGTCGAAGACGATGTCGGCGTTCCCGGTGGCCAGGGCACGCGGCAGGAACGTGTTGTGCGCGCCGTTCTTGGCATCCACCGGACAGGCGTGACCGACGCAGGACGAGCAGCGTACGCAGGCGGCGCGGCCCGACGCCGGGACGCTGTTGATCGCCAACGGGATCGATCCCCAGGTCCAGCCCAGCCGGCCCGCTGCCTCGGCGAGCAGCTCCCGTGCCGGTTCGGTGCCCATCGCAGGCATCGGATAGCCCTTCGACCGTGGCGTCCGCGCCGTCAGGGCTCCTTCCTCGCCGGCGACGCCGAGCTCCCACTCGGCCAGGGTGTAGTAGGGCTCCATCTCGTCGTAACCGATCGGCCAGTCGGCGAGGGTCGCTCCTTCGGGGTTGCCGTACACGGTGGCCATCCGGAAGTCCTCGGGGAAGAAGCGCCAGGCCATGCCCTGCCACAGCCGGGTGCCGCCACCGAAGGCGTACGCGTTCAGGCCGTACGCCCAGGCGTCTCCGTCTCCGTCCACGACCGTTTCCCCACCGTCGTCCCGCGCGGCGATCCTCGGATGGCCGCGCCCCGGCCCCGCGACGGAGTCGTAGACCGCATTGCGCTTCCCGTGCAGGTGATCACCGCGCAGGCTGCTGTTCGACAGAGCCCGGGCGCGTTCGAGGACCAGCACGCTGCGGCCGGCCGCGGCGAGGGTCTGCGCCGCCACGCCGCCACCGGGGCCGGAACCGATCACGATGGCGTCGTAGTACGAGCGGAGCCGGTGCGGAGCCGTACCGGTCGGCAGCTCCGGATCGACAGGTGTCACCCCGTCGGGCACGTCACGGAAGCCGATCATGTCCAGGCCGGCCGGCCAGGAGCCATCCCGTTCGCGGTCGGCTGCGCTCTGGCGGGCCGCGTAGAACCCTTCCCAGCACAGACGCAGCAGAACGGAGACGTCGGTGGCGTAGCCGGGGTGTTCGGAGGTCTCGCGCAGGATCCGGTCCTGGTCGATCGGCTGGGCGGCGGCGAACCCCCGGCGCGCGAGCTCACCGACCAGTCGTTCCACGCCGTCGACGGCCCACCGCAGCTCCGTGCTGCTCGTTGTCAGGTACTGCCCGACGCCACCATCCCACCCGGCGGGCCAGTCGTCGGCCGGGATGATCCGGTCGATCGCCGCTCGCAGCTCGTCCGACGCGATGACCTCGAGCCATCGCCGCGCACCCGACGGGCCCTCCACCTGATCCATCTGTCCTCCTCCGTCATCGATCATGTGTCCTGCCGACCGCCAGTGCCCAGGGCCATCGCCCTGGGGACGGCGTGATGCGGGGGAGCTGTCGAGGACCGGACCATGAGCTCCGTGGCCAGCTCCACCTGGCGACCGGCGAGCTCGCGCCGATCGATCATCGTCAAGAGCATCTCCGCAGCCGTGCGGCCCATGTCTGCGAGCGGCTGCCGGACCGTCGTCAGCGCCGGTGACACCCACCGGGAGAAGGGCAGATCGTCGAACCCGACGATGCTGAGGTCCTCGGGGATGCGCCGACCGGTGACTCGGGCCGCCTCGGCGACCCCGAACGCCTGCTCGTCGCTGCCGGCGAAGATGGCGGTCGGCGGATCGAGCAGCTCGAAGAGCTCGCATGCGGCCCGATACCCGCCGCTGTGGTGGAAGTTGCCCTCACGGATCAGCGCGGCGTCGACGGCGACGCCGGCAGACTCCAGGGCGGCGCGATAGCCGTCGATGCGGGCGCGACTGCACAGCATCGCGGCCGGTCCGCTGATCATCCCGATCCGCCGGTGGCCCAGCTCGAGCAGGTGCCGCGCCGCCGACAGGCCGCCGGCCCAGTTCGTCGCGCCCACGGTGGCGACGTCGGCGCCGGGTAGCTGAGCGGCAGGATCGATCAACACGTACGGGACGTGGGCGTCGGCCAGCACCCGCTGGTCACGCGCCGTGAGCTCGGACGCGACGATGATGGCGCCGGAGCGTCCGGTCGAGACCAGACCACTGAACCACGGATGACCCCCGGGTGCACCCCGCATCGATGACACGACGACGTCCGCCGGACTGGAGGTCACTCCCCGCAGGATCTCCACGGAGTACGGGCTGTCCAGCACGGTGAAGACCAGGTCGATCAGCCGGCGCTCCACGACGAAGCGGCCGGCCTGGGGGCGGCCGGGGGGCGTGTAGCGGTGCTGGACGAGCAGCCGCTGGACCCGCGCGCGCGTCTCGGCCGAGACGTCGGCGCGATCGTTGACCACCTTGGACACCGTGGCCACGGACACGCCGGCGGCGCTGGCGATCAGGGCCAGGGTGGCGCGGCTGTCCTTGCGCAACGCCTGGCTCCCTTCGATGGCCGCAGCGCGGGGCGCACACGAAGACCACAGCTCGCTGGTCGGACAGTTCGAAACATTTCGGAGACACCTGGGGTCCCGACACCCAGGGGGACATGCCCTACAGAAGCCGCTTCCATCAGGTATGTCAAGGAAGTTGGCCGAATCCGTTGACCAGATATCGACGGGGGCCTACTGTGCTTCTACAACGGAAGTTTCGTTGACTTCCGAAAATCTCTCGGTGTTTGTCCGGGCACGTTTCGGGCTCCTGCGTCACTGGAGAACGTCGAGCCAGCACCGACCGCCGATCCACACCACTGTCTTGAGCAAAGGGGCCTCTGATGGTTAGCAACTCGGGTTTGACACGACGCTCGTTCCTGGCGCTGAGCGCAGCTGCGATCGCGGCGCCGGCTGCGCTCGCAGCATGCTCGAGCGGTGACGGCGGAGGTTCGGGGGGCGGCGGCAGCAACGAGCCGCTCAAGTTCTGGAACATGCCGTGGGGTCAGACGACCTTCAACCCCCTGGACGAGAAGATCACCACCACGTACAAGCCGGCGGAGGGCATGCCGGCAGTGACCTACCAGGTCATCCAGTGGGCGAACTTCACCCAGACCTTCGCCTCGGCGGTGGCCTCGCGGACCAACCCGGCCGTCAGCTCCGGTGGCGGCACCCAGGCGTTCCAGTTCGAGGACCAGGGGGGTCTCGAGTACGTCGACGACCTCTACACCACCTGGAAGGAGAACGGTCTCTACGACGACTTCCTGCCGGGCCTGATCGACACCTTGAAGGTGGAGAAGGGGTACGCAGCGATCCCGTACAACCTCGACATGCGGGTCATCTGGATGAACAAGGCCCTGCTCGACGAGGCAGGGGCCGAGGTGCCCACGGACTGGCAGTCCTACCTCGACGCGGCAGCGGCCCTGAAGAAGAAGAACATCTACGGCTACGGGACGGGCTCCGGCGCGGGCGCCTACACGGGACAGCACGCGCTGGTCTGCTGGATGATCAACAACGGTGGCGGCCTGTTCGACGAGCAGAAGCAGCCGAACTGCGTCACGCCGGAGAACATCGAGGCTGTGGACTTCGTCCTGGAGATGGTCTCGAAGGGTTACGTGGACCCGGCCAGCGCCACCTACACGTCGGACAACGTCCAGAGTCAGTGGAAGGCGAAGAAGTTCGCCCTCGGTTACGACACCGGCGGCCTGGCCGACAACATCGGTGGTGAGACGGCGAAGGACCTCCAGGTCATCAGCCCGCTGTCGTCGCCCTCGGGGAAGAAGGGCGCGCTCTACTTCCCGAACAACATCATGGTCTACAAGAACAACCCGAGCATCGAGGGCACCTTCGCCTTCCTCACCTACTACTACCAGAACATGGCGCCGCTCTGGACCCAGAACACCGGCATCGGCCTGCCGCCGCTCACGTCGATCAGCAAGACCCCGGAGTTCCAGGCCGACAAGAACAAGGTCCGGATCATCGAGGAGTGGCAGCCCATCTCGAAGACGTGGGCGGCTCCCGGTGGTGGCGCCAACTTCCTCAACGTCACGACGGTGGACGCCACCCCCGCCATGAACGTCTTCACCCAGTCCATCCTCGGCGGGTCGACGGACTCGACGTCCGCCCTGACGAAGCTCCAGGAAGCGATCAAGGCCAACATGAAGTCCTGAGGGGCTTCGCAGGTGATCGTGGTGTTTCCCCCCCGGACTGATGCCCCGATGACGTCGCGTCGTCATCGGGGCACGCCCCAGCCAAGGACGTGAGCACGTGTCAACTTCAAGCGCCGGACAGCGCCTGACCCGAGCCCGGAACGGCGTCGGAGTCGCTGGCAAGGGCTCCCTCGACCCGCTGAAGCGTCGGCGGCCGGGTGCCAGCCCGGTCACCCTGATGCTGTTCGCCGCGCCGGCGTTGTTCCTGCTGCTGCTGATCAACCTCTATCCCGTGATCTACGCGGGGTGGCAGAGCCTGCGGGACGGCAGCCTGATCGCCGCCGGCGACTTCGTCGGTCTCGAGAACTACGCGAAGGTGCTGACCGACCCCACCTTCTGGAACGCGGCCCGGTTCACGTTGATCTTCACGCTGGTGGGAGTCTTCGGCAGCTGGCTGGTCGGACTCGCCCTGGCGATCCTGCTGAAGACGAGGATCCCGGGCAAGGGACTGTTCAAGGTGCTCCTGCTGCTGCCGTGGGTGGTCCCGGTGGTGGTGTCGGCGACCTCGTGGAACTGGCTCGTGGCCACTCCGCAGAGCCCGCTCCCGATCCTCGCCCAGGCGCTGGGGATGGGCAACGTCTTGTTCCTCGCCGATCCGTTGCTGGCTCAGGTGACGGTCTGCGTCTTCAAGGTGTGGATCAGCTTCCCGTTCATGATGATGATGATGTCGGCGGCTCTCGAGTCGGTCGACAACAACGTCTACGAGGCGGCCAAGGTCGATGGGGCCAGCCGGTGGAAGGAGCTCACCGACATCACGTTGCCGATGATCTCGCGGTCGACCTACATCAGCTGGATCCTGATGACCATCTTCTGTGTGAACGACTTCCCGACGATCTTCCTGCTGACCGGCGGCGGACCGGTGAACGCCACGCAGTCGTTGGTCGTGCTCGCCTACGTCACGGTGTTCCAGAACTTCCAGACCGGCCCGGGCGTGGCCGTCGCGTTCTTGATGACGATCGTCTTGATCATCATCTCCGTCGCCTTGTATCGGCAGATCCGGAAGGTGCAGATCCTATGACCACGACGGCGATCCCCGGGAGCGTGGACGCGGCCGGGCTGGGCGCGGCCCCCGGCCGCGACACCGAGCGGGACAAGCGCGGCCGCTGGGGCAGGTTCGTCGTGCTCCTGGTGATCACCGTCGTCGTGCTGATCCCGATCCTGGCGGTGGTGCTGCTCTCTCTGCGGCCCGCGTTGGGCAGCGCGAGCACGGCGGAGTTCACGCTGGAGAACTTCGTCAACATCTTCCAGCAGACGGATGTCCTGACGTGGTTGGGCAACAGCATGACGGTCACCGTGGTGACCGTGCTGGTGTCGGTGGCGGTGGCTGCACCGGCCGGGTACGTGCTCTCACGAGGCCGGAGCCGGCTGGTCTCGGGGTTCTCGTTGGTGTTGTTCATCGTGCAGTCGCTGCCGATCGTCACCGCCGTGATCCCGCTGTTCATCCTGTTCGCCGAGTTCGGCCTGGTCGACACCCTGACCGGGATCATGATCATCTACGTCGGTTCCACCATGTCGGTGGCCATCTGGATGATGGCGGCGTACTACGACTCGATCCCGATCAACCTCGAGGAGGCGGCCTGGATGGACGGCTGCTCGGTGTTCGGCGGGTTCATCCGCGTCGTGCTGCGCAACTCGCTGCCCGGCATCCTGTCCACCTCCATCTTCGCCTTCCTGCTCTCGTGGAACGACTACCTGGTCGCGCTGGTCTTCCTGCGGTCGAACTCCAACTTCACGTTCCCGGTCGGGCTGCAGAGCTTCTTCCAGCAGAACTCCACGAACTGGGGCCTGGTGATGGCCGTGGCCGTGATGATGATGCTGCCGCCGGTGATCTTGTTCGCGGCCCTGAACAGGTACTTCAGCGTCGGCGGGATCGGTGGGTCGCTGGCCGGACAGTGACCGGCTGCACGACGCTCGTCGAGGATGCGCGGGGGTGGGTCCCGCCTCGGGGGTCTGCTCTGACCGGCCCACGTCACCACGTCACGACGAGCAGGAGCAGCACATGAAGTCCAGGGACGTCCACGGGTTCAACTACGACGGGTCGTGGGGGACCAGCGGGCTCGACCTGTGGCAGCACCACGACCAGCAGGCGATGGCGGTCGAGGTCGCCCGGGGGAAGGAGTACTTCCCGGAGTGGAACGTCGCCCGCTGGTGGCTGTCGCACGAGGCTCATCAGCGCGACCCCGGGCGCTTCGGCGCCAACTTCGAGGCCGGGCTGGGCATCTTCGCGGATCACGACATCGCGGTGATGCCCATCCTGTTCAACCGGTGGCGGGACCCGGTGTGCGACTTCGGCGGTGTGCCGCTGGACCACATCATCCCGCACCACAGCGCCTGGACCGGATCGGACGACCTGTTCGTCCACCCCGATGCGGGGGACCTGCGGGAGGCTCCGGTGCAGGGCCTGTTCTACAGGTACCTGGTCGACGTGGTGCGCGCGCACACCGACGACGAGCGGATCTACGCCTGGGACCTGTGCAACGAACCGCTGATGGGCAGGTACGTCGACGACGAGGACAGCCCCATCCGCAAGGCGGAGCTGACCTGGCTGACCTGGTGCTACCGGGTCTGCAAGGATCTCGGTGCCCAGCAACCGCTGACCATCGGCAACCACCCCAACCTCAAGGCGTTGGAGCTGACCGAGCCGATCAGCGACATCCTCGGTTTCCACCCGTACTACATGTGGAACGGCACGCAGAGCCGTCTGCAGACCACGACCAAGGACGGCTTCGAGAACTACCTGGACGCGTGCGTGGCGATCGCCGAGCGCACCGGCAAGGAGCTCATCGCCAACGAGACGGTGTGGGGCGCACGGGACGACGCCACCCACGTCGAGGTGATGCGCTACACCCTCGGCGAGCTGGCCAAGCGCGACATCGGGTACACCGTGCACGCCCTCCACCACAGCCTGGTGGCGGACCTGCACCGGGACGAGTACGGACCGGTCGGCTGGCCGGAGTGGCTCCACTTCATCGAGGCCGACGGCTCGCTGCGGGCCGGGCACGAGGCGTTCAACGAGTTCGCTCCCAGCAGGCGGTCGGCGTGACGGAGTCGCTGATCCCTGGTCGGCGGTCGGGGCCGACTGCCAGACCCATGATCATCCAGAACGACCACAGCCACACACACAACCACCACCGAGGATGACCGACCATGCCAGCAGAGCTCCATGTCAGACCGAACGGTTCGGACCAGGCCGAGGGGTCAGACGCTCATCCGTTCGAGACCATCGGCCGCGCCGCGAACATCGCCCAGCCCGGCGACACGGTCGTGGTGCACGCCGGCGTCTACCGGGAGTGGGTCCGACCGAGGTACTCCGGGCTGAGTGATCGTCGTCGGATCACCTACACCGCCGCCGCGGGTGAGCACGTCGTCATCAAGGGGTCCGAGGCGGTCACCGGTTGGCAGCAGCTGGAGTCGACGGTCTGGCAGGTCACCGTGCCCCACACCGTGTTCGGGGACTTCAACCCGTTCGCCGAGGAGCTCGACGGTGACTGGATCGTGTACGCCGACAAGGACACGCCGAAGAAGCACCTCGGCGACGTGTACCTGAACGGCAGGAGCTTCTACGAGGTCATGTCGCGGGCCGAGGTGTCCGACCCGCCGCGCCGGACCGAGACCGTCGACCAGTGGACCCTGCTGGCCGAACCGGTCCGGGATCCCGACAGCACCCGGTGCGTCTGGTTCGCCGAGGTCGGCGCCGACGAGACGACGATCTGGGCGAACTTCCAGGGTGCCGACCCCAATGCCGAGCTGGTCGAGATCAACGTCCGGCGCTCGGTGTTCTACCCCGACGAGCACCACGTCGACTACATCACGGTGCGTGGCTTCGAGCTGGCCCAGGCCGCGACGCCGTGGGCCCCGCCGACGGCCGACCAGCCCGGGCTGATCGGGCCGAACTGGGCCAAGGGCTGGGTCATCGAGGACAACGTCATCCACGACGCGAAGTGCTCGGCCATCTCGATCGGCAAGGAAGCCTCCACCGGTCACAACTTCGCGACCGTCCGCGGTGACAAGCCGGGCTACCAGTACCAGCTGGAGTCGGTGTTCACCGCACGGGCTCACGGCTGGGACGAGGAGCACGTCGGCTCGCACCTCATCCGCGGCAACACCATCTACGACTGCGGTCAGAACGGCATCGTCGGCCACCTGGGGTGCGTGTTCTCGACCATCGAGGACAACCACATCCACGACATCGCGACCAAGCGCGAGTTCTACGGCTACGAGATCGGCGGCATCAAGCTGCACGCCGCGATCGACGTCGTCATCCGGCACAACCGCATCCACGGCTGCACCCTGGGCACCTGGTTGGACTGGCAGACGCAAGGCACCCGGGTGTCCCGCAACCTGTTCTACGACAACACCCGTGACTTCTTCGTCGAGGTGAGCCACGGTCCGTACCTGATCGACCACAACGTGTTCGGCTCCGACGCTGCGCTGGAGTCCTTCAGCCAGGGTGGCGCGTACGTCAACAACCTCGTCTGCGGCACGGTCCTGCTGCGTTCCGTCCGCGAGCGGCCGACGCCGTATCACCTCCCGCACAGCACACAGGTGGCCGGCTACGCCGCGATCCACGGCGGCGACGACCGACACATCGGCAACGTCTTCCTCGGGGGTGACCCCTCGCTGGCCTACGACCCGGCGTTCGACCGGGCTCACAGCACCGCCCACGGCACTGTCGGCTACAACGGCCACCCGGCGTCGATGGAGGAGTACCGGGTCCTGTTGGCCGACCCCACCAGAGGCGACCACGAGCGCTTCATGGACGTGAAGCAACCCGTCTACATCCAGGGCAACGTCTACCTCGGTGGTGCGACGCCGTTCGAGGGCGAGAAGGGAGCCACCGTCCTCGAGGGCGACGTCTCGGTGCGGATCGTCGACGAGGGTGGGGAGGTGTTCCTCGAGACCCAGCTGCCCGACGGGTTCGCGGCTGTGGTGACCGACGTCGTCGGCGCTGCGGATCTGACGCCCGTCCGCTTCGTCGATGCAGACTTCGAGAACCCGGACGGGTCCTCGGTCGTCGCCGACACCGACCTCACGGGCAACCGCAAGACGGCGGGCCGGACGTACCCGGCCGGACCGCTGGCCACCCTGACGGCGGGATCCGGTCGCGTTCGGGTCTGGTGAGGCGGCCACCCTCCGCCCCGCACCTTCCCTCTCGGGCAGCGGAACGTGCCCGATCGGACGCGCGGGCGACTCTGGTCTCCGGGAAGGGTCGGTCGGATCCTGAGGGTCCCGGGCGGGGCGTTGCGGCCGAGGAAGCCGCGGTGGCCGTCCCTGACCCTGTCGAGTTGGACGGAGGGTGGTCATGCCGACCGGACCAGCGCTGCGTGCCGGGGACACCGTGATCTGCCCGTTGACGGACGGCCCGAAGCCGCACGTGGGCGGACCCATCACCCCGGCGGCGGCCGTGCCCACCGTGATGATCGGCGGCCTGCCGGCGGCCGTGGCCAACGCCGTGCCCGGTGGCATCGTCTGCGTCAGCCCGGCTCCCAACGGGATCGCCATGGGCAGTCTGACCGTGCTGATCGGCGGGTTCCCGGCCGCGCGGGTGGCCGACCTCTCGCTGCACGGCACCCCGATCGTGCCCGGACCCGGGTGCCCGACGGTCATCATCGGCGGCTGAGACCCTCGGTCCCAGCGCCTGGATCAGGAGCGCCGGATCAGGAGCGACAGGCAGGAGCGACAGATGAGTGCAGGCACGAAGGACGACCCCTGGCGGCTGACCACCGCGCCGGGCACGTCGGCGTACGAGATGTACGTCGACCCCACCGACGACGACGTCCTGGTCTGCCAGGTCGGGTCGACGAAGCTCACCTACCGGCGGCGGGCGATCGATGACCTGCACGCCTGGTTGGTCGCCCAGGGGGACTGGGTGGACCTCGGGGCGGCCGACGAGAAGAAGCCGGCGACGGCAGGCACGGTGGAGGCGTTCGGGCGGGCGGCCGACAACCCCGTCGGCGGCTGGTACGGCCTCCGCAACGGCTACCGCGGACGCTTCGGCATGTACCTGCCGCCGCTGCTGGAGCACCTGGGACTCGCCGAGCTCACCCATGACGCCCGCAACAACAAGGCCCGCGCCGCGACGTAGACCCGCTCGACCGTCACCAGAAAGAGCGCGGGGCCGTCGGACGGTCTGCTCGACCGATCCGACGACCCCGCGGCCGTTCAGCTGGTGTGACTAGATCAGGCCCTTCTCGGTCAGCCAGTCCTTGGCCGCCACGTCGGCAGACGCCTTCTCGGTGCCTTCGACCCGGTCGCGCAGCGCGATCAGGTCCTCGGTGGTGAGCTGGGCGGACACGTTGTTCAGGATCTCGCCGAGCTGGTCGGTGTAGACCGAGTCCGCGACCAGCGGCACGATGTTCTGCGACGAGATCATGTTCTTCGGGTCCTCGAGCACGACCAGGTCCTCGGCCACCAGGGCGGGCGAGGTGGTGTAGATGTCAGCCACCTGGACGGAGTCGTCGACCAGCGCCTTGACCGTGTCCGGGCCGCCGAAGTCCTCGATCGGGACGAAGGTGACGTCACCCTCCTTGGTGCCCACGCCGTAGACGCTCTTCAGACCGGGGATGCCGTAGCCGAGCTCGCCGAACTGCGGGTTGGACCCGAGCTTGAACGGCACGATCTTGGACAGGTCGCCGATGGAGGTGAGGCCGTTGTCGGTAGCGGTCTTCTTCTTGACCACGTACGCGTCCTTGTCCTCGGCCGCCGCGGACTTGAGGACCCGCAGCTTGTCCTTCGCCACCGCGTCGGTGAGGGCGGCGTCCACGTCGGCGGTGGTCCGCTGGGTGTACTCCGGGTCGTAGTACGCGAGGAGGTTCCCGTTGTACTCCGGGATCAGGTTGATCGAGCCGTCGCGCAGCGCCGGGATGGTCTGCTGCCGCGGCCCGATGTTGAACTTGGTCTCGACCTGGACGCCCTTGGCCGTGAGCGCCTGGGCGTAGATCTCGCCCAGGATCTCGCTCTCGGGGAAGGCGAAGGAGCCGACCACGATCTTGCCGCCGGCCGGGGCGTTGGACGCGGGGGCGGTCGGGTCGCTGGAGCCGCAGGCCGTCAGGGCAGCGATCAGGGCGACGACGGTCGCGGTGGCCGCGACCCGGGCGAGTCGGAGCCGACTCCGTCGGTGGTTGGTGGTCATGGTGCTTTCCCTTCGTGTCACGCGTTGGTGAGCGTGCTGGTGGTGGAGCGAGGACGCCGTGGACGGCGCCGTTCGGTGTCATCGGCCAGGCCCTTGGTGGCGGTGGCGCGTTGGAGGAGGGCGAACAGCCCGTCCAGGAGCAGGGCCAGGGCGGTGACCAGGATGGCTCCGCCGAGGATGAGGTCGTAGTCGTTGAGCCCGATGCCGCTGGTGATGATGCGACCCAGACCACCCAGGCCTGCGTACGAGGCGATCGTCACGGTGGCCACCACCTGCAGCACCGAGGCGCGGATGCCGCCGATGATCAGCGGCAGGGCCAGCGGGATCTCCACCTGGGTGAGGATCTGCCACTCGGTCATCCCGTTCGCCCGGGCCGCGTCGATGGTCTGACGGTCCACGGACTCCAACCCGGAGTACGCGCCGGCGAGCATCGAGGGGATGGCCAGGATGATGAAGGCGATGGTGGCGCCCACGATCGGCGCGGTGTCGTACGACATCACGTAGCCGAACACCATCAGCAGGAAGAACAGCACCCCCAGGGTCGGCAGCGCCCGCATCGACCCGGTGAAGGCGATGACCGACTGCCGCCCCTTGCCGGTGTGACCGATGTAGAACCCGAGCGGCAGCGCGATCAGGGCAGCGATGACCACGGCGATCGCTGTGTAGACGAGGTGCTCGATCAGCCGGTCCTGGATGGGCAGCGGACTCTGGCTGCCGGGGACCCAGTTCGCCGGGTCGACGATCCAGGCCAGCGCGCTCAGCAGCAGGTTCATCGCGCACCACCAGCGGCCGCCGCGTCCATCGGTGACACCGGCACCTTCGCGGAGCGGCGGCGGAACGGCAGCATGCCGCCGGTGTCGTTCCAGGGCATCAGCAACCGGCCCAGCGCCACGATGATCAGGTCGAAGACGAGCGCGAGCAGCAGGCTGATCACGATGCCGACCACGACCTCCTCGAGGATGCCGCGCTGCTTGCCGTTCTGGAACAGGTAGCCGAGGTTGGCCGAGCCGATGATCACCCCGACCGAGACCAGGGCGATGGTGCTGACCGAGACGACCCGGATGCCGGCCAGCAGCACCGGACCGGCCAGCGGCAGCTCGACCCGGAGGAAGCGGCCCCGGGGTGAGAAGCCGATCGCGGTGGAGGCGTCCAGGGTGGTGGGCTGCACCGACGCCAGCGCGTCCGAGGCGGAGCGGGCCATGATCGCCACGCCGTAGATGGTGAGCGCGACGACCAGGTTGGTCTCGTCCAGCACCCGGGTGGGGATGATCAGCGGCAGGATCACGAACAGGGGCAGCGAGGGGATCGTGTAGAGCAGGCTGCCGCCGGTGATCACGATCGAGCGCAGCACCCGGTTGTGGTTGGCCAGCCAGCCCAGCGGGATGGACAGCACGAAGCTGGCCACGATCGGGATGACCGACAACCGGATGTGGTTGAGGGTCAACGTCGCGATCAGGTCGAGGTTGGCCAGGGTCCAGTTCACCGCGGTGCGTCCTCGGGGTCGGACGTCGCCGCAGGGGCCGGGGGAGCGTCGCCCTCGAGGATGCCCACCGGGCGACCGTCGGCGTCCACCACCAGGGTCAGCCCGCCGTCGTCGTGGCGTTGCTGCAGGTAGAGGTCGCGCTGACCCCGGTCGGCGCCGATGAAGCTGGCCACGAAGTCGTCGGCGGGTTCGGCCAGGATCTCGGCCGGGGTGCCGGCCTGGGCGATCACCCCGCCCTTCTTCAGGATCAGCACCTGGTCGGCGAGGGTGAACGCCTCGTCGATGTCGTGGGTGACGAAGACGATGGTCTTGCCGAGCTCGCGCTGCAGCCGGTTGAGCTCGACCTGCAGGTCGGCCCGCACGATCGGGTCGACGGCTCCGAAGGGCTCGTCCATCAGCAAGATGTTGGGGTCACTGGCCAGGGCTCGCGCCACACCGACCCGCTGCTGCTGGCCGCCGGACAGCTGACGCGGGTAGCGCTGCGCCAGCCCTCGGTCCAGACCGACCTTGTCGAGCAGCTCCAGGGCCGACGCCCGCGCCTCGGCCTTGCCCACGCCGTTGAGGATCGGGACGGTGGCCACGTTGTCGACCACTGTGCGGTGCGGCAGCAACCCGGCTGCCTGGAGGACGTAGCCGATGCTGCGACGCAGCTGGACCTTGTCCTGGCCGGCCACGTCGGCGTCGTCGATCAGCACCTGGCCGGAGGTCGGCTCGACCATCCGGTTGATCATCCGCAGCAGCGTGGTCTTGCCGCAACCGGACGACCCGACCAGCACGGTGGTCTTGTGGGAGGGGAGTTTGACGTCGAAGTTCTCGACAGCTGTGGTGCCATCGGGGAACGTCTTGCTGACGCCGCGGAACTCGATCATGGACGACGGCTCATTCCGTAGGAGTCAGACAGTGACCGGGGGCGAACAGGGACGAAGGAACACAAAGAACGAACACGAGCCTAACCCGTGCCCTGGGAGTCCTTCCCCGTCCAGGGTGGTGCTGGATGCCTTCCGGGCAGATCGTCTGGACGGGAGACGGCCGCCGACCCAGATCGTACGCGACCCGGATCATCCTCCCGCCCCGCGGCTGGACGACGAACGGCCGTGCCGGGACTTTGCCCGGCACGGCCGTCGTGCTCGCGGTCACCCGCCGGTGGTGACCGCTAGCTGATCGACTCCAACGGGGTCGCGCTCGTGGCCAGCACGTTGCTCAGCAGCCGGGCCGTCTCCTTGTAGGCGAAGGCGCCGGACTTGGCGTCGTACTCGAGGATCTGGGCCATCAGGAACCCCTGGTAGGTGAACGCCTTCTTCCCACCCGGGACCGCGAAGCTCATCGTCTCCGTGGTCGAGGTCGACCACTCCTCGGTGAAGGTGAAGGTCAGCCCGATCTTGATGCCGGCCTTGACCACCTCGACCCCGGCCTCGAAGTAGGCCTCCACGCTGAGCTGCTGCGACATGGCGAAGGTGAACCCGGTGGTGACCGACTTCTCGTACGTGGTGGTGACGTCGGAGCTGGTGTTGTCGATGCTGCCCACGTTCTGCAGGTTCGGCGCGTAGAGCACGATCACCTGCAGCTTGTCCTGGTCGGCGATCTTGGGCAGGCTCGCCCGGAAGGTGTCCTCGTCGGCCGGCGGACGGGCGGTGAAGATCTTCACCTGGGTCGGCTTGGGCGGGATGGCGAGGAACGAGTTCTCCTTGAAGTGCGTGCGCGCCGCGAGGTAGTCCGCGTTCATGGTCTCCACCGAGCTGTAGAGGACCGAGCGGGCCTTGACGGTCAGGTGGGTGTCGTGCAGCGGGGACTTCTTCTTCTCCTTGTAGTCCTTGATGGTCAGGTTCCACCAGATCGTGAGCACCCCGATCGCCTTGGCATCACCCTTGACCGGGTCGTAGTCCTCGACCAGGAAGATCACCCGCGACTGGGGCCCGGGGTCGTAGTTGGCGGCGTTCTTGTCGTCGAGGGGCGCGATGGCGTTGCTCAGCACCGACTGCAGCGAGGCCTTGTCGAGTCCCTTGATCAGGGTGGCCGAGGCGTTGACCGCCACGTTGATGAACATCTCCTTGACCGCACTCACGCTGTCGTACTTGCCGGTGTACTCGGGCGGGTTGGAGGCCACCCCGGTGAAGCCGGGCTGGTTGCCCAGCAGCCAGTCGAAGTGGGTCTCCTGCTGGATGTACTCCAGCGTCGTGGCGTACCCGAGACCGGTGCTGTCGGGCTCCCAGTTGCCGGTGGAGGACTCCTGGTAGTCGTCGTGCAGACCGGCGATCCGCAGACTCGGATCCTTGGACGGCTTGAGGATCTGGTAGGTCTGCACCGCCCCGCCCGGGAGGCGCTGCTCGACCTCGGCGATGTACGCCTTCAGCTTGTCGGGATCGGCGTCGGGGCAGGTGAGACCGATGTCGGTCAGCTGCTTCTTGAGGTTCTCGACGGTGACGGGAGTCGGGGTGGCCGGGCTCAGGTCGATGGGGAATCGCAGGGGTGGGATCGAGCTGCCAGGAACGGGCATGACGAAGTCCTTGCTGTGGTGGGAATGGTGGTGCGGAGCCGGCCGCCGCCAGTTCGAGATCTCACCGACCTAGAGTCAGCCGGAACCCGTTACGTACATCGGGCGAATCTTTTCCGGCTCCGCTCGACAACCGGTGGTTCTCACCTGCCGGGACGGTCGATCCGGCCTCGGAGCAGGTCCCGCTCGACGGGGTTGTCGGTGAGCTCCAGAGCGCGCCGGTTCGCCCACCGTGCGGCCTCGTGGTCACCCAGCTCGTCGAGCAGCTGGGCCCGGGTGGCGTGCAGCAGGTGGTAGCCGGCCAACCGGTCGGCGATCGTGTCCAGCTCGGCCAGCGCGGTGGCGGGACCACTGACGTGGCCCAGGGCGATGGCGTGGTTGAGCCGGACCACCGGTGACGGGTCGTGGGTGAGCAGCAGGTCGTACAGGGTCAGGATCTGCAGCCAGTCGGTGTCCTCCCACCGGGCTGCATCGGCGTGGCAGGCGGTGATGGCCGCCTCCAGCTGGAACCGTCCGGGACGGCGGAACGCGGCTGACCGCTGCAGGTGGTCCTCCGCCCGGGCCAGGGCGCCCCGGTCCCAGCATCGGCGGTCCTGTTCGGCCAGCAGCACCAGGCGCCCGCCGTCGTCCCAGCGCGTAGGGGCCCGGGCGGACAGGCCGGTCACCAGGGCCAGCAGGCCCCACGCCTCCGGTTCCTCAGGCAGGGAGTGGGCGACCAGCTCGGCCAGCCAGACGGCGTCGTCGGCCAGACCGGCTTCCCCGACCGAGAGGTAGCCGGCGTTGTAGGTCAGGTAGATCGCCGTCAGCACCGCGTCCAACCGGCCGGCGCGCTCCGAGCCGGTGGGCACGGCGAAGTCGATCCCGACCGCGGCGATCTTGCGCTTGGCCCGGACCAGCCGCTGGGCCATCGTGGGCTCGGGCACCAGGAAGGCCCTGGCGATCTGCGGCGTGGTCAGACCCACGACCGCCCGCAGCATCAGCGCCAGCTGCGCCTCCACCGCCAACGCCGGGTGGCAGCAGCCGAACAGCATCGGGATCCGCTCGTCGGCCGCGTCGCCCGCGGCACCGCGCTCGGTGACGTGGCCGGCGGGGTCGGCGTCGGTCTCGGCGAGCAGCGCGGCCCGGCTGTCGGCGAAGGAGAGACTGGCGACGGTCTCCTCCTCGCGCACCGACCGCCGGAGTCGGTCGATGGCCCGGCGTCGCGCGGTCAGCGTCAGCCAGGCCCCCGGGTTGGGTGGGATCCCGTCCCGCCGCCAGCTGGTCAGGGCGGCGGTCACCGCCTCCTGCACCGCCTCCTCGGCGACGTCGAAGTCACCGATCCGGCGGTACAGGGCGGCGACGATCAGACCGGCCTCGTCCCGGACGACCTGCGCCAGCGTCGCGTCCGGGACGGGTTCCTCGCTCACGGTTCGGCGACTGCTCAGCTCTCGAGGTGGCTGTAGTCGACGACCATCGGGCGGATCTCGACCGAGTTGCCCGGCAGCTCGAGCATCGGCCAGGTCTTCACCAGCGCGATCGCCGCATCGATGTCGGGCACGTCGATGACGCTGAACCCGCCGATGTTCTCCTTGGCCTCGGAGAAGGGCCCGTCGACGACCACCCGGTGGCCTCCCTCCGCGTGCCGGACGGTGGTGGCCGTCTCGGGACCGAGCAGCTCGGCCCCGCCGTCGGCGAACGCCGCGTCGTTCGCGCCGAACCAGGCGTAGACCGCGCGGTAGACCTCCTCCTGGCGCTCCGGCGGCACGGCCGCGTCGAGATCCGGGCGGTTGGTGTACATCAGCACGTACTTCATGGTGGTGGCTCCTCGCCTCTGGGTGATTCTGTCACCGCTCCTACGCCCGGGGGGAGCGGAAATCGACACCTCGGCGCGAGCAGTTCGACGATGGTCCCGCTCCTGGTCGAGGTGACCGCGAGGCGAGCCCGACGGGTACGCTCACCGCCCATGGCCAAGCGCAAGAGCTCCCCTCGTCACGGACACAGCGGTGACCCGCGCAAGCGCGCGGAGGAGCAGGCGCGGGCGCAGGCCGAGGCGGCTCCCGCGCTGGAGGAGGAGGTCGCGACCGCCCTCGAGTCGGGTCACCCGATCGACATCGTGATGCTGGCCAGCGCCCTGATCGCCGGGCTCGATCCGGACCTGCGAGCGCCGGAGGAGGACCTGCCGACTCCTGGAGGGTTCGTCCGGATGTTCCTGGAGTCACGCGACCAGCGACTGCACGCCCTGGCCTGGACCGTGTCGCGGTTGCTGCCCGACACGGCGCTGCGGGACGAGGTCGACGGTGTGCTCAGCCCCGGGACGGTGCCGGACTGGCTCGCCCCACTGGACCGGCCCGAGGTGGTCGAGGCCTGGCGGACCACCGACCCGCTGCGTGACTCCACCGACGTGGTCATCTCGGTCCGGGTCGGGGACGCGGACCTGACGGTGATCGCGCTGATCGACTTCAACGCCGACGGTGCCGTCAAGGACGGCTTCGTGGTGCCGGCTCCGCTGACCGCCGTGCAGGAGGCGCTGAGTGCCAGCGGCGAGACGGGGATGGAGGCGTGGGAGATCGAGCCGGCCGATGCCGCCGCCTGGCTGAGAGACGGCATCCGGGTCGGACGGGAGACCGATCCGCCGTTCGAGTCCGACAGCTGGCCGCAGGCCCGGCCGCTGCTGGAGTGGACCACGGGCCTCTGCCCCGCCGGGGGAGACGCCTGGGAGCGTCCCCGCTGGAGCCGGGAGGAGATCGATGCGCTGGTGGCTGAGTTCGCCGCCACTCCTGCGGGGGCGCGGGTCACCGACCCTGGGGATCGTGACGTGCTCGTCGACGCCCTGCACACGCTGGCCGAGGAGACGGCCGGCGACCCGCAGCTGCTCAGTGCCGTCCGGCTGGAGATCGGTCTGGGCTACCTCTGGTCGACCCGGCTGCACCAGGAGCTCGACCAGCTGCTGACGCTGCCCGAGCTGCTCGGCCCCTACCTGCGCTGGGCGCACGCCCGCCGGGGCGTGCCCGCCGATGACACCGACGAGGCGCTGGCCGCGATCGCGCACTACCGGGCGGCGTACGTCCGGGACGTGGCCGAGGTCAATGCCGACGACGACCTCGACCCGGACGTGTAGTCAGGCGTGACCGACGGCAGGGCCTTCGTCGCCGGTGGGACCGGTGTCGCCCGGGACTGCTTCGTCGAGGTCGTCCTCGCTGATGGTCACGCCGGCCACCGGGTTCCCGCTGGCCGTGCCACCCTCCTCGGTCGCGGGCAGCTCGCCGGTCGCCGGGGCCTCGCGGGGCGGGGCTCCGCCGTCGCTGGCGCGGGCCACCCGGCTGGTCGTCTGGGCGTCGGCGGCCCGGGACTCCGGGTTGTTGCGGACGTCGACGGGCTCGGGGGGCTGGACGTCGTCGGAGCGGTCGTCGGTCTGGGCGGGATCAGTCACCCGGTGACCCTACGTCGGGTGTCGGTGGGGGGAGTCCGGCCGGTCGGCGCCGGCGCTCAGATCTTCAGCAGGTTGAGCACCGCTCGCTCGACCTTGCCGTGGGTGCTCCCGTCGGACAGGTCGTCGTCCAGCGAGGCCAGTCGGGGCGAGATGGTCACCCCGTCGGCGAACAGGTCGATCACCCGCGGGTCCACGTAGGAGGCCCGGGCCACCGTCGGGGTGTTGCCGAGGTAGGACGACACCTGCTTCATGGCCGCGCTGACCGCCCGCTTCCGCTTCGTGGCGGTGGTGGCGTCGGGGCTTGCGCCGGCCAGGGCCACGGCGGCGATCACCGTGCCGTGCCAGGTGCGGAAGTCCTTGGCCGACACCTCACCGCCGACCTGCTCCTTGACGTAGGCGTTGATCTCGGTCGAGGTGATGTCCTTCCACTGCCGCCCGTCCTTGTACGCCAGCAGCTCCGGCCCGCCGCCGCGACGGCGGAGCAGGTCGGCCACCGCACGCCGGACGAGGTCGTCGGCCAGGGCCACATAACGTTCCTGACCGGACTTGGCGATGAAGTCGAACACCACTGTCCCGTTCTCCAGCGTGACGTGCTCCTTGCGGATCGTGGCCAGACCGTACGACTGGTGGCTCTCGGCGTAGGTCTCGCCGCCGATCCGGAAGAAGCCGAGGTCCAGGAGCCGGAAGGCGGTCGCCAGCGCCCGCTCGTACGGCATCCCGTCCTGCTGCAGGTGCAGCGCCACCCGGCGGCGGGCGCGGGGGAGCCGGCCCGCCACCTGGAGCACCCGATCGTGCTTGGACTCGTCCCGCTTGCGGCGCCACTCGGGGTGGTAGAGGTACTGCCGCCGCCCGGCGTCGTCGGTGCCGACGGCCTGCAGGTGGCCGTTGGCGTGCTGGCAGATCCACACCTCCTCCCAGGCCGGCGGGATGACCAGCTGCAGGCAGCGCTCGCGCTCCTCGGTACCCAGCCGGACGCCGAGGTGGTCGAGGTAGCTGAAGCCCTTGCCGACGCGTCGACGGGTCCAGCCCGGGTCGGAGGGGGAGACGGTCCGCAGACGCACCATGAACCAGTTCTACCCCTCGTTGACGCTGTAAACCGGCAGATCGGCGGCAGCTCTTGCCCGACCCCGCCTCGCGGGCGCATGCTCGGACCACTACCAGCGCCCGAGGGGGAACCGTGGTGGACACAGAGCGGCAGTCGTCGGCGACAGGCTGGCGGGCGTGGTTGCTCCACGTCCGCGAGGCACTGAGCCCACAGGCGTACGAACGGGCGCCCGACTACGGCCCCGAGGCGCCGGAGTCGGACCGCGAGCAGTGGCTGCGCGAGCTCGGTCGGGTGCGGGACCTGCTGGAGGCGACCCGCAGCGTGGTGGCGGCCGACGGCTGGTGCGGGGGCGGGGCCTGGTTCACCGTACGGGCAGCTGACGGGACGGTCCGGGCGGCGAGCCTGGAGGAGTCGTTCGCCCTCCGGGCCCCGGGCGCGCCGGTGGTCGGTGCCTGCCTGGTGGGCATCATGATCCGGTTGGCCGACGACCCCGACCGGGTGCCCACCACCGCTGACGTCTGGCGCGCGACCGACGAGCTGCGCGAGGCGATGCACGAGCGGCTCGGCCACGACGCGGACCCGCCGGGACGGGCGTACCCGATGACCCAGCGCCGGGCCCGGCTGCGCAGTCTGACCGCGTGGAACGACGCCCCGGGTCGCACCCGGGCCGACGTCCTCGACCTGGTCGACCGGGCCATCTCCCGCACGATCGTCGGGGCCGTCCGCGACCGCAGCGCCCCCTGAGCCGATCCCACCGGTGCGGCCGTGGTCCTGGATGCCACCGGGGAGCCACAGCCGGCCGCGTTCGAGCCGGGCCATCGGCCGGATCCCACCGGCGAGTCGCGTACCGCCCGCGCTGAGCCCACCCGCAGGGCCGCTCTGACGTCAGCTGATCTCGTAACGGGGGACGGGGTGCGGCCGATCTGCCGGATGCCACCGGAGAGTCACATCCGGCGGTCTGCGCGGTGCGCTGTCGTACGGATGTCGCCGGGGAGCCACATTCGGCCGTTGACAGCCCGGCCGGCCCAGCCGGATCCCGCCGGCGAGCCATATCCGGCCACCTGGACGACCACCGGGCGGCTGACGAAACCAGGAGGTCCCCTGTCCAGCGGGCGCTCCGGTGCTTAGGGTGTCCCCCATGGCACTCGGGGGGCTCCGGATCGAGCCGGTCACCCCCGGTCACCTGCCGGCCCTGGACGAGCTGTTCGCCCGCGGCGACCCCCGCAACTGCCAGTGCGCCTTCCTGCGGATGCCCCCCGACGCCTTCGATGCCGCCGACGCCGGTGCTCGTCGCGAGGTGCACGCCGACGCCATCCGCTCGGCGCACCGGGCCGGCGCCAAGGCCGGGCAGATCGCCCTCGACGACCACGGTCCGGTGGGCTGGGTCAGCATCGGTCCGCGCCAGGACTTCCCCCGGCTGGACCACACCCGGCTACTGACCTCGACGGCGGCCGATCTGCCGGCGGTCGACGGTCCCCTCTGGTCGGTCGTCTGCTTCGTGATCGCCACCCGGGCTCGGCGCCGAGGTGTCGCCACCGCGCTGATCGGTTCGGTGGTGGACTGGGCCGCCGACCAGGAGATCGCGGTCCTGGAGGGCTACCCGGTGGACACCGAGGGCCTGAAGCGACCGGGCTCGGCGCTGTGGCACGGCACGGTCCGGCTGTTCGAGAGTGCCGGCTTCACCGTCGTCGCCCGCCACCGGGACTCCGCGAGCGCGACCGGCCGGGCGGTGGTCCGCCGCAGCCTCGCGTGATCCGGCGTCGGTGCTGCGTGCTCGCTCAGCGGCGGCCGTACGGGATCGTCGGCGGCGGCGCGGTGGACTCGGCCCGAACCAGGCTCGAGGGCAGCAGCACCGGCTCCGGGACCGTGCCCTTGGTCATCTGCTGGACGAGCTGGTGCACAGCCAGCTCGCCGAGCGCGGTGCCCGGTGACCGCATGATGGTCAGGGAGGGCTGGGTGTAGTGGGCCATCTCGTCCGAGGTCAGCATCGACATGATCGAGACGTCGTCGGGCACCCGGACGGACCGGTGGATCAGCCCGGTGAGCAGACCGATGGCGGCGAACTCGTTCAGCACCAGGACGGCCGTGGTGTCCGGGCACTCGGTGAACAGCCGGTGGGCCAGATCGCGGCCCGCGTTGGTGTCCTGGCCGGACTCGATGATCACCGGTGCGACCCCGAGCCGTGCGGTCACGTCGCGGAACGCCCGCTCGGTGCGCACGTACGGCCCGTAGTTGTAGTAGCTCTCCCGGTCCTGGGTGCCGGTGACGAACACGATGTGGCGGTGGCCGAGGTCGTGCAGGTGCTGGACGGCCTCCCTGGTCGACTGCTCGAAGTCGATGTCGACGTGCAGGCTGTCGGAGGGGTCGGCGGTCCGACCGATCAGCGCGTACGGCGTCGCGGTCGCCTTCAGCGCGGCCACCCGCGGGTCGTCGAGCTGGACCTCCATCAAGATCACCCCGTCGACCAGCTGCTGCCCGACCAGCTCGGTCAGCTCGCGGCCGTCGTTGGCTCCCGGCCACATCATCAGGTGGTAGCCGTACGCGCTGGCCGTGCGCGCCGCGGCGATCATGAACTCCATCCCGGACCCGCCCAGCCGGTGGTCCAGCATCGGGTAGGCCAGGGCGAGGATCCGGGTCCGTCGACTGGCCAGCGCGCGGGCCACCGCGTTCGGCCGGTAGCCGAGCGCCTGCATGGAGGCCTCGATCCGGCTCCTGGTCGCCGCGGTCACCGGTTTGGTGTTGTTGACCACGAAGGAGACGGTGGCGATCGAGACACCCGCGTGGTCGGCCACGTCACGCATGGTGGGCATGGCCCGTCCTCTCGACAGCCGGTCTGCGACCGATCCAGGTGAATTCTGACCGTCGATCGACCGGTGCCGGCGATCGGGGCCTTGACAGTTCCTGCACGGAGGCTACAGACTCCTGCACCAAGCGGTAGTTAATCGCTTTACCGATCTCCCCACAAGTCCTCGTCGTCCCTCGTCAGGCATCGGTTAACCGGTTTGATCCGGTCACCTCGCCAGGCCTGGACCGACCCCCCAGCAAAGGAGCTGATCGCGCGATGATTCCCAAGAAGATCGCCGCCGGCATCGCCCTGGCGGCCGCGCTGCCGCTGACTCTCACCGCGTGCGGCGGTGGCGGATCGGACACGGGCACCGATCCGGGCTCGACCGAGCAGGTCACCAGCCTGTCGATCCTCGACTACTACAACAACGACCCCGACAAGCAGCTGGTGCAGAAGGGCCTCGACACCTGCGCCCAGCAGCTGGGGATCACCATCAACCGGGAGACCGTCCCGGGTGACACGCTGATCGCCAAGGTGCTGCAGCAGGCCTCGTCCAAGACGCTGCCCGACGTGCTGATGCTGGACAACCCCGACATCCAGCAGATCGCGGCGACCGGAGCGCTGGCCCCGCTGGGCACGTACGGCATCACCGGTGACGGCATCCAGGAGGGGGTCGTCCAGGCCGCCACCTACGACGGCGAGCTCTACGGCGCCCAGCCGGTCACCAACACGATCGCGATCTTCTACAACAAGGACATCCTGGCCAAGGCCGGGATCGAGCCGCCCAAGACCTGGGCCGAGCTCAAGGACAGCGCCAAGAAGCTGACCGAGGGCAAGCAGTACGGCTTCGCCTTCGACGGCACCGCCGACTACGAGGGTGCCTGGCAGTTCCTGCCGGCCATGTGGACCAACGGCGGCGACGAGACCAACCTGAAGTCCCCCGAGGTCGCCGAGGCGCTGCAGCTGTGGAAGGACCTGGTCGACGACGGGTCGGCGTCCAAGAGCGTCGTCACCTGGAGCCAGGGCGACGTGGCCGACCAGTTCAAGGCCGGGCGCGCCGCGATGATGTTGAACGGGCCCTGGAACATCCCGAGCCTGTCGCAGGAGAAGAGCCTCAACTGGGGCACGGCGACCTTCCCGGTGAACAAGGAGGGCCAGGCGTCGGTCGCCCCCCTGGGTGGTGAGGCCTGGACCGTCCCGGTCACCGGTGACGACGCCAAGCAGGCCAAGGCGGCCGAGTTCGTCAAGTGCCTCAACTCCGACGACGTGGCGATGCAGTTCGCCAAGGACCGTTCGGTGATCCCGACCAACCTGGAGCTGGCCAAGAAGTACGCCGCCGAGGTGCCGGAGATGTCCGCCTTCGCCACCCAGGTCGCGACCGCTCGCTCCCGCACCGGCAAGCTCGGGGACAAGTGGCCCGACACCGCCAAGATCATCTACTCCGGTGTGCAGCTGACCCTGACCGGTCAGTCCGCCGCCGGCCGACGCGATGGCCAAGGCCGGCGCCCAGTAGCCGGCCGTTCGCCGATCGCCCTGCTCGAAGCTTCTGTCGAGCTGGCCTCACCAGGTCAGGCCAGCTCGACAGAAGTCTCCCTCAACCCTCGGAAGGACGCTCGATGTCGAGCACCGACACCCCGACGGTCACCGCGCCAGCCGTCCCCACCGGCCCCATCCCGCCCCGCCGGCGCGGTCGTCGGGGCGAGCGGTTGGCCAAGATCGCGTTCGTGGTCCCCGCCGCCCTGCTGATGATCGCGCTGTTCGGCTACCCGGTGGTCAAGAACCTGACCATGTCCTTCCAGGACTACAGCCTGAAGACGTTCTTCACCGGCAAGGCCCCGTTCGTCGGGCTGGAGAACTACGCGCAGGTGGTGGCCGACCCGATCTTCACCAAGGCGCTGGCCAACACCGCGATCTTCACCATCGCCTCGATCGCCTTCCAGTTCGTCATCGGCATGCTGCTCGCGCTGTTCTTCCACAAGAGCTTCCCGCTCAGCGGCGTGCTGCGGGCGCTGTTCCTGCTGCCCTGGCTGATCCCGCTGATCGTGGCCAGCGCCACCTGGAAGTCCATCCTCGACCAGGACACCGGCATCCTGAACGGCTTCCTGCAGGGCATCGGGCTGATCGACACCCCGATCCCCTGGCTGAGCTCGCCGGAGTACGCGCTGGTCGCGGTGATCATCGTGAACGTCTGGATCGGCATCCCGTTCAACCTGACCCTGCTCTACAGCGGGCTGCAGGACATCCCCGAGGAGCTGTACGAGGCGGGCGCCCTCGACGGGGCCACCGGCTGGCGCGCCTTCTGGCACATCACCTGGCCGAACCTGCGCGCCGTGGTGGGGGTGGTGCTGATGCTGGGCATCATCTACACCCTCAAGGTGCTGGACATCATCCTCGGGCTGACCGGGGGCGGCCCGGCCAACGCCACCCAGACCATCGCGCTGCAGTCGTACCAGCGCTCGTTCGTGGAGTTCAAGTTCGGTCAGGGTGCGGCCCTGAGCAACATCTTGATCGTGCTGTCCCTGGTGTTCGCGGTCATCTACCTGCGGTCCACCCGCCGCCAGATCGACGAGTGAGGAGCCGACCATGACCAAGGAAGCCCGATCCGCAGCGCGGGCTACCTCCGCACCGCCATCGCCATCGTCCTGCTGGTGATCATGCTGTTCCCCATCTACTGGATGGTGAACGCCTCCTTCCAGGCCTCGGGCAACACGCTGAACGCCAGCCTGATCCCCACCGACCCGAGCCTGGCCGGCTACGAGATCGCCCTCCGCGACCAGGGTCGCAACCTGCTGACCAGCCTGCTGATCGCCTCCGGCACGGTGATCATCACCCTGCTGGTGGCGACCCCCTGTGCGTACGCGCTGGCCCAGTTCCGGTTCGGCTGGGTCGGGGTGGCGCTGCTGCTGATCCTGATCACCCAGATGATCCCCGGCATCGTGATCGCCAACGGCCTCTACTCCATGTACGAGAGCATCGGGCTGCTGAACTCGATCCCCGGGCTGATCTTCGCCAACTCGACCGCCGCGGTCCCGTTCGCGATCTTGATCATGCGGTCCTTCATGCTCGGCGTGCCGCCCTCGATCGTGGAGGCCGCGCGGGTCGACGGGGCGGGCCTGTTCCGCTCGTTCATCTCGATCGTGGTGCCGATCGCCCGCAACTCCCTGATCACCGCGGGGCTGTTCACCTTCCTGTTCGCCTGGAGCGACTTCATCTTCGCCCTGACCCTGACCACCAAGGGCGACGTCCGGCCCGTCACCCTCGGCATCTTCACCTACCTGGGCGCCCAGGTGCAGAACTGGGGACCCGTGATGGCCACCGCCACCCTGTCGGCCATCCCGGCCATCGTGCTGCTGGTCATCGCGCAGAAGTACATTGCCGCCGGGGCCACCGGCGGGGCCGTCAAGTAGCACCAGCCCGAATCGACCGTCACCGAACCAACCCTCACCGAACCGAAGGATCTCCCATGTCCAGCACCGACACCCCGACCCTGCGCGTCCTCGTCTGGGGCGAGAACCGCCACGAGCAGATCGAGCCGCACGTCCGCGAGATCTATCCCGACGGCATGCACACCACCATCGCCGAGGGGATCACCGAGAACCTCGGCGACCGGGGCGAGCGTGGCCACCACCACCCTGGACGAGCCCGAGCACGGGCTCACCGAGGAGGTGCTGGCCGCCACCGACGTGCTGGTCTGGTGGGGTCACGCCGCACACGGCGAGGTGGCCGACGAGGTGGTCGAGCGGGTCCACCAGCACGTGCTCTCCGGGATGGGCCTGCTGGTGCTGCACTCGGGCCACTGGTCGAAGATCTTCGGCAAGCTGATGGGCACGACCTGCACCCTGCGCTGGCGCAGCGAGCAGGACCGCGAGCTGGTCTGGACGGTGAACCCGACCCACCCGATCGCCCAGGGCGTGCCGAACCCGATCATCATCCCCGCCCAGGAGATGTACGGCGAGTTCTTCGACATCCCCGCCCCCGACGAGCTGGTCTTCATCTCCTCGTTCACCGGCGGTGAGGTGTTCCGCTCCGGCTGCACCTTCCGGCGCGGGCACGGCAAGATCTTCTTCTTCTCCCCCGGCGACCAGGACTACCCCGTCTACCACCACAGCGACGTCCGCAGGGTGATCGCCAACGGGGTGCAGTGGGCCCGCAGCGACCGCCCGGAGCGGGCTGTGCCCACCCTGCTGCGCTACGACACCGAGGACTTCTTCAACGGCCGCGGCTACACCGGTCCGATCGAGGACCACAGTGCCGATGATCCCGGTGCCGACGGTTCGAGCGCCGACGGTTCGAGCGCCGACGGTTCCGGGGATGAGTGACGCCCCACTGAGGCTGGTCCAGGTCGGCGCCGGCGGGATGGGGCGGGCCTGGCTCGGCACCATCGCCGCCAACCCCGACGTCGAGCTGGTCGGGCTGGTGGACCTGTCCACCGAGACCGCGACAGCTGCCGCGTCCGAGCACGGCTTCACCTCCGTGCCGGTCGCCCGCTCGGTGGCCGAGCTGCTCGACGCCGGGGTGGCGGTGGACGCGGTGGTCAACGTGACGGTGCCGCAGGCGCACCACCCGGTCAACACCGCCGCCCTGGCCGCCGGGCTGCCGGTGCTGTGCGAGAAGCCGCTGGCCGAGTCGGTGGCCGAGTGCCTGTCGATGGTGGCCGCCGCCGAGCGGTCCGGTCAGCTGCTGATGGTGTCCCAGTCCCGCCGCTACTGGCGGGCGGTCAGCACCCTGCGGGGTCAGCTGGCCGAGCTGGGTCCGGTCGCGTCGGCGTCCTGCCGGTTCTTCAAGGCCCCCCACTTCGGTGGCTTCCGGGACGAGATGCCGTACCCGCTGCTGGTCGACATGGCCATCCACCAGTTCGACCTGGCCCGGTTGCTGATCGGCTCCGAACCCACCTCGGTGTTCTGCCGCTCCTACAACCCGTCCTGGAGCTGGTACGCCGGGGACGCCGCAGCGGCAGTGGTCTTCGAGTTCGGGGCGGGGACCACCTTCACCTTCGACGGCAGCTGGTGCGCGCCCGGCGCGGAGACCTCGTGGAACGGGGACTGGCGCTTCGGCACCGCGCGCGGGACCGCCACCTGGGACGGTGACCACGCGCCGCTGGCCGAGACCGACGAGGGCGTCCGGCTGGCCGCCGAGCTGCCCGACGAGCCGGAGCAGATCGCCGGTTCGCTGGCCGAGTTCGTCGCCACCCTGCGGGCCCGGGCGGCGGGGGAGGACGTGACCCCGAACGGGGAGGTGCACACCAACGTGCTGAGCGTGGTCATGGTGGAGGCGGCCGTCCGCTCGGCCGAGTCCGGGCAGCGGGTCGAGCTGGCCACGGTGCTGGCGGACGCGTACGCCGAGGCCCTGCGCGACGAGCGGGATCCGGGCGTCCGGGCCGTTCTGGCATCGTGGGCGTCGGTGCCGGCGGTGGTCGGTCTGGACCAGAGCGGGTCCCCGACCACGGCACCGGACGAGCTGACCGGATCGAGAGAGGTGCGATGAGCGAGCAGACACTGCGGGTCGGGATGGTCGGGTACGCCTTCATGGGCGCGGCCCACTCCCAGGGGTGGCGGAACGCCCCCCGGTTCTTCGACCTGCCGAGCCGGATCGAGCTGACCGCGGTGGCCGGCCGGAACGCCGACGCGGTGACCGCTGCCGCCGAGCAGCTCGGCTTCGCGGACACCGAGACCGACTGGCGGGCGCTGATCGAGCGCGACGACATCGACCTGGTCGACGTCTGCACCCCGGGCAACCTGCACGCCGAGATCGCCATCGCGGCGCTGCGGGCCGGCAAGCACGTGCTCTGTGAGAAGCCGTTGGCCAACACCGTCGAGGACGCCGAGCAGATGGCGGCCGTCGCCCGGGAGGCCGCGGCCCGGGGCGTCTACGCCATGTGCGGGTTCAGCTACCGGCGGACGCCGGCCCTGGCGTACGCGAAGCAGCTGATCGACGAGGGCCGGATCGGCACCGTCCGCCACGTCCGCGGGCAGTACCTGCAGGACTGGCTGAACGACGCCGACGCCCCGATGACCTGGCGGCTGGACAAGGACGACGGCGGGCTCCGGTGCGCCTCGGCGACATCGGGGCGCACCTGATCGACACCACCCAGTGGTTGACCGGGCAGTCCATCAGCGGGGTGTCGGCGCTGCTGGAGACGTTCGTGACCTCGCGGCCGCTGGCCGGTGAACGCTCCGGACTGGGCGGCCACGGCGACACCTCCGAGGGCGCGCCCCGAGGTGAGGTGACCGTCGACGACGCCGCCCTGTTCACGGCCCGCTTCGACGGCGGGGCGGTGGGCTCGTTCGAGGCGTCCCGGTTCGCCCTCGGCCACAAGAACGCGTTCCGGGTGGAGGTCAACGGCACCGACGGGTCGGTCGCCTTCGACTTCGAGGACAACAACGTGCTGCAGTTCTTCGACGGCCGCGACCCGGCGGGCCAGCAGGGCTTCCGCCGGATCCTGGTCAGCGAGCCCGAGCACCCGTACGTGGGCGCGTGGTGGCCGCCGGGTCACGGACTCGGCTACGAGCACGGGTTCACCCACCAGGTCGTCGACCTGGTCACCGCCTTGTCCGAGCAGCGCCAGCCGACCCCGTCCTTCGACGACGCGCTGCAGGTCCAGCGGGTGCTGGCGGCGGTGGAGGCCAGCGCCGGTGACGCCTCGGCCTGGACCGGGGTCTGACGCCTCCCCCAGGGGGTGAACGACGCTGAGACGACCGGTCTGAGGTAGCCGCCAGCTACCTCAGACGGCGTCTGTCGGTCCGACGCAGCCGAAGATGAGGCATCTGCACGATGCCCGGGACACCTCCTCAGAGCGACCGTAGAGAGGTCGGATCATCTACGGAGGTGCCTGTCATGACGAACTACTACGCGACGGAGCTGCTGGTCGCCGAGCACCAGGCCGAGCTGCGGCACGAGGCGGAGCGGGACCGGTTGGGGCTCCTGTCCCGACAGCACCGGTCGGACCGCGGTCGCCCGTCGGCCCGGGTGGGCCGGCGGCGGTGGTGGGAGCGGCTGATGCTGTTCCGGTCCCCGGCGACCCGGCCGGCGACGGTCACCGGGCCGGCCCGGCCGGCGACGTCCCCCGCGACGGCCGACGCGCCACCGTCGTCGCCGGCGACTCCTGCTGAGGGGCGACGGTGAGCGGTCAGGCGGGCGGTCAGCTGCCGGAGGAAACCCGCGGGGCGCTGTCGGTGGCCGGTGGCACGATGAGGTCCGTGGTCAGGCAGCTGTCTCCCCGGTCCGCCGGCTCGTCGCCGGCGGCGGGCTCGGGGACGACCTCGACGTCGACCTCGGCCTCGGCCAGCGGGCGGTCAGCCGGGCGGCCGGCGCTGGTCGGCCGGACCGGTGAGCTGGCGCGCCTGCGGGAGCTGCTGGACCAGGTCCGGCGCGACGGCAGCCGGCTCGCCCTGGTCGGCGGCGACGCAGGTTCCGGCAAGACCACTGTGGTGGACGCCTTCGTCCACGACCTGACCGACGACGGGGACCACCTCGGCGCCCAGATCATCAGGGGTCAGTGCGTGCCGCTCGGCGGGGACGGGCTGCCGTACGCGCCGATCGTCGGTGCCCTCCGTGAGCTGATCTCGCGGCACGGACGCGACCAGGTGCTGACGTGGGCCGGGGCGAGCCGGGTCGGCCTGGGGGCGTTGCTGCCGGATCTGGTCCCGCCGCCGGCCGAGTCCGAAGCCCTCCGGCTGCAGCTGTTCGAGGCCGTCGCCCGGCTCTGGGAGTCCGCGGCGAGCACCGGGCCGCTGGTGGTGGTGATCGAGGACCTGCACTGGGCCGACGAGTCGACCCGGCACCTGCTGCGCTTCCTCACCGGCGCGCTGAGTGACGCCCCGGTGCTGGTGATCGCCACCTACCGGACCGACGAGCTGGACCGCCGACACCCGCTGCGCCCGTTCCTGGCCGAGGTGGGCCGACTGGCCGGTGTGACCCGGGTGGAGATCGGCGGCCTCAGCCGGTCGGAGGTGTCGGAGCTGCTGACCCGGCTGCTCGGACGGACGCCCAGTGCCGTGGCCGTCGACCTGGTGCACCGTCGCAGCGAGGGTCTGCCCTACTTCGTCTCCGAGCTGGCCAGCTCGACCTCGCGCGGCTGCGTGGACATGCCCGACACCCTGCGGGACGCCCTGAACGTCCGCATCCTGCGGCTGTCGGACCGGACCCAGGAGACCCTGCAGGTGGCCGCGGTGGCCGGGCCCCGGGTGGAGCACGCCCTGCTGGAGCAGGTCAGCGACCGCACCCCGGCCGAGCTGGACACCGACCTGCGGGAGGCCGTCGACGCGGGCGTGCTGCTCGTCGACGACGACGGCTACGTCTTCCGCCACGCCCTGCTGCGCGAGGTCGCTCACGAGGACATGCTCCCGGGCCGGCACACCCGGCTGCACGCCCGCCTCGCGGCCCTGCTGGAGGAGCGGCCCGAGCTGGCGCCGGGGACGGCGTCGGTCGAGATCGCCCACCACTGGTCGGCGGCCCACGACGCGGACCAGGCCTTCCGCTGGTCGCTGATCGCGGCCGGGACCGGGTCGTCGGCCCACTTCGAGTCCCTCAAGATGTACGAGCGCGCGTTGGAGCTGTGGGACCAGGCCACGGAGCCGGAGGCGGTCGCGGGATCGCACGTGTCCCTGCTGGACCGGGCCGCCGCGGCGGCCCGGGACGCCGGCGAGATCGAGCGCTCGCTGGCCCTGACCAAGCAGGCGCTGGCCGAGACACCTGACGACGCGCCGGTGACCGAGCGGATCGAGCGCTGGATCGCTCGCGGTCAGCGGCTGTCCAGTCTGATGTGGCCCGGCGCCGTCGACGCCCTGCAGACCGCGAGGAACCTGCTCCCCGCCGACGCCGAACCGAAGGCCCGCGCCAAGGTCCTCAACCAGCTGGCCCTGGTCGCCACCCTGGCCGGCGACGACGCGACCCCGGTGGCGACCGAGGCGGTGGACGCCTCGATCGCGTCGGACTCACCCGTGACCGAGTCGCACGCCCGGAACACCCTCGGCGTCTGCCTGGTCATCCGCGGCGACGAGGACGATGGCCTGGAGCAGCTGGTGCGGGCCGGTGAGCTGGGCCGCGGCGGCCGGGGCGCCATGCTCCGCTTCCACATCAACTACTCCGACGCCCTCTGCCTGGTCGGGCGCTACGACGAGGCCGTCGAGCAGGCCCTGGCCGGGGTCGACGTGGCCGCCGATCTCGGTCTGGAGCGGTCGACCGGTGCCATGCTCGCCGGCAACGCCGCCGAGCCGCTGCTGGCTCTGGGGGAGTGGGACCGGGCGAGCCAGCTGATCGAGCGCTCCCTCGAGCTCGACCCCGCTGCGCACCACCGGGCTCACCTGCGGCTCCTGCAGTGCTGGCTGCGGTTGATGACCGGGCGGCTGGAGGAGGCGGAGGTGATCCTGACCGAGTTCCGCGGACTCATCGACGGGCCGCAGATGGCCCCGCAGTACGCCAGTCAGGCGATCCGGTTGGACGTCGAGCTGGCCCTGGCCACCGGCGACCTCGACCGGGCCCGGACGGATCTGGAGATCGCCTTCGCGCACTGGGACCGCTACCACGTCGCCCACTGCTACCCGCTGCTCTGGTTGGCCGCCCGGACCGCACGGGCCGGCGACCGGGGCGACGCCGGCGGTCGGCCGGACGGGGGCGACCGGCCGGACGGGGGCGACCGGGCCGACCGGGACGTGCAGGCCGACCGGGACGAGCAGCTGGCGCGGATCCGGGCGGTGTACGAGGCGCTTCGCCCGGTCGGGGCCCGGCAGATCTGGGGTCCGGTGATCGAAGCCGAGCTCGACGACACGGTCGAGGCCTGGCAGGCGGCCTGGCGCGGTCTGGACACGCCGGGGACGCCGTCCTCACTCCGGCCCCGGGTCGGTCTGCGGCTGGCCCAGCACCTGGTGGCCGGTCGCGACCGGACCGCGGCCCGGGAGGTGCTGGCGGTCGCGACCGAGGCGGCCGAGCGGCTCGGGGCCACCCCGGTCCGGTCCCAGCTCGCGGGTCTCCGGGTGCGCGCGGGACTCCAGTCGTCGGTGGGTGCGGGGTCCCCAGGGGTGCTGGGCGGTCTGACCGCCCGGGAGCGCGAGGTGCTGCGGCTGGTCGCGGCCGGCCGGAGCAACGGGGAGATCGGGACAGAGCTGTTCATCAGCACCAAGACCGCCAGCGTGCACGTGTCGAACATCCTGGCCAAGCTCGGCGTCGGTGCCCGCGGTGAGGCGGCAGCGATCGCGTACCGGGACGGGCTGCTGGACGGGACCGGAGCCGAGCACGACGGCACGGTGGTCGAGCTCCGGCCGGCCTGATCGGCTCTCGGCTCTCGGCTCTCGGCCGGGGCTCCGGGGGGGCTCCGGGCGCTGTGGAGCTGGGGTCCGGGGGTCACGGCCGGGGTCGCGGCCAGGGACGGCTACTGGTCGCGTTCCACCGCGCCGACGAAGCTGACCGGCTCGTGCACCCCGTCGCCGAGGTCCACGGTGACGCGCACCTGACCCGCCGCGGCGAAGGGGATCGCGAAGCCGAGGTCGGCGGTGTCCTCCGCCCCCGGGGTCAGCGCCCCGAGGAAGCCGCCGGTCAGCGCGCCGGTCGGGTCGGTGACCAGAGGCGCCTCGCGGTCGTCCGGTCCGTACGCGGCCGTGACCAGCACCGTCGACGCGTCCAGGTCGGCGGTCGGACAGGTTGCGCAGCAGCACGGAGACCACGACCAGCTCACCCCGGGTGGCCTCGGCCCCGGTCGTCCCCGGGGCGGCCGGGCGGGCCACGGCCCCGGCGATCTCGACCTCCACCCCGCCCTCGTAGCTGGCCACGTCGTCGAAGGAGAAGGACGCGTCCTCGTCCGGGCTGGCCGGGTCGCCGGGGGACACCGAGGCGGGTCCCCCACTGGGCGCCGGGCTGGCGGACGGGCCCGTCGTGACGCCCGGAGCCGAGGTCGGGTCGGCGGGCGGGCGGCCGCACCCGGCGAGCAGCAGCAGCACGGTGGCCACGGCACCGGCGCCGCGGATCAGGCCGACCCTTCGGGTCATGGGGGAACCGTAGCCCGCCTCAGCCCGGCGACCCGGGACCTCGGCGGCCGGCGTCGGCACGCCTACTGGCGGTCGAACTTTCCGTCATTCGACGGCTTGTGGGTTGGTTGCCGGCCGTCCGTACGTGAGCTTGCCGTCATTCGACGGCTTCCGGGCTGGCTGCGGCCGTCCGACTCGGAACTTTCCGTCATTCGACGGCTTGTGGGCTGGCTGCGGCCGTCCGACCTCCAACATTCCGTCAATCGACGGCTTCTTCGGGGCCACCCTGCCCGCATCAGGCCCCGACCACCCGCCATCGGCACCCTCGCCGTCAGCCGTCAGCCGTCAGCCGTCAGCCGTCAGCCGTCAGCCGTCAGCCGTCAGCCGACCGCTGGCGGTGTTGCGCTTGCGGTAGGACCCCCCGAACCGCTGGCCCGGGAGACCTGGGTGCCGGAGCTCGGGACGGGCACCCCGGTACGGGTGGCGGGGTCCCACTAGGCTGACGCTCGTGAAGTGGACGTGGGTGCTGGCGCTGGGAGCCGTTGCGGGTGGCGTGGTCTACGCCGCATACCGGAGGAACCAGCAGGAGCTGGCCGACGCCCGCCTGTGGGCCGAGGCCACCGATCCGGTGGTCCGGCACGGCGACGACGGCTGAGTCGCGAGCCCGGTAGCGAACCTGGAGCTCGAGCGCGGAGCCTGTTCCCGATCACGCGCGGCGCCGGTGCTGCTGGGTGCCTTCCCGTCGGCCTCGCCGGCGTTCTCTGGCCTCGCGGCAGGCCGGTGCAGACGTCGGCTCGGGCTGTTCCTGGAGCCCACCGACGGTCTCCGAGCCTGAGGCCGTTTCCGACGCAACGGTTGGGTGACGCGCAGGTGTCGAAACGGCGAACCGTTCATTTCCGGCTGGTACGTTCCACCGCATCATGCCGCTGAACGTGACCTTCGACCCCCCGATCCTGACGCTCCTCCCAGGCAAGGGTGATCGGGCCGCACCGAGTTCGGCGGCAGCCGAGGACATCCTGCTCACCGCGCTGGAGCCGACCTTCACGGTGGTGGCAGAAGCGACCCGGACCGAGGTCCTCACCCACCTGGACACCGTCGACGGACGCCTCCACAAGGCCGGCACCGACCTGGCCCACCTCCCCCGCAAGCGGCGTCTGGTGGCCGTCCACGGCGGCCAGCAGCTCGAGCAGCCGGTGACGGGCGCCTGGCCGCGGCTGGCCACCGAGCTGCCCGACGGGCCGGTCGCCGCCCTGGTCACCCCACCGTCCTGGATCCGGGCCCTGATCCCGTACGCGAGCACGCAGGCCCAGACCGTCACGTACGCGATCCGCAACGGCGACGGGAAGACGGTGGTGCGGGTGCACTGGACCACCGGCGAGCTGACCAAGCCGACTGCCGCCCTCCTGCCGGTCCGGGTGGGGATCGAGACGCTGCGCGGCTACCAGGCCGAGGCCGCCCAGGTGCGCAAGGCGCTGATCAAGCGCTCCGACCTGCAGCCGGGTGACCAGTCCTGGTTCGACCTGGTCCGCGGACTGCCGGCGCTGCGACCCGCCGTGACCCAGCGCTTCGGGATGCGACCCGACCAGGCGGCGGACTTCGCGGTGGCCGACGCGCTGCTCGGCTACCTGGCCGAGATGGACGCCACGGTCGACGGCATCGTGGCCGACATCGACACCGAGTACCTGCACGACTTCCGGGTGGCGGTCCGCCGCACCCGCTCGGTGCTGAAGATGCTGGGGGACGTGCTGCCCCCCGGCCTGGCCGAGCGGATGGCGCCCGAGTTCCGTTGGCTGGGTGACATCACCACGCCGACCCGTGACCTGGACGTCTACCTGCTCGAGCTCGACACGCTGGCCGCCGCCGTCACCCACCCCGCCGACCTCGACTCCTTCGGGGCGTACGTCCGGGAGCGGCGGGCCGAGGCCGCGACCGCGCTGGCCCGGGGACTGCGCACGAAGCGCTACACCGACCTGGTCAGCACCTGGCGGGCCGCGCTGGCCGAGGTCATCGCGAACCCCTCGCACGCCGACGTGACCGCGGCCGCCCTGGCCGGCGAGCGGCTGCGTACGGTGTTCCGCAAGTGCCAGAAGCGGGCGGCCAAGATCACCGCGGACTCCGACTCCGAGCTGGTGCACGACCTGCGCAAGGCCTGCAAGGAGATGCGCTACCTGATGGAGGTCTTCAAGCCGCTGTGCGACAAGAAGGCGTACCGGAACGTGCTGGCCGACTTCAAGGAGCTGCAGGACCTGCTCGGCGAGTTCCAGGACGGCGAGGTCCAGGCCGCGGCGCTGCGCCAGTTCGCCCAGGAGATGGTGGACGCGGGTCGCGTCGACGCCAACGCGATCCTGGCCATGGGCGAGCTGTCGGGGCGCTTCGAGGCCCGGCAGCGGGCCGCCCGGGAGACCCTGACCGCGCACCACGAGAACTACCTGGGGCGCACGGCGTCCGAGCACGTCGACCGCCTGGTGACGACGTGACCCGTTCGGCCACGGAGGTGTCGTTGTGAAGGTGATCGCGAGCTACAACCTCAAGGGCGGCGTGGGCAAGACCACGGCCGCGGTGAACCTGGCCTACCTCTCGGCCCGGCAGGGGCGGCGGACGCTGCTGTGGGATCTCGACCCGCAGGGGGCGGCGACCTACCTGTTCCGGGTCAAGCCCCGGGTGAAGGGCGGCAGTCCCAAGCTCGTCCGCGGGTCGCGGCCGATGCTGGACGCGATCAAGGCCACCGACTTCGCCCACCTGGACCTGCTGCCGGCCGACTTCACCTACCGGCACATGGACATCGACCTGAACGACCGACCCAACCCGCAGCGCACGCTGCGACGACTGCTGTCGCCGCTGGCCGCCGAGTACGACGTGGTCATCCTGGACACCCCGCCGAGTCTGTCGCTGGTGTCGGAGAACGTGCTGCGGGCCTCCGACGTGGTGCTGGTTCCGCTGATCCCCACCGTGCTGTCGGTGCGCACCTTCGAGCAGCTGGTCACCTTCACCGCGGAGCTGAAGGGTCGCAAACCCAAGCTGCGCGGGTACTTCTCGATGCTGGACCGGCGCCGCAAGCTGCACACCGACATCCTGCGCGAGCTGCCGGCGTCGAACGCGGCGGTCAGCTCGATCGCCATCCCCTCGGCCAGTGCCGTCGAGCAGATGACCGTACGCCGGGAGCCGCTGATCGTCTTCGCCTCGAAGTCCCCGGCCGCCGTCGCCTTCGGCCAGCTGTGGGACGAGGTGGCCGGCCTGCTGAAGCTGCCGGCGATGGAGCCGGACGAGGACTGACCTGCCGGGCAGGCGGTCGGGGCTCGGGGTCCGGGGTCTGGGGCGGGTCCGGGTGCTGGGCCGCCGTTTCTGACTCGGTGGTCACGTCCGGCCGGTTGGTGCGCGGCGACTGAGGCCGGAGCCCGCCGGCGAGTCACGTCCGGCCGGTTGGTGCGCGGCGACTGAGGCCGGAGCCCGCCGGCGAGTCACGTCCGGCCGACCCATCACGCCCCGTCCCAGCCCGGCTCGGTGACGCACGCTTCCGGATGCTCACGCGGCCGTTGCAGCAGGCGCGTGAGTGCACGCAGGAGTGCGTCAGCGGGGCCGGGCGAGCGGGAGCTCTGGTCAGCGGGGCCGGGCGGGCGGGTGCTCGCGGCCACGGGGGTGCCGGGAAGACGGGTCAGAGCCCGGCGGCGGCAGCCCCCCAGGTGAGCAGCTGGGTCAACGAGCGGTCGCCGTCCGGCGGGTCGTGCAACCCGGCGTCCCAGCCGTCCGCCCCGGTGATGCCCACGGTCCTGTTGTCCAGGCTGAAGACCCCGAAGGTGACGGCGCAGTCGACGGCCCGGCCCAGCACCACGGCGGTGATCGCCGCGTTGGCGGTGACCGCCAGGTCGATGAGCGCGTCCCGGAAGCCCGGGGCGTCGCGGATGTCGCGGCCGTAGGTGTTGACCAGCGCCTGGTCGGCCATCCGGACCCCGGCCAGCAGGGCGTCCACGATGGCCCGCAGCGACGGGTCCTGGATCACGTCGAGGTAGACCTGAGGGGAGAGCAGGGCGTCGACCGCCGCGGAGACGGCCCCGCAGCTGGTGTGTCCCAGCACGCTGATCATCTTGACCGTCGGGAGGTTGGTGACGGCGTAGTTCAGGCTGCCCAGGCACTCGCGTCCGGGGACGTTGCCGGCCACCCGGACCACGAAGATCGAGTTGCCCGCCTGGTTGAACAGCAGCTCCACCGGGGCTCGGGCGTCGGAGCAGGCCAGGACCGCGGCGAACGGCTGCTGGGCCAGGCCGGCCCCAGCCGCCGGGGGAAGCCCGAAAGCCTCCGGTCCGACCGAGATGATCTGCTGGCCGCCCTGGTCACCCAGCTTGGCGAAGTCGGCGTTGCCGGACTCGAGTCGCTCGCGCGCTTCTGCCGCACTGGCGGGGCGGGCCGGTCGCTCCTCGCCGGGCAGCGCCTGCCGCCAGATGATCTCCCGCTGATCGGTCATGGCTCACCCTAACGAGACCCGCGTTGCGGACCCGTGACAACTATCGAGTACGATATTACGTAATTCCGCAGAAGAGAGGTGGACATGAGTGCCGCACCCGACCCCGACCGGGTCGCCCCACCGGCTGCCGCCCGGCCTCGCCGGTCGAGCCGCGTCGTCATGCTGGTCGCCGTCTGTGCGGCGCTGGCCCTGACCGCCGGCCTGGTCTGGCGACCGGCCCCCGACCGGCTGCCCGCCGACACCGTCGGTGACGCCGCGCTCGGTCAGCTGGGGCGCGAGCTGGTCGGCGAGGACCGACCCGCGCTGGCCGTGGCCTGCGTGACGCCGACCACCCTCCGTACGGCGGTGATGGGCACCGGCGTCACCGACCGGTTCGAGATCGGCTCGATCAGCAAGGGCCTGACCGGTCTGCTGTTCGCCGACATGATCGACCGCGGCGAGGTCACGCCCGACACACGGCTCGGCACGTTGCTGCCGGCCACCGGGGCGCTCGGCGACGTGACGCTGAGCCAGCTCGCCACCCACACCTCCGGGCTGCCGGTCCAGCTCCCGACGATCGGTCAGGTCGGCCGCAACTTCTGGTCGACGCTGACCGCCGGCAACCCGTACGACGGCACGATCCAGCAGCGGCTGGACGAGTTGCACGACGTGCCGCTGGACGCGCCTCCCGGCACCTACTCCAACCTCGGCTTCGAGCTGCTCGGGGCGGCGCTGGCGGCCGCCGCCGACCGTCCCTACCGCGAGCTGCTCCGCGAGCGGGTGCTGACCCCGGCCGGCATGGCGGAGACCACTGTCCCGTACGCCGACGACGAGCTGACCTCGGCCGACCTGCTCGGGCAGACGGCGGGCGGCCGCACCGCCGACGCCTGGCTCGGTCCGGCGATGGCGCCGGCCGGTGGGGTACGGGCCGACATCGGCGAGATGGCGGGGCTGACGCAGCGGTTGCTGACCGGCCGCGCACCCGGGACGGACGCCCTGCAGCCGAAGGTGGACGTGGACGACAGCCCGACCGGCTGGGCCTGGATCACCCAGCCGTCGCCGGTGGACCAACGGTCGGTGACCTGGCACAACGGCGGTACAGGTGGCTTCACCTCGTTCCTGGGGATCGACCCCGAGCGGAAGATCGGTGTCGTCCTCCTCTCCGCCCGGCAGGAGTCGCCGAACCTCACCACCAGGGCCGGCTTCGAGCTGCTGAACCGGATCGGGGACTGCGCATGATCGTCGGCATCGTCGTCTGGGCGCTCGCCGCCTTCTACGTCGCCCTGTTCGCCGCCCGGGGCTGGTCGCGCGGACCCTGGCCCGCGAAGACCCGCGGCCAGCTCGTCCGCTCCGGGGTCGACGCGGTCGTCGCCCTGACCCTGGTGCGGGCCGTGGTCCCACCTCCGGGACCCGGCGCCTGGCTGTGGGTGGCCGCGGTCGTGGCCGTCGGGGTGGGCGTCGCCGGGGTGATCGTGCACTGGCGGTCGGCGCCGCCGGACCGCCGGGCCTGGGCCACCGGTCTCTACGGCGTGGTCGGCCTGGCCCTGGTGCTCGTGCTGGCCTGACCGCCCCACCACTGACCGCCCCACCACCAGTTGACCGCGCTGCCACCGGATCCCTTGCCAAAGCGCCCGGGTCTCCCCTAGGTTATACGTATGCACTTGACCCCCGCCGACCGGGCCCGGATCACTGGCTCCTTCACCGTCGTCCGCGAGCCGGACCGACCCGACGTGGCGGCCCAGTCCGACCCGAACGTGATCTCGACCGTCTCCACGATGCTGTCGGAGATCGAGGCCGGGGGTCTGGACGCCGTGCGCTCCTACGCCGAGCGCCTCGACGGCTGGACCGGGGGTGCCGACTTCGAGATCGGTCCCGAGCAGGTGGAGCGGTTGACCGCACCGCTGCCCGCCGACCTCAAGGCCGCCCTGGATGCGGGCGCGGAGCGGACCCGCCGCTTCGCGACCATGCAGCGTGCCCACCTGCACGACTTCGCCGAGGAGGTCGTCCCCGGTGTGGTGTGCGGCCAGAAGTACGTGCCGGTCGGCAACGTGGGTGCCTACCTCCCCGCCGGCCGCTTCCCCCTGCTGGCCAGCGCCTTCATGACCGTGGGGGTGGCCCGGGCCGCGGGCGTCCCCAACATCGTCTGCGCGACCCCGCCCAGTCGCGACGGGCAGCCACACCCGGCCGTCCTCTACTCCGCCCGGGCGTCCGGCGCCGACCGGGTGTTCGCCCTCGGGGGTGTCCAGGCCCTCGCTGCGATGGCGTTCGGTCTGCTCGACGGGGTGGCCTCGGACATGATCGTCGGCGCCGGGAACGCCTACGTCGCCGAAGCGAAACGCCAGCTGTACGGGAAGGTCGGCATCGACGTGCTGGCCGGTCCGTCCGAGGTGGCGGTGATCGCCGACGAGACCGCTACCGCGCAGATGGTGGCCGCCGACCTGCTGGCCCAGGCCGAGCACGGTCCGAGCTCGCCTGCCTGCCTGGTCACCACCTCTGCCGAGCTGGCCGCAGCTGTCGAGGTCGAGATCGCCCGGCAGCTCGAGGGCCTGGCCACCCGGGAGATCGCCGGCGCCGCCTGGCGTGACTGGGGCTCGATCTACGTCGCCGACTCCCCCAAGACCGCCATCGAGATCATGGACCTGCTCGCACCCGAGCACCTGGAGATCCTCACCGCGGACCCCGACTTCTACCTCGACAACCTCCGCAACTACGGCTCGCTGTTCCTGGGGGAGTGGTCGACCGTCGCGTACGCCGACAAGGGGATGTCCGGCACCAACCACGTGCTGCCCACCGCCCGCGGCGCCCGCTACACCGGTGGTCTGTCGGTGACCGGCTACCTGAAGCAGCTGACCTACCAGCGGGCCACCCGGGAGGCCACGCAGATCCAGGCCGGACCGGTGGTCACCATCTCCGACTTCGAGGAGATGCCGGGCCACCGGGACAGCGCCCAGCTGCGGTTGGACCTGATCGCCGGCGCCTGACCAGCCGCCGGCCCGGCGTCCCCCGAGCTGCGGCACCTCTGCACACATCACTGAATACGTAAGCATCTCCGCGCACGCTCCCACCCCCCTCTCAAGGAGACCCCCCATGCGCCCCACCCGTACGCTCAAGCTGCTCGCCGTCGCGGCGATGTCGGCGAGCCTGATCGCCGCTGTCGGCCTGCGGTGCCGGCTCCCGCACCGGGGCCAACACCGCCACCCAGGTGGCCTGCGACTTCGAGAACCCGTCGGAGCCGACCACTGTCAACGTGCTCGCCTACAACTCCTCGGCCGTCGACCCGTTCACCAACACCATGGTGAAGAGCTGCACCCACGACAACGTCACGGTCAAGCACGACCCGATCGACTTCGCCGGACAGGTCCAGAAGACGACGGCGACGCTCTCGGGCGACAAGGGCTCCTACGACATCCTGGAGACCTACAGCTTCATCATCGGCACCAACGCCGCCGACCAGAAGCTCCGCCCCCTCGACGACCTGATGACGAAGTACTCCTCGGAGTACAAGCTCGACCAGCTGGACAAGGCGATGCTCGAGGGCATGAGCTACGAGGGCAAGCTCTACGGCGTGCCGATGCAGGCGCAGATGTACGTGATGGCCTACCGCAAGGACATCTTCGACAAGAACGGTCTGACGCCGCCGACGACCCTGGACGAGATGCTCGCCGCGGCGAAGAAGATCCAGGACGCCGGCGACATGAAGTACCCGATCGCCCTCCCGTGGCTCGCCACCGGCGACATCTCCACCCAGTACCAGGGGATGATGAACGCCTTCGGCACCGACTTCGTCGACCCGGCCACCAAGAAGGCCCAGTTCGACACCGAGAAGGGCCGCGCCGCCCTGAACGCCATGAAGTCGTTGCAGCCCTACATGGACCCGCAGGTCACCACCTTCGACCAGCCCAAGGTCCAGCAGCAGATGTTCAACGGCACGGCGGCGATGGCGATCATGTTCTCCGGCCGGATGAACGACCTGACGCTGGAGACCAACAGCAAGTACGCCAGCCAGTTCGGCTTCGCTGCCCCGCCCGCCGCGACCGCCGGGGGCCCCTTGTTCAGCCGGCTGTCCATCGACGGCTGGTCGATCCCGGTCAACACCCAGGTCGACGAGAACCTGCTGTTCGAGCTGATCGGCTCCTCGGTCAGCGAGGACGCCTCCAAGGCCTCCATCCCGGCCGCCTTCCCCGCCCGCCAGGGAGTCGTCACCAAGGACAGCTCGCCGTACGCCCAGGCCGCGCTGGACTCGGTCGCCGGGACGGTCCCGCCGGTGTCGGCCCCGTACACCCCGGACGTGTCCAACGCCGTGATCTCGCTCATCGCGCAGACCGTGCTGGGCAAGCTCTCGGTCGAGGAGGGCTCGAAGCAGATGCAGGCCGCCGCCGACAAGGTGCTGGCCGACGTACTGATCGCTCTGGCGCGGGCGGGCGCGCAGCCACCGGCGCCGCCCGCCCGGCGTTCGACCAGCCCGATCACCGCTTCAGTCAGGAGGGTTCGATGCGTCGACGCGAGTTCGCGCTGCTGGTGGGCCCCAGCATGATCGTCATGTTCGGCCTGTTGCTGCTGCCACTCATCCGCACCGTGCAGTGGAGCTTCCAAGACGTCCAGTACGGCGAGGCCGGGGTGTTCGTCGGCCTGCAGAACTACGTCACGGCCCTGACGGACGCGCGCTTCGGGCGCGCCGTCGCCTTCACGGTCATCCTCACCCTGGTCGTGACCACCTGCCTGGTCGTCCTCGGCTACATCATCGCGACCCTGGTCAACCAGCTGGGCCGGCTGCGGCCGGTGGTGCTCGGCATCCTGCTCGTGTCCTACGTGCTGCCCAACGTGGTCGGGTCCGCAGCCTTCTCCTGGCTCTTCGACACCAACTTCGGCGGCATCGTCAACTACCTGCTGTCCGGCATCACCCAGAACGAGATCCTCTGGTTCACCGACGTCTGGCCCAACCGGGTGATGATCATCCTGAGCACTGTGTGGCACCTGCTGCCGTTCAGCATGCTGATCATCCTGGCCGGCCTGCAGGGCGTGCCGGCGGAGATCCTGGAGGCCGCCCGGATCGACGGGGCGACCCCCCTCAAGACCCACCTGAACGTGATCATCCCGACCATCCGGGGCGTGCTGTTCTTCGTCACCCTGATCTCGATCATGGACGTGCTGCGCACCTTCGACCAGCTGATCCCGCTGGCCCCGCAGGCGGTGGAGATCGGCAACGAGTCGATCATGCTCTACATCTACAACATCGCGTTCCGGGAGGGCAGCGAGGCGCTCGGCCTGGGGAGCGCCGTCAGCGTCCTCACCATCTTGTTGATCCTGATCATGCTGGCGCCGTTCATCCGGGACACCTTCAAGGAATCGAGGAACGTGCGATGACCGCCGTCGAAGCCGAGTCCACGATCAGCCGCGCCCGCAAGGCCGCGGAACCGCGCAAGACGGGGCCGAAGCGGCGACCGGTGCTGGTGCTGTCGGGGCTGTTCCTGGCCGCTACCTGCTTCCTCATGCTCACCCCCTTCATCTGGGCCGGCATGGCGGTCACCAAGCCGACCAGCGTGGCCTTCGCCAACCCTCCGGTGTTCAGCTACACCCCGACGCTGCAGGCCTTCGTGGACCTGTGGCAGACCACCTACTTCGCGCAGTACCTGGGCAACACCTTGATCGTGGCCGTCATCTCGACGGTCGATCGCGTTGATCATCGGACTCCCGGCGGCGTACGCGCTGTCGCGGATGCCTGGCTACATCTCGGCGGTGCTGCTGGTGCTGGCGCTGATCTTCCGGGCCCTGCCGCGGTTCTCGGTGGTGCTGCCCATGTACGACATCAGCCGCGCCCTGGGCATCTACGACACCACGTACGCGCTGGCCATCGCGTTGGTGGCCATCAACCAGCCGTTCAGCATCTGGCTGCTGCGGAACTTCTTCGCCGAGATCCCGGCCAGCCTGGACGAGGCGGCCATGATCGACGGCTGCACCCGGATCAGCATGCTGCGCAAGGTGATGATCCCGCTGATGGGCCCGGGCATCCTCACCGCCGGCATCTTCGTCTTCCTGTTCGCCTTCCAGGAGTACCTGACGGCGGCGATCCTGACCGACACGGCCAGCAAGACGGTACCGGTGTTCATCACCACCCAGCTCGGGCAGACGCTGCCCATGCTCCAGCAGGCCGGGGCGGCCGCCATGCTGCTCACCCTGCCGGTGATCGGCATCGCCTTCATCGCCCAGAAGTACCTGGTCGCCGGGCTGGCCTCGGGCGCGGTCAAGGGATGAGCACGGCGGCGCCGGCGGACGAGCCGCTGGTGCTGCTGCCGGGCATGAACTGCTCCGAACGGCTGTGGGCGGGGACTGCCCCGGAGGAGGCGCTCACTCCCCGGCTGACCGAGCCCAGCCTGACGGCTCAGGTCGACCGACTGCTCGACGAGCTGCCCCCGCGCTTCGTGCTCGTGGGGCTGTCGCTGGGCGCGGTGGTGGCGATGGCGGTGACCCGGACCGCGCCGGAGCGGGTGGCGGGGCTGGTCCTGATGTCGACCAACCCGTACGGACCGACGGAGCAGCAGCTCCTGTCCTGGCGCCGCGAACGGGATCGCTTGTCCGCCGGCGAGTCCGCGCGGGAGCTCCAGCAGGATCTGCTGCCGGTGCTGCTGAGCCCTGCGTCGCTGAGCCGTCGGCCCGATCTGGTCGAGACCACCCTGGCCATGGCCGACGACGTCGGGGAGACCGAGCTCGACGTCCAGCTCCGCCTGCAGGCCACCCGCCTGGACGAGCGCCCCGGACTACGGGATGTGCGCTGTCCGACCCTGGTCATCGCCGCCCGCGGCGACCGGCTGTGCCCGCTGGATCGGCACGCGGAGGTGGTCACGCTCGTGCCGGGAGCCCGGTTGCAGGTGCTGGAGCGCGCCGCTCACCTGTCGCCGCTGGAGCGACCGCGCGCCGTACGGCGTCTCCTCGCCGGCCGGTCCTGAGCTCTGAGATCGCCGACGGAGCGCTGAGATCGGCCGACGGGGTCGAGGAGACGTGGTCTCAGGCGACCAGTGCGGCGCCCTCGGCCAGGGTCGCCAGCTTGGCGTACACGATGTCGGGATCGACGGCTCCGAACCCGGCGAAGGTGGAGAAGCCGCAGTCGGTGCCGCCCAGGACCCGCTCCGCGCCCACGAGGTCGACGAAGCCACGCAGCCGGTTGGCCACCACCCGCGGGTGCTCGATGAAGTTCGTGGTGGAGTCGATCACACCCGGGATCAGGACCTTGTCGTCGCCGATCTTCGCCCGGTGCTCCACGAACGCCTCCAGCTCGTGGTTGTGTCGGGGGTTCGCCGTCTCGAACAGCAGCCCGGCCGGCTTCGCTTTGAGGAGCACGGGCAAGATCACCCGCATCTCGACGTCGTGATGGTGCGGTCCCTCGTAGTTGCCCCAGCAGACGTGCATCCGGACCCGATCCGCCGCGACGTTGCGGAGCGCGTGGTTGAGCACCTCCACGTGCCGGGAGATCCGGATCAGGTAGTCGGCGTCACTGCGGTTCTTGAACATCATGTGCCGGCCGAGACCCAGGTCCGGGCTGTCCAGCTGGAGCACCAGACCGGCGTCGACGATCGCCTCGTACTCCGGACGCATGGCCTCGGCCAGCGCCTCCAGGTACGCGTCGTCGTCGGCGTAGAAGTCGTTGGGCTGGAAGAGCGCGATGACTCCGGGGGAGGCCGCGTTCATGAAACCGGCCGGGTTCCCGTGGGCGGCTCGGGCGGCGGCGAACCGGCGCAGGTCGTCGGTCAGCGGCTGGAGCGTGGCGGGCCGGATGGCGGCGACGCAGCGGGGCCGTCGGTAGGTCGGCGTCCCGCCGCCCTTGGCCTGCCGGCCGAGGAATCCGGGAAAGTCCTCCAGATCGGCCGGGGGGCGCCGTGGCGAGTCGCCGTCGAAGCCGGTGATCCGGTCCTTGATGTAGGTCGCGTAGCTGATCTTGGCCATCTCGCCGTCGGAGACGACGGTGATCCCGGCGGCGACCTGGCGGGCCACCGACTCCGAGACCTCGCGACCCACTACCTCGTCGAACAGCTGCTCGTCGACCGGTTCACCGGCCTCCGCGGCGAAGATCAGCTCCGTCACCTCAGCAGAACGGGGTAGGGACCCGACGTGGGTGGTGGCGATCCCGGTCACGCTGCATCCATCCCGCTCATGCTGGGTCGTTCCCGGGCCGGGCGGCGCGCAGGTCGGCCAGGTGCCCCATCAGCGTGTGGGCCAGGTTGTAGACGACCAGGTCGGCGCCGGCGGAGAAGGCCGCGGTGGCGCGGTCCGGGCCGGTCACGATGTCCATCCGCAGGGAGGGTCCCGCGGACAGCACCGCGTGCACCTCGGCGACCAGGTCGGCCACCGGAGGATCGGTCTCGGTGCGGGAGGCGCCCAGGTCGGCGGTGCCGATCATGGTCCCGTCGAGACCCGGCACACCGAGCACGTCGGCGGCCGCGGCCACCCCGGCCGGCGACTCGATCATCCCGAAGACCAGGGTGTCGGCCGCGAAGTGCTCCCGGTGGGCGGCGGCCTCGACCAGACCGAAGCGCCCCGCCCGGGAGTAGGTGGCGAAGCCCCGGTGGCCCAGCGGCGGGTAGTGCACCGAGTCGACCAGCGCCCGCGCGGTGTCGGCGTCGTCCACGTGGGGGGCCACGATGCCGACGGCCCCCTGGTCGAGGACGCGCAGGGCCAGCGCCGGCTCGTGCGAACCGATCCGCACCAGCACGTCGACACCGTGCAGCTGGGCGGCCGCGATGTGCTGCCGCAGCGGGATCAGGTCCGCCGGGCCGTGCTCGCAGTCGATCAGCACGAAGTCGAAGCCGCTGACCGCGACCATCTCCACCAGCTCCTCGGCCGGCATCCGCAGCAGCACCCCGAGCAGCTTCTCGCCGCTGAGGGCCCGGGAGCGCAGAGACGCTCGAGACACCGACATCACGCCACCATTCCTGCCGACAGGTCGATGTCGGCGCCACAGAGTCCGGGCATCGCGAGCATAGCCAGCACGGCCGCTCCGACCTCGGTTTCGGTCACCATCCGGCCGAGGGCCGCGCGAGAGACGAACGTCTCGACAGCCTCCTCGTACGAGCGGCCGGACCGCTCGGCCTCCAGCCGGAAGTTGCGGTCCATCCGCGGTCCGTCCACCGGTCCGGGGGACAGGCTGTTGACGTTGACGCCCGCCGGTCCGACCTCGAAGGCCAGGGTCGAGGTGAGACCGATGACCGCCATCTTGGAGGCGCAGTAGGGGGTCCGTCGGACCAGCGGTCTCTTCCCCGACACCGACGCCAGGTTGATCACGTCGCCGGTGCCGCGCGCCACCATCGCCGGCAGGAAGGCCCTGCAGACCAGGAAGACGCCGCGCACGTTGATGTCGAACACCTCGTCCCACGCGTCGACGTCGATCTCGGTCAGCGGGGCCACGGGTCCGGCGATCCCGGCGTTGTTGATCACGATGGAGATCTCCCGGTCGGCCACCGTCGCGGCGAGGCGGTCGACCGCGGCAGGGTCGGCGACGTCGCAGACGACGCCGTCCACCCGCTCCAGCTCCGCGCTGAGTGTCGCCAGCGGCTCGGGGCGGCGGCCGGTGATCACCACCGCGGCACCCGCGCTGTGCAGGGTCCGGGTGATCGCGGCGCCGAGTCCGGTGCCGCCACCGGTGACCAGGGCGGTCCGCCCGGCCAGCGGTCCACCCGCGTCGGCGTCCCTCGTCTCCGCCATCAGCAGTCCCTCATCAGCTGGACGCCGTCAGCCGGCCGTGCCGGCCGGGGCGAGCGCGGCGTCGATCCAGTCGTGCCGGTCGCCCTCCAGCTTCCAGGCGCGGACGTCACCGGACCGGGCGTGGCCCTCGAACAGCTCCACCCGGGCCGCCCGACCGCAGACGCGACCGAGCTCGGCGCTGGAGGCGGTGTCGGTGACCTCCTGGTAGGTGACCGTCTTCAGGTACTTCCCCACCCACAGGCCGCCGGTGTAGCGAGCGGCCCCGAGCGTCGGCAGCACGTGGTTGGTGCCGATCACCTTGTCCCCGTACGACACGCAGGTGTTCTCGCCGAGGAAGAGGGCACCGAAGTCCCGCATCTTGTCCAACGCCTGGCGCGGGTTCTCGGTCAGCACCTGCACGTGCTCGGCGGCGAAGGAGTCAGCCACGGCGAAGGCCTCGTCGAGGTCGTCGACCACGATCACCTGACCGAAGTCCCGCCAGGCCGGTTCGGCGTAGTCGCGGGTCGGCATGGCCGGCAGGATCTGCTCGATGTGCTCGATCACCCGCTCGCCGAGGGCGGTGCTGGTGGTGATCAGGATGGCCGGAGACTCCGGGCCGTGCTCGGCCTGGGAGAGCAGGTCGACGGCGACCACGAACGGGTCGGCGTCGTCGTCGGCGATCACCAGGATCTCGGTCGGACCGGCGAACAGGTCGATGCCCACCTCGCCGTAGAGCTGGCGCTTGGCCTCGGCCACGTACGCGTTCCCGGGTCCGGCGATCAGGTCGACCCGGCCCATCGTCTCGGTGCCGAGCGCCATCGCGGTGACGGCCTGGACGCCACCGAGGATCCAGATCTCGTCCGCCCCGGCCAGGTGCATGGCGGCGACGGTGGCGGCCGGGATCTCGCCCTTGATCGGCGGGGTGCACGCCACCACCCGCGGCACGCCGGCCACCTTGGCGGTGATGATCGTCATGTGCGCCGACGCGGTCAGCGGGTACTTGCCGCCGGGCACGTAGGCTCCGGCCGAGCCGACGGGCACGTGCCGGTGGCCGAGCCGGACCCCGGGCAGGGTCTCGATCTCGACGTCGGTCATCGAGTCACGCTGGGCCTGGGCGAACCGGCGGACCTGCTCCTGCACGAACACGATGTCGTCGATCACCTGCTGCGGCAGGGTCGCCATGATCGCGGCGACCTGCTCGGCGTCGAGGCGGAAGCCCTCGGGCGCCCAGCGGTCGAAGGTCTGCGAGTACTCGGCGACCGCCTCGTCCCCCCGGCTGCGGATGTCGCCGATGATCTGACGCACCCGCTGGGCGACGTCCTCCTGCGCAGTGTCGGCGAACGACTTCGTCTGTGCCGTCTTGAGCGTGGTGGGCATGCCGGCGGGCTCCTTCTCGGGGTGGGTGCCTGCCAACCGGCGACCAAGGGCCGGGGAGACACGCTGAATACGTATGTCAGCAGTAAAGCCGATCAGTGCGACGGCGTCAAGGGTGACCACTATGCTCGGCCCAGCCGCTGCGATCGTCAGCGCCGAGGGAAGGGGCGGCCCGTGGTGACCTCCCATGACGTGGCCCGTCTGGCCGGGGTGTCCCAACCGACGGTCTCCCGGGCCCTGCGCGACAGCCCGAAGGTGAGCGCGGAGACGCGCCGCCGGGTGCGGGAGGCGGCCAGGGCGCTCGGCTACGTCGCCAGCGAGACCGGGCGGGCTCTGTCCAGCGGCCGCACCCGGCGGATCGGGTTGCTGCTGACCGACCTGGAGAACCAGTTCTACCCGCACGTGATCGCCCCGATGCACCACGAGCTGGAGGCCCTCGGCTACCAGCTGGTCCTGCAGACCGAGACCACCGACACCGCCACGGTGGCGGAGCGGCTGATCTCCAACGGGCTGGACGGCGTGCTGCTGGCCACCACCACCGTCGACTCGGTGGTGCCGGTGCGGCTGCGCGACCGTGGCGTGCCGTTCGTCTACTTCAACCGCACAGCTGACGCCATGGAGGCCGACTCCGCGACGGTCGACCCGACGCCGGGGATGACCGAGGTGGCCACGGAGATCGCCCGGCTGGGGCACCGTCGGGTCGGGGCCGTCTTCGGCCCGCGCAACACCAGCACGGGCTTGCAGCGGGAGAACGCCCTGCGCGACGCGCTGGACGAGCAGGGGCTGGCGATCGCGGCCGCGGCCACCTACCGCGGCCCGTTCGACTTCGAGACCGGCTACGCCGGCGCCCAGCTGCTGCTCGGTCGCGACCCCCGTCCCACGGTGATCGTCTGCGGCAACGACGTGGTGGCGCTGGGGGTCCTGAACGCGGCGGCTGAGCTGGGGATCGGCGTCCCCGACCAGGTGTCGGTGGTCGGTTTCGACAACCTGCCGGCTGCGGCCTGGCCGCTGATCCGGCTGACCACCGTGGCCTTCGACCTCGACGCCATGGCGCGCGCGTCCGCCAGCCTGCTGGTGCGGCGGGTCGAGGCCGAGGAGCCGGAACCGTACGAGCACGCCGTCTTCAGCACCCACCTGGTGCGCCGCGGCACGCTGGCGGCCCTGCGGTAGGACCTCGCGCAGCAGCACCGGGCACCAGGGTTGCCAGCATCAATGCATACGCATACACTGATCATCAACGGACCCCGCTGCTCAGGAGAGTCATGCCGCTCGACCCCATCGCCTACCAGCCCTACGCCGACCCCGACGACTTCATCCGCGAGGTCACCGACCTGATCTGGGTCAACCGGGCCATCGGCCACATCCGGGAGAACTACGAGCCCGACTCGATCGTGCACGGCTCGTTCGGCACCTCGGTGGGGCGCGACGAGGTCATCCAGGGCACGTTGATGCGGATCTCCGACACCCCGGACCGCATCGGCCAGGCCGAGGACGTGGTCTGGGAGGCCCGGGGCGACGACGCCTTCCTCAGCTCGCACCTGGTCCTGTCGGCCGATCCGCAGCACGACGTGGTCAGCCGGACCATCGCCAGCTGCCTCTACCGCCGCGGCCGGATGGTGGAGGAGTGGGTGATCCGCGACTCGCTGGCCATCGCCCTGCAGCAGGGACAGGACCCCGACGAGGTCGCCCGGACCAAGGCGTACGCCGGCTACACGGGCAGCTTCAGCCAGCCGGCCCCGGCCGACGTGATCGCCGTCGGTGACAGCGGACCGCGACCGGACGACCACCGGGCCGAGGTCGAGCTGGTCCTCGAGCTCATCCAGCGGGTCTGGAACGACCGGGACCTGAACAGGGTCGAGGACTTCTTCGTCCGCGACCTGGTGCTGCAGACCGTCGGCAACGCCACGATCATCCGGCCCGAGGGCTACCGCCGTCGGCTGCTCCAGACGATCCGGCCCTTCCCCGCCGGGCAGTTCGAGGTGCGCGACGTCGCCACCAACGACGACCCGCGCTACGCGGGTCTGCGGATCGCCGTGGTGTGGAAGTTCTCCGGTCACTACAACGGCACCGCCGACTTCGGTCCGCTCACCGGGTCGCCGGTCGACGTGCTCGGCATCTCGCAGTTCCTGGTCCAGAACGGCCGCATCGTCCGCGAGGTCCGCCTCTACGACGAGATCGCGCTGCGTGCGCAGATCGCCGCCCGCCGCGGCGACGTGCCGTACGCCGGCACCAACATCTACTGATCCACCCTCCCCGTAAGGAAACCTGATGACCGACCTTCTCGTCCCGGCTCCGACCGTCTCGGCCGACGAGCTGACCCGCCGCACCATCCGTCGCAGTGACTGGGTGTCCTGCAACTCCGCGTTCATCGACTGCCGGACGCCCGGCTCGGACCGCAAGGAGAACTACGCGTTCATCGGTCCCGGGGTCTCGCAGAACCCGGACCAGTACGTGAACCTCTCCGAGGAGCACGGCTACAACGTCGGCGCGGCCGGGATGCCCAACGGGGTGACCAACAACCTGCACCTGCACTTCACCGCCGAGGTGTTCATCAACTTCGGCGGCACCTTCCGGCTGCGGTGGGGAGTCGACGGCAAGCAGGGTGAGTACGTCAGCCACGACGGCGACGTGATCACCGTGCCGACCTGGATCTTCCGCGGCTTCACCAACGAGGGTCCCGACGACGGCATCCTGCTCACCGTGCTCGGGCACGACGTCACCGGCGGCATCATCTGGGGCCCGTCGGTGCTGCGGGAGGCGGAGTCGTACGGGCTGCACCTGACCGCCGACTCGCGGCTGATCGACACCGTCGCCGGCGACGAGCTGCCCACCGACGTGCCGCTGATCACGCCGATGAAGCAGCAGTACATCGACGAGCTGACCACCTACACCGTTGAGGAGATGCGGCAGCGGGTGATCCAGCCGGGCGACCGGGTCTACAGCCGACGGGCGCTGCTGAGTTCCGACGTCCCCGGTGGCGGCGCCGAGCTCGCCCTCGGGATCGGCTACGGGATGAGCGAGGACCGTCGCCAGGTGCCGCGGGTGCACGAGCCGCACTCCTTCAACCTGGCCTGGCTGCGTGCCGTCCCCGGCCAGGGCGTGCTGCGCCACCGGCACGACCAGACCCAGGTGCTGACGGTGAAGTCGGGCGTCTGGGACGTCACCCTCAACGACGGCGACGCGGCCCGTACCGTACGGCTGGGGGTGCAGGACGCTCTCTCCGTCCCGGCGGGCAGCTGGCGCAGCATGACCCTGGTCGAGGCCGGGGACAACGCCGCGACCGAAGGCACCGGCGAGCTGCTGGTGGTCAACAGCGGTGACGGGCGGGTCCGGCTGGAGTGGGCCCCCGAGGTGGTCGACGCCGCCTTCGAGGCCGGTTGGATGCTGGACCCGAACGGCTACCTGGCCCCGGTCGCCGTCATGGTCACCGCCACCATCGACGACTGAGCAGTCGAGTCTGCGGAAAAGTAACCCCGACCGAGCCTGAGAGACCCCTTTCGGGCCCGATCGGACGCAGTCGGGGTTACTTTTCCGCAGCTCCGGCCGGCAGTCAGGCTCAGGCCAGGTCCACCCGAACCCCCAGCAGTCGCACGGGACGGGTGATCTCGAACCGACCGAGCACCTCCTGCGCCCTGGCCACCACCGGCGCCGCCTCGGTCGTCGGGGCCGCCAGCTTCCCGGTCTTGACCTGGGTGAAGAACGTGGACGTCCGCACGATCACGCCGACGTGGGTGACCGTGCGACCCTCGGCGAACACCGTCCGGCAGACGTCCTCGGTCAGCGCGGCGACCTGGGTGGCGATCTCGTCGGCCTCGGTGAGGTCGTGCGGGAAGGTGACCTGCTTGCTGCGCGAGCGCGCGAGGCGCTCCTCGGGGTGGACGGTCCGCGAGGTTCCGCCGCGGGCCAGCGCCCGCAGCCACGGGCCGGTGCTGGGCCCGAACCAGGACGCCAGGTCCTCCCGCTCCGCCGTGGCCAGATCGGTGACGGTGACGATGCCGTGCTCGGCCAGCCGGGCCGCGGTGCGCTTGCCCACGCCCCACAGGTCGATCACCGGGCGGTCGCCCATCAGCGGTATCCAGGTGGCCGACGACAACCGGAAGACCCGTTCCGCAGAGGCCTTGGCGAAGACGGTGGCCATCTTGGCGCGCTCCTTGGTCTCGCCGATGCCGACGGCGCAGGTGAGGCCGGTCTCGGCCAGGACCACGGCCCGCACCTGCTGGGCCAGCGCCTCCGGGTCGTCGACCTCGGCGCCGAGGACCGCCTCGTCCCAGCCCCAGACCTCGACCGGGTGCCCGAAGGAGCGCAGCGCGGTCATCACCTCGGCACTGGCCGCGTCGTAGGTGGGGTGGTCCGAGGGCAGGAAGACCGCGTCCGGGCACTTCTTGAGGGCCCGGGCCAGCGGCATGCCGGAGTGCACCCCGTACGCCCGCGCCTCGTACGACGCGGTCGCCACCACCTGCCGGGGACGGGTGGGATCGCCGTCGCCGCCGACCACCACCGGCCGACCGCGCAGCTCCGGCCGGCGCCGCACCTCCACCGCCGCCAGGAACGCGTCCAGGTCGACGTGCAGGATCCAGGGCTGCGTCGGCACGTCGTCCAGACTGCCGTACGCGCCCGACGTGGCCGGGCCGCGATCGCGTCAGACCTACACTGAGCACACCGCTGGACCAGGTGGAGGAGACCGTCGTGACCGAGCTGGACGAGGCGCTGTACGCGCCCAGCCTGCTCGAGGTGACCACCCGGCGACTCCGGGACGAGATCCTGTCCGGGGACCTGGCTCCCGGTCAGCGGCTGGTGGAGGAGCAGATCCGGCAGCGGTTCGCCATCAGTCGGGCACCTCTGCGGGAGGCGCTGCGGACCTTGGCCAACCAGGGTCTGGTCGAGCACCTGCCGCGCCGTGGGACCCGGGTGACCGAGCTGTCGGCCGAGGACGTCGACCAGCTCTTCGCTCTCCGTTCCCTGCTCGAGCGCCACGCGATCGAGACGACGTTCCCCCTCGACCGCTCGGGTGGAGACGATCCGCTGGTCGCGGTCCGCCGGTGCCTGGACCAGATGCGCCGGGCCGACCAGATCGGCGACCACCTCGGCAAGGACGACGCCCACCGGGCGTTCCACGCCGCCGTGGTGGCGCTGGCCGGCAACCGGCAGCTCGATCTGGCCCTCGAGCCGATCCTGCTGCGGCTGCAGCGGCCGATGGCGGCCAACCTGCGTCGCGAGGCCGCTGCCCTCGGCACGGCTGCGGGGATCGAGCGGCACGAGCGGTTGCTGCTGGCGCTGGAGTCCAACGACCGCCGGCGCATCCTGGACGAGCTCGAGGACCACGGTGGCCGCCAGTTCCTCACTCCGGCCGACGACGCCAACGCCACCGGTCTGGCCGCCCTCCCCAGCTGAGCCGGCGGCACGACCACCTGCGTACGGGCCCAGACGAAACCCAGCCGTAACGCTCGAGGGCGTTGACCGAAACGAATTCTGTCGACAATCGACGGCATGGGGGAAGCATCGGGAACCGACACTCGCCGGGGGCCACGACTGGGGCCGTCGATCTCCGAGCTGTCGGCGCTCTTCCGAACGGGGGCGACGACACCTGCTGACGTCTGTCAGCAGGTGCTCGCCACGATCAGCGAGCGAGGCGCCGACGGCGTCTGGATCTCGGTGGCCGACGAGCAAGCGGTCCTGGCCCGGTGCGCGGAGCTCGCCCAGGTAGCCGATCCCGCCGCGCTGCCGCTGTGGGGGATCCCCTTCGGGGTCAAGGACAGCATCGACATCGCGGGCTGGTCGACCACCCTGGCCTGCCCGGAGTACGCCTACCGGGCGACCTCGACGGCGCCGGTGGTGGAGCGGCTGCTCGAGGCCGGGGCGGTGTTGATCGGCAAGACCAACCTCGACCAGTTCGCCACCGGCCTGAACGGCACCCGCACGCCCTACCCGGTGCCGCACAGCGTCTACGGCGGAGGACCTGATCTCGGGCGGATCGAGCTCGGGCTCGGCCCTGGCCGTCGCGCTCGGGGAGGTTCCCTTCACCGTCGCCACCGACACGGCGGGGTCCGGGCGGGTGCCGCCGGCGCTCAACGGCGTCCTCGGCTACAAGCCGTCCCGCGGCCTGATCAGTGCTGTCGGGCTGGTCCCGGCCTGCCGGTCGCTGGACTGCATCAGCCTGATCGCCGGCACCGTCGGCGACCTGCAGCTCGTCCTCGAGGTGGTGGCCGGTCCCGACGACGATGACCCCTGGAGCCGGCCGCGGGTGCGCCGGGAGGACGCGGCCACCGACCTGGTGATCGGGCTGCCGTCGCTCGACGAGCTGACCTTCTTCGGTGACGACGCCATGGCGGCGGCTCACGAGCACGCGCGTGCCCGGCTGAGGGCGTCTCTGACCACCCGGCCGGTACCGCTGCACCCCTTCGTCGACGCGGGCGAGCTGCTCTACCAGGGACCCTGGGTGGCCGAGCGGTACGTGGAGTTCGGCGACTTCCTGCGTGATCACCCCGGGGCCGCTCTGCCGGTGGTCGCCGACATCATCACCGGCGGCGCCGCCTTCGACGCCACCGACGTGTTCCGCGCGCAGTACCGGCTGGCCGAGCTCCAGGCGGAGGTCCGTCGGCTGTTCGCCGGGGTGGACGTCGTGGTCCTGCCGACGATCGGCACCACCTTCACGATCGACCAGGTGCTGGCCGACCCCATCGCGACCAACACCGTCCTCGGTCACTACACCCACTGCGGGAACCTGCTGGACCTCTGCGCCGCAGCCGTGCCCGCGGGGCTGACCGCCGACGGACGGCCGGTCAGCCTGATGGTCCTCGGTCCGGCGCTCAGCGACGACCTGGTCCTCGCGGTGGCTGCAGCTCTCGGCGACCTCGACCACTCCGACTGACCCGCTCCACCGACCACCCGTCCACCACCGGCGAAGGAGATTCGATGACCACCGATGACACCGCGTACGTCCCGGCCACCCCCGGCCCGTTCCCCCTGCCCAGCGGACGGGTGGCGCTGGTGGTGATCGACATGCAGCGCGACTTCCTGCTCCCGGGCGGCTTCGGCGAGACCCTCGGCAACGACGTCGGCCAGCTGGCGGCGGTCGTCCCCCCGCTGCAACTGGTGCTGGCGGCCGCCCGGGAGGCCGGTCTGATGATCATCCACACCCGGGAGGGCCACCGGCCCGACCTGTCCGACCTGCCGCCGGCCAAGCTGCGCCGGGGACTGCCCTCGCTGCGGATCGGCGACCAGGGTCGGTACGGCCGGATCCTCATCCGCGGCGAGTACGGCCACGACATCATCGACGAGCTCGCCCCTCTGCCGGGCGAGACGGTGATCGACAAGCCTGGCAAGGGATCCTTCTACGGCACCGACCTGGACACCCTGCTGACCGAAGCGGGGATCACCCAGCTCGTCGTCACCGGCGTGACCACCGAGGTCTGCGTGCACACCACCGTCCGCGAGGCGAACGACCGCGGCTACGAGGCGCTCGTCCTGTCGGACTGCGTCGGCTCCTACTTCCCCGAGTTCCAGCGCGTGGGACTCGACATGATCACCGCCCAGGGCGGGATCTTCGGCTGGGTGAGCGACTCCGCCACCCTGCTCCAGCACCTGTCGTCGGTCGCCACCAGCGCGGCCTGACCCCCGAGGACGGCCATGAACCTCAGCACCATCCTGCCCAAGTCCCGTACCGACTCAGACCTCAGGATCCCGTGGTGGACCCGGGGCGACACCAACGCCTTCTTCGGACTGGCCTTCAACATCCTGGTCAACGTGCTGACGCTCACCGGCCTGTTGATCTTCGTCGTCCGGGTGCCGACCGAGTCCGTCCTGGGCACGGTGCTGCCGGCGCTCGGCATCGCCTTGATCGTCGGCAACGTCTACTACACGATCCTGGCCCGCCGCCTGGCCCGCCGGGAGCAGCGACTCGACGTGACAGCGCTGCCGTACGGACCCAGCGTGCCGCACATGTTCATCGTGGTCTTCGTGATCATGCTGCCGATCGCCCTCAGCACCGGCGACCCGGTCCGGGCCTGGGAAGCCGGCCTGGCCTGGGCGTTCGTGATCGGGGTGATCGTCCTGATCGGCGCGTTCATCGGGCCGGTGATCCGCAAGATCACTCCGCGGGCCGCCCTCCTCGGCACGCTGGCCGGCATCTCGCTCAGCTTCATCTCGATGCGACCGGCCGCCCAGATCTGGGAGACCGCCTGGATCGGGCTGCCGGTCCTGGGCATCATCCTGGTCGGCTTCTTCACCGACCTGAAGCTGCCGGGCAACATCCCGGTCGGTCTCGCCGCCCTGCTGGTCGGCACCGCGCTGGGCTGGATCGGCGGCTACATGTCGGTGCCGGACGTCACCGCGGCGGTCGGCGACATCGCCCTGGCCGTTCCCACGCTCAACCTGGGACTCCTCGGCGCGGGTCTGACCAACCTGGCCCCGCTGCTGGCCACCGCCATCCCGCTCGGGGTCTACAACTTCCTGGAGGCCATGAGCAACGTGGAGAGCGCCGCGGCCGCCGGCGACAACTACAACCTCCGCAGCGTGCTGATCGCGGACGGCACCGGAGCCATCGTCGGCTCGGCGCTGGGCTCGCCGTTCCCGCCCGCCGTCTACATCGGGCACCCGGGCTGGAAGGAGGCCGGTGGTCGCACCAGCTACTCGATGGCCAGCGGTCTGACCATCGCCCTGCTCTGCTTCCTCGGTCTGTTCGGGCTGCTGTCGGCGATCCTGCCGCTACCGGCGATCGTCCCGATCCTGCTCTACATCGGGCTCCTGATCGGGGCCCAGGCGTTCCAGGCGGTTCCCCGGCTGCACGCCGCCGCCGTGGTCGCGGCGATCATCCCCAACCTCGCAGCGTGGGGCGCCGGCCTGATCGACAACGCCCTGTCGGCGGCGGGGACCAGTGCCGCCGAGCTGGGGGAGGGGCCGCTGACCGACGCCGGGCTGGTCTACCACGGTCTGCACGTGCTCGGCCAGGGCGCGGTGCTGGCCGGCATCGTGTTCGGGGCGATCGTCACCTTCATCCTGGAGCGGCAGCTCTTCCGCGCCGCGATCGCGGCCGGCGCCGGGGCGGTGCTGTCCTGGATCGGTCTGCTGCACTCCGAGGAGGTCCAGTGGGCCGCGAATCCGCAGGTGGCGTTGGGCTATCTGCTGCTGGGGGCCGTGCTGGTCGGCATCGGCGCGCTCCGGCGGGGTGAGCCGGTCCCCGCGGCACCGGTGGACGACGAGCCGGCGCTGGCCGAGTAGGTCCCGCAACGTCCGGAGCCGTCGTCCTGGGGGGACGGCGGCTCCGTGGCGTTCTCGGTCGGTCGACCGCCGGGCTCAGGCCGCGGCGGCCATCACGGGCTCGTCGACCGCGGCTGCCGGACTGCGTCTCGTCCGGCTTCTTGCGGGCCAGGAAGTCGTTCGGCAGCGACAGCCGGATCACCTTGTGCCAGGCCGAGGCGACCTGGCGGGGCAGCGAACCGGTGGTGTACGACAGGCCGTAGCGCTGGAAGAGGTCCTTGACCTGCGGTGCCACCTCGGCGTACCGGTTGCTGGGCAGGTCGGGGAACAGGTGGTGCTCGATCTGGTGCGACAGGTTGCCGGTCATGAAGTGCATCGCCTTGCTGCCGGAGATGTTGGCCGAGCCGAGCATCTGCCGCAGGTACCACTCGCCCCGGGTCTCGCCCTCGATCGAGCGACGCTCGAAGGTCTCGACGCCCTCGGGGAAGTGGCCGCACATGATCACCGAGTGGGTCCACAGGTTGCGGACCAGGTTGGCGGTGGCGTTGGCGGCCAGGGTGTGGAAGAACGACGGGCCGGACAGCAGCGGGTGGATGACGTAGTCCTTGGTCATCTGCTTGCGGATCTTGGCCAGGACCTGCTTGCCGCGGGCCCGGAACTCCGGGCTGGACCGGCGCTTCTTGGTCTTCAGGTTGCGGCCGAGCTCGAGGTCGTACGCAGCGATCCCGTACTCGAAGAAGCAGGCGTTGATGAAGTTCCAGAGCGGCTGGGCCAGGTACATCGGGACCCAGCGCTGGTCCTCGTCGACGCGCATGATGCCGTAGCCGAGGTCGTTGTCCTTGCCGATCACGTTCGTGTACGCGTGGTGGAGCTCGTTGTGCGCGTGCTTCCACTGCTCCGACGGCGACGCGTGGTCCCACTCCCAGGCGGTGGAGTGGATCTTCGGGTCACGCATCCAGTCCCACTGGCCGTGCATGATGTTGTGGCCGATCTCCATGTTCTCGATGATCTTGGCCACCGAGAGGCCGGCGGTGCCGAGGATCCAGGCGGGCGGGAAGAACGACGCCAGCAGGACGGCCCGGCTGCCGAGCTCGAGCTTGCGCTGGGCGCTGATCACCTTGCGGATGTAGGCGGCGTCATCCGCACCCCGGCTGTCGATCACCGACTGGCGGATGGCGTCCAGCTCGACGCCGATCTGCTCGATGTCGGCGGCGGACAGGTGGCCGATCGGGTTGTGAGCCTTCTTCTGCAGAACAGTCATAGCTACCTCGGTTTCAGGGTCGATCACGCATGGGTGGAACGGGTCGAGCGGCGGAGCGTGGTGTCAGTGGTCGATCTCGCAGGCGCCGGCGGCCGCGTTGATGCAGGTCTGGATGCGGATCCCGCCGTTGGCGGTCTCGCCCTCGGTGGCGGTGGTGATCTCGCCGTTGCGGAGGTCGCGGACGGACCCCGAGCGCAGCGGCAGCACGCAGCCGAAGCAGATGCCCATCCGGCAGCCCGACGGCATCAGCACCCCGGCCTCCTCGGCGGCGTCCAGGATGGGGGTGCCGGCGTCGGCGGTCACCTCGGTGCCGGTGCGGGCGAAGGCCACGGTGCCGCCGTCGCCGATCACGACCCGCTCGGTCCGGAACCGCTCGGTGACCAGCGGCAGGTCGCGCGCGTCGTGGTGGTGCTGGAGGGCGTCGAGCAGTCCGGCCGGTCCGCAGGCCAGCGTGGTCCGCTCGGCCAGGTCGGGGACCAGGGTGGTCAGGTCGTCGACGTCGAGCCGGCCGTGCTCGTCGCTGTGCCGGCTGATCAGCCGGATCATCCCGGCGGCGTCCAGCTCGCGCAGGTTGGCCAGGAAGATCGAGTCCGACGCGGTCGGGGCGACGTGCAGCACGACGATGTCGTACGGCTCGGAGCGCGGCAGCCGGACCACGCCGGCGTCGGAGACCGGGAACAGGTTGCGCAGCATGCCGATCACCGGGGTGATGCCGGAGCCGGCGGTGACGAACAGGAACCGGCCGCCCTCGGTCGGCAGGGCGAAGTCCCCGGTGGCCTGCTCGAGGTGGACCAGGGTGCCCGGGCGGCTCTGCGCGGACCAGGTGGTTGCTGACCCGACCGTCCGGCACCGCCTTGATGGTGACGCTGATCCGGCCGTCTGAGCGGGGTCCGTGGGTGAGCGAGTAGGCGCGCCACTGCCGGACCCCGTCGACATCGACCCCGATCCGCACGTACTGGCCGGGGACGTGGCCGGCCCAGTCAGCGCCCGGTCGGATCTCGATCGTGGCGGCGTCGGCGGTCTCGGGGTGCACGGCCATGATCCGGCCGCGCAGGTCGGCGCCCCGCCGCAGCGGATCGAACAGGTCGAGGTAGTCGGCCGGCAGCAGCGGGGTCGTGACCCGCTCCGCCAGCCGCACCAGCCGCTGCCGTAGTGACGGCCGTCCGGCTCCTGCCCACTGCAAGGAAGCGCTCATGGAACCATCATTCCCGACTTCAGGGCTAAGATCATGACCATCCGGCGTGAACTTCTTCGCCTCACTTGTTCGGAGGGAACAGTTGTCCAGCTCTGCCTTCGAGGACCCAGCGAGCGCGCAGGACACCTTCCGGATCGACGACCACGTGCTGCGGGCGCTGCGGGAAGGGCTGCCGTCGGTGGCCTCGCAGACGCTGGTGGCGGTGATGGCCGAAGTGCCGGGCTACCGCGTCGGCTTCCGCGGCCCGATGGGCGAGAGCATCCAGGCGGCGGTGCAGATGGCCATCGGCGGTTTCCTCAAGCTCGCCGGAGGCACTCGCGACGTCGACCCCAGCACCCCGCGGCGCACCACCCTGGAGGGCGCGTACGCACTGGGTCGGGGCGAGGCCCGGGCGGGCCGGTCGATGGACGCGCTGCTGGCCGCCTACCGGGTCGGGGCCCGGGTCAGCTGGCGTGGACTGGCCCGGAACGCCGCCGACGCCGGGCTGCCGGCCACCGCGATGGCCGAGTTCGCCGAGCTGCTGTTCGCCTACATCGACGAGCTGTCGGCGGCCAGCGTGGCCGGCTACAACGACGAGCTGAACACCAGCGGCCGGGTCCGGGAGCGTTACCGCGAGCGGCTCGGCCAGCGGCTGCTGACCGGCGCCACCGCCGACGTGCTGACCGCGGCCGCCGAGCGTGCGGAGTGGAACCCGCCGGGGTCCTTGACCGCGGTGCTGCTGCCGGCGGCGCAGATGCACGGTGTGCTCGCCCTGCTGAGCGCCGACACCCTGCTGGTCACCGAGGACCTGCCCGGGGCGGACGGCTGGGTGGGCGACCAGCCGTACGCGCTGCTGCTGGTGCCGGACGTGGACGGCGCGGGGCGGCGTCACCTGCTGCGGGTGCTGGACCGACGCCAGGCGGTGGTCGGACCCGCGCGACCGTGGGCCGACGTCCGCGCCTCCTACGACCGGGCGGTGCGGACCCTGGCCCTGGCGGCCGTCACGCCGGAGACCGCGCGGGCGGTCGACACCGAGGACCACCTGGTGGATCTGGTGGTGACGGCGGACGGCGAGGCGCTCGCGGACCTCCGCGTACGGGTGCTGGCCCCGCTCGCCGAGCTGCCGGAGGCGACCCGGGAGCGGCTGGCCGAGACGCTGCTGTGCTGGCTGCTGCACCAGGGACGTCGTGACGAGGTGGCCGCCGCGCTGCACGTGCACGCCCAGACCGTCCGCTACCGGATGCAGCAGGTGCGGGAGCTCTACGGTGACCGGCTCACCGACGAGCGCTTCGTCCGCGAGCTGGTGGTGGCACTGGCGCCGGTGCGCTGAGCCGGCTCGTCGCCGACCGGTGCGTCTCGGCCCCCGGGGTCAGACTGGCCGCCTGATGACGGAAACCCGCGTCTCACGCCGGCCCCGTCGGCGTGTCGCGGTGTCCCGGGGTCACGAGTGTCGGGTCTCCGTCACCGCCTAGAGGTAGATCGCCTGCTTATTCGCGCCGGCCAGGACACCCGTCGGCGGCGGTGACCTCAGCAGTAGACGAGTGCTCGGGTGAGTGCCTTGGCGTAGACGCGGTAGCCGCGGGCCGTCGGGTGCAACGCCTCCGGGCCGCTGGCCCGCACCCACGGGTGCCGGCTGCCGATGCCGTGTCCGGCGAACCCGGCCGCGACGTCGACGTAGGTGATCTCGACGCCCGCGGCCGCCGTCGCCTCGACTGTCGCCTTGATGGTGGCGTTGAGGGCGGCGGTGGCGCTGTTGAGCGCCAGCACGGTGGCGGCGTTCGGTTGGCCGGCGACCGGCGGCTCGAACAGGATCGGGTAGCCGGTCACCAGGATCTCAGCGCGGGGCGCGGCGGTGGCGACGGCGCCGTACGTGGCCCCGAGCCGGGTGGCCAGCACGCTGGGGCCGGTCGGCTGAGGGGCCAGCAGCGCGAGCGCTGCGTTGATGGCCGCCTGACAGGCCGCGCTCGGGCCCGGGGCGCAGGTGGTGGCGACCGTGGCGAAGCCGAGGTCGTTACCGCCGACCGTCAGCGTGACCAGGTCGGTCCGCGGGCTGAGCGCGGACAGCTGCGTGGCCAGCACCGTCTGCGTGGTGGCCCCGTTGCAGGTGGCGTTCGCCCGCAGCGACGCCCGGGTCTCGCGATCCAGCAGCGCCGGGTAACCGCGCCGGCTCTGGTAGCAGTCGTTGACGTACTTCCCGGCCCCGAAGCCGGCGGCGTACGAGTCACCCAGGGCGACGTAGCTGAGACTGCGGGAGTGGCGGCTTCCGGCGTCGGCCGGTGCGGCGGTGACGAGGGCCAGGCCGATGAGGGTGGCCAGGGCAGCCAGGACGAGAGTCAGCCTGCGGCTGCGTCGGATCATGGCCGGACCGTACTGCCCGGCCGCCTCGCGCGGAAGAGTGTTCGCGCGGATACGGAATGAATTCCCTCGGCCCGATCCGGACCTGGTCTCGTTCGGGCCGGTCGGGACAAACGAGGGGCTCAAACCGGGTTCGAGCCCCGACACGCCGTGCGGCTTCCGTCGAGACCCCCGTTCGTCCACGCCAACCCTGCCGACGACACCGGACCACCCCCTGGTCCCACCTGGTCCCGTTCGAAGGATCCGCTCACGCGGCCCGTCGGTGAGCCGCCTGTCGCAGCGCCCGATAGATCAGACCCGGATGACCGAGCCGGCGGCGGAGTTCCTTCTCCAGGGCGCCCACCGGGTAGAGGTTCTGCGGCGCCCGCGGGTCCTTGAACTCCTCCGACGCGAAGCGGGGGAGCACTGCCTGGGACAGGTTCGCCAGCGCGATCACCTCGGCGGCGGACACGTTGGCGGCGCACTCCAACCGGGCGATGCCGGACCACGGGTGACTGCGCGGACCGGGCAACCGGAGATACCAGCTGAACCGGTCCCAGCTGCCGCCGATCAGGAACACCGGGGTCCGCTCGCGCGGGCCGAGGGCCGCGACCATCGCGTGCAGCCGAGGTTCGAGGTAGGCGATCTGGTGGGACTTGATGAAGCCCAGCACCCGCGGCAGGTGCTCCCGGCCGCGGACGGGGCCGTCGACCACCAGCAGCTCGCTCCCGTCGGGGGTGCCGTGATCCGGGAGGTGTGGCTGCGCGCGTTGACCGCGGCGATCAGCTCGAGCTCGGTCAGTCGCTGCTGCAGGGCCGACGACAGGCTCAGGGCCAGCCCCTGCTTCTCGTTCAGAGTGGTCGGGAACACCTGGTAGGTGCCCACGCTGCCGGTCTCCAGCGCGGTGGCGTGCGGGTCGACGGTGAACAGACCGCGCCGGATCTCGGGCGGCAGCACGTGGGCGCCGCGCTCGCAGCAGCAGACGGCCCCGGCGGCGTACGAGGCGCAGAGCCCCATCGACGCCTCAGCCCTGCGATGCCGACGACGCGTCGATCCAGATCCGGGCGTCGATCCGCCGTACGCCGTCGACGAAGATCGTGGCCCGCGGCGGCTCGACCGGCGACACCGGGATCGGCGTCCACGCGTCGTCGGCCACCTCCACGTCGGTGACCACCGAGGTCACCGTCTCGGGTGGACCCTCGATGCCGAAGCTGGTGCCGTAGCCCAGGGTCCCAGCTGTCCACGGCGAACCGCATCGCCGGACGCTGCTCGCCCGCCGCACCGCGTGCCCCCGTGGTCACGGACCCACCCGTTCGATCGTCGAGGTCCGGCTGTCCCGGCTCACCTCGAAGCGGACGGGCACCCGATCGGCCAGCGCGGCGACGTGGGTGACGACACCGACCATCCGGTTCCCCTGGGCCAGGTTCTCCAGCGTGCCGGCCACGATCTCCAGCGCATCGGGGTCCAGGGTGCCGAAGCCCTCGTCCAGGAAGATGGAGTCCAGCGTGGTCCGGCCGCCGGCGGCCAGCGTGGCCAGCTGCTCCGACAGGGCCAGCGCCAGGGCCAGGCTGGCCTGGAACGTCTCGCCGCCCGACAGCGTCTTCACCGACCGGGAGGAGTCGGCGTCGGCGTGGTCGATGACGAAGAACTCACCGCGCTCGTGGGTGAGCTCGAACTGCCCACCGGACAGCTGCAGCAGCGAGGCGGACGCATCGGCCACCAGGGTGTCGAGGGCGGCATCGGCCAGCCACTGGGGGAACCGCTTGGCCGACATCAGCTGTTGCAGGGTCCGGCTGACCGTCTCGGTCTCGGTGTCCGTGGCGATGGTGGTCTGCAGCCGTACGGCCGCTGCCCGTCGCTGCTCCACGGCGGCGGTGGCGGCACGCGCCCGTTCCAGCTGCAGCTCCACCAGGGTGGGGATCCGGGCCCAGCGCGCCGGGGCGTCCGGACCCGTCGGCTCGGTGGGGAGCGCGTCGCCCGAGCGGTCGATGTGGTGCTCGTCGAGCAGGGCCGCCAGTGCGCTGGAGCGCCGGGTGAGCTCGCCGTCCAGGCGCTCCAGGTCGGCGGTGGCCGTCGCCAGCTCAGCGCGGCGACTGTCGGTCTGTTCGCCGGCCCAGTCGGCCAGCGCCGCCCAGGCCCGCGGTAGGTCGTCGGCGTCGAGGACCGGCGCGCCGAGCGCGGCGAACCCGTCCCGCACCCGCAGCAGCGTGGTCCGGGCATCCTGCTGCTCCGTGCGTCGCTGGTCCCGTACGGTTTCGGCCCGAGCCCGGACCGCGACCGCCTCCTGGGACTGTGCCCGGCTCAGCGTCGCCCGCTCCTCCAGCCGCCGGTGCTCCTCGGCCAGCAGCTCCGTCTCTGCCGCGGTCGGTCGTCCGGTCAACCACTGACGACGCTCGGCGGCCCGCGCCGTCAGCGTGGTCAGGTCCGTCCTGGCCCGGTCGTCGGCCAGGGTGGCCGCCGTGAGCTCTTGGCCGGCAACGCGCTCGGCCTCGCCGGCCGTCCGCAGCGAGGTGGCCGACTCCCGCTCCCTGACCTCCGCCGCCGCCAGGGTCGCCCGAGCCCGGGCCAGGTCGTCGGCGGCCAGCCTCGACGCCGTCGCCTCGGCCCAGCTCAGCAGCTCCGACCAGGCTCCGCCGAGGCTCTCGGCGGTCACCGGCGGTGCGCCCAGACCGGTCAGCCGACCGTGGGTGGCGTGCAGCGCGGCCCAGCCCTGCTGGGCGGCGGTGGCCAGCTGCTGCCCCTCGTCCTCGGCCCGCTGGAGAGCGTTCCGCGCCGCGTCGCGGTCGGCCGTGGCGGACTGCTCGCGGGTCAGGGCCGCGTCGAGGGCCCGGCCCAGCTCGGTCAGCACCGACCGATCCCGGTGCGGATCGCGCTCGTGCCCGGCCGGGTGGGCGGGCAGATCGGTGTGCAGGGTCTGGTCGAGATCGTCACGACGTTCTTCGGCGGCCGTGATCCGGCCGTCGAGAGTCGTCCGGCGCTGGACGATCTTGCCGGCTGCCGTCTCGACCTCGAGGCGTCGTCGCGCGGCCTCGGCGAGCGCGGTCCGGGCCGCGTCCAGTCCCGGCGCCTCGAGGGCAGGCGGGAGCTCGGTGACCGTCTGGGTGCAGACCGGGCACGTGTGTCCGACCCGCAGGTGGGTGCGCACGTCGGCGGCGGCGGACGCGCTGCGGACCTCGTCGAGGGCGTCAGCGGCGACACGTTCGGCCATCCGGGCTGCGGCGACCGCCTCCTCGGCGAGGGACTGCTGCTCACTGACCGCCGCCAGGTCCCGACGAAGGGCCTCGAGCTGGTCCACGGTCGTCTCGTACGAGGTCAGGGTGCGGAGCGTGGTCTCCAGGGTCCGACGGTCCGGCAGCTCGGCGACGGCGGTCCGCGCCCGCGTCACGGCCGTCTCGGCAGCCTCGAGGGCGCGCCGGGCCTGCTGCCAGCGGTCCCGGGCGGCGCCGACGGAGGCGTCGAGATCGCCCGCCCCGGCGGGCGCGGCCGTCTGCCGGAGCAGCTCGATCCGACTGGTCACCTCCTCCTGCAAGGTCGCGGCACGCTCGCGGGCCGTCCGGTCCTCGTCGTGCCGGGCGCGGGCGGCCGTCACCGCGGCGCGGGCCGTGCCTGTCGCCGCGGTCGCCTCGGCCAACGCCCGGGCCGCCGACTCGGCCGTGCTGGTGGCCGCCGGCGTCCGGGCGACGGCTTCGGCCAGCTCGGTGTGCCACCGCAGGGTCTCGTCCAGCCAGCTGCGAGCGGGCCCGGACCGCAGCGCCTGCTCCGCCGCGGCCGCCTCCTCGGCGGCCGACGAGGCGGCGGTGTTCGCCGACCGGTAGGCCTCCTCGGCGGCGGTGACTGCCTGCTGCAGCTGCGCGACGTCGTCGGGGACGACCACCTGCTCCAGCCGGGTCAGCTCGTCGGCGGTCCGGGCGGCGGTGGCCGCGGCCGCCACCCGTTCGCCGAGCTGGTCGCCGAGGGAGGACACCTCGGCGGTGACGGTGACGACGACGGCGGCCAGCTCGTCCTCCCGGCGGCGGGAGGCGGTCTCGGCGTCCTCGGTGGCGTCGGCGTAGCCGGCCAGCTCACCGGTCAGGGCGTCGACCCGGGCCCGGGCGTCGTTGGCCCGGCGACCGGCCAGCCGGCCGATGGCGTCGTAGTGCCGGGCGCCGAGCAGCTTGAGCAGGATGTCCTGCCGCTGGCCGACGCTGGCCTGGAGGAAGGTGGCGAAGTCGCCCTGGGGCAGCACCACGCAGGTGCAGAAGTCCTCGAAGTCGAGACCGAGCAGCTCGGCCACCTGCGTGCGGACCGCCTTCGGGTCGGCCGCCAGCGACTCGGTCGGCTCGTCCACCGTCGGGTCACCGCTGGCCGCCGGGTCGGCGTACCGCTCCAGCCGGGCGTTGCGCTGGGCGATCTGCTTCCCGATCCGGCGGACCTCGCGGGCCGCGACGTAGCGCTGACCGCCGACGTCGAACACCAGCCGGACGGTGCAGCGGTTCGCGGTCGGGGCGAGGGCGTACTGGATGGCGTTCTCCCGGCCCCAGCGGGGCGCCGAGCCGTAGAGGGCGAAGGTCAGCCCGTCGATCACCGTCGACTTGCCCGAGCCGGTCGGTCCGGTCAGCGCGAAGTAGTCGGCGTCGGTGAAGTCGACGACCGTCGGGTCCCGGAAGGCGGCGAAGCCGCTCAGGTCGAGGCGGACGGGGCGCACGGCTCAGGCCCTCCCGGAGCTGAGCTCGTCGTGCAGCTCGTCGAACAGCCGGTTCAGGCGCGGGTCCTCCACCGAGGCGGACGCGCAGTAGTCGGCGAACAGCTCGGCCGGTGTCCGCGCCGCCGTGGACCGGCGCTGGGTGCTGCCGTGCGGGCTGGTGGTGAACTGCGGGTCGAGCCGGATCTCCAGGGCGTTCGGCAGCGCCTCCAGCAGCTGCTCCCGCAGACCCGCGTACGCCGGCTGGCTCACCCGCAGCCGCAGGAAGTCCTCGCCGTACGCGGACGGGTCGGCCAGCAGCTGCTCGACCGTGCCGGTCACCGTCCGCAGCCGCCGGCCGGCGGTGATCGGCAGGTCGGTGACGCGGGCCGGGGTGTCCGGGGACACCTCGACCAGGCAGACCACGTTGGTGTTGTCCTGCTCGCCGAAGTCGACGGCCAGCGGGGCTCCGGAGTAGTGCACCGGAGCGGCGGCCGGCAGCGCCTGCCGCCGGTGCAGGTGGCCGAGGGCGACGTAGTGGGCGTCGATCGGGAAGATCGCGGCGGGGACGGAGTACTCCATGATCGACTGCGCCTCCCGCTCCCCACCGCCGAGTCGGCCGCCGAGGACTGTGAGGTGCGCCATGGCCAGGTTGACCGTCTGGTCGGTGAAGGCAGCTGTCAGGTTGCCGAGCACGTCGCGGATCAGCTGGTCGTAGGCACCGACGTTCTCCGCCGGCGTCTGGGTGATCACCTCGGCGGCCCGGACGGCGTAGCGCTGCGACAGGAACGGCAGCGTGGCCAGCACCGCCTCCTCGCCGGTGGACCGGGCCCGGAAGGTCAGCACCCCGCCCTGGTCGGCGGGCCGGGGACTGCCGATCAGGCGGATGCCGACCTGTCGCATCAACGGCCGGTACGCCTCGAAGGTCGGTCCGTGATCATGGTTGCCCGCGATCGCGATCACCTCGATGCCGGCCCGGGCCAACCGCAGCAGGGTGGTGACGACCAGCTTCTGCGCGTCGGCGGTGGGGGAGACGTTCTCGTACACGTCGCCGGCGATCAGCACGGCGTCGACCTCGTGCGTCAGCGCCAGCTCGACGATCTCGGCCAGCACGGCCTTCTGCTCGTCCAGCCGGGAACGGCCCTTGAGGGTCTTGCCGACGTGCCAGTCGGAGGTGTGCAGCAGCTTCATGATCAACAGTCCCTGCGTCGGCCGGCTCAGAACGGCGGCGGCGGGTCGATGCCCGCGTCGTCGAAGTCGTCGTCGACCGCCGGCAGCCGGGCGAAGGGGTCCCGTCGGGTCGGGTCGGACCCCGCGCCCCCGGGCGCAGGTCCGCTGGCTGGCGGTCCGGTGGGCGGCGAGGAGCACTCGCTCAGCCGGGTGGCCCAGGCGGGGAAGGGGAACTCGATGGCCAGCGGCACCGGGATCTCCGGCTGGGACACGAACATCGCCCCGGGCTTGGCCAGCGTCGCCCGCTGCCGTTGGGAGGGCGGCAGGAAGCCGTACTCGGGTCGGCCGGCCTCGGCCGGGTCGAGACGACCGACGATCTTGATCGAGGAGTTGGACACGATCCGCCGCTCCACCTCGCTGGCCGTCTGCTGCGCCCCGATCAAGATGATGCCCAGCGAGCGGCCCCGTTCGGCGATGTCCAGCAGCAGGTCCTTGATCGGCGAGCTCCCCTCGCGCGGCGCGTACTTGTTGAGCTCGTCGATCATGGTGAACAGCAACCCGCCGGGTCCGGCCTTCTCCTTGCGGGCGGTCTCGGCCGACACCGTGACGCCGACCACGAACCGCTGCGCGCGCTCCGGCAGCGTGTTCAGGTCGATCACCGTCACCTGGTGGCCGGCGGTGTCGATGGTGCGCCCGGAGGTCTCGGTCAGGTCGCCGCGCAGGATCGGCGACAGCGGTCGGACCGAGGACCGGAGGCGGCGGATGAAGGCGTTGATGGTGCCGATCCCGGTGACCGGGCCGGCCCAGGCGGTCCGGGTCGCGTCGTCGGTCACCTTGTCCGCGATCAGGTCGACCAGCTCGGTCCAGGTGCGGGCCATCCGGCCGTCGACCGACACCGCGCCGTCCCGGCCGGCGGGCTGTGCGTCCCGGGCCAGCCGACCGGCCACCTGGTGGACGACCATCGTGTACTGGTTGCGCTCGTCCTCCACGTCGGCGAACACGTACGGCAGCAGCTCGTCGCGGCAGAACTCGGCCAGCGTCCACCAGAACGCGCTCACCCCGGAGGTGCGGCCGGTCACGTTGGGCCGACCGGTCAGGTCGTACGGGACGGGCGGGGCGAAGAAGCCGACCGAGGCGAACGGGGTGGCGGGCAGGCCGAGCGCGGCGTAGTGGGACCGCAGGTCGTCGTCCAGCCGGACGTTGGGCTGGTCGAGGAAGAGCAGGTCCTCACCCTTGACCGAGAAGATCAGCGCCCGGGTGCTCAGCTGCCGCTTGGCCAGCACCCCGGAGGTGAACAGGGCGTGCAGCAGGAACAGCGCGAAGCTGGTCTTGGTGGCCACCCCGGAGATGCCGGAGATGGACACGTGCGCGCCCCGGGTCCCGTCCAGGAACTCCAGGTTGAGGTAGATCGGCTCGCCGTCGCGCCCCATCCCGATCGGCAGCTTGGTGGCCATCTGGTCGAAGTAGAGCGCCCGGTCCCGGTCCAGCCCGGAGGCGCGCACCGCGACCGTGCCCGGCCGGGGCGGGATGTAGCACTCCGGCTCCACCCGGGTGGTGGTCACCTCGGCGATCTCCTGCAGGTGCGCCGGCAGCACGCCGTCGGCGATCAGGAACGTGTCGGAGCCGAAGGACGCGCCCTCGTGCCGGGCCCGGACCTGGGTGACCACCCCGGCGGTGCTGACCGGTCCCACCCCGGGCACGTCGCGGACGGTGAGCACGACGTCGTCCAGCTGCAGGTAGGCGCGCTCGGCGACCGCCACCCGGAACAGCAGCGGGGTGGAGTCCTCGGTGCCGGCCACCAGCCCGACGGTGCCGTCGGGCTGCTGCTCCGGGCCGACCACACCGGTGGTCGGATCGACCCCTTCGCTCACCGCTGACTCACTCCCACCCGTCGTGCCGCAAGACCCTTGCCCTGCGTCCCCGCACCGTACAGCGGGTGTCAGACCACGACGTTGACAAACGGGGGCCTCAACGCCCGGATAGGGCCTCGACACGCCGTGTCGCCCCGGTTGAGCCGCGGCTCTGTCCGGCTTTCGCCGGTAGCCCGCGCGCCTGACAGTCCCCCGGCTTGCGTGCCGCCCCGGGGCCACCTCACAGGCGAGGGTCGAGCACCACCCGGGGACCGGAGCGGGCAGCCTGAGCCCAGGCCTGGCTGCACTCCGCGAGCGGCCGGACCACGTGGTCGATGGCCAGCTTCCGTTCCGCAGCCAGCCCGAGGACCGCGGTGAGGGCCTCCGCCCGCTGGCCCGGGGTGATGGCGTTGTTGGTGTAGCCGAGGATGGCGATCGAGCGCCCACGCAGGGTGGCCGAGGAGAAGTGCGTCCGGTCGCCGGCCGCGCCACCGAGGTTGACCAGTCGGCCGCCCGGGCCGAGGGCGTCGGCGGCCGCGGCGGCGGGGTCGCCGAAGACCGGGTCGATCACCACGTCCACCGGTCCGTCCGCGGCCTCGACCAGCCGCTCGGTCAGCGCCGGCAGGTCGCCCGGGGTGTCGAGGGTGACCACGGCGGTCGCGCCGCCCGAGCGGGCGGCGCCGGCGGCCGACGCGCTCCGGACGACCGCGACCACGTGGGCGGCGCCCAGGTGCCGGGCGGCGGCCAGTGCGACCTGGCCGACGGTCCCGTTGGCGCCCAGCACCACCACCCGCTCACCGGGCTGCAGCCGGGCCCGCCAGGTGAGGGCCATCCAGGCGGCGATGCCGGAGGTGCCGATGGCGGCGGCCGCAGCGTCGGAGACGTCGCCCTCGATCGGGACCAGGTCCGCCGTGGCGACAGCACACAGCTCGGCCAGGCTCCCGTCCCCGGGTCGCATCCCGGCGCTGGTGGCGAACCAGACCCGGGTCCCGGCGGCCAGCTCCGGCGAGTGCCGGACGATCCCGACCCCCTGCACCCCCGGCACGTACGGCAGCGGCTGCTGCCCGAAGTAGGAGGTGCCGCTGGCGCAGAGCAGGTCGAGCGGCACGATCGGCGCGGCCGTGACCTCCACCAGGTTGACCGCGTCGATCGGCTCGGACCGGTCGGCCAGGACCGGCGCCTCCCCGTACGCGTGCAGGACGGCGGCTCTCATGTGGCGATGTCGGGGTAGGGCAGCGACAGGTGCTGCAGCGCCGCCCCGTACGCCCGCTGGTACTCCAGCGGACCATGATCACGTTCGAACATCGCGATGAACAGGGTCAGGGTCAGGAACGGGTGGGCACCCAGCTCGAACAGGGCGACGTGGTCGTGCTCGCGCAGGGCCCGGCGCTCCTCTTCGTCGAAGGCCAGCCAGGTGCTGTTCTCGGCGGTGTGGCCGTTGAGGATCCGGTTGGCCAGCTCCGTCTCCCACCACGCGACGGTGCCGACCGGGTCCGCGCGGTAGCGCTCGACCAGCTCGGGGTCGCGGTCGACGGTGAACAGGAACTTGTCCAGCAGGTACCTGCTCACAGGCCCGATCCCTTCGGGTACCAGGTGAAGTAGGCCTCCATGGTGTGGAACAGGTCGAGGGTGTCGACGTGGTCGGCGGTGACGCCTTCCCCGGCCGCCCCCATCATCAGCATGAAGTCCATGAACCCGTGGGTGGCGTTGCCGGGGGCGTGCAGGCTGTCCAGGGTCACCTCGCGCAGGCAGCCCTCGAGATCGCCGGTGGCGATCCACTCGACCGCCCGGCGGTCGAAGTCCGGGTCCGGACCGTGGGGTCCGAACTGCCGCGGTCCACCGAGCTCCAGGGACAGGTGACCGGTGCCGATGATCGCCACCCGCAGGTGCGACGGCCAGCTCTCCACCATCGCCCGGATGGCCCGGCCCAGCGCGACGAAGCGGCGCGGCTGGGGCAGCGGCGGGGCGAAGATGTTGGTGTAGATCGGCACGATCGGCAGGTCCGCCTCGGGCCGCAGCGTGATGATCGGGCAGGTGATCGAGTGGTCGATCCGCAGCTCGTTGCTGAAGGCGAGATCGAAGTCGGCGTCCAGCCCCGCCCGCAGGATGTGGGCGGCCAGGTCCTCCTGGCCGGGCAGGGTCATCCGCGGCAGGCCGAACTCGCGTTCCTCGTTGTACCAGTTGGCGTCGAAGGTGGGGGCCTTGCCGACCAGGAACTGCGGCATGTTGTCCAACCACAGCTGGTGGAAGTGGTCACTGCCGACCATCACCAGCACGTCCGGTCGAGCCCGGGTCAGGGTCTCCCGGAACCGGATGATCTTCTCCACCCACTCGTCGGCGAACGGTGGTCGGTCGGCCCCGGTCGCCGTGCTGGCCCGCAGGTAGAACGGGTGGTGGGTGGAGGCGATCACCGCGCAGACGGTCGCCATCAGTCCTCCTGCTCCTCGGGCCGGACGTAGCCGGCGTGGCCGTCGACCTCGCGGTAGACCTGCATCCCGATCGGGTTCCGTCGCTCCTCGGCCAGCTGACCCAGCAGTCCGGCCGTACGGGCCAACAGGGCGAAGCCGCGCAGCAGCTCGACCGGCAGCCCGAGATCGGCCAGCGCCGCCCCGCAGACCCCGGCGCCGTTCAGGGGCAGCCGGCGGCCGAGAACCTGATCATGGACGCGACCGATCGCCTCGAACAGGGCCAGGTGCGGCCCGTAGGTGCCCTCCTCGGTGGCGATCCTGATCAGCACGGGCGTCCGCGGATCGCCCTGCTTGTGCACCGGATGTCCCAGCCCGGGCACGAGATCACCGGCCTGCTTGGTCTCCCGCACCGCCGTCAGGGCCAGCGCGTCCCAGCCGGCCTCGTCGGTCGGCAGGTCGTCGGTGTGGGCGGTGATCACGTCGTGCAGGTAGCCGCCGCAGTCCTCGGTGACCCCGAGGAAGCGGGACCCGCCACCGAGCAGACCCGCGGCCAGGGCACCCTGCAGGGAGTCCGGCGCCGACAGGTAGGTGAGCCGGGCCGCGATGGCGGTGGGGGTGAAGCCGTGGTCGGCCAGCGCCACCAGCACCGACTCCAGCACCCGCACCTCGCCGGGCGTGGGGCGACGGAGGGTGACCAGCCAGAAGGCCAGCTCGCCGAACCCGACCTGCCCCATCAGGTCGCCGGCCAGGTCCTTCCCCAGCAGTCGGATGTGATCGGCGTCGGAGGTGCCCAGCGCGGTCTCGTACGCGCGGTCCTGGTCGCTCACGCGTCACCTCCCGGTCGCGGATCGGCCAGCCAGGCACGGATCTCGGCGTCGTGCTCCCCCAGACCGGGTGGTGGCAGCCGGTAGTCGGCCGGGGTGCGCGACAGGGTGATCGGGTTGCGCACGCTGCGGACCCGGGCGTCGTCGGGACCGAGCTCGACCACCGGTTCCAGTCCGACCTCCTCGGCGAACGCGACGCCGCCGTCGATGGTGTTGATCGGACCGCAGGGGACCCCGGCGCCGATGATCGCGTGGAACCAGTCGAGCGCGCGTGCGGGTGCGGAGCCGCTCCACCAGCAGCGGGCGCAGCTCGTCGCGGTGGGCGGTGCGGTCCTGGTTGCGGCCGAAGCGCTGGTCGTCGGCCAGCTCCGGCACCCCCAGCACCTCGACCAGCTTGCGGAACTGCCCGTCGTTCCCGGCGGTGATGATCAGGTCGCCGTCGGAGCACGGCAGCGGCTCGTACGGGAACAGGCTCGGGTGGCTGTTGCCCATCCGGTAGGGCACCACCCCGGCGGCCACGTACGCGCTGGAGTGGTTGACCAGACCGGACAGGGCCGAGGACAGCAGGTTGACCTCGACGTGCTGGCCGACCCCGCTGGCGTGACGCTCGTGCAACGCCGCCAGGATCCCGATCACCGCGTGCAGCCCGGCCATCACGTCGAAGACCGAGATGCCCGCCCGGTACGGGGGACCGTCGGGGTCACCGGTCAGGCTCATCAACCCGGAGATGGCCTGCACGATCAGGTCGTAGCCGGGCAGCGCGGCACCCTTCTCGGTCGTGCCGAAGCCGCTGATCGAGGCGTAGACCACGCCGGGGTTCTCGGCGGCGACGCTGTCGTAGTCCAGGCCCCAGCGGGCCAGCCCGCCCGGCCGGAAGTTCTCGATCATGATGTCGGCCCGGCCGGCCAGCTCCCGGGCCAGCGCTGCGTCGGACTCGTCGCCGAAGTCCAGCACCACCGACCGCTTGTTGCGGTTGATGCCCAGGTAGTAGGTGGCCACCCCGTCGTGGACCGGAGGCTGCCAGGTGCGGGTGTCGTCCCCGCGCGGCCCCTCGACCTTGATCACCTCGGCGCCCAGGTCGGCCAGCAGCATGGTCGCGTACGGTCCGGCGAGGATGCGCGAGAAGTCGGCGACGACCAGGCCCGCCAACGGCCCCGAGGGCGCCGTCTCCGCCAACGGCCCCGAGGGCGGCGTCTCCGCCACGCTGCCTCCTGTTGTCCGATCTACGGACGCATGTCCGGCGATTCGGACCAGTCTGACCAGTGCCCGCGGGCCGCGTCAAGAGCCGCTGACGCACTCCTTCGTACGTCCACGCGGGCGTTGCAACCAGCGCGTGAGGCACCGGAGGAGTGCGTCAGCGGGTGAGGCGGGTGGGAGCTTCGGGCGACCGTTGACACGAGGCGGCAGTTGTTCCAGAGTGAGCCACAGCAGTTGTTGACCGCTGTACGGACGGATGTCCGAAAATCTCGAGGAGGAGATCGTGGCGGAGCTCGGGGCTGTCGTGCTGCGGCACGGGACGGTGCTGCCGATGGACCAGCAGCGCAGTGTGCTGACCGACACCGACGTGCTGGTGGTCGGTGACCGGGTCGCCGCCATCGGCGTCGGCCTGGACGCGCCACCCGGTGCCGAGGAGATCGACGCGACCGGCGGGATCGTGATGCCGGGCATGATCGACACCCACCGGCACCTGTGGCAGACAGCGATGCGGGGCTACGGCGCCGACTGGACCCTGACCCAGTACTTCGTCTGGTACTACCTCGAGCACGGCCGGAAGTTCCGCCCCGAGGACGTCTACGCCGGCAACCTGCTCGGGGCCATCGAGGCCATCGACGCCGGGGTCACCACCACCGTCGACTGGTCGCACGGGCTGCAGACGGTGGATCACGCCGCCGCCGCGGTCGACGCCCTGCGGGCCACTCCCGGTCGCTTCGTGCTGGCGTACGGGAACATCCAGGCGGCTCCGTGGGAGTGGGCGGCCCAGCCCGAGGTGCGGGCGTTCCTGCAGCAGCGCAAGGACGCCGCCGACGACAAGCTCGGCGTCCAGCTGGCCTTCGACGTGCTCGGCGACCCCGCCTTCCCGGAGCGGCCCGCCTTCGAGCTGGCCCGCGAGCTCGGGCTGCCGGTGACCACCCACGCCGGGGTCTGGGGAGCGACCAACGACGACGGCATCCGGCTGATGCACGAGAACGGCTTCGCCACCCCGGAGACCGTCTACGTGCACGCCGCCACCCTGGACACCGACTCCTACCTGCGGATCGCGGCCAGCGGCGGCTCGGTGTCGGTGTCGACCGAGTCCGAGCAGAGCGCCGGTCAGGGCTACCCGCCCACCTGGCAGGTGCGGCGCTTCGACATCCCGGTGTCGCTGTCGATGGACACCAGCGTGTGGTGGAGCGGGGACCTGTTCTCGGCCATGCGCAGCACGCTCGGGGCCGACCGCGCCCGGGAGCACCTGGAGGCCCACGTGGCCGGCGAGACCGTCGACCTCCTCGCACCTGCGGGCCGAGCACGTGGTCGAGTGGGCCACCCGCGGTGGCGCCCACGCCCTGCGCCGCGACGACCTGGGCAGCCTGGCCCCGGGCCAGAAGGCCGACCTGGTGCTGATCAAGAACGACCACTCGCCGGTCTCCTTCCCGCTGCTCAACCCGTACGGGCACGTGGCGTTCCAGGCCCAGCGCGGCGACGTGCACACGGTGATCATCGACGGGACGGTGGTCAAGCGTGATCACCGGCTGGTCGGGGTGGATCTCGACGCAGCCCGCCGGGCGGTGGAGAACACCGTCGACCACCTGCGCTCCGAGCTCGGCGAGGAGGTCTGGCAGGCCGGCATGCACCCGGACCTGCCCGGCGACGACAAGGTGCTGGACAACCCGTACACCTACACCGACTACCGCAGTGCCAGCACCCGCGAAGCCCGCGAGTCGATCTTCGGCGAGTCGGCCGGCGGCTGACGCCGCCACCCCGGGAGCGCCCTCCCGGCTAGGGTCGAGGACCGACCAGGAGCAGGAGGTGAGCATGGCCGGTCGCGGGAGTGGTCCCGACTTCGTCGAGGCGTTGGCGCGCGGGCTCGACGTGCTCACCTGCTTCGACGCCCGGCGACCCACCATGTCGCTCAGCGAGGTGGCGGTGGCGGCGGGTCTGGCCCGACCGACAGCCCGCCGGCTGCTGCTGACCCTGGCCGAGCTCGGCTACGTCCGCACCACCGACAGCGGCTACGCGCTCACCCCCAGGGTGCTGGACCTCGGGATGGCCTACACGTCCTCGCTGGGGCTGTGGGACCTGGCCCGCCCGCACCTGGAGGCCATGGTCGCCCGCACCCACGAGTCCTCGTCGATGGCGCAGCTGGACGGCTCCGACATCGTCTACGTGGCACGGGTGTCGGTGCCGAAGATCATCGCGCTGCGGGTCGACATCGGCACCCGGTTCCCGGCCGAGCGCACGTCGCAGGGCAAGGTGCTGCTGGCCGCGCTGACCGAGTCCGAGGTGGCCGCCGTCCTCGCCCAGCCGAGCCGGTCCGGGCTGCCCGCCCAGCCCGCTCCCGGCACCGACGATCCTGCAGGCCGAGCTGGTCCGGGTCCGCGCCCAGGGCTGGGCGCTGGCCGACGAGGAGCTCGCCCCCGGCGTACGGTCGGTGGCCGCCCCGGTGCGGGACGCCACCGGCGCGGTCCGGGCCGCGATGAACGTCACCGTGCACGCCGCCGAGACCTCCACCGAGACGCTGCTCCATGATCATCTTCCGGTGCTGCTGCAGACCGCCGGACGGGTGAGCGCGGACTGGGCGACCTGGCAGCGCCGACCGCACGCCGAGCTGGGAGCCTGATCACCTTCCCCGCTGCTCACGACCCTGGACGCGCCGGGACGGCTTCGAGTCTCCGTGACCACCAGTCGGTTCGTGTCCGTGCCGACCAGTCCGCTGGGCCGGAGCGACGGATCAGCCCGGCAGCGCCACCGCCGCCGTCCGCACCCGGAACGGCTCGTAACCGCGCTCCGGCAGGAGATCCCGCAGCAGGCCACGCACCTCGAGGGCGACGTCCCCGGGTCCGGTGACCGCCGGTCCCGAGAGGGCGAGGGTCCCGTACGCACCGGGTCCGATCTCGGCGGGCCGGCCGACCCCGCCCAGTCCTGCGGGCTCGGGCGACACGAAGCCGGTCTCCAGCCGGTCGAGCTCGTGCCAGGCGATCTCGGTGCCGTCCCGCTCGACGTGGGCGATCACCGAGGTCGGTTCGAGCTGGAACTCCGCCGCACCCTCCCCGGCACCGACGGCCTGCAGCACCAGCCCGATGCCGGGCACCACGGCCACGTAGAAGGTCGCGGTGGCCACCGGCTCGGCCCGCGCGGCCGCCGCCACCTCGTCCGCGACCATGATCACCGGGTCGTCGACGGCGGGCCGGGCCAGATCCACCTCCCGCTGCTGCCCGTCGAGCACCGCCAGCTGGGCGGCGGACACGGTCGCCGCGAAGGTCCCGACCACCGGTGCGCCGTCCCGCGAGGTCCGGACCACGAGTCGAGCGGCGCCGTCGTCGTCGACGGCCAGCACCTCGTCGACCTCGGTGGGGAAAGCCGAGCGCCAACGGATCCGGGCGATCTCGCTCATCTCACTTCACCTCGGCCGTGAACGACTTCTCCCACAGGTTCGTCAGCTTCTTGTTGAACTGCCGCACCATCGGGTTGAACTGGTCCGCGCGGATGGAGGTGTCGGCCGACGCCCCCATCAGGCTCTGCACGGTGTAGGTGACGTTCTGGTCGGGCGCCGTCTTGCCGGCGCCCAGCGGCGACCGTCCGCCGCCGGCCGTGGCCGCCTTGTCGGCGTCGAGCTGGGCCTTCATGTGAGCCACCAGCGCCGCCATCTGCGGGTTCGGCGGGCCCAGCGCCGCGACACCGCTGGCCGGGGTGCCCATCACCTTGGTCACCTCGGCCTGCAGCGACGACTCCAGATCGGCCACGCTGGTGGTCAGCACCGGCTGGACGACTGCGCCGATCAGGTCGGTGGACAGCTGCCGGCACGCCTCCTTGGCCATGCTGGACACGGTCCCGTACGCCTTGCGGTAGAGCTCTCCGGCTCGCTGGACCTTGGGGGTGGCGACCGCACCGGGCGGTAGCGGCGCCGCGGCGGCGGCCGTGGCGCTGGTGACCAGCGCGGCCATCTTGGCCGCGAAGGCCGGTGCCGTGACCCCGGACTCGACGGCGGAACCGGCCGCGCCCCAGGTCGTCGGGCAGCGCCTGCAGCTTCCCGATCAGACCGGACGGCGGGAAGATCACCGGGAACCCGAGGAAGGTCCCCGGTCCGCCGCCGGAGCCGACCGTGCTCGACGCCGCCCCCGCCGCGTTGGCCTGCTGCGCCCCACCGGCCGCGCTCATGGCGTTGACCGACCCGTGCACGTTGATGGACGTGCTGCCGACTCCGGGCAGGTTCACCGTGGCGTTCTGGGCCGCCCCCAGAGCCGCCTGGTAGGCGTTGGTGATCTGCGTGGACATCGCGGCGGCGCTGAAGCCCGCCTCGACGCCCTCGCCGGCGGCGGTCAGGTTGCTGAAGTTGGCAGTGGTCTCGAACGCCACCGCGCGGGGCACGCTCGGTCCGAGCCCCGGCTCGGAGGCGGCGGTCAGGTTCGCCTCGAGCGCGGTCCGGACGGCAGCGTCCACCACTCCGCTGCGGGCGGCGGTGGCCATCTTGGCCTTGACCATGGCGCGCTTGGCCCGGAAGGCGTCGGTGACCGCGGGGATCATCGACTGCAGCTGGGCGACCAGCGGAGCCCTGAGTGCGGCCAGCGCCATCCGCTCGACGGTCTTCTTGTCCAGCGCCTTCATCGCACTCGGAGCATTGCCGGGGGCCGCCTGGTGCAGCAGGCCGTTGAGCATCTCGTTGGACTGGCTGTACTCGTCGTCGATGCCGAGCAGGTGGCCGTACTCGTGCGCGGCGATCACGCTGTCGTTCGCGCCGTAGTTGCCCTTGTTCAGGTAGTAGTTGCCGGCGTCGATCGGGTTGCCGGTCGCCGGGTTGGCCACCGTCGAGGTGGGGTGCACGATGATGCGCTTGTCGGCCTTGTCGGCCAGACCGAACACCGCCACCGAGGTGAAGGTCACCGGCAGCCGCTTCTTGGTGTTGGCGTCGATGACGTTCACCTCCTCGCCCACGAAGCTGAGCTTGCCGTTCCAGGGCTTCACCTGCTCCTTGACGATGTTCTGGCACCAGGCCCGCCGGTTGTCGGGGTCGGTGGCCGGGATCTCGGTCGGGGAGCCGATCAGGGCGCCGAGCCGTGGAGTGCCGGCCGGCGCCCCCGGCGAGGTCGGGTCGATCCCGTTGCGGCTCTGACTGAGGAACTGGATCTTGATCGTGATGGTCACCCCGGCGTCGCCGTTGCGGGACATGTCGTAGGAGACGTCGCCGCCGTACTGCGCCGCTCCCGCCTTGCCACCGGCTCCGGGCTGGTTGTAGAGCGTCTCGTTCGGCGGGGACTCCTTGACCGCCACCCGCTGGAGCGTCTCCCGGGCGATCTGGTCGACGACCGAGGTCACTGCCCGGTTGCCGGCCAGCTGCTGCAGCTGCAGGGTGCCGGAGGGGGACCCGGTCGACAGCGCCGCCGGTTTCGCGGCCGGCTGCGGCGCGCGCTTCGACGGGGGCGTGGTCGAGCGAGGCGCTCTGGGGTGCCCACCGGGCTCGCGCGCGTGCTCGGCCATGACCGCACTCAACCACCTCGACCGTCAGCGGTCCACGGGCGCTGCTGCGTCTGACCGTCCCGGGAGGCAAGTCGGCCCTTTCGGGCAGCGGGAGCCGGGGGCGTCGGTCCGGAGAGGGTCAGTCGGGCGCGTTCCCGGGCGCGGGCGACCCCGTACGCGATCAGGGTCCCGACGGCGAGGATGACGATCAGCAGGACCAGGTTGACGCCGTACTGCTGCAGCAGCATCGCCTTGGCCGGCGGTTGGCTGAGCTGGCGGAGCACCAGCGGCACCGCGATGAGCGTCACCGCGCCGACCATGATCAACCCCGCCTGCACGAAGCCCCGGGCGCGGTCCGGGATGCGTTGCAGCGCGGCGCCGACGGCCAGCAGCGCCGGTTGCAGCACCCCGTGGTGGACCAGCAGGGCGACCAGCAGCCAGGCTCCCAGCACCAGCAGGGTGGCCACCGGCAGCCCGAGCAGCAGCCGGCCGGCGCCGTAGCCGAGGGCGACCACGCCCACCACCCCGAGGGCGATCCGCAGGCCGGTCACGACAGCACCTCGATGGTGCCGATCCACTTGGTGTCGAACAGCTCGGCCCGGTTGGGTCCGACCAGGCGGAGCGGGTAGCCGTGGTCGAGATCGAGCCGCTCGCCGTTCAGGTGGGTGGCCAGGATGGCCTGCTCCAGCTGGGATCCGGTCAGCTCGGCCTTGGTGATGCCGCCCTTGGCCAGCGACCGCACGACCACGCGCGAGCCGGCGCTGCCGCCGGCCCGCTGCACCAGCGCGAGCAGGGACAGACCGCGCCAGTCGGCGACGGCGCTCCAGCCCTGACCGGCGGCGATCGGCAGCCGCGCCTGCTGCGTGGCCAGCGGTTCGAGATCGGCCAGCCCGAGCGCGTACGGTCGCGGGCCCGTCACCTGCAGCTGCCAACCGGGGTCCGTGGCCGCCGCGGTCACGCCGGCCTCCTCGGCGGTCCGGCCGACAGGCACTCCCTGCGGTCCTCGGCTGGGCTGGCGGACAGCCAGCAGACCCGACCCGCTCCAGCGGGGTGACGGTCTGGCCGACGCTGGTGATCACCACGACACCGATCCCGGTCGCGGTCGCGAGCAGCACCCCGCGGCGGGAGATCCCGGTGGTGGGCGGCGGTGGTTGCGGTCCGGCGTTGCTGTGCGAGGCCGGGTTCTCCTGCCACGGCACCTCGGTGAGCACGTCGCCCTCGGCCAGCCGGGTCGACGACCCGTAGCGGATGTCGGGCAGCTTGATCGCCACGTGCAGCAGCACCGAGCCGATGACCACGTACGCCAGCGCGTAGTGCACGACCACGAAGTCCCAGCCGAAGGGTCGCCAGTCGAGCAGGTTGAGGTAGCCGGTGACCAGCTGCACCAGGGTGGCGGAGATGAGCAGGGCCAGGCTGAGCCGCTCGAGCAGCCGCTTCGCCGACGGGACCGGGGGCCAGCGGAACGTGTTGGGGTAGACCGACCAGAGCTTGATGATCACCAGCGGGATGGAGGCGATGCCGGTGGTGACGTGGATGCCCTGGGTCAGCCGGTAGCCCCAGGCCGGCACCACGGGCTTCGGCAGGCCGGGGGTGCCGAGGTACTGGGTGTAGCTGAGCAGGCCGGTGAGGAAGCACAGCGTGAACGCCGTGCCGAGCGCGCGGCCGAGCCGTGCGGTGAGCGCGGTCGACCGCACGGGGCTGGAGAAGTGCGGCCACCAGCCGGGCCGCCCTGCCGCAGTCGCGGGCATCCTCCCAGTCTGGCCGACGTAGCCGGTCGACGACAGGTCCTTCCGGGCACAGCCGGCAGCGTCGCCCGGGCACCGGCGTCCTCCTAGGCTGCGGGGGTGCGAGAACCCGACGCCACCTTCGCCGACCCGCGGCAGGCCGAGCTCTACGACGTCTTCGACGGCGACCGGAGCGACCTGGACGCCTACGTCGCCCTGGTCGACGAGCTCGGTGCCCGGCGAGTGGTCGACGTCGGCTGCGGCACCGGCTGCCTGGCCGTCCGTCTGGCCGAACGCGGGCTCACCGTCACCGGGGTCGACCCGGCGAGGGCCTCGCTCGACGTGGCCCGCGCGAAGCCGTACGCCGACCGCGTCACCTGGGTCGACGGTGACGCCACCGCCCTGGTCGGGCGGGTGCGGGACGCCGACCTGGCCGTGATGACCGGGAACGTGGCCCAGGTCTTCGTCAGCGACGAGGACTGGCACGCGACCCTCGGCGCGGTCCGGTCGTGTCTGCGGACCGGTGGCTGGTTCGTCTTCGAGACCCGCCGGCCCGAGGTCCGGGACTGGGAGACCTGGACCCGTCCGCCGACCCCGGTGCGGCTGCCGGACGGCCGGACCGCTGTGCAGTCGTGCACGGTGACGGAGGTGGCGATGCCGCTGCTCACCTTCGAGGGGTCGTCGGTCATCGGTGACGAGGTGCTGTGGTCCACCTCGACCCTGCGCTTCCGCGAGCGGGCCGAGATCGAAGCCGATCTGGACCGGTGGGGTCTGGACGTGGTCGAGGTCCGCGACGCCCCCGACCGTCCGGGCAAGGAGATGGTGTTCCTGGCCCGGGTGCGGGAGGCGGCGGAGGCCTGATCTCCCGTCCGGGTGCGTCAAACTCTCCCCGATCGGCCGGGATCGGGCCGGACACGCCGGTGATGGTCGCAGCTCGGGGAGACTTTGACGCGAGTGCGTCACGAGTACGCGCGTCACCGGTACGGCGCCCAGCAGGATCGACTCAGGGCGCGACGCCGTACTGCAGCACGAAGTCCAGCACCTCCGACAGCGACGCGGTGGCCATCGCGATGCAGGTGTCGGCCGCGCCGTAGTAGAGGCGGAGCTCGTCGGTCTCCGGCACGTGGATCGAGCCCGCAGGGGAACACCACCCCGGGCACGTCACCGACCAGCTCGTAGGACTCGCTCGGTCCGAGCACCCACTCCTCGCAGCGGCGGATGACCCGGCTCGGGTCGTCGAGATCGAGCAGTGCGAGCCCGGCCCGGTAGAGCGCTCCGGCCACCGTCTGCCGGACCCCGTGGTAGACGAGCAGCCAGCCCTCGGGCGTCTCCATCGGCGGGGCGCCGATGCCGATCCGGGCGGAGTCCCACCAGCCACCCTCCCGCGCGGCGAGCACCGGCTCGGGCGCCTTCCAGCTGTGCAGGTCGGGGGAGCGGGACAGCCAGACGTCGGCGCGGGCGGTCAGCGCGGTGACCGGGCGGTGGAAGAGCACCCACTCGCCGTTGACCCGGCGGGACAGCAGCGCGCCGTTCTTGTCCTCCGGGGCGCGGACCATGCCCAGCCGGTCGGCGGTCTGGAAGTCCTTGGTGGTGGCCAGCGACAGGCTGGGCCCGCCGGGGCCGAACGAGGTGTAGGCGATCACCCAGGCGTCCAGCTCGGCGACGAAGGTCAGCCGGGCGTCCTCCAGCCCCCACGCCTCGTGCACGGCGCCGGGGGTGGGGGCCAGCAACGGGGTCGACTCCACGACCCAGTTGGAGAACCCGTCGTGCGACCGGGCCACGGTCAGGTCGGAGAAGCCGCGCCGGTCCTCCACCCGGCAGAGCAGCACGGTGGTGCCGTCGACCAGGGCGGCGCCGGCGTTCATCACCGCGTTGATCGTGTACGGCCACCGCTGCGGCGTCAGCAACGGGTTGGCGGGGTGGCGACGGAAGAGCCCCTCGCTGAGGGCGCTCGAGGAGGCTGGCATGCCTGCCAACGTACGGGGGCGGGTTCGGTCGGCGGCGCACCCACGCGCCGCGTCGCGCCGATTCGTCCGCCGTCGCGACCGGCGACCCCGGCTGGTGCCGGGAGCGTCAGTGCGGGACGACGGAGAACTGCAGTCCGGCGCCGTTGAGCGCGATCAGGGCCTGCAGGAAGGCCAGCGTGGACTCGGCGCCCTCGTTGGCGTTCAGCCCTGCCCGGGCCGATCCCGTCGTGGCAGCCGCCGGAGCCGAAGTCGTAGACGGCGGTCTCGTAGCGGTTGCGGCCGAGGAACCACTCGAAGGTGTGCACCGCCTCCAGCCCGTAGCGGCGGTCCTTGGTCGACACCAACACCTCGACCAGGGCCTCCACCAGGGCGGCCACCTCGAGCGGCTGCTCGTCGCCCTCGTCGGTCACCGGGAGCGGGTGCAGCTGCAGCCGCCACTGGTTGCCGATCATCTGCACGCTGCTGGTGTCGATGCCGCACTGCTGCGCGTACCAGTCGAGGGCCTCGATCCCGGCCTGCCGCCACTCCGGCTCGTCCAGCCGGAACCCGGCCGCGATCAGCGCCTGCGGCAGCCGGGCGTTGTCGTAGCTGAGCACCGGTTCGAACCACCGCCACTCGTCGGTGCGGGACCCGACGTACCAGTCGTAGAGACGGAGGGCGAGGACCCGGAGCAGCTCGTCGAGCGGCTCACTGCGGGAGGCGTCGTCCAGCCGGGACAGCCCGATCACCGTGAACGCCGCCTGCCGGGGGCTCAGGGTGGTCAGCCAGCACCGGGGCCATCTCCTCCAGCAGCCGCAGACACGGCGCCGCCTCCGGCCGGGCGGGGATGGCGCCGACCACCTCGCCGAGCGCCCAGGCCGCCCGACCCAGGTGGTCGCCGTGGTGGGCGTCGTCGACCCAGCGTCGGTCGTACGTCATGAAGTTGTGCATCCCCGTCGGCGAGGAGTCCCAGGCGTGCTGCAGGAAGGCGAGGGCGCGAGTTGCAGCATCCGCGCGTACGCCGGGTCCTGCAGCTGGCGGTCGCAGCCCGAGCGCGGCGACCGCGAGCCGGGCCACGTCGTCGACGCAGTAGCCGGTCGAGCGGTTGGCCACGATGCCGTTGGCGTGCTGGATGATGCCGACGTCGTCGACCAGGTTGAGCAGGTGGTCGGGGCGGATGGTGGGGGCCCGGTAGGCGTGCGGGCTCGGGTCGGCGCCCGGCACCGGTCCCAGCTCGACGGCGTCGGCCAGCACCTGCAGGGTGCTGTCGGCGATCCGGGTCCAGGCCAGCCCGGACCCCGACCCGCTGCGCCTCGGCGCGAGCCCGGCCGAGCTCGTCGGGGTGGTCGAGCAGGTCCAGCACCGCGGCGGACATGGCGGCCGGGTCGTCGAAGGGCACCAGCACCCCGGCGCCGGAGGCCAGCAGGTCCTCGGCGTAGTAGTAGGGGGTGGAGACGACCGGGCAGCCGGCGGCGACGGCGAAGGTCAGGGCGCCGGAGACGATCTGCTCCTTGGACCGGTACGGCGTCAGGTAGAGGTCGGTCGAGGCCAGCAGCACCGCCAGCTCGGCCTCGGTGAAGAACCGGTCGAGGAAGTGCACGTGCTCGGTCAGGTCCAGCTCGCGGACCAGGCGCTCCAGTCCCAGCCGGTAGCTCTCGCCCTCGTGCTTGACCACCTCGGGATGGGTCTGGCCGGCGACCAGGTAGAGCACCTCCGGGTGCGCGGCCACGATGGCGGGCAGGGCGGCGATGGCCAGCTCGATCCCCTTGCCGGCCGAGATCAGCCCGAACGTGGACAGCACCGTCCGGCCCTCGAGCCGTTCCAGCGCCACCTGCGACAGGTGCTCCGGGGCGGCGGCCCGGGCGGCGCGGGCGTCCACCAGCACCTTGGGTGCACCGTGGGGCAGCACCCGTACGCGATCGGGGGCGACGATGCCGGCGTCGACGACCATCCGGCGGGCCGTCTCGGTGAAGACGGTGACCAGGGTGGCCCGGTCGCAGAGCGCTCGCAGGGTGTCGGCCTGCCGCTCCGACGGCTCGGACAGGACGGTGTGCAGGGTGACGACCAGCGGCTGCTCCAGCTCCTCGGCCAGGGAGACCACGAACGCGCCCGCCTCGCCGCCGAAGATCCCGTACTCGTGCTCGATCAGGACGACGTCGGTGCCGCGTGAGGTCAGATCGGCCGCCACCGCCGCGTAGTCGCTCCGGACGTCCTGCCGGATCGAGGCCACCACCTCCGGCTCCGCGTGCTGCCTGGCGTCGCGCAGGATGGACACGATCTCGATCGGCGTCCCTGGATCGGCCTCGACCAGGGCCTCCCGCAGGTCGTGGGAGAACATCCCGATCCCGCAGGGCCGTGGTGGGTAGGTGGTCACGATCGCTACGCGCATCGCGCACCTCGTCTCGGCTCAGGGGGCGTCAGTCTCGCACCGCTGAGCCGGGGTGTGGACGGCGGGCGGTGAACCGGTAGTCGGCTCGTCTCGGGCGAGGACCTACCCACTCCGGCGACCGTCGAAACAGGAAGTGGCATTCAATCGGGTGGAGCCAAGGGGACTCGAACCCCTAACCCCCTGCTTGCAAAGCAGGTGCGCTACCAATTGCGCCATGGCCCCGCGGTGAAACCGACGCCCGATCGTACGCCAGCGACGCCGGGTGACGGAAACGCGCACCACACGGACGACACGCCGCGCGACACGCCCGCGACGGGCGCACGAGGTGCAGGTTTCCGTCACTTCTGGCCGCCAACCGCCCGACGCAGAGAGACAGAGCCCACGCGCGCGAACCTTTCCCCCCGCCGAGCACGGCGTCTACGCTGTTTCTCATGTGGTCCCAGCGCGAGGTCATCGACTACGCGCTGCAGCGACGCTCCACGCTGGAGGCGCTGCGGCGTCCGGGGCGGCAGCTCGCCCGGCTGGAGGCGTGCGACGCCGACCCGATGCTGGTGCGCGCGGCCAAGCACCACGGGGAGAAGACCTCCACCCGGTGCCCGGTCTGCGCCAAGGCGGACCTGGTCAACCTCAGCTACGTGTTCGGTGAGCAGCTCGGTCAGTACTCGGGGCGGATCAAGCAGACCCCCGAGCTGGAGGAGATGGCCCACGAGTTCGGCGAGTTCAAGGTCGTCGTCGTCGAGGTGTGTCTCGAGTGCCGGTGGAACCACATGATCCAGGCCTATCTCCTGGGCGACGGGGTGAAGCGCAAGCCACCGCGTCGGCAGCAGACCGTCGAGGACATCTATGGCTGAGCCCCGCAACGGGCACTCGGCGAAGCAGAAGAAGACCACCGGCACGGCTGCTGCGCGTCCCGCGAAGAAGCGGTCCTGGCCCAAGCGCATCGCGCTGGCCCTGGTCGTGGTGCTGCTGGTCGGGGTGATCGGGGCCGCCGGCCTGGTCGTCTACGGCTACGCCACCACCCAGCGACCGAACGCCAACGCCGACTTCCAGACCGCCACCACCTTCGTCTACTACGAGAACGGCAAGTCCCAGCTCGGCAGCTTCGCCGTGCAGAACCGGCAGCCGCTGACCTTCGAGGAGATCCCGCAGAACGTCAAGGACGGCGTGGTCGCGGCCGAGAACCGGGACTTCTGGACCGACCAGGGCATCTCCATCCGCGGCATGTTCCGGGCCGCCTGGGTGATCGTGCGCGGGGGAGACCTGCAGGGCGGCTCCACCATCACCCAGCAGTACATCAAGATCATGTACCTGAACTCCGAGCAGACGGTCACCCGCAAGTTCCGCGAGCTGTTCCTGGCCTACAAGATCAACAAGGAGATGTCGAAGGAGGAGATCCTCACCGACTACCTCAACACGATCTACTTCGGCCGCGGCGCCTACGGGATCCAGGCCGCCAGCAAGGCGTACTTCGACGTCAACGCCGAGAAGCTGACCACCCAGCAGGCCGCCGTGCTGATCAGCGTGATCAACAACCCGAGCCTGTTCGACCCCGGGGTGGACGAGGCCAACATCCCGCGGCTGCAGGAGCGCTACAGCTACGTGCTCACCTCGATGGCCGAGACCGGCGCGATCACCGCGGCCGAGGCCACCGAGGCCGCCGCGACCCTGCCGAAGTTCCCCGAGGTCAAGGTCAACGAGCGCTACGGCGGGCCCAAGGGCTTCCTGCTCAAGATGGTCGAACGGGAGCTGGTGGGCGCCGGCTTCCAGCCCAGCCAGATCAGCGGCGGCGGTCTCAAGATCACCACCACCTTCGACAAGGCGGCCCAGAACGCGGCGGTGGAGTCGGCCCAGAAGTACACCAAGCAGGCCGCCGACGCCCGCGACAAGAAGGCGAGCAACCTGCACGCGGCCGTCGCCTCGGTGCAGGTCGGCACCGGCGAGGTGCTGGCCCTCTACGGCGGTCCGGACTACGTGAAGAACTCGCGCAACTGGGCCACCACGGCCCGACCGACCGCGTCCACGTTCAAGACGTACGCGCTGGCCGCCGGGCTGAAGGACGAGTTCAGCCTGTACTCCCGCTTCAACGGCAACACCTTCACCCCCGAGGGTGACAGCACCCCGGTGCGCAACGAGTTCTCCTACCAGTACGGCGGCGGCGTCACGCTCCTCAAGGCGGCCACCGACTCGATCAACACCGCTTTCGTGGACATGACCACCCAGCTGGCCGACGGTCCGCAGCAGGTGGTCGACATGGCCGAGGCGGTCGGCGCACCCAAGGGAGCCGGCTGGGACCTCAACTCCCGGATCGCCCTGGGCACCGCCGAGGTCAGCCCGCTCAACCAGGCCAACGCGTACGCGACCTTCGCCAACGACGGCACCTACGTCGCCCCGCACGTGGTCAAGGAGGTCACCGACGCCAACGGCAAGGTGGTCTACAAGGCCAACCCGGAGGAGAAGAAGGCGGTCAGCGCCGACATCTCCCGCGACGTCACGTACGCGCTGTCGAACGTCGTCGAGCAGGGCACCGGCAGCACCGTCCGGACCCTGGACCGTCCGGTCGCCGGCAAGACCGGCACCAAGGACGTCGAGGACGACATCACCGCCGCCTGGTTCGTGGCCTACACGCCGCAGATCTCCACAGCTGTGATGTACGTGGCCGGCGACGACGGCAACGCCGACCTGGACGACTACGCCCGGCCCGGCGACTCGACCTTCTTCGGCGGCACCTACCCGGCGCTGACCTGGGTCGACTACATGCAGACAGCTGTCGAGGACCTCCCGGTCAAGCAGTTCGAGGACCCCGCGTACGTCAACCGCGACTCCGCCCCGCAGCCGACAGCCACCTCCCGGCCGGAGCCGACGCGGACCCGCGAGCCGACCACCGAGGCGCCCACGCAGGAGCCGACCACGGAAGCGCCGACGCAGGAGCCGACCACCGAGGCGCCGCCGACCCAGGAGCCGACCACGGAAGCGCCGCCGACGCAGGAGCCGACCACCGAGCGGCCGAGTCGGCAGCCGAGCAACGAGCCGTCCGGCGGCGGCTGATGGGCGATGGTCCCCGGCCGGCCATCGAGATCATCGACGGTGCCTCCGAGCGCGCCCGGCGCGGCGCCGGACCGGCCACCGCGGCCTGGCTGGACGAGCAGGACGACGGTCCGGTGACCGGCACCACGGTGCCGCCCTCGTGGAGCGACCGACTGGTCGCCGCCACCAGCCAACGACTCGGCGGGCCGCTCGGTCGACGGGCCGACACCGTCGGTTCGTGGTGGACCCCGGGTCGGTGGGTGCTGCTGACGGCGACAGTCGTCTACCTGCTCGGGGTGCTGTTCCGGCTGCCCTGCCGGATCACCGAGGCGGGGCAGAGCCCGGACAGCTTCCGCTCCATGTGCTACTCCGACATCGGCATCCTCTACCAGCTGCGCGGGCTGATGCTGGGCAACGTCCCCTACCTCGACAGCGGCGACTACCCCGTCCTGGAGTACCCGGTGCTGACCGGCTGGTTCCTCCAGCTGGAGCGGGTGATCAGCAGCGCTCTCGGGGCGCCGACCGGATCGCAGCTGAGTGCTCAGCAGCAGGTCGACTCCACGCTGATCTTCACCGACGTCAACATCGTCATCCTGGGCGCGCTGCTGCTGGTCACGGTCTGGGCCCAGGTCGGGGCGGTGCCGCACCGACCCTGGGACGCCATGATGGTGGCGGCCTCGCCCTGCGTCGCCGCGACCGCGTTGATCAACTGGGACCTGCTGCCGGTCGCCCTGACCGCCGTGGGCGTGCTGTTCTGGGCCCGCCGGCGACCCGGCTGGGCCGGCGTCTTCTGGGGACTGGGGATGGCGGCCAAGCTGTACCCGCTGTTCCTGCTCGGTCCGCTGCTGTTCCTCTGCCTGCGGTCCGGGAAGCTGCGGGAGTTCGGCCGGATGCTCGCCGCGTTCGCGGTCGCCTGGCTGGTGATGAACCTGCCAGCGCTCTGGCTGGCCCCGGCGAACTGGCTGAGCTTCTGGACCTTCAACTCCGACCGCTCCGGCGACCTCGGCTCGATCTGGTACGTCCTCTCGCTGGCCGGGCACCCGGTCGAGGGTCTCAACACCCTGGCCCTGGTGATCTTCGGGCTGATGTGCGTCGGGATCGCCGCGCTGATCCTGGTCGCGCCCCGCCGACCCCGGCTCGGTCAGGTGCTGTTCCTGGTCGTCGTGGCCTTCCTGCTGACCAACAAGGTCTACTCGCCCCAGTACGTGCTGTGGCTGCTGCCGTTCGTGGTGCTGGCCCGCCCGGTGTGGCGGGACTGGCTGATCTTCACCGCGGGCGAGCTGGCCTACTTCGGCGCCATCTGGTGGCACCTCGGCGGGCTGCTCGCCCCCGGCACGGACGGCGCCGACAAGGTCTACTGGCTGGCCGTCATCGTCCGGATGCTCGCCCAGCTGTGGATCGTCGCCGTGGTGGTCCGCGACCTGTGGCGGCCCGAGCACGACGTCGTACGCCATCCGCCCGGCGTCGCCCGGACCTTCGACGACCCGACCGGGGGAGTGCTGGACCGGGCCCCGGACGTGGCCGGCTTCCCGCTGCGCCGACGGCCGGTGTCGCAATTTCCATCCACGGACGGGGTTTCGGCGGCACCGGGGTCTGACGTGCGGCATTTTCCATCCACGGACGGGATGTCGGCACGCGGCTACCCGGCTCGGACGTGTCGGCACTTTCCATCCACGGACGGGATGTCGGCCGCACCCGGCTCGGAGCTGCGGCATTTTCCATCCACGGATGGCGTTTCGCCCACACGCGGCTCCGACTGCGGCATTTCCATCCACGGACGCGATGTCGGCGGCACCCGGTGCGACCGCGCAGGATTCGCCGCCCGTGGATGGAAATTCCCGAGCCCCGGGTGCTGCCGCTCCCGCTCGCGGCACCGCTGGACCCGCCGACCCGTCCGACCCCGCTGACCCGTCCGACCCGCGCCCGTCCGACCCCGCTGACCCGGCCCGCCCCGACGGTCGCCCGTGACGGCCGTGCTGACTCCTACCCTCGAGGCCACCGAGCGAGCCGGCACCAGTCGGCGTACGGTCGCGCAGGCCTGGCTGGCCAGTCGGGGACTGATCGCTCTGGTCGCGCTGCTGCTGGCCGTCTACCAGGGCCGGAGTCTGGCCGACATGGTCGACCAGTGGGACGTCGAGCACTTCACCAACCTGGCCCTCAACGGCTACCTCGGCCGGGCCGACGGCACCCTGATGGCCTTCTTCCCCGGGCTGCCGCTGCTGCTGCGGCTCGGGCTGGAGGTGGGGGTGCCGATCTACCTGACCGGGGTGGTCCTCTCGGCGGTCTGCTCCTACCTGGCCGCCAGCGCCCTGGCCCGGCTGGGCGGGCCGGTGGCCGCCGTGGCCTGGCTGTTCGCGCCCACAGCTGTGTTCACGGTGGTGCCCTACACCGAGGCTCTGTTCTGCGCGGCCGCCTTCTGGGCCTGGGAACGGGCCCGCGCCGACAAGTGGGCCGCAGCCGCGGCACTCGCCGCCCTGGCCTGCACCGTACGGGTGTCCGGGTTGTTCCTGGTCGGGGCGTTGGTGGTCCTGGCCCTCACCCTGCGCACCACCTCAGCCACCTCAGCCACCTCAGCCACCGCGGGCGGCGCGGGCCGCGCGGGGCGGCCTGGCGGGAACGAGGTCGACGGCTCCGCTGGCTGGTCCTGCCGGTCGCGGTGCTCGGCGCGTTCGTGCTCTACCTGCACTCGCTCACCGGCAGCTGGACCGCCTGGTACCACGCCCAGTCCACCGGCTGGGCGCGCACGATGACCCCGCCCTGGGACGCGTTCTGGAACACGGTCGCCGCCACCGGGGCCAACGCCGACCACCCGCTGTGGCCGCCGGTGTTCACCGCCGAGATCGTCTCCATGGCGCTGGGGGTGCTGGTGGTCGGCTGGTGCCTGGGCCGACGGCTGTGGGCGGAGGCGTCCTGGGTGGCCGTGCAGGTGCTGGCCTTCTCGCTGTCGTACTGGTTCATGTCGGTCAACCGGGCCGTCCTGCTCTGGTTCCCGCTGTGGATGATGGTCGCGGCCTGGGCCACCTGGCGGCCGGAGCGGACCGCGGTCCGGGTGGGTCACCGGGTGGTGGTCGGGCTCGTCTTCGCCGCCTCGGTGGCGGTGATGCTGGCCTGGAGCTGGCTCTACTTCACCGGCAACTGGGCCAGCTGACCTGGGTCGCCCCCAACGCTGCGCGGTGCAAGAACAGTCTCGGCGTCGGGGAGGGGCTCCCGGCGGACTGCGTAAACTCGCCCCCGTGAGGCGAATGTGGATCGATCTGGAGGGCTTGGCCAACCTGCGCGACGTCGGGGGGATGCCGACGAGTGACGGCGGGGAGATCACGGCGGGACGTCTGCTGCGGTCGGACAACCTGCAGGCCCTCACCCCCGGCGACATCGACCGGCTGCTGGAGCTCGGCCTGAGTGACGTCGTCGACCTGCGCAGCGAGTACGAGGTGGAGTCCGAGGGCCCCGGCCCGCTGGCCCGGCACCCGCAGATCCGCATCCACCAGCACTCCCTGTTCCGCGAGTGGCGCGAGGGGGTCGGCGAGGACAAGCCGGTCGAGCTGACCCGTGACCGCCCGGAGGAGCTGCCCGACGAGGCGCTGCCCTGGGCGGACCTGACCCCGAGCGTGCAGGTCGACCACGAGGTCGCCTCCTACTACCTGTCCTACCTGGTCGACCGGCCGGACTCCATCGTCGCCTCGTTGCGGCACATCGCCGAGGCCGACGGTGCGACCCTGGTGCACTGTGCGGCCGGCAAGGACCGTACGGGCACCGTCGTCGCCCTGGCGCTCTCGGTGGCCGGCGCCGACCGCGACGCCATCGTGGCCGACTACGCAGCCAGCACCGAGCGGATGGAGGCCATCCTCGAGCGGCTGCTCGGCACCCAGACGTACGCGGAGAACCTGCGCGACCGGCCGATGTCGTCCCACATCACCCACCCGGAGACGATGCAGACGTTCCTGGACCACGTCGACGCCGAGTACGGCGGGGTCGAGGCGCTGCTGGCCCGGATGGGCTGGACCGAGGCCGATTCCGACCGGCTGCGGACCAAGCTGCGCGGCTGACGCCCCTCGCGAACAAAGCTCCGCAGCTGACGCCCCACCCGAACCCGGCGCCCGGTGCCCGGCCGAAGCCGGGGAGGGTCAGACCTCGAGGACCTGGTCGACCAGCGCGGTGGTCAGCCGGAGCTCGACGGGCAGGTCGTCGCCGATGGCCGGCGGGGTCACCGAACCGGGCAGCAGCACCAGGCTGGCCTGCATGTGCGGCGGCTCCAGGAACCAGCGCTTCGCGCCGTCGATCGTGTACGGGCTGAGGGCCCGCCCGGTGGCCTGCAGACCGCCCTGGGCCAGGGCGACGACCCGCTGCCGGTTGGTGGCGGCCGAGGTGGGGGCCTCCATCCCGATGCCGTGCGCGGTGCCGCCGGCCATGATCACCAGCCAGCCGTCGCGGCTGATCCTGCGCTGCCGGTAGCCCGCCCGGTCACCCCGGCGGACGGGGTGGACGTCCAGCACCGTGGCCACCGTCGACAGTGCCCCGGGATCACCCAGCCACAGCCGGGTGCCCACCCGCAGCCGCAGCGGCACCGGGTCCTGACCGGCCCCGCCGAGCTGCTTGGCCAGCATGGTGGCCTCGGCCGCCGGCAGGTGCGAGAGCCACAGCGTCGCGGGGGCCGTCGACAGCGCCGCCCGGGCCAGCCGCTCGGCCTCGACGTAGCGTCCGCGGTCGAGCAGCGGAAGGTGGATCGTCCAGCCCTGCAAGGAGATCGCGGCCAGATGATCACCGACCCCGGGCAGGTCGGAGGTCCGGAGCCCGTGCCGTTGCATCGAGGTGAGCAGCTCCACGATCACCCGCGGCGGCTGCTCCAGGTCACGAGCCAGCAGCGGCGATCGCGGCCAGGTCCTCCACCCGCGACACCGTGGTGATCACCCGCGGGTCGGCGAGCAGCGTACGAGCCTGGTCATCATCGGGGCGCCACGGCATCATGATCACCACGTCGCCGGAGAACGCCTCGCGGACCAGCGGCACCTCCGACGGCAGCCCGACGGCGATCGCCTCGGCGCCGAGCCGCTCGGCCTCCGCCGCCAGTCGCGGCAGACCGAAGCCGTACCCGTTGCCCTTGGCCACCGGGACGATGCCCGGGGTGGCGTCCGCGACGGTGGCCTGGTGCCGCCGCCAGCGGTCGATCTCCACGCGGAGCGAGACCCCGCTCACCCGCGGCGTCGCATGTAGATGTCGAAGGCCGCGTAGATCAACGGGTTGAGGGGCAGGTCCCACTCGCCCACGTACTCCACCGCCTCGCCGCCGGTGCCGACCTTGAACTGGATCAGCCCCAGGTGCGGGTCGTCGGCCTCCAGGCCCTCGGTGATCCCGCGCAGGTCGTACGTGGTGGCCCGGGCCGCCAGCGCGTCGGTGATCATCCGCCACTGGGTGGCGTTGGAGCCGCGGACGTCCCGCTTGGCGGTGGTGCTGGCGCCGTAGGTGTACCAGGCGTGCCCGCCGACCCGGACCCAGGTGGTGGCCGCGACCAGGTCGCCCTCGTGGTGGGCCAGGTAGAGGCGGATCCGGTCGTCGTCCTCGGCCAGCAGGGTGGCGAACATCTGCTCGAAGTAGTCCAGCGGCCGCGGGGTGAAGCCGTCGCGCTCGGCGGTCTCGACGTAGATCCGGTGGAAGGCGGGCAGGTCGTCGGCGGTGCCGCGGCTGACCGTGACCCCGGCCTTGGCCGCCTTCTTGATGTTGCGGCGCCACAGCTGGTTCATCCCGGCCAGCAGCTCGTCGGAGGTCTTGCCGGCCAGCGGCAGCTGGAACACGAACCGGGGCTGGCCGGCGGCGAACCCCTCGTCCTCGTTCGGCGGTCGCCAGCCGAGGTCGCGGAGCCGGTTGCGCAGCCGGGTGGCGTCGTGGTTGGTCTCGTCGGGCAGCGCCTGGCTGAGCCGGGCGATCCGCTCGTCGGCGATGGCCGCCTTGATCGTGGGGGCGTGCCAGCGCCGCACCACCACCGGGCAGCCGATCCGGATGCCGAACGCGCCGGAGGACCGCAGGTGCTCGGCCAGCGGGTCGAGCCACTCGCCGATGTCGTCGGCGGTCCAGTCGATCAGCGGTCCCTCGGGCAGGTAGGCCAGGTAGCGCTTGACCTTGGGCAGCTGCCGGTAGAGCACGAGTCCGACCCCGACCAGGGTGTCGTCGGTGTCGAACCAGCCCAGCGACTCGTGTCGCCACTCCCGCTTCACAGCACCCCAGGCGGGGGTCTGCAGGAAGCTGGCCGAGGGCAGGGTCCGGACGAAGCTGAGGTGCTGCTCGGAGCCGATCGTGCGCACGGTGAACCGCGCGGACGGCGCGGTCGCCTCCGCGGTCGCCTCGACGGTCTGCTTGCGTCCCGAGATGCCCACCACACGACCATAGTCACCCGGACCGCGTCCGCGCTCGTCCGGCTCGGCTGGACACCGCGAGTTCACCGCATCGAAGGGCACGGTTCGACCGAACGGCCCGCCACTAGGGTGGTCGCCATGTCGCCGTCGATCACCGAGCTGTCCGGAGCCGAGCTCCGCGAGGGGCTGACCGTCTGCCTGCACGTGCCCCGCTGGGTGGACGACGTGACGGGGCGGGCGCCCTACTCCTCGTTCGCCGAGCTGGAGGAGATCGCCCGGGCGGCGGCCACCCCGCTGGCGCCGGCGGAGATCGACCAGGCCCTGTCCACCCATCCGCGGATCGGCGAGAAGCCGACCGGTCAGGGGGCGTCGGCCGCGCTGTCCAAGGCCGAGCAGTCCGCCAGCGCGTCGGACGACCCGGAGCTGGACCGGGCGCTGGCCGACGGCAACCGGGCGTACGAGGAGCAGTTCGGGCGGATCTTCCTGATCCGCGCGGCGGGCCGCTCCCGGACCGAGATCCTGGCCGAGCTGAACCGCCGGCTGACGCTGGATCCCGACACCGAGCTCGCGGTGGTCGGGGAGGAGCTGCGCGACATCGCTCTGCTCCGGCTGCCGCAGGTGTTCAGCCAGCTACCGCTGAGCCATCTCCGAGGACCCGGGATAGACGTTCCGCACAGGGGATGGCCGCCCACGCGGGGAACGTGAGCGGCTGTGAATGCGTACGGCCTATCCCGGGCGTCGAAGTGCCCCCCGACACTAATAAGGCTACTGAAGCATCGCGGTCCTCGCGGGTGATTGACGAAAGCCTGCGGACCGATCGGCGGATCGCTCAGACCAGCCCGGTGTAGGGATCCCAGGCGGGCCCGGCGGCGGGGGCGTCGTCACGCAGCACGGTCGCCTGGATCAGCCCGTACGGCCGGTCGTCGGCGTGGAACACCTCGTTGGCGTTGTCCAGCCCGAACCGCTCCAGGTCGTAGAGGAAGTGGTGCTTGTTGGGGGCCGACAGGCGGATCTCGGCGATGAACCCGTACGCCTCCAGCACCCGCTTGCCCATCTGGAACAGGGTCTGCTGCAGGGCCAGCGAGTGGACCTCGGCGAAGGTGCGGACCAGCACGTTCTTCACCCCGGCGTAGGCGGCCTCCCAGTCCACGTCGAGGCTCGAGTAGCGCCAGGTGGCGACCAGGGAGGTGGCCATCACCCGGTCGGTGGTCGGCACCAGGGTCGTGTACGGGTCGGTCAGGAAGCCGTGGAACTCCGAGCCGGTGGACTTGAGGATGATCAGGTCCTTCAACCCGCCGGTCACCCAGGTCTGCTGCGCCTCGCCGGTGCCCTCGACCGTCACCGAGGCCAGCCGGACCTCCTGCCCCCGGCGCACCCAGGTGTGGTCGTGCTCGACGCCGTCGATGCTGACCCGCTCCCAGGCGTACTCCTCGATCTCGATCCGGGCGCCCTCGACCGGCTCCACGTCGTCGACGTAGTGCCGGGCCAGGGCCAGACCGTAGTCCTCGATGCCGGTCAGGCCCTGCTCCTTGGCGTACGCGTACGCGGTGTTCTTCTGGGTGTCGGTGGGCAGCACGTCGCTCTGGTCGCCGTCCAGGTGCGCGGCCGAGAAGTCGCCGCGCAGCGCGCTGGAGACGTTGATGTCGCGGATCTCGTGGCGCGGGCTGTCGCGCTGGATGCGCACCACCCGGTTCTCCGCCTTGCCGTACTGGTTCGGTCCGAGAACGATCGCCATGCGCCCATTGAAGCCGGGCGCCGTGACACCGGTGTTACGGCTGGCGTACGGGTACTGTCACCCCGCACTCGCTGGGATCGCCCTCGAGGCCGGCTACGTCGTCGTCGTTCGGAGAGGAAAGTGCGCCCTCTCCTCTCTCCTCCTCAGCACGCCGGCGGGCGCTCCCGGCCGCTCGCGCTCGTGCTCTCGAACGGAAGGGCAGCGAGCCGATCAGCACCCCGCCGACCACGGCCACCCCGGCCAGCGCCTCGACCCCGTCGATGCGCTCCCCGAACAGGGCCCAGGAGCTGAGCACGCCGACGATCGGCACCAGCATCGAGAACGGCGCCACCGCGCTGGACGGGTAGCGGGACAGCAGCGTGTTCCAGATCCCGTAGCCGAGCAGGGTGGCCACCACCACGATGTAGAGCAGACCGAGCACCGCCGGCAGGGCGTCGAGGGTGAACGCGGTGGCCAGGGACCGGCCGATCCGCTGCGGTCCCTCCACCACCAGCGCCACGGCCAGCATCGGGATCGGCGGCACCACCGACATCCACAGGGTGAGGTGCAGCGGGTTGGGGGCGGCCGCCTTGCGGCTGCAGACGTTGCCGATGGCCCAGCCGAGACCGCCGGCCAGGGTGAGGACGACCGGCAGCAGGGCGGCCGTCTCGCCGCGGTGGACCGCGATCACGGCCAGGCCGGTGACGGCCAGACCGATGCCGACCACCTGGCGGCGGGTGATCCGCTCGGCCAGGAAGATCCCGGCCAGCAGCACGGTGAACGGGGCCGAGGCCTGGAGGACGAGTGAGGCCAGCCCGCTCGGCATCCCGGCGGCCATGCCCAGGTAGAGGAAGGCGAACTGGAGCACACCGATCCCGAGACCGGTGCCGAGCAGCCAGCGCAGCTTCACCTGCGGTCGGGGCACCAGCAGGATCGTCGGCACCGCGACCAGCGCGAACCGCAGCGCCACCATGAACAGCGGCGGGAAGTGCTGCAGGGCCAGTGCGGTGGCCGGGAAGTTGAGCCCCCAGCAGACGGCCACCAGCAGGGCCAGGAGTCGATCGCGGGAGTTCACGTCCTCGATCCTGACGGCTGCCACCGTGAAGCACAATCGACATGTGCTTCACTGACCTCGTAGTCAGACTTAACAGTTGTCCGGGTCGGGCGGGTAGTCGAGCGTCAGCGGGAGGCGGGGCGATGGGCTGGGAGTGGGGACAGCTGCAGCTGATCCGGGAGCTGGCCGACCGCGGCTCGGTGACGGCGGTGGCCGCGGCGACGCACCGGACCCCGTCGGCGGTGTCCCAGCAGCTCAAGGCGATCCAGCGCCAGGCCGGCGTGCCGCTGGTCGAGCACGTCGGTCGCGGGCTGCGGCTGACCGACGCCGGCCGGGCGCTGGCCGCCAGTGCCGGCGGGGTGGCCACCGCCCTGGCCGAGGCCGACGCCGCCTGGGACGACTTCCTCGGCACGGTGTCGGGCACCGTCCGGCTGGCCACCTTCTTCTCCGCCGGCGAGCTGCTGGTGCCCGGGGTGGTGGAGCGGTTGGCCGGCCACCCGGGCCTGGTCCTCGAGACGTACGACGAGGACGTGGCCACCGACGACTTCGCCGGCCTGGTGGTCGACTACGACCTGGTGGTGGCCCACCGGCCGGACGACACCGAGCGCCCGGCGAGCAGCGACGTCCGGGTGACCCCGCTGTTCCGGGAGCCGCTGGACGTCGCCGTGGCTCTGGACCATCAGCTGGCCGGGCGCGCGCAGGTGGAGCCGGCCGAGCTGGTCGGGGAGGCCTGGATCGCCCCGCCACCGGAGTTCCCGATCGAGCAGGCCGTCCGTGCGCTGGCTGCCCGCGCCGGCGCCCCGGCCCGGATCGTCCGGCGCACGACCCACCTGCCGCTGATGGAGGGCCTGGTGGCGAGGGGGCAGGGGATCGCGCTGCTGCCCCGCTACTCGACCCAGGAGCACGCCGCCGGTCGGTTCGTGCTCGTCCCGGTCACCGGCATCCGGGCCGGCCGGCTGATCGAGGTGCTGTCCCGGCCGGAGCGGGCCGCCCGCCGGGCGGTCCGGGCGGTGCTGGCCGCGCTGACCGACGAGGCCGACCGGATCGCCAGGGGTGGTGCGACCGACTGAGTGACGGAGATCGGCCACTCGTGGACGACACGCCGCACGACACGCCGAGGGTGGACCCACGAGCTGCGCTTTTCCGTCACTCCGGCCCGTGACGAACCGACGGCCGAGGGGCCGACCGGGTCAGCCAGCGCAGTCAGTTCCCGGTGACTTTGCCGGGGTTGAAGTTGCGGCCCGGGTCGACGGTGCTGAACACCCCGTCGATCATGGCCACGCCGGGGGCGGAGATGTCCTGGGGCATCCAGCGGGCGTGCTCGGTGCCGACCGCGTGGTGGTGCGACAGCGTGCCGCCGTGGTCGACGAAGCTCTGCTGGATGGCCGACTTCACCACGTCGTAGCCGACCAGCGGATCCACGTCGTCCAGCGGGAAGGCGAAGGTGAAGTAGAGGCAGGCACCCGTGTGGTAGCTGTGCGACAGGTGGCACATGATCCAGCCGCGGACACCGATCTGGTCGAACGCGCCCTGGGCGGCGGCCACCGTGTTGTCGTAGACCTCCATCAGGCGCGACCAGGGGGCAGCGGTCTCGGACACGTCGCCGCCGGCGCCGCGGTCGAGCAGGAAGTCCCGCAGGTACGGGGTGTCGAACTTCTTCTGGTCGTAGAGGCGACCCGGTCCGGTGCCGACCACGATGCCGCCGTGCTGGCCGACGATGGTCTTGACCAGCTTCCGCTCGTACGCGACGTGGCTCTTGGAGCCCTCGAAGCCGATGAACGACAGGCAGATCTTCTCCAGGTCCCAACCGCGCTTCTCCAGCACGGTCATCAGACCCTTCTGGATCTTGCCGGACAGGTTGAAGCCAGGCTTGTGCTTGCCGGTGGCGAAGGAGAACGCGGTCTCCCGGGCGTCGGACACCCGGGTGACCGTGGGGGCCGCGTCGGATGCCGCGATGTCCTGCATGGCGGCCATCCCGGCCTCCCAGGACGGGAACAGGTAGCCCAGGATGATCCGCTCCTCGGGCACCCGGTGCACCTGCACGGTGACCTCGGTGATCACACCGAGGCGGCCCTCGCTGCCCAGGATCATCTCCCGCACGCTGGGGCCGGTGGCGGTGCTCGGCAGCGGGCGGATGACCAGCACGTCACCGGGGACGACGACGCGCAGACCGCGGGTCATGTCGGCGATGTCGCCGTACTTGTCCGACTGCATGCCCGAGGACCGGGTCGCCACCCAGCCGCCGAGGGTGGAGTGGGTGAAGGAGTCCGGGAAGTGGCCCATGGTCCAGCCGCGGGCGCCGAGCTGCTCCTCCAGGTCGGGGCCGAGGGTGCCGGCCTGGATCCGGGCCAGTCCCGACTCGGCGTCGATGTCGAGGACCTTGTTCAGCCGGCCGAGGTCGACCGACAGGACCGGGCGGTTCTCCTCGGGCGGCGGCTCGAGGCTCCCGGAGATGTTGGTCCCGCCGCCGAACGGGATGATCACCACGTCCTCGGCGATGGCCAGGTCCACGATCGCGCGCACCTGGTCCTCGTCGGCCGGGTAGAGCACGGCATCGGGGATGCGGGGGATGATCGCGCGGCGCAGCCGGACCAGGTCGCGCAGGCTCTTGCCGTACGTGTGCACGATCCGGTCGAGGGTGTCGGTGTGGACGTGCTCCTCGCCGAGCGCCTCGACCAGCTGGCCGAGGAACGCGTCGGTCAGCTTGGGCACCGGGACGGGCAGCGACTCCAGCTCCGGCGGCACCACCGGCTCGCCGGTGATGTCCAGGCCGACCTTCTCGGCGACGAACGGGCCGAAGGCCGGCTTGTCCTCGTGGTGGAAGCCGACGCCCTCGACACCCCAGCCCCACCACTTCATGTGCTTGACGCCGCTCATCGCTGCTCCCCTCCGAAGTCTTCCGTACGCTCCGTCGGCAGTGAGCGCGGACCGTCGGCCAGCCGCTGCTGCTGCTCGGCGTAGTTCATGCCGTAGTCCACGAGACCGCGGACCTCCTTGGCGATGCGGTCGGAGAACACAGCTGCCTTCTCCCCGTCCTCGGGTCGCATCGGTGCGCCGAACACCACGTAGACCGGCGGCCTGCCCTTGACCGGCCAGCTCGCGCCCCGTGGCATCGCGTCCGAGGCGCCGACCAGGGCCACCGGCACGCAGGGCACGTCGCGGCTGATGCAGAGCGCGGCCGCGCCCGGCTTGAAGTTGCCCATCTCCCCGGTCCGCGAGCGGGTGCCCTCGGGGAACAGCAGCAGCGGTACGCCGTCGTCGAGCAGGCTGGTGGCCATCCCGCGCTTGCCGCGCAGACCCGTACGGTCCACCGGGAACGCGTTGAAGAACAGCGCGGTCAGGCCCTTGCGCCACCACACGTCGAAGAAGTAGTCGGCGGCGGCCCCGGCGGCGACGTAGCGCGCCAGCTTGCGGGGCAGGGCGCCGATCAGCAGCGGGGCGTCCAGGTGCGAGCTGTGGTTGGACACCATCACGAACGGGCCGTCCAGGTCCTTGAGCTGCTCCCGGCCGAGCACGGTCACGGTGGCCAGGCGCCAGATCAGCGGCTTCAGCATGCCGCGTTGGGCCACGAACCGCGCACTCGCGTGGATCGGCGAGGTGTAGCGGCGGCGACTCGGCACGTCGCCCACCGTATCGCGTCGCTGCCCGCTGTTCGTTCACGTCAGTGCCGTCCCGAGGACAGCTTCCGTGACACCGCGCGGATCGCCGTGCGCGGCGCCAGCCGGGCCGCGAGGATCAGCACCTTGTAGCGCTTGGACGGGATCGAGATGACCTGGTGCTTCTCGACGTCGCTCAGGCAGTCGGCGACCAGGCGCTCGGCGTCCAGCCAGAGCGGGTCGGGGATCTTCGAGGTCTTGATGTCGGCGCGCTGGTGGAACTCGGTCCGCACCCAGCCCGGGCACAGGGCGGTGACCTGGACGCCGGTGCCCCGCAGCTCGTTGGCCAGCCCCTCGGAGTAGACGGTCACCCAGGCCTTGACCGCCGAGTAGCCGCCCATCGTGACGTAGCCGGCGGTGCTGGAGACGTTGATGATGGTGCCGCCCCCGCGGGCCTTCATGGTGCGACCGGCGGCGGCGCCGAGCACCAGCACCGCGCGGATCATCACGTCGATGGCGTGCTCGTGCGGGGTGGTGTCGGCGTTGGTCAGCGCGTACGGGACACCGAAGCCGGCGTTGTTGACCAGCAGGTCGATCGGCTGCTCGGTGCTGGCCAGCCGGTCGGCGACCCGCTGCACGTCGTCCCGGTTGCCGAGGTCGGCCGACATCACCTCGACCTCGACCCCGTGCTCCGCGGTCAGCTGCGTGGCCATCTCGGCCAGCCGGTCGGTGTTCCGGGCGACCAGCACCAGGTCGTCGCCACGCGCGGCGAGCGCCCGGGCGAACGCGGCCCCGATCCCGGAGGTCCCGCCGGTCACCAACGCAGTCGTCATGGGACGACACTTAGGCCGCGGGACCGGGCTTCCTGGTCATCCGCGTCGACACGCCGACGCTCGACCCGCTGAGCCGGCAGCTCCAGGCGCAGGACGGCACCGGTCGCGGGGGCCGGGCGGTTGGCCGCGGTGACGACCCCGCCGTGCCGGGTGGCGATCTCGCTGACCAGGGCCAACCCGAGACCGTAGTGGCGGCGGGCGCCCGGGGCCTCGGTCTGCTGCCGGTCGCCGGCGAACCGGCTGAACATCCGCGGCAGCACGTCGTCGCTGATCCCGGGTCCGTCGTCGCGCACCTCGACCACGATCATCCGGCCGCGCCGTTCGACAGCCACCTCCACCTGCGAGCGGGCATGCCCGAGGGCGTTGTCGATCAGGGCGGTCACGGCCCGGCTGAGGGCGGTGGGCGCTCCGGCGGCCAGCCTGGTGTCGTCGGAGGTCGGAGCGAGCGTCAGGCTGAGACCGGCCTCGGTGGCCGCCGCCTGGGCCGAGCCCACTGCCGCCCCACCAGCCCCCCGAGGTCGACCGGGTCCTGGGGCACCGGTGTCCGGGTGTCGGCCGCCAGCAGGAGCTCCTCCAGGATGGCGGTCAGCGCTGCGGAGTCGGCCACGATCCCCTCGGCATCCCGGCCGATCAGCTGGTCCCGTTCGTCCGACCCGGGCGGTCCGGCCGTCGGCGGACTGCCGGACCGCACCCGCCGGGCCAGCAGCTGGGCGCGGGTGCTCAGCAGCGTCAGCGGGGTCCGGAGCTCGTGCCCGGCGTCGGCCACGAACCGCCGCTGCGACTCCAGCGCCTGGGCCATCGGGGAGACGGCCCGTCGGGCCAGCACCACCGCCGCCAGGGTGGCGAGCACCAACCCGGCGCCACCGGCCAGGGCGAGGGCGCCGATGATGCGCTCCCGCTCCTGGTGCTGGTCGAGCAGGCTGACCACGGCCTGCACGACGACCTCGTCCTGGCGCACCGTGAGGATCTCGTACGGTCCGGTGGTCAGGTCGACCCGTCGCCGGTCGGCCACCCCGGACGCGGCCACCTGCGTCATCACGGTCACATCGGGCAGGCCCGGCGGCAGCTCCTCGGAGGTCATCACCTTGCCGTCGTGCAGCACGGCGGTGAACGTCCCGCCCTCCAGTCGCAGTCGCAGCCGCCGGTCGTCGCCGTCGCCGTCCCCGCCACGGTCCGCGCGACCGGCGGTCGCGGCGGCGACCGCGTCGGTGAGGGTCTGGCTCAGCTGCTGCTCCTGGCTGCGGACGACGGCGACGTACGCGACGGTGCTGACCACCAGCAGGCAGGCGATCAGCAGGCCGGCGGTCTGCAGACCGATCCGACGTGCTGTGCGACGCAGGTCCGTGCTCGGCGCCCCGGTCGTCCGGCTGCCCGTCACTGGACCGGACCCAGCTGGTAGCCGAGTCCCCGGACGGTGCGGATGGCGCCGCGGGAGAGCTTGCGGCGCAGGTAGTGGACGTAGGTGTCGACCACGCCCTCGTCGTCGGCGTCGGGGAAGACGCCGGCGACCAGCTCGGACCGGGTGAAGACGCGGGCGGGTCGCCGGGCCAGCACCGCCAGCAGCGCGCACTCGCGGTCGGACAGGAACGTGCTCTCCCCGGCGTCGGTGGTGAAGGTCCGGGTCGAGACCACGAGGCGTCCGCCCGGTACCGACAGGTCGTCGGCCCGGTCGTGATGCCGCCGCAGCAGCGCCCGGAGCCGCGCCAGCAGCTCGTCGATGTCGAACGGCTTGCTCAGGTAGTCCTCCGCGCCGGCGTCCAGGCCGTCCACCCGGTCACGGGCCAGCCCGAGTGCCGACAGCACCAGGACGGGGGTGACCACCCCGCGGCTCCGCAGCCGACCGAGCAGGTCGAGGCCTTCGATGGCCGGCAGCCCCCGGTCCAGCACCATCACGTCATAGCTGCGGCTCAGACCCAGATGAAGGCCCAGCTGCCCGTCGTACGCGGTCTCGACCACGTAACCCGCCGACCGCAGGATCTCCTCCAGCATGCCGGCCAGCGTCCGGTCGTCCTCCACCAGCAGGATCCGGGGGGCGTCGGGCTCGCTGCCCGCTCGCCGCCGTCCGCCGCCGTCCGGGTCGAAGCCGCTCACCTGGTCAGGATGCCGCACCGGCGTGCTCACGACACGTCGGACCAGGCCGCCGTCGCGCCGCTGTGGCCGATCCGCACCACCTGCACCAGCGTGCCGAGCGCACCGACCACCACGACCGCGACGACCAGCAGCGTCAGCCAGCGGGGGAGGTCGGGCAGGCCGACCCGCAGGCCCGTGATCAGCGGCCAGCTCAACCCGAGGGCACCGACCGCCAGCACGATCACCCACGGCAGCAGCTGGTCGCCGAGATGGGCGTGCGCCTCGATCAGCTCCGAGCGCGGCAGCGTGTGCTCCAGCGACTCGCCGCTGGAGGAGGTGATCGGCACCAGGACCACCGACAGCAGCGCCAGGGCCAACGGACCCCAGGACGCCCAGCGGCGGAACCGCGGCCAGAACGTGGCCAGCAGCACCGCGACCGCGGCCGTGGGGACGACGACCACTGTGGCGTGGACGATCAGCGGGTGGAGGGGAAGGCCGAAGACGGTCATGGGTGGAGCCTGTCGGGGCAAGATCTGTGAATTCTTAGAACGCCACAGATCCTCCCCAGCCCGGCGTCAGGGCCGTCACAGGCGTCTGTGCCGCGCGGCATGGATCGGCGGCCCGCACTGATCCTCGTCTAAGAAATCTCCGGTGAACTCGTTCCAGCGAGAACGAGAGGACGCCTTGATGAGCAACCAGTACCTGCCCGGGCACAGCGGTTCCCGGTGGGAGCCACCCGCCGGTCACGACCCGATCGCCGAGTCGACCCCGACCGAGGCGCAGACCGGGGCGGCGACCGCTCCGCAGCCCGCCGGAGACCGGAAGGGCCGCCGGCGTCGCGGTCCACTGTTGGCCGTGCTGGCCACCGTCCTCACCCTCGGGGCCTCCACGGCCGGGATCGCCTACGTCCAGGCGGCCCAGTCGCCGGACTCCGCTGAGCCGGCCGCCGCGACGGGCCCCTCGCCGAGCGCCGGCGCACCCGGGGCGGAGCGGACCGGTGACGACCACGATCGCGACCACGACGGGGCCGGCGACGGCCGGTGGGGCGAACACCGGCACGACGGTGATCATGACGACGACTCCGAGCAGCCGTCGTGACGGCCCTGCTCACCCGACACCGCGGCCACGGTCCCGACGATCGCGCGGCTCGGCGCTGACGCCGGCCGCGACCGGCGGGTACGGCTGGTCACCGGTGTCGCCCTGTGGCTGAGCCTGCTGCTGGTCACCTACTGGTGGGTCGCCGACGGCGGCGTCACCGACCTGACCACCGGCTGGGAGACCGGACTCACCTCGGTCGGCCGACTGAGCGGACTCTGGTCCGCGGATCTGCTGCTGGTGCAGGTGATCATGATGTCGCGGATCCCTCCGTTGGAGAACGCTGTTCGGGCGGGACCAGCTGACCCGCAGCCACCGCATCATCGGCTTCCTGTCGTTCGACCTGATGCTCCTGCACGTGGTCACGATCATCGCCGGTTACGCCGGTGCGCGCTGGTCCCTGGTGCCCAGCACCACCTGGGACCTGATCACCACCAGCGGCGGCATCCTGCTCTCGGTGGCCGGGATGGTCTGCCTGATCATGGTGGCCGGCACCAGCATCAAGAAGGCCCGCGGTCGCCTCCGCTACGAGTCGTGGCACCTGATCCACCTGTACGCCTACCTCGGCGTGGGCCTGGCCCTGCCGCACCAGCTCTGGACGGGACAGCAGTTCCTGTCCTCCCCGGGTCGGACGGTGTTCTGGTGGACGCTGTGGGTCGTGGCGGCCGGTGCCATCGTGGTCTGGCGGCTGGTCCTGCCGCTGTGCCGCAGCCTGCGGCACGGTCTGCGGGTCACCTCGGTGCACCGGGAAGCCTCCGACGTGGTGTCGGTCTACCTGACCGGGCGGCGGCTGGACCGGTTGCCCGTCCGGGCCGGTCAGTTCCTGACCGTCCGTTTCCTCGACGGGCCGGGCTGGAGCCGGGCCAACCCGTTCTCGCTGTCGGCCGCGCCCGACGGACGCAGTCTGCGGATCACGGCCAAGGCGCTCGGGGCCGGCAGCGCGCGGCTGGCCCACCTGCGGCCCGGCACCCGGGTGCTCTTCGAGGGCCCGTACGGCCGGTTGAGTGACCGGGCCCGGACCCGGCCCAAGGTGCTGCTCGCCGGCGCCGGTGTCGGGATCACCCCGCTGCGTGCGCTCGCCGAGGGCCTGCCGTACGCACCGGGCGAGGCCGTGCTGCTCGACCGCTTCAGCACCGAGCCGCTGTTCGGGCCCGAGCTGAAGGCACTCAGCACCGAGCGTGGTCTCCGGGTGATCGGACTTCCCGGGACCCGCCGCCGCCCGGACTCGGTCCTCGGACCGATGGCCGGCGACGACGAGCTGGCCACGCTGCGGCACTGGATCCCCGACATCGCCGAGCACGACGTCTTCCTCTGCGGTCCGACGGCCTGGACCGCCGGCTTCACCCGACTCGCGGTCGCCGCCGGCGTACCGCCCACCCACATCCACACCGAGAGCTTTGGTTGGTGAACCCATGAAACGCATCGTCATCTGGCTGGCCTCGACAGTGACCGTCGTCGTGCTGCTGTTCGGCTACCACACCTCGACCAACTCCGCGACGCCCGCGTCGGCCTCCGGCGGCGTCTCGACCACACCGAGCAGCACGACGTCCGCCTCGGCCGCGCCGCCCGACCCCACCGCCGAACCGAGCACCGGGCTCCACCGGTTCGTCGTCCGGCAGCGGCTCGTCGTCCGGCTCGAGCCGGCTCGTCGGCGAGCACGTCCTCCACCGGTGACGTGGCCGACACGCGGTGGGGACCGGTGCAGGTGAAGATCACCGTCGCGAGCGGCAAGATCACCGCGGTGGACGTGGTCCAGTACCCGAGCGAGAACCACAAGGACGCCGAGATCAACGACTACGCCCTGCCGATCCTGGTCCAGGACACGCTCTCGGCCCAGAGCGCGAAGATCGACATGGTCAGCGGGGCCACCGTGACCAGCGACGGTTACGTCGAGTCGCTGCAGTCCGCGTTGGACAAGGCCGGGTTGTGACCGCGACGTTCGAGCAACCCGGGGCGCTCGCCGATCCACCGTCGGGTCGTCCAGCTGATGGGGATGCCGATCAGCCTGGCGCTCCGCGGCCGGCACGCCGACACCGACCGCGGCCGGCGCGCCTGGGACGACGGTGATCGCCGAGCTGCGAGGAGGTCGACCGCGTGTTCAGCACCTACCGCGACGACTCGGTGATCAACCGGCTGGACCGGGGCGAGCTGGCCGTCGTCGACTGCCCAGCCGAGGTCCGGGAGGTGCTCGAGCTGGGCCGGCGGGCCGAGGAACAGTCCGACGGGGCCTTCTCCGTCCGGCTGCCCCGACCGGGCACGGAGAGCCGGCGGCTCGACCCGTCCGGGGTGGTCAAGGGGTGGGCCGTGCAGCGCGCGTTCCGCTGGCTGACGGCCCTCGACGACACCGACGCCTGTCTGTCCGCCGGTGGCGACCTGGTCTGCCGGGTCACCGATCCGCAGCGCGCCCCGTGGCAGATCGGCATCGAGGACCCGCGCGACCCGAGCCGGCTGATCGCCACCGTCCCGGTGCGCCGGGGGGCGGTGGCGACATCGGGCACCGCGCGGCGGGGGGCCCACCTCTACGACGCCCGCACCGGGCTGCAGGCCGAGGGCGTTGCCTCGGTGACAGTGATCGGACCGGATCTCACCTGGGCCGACATCGACGCCACGGCAGCCTTCGCGCACGGTGCGGGCGCTGCTGACTGGCTGGGCCGGCGACCCGGCCGTACGGGCCTCGTGGTCTGGCCCGACGGATCGACCACCACGGTGTCCGGCTAGGTGGTGTCCGGCTGGGTGCTGTCCGGCTAGCCGGCTGCCCGTTGGCCGAGGAGCCACGATGCGGGACCGCCGGCGCCGGGTTCGACCGGGTTCGTCGGTTCCCCGGCGAACCCGGTCGGGCGACTCAGCGACTGAGCACGGTGCCCGGCGGCGACCGTTGCCGTGGACGACCGTCCTCCTCCCACCGACACCCGCTCGGCCACCGGCGCCGCGGTGACCGGCCACGGCTCGGGTTCCCGGGGTGGGGGAGCCCCGGGATCCCGCGGCGGGGTGGTACCGAGGGACGATCGGGCCACTCGGCCGCCACGATCGCGTCGAACTCGGCCTGGAGCAGGTCCGGGTCGGCCAGCAGCAACGACCAGAAGTCGCTCTCTCGGTCGGTGTCCCGCGTGCCCGGTGGTTGTGACGTCGGGAGCATCGCCGAGTGTGATGTCGAGAGCATCGCTGCCTCCACGATCAGGTCGTCGGTCGATCAGGCGCGGATGGCCTGCTGGTTCTCGTCCTCGCGGGTGATCGAGATCTTGCGCGGCTTGGCCTGCTCGGCCACCGGGATCCTCAGAGTCAGCACCCCGGACTGGTAGCCGGCGGCGATCCGCTGGGTGTCGAGGTTGTCACCCAGGACGAGCTGCCGACTGAACACGCCCCGCGGTCGCTCGGCCGCGAGGAGCTCGGCGTCGCTGGCGCGGTTCGGCCGCTCGGCTCGCACGGTGATCACGTTGCGCTCGACGTCGAGGTCGATCGAGTCGACGTCGACACCCGGCAGATCGAACTCCACCAGGAACGTGTCGCCCTCGCGCCACGCGTCCATCGGCATGGCCGAGGGGCGGGCCAAGGTGCCGTCGGCGCCGAACACCTGCTGGGCCAGGCGGTCGAGATCTCGGAAGGGGTCAGTGCGCATCAGCATCATCATCACCTCCGTCTGCTGTCACGATGCTCCGGATGGGCCACCCATCGCCCGCTGCGATCTGTGGCATGCGCTATAGGTATTTTGTAGCGCACGTGACAGGATGCTGCAAGCGTCAAACAGAGAAAATTTCCTGAGGAGGCTCCCGGTGGTCGCACCGTCCGGACCCGATCGCCAGCGCGGCGTGTACGGGATCTCCGTGGCTGCTGAGCTCGTCGGCATGGGGGTGCAGAACCTGCGGGCGTACGAGGCCCGCGGTCTGTTGGAGCCGGACCGCACCGAGGGCGGCACCCGCCGGTACAGCGCCGAGGACCTCGACCGTCTGCGTCGCATCGGCGACCTGCTCGACGCGGGACTGAACCTGGCCGGCATCTCCATGGTGCTCGAGCTGGAGGACCGGAACAGCGAGCTGCGACAGCAGGCCGAGGACCGGGAGGGCGACGCGGTCCCCGACTGACCTGTCCCCGTCCTTGCTGGGCGGACGTCTCTGGTGACGTGACGGACGGGTCGGATCGCGGCTACCGGCCCCGCGTCGAGCGCCGGTCGCCTACGGTGTCGGGGCAGGATCGTGTAGCGGAAGCGGGGAAGAGCGTGGCCGAGATCGTCGTCGCCGGGGCCGGCATCGTGGGTCTGGCCACCGCGTACGAGCTGACCCGTCGGGGCCACCGGGTGACCGTGCTGGAGAAGGAGCCGGAGATCGCTCGGCACCAGACCGGTCGCAACTCCGGGGTGATCCACTCCGGGCTCTACTACACGCCGGGCAGCCTCAAGGCGAAGCTCGGGACGGCCGGCGCCGCGTCGATGCGCGACTTCGCCCGGGAGCACCAGATCCCGGTGGAGATCTGCGGCAAGCTCGTCGTCGCCACCCGGCCCGACCAGCTGCCCGCGCTGGACCGGCTCTACGACCGGGGCCAGGCCAACGGCGTGCCGGTGCGCCGGGTCGACTCCGACGAGGCCCGGGAGTTCGAGCCGTACGTCTCCTGCGTGGCAGGACTGCGGGTGGAATCCACCGGCATCGTCGACTACGTCGGCGTCTGCCGGACCCTGGCCACCGTGATCACCACGGGCGGCGGGCAGCTGCTCACCGGCCAGGAGATCGTCGGCGTCGACGCCCGCGCCGACGGCGTCACCGTGACCACCCGGCAGGGCGAGCACCGGGCCGACCGGTTCGTGAACTGCGCCGGGCTGCAGTCCGACCGGCTCGCCCGGTTGGCCGGGCTGGAGCCGGACGTGCGGATCGTGCCGTTCCGCGGCGAGTACTTCGAGCTGAAGCCCGCGTACGAGCACCTGGTCACCGGTCTGATCTACCCGGTGCCGGACCCGACCCTGCCCTTCCTCGGGGTGCACCTGACCAAGATGATCAGCGGCGGCGTGCATGCCGGCCCGAACGCGGTGCTGGCCCTGGCCCGGGAGGGCTACTCCTGGGGGACGGTCAAGCCCGGCCGACGTCGCCGACTACCTCCGCTGGCCGGGGCTGTGGCGGCTGGGCCGGCGGTTCTGGAAGACCGGCGCGGGCGAGATCCTGCGCTCGTTGTCCCACCGCCGCTTCCTGGCCAGCCTGCGCGAGCTGGTCCCGGCCCTGCCGGACGACAGCCTGGTCCCCGCCCCGGCCGGCGTCCGGGCCCAGGCGCTGCGGCGTGACGGGTCGATGGTCGACGACTTCGCGTACGTTCGCGCGCCCCGCCAGATCCACGTCCTCAACGCCCCGTCGCCCGCGGCGACCGCCGCCCTGGAGATCGGCCGGGTCATCGCCGACGAGGTCGACCAGCTCTGAGCCGGGGCCTCGGGGTCCGGGTGCGGGTCGGGGCGGGGCCGGGGGGTCGGTCGGGGCGGGCGGAAGTCGTCCGTGGATGGAAGTCCGGGCGGGTGGCGGGGTGGGCGGAATGTCGTCCGTGGATGGAAAGTCCGGGACCGGGTGCGGTGGGCGGAAAGTCGTCCGTGGATGGAAAGTGCGGGACCGGGTGCTGGGGGGGGAATGTCGTCCGTGGATGGAAAGTGCGGACGGTCGGGTGCTCGACTGACGCCGGATGGAACGAGTCAGCGGCTCAGCGAGCCGGCGGTCCGCCGGGTAGGTTCGCGGGCGGCGGGGGCGCAGAGACCGGCGACCACGGTCAGGACCACCACCACCCAGAAGGCGTTCAGCAGCCCGACCGCTCGCCGAGCAGGCCGATCAGCGGCGGGCCGATCAGGAACGCGAAGTAGCCGATGGTGGCCACCGCGGCCACGCTGGCGGTCGCGGTGCGCGGGTCGTCGGCGGCGGCGGACATGCCCACCGGGAAGCCGAGGGAGGCGCCCAGGCCCCAGAGCACCACCCCGATCGACGGCCAGGACCAGGGTCCCGCCCAGGATGACCAGCAGCAGGCCGGCCACGGCGAGCACGGCGGTGGCGCGGAGCACGGTGAGCCGGCCGAAGCGGTCGAGGACCCGTCCGCCCGAGGAGCCGGCCGACGGTCATGGCGGTGACGAAGACGCCGAACATCGCTGCGCCGCCGGCGTTGGTGGTGCCGTAGCCGTCGACCATCGACAGGCTGAGCCAGTCGTTGGCGGTGCCCTCGGCGAAGGCCATGCCCAGCACGATCACCCCGATCAGCAGGATCCGCGGGTCGCGCCAGACGGCCAGCCGGGAGCGCCAGCCGTCCGGGGCGGGGGCGTCGGACAGCGGGTCGGCCATGGTGTCGACGCCGGTGCGCGCCGGGCTCGGCCGCGTGCCGGCTCGCGGCGCGTGTGCTCGGCCGGCTGCAGGAACCGGACGGAGATCTGGGTCGGCGACCATCCCCAGCCAGGCCGACGCCGACCAGGTGCACCCCGATCGGCACGCCGAAGTGCTCGGTCAGCGCGCCCACCGCGGCCCCGACATGGTGCCGAGGCTGAACAGGCGTGGAACATCGGCATCAGGGTGCGGCCGATCCGGCGCTCGTTGGCCGCGCCGCTGAGGTTCATGGCCACGTCGCTGATCGAGTAGCCGACACCGAAGATCATCAGGGCCACGAACAAGATCACCAGAGCCGGGTGCGAAGGTGGCGACCACCCCGACCACGACCAGACCGGCGGAGGCCAGCGACAGGCAGAGCAGGAGCGTCGAGGTGGCGCCGCAGCCGGGCGATCACGTGGCTGGAGGCGAAGAGCCCCAGCACCGACCCCGCCGCCAGCCCGAGGATCAGCAGACCCATCTGGCTGGTCGAGGCGTCCGAGGATGTCGCGGACGTTCGGAACCCGGGTAGCCCAGCTGGCGAACAGGAAACCGGCTCAACCAGAAGATCACGAAGACGGCGTTGCGCCAACGCCGCAGGACCGGCTCCGGACCGACGCGTCCGGCGGGTCCGGGGGCAGCGGCTCATCCGACCAGCTTCTCCGCCTTGCGGGCGATCGCCAGCTCCTCGTTGGTCGGCACGACCATGATCGTCACCGGCGAGTCGTCGGTGGAGATGATCCTGGCCTGCTTGGAGCGTTCGGCGTTGCGCTCCGGGTCCAGGTGCAGACCGAAGTGCTCCAGACCGGTGGTGGCCGCGGCCCGGACGCGGACGCTGTTCTCCCCGACGCCGGCGGTGAACACCACCAGGTCCAGCCGGCCGAGCGCGAAGGCGTACCCGCCCAGGTAGTGCCGCAGCCGGTGCACGTAGACGTCGAAAGCCCGCTGCGCGGCCGCGTCACCGCCCTCGATCCGGTCGGTCGATCACCCGGAAGTCGTTGTCGCCGCACAGCCCCTTCAGCCCGGACGGCTTGTTCAGCTCGGTGTCGATCTCGGCGATCGACAGCCCGGCGACGTCGTGCAGGAACGGGTAGATGCTCGGGTCGATGTCGCCCGGAGCGGGTGCCCATCACCAGCCCCTGCAACGGGGTCAGTCCCATCGAGGTCTCGATCGCCCGGCCGCCGCGGACGGCGGACGCCGAGGCGCCGTTGCCGAGGTGGAAGATCACCTGGCGAGGTCCTCGACCGACGGCCCAGCTCGTCGGCGGCCTGCCGGGACACGTACTCGTGCGAGGTGCCGTGGAACCCGTACTTGTTGATCTTGTGCTCGGCGGCGAGGTCGGCCCGGATGGCGTACGTCCGCGCCGCCGCGGGTAGACCGGCGAAGAAGGCGGTGTCGAAGACCGCGACGTGCGGGACGGCGAACCGGGCCGCGGCGGCGCGGATGCCGGCCACGCGCCGCCGGGTTGTGCAGCGGGGCCAGCGGGCTGAGGCCTCGATCTCGGCCAGCAGGTCGTCGTCGATGATCACCGGGTCGGAGAAGTCGGGCCACCGTGCACGACCCGGTGCCCGACGGCGGCGATGCCGACCGCGTCCAGGTCGGGACCGTGCTCGGCGAACTGCTCCCGCAGCGCGGTCAGCGCGGCGCCGTGATCGGCGACGGCCACCTCCTGCACCGACTCCGGCCGGCCGCGGTGTGGGTGACCCGCCCGGTCGGCTCGCCGATCTGCTCGACCAGACCGGAGGCCAGCACCTCCGCCGTGTCGGGCACCACCAGCTGGTACTTCAGCGACGACGACCCGGAGTTGATCACCAGCACCGGCCCGGTGGCTGCCCCGGGCGTCATGCGGCGTCCCCGCGGCATGCGTCGTTGCCGGCCGCCTGGACCGCGGTGATCGCCACGGTGTTCACGATGTCGTCCACCAGGGCTCCTCGGGACAGGTCGTTCACGGGTTTGCGCAGACCCTGCAGCACCGGGCCGATGGCCACGGCGTGGGCACTGCGCTGCACCGCCTTGTACGTGTTGTTGCCGGTGTTCAGGTCCGGGAAGATGAACACCGTCGCCCGTCCGGCCACGGCCGAGTCGGGCAGCTTGGTCCGGGCCACGTCCAGGTCCACGGCGGCGTCGTACTGGATCGGACCCTCCAGCGGCAGATCCGGTCGGCGCTCGGCGACCAGCGCGGTGGCCGCCCGCACCTTCTCCACGTCCACGCCGGACCCCGACGAACCGGTGGAGTACGACAGCATCGCCACCCGCGGGTCGATCCCGAACTGCGCGGCGGTCTCGGCCGACGACGCGGCGATGTCGGCCAGCTGCTCGGCGGTCGGGTCGGGGACCACGGCGCAGTCGCCGTAGACCAGCACCCGGTCGGCCAGGCACATCAGGAAGACGCTGGAGACGGTGGCCACGCCCGGCTTGGTCTTGACGAACTCCAGGGCCGGCCGGATGGTGTGCGCGGTGGTGTTGACCGCCCCGGAGACCATCCCGTCGGCCAGCCCGAGGTGGACCATCATGGTGCCGAAGTAGGACACGTCGGTGACGACCTCGCGGGCCCGCTCGACGGTCATCCCCTTGTGGGCCCGGGCGCGGGCGTACTCGGCGGCGAACCGCTCCACCAGCTCCGGGTCGGTGGGGGAGACGACGGTGACGTCCTCCAGGTCCAGGGCGAGCTCGGACGCCCGGGCCCGGACCAGCTTCTCGTCCCCCAGCAGGGTCAGCCGGGCCACCCCGCGCCGCAGCAGGATGGAGGCCGCCTCGAGGATCCGGTCGTCGGTGCTCTCCGGCAGCACGATGTGCTTGTTGGCCTCGCGGGCCCGCTCCATCAGCTGGTACTCGAACATCAGCGGCGTCCGCACCTCGGAGGCCGACACGTTGATCGCCTTCATCAGCGCCTCGGCGTCGACCCGCTCGGAGAACAGCCGGCGGGCCACCTCCAGCTTGCGGGTGGAGTCCTTCGACATCGGTCCGCGGACGCCGGACAGCTGGGCCGCGGCGGTGAAGGTGCCGAGCTCGGTGGAGACGATGGGCAGGTTGTGCGGGATGCCCTCGACCAGCCGCTGCACCGGTTCCGGGATGGGGTAGCCACCGGTCAGCACGATCCCGGCCAGCGAGGGGAAGGTGCCCGACTGGTGGGCCATCAACAACCCGGGCAGCAGCTCGCCCCGGTCCCCGGGGGCGATCACGGTGACGTCGGGGCGCAGCCGGTCGAGCACGTTCGGCAGGCTCATCGCGGCCACGATCAGACCCTGCGACTCCCGGTCCAGCCAGGAGTCGGTGCCCAGCACCAGCTCGGCGTCGACGGCGGCCGCCTGCGCCCGTACGGTCGGGGCGGACAGCACCGGGCTCTCCGGCACGGTCGCGACGACCACGTCGGGCAGCTGGGCCAGCGCGGCCTGGGTCTCGGCCAGCAGGTCGGCGGCCGTCCGGTTGGCGATCACCGCGACCGTGTGGGCGTGGTGCAGCCGCAGCTCGGCGATGGCGACCTCGGCGGTGGAGCGCACCTCGTCGGGGGTCCGGTCGCGACCGTGCACGACCAGCACCACCGGGGCGCCCAGGTTGGCGGCGATCCGGGCGTTCACGGTGAGCTCGGTCCCGGTGGAGATGTCGGTGTAGTCCGAGCCGAGGACCAGCACCACGTCGAAGGTCTCCGCCAGCCGCCCGAACCGCTCGACGATGACGTGCATCGCCTCGTCGGGGTTCTCGCGGGCCTCGTCGTAGGTCACCCCGATGGCCTCGTCGTAGCCCTGCGTGATGCCGGGTTGGTTCACCAGCATGTCGGCGAGCATGTCGACGGGGCCGTGCACCAGGGGCCGGAACACCGCTACCGACCCGACCTCGCGGGTCAGCGTGTCGATCAGCCCGATGGCGATGGCTGACTTCCCGGTGAGGCCCTCGGGCGAGGCGATGTAGACGCTCCGAGTCATGGTCGTGACCCTAGTGGGCGGCGGCCGGACCCTCGGCCGGCCGGGCGGCGCATTCCCCGAGGCGGCTGCCAGATCGGTGACCTCCCTAGTACCGTGAACCCGGTGGTGACCGCGCACCCCGAGATCAAGGGGCTCTCCGACTGGCGGCCCCTCGCCCGGGGAGGCTTCGCCGCGGTCTGGCAGGCGCGCCAGGACTCGCTCGGTCGGCAGGTCGCGGTCAAGGTCGACTTCCGCCCCCTGGACGAGGACAAGCAGCGTCGGCGCTTCCTGCGGGAGGCCGGGGCGGCCGGTCGGCTGTCGGGTCACCCGGGGATCGTCACGGTGCACGACGCCGGCATCCTGCCCGACGACCGCCCGTACCTGGTGCTGGAGCTGTGTCCGGGCGGGTCCCTGTCGGCCTGGTTGACGCCGGAGAAGCGACCGCCGGTCTCCCGGGTGCGCGACGTCGGGGTCCGGATCGCCGACGCCCTGGCCGCGGCTCATGCCCGCGGGGTGATCCACCGCGACGTGAAGCCGGCCAACATCCTGATCGACGCGTACGGGCACGCCGGCCTCACCGACTTCGGGCTGGCCGCGATGCCGGAGCCCGGCTCGGAGCCCTCGGTGACGATGGAGGCGCTGACCCCGGCGTACGCGCCGCCGGAGATGTTCCACTCGCACCCGGCCACCGAGTTCGGCGACGTCTACTCCCTGGCCGCCACCCTGTACGCCCTGCTGGCCGGGCACCCGCCCCGGTGGCCGTCCGACGGGCACACCCCGACGTTGCCGGAGCTGATCGAGCTGCACGGCGAGCCGGCGGCGGCGCTGCCCCAGGTGCCGCAGCCGCTGATGGACGTGCTGGCCGGGGCCTTGGCGCCCGAGGCGTCCGAGCGGCCGACCGCGGCCCAGTTCCGTGACCAGCTGGCGGCCGTCGACCTCGGTCCCGAGGCCACCGTGGACCGGCGGGCGCTGGCCCTCAGCGGTGCACCCGGCGGGTCGGGGCCCAGCCCGGTCAGCGATCCGAACGGCCGGGCGCTGACCGCGGGCGCGGCGGCGGGCTCCGGCGACGCGCCGGTGGACCGGACGCCGGGCGGTGCCGGGGGAGCGGCGTCGGGGAGCGGGAGGAGCTCGGTCGCGAGACCACCGGGGAACGCGGGTCGCGTCGGCGCGACCGCACCCTGTTCCTGGCCGTGCTGCTGCTGGTGGTGGCCCTGGTGGCCGGCGGGATCGTCTACTTCGGGGTCACCGGGCGGGAGGGCGGGCCGATCGCCGTGCCGTCACCCGGGCGGTGCCCGGCACCGCGGCCAGCGGCGCCGACCCGAGCTCGGCAGTCCCCGAGCGCCTCGCCGTCGACGTCCGCGAGCGCGTCACCGTCGCCCGAGGTGCCGGACGGTTTCGTCGGCTGCTCGACGTTCGGTGACGAACCGTTTGCCCGGTCGAGCCCGAGTGCTGGGGCGGACTGCAGAACGTCGGGGACGTCCCCGTGCGTGGCCACCCCGATCGAGTGCACCGACTCGCACCCGTACCAGACCTTCATCGCCGTCGAGCTGCCCGAGGCGCCGCGCACGCAGTCCGAGCTGGAGAACAACCCGTTGATCAAGGCGCTGTGCACCAAGGACGGTGCTGAACCAGCGGCTGGTCTCGGGACGGGCCGGGCGTCCTGTGGGACATCCAGGCGATCCCGTACCGGGTGTTCCCGGACCCCGACAACCTCAGCCGCTGCCTGTTCGGCACCGGCAGCGAGCGGACCTCCCCGATGCCCTGAAGCCCGGTCTGATCACCGACCCGGCGTCAGGCGTCCGGCAGGCTCGCCTCCAGGGCGTCGAGCAGGCGGGCCAGCAGCCGGTCGAACGCGTACGCCTGGTCGTCGTCGAAGCCACCGGCCGCCCAGACCGCAGCCATCGTGGGGTAGCGGTCGTCGTCGAAGTAGGTCGTCCAGAAGCTGGCCCGGGAGTCCCAGTAGGCCTCGGCCGACGTCCCGGTCCGGCGGGCCTCGGTCGGAGTCGATGATCTGCGAGCGGGCCGCCCCCAGCAGCTGCCAGAGGATCAGGTTGCTGGTGGAGACGACCTCGGTGCCGCGCAGGCCGGCCCGGTGCAGGGCGGCGTAGAGGGCCTCGTCGGCGTCGAGGACGTGCGGACCGACCGGTGAGACGGGCAGCGTTCAGGTCCAGCAGCCAGGGATGCCGCTCGTACATCCGCCAGCGCTCGCCGCACCTGGTGCTCCACGTCGGCCCGCCAGGACAGCTCGTCGGCCGGCAGCTCCCTGGCGGCGGGTGCCAGCTCGGCGTGCACCCGGTTCACCATCAGCTCGAGCAGCTCGTCGCGACCCGGGACGTAGGTGTAGAGCGACATCGCCCCGACGCCGAGCCGGCCGGCGACCTTGCGCATCGACAGGTTGGCCAGACCGTCGGCGTCGGCCATGGCCACCCCGGCGTCGATCACGTCGTCCAGGGTGATCTTCGGCTTGGGCCCGCGGCTCGGCACGGCGGTGGCGGACGGCTCCCAGAGCAGCTGGATGATGCGCCGGCCCTGCTCGGTGCCCAGCTCCTCGGCCGAGGCGCCGTCGGCTGAGGCGGGGTCGGTCATCGGCGGTACCTCCGAGCTGGCCAGCGGACTGTCAGTGCTACTCCGTACAGTGTATGGTGAACTACTCGGTACGGCGTACGGAGATCCGGCGACACGGATCGCACGACCAGGCCGAGGCCCATCGACGAGGGGAAGGACCCGCGTGATTCACACCCGCCGGTTGCGCAAGCAGTTCAGGAGCAGGAAGGAGACGGTCGAGGCCGTCAAGGGAGTCGACATCGACATCGACCCCGGCGAGCTGGTGGCCTTCCTGGGGCCCAACGGCGCCGGCAAGACGACCACGTTGCGGATGCTGACGACCCTGTTGCCGCCCACCTCGGGCACTGCCGTGGTGGCCGGAGCCGACGTCGTCACCCAGCCGTCGCTGGTGCGGTCCCGGATCGGGTACATCGGCCAGGGCAACGGCGGCGGCCACAGCTTCCGGGTGCTGGACGAGCTGCACTCCCAGGGGCGGTTCTACGGCCTCACCGGGCCCGCCGCGGCGGCCAGGGCGGCCGAGCTGGTGGTCAGTCTGGACCTGACCGGGCTGGAGAAGCGGACCGTCGGGTCGCTGTCCGGTGGCCAGCGGCGCCGGTTGGACGTCGCGCTGGGGCTGATGAACTCACCGCGGCTGCTGTTCCTGGACGAGCCGTCCACCGGGATGGACCCGCAGAACCGGGCCAACCTGTGGGCCCACATCCGTCGGCTCCGGGCCGAGCTGGGCACCACGATCGTGCTGACCACGCACTACCTGGAGGAGGCCGACGCCGAGGCGGAGCGGGTGGTGGTCATCGACCACGGCGAGATCATCGCCGACGACACCGCCGAGCACCTGAAGAGCCGGCTGGCCGGCGACCGGTTGAGCGTGGTCGTCGACCCGGGAGCCGTCGAGCGGGCCAGGGCGGTGCTGGGGCGGCGGGCCGTCGAGCTGGAGGAAGCGCCCGACGCGTACGGGGTCGCCGTCAGCGCCCGGGTCGACCAGGGCCGGCAGCTGCTGCCGGTGGTGCTGCGGGAGCTGGACGCCGACGGGGTGCCGGTGCTGGCGGCCGACGTCCGGGTGCCCACCCTCGACGACGTCTTCCTGAGTCTGACCGGCCGGAGTCTGCGCGAGGACGTCGAGGTGGCGGCATGACGGCGGTGGTGTCGGATCTGACCGGCGGAGCGGGCGCGCGGTCGGAGCGCGGTTCGCTGGTCGGCGACGTGGTGGCGGTGTTCCTGCGCGAGATGTTCCTGGTGCTCCGGGACCCGTTCTCGCTGATCTTCTCGCTGGTCCAGCCGCTGGTCTTCCTGGGTCTGTTCGGACCGCTGCTCGGCGGCTCCATCGACCCGGCGGCACTCGGCGGGCAGTCCCCGCTGCAGTGGTTCCTGCCCGGGGTGATCGTGATGATCTGCCTGTTCGGGACCGGAGCGGCCGGCTCCAACCTGCTGTTCGAGATCTCGCTGGGGTCCTACGAGCGGGTGCTGGCCAGCCCGCTGCGCCGGTCGGCCATCCTGATCGGTCGGGCGTTGAAGGAGCTCGCCCCGTTGGTGGTCCAGGCCGCGCTGATCGTGATCGTCTGCATCCCCTTCGGTTTCGTGCTCCACCCGCTGCACGTGCTCGTGGGTCTGCTGCTGCTCGGGGTGTTCGGGGTCGGCATGGGCGCGTTCTCGTACGCGCTGGCCATCGCGGCCCGGAAGCGCGAGTGGATGTTCTGGGCGGTCCAGCAGTCGCTGCTGTTCCCCCTGCTGATCCTGTCGGGGATGATGCTGCCGCTGGAGAACGGACCGCGCTGGATGCAGGTGCTCGGCGCCTTCAACCCGCTCACCTACATCGTGAACGCGGAACGGGCCCTGTTCTCCGGCTCCTTCGCCGACCCGGCGATCGGTTGGGCCGTGCTGGCGGCCGTGCTCACCTGCGCCGCCGGGCTCTGGGTGGGGGTCAAGCAGGTCCACCGCAGCACCAGCTGAGGTCGCTCAGCGTGCCGGGGCGCAGATCCCACGACGTCTCGCCGCGGACGATCGGTGTCGGCGCGCACCGATGGGCCGTGGCTGCTGCGTCGCGAACAGGTGGGGGTGCGCTCGGCCAAGACCGTCGGGAATCCTCCCCGGCTCGGCGTAGAGGCCACGGTCGTCGACCTCTGCGATGGCGTGACCGCCAGCCAGGTTCCTGGACTGCTCACGCGAGCTGTCCAGCGTCGGCTGACCACGGGCGAGCGGATCGTCGACGAGCTCGCCCTGCGCGCACGCCACCGCCACCGCGCACTGGTCCGTGACATCCTCAGCGAGGTCGCCGACGGCGTCGAGTCGCCCCTCGAACTCGCCTACCTACGCGACGTCGAGCGGGCTCACGGCCTACCGCGGGGCCGCCGCCAGAAGTCGCGCGTGGGTCTGGCCCACGTGTCCGACGTCGGTTACGACGACTGGGCGCTGCTGCTGGAGCTCGACGGCCGCGACGGACACATCGAGGAGGGCGCCTTCCGCGACCGCCGTCGCGACAACGCCTTCGCCGTGCGCGCTCTGCTCACCCTGCGCTACGGCTGGTACGACGTCACGGACAACCCGTGCGCGGTGGCCTGGCAGGTGGCCACCGTGCTGAGGTCGCGTGGCTGGCCCGGCGAGTTCCGTCGGTGCGGGCGCTGCCGAACGCTGGCCGAGACCGACTTCCTGGCCATGAGTTGAGACAAGCGGCGCACTTCCGGGCGAGTACGCCAGCGAAGTGCGCCGACTGTTCTCTTCGGCGGGAAGCCGACCCATAATGGGGCATGCCCGAGATGCCCGAGGTGGAGTCGCTGCGGGTCTTCCTCACCGACAAGCTGGTCGGTCGGACGATCACCCGGCTCGACGTGGTGGCCTTCAGCGCCCTCAAGACCTACGACCCGCCACCGACCGCCTTGTACGGGTTGGAGATCGACGGCGTCAGCCGGCACGGGAAGTTCCTCGACGTCTCCGCCCAGGGGATGCACCTCGTCTTCCACCTCGCCCGGGCGGGGTGGCTGCGTTGGAAGGACAGTCAGCCGACCGCCCCGCCGAAGGCCGGCCGCAACCCGCTGGCCGTACGCCTGCACCTGGACGACGGTTCCGGGTTCGACCTCACCGAGGCGGGCACCCAGCGCAAGCTCGCCGTCTACGTCGTCGCCGACCCCGCCCAGATCCCGCACGTGGCCACCCTCGGTCCCGACCCGCTGGCCGACGACTTCGACCGGGACGCTCTCGCCGCGCTGCTGCAGCGGGCCGGGCGCTCGCAGCTGAAGGGCGTGCTCAAGGACCAGCGGGTGATCGCCGGCATCGGCAACGCGTACTCCGACGAGATCCTGCACGTGGCCCGGATGAGCCCGTTCAAGCCCGCCAGCTCGCTGTCCGACGAGGAGCTGACCACCCTCTACGCGGCCATCCGGGACGAGCTGACCGGGGCGATCCAGCGGGCCGAGGGACTGGCGGCCAAGGACCTCAAGAGCGAGAAGAAGTCGGGGATGCGGGTGCACGGCCGCAAGGGTGAGGCCTGCCCGGTGTGCGGCGACACCATCGCGGAGGTCTCCTTCGCCGACTCGTCCCTGCAGTACTGCCCGACCTGCCAGACCGGCGGCAAGAAGCTGGCCGACCGACGGATGTCCCGCCTGCTCAAGTAGCTGGGGGTCGCGCGCTCGCGTCGCTCGCCGCTCGCGACGGGACAGTCGGGCAGTCCGCTCGTTCCGCACTAACCTCGACGGCATGGTCGACCCGATTCCCACCATCAGCCCCGACGACGTCTACCAGCACCGCACCGACGGCTGGATGCTGCTCGACGTCCGCACCGACGAGGAGTGGTCCCAGGGCCGCATCGACGGCTCGGTCCACATCCCGATGGACCAGGTCGTGGCCCGCCTCGACGAGATCTCCGAGCAGGTCGTCTGCATCTGCGCGGTCGGCGGCCGCTCCGAGCGGGTGGCGCAGTACCTGACCCAGCAGGGCTACGAGGCGGTCAACCTGGTCGGTGGCGTCCAGGGCTGGGCCGCCGAAGGCAAGCCGGTCGTCGCCTGACGCTGCGTCAAAGTCTCCCCGACTCGGCCGAAACGACCGCGACACGCCGGGCGGCCGCCCGATCGGGGTGACTTTGACGCAGCCGCGTCTGTCCACCGGCACCAGGACAGCAGTCCGGCCTGCCGCGGGACGCGCTAGGTTGGCCCCAACGACACACATCGGGAGCTCACACCACGTGGTGGGCTGAGAGGGCGGAGTGTCGATCCTTCGGGATCGCGGGTCCGCCGACCGACCGAACCTGACCGGGTAATGCCGGCGTAGGGAGGTTTCGCTGATGGCCACGTCCACCGCACCCACCACCGTCGACGGTCCGTCGACCACTGGTCGCCGACCCGAGGCGCCGCTCGTCCTCACCACCGAACCGCCGCGCCCGCTGCGGTTCGTCGACCAGTTCGCCATGTGGGCCAACCTCGGCATCAGCCTGTTCGGCCCGCTGACCGGCGCCCTGGTCGCCGCCACCACCGGTTCGGTCGGGCTGGCCATCGGCGCGATCGTCGTCGGCTGCGCGCTCGGCGCCGGTCTGCTCGGCACCTCGGCCCTGTTCGGGGCCACCACCGGGGCCCCGGCGATGGTCTCGCTCCGCGGCCTGCTCGGTCGGCGGGGCTCGATCGTGCCCACAGTGCTCAACATCGCCCAGAACGTCGGCTGGGCCACGATGGAGATCATCGTCATCGCCACCGCGGCGTCGGCGATCCTGGGCGAGGCGTGGCGTTGGCCGTTCGTGCTGGTGGCCGGGGCGGTGGCCACGCTGATGGCGGTCAAGCCGCTCGGCAGCGTCCGGCTGCTGCGCAAGGTGATGGTCTGGCTGGTGCTGATCGCCTCGGTCGTGCTGTTCGTGCAGGTGCTGCTGCAGCCGCGGCAGGCCATCCCGCAGGACGCGGTGCTCGGCTTCTGGCCGGCGGTCGACCTGGCCGTGGCCGGCGTCGTCTCCTTCGCCCCCCTGGCCGCTGACTACAGCCGTCACTCGCAGACCCGCAAGGCCGCCTTCTGGGGGTCCTCGCTCGGCTACGGGCTGGCGGCCATCGCCTACTACACGCTGGGGGTGCTCGCCGTCGCGCACCTCGGCGCCACCGACGTCATCGCCGCCCTCGTCGCGTTGCCGGTCGGGGCCATCGCCCTGGGCATCCTGCTCACCGACGAGGTCGACGAGGCGTTCGCCAACATCTACTCCACCACCATGTCGGTCCAGAACATCGCGCCGAACGTCGACCGTCGGGTGGTGGCCGTGGTCATCGGGGTGATCGCCACCGGCCTGGCCGGCTTCCTCGACTTCGGGCAGTACCAGTCCTTCCTGTTCCTGATCGGGTCCGTCTTCGTCCCCCTGTTCGCGGTCGCCGCCGCCGACTTCCTGCTGGTCAGCCAGCAGCGCTGGGACGTCAGCGCGACCGCCCGGCTGCGCTGGGCCCCGCTCGTGGCCTGGGCCGGCGGCTTCGTCGCCTACCAGCTGGTCTACCCCGGCACGGTGGGCGTCTGGGCCGACTTCTGGTCCGCGGTGGACGCGGCCATCGGCTTCGTCCCGCCCACCTGGCTCGGCTCCTCGGTGGCGGCCATCGTCGTCTCAGCTGTGCTGATGGTCGTCCTCGGTCGGCTCTCCCGTCGCCGGAACACCGGCGCCTGAGCCCTCACCGTCCCTCCGTACGGCAGGCTGGGGCCGTGACGAACACGGCCTCGGCCCGTCGGACCGCCGAGGTCCTGGTGCTGGGTCTCGGTCCCTCCGGCCGGTCCCTGCTGTCCCGGCTGACCGCCCGCGGGGTGGACGCGATCGGGGTCGACCCGTCCCCGGCGCGGCCGTGGACCGCCACGTACGCCCTCTGGGCGCACGAGCTGCCGCGCCTGGCTCCCGACGGAGGTGGTGGCCGGCACCGACACCGTCCGCGCCTTCGCCCGGACCGAGCACGCGATCGCCGACCGGTACGTGGTGCTCGATCCGGCCCGTCTGCACGGCGCGCTCGCCGTCGACGACGACCGGCTGCTGGCCGAGCGGGTGGACACCCTCGTGGACGCGCACACCGTCCGGTTGGTCGACGGCCGCCACCTCTCGGCGGACGTCGTGGTGGACGCCCGCGGCAGCCGGCTGTCCCCGGCCAAGGCGCAGCAGACCGCCGTGGGCGTGGTGCTCCCCCGGGACCGGACCGGCTCGATCACCGGCTCCTGGTTCATGGACTGGCGCCGCGACAACGACGCCCCGGCCGACGCCCCGCCCTCCTTCCTGTACGTGGTCCCGGTCGGTCCCGACCGGCTGCTGGTGGAGGAGACCTGCCTGGTCGGCCGGCCGCCGTTGGGCTACCGCGAGCTCCGCACCAGGCTGGCGGCGCGGCTGGCCCACCGCGGCGTCCGACTGGGCGGGGACGAGCCCGAGGAGCACGTGCGGTTCGCGGTCGAGCCCGAGCACCTGAGGCGCAGCCGACCTTCCGGGCCCCTGGTCGTCGGGGCGCGCGGCGGCATCATGCACCCGGCCACCGGCTACAGCGTGGCCCCGTCGCTCCGGCTGGCCGACGATCTCGCCGTCCTGATCGCCGCCGGGGTGCCGGCCGACGCGGCCGACCTGCTCCGCAGCCGCCGGCGCCGGTTGGTCCGGCTGCTCCGCGGTGCGGGTCTGACCACCTTGCTCCGGCTGCCGCCGGACGGCGTCCCCGCCTTCTTCGAGGCGTTCTTCGGGCTCCCGCCGGACCTGCAGCGCGCGTACCTCACCGGGCACGACGACCCGGGCGGGGTGGCTGCCGCGATGGCCCAGATGGCCCGCACCCTCGATCCCCGGCTCACGGCGCTCGCCGTCGGTTCGACCGCCGGCTCGGCGCTGCGGGCGCTGACCCGTCCGGCGGCCGGGCGACACCGGACCGAGACCGTCCTGAGCGAGGCTGAGCGGCTGTAGGGCAGGCTGGTCGTCGTGGTGATGATCTACGCGCACCGCGGCTACTCGGCGAAGGAACCGGAGATGACCCGGGCCGCCTACCTGGCCGCCATCGCCTGGGCCGAACGGACCGGGGTCCCCGTGGGGCTCGAGACCGACGTCCACTTCAGCGCCGACGGCCAGCTGATCTGCCTGCACGACCTGACCGTCGACCGCACCTCGACCACCTCCGGGGCGGCGTACGCGCGGACCGTGGCCGAGCTGCAGACGCTGGACTTCGGCTCCTGGAAGCGGCGCCGGCCGAGCGCCGACCAGCGGACCCTGGTCACCCTGGCCGAGCTGATCGAGCTCACCGCGGCCGCCCGGGCCCGCGGGGTCGACGTCAGCCTGGCCATCGAGACCAAGCACCCGAACCCGCGCACCACCGAGGTGGAGGAGGAGGTGGCGGCCCTGCTGGACCCGTACGGGTGGACCGCGGCCGGCGCCCCGGTCAGGATCATCTCCTTCTTCCTGCCCGGGCTGCAGCGGGCTGCCGAGGTGCTGCCGGCACTGCCCCGCACCCTGCTGATCGAGCGCGACCTCGGCGAGTGGCGGGACGGGCACCTGCCGGACGGGATCGGGGCCGTCGGACCGGACCACCTGCTGCTGCGGCAGGACCCCGACTACATCGCCCGGGTGCTCGCCCACGGCCACGAGGTGCACGTGTGGACGGTGAACCGGGCCAGGGACATCACCTGGTGCCTGAACCGGGGCGTCACCGGTCTCACCACCGACGACCCCGCGGTGGCCGCGGCGGCCGTGGAGCGCTGGCAGGACCGACGACAGCCTGGCGGCCAGGACCGACGACAGCCTGGCGGCCGAGACCGACGACAGCCTGCTGGCGAGGGCGTTCCCCAGTGATCGCCTAAGGTTTTCCCGTGAGCCTCGCCCGCGTCGCCTGCATCATCCCGGCCAGGGACGTGGCGGACCGGATCCAGGCCACCGTCGCCGCCGCCCGCGCCGTCCCCGGCGTCGAGGTGGTCGTCGTCGTCGACGACGCCAGCAGCGACCCCACCGGCGACTACGCCGGTGCCTCGGGGGCCATCGTCGTCACCCACCAGCGCGGTCGCGGCCGCGCCGCCGCCATCGAGTCCGGGGTCAACGCGCTCGGTGTGCTCGAGCAGCGCGACAAGCGTCCGGAGTGCGGCACCGTGCTGCTGCTCGACGCCGACCTCGGCACCGCCGCCTCCCGCGCGGCGCACCTGGTCGGACCGGTGGTCACCGAGCGCGCCGACCTGGCGATCGCGGTCCCGCCAGCTGCTGCCGGCGACGGCCGGGAGCCCGGCTTCGACCTGGTCGAGACCACCGCCGCCCGCGGGTTGAGCGAGCTGGCCGACTTCACCTCCCGCTCGCCGCTGGCCACGAACCGGTGCCTGACCCGCCGGGCGTACGAGCTGGCCAGTCCGCTGGCCGCCGGCGACGGCGCCGACCTGGGCATGACCATCGACCTGCTGCGGGCCGGTCTGCGGGTGCGCGAGGTCGAGATCGATCTGGCCGGACCGGACGCCGCGACCGGACTGGCCGCGCAGCTGGACCGGGCCCTGGTGCTCAAGGACGTGACCCGGGCGCTGACGGCCCGGGGCCTGGTCCGGCACGGTCTGGACGGTCTCAAGGAGTCCGGCGGGGTCCGCGGTCTGATCGACAAGCTCCGCGGATGAGCCGCGCCTCCGGTCACGAGCGCGCCGGATCCGGTCACCAGGGCAGCGCCTCCGGTCACGGGCGCGGCAGGTCCGGTCGTCCGGGGGGCGGTGACGGCCCCCGGCCCCACCACCACGTCGCCGGTCGCAACCCGGCGCACCCGCCGATCCAGCGGTACGCGCCGAGCGTCTGGCACCGCGACCACCGCTACGCCATCGGGCTGATCATCGCCGCGACGGTGGTCACCTTGATCACCGGCTTCCTCGGTCCGTCAGTCGTCACCCTGAAGCTCGGGCCCCGAGACAGCCTGCTGCCGCCGTGGTACCTGCCCGGGGGCGTGGTGCAGCCCAACGAGTGGCTGGTCACCGCCCTGGTCTGGGTGGTCATCGTGGCCGGCGCGCTCGGGCTGTGGATCGGGATCCGGGCCCTGGCCGGCGGCTGGCTGCCCAACCCCCGCAAGATCTTCGGGCTGGGCACCGGCCTCAGTCTGGTGACGATCCTGGTGCCGCCGCTGACCAGCGCCGACATCTTGATGTACGCCGGCTACGGCCGGCTGCAGATGATCGGCCGCAGCCCGTACGAGATCACTCCGGCGGAGGTGTTCCGCGGCCAGTTCGACCCGGTGCTGACGTGGACCGAGCAGCCGTGGCAGGACACCCCGAGCGTGTACGGGCCGATCACGTCCTGGCTGCAGTGGTTCGCCAACTACCTCGGCGGCGAGAACATGCACGACATCGTGTTCTGGCTGCAGGTGATCACGGTGGTGCCCTTCATCATCGCCTGCGCCGGCATCGTCCAGCTCGCCCACGGCGACAAGCGCCGGCAGGCCCGCGCGGCCCTGCTCACCGTCTGCAACCCGATGCTCATCTGGGCCGTCGTGGCCGCCGCCCACAACGAGGCGCTCTCGGTGATGTTCGCGGTCGCCGGGATCATGCTGATGCGGAAGAGCCCGTTCGGCGCGGGTCTGGGGATCGGGCTGGCCGGCTGCGCCAAGCTCAGCATCGGCATCTGGGGTCTGGCCATGCTCTGGGCGTACCGGCACGAGCCCAAGAAGGCGCTCCTGCTCTGCCTGGGCGCGGTCATCCCGATGTCGCTGGCGTACGTGGTGTGGCAGCCGACAGCCTTCTTCCAGGTGCTGCGCAACGGCTCGTACGTCTCGGTGGGGTCGTGGGCCAACCCGGTCTTCTTGTTCCTCGACCTGTTCCTGGCCGACTGGCTGGCCAAGATCATCGTCGGCGTCATCTCCTACGGCGGGCTGGTGGTGATCGCCTGGATGCTGTCCAAGGTGGTGCCGTGGACGGCCGCGCCGGGACTGGCCCGGGGCACCGACCCGCGGCTCGACCCGCTGACCGTGGCCCTGCGCACCTCGCTGGTGCTGTCGGTGGCCTGGCTGGTCACCGCCATGTACACGCTGTCCTGGTACGACCTGATCGCCTGGTTGCCGCTGGCCGTGCTGGCCGCCAGCAAGCTCGACCGGATGATGCTGATGCGGATCACGCTGCTGTCGCTGTCGTACGTGCCCGGGCGGGCGGTGGAGATGAGCATGCCGCTGGAGGTGGTCTCAGGAGTCTTCCGCTACGGCATCTCGCCGCTGGTGCAGGTGGCCGTGCTGGTGGCCATCGTGCTGTGGTGGCGCAAACCCGACCGCGAGGAGCTGTTCCCCTTCGGTCCGCCCAAGGCGCTCCGCGACCTGCAACCGGTGGGGTCCCGCCACCGCCTCTGAGCACGGCCGCCTCACGTCGGCGAGGTCAGTCGGCAGCGGCCACGTAGTCGCCGATCTCGGTCAGCAGCCGCTGCTGGAGATCGCGGTCGGCGAACGAGGCCCGGACGGCGGCCTTGGCCAGGTTGCCGACGCCGATGTCGTCCAGCCCGAGCAGCCGCGCCGCCACCCCGTACTCCTCGTTCAGCGTGGTGGCGAACATCGGCGGGTCGTCGCTGTTGATCGTCACCCGCACCCCGGCCTCGACCATGGCGATGATCGGGTGCTTCGTCAGGTCGGCGACCGCGCCGGTGGCCACGTTGGAGGTCGGGCAGACCTCGACCGGGATCTGCTGCTGGGTGAGGTGGGCGAGCAGCTCGGGGTCCTGGACCGCCGACGTGCCGTGCCCGATGCGTTCCGCGCCGAGCTCGCGCAGGGCGTCCCAGATCGTCTCCGGTCCGGTGGTCTCGCCGGCGTGCGGGACGCTGTGCAGCCCGGCGGCGCGGGCCGCGTCGAAGTAGGGCTTGAACTGCGGTCGCGGTACGCCGATCTCGGGCCCACCCAGCCCGAAGCCCACCAGGCTGGACGGGCCGTGGTCGAGGGCGAACCGCAGGGTGCCCTCGGCGCCTTCCAGGCCCAGCTCGCCGGGGATGTCGAAGATCCAGCGCAGCACGATGCCGAGGTCGCGCTCGGCGGCGACGCGGGCGTCCTCGATGGCCTCCACGAACTCCTCGGCAGCGATCCCCCGGACCAGCGAGGTGTACGGCGTCACCGTCAGCTCGGCGTACCGGATGTTCTGCGCCGCCATCTCCGCCGCCACCTCGTAGGTCAGCAGCCGGACGTCCTCGCCGGTCCTGATCAGGTCGACCACCGACAGGTAGATGTCGATGAAGTGGGCGAAGTCGCGGAACCGGAAGTAGTCGGCCAGCAGCTCGGGATCGGCCGGCACCGTGCCCGGGTGCCGCTCGGCCAGCTGCGCCACGATCGCGGGCGAGGCCGACCCGACGTGGTGGACGTGCAGCTCGGCCTTGGGCAGGCCGGCGATGAAGCCCCGGCCGGGATCGCTCAGCGCGGCGAAGGCGGAGGGAGTGGAGCCGGGGTCGAGGGAACCGGGGACGCTCGTCATGGGGTCAGTCTGGCAACCCCTTCACCGCGCGCGTCTGTGCCGCTCTCCACGACTATTGATGTTGTTGCTCCGGAACGTCCGGCCCGGCGGACCGGGAAGCGGGTCACCGACGCCTCCCGCTGGGCCAGTCGGCGCAGGGCGAGCAGCACCGGTTCGACCAGCACGGTGCCCAGCACCACGTAGCGGACGGCGGCACCCGGGCTCTCGGTCGGCAGCCCGTCGATCTCCGCCTGCGCCACCTGCATCATCGCCTCGGCGTAGGTGTCCATCCGGTCCTGCTCCACCTCGAAGCCGGCGTCGTCGAGGGCGGCCAGGGCCACGGCCAGGCCGGCGACGCCCTCGTCGACCCGGTCGCCGCGCTTGCCCTCGAGTCGGTCGATGCACGAGCTCCAGCCCCACCGCCGGAGCAGCGCGACGGCGGGGGTGACGTCGACCTCGTCGGGGAGCTCGGGGGCGACGGCCTGGTGGGCGGCACCGAGCAGGTCCAGGGTGGGCTGCGCCGGCTCGTCGATGTGGCCGAGGACCTCCTTGGTGGCGGCCAGGGACAGCCCGCCCACCCCGACCAGGGCGCGCACCAGCCGCAGCCGCTGGAGGTGGGCGTCGTCGTACTGGGCCTGGTTCGGGGACGTGCGGACGCCCTCGGGCAGCAGTCCCTCCCGCAGGTAGAACTTGATCGTCGCGACCGGGACCCCGGCGGCTCTGGCCAGCTCCGAGATGCGCATGACCCTCCTGGCTTCTCATGTTCCGACGGGCGCTCACCTCTTGACAACGGACAGTATCACTATCTAATAATAGTGAGCAGAGAGTGTTGCTATCCATATGAGGAGAAGACGATGGCCGTGATCGAGAGCGGACGGATGACCCATGACCACGACGGCGAGCTGGTGGTCTTCCTGATCGGCATGCGGATCAACCGCTGGTGGCGACCCGATCTGTGGCTGCCGGTGTTCAACGCGATGCCGCCGATGCTCGCCGAGCTGGCGCAAGGATCCCGACTTCGGGGATGCTCGGCTACCGGCTCACCCTGGGGGAGGGCGGCCCGCTGCTGATCATGTACTGGGACAGTCACGAGCTGCTCTACGCGTACGCCTCCCGGCCCGACGCGGAGCACCGTCCGGCCTGGACCCGCTTCAACCAGCGGGCCCGCAAGGCACCCGGAGCCGTGGGGATCTGGCACGAGACCTTCCAGGTCGCCGTGGCCGAGTCCATCTACGCCGGGATGCCGGTCAGTGGTCTGGCCAAGGCGACGGGAGTTGTGCCGGTCGGTCGTCGGGGTGAGCGGGCGAAGGAGCGCTACCGGGCCGGCGGGACGGGGGTCGCGGCCTAGAGCGATTCAGCCGGGCTCGGGCGCGCCGGTGAGCTCGAGACTGAGGCGCCAGAGCCGTTCCCGAACGGCAGCGTCGTACGCCTCCTCGACGTGCGCACGAGCCTCGACCAGCTGGTCGTAGAACCGGCCGGTGACTCCGTCGAGCGCCGGGTCGGTGATCAACCGCGTCGTCGCCTCCACCCCGGACGCCGTGGTGTGCACCGGCGGGATCCCCTTGTCCAGAACCATCTTCGTGGGCATGTAGGTGCCCGGGTGGAGGCTGTTCACGGACACCTGGTCCAGCCGCTCGGCCAGCGTGAAGCCCCAGGTGATCATGGCCAGCTTGGACTGGTTGTACTCCAGCCACGGATCATGATCACCGGCCAGGACCAGGTCGTCGAACTGGATCGGGGACTGGCCGAGCGAGGCCACGTTGACGACCCGGCCGCCGTCGGTGCTGATCATGGGCAGCAACCGGTGCGTGAGGTCGAACGCGGCCAGGTAGTTGACCGCGAAGCACAGCTCGTTGCCGTCGACGGTCAGCCGACCCGGGCGGCCGGGGTCCCCGGGTCCGACGCCGGCGTTGTTGACCAGCACGTCGACCTGGTCGGCGACGCGGGCGATCTGCTCGGGCAGTGCGCGCACCTGGGCCAGCTCGGACAGATCGGCCTGCACGATCGCCGGGTCGGCGCCGCCGGCCGCGGCCACCTCGTCCCGAACGGCCTGCAGGGCGTCGGGTCGGCGGCCGTGCAGGATCAGTCGGTGACCCTGGGCGGCCAGGGCGAGCGCGACCTCGCGGCCCAGTCCGTCGGTCGCGCCGGTGAGGACGATCGTCTTCGCTGCCATGCCCCGACCGTAGCGCCGGCAGACCTCTCCAGCGGACCGCCTTGTCGGACCGCGGCCGCGGCCCGGTGGTTGTCGGTGGCGCCTGGTCGTTGTCGGTGGTGCCTGCCACGCTGCTGCGATGACGCGCACCCAGTACTACACAGCCACCAGCATCGACGGGTTCATCGCGGACGCCGACAACTCGCTGGGCTGGCTGTTCACCCTGCGCCAGACCGAGGCGTCGAAGCAGGAGTATCCCGACTTCATCGCCGACGTCGGAGCGCTCGCGATGGGCTCCACCACCTACGCGTGGATCCTCGATCACGAGAACCTGCTGGACGAGCCGGGCCGCTGGCCGTACGAGCAGCCCACCTGGGTCTTCAGCAGCCGGGAGCTGCCAGCGGTGCCGGGCGCCGACCTCCGGTTCGTGTCCGGGGACGTGGCGCCGGTGCACGCCGAGATGGTCAGCGCGGCGGCGGGCCGGAACCTGTGGGTGGTCGGCGGTGGGGACCTGGTCGGTCAGTTCGCCGACGCCGGACTGCTCGACGACCTCATCCTGGGCGTCGGGTCGGTCTTCCTCGGTGGTGGTGCTCCGCTGCTGCCCCGGCGGATCACCCCGCCCCGGCTGCGGCTGGTCAGCGCCACCGCGCACGGTGAGGACTTCGCCACGCTGCGCTACGAGCTGACCGGCCCACCCGAGAGGGCCTGAGCGTCAGCCGGGGGAGGAAGGCTGAGCGTCAGCCGGGGAGTTCGAGCCCAGGCGGGGTCGAGCCTGGCGGGGGTCAGGGAGTGGCGACGGTGTAGCCGGCCTCGTCGACCGCCCGCTCGATCTCGGCGAACGACACGGCGGTGTCGCTGACCACCGTGAGTCCACCGCTGGCCAGGTCGACGGCGACGTCGGTGACACCGCTCAGCGCGGTCACCTCCTCGGTGACGGCCTGGACGCAGTGGGCGCAGGTCATGCCGGCGACGACGTACTCGGTGGTGGTGATCATGGTTCTCCTTCCGGTGCTGAAGAGGTTCGTGCGGGTCAGGAGCGGACGAGCCGGGCGATCGCCTGGGAGGCCTCGTGCAGCTTGGCCTCGGCCTCCTCGCCGCCCTCGGCGGCGGCACGGACGACGCAGTGCTGCAGGTGCTCGTCGAGCAGTCCGAGGGCTACCGAGCGCAGGGCGCTGGTCATGGCGGAGACCTGGGTGAGGATGTCGATGCAGTACTTCTCCTCCTCGACCATCCGCTGCAGGCCACGGGCCTGGCCCTCGATCCGGCGGAGGCGCTTGAGGTAGTCCTCCTTCTGCCCGATGTAGCCGTGCGGCGCGTGCGCGCCGCCGTCCGACGCCGGGTCGGTGGCGCCCGACAGCAGGGGGTCGACATCAGCAGGAGGGGGCATCGTCTGGCTCATCGGTCTCCTCGGACAGCGGGCGGTGGCCGCCCGGTTGGATACCCCCCTAGAGTATGAGCGGACGGACGTTTGCCCAAGTCCGGGTGGGAAACGACCGGCGAACGGGAGATGACCGCTGGGCGCCGGGGACGAGCGTCCGGCTGTGCACAAGTGCTGTGGATCCCACGGATCGGCCCCCTTTGTCAAGGCCGTCCGGAGTGTCGTGAGAGCGCCGCCAGGAGGGACGAAAGAAATCTCCGTCCACTGGCGACTGTCGGCGAAGGGCCTGGTCAGAGGCTGTTTCAGGGGGAGTGTCAGCTGTTGTCCCCAAGGTTGTGCCCAGGGAGTGCACAACCCCACCGCGTGTCCTCCACACCGCTAGGTGGGTTATGCACATGGCCTGTGGATAACTTGTTCATCTTGGGTGGCGGTGCCGTCCGATGGGGCGTACGTTGGCCCACGCTGCCTGCCCCCGAGACGCCCGCCGAGTCACTAGATCGACGACTGTCGGAGGCGGCACCTACCGTACGAACATGCATGCTATTGGCCCCGCTCGTGGGTCGGCCGAAGGAGGGCGCGGAGTGAGTCTGGCCGAGGCGATCCCGCAGTACGGAGACGACTCGACCAGGGGGCTCGACCGCACCCCACCGCAGGACATGGCCGCCGAGCAGTGCGTGCTCGGGGCGATGATGCTGTCCAAGGACGCGATCGCCGACGTGATCGAGGCGCTGCGCGGCAACGACTTCTACCGGCCCGCGCACGAGCAGATCTACGACGCGATCATCGACCTGTACGGCCGCGGCGAGCCCGCCGACGCGGTCACCGTCTCCGCCGAGCTGGGCAAGCGCGGCGAGCTGCTGCGGATCGGTGGCGCTCCGTACCTGCACGACCTGCTCTCCAGCGTCCCGCTGGCCGCGAACGCCGGCTTCTACGCCGACATCGTCCGGGAGAAGGCCATCCTGCGCCGGCTCGCCGACGCGTCGGTGCGGATCGCCCAGATGTCGTACGCCGCGGAGGGCGAGGTCAACGACATCGTCGACCGGGCCCAGGCCGAGGTCTACTCCGTCACCGACCGGCGTGCCTCGGAGGACTACAAGCCGCTGTCGGAGCTGATGCAGCCGACCCTGGACGAGATGGAGGCCATCTCCTCCCGCGACGGCAGCTTCGGCGGCGTCCCCACCGGTTTCGCCGAGTTCGACGAGCTGACCAACGGTCTGCACCCGGGTCAGATGATCATCGTGGCCGCCCGACCCGGCATGGGGAAGTCGACGCTCGCCCTGGACCTGGCCCGCTCGGCCTCGATCAAGAACGGGCTGACCTCGGTCATCTTCTCGCTGGAGATGAGCCAGATCGAGATCACCATGCGACTGCTGTCCGCGGAGGCCTCGATCCCGCTCGGGCACATCCGCGGTGGGCGGATGAGCGACGACGACTGGAGCCGGGTGGCGGCCAAGATGGGTCAGGTGTCCGAGGCGCCGCTCTACATCGACGACTCGCCGAACCTGACCATGATGGAGATCCGGGCCAAGGCCCGTCGGCTGAAGCAGAAGCACGACCTGAAGCTGGTGGTGATCGACTACATCCAGCTGATGACCTCGGGCAAGCGGGTGGAGTCGCGTCAGCTGGAGGTGAGCGAGTTCAGCCGGCAGATCAAGCTGCTGGCCAAGGAGCTCGAGGTGCCGGTGGTCGCGTTGTCCCAGCTCAACCGTGGGCCCGAGCAGCGCACCGACAAGCGGCCGATGCTGTCCGACCTCCGTGAGTCCGGCTCGTTGGAGCAGGACGCGGACATGGTGGTGCTGCTGAACCGCCCGGACATCAACGACAAGGAGTCCGACCGCGCCGGTGAGGCCGACATGGACGTGGCCAAGCACCGTAACGGCCCGACCAAGATGATCACCGTCGCGTTCCAGGGGCACTACAGCCGCTTCGCGGACATGATGCTCTGACGGTCCGTCGGCACGACGGGGGGGGCCGGTCAGCGGCACGACTGTGCCGCCGGCAGCGCTGATCGGTCGTCGTCCGGTCAGCTCGGCTCGGTCTGGGTCCGGGGGAGCTCGGGCAGGACGAGGGTGCTGGCGGGAAGCTCGCTGAGCAGCCCGGCCAGCGTCTGCTCACGGGTTCGGGTGTCGTCGGGGTCCCGGTCCACCAGGTGGAAGAGGTCGAGCGTCAGACCCGCCGTCACCCGCACCGCCAGCTCGTCCGGGCTCCGGTCCATCCGTTCGGCGATCGCCGTCTCGAGATCCTCCCGGAGCGTCCGGACCCGGTCCCACAGCCTCGCCCGGGCGACCGGGGCCGTGTCCACCAGCCGACGCATCTCCGCGATCCGGGGGCCGGCCCCGTCGAACGCGGCGGCGGCCGCCAACAACGCCGCAGCCAGGGACTGGGCAAGGGGCTCGTCGGCCGGGCGGCTGCGCAGGTGCGGGGCGAGGTCGATCGCCTCGACCAGCGGGTCGAGCAGCAGCTGGTCCTTGGTGGGGAAGTAGCGGTAGAGGGTCGTCGTGCCGACCTCGGCGCGCTCGGCGATCTGCTCCATGGTCGTCTCGTCGAAGCCGTCGCGGAGGAAGAGCTCGAGGGCGACGTCGGTCATCCGTTGCCGCGTCCGGGTGGCCTTGAGCTCACGGAGTCCCATGACCCCATGTTAGTGCTCACTTCCGATCGGATGTCACTACCACTATTGACCGCGGACCGGCCCGCCGATAAAGTGGTAGTCACTACCGATTCGCGGCTGCGGATCGGGAGC
>CAWARE010000008.1:0-408284 GCA_963784345.1 uncultured Actinomycetota bacterium
GGCGGATCGTGGACGGGGAGGGCAAGGGTCTGACCGACGACCTGGAGCTGGCTCTGGCCGACGGCAAGCCGGCGCTGGAGATCATCAACACCGATCTGCTGGAGGGCATGAAGACTGTCGGTGTGCTGTTCGGCTCCGGTCAGATGCAGCTGCCGTTCGTGCTCCAGTCGGCCGAGGTGATGAAGACGGCCGTGGCCTACCTCGAGCCGCACCTGGAGAAGACCGACTCCGATGGCAAGGGCACCATCGTGCTGGCCACGGTGAAGGGCGACGTGCACGACATCGGCAAGAACCTGGTCGACATCATCTTGACCAACAACGGCTACACGGTGGTCAACCTCGGCATCAAGCAGCCCATCACCACGATCCTGGACGCGGCCGAGGAGCACCGGGCCGACGCCATCGGGATGTCGGGTCTGCTGGTCAAGTCGACGGTGGTGATGCGGGAGAACCTGGAGGAGATGAACACCCGCGGGGTCGCGTCCTATCCGGTGTTCCTCGGCGGAGCGGCCCTGACCCGGGCGTACGTGGAGCAGGACCTGCGGGAGATCTACGCCGGTGAGGTGCGCTACGCCCGCGACGCGTTCGAGGGTCTGCGGCTGATGGACGCGCTGATGGCGGTCAAGCGGGGCGAGGAGGGCGCCGCCCTGCCGGCGCCGCGCGAGCGCCGGGTCAAGGCCAAGACCCCGGCGGCGGTCACCGAGGAGGGGCCGGAGCCGACCACCCGGTCCGACGTGGCCGTGGACGTCGACGTGCCGACCCCGCCGTTCTGGGGGGACCGGATCGTCAAGGGCATCGCGCTGGCCGACGTGGCGGCGTACCTGGACGAGCGGGCCACCTTCATGGGGCAGTGGGGGCTGAAGGGCTCCCGCACCGGGCCGACGTACGAGGAGCTGATCGAGGTCGAGGGCCGGCCACGGCTGCGCACCTGGCTGGACCGGATCCAGACCGAGGGGATCGCGGAGTTCGCCGTCGTCTACGGCTACTGGCCCTGCTACAGCGAGGGCAACGACCTGGTGGTCCTGGACCCGGGCGCCGAGGTCGGTGCGCCGGAACGGCACCGGTTCAGCTTCCCGCGGCAGCGGCGCGGCCGGCACCTGTGTCTGGCCGACTTCTTCCGCTCCCGGGAGCTGGCCGCTGAGAAGGGACCCGACGTGGTCGCCTTCCACCTGTGCACCATGGGCGCGGCCGTGTCCAAGGCGACGGCGGTGCTGTTCGAGAACGACGCCTACCGGGACTACCTGGAGCTGCACGGACTGAGCGTCCAGCTCACCGAGGGTCTGGCCGAGATGTGGCACGACCGGGTCCGGTCCGACCTCGGCTTCGGCGCCGACAACGGCTCGATCGACGACATGATCCGCGACCAGGCCTATCGGGGCTCGCGCTACTCCTTCGGCTACCCGGCCTGTCCGGACCTGGAGGACCGGGCCAAGCTGGTCGACCTGCTGAAGCCGGAGCGGATCGGTGTCGAGCTGTCCGAGGAGCTCCAGCTGCACCCGGAGCAGTCCACCGACGCGCTGATCGTGCACCATCCGGAGGCGAAGTACTTCAACGCGCGCTGACCGGGTGCTGCTGGTCAGCCCGACTGCTCGCCCGCTGATTAGTTCGTGACGGGAATCTGCGCCTCACGCCACCGTCCACGGCGTGTCGGGCCGGATCTCGCGTAGCCACGGAGGTCTTGCGTCGGCGTCGCGAAGCGCCACCCGGGTGGCCCACACGACGTACTCCGGATCCTCGGTGAGCATCCGCCAGGTGAACCGCAGCACCGTCCAACCGGCCAGCACGAGCGCGTTCTGTCGCTCCCGGTCGGATTCGAAGGCGTCGGCCCGGTCATGGGTCTCCCGGCCGTCGATCTCGCAGGCCAGCCGGCGACGGCTGAAGGCGATGTCGAGGTAGTAGGTCGCCCAGTCCGGGACGGTCACCTTCAGGTTGCCCACCCAGCCGGTGATCCCTGCCCGTCGGTAGAGGCGGTGGGCCAGCCGCTCGGCCCTCGACCAGGGCTCGGCCCGGGAGTCCAGCAGCACCCGCCAGCGCTCGGTGTTGCCGCGGCGGTGCGCCGTCTGCTGCAGCGCGTGACGCAGGCTGGCGAGGTCAGCCGCCTTCCGTCGCAGCGCGATGTCGATCGGGTCGGTGTCGTCCAGGGTGGCGAGCTCGACGGCGGTCAGTGGCGGCACCGTGAACCCGAAAGGACCGCGCCGCTGGACCAGCTCGGCCGGCACCCGCCGTTGCTCGAAGACGAACCCGGGTTGGGGCGCACGACGCTGCGGGGAGGCCACCTGGATGGCGCCGACCGCGACCTCCGGCCAGTACGACAGCGCGGCCGCCGCCCGACCGGTGATGACCGCGTTCGGGTCCCAGCGCGACACCGCCACCACCTTGGTCAGCAGGGAGGACGCGTTGCCCGGGTCGGCGTAGATGCCGGGCAGGGGCCGGACCAGACGGCCGCCCACCGCGGCCCGGACCAGGGCGTTCTCCAGGGCCGGATGCTCTCGGGCGACGATGACGCGGTCCGCGGCCAGCAGCTCTTCGATGATGTCGTCGTTTCTCACGTCTGCACCCTGTGGACGTCGGGCGGATTCGACCGGGGGTGCCAGGAATCTGTGGACGACGCTCGAAGGGCCAGGTCACCTGTGGACGGCGACGCAAACCCGCACCGATCGAGCCCGCGAGGGCCCGACACGCCGGCATTCCGCCGACGAAGATCAGATTCCCGTCACGTACGAATCCGCGGGCGACGCAGCCGGTCCGACCACAGGGCGGCGCGGGCGGCGTTGGCCCCGCCGGCCCCGTGCACGGCCCCGCCCGGGTGCGCCGACGCCGAGGCGAGGTAGAGACCGCGGATCGGGGTCCCGGCCCGGCCGAGTCCGGGCACCGGCCGGAAGATCAGCTGCTGGTCCAGGGCCGACGAGCCGCCACCGACCGCGCCGCCGACCAGATTGGCGTCCCGTCGTTCCAGCTCGGTCGGGGAGAGCACCCGGCGGGCCAGCACCCGCGAGCCGAAACCGGGCGCGTACGCCTCGATCCGGGCCTGCATCCGGTCGGCGAACCGGTCCGCGTCGCCGCCGTCCCAGTCGCCCGGTCAGCGTCCCGCCGGCGTCGCCGCGGACCCGCTGCGGGACGTGGGTGTAGGCCCACAGCGACTCCGTCCCGGCGGGGGAGCGGGTCGGGTCGCTGGTCGTCATCTGACCGATCAGCAGGAACGGCCGCTCGGGGACGAGGTCGGCGGCGAGCTGCCCCTCGTACGCGCTCAGCTCGTCCAGGCTGTCGCACAGGTGCACCGTCCCGGCCGCGTACGCCGGGTCGCCCCGCCACGGCACGGGCCCGGACAGGGCGAAGTCGACCTTGACGGTGGCCGGGTCCATCCGGAACCGGCGGACCCGGTCGAGATAGCGAGCGGGCACGTCGTCGGGATCGAGCAGGTGCTGGACCAGCTGGTGCACCCCGACGCCGGCGACCACCGCCCGGCGCGCCCGGACGAGGCTGCCGCCGAGCACCACCCCGGCCGCGCGGCCACCTTCGACCAGCACCCGCTCCACCGGCGCGCCGGTGACCACCTGCCCGCCCCTGGTCTGCAGCCGCGCCGCCATCGCCCCGGTCAGCCGACCGGCCCCGCCCTCGGGCACCGGGAACCCGACCGTCTGGCCGAGCATCGCGAGCAGCAGCCCGATCACGCTCGACCCGGCGCTGGTGGAGGCGAGATCGGCGTGCGCCGCGTTGCCGGCCACCAGCATCCGGGCCCCGCGGCCACCGAAGGCCCGGCCCGCCACCGGCGCGTCCAGGGTGTGGCGGGCGGGGGACAGCAGCCGTTGCACGAACTCCAGGCCGCCCACCCGCGGCAGGGTCAGCGCGGCCCGCAGTCCCGACCGCACCGGCGGCATCGGCGACAGCAGGGCGCCGACCAGCGCCGGTCCGATCCGGCGCCACTGGGCGACCAGGGCCAGCCAGGCGTCGCCGTCGCCCGGGTGCTCACGGTCCAGCAGCGCCGCCGTCACCTCGGCGTCCCGGTGCAGGATCGTCCACGACCCGTCGGGCCACGGATGACCCAGCACGGCCGGGGCGTGACGCCACCGCAACCCGTACGCCGGCAGGTCCAGCGCGGCGATCACCGGGGAGGCAGCGGCCATCGGGTAGAACGCGCTGAAGGTGTCGTGGACGAAGTCGGGGTGCACCTCGCGGTCGCTGCGGACCGCGCCACCCAGGTCGTCCTGGGCCTCGACCAGCAGCACCTCCCAGCCGGCGTCGGCCAGCCGGTTGGCGGCCACCAGACCGTTGGGTCCGGCCCCGACCACGACGGCGTCCACCGTCGAGGGCAGCGGGGCGATCATGGTCACACCCTCTCACCGGCCCGTACGGCGATCCTGGTTGCCCGGGGCTGCGAGAATGGCCGCGCCATGAACGACGTCGACCCCACCGTGCCCGCGCCCACCGCCCGCCCCCAGGCCGTCCTGTGGGACTTCGACGGCACCCTGGCCGACACGGAGCCGCTCTGGATCGCCGCGGAGTTCGAGGTGATCGAGGGCGAGCTGGGCAAGCAGTGGTCGATGGAGCACGCCGAGCAGCTGGTCGGCAGCGACCTGATCGACTCCGCCTCCTACATCCTGAACACCATCGGACGCAGTGACCTGCCGCCGATCTGGATGGTGGAGCAGCTGCTGGGTCGGGTGGTCGCTCAGCTGAAGACCGCCGAGGACCTGCCGTGGCGACCGGGTGCCCTGGAGCTGCTGGCCGCGCTGCGCGCCGACGGGATGCCGTGCGCCCTGGTCTCGGCGTCCTACCGCGTGCTGCTGGACGCCGTGCTCGAGCGGCTGCCGGCGGGGTCGTTCGCCGTCTCCGTCGGGGGCGACGAGGTCACCCAGGGCAAGCCGCACCCGGAACCGTACGAGCGGGCCTGCGAGCTGCTCGGGGTCGAGGCCCGCTCCTGCGTGGTGCTGGAGGACTCGGCCACCGGCGCCCGTTCCGGCAACGCCGCCGGTGCCGTGGTGGTCGGCATCCCGCACGTGGTCGCCATCCCACCCGCCCCGCGGCGGGTCACGGTGCCGACGCTGGCCGGGCTGGACCCGGACCGGTTGGCGACCCTGTTCTCCCAGGCCGGCAGTGCTGCCTAGGCGACGGGCGTCGACCCGGGTCGGGGCGGCGATCGTGCTGAGCCTGGCTGTGCTGGCGGGGGGCTGCACCCCTTCCGACGTCGAACCGCAACCGGGCCCCTCCCAGAGCACCCCCGCCGCGACCCCGCTGACCGTGCTGAGCACCGACCCGATCCGGCAGACCGACCCGGCCGCGATCACCGACCCGGGTTCGGTGGTGCTGTCGCTGAACGTGTTCCAGCGGCTGATGACGGCCGAGCCGGGTCAGGCCGTGCTGAAGCCGGACGCCGCCAAGGACTGCCTGTTCACCGCCGACACGGTCTACACCTGCACGCTGAACCCGAACACGGTCTTCCAGAACGGCCACCCGCTCACCTCCAGTGACGTGAAGTTCAGCATCCAGCGCGCGCTGCGGCTCGACGTCCCCGGCTCCTCGGCGCCGCTGCTGGCCACGCTGCGCCGGATCGAGACGCCCGATCCGCTGACCGTCCGGTTCGTCCTCAGCCAGGTCGACACGCAGTTCGGCTGGGCCCTGGCCTCACCGGCGGCCTCGATCGTCGACGAGCAGGCCTACAACGCCGACGAGGTGCGTCCGAGCGACCAGCCGATCGTCGGCTCCGGACCGTTCGCGGTGACCAGCCTGGACAAGGGATCGCTGCTGCTGCAGCGCAACGCCGCCTACATCGGCCGCACCCCGGCCCGGATGGAGTCCGTGCTCTACCGGACCGTGGCGGACTCCGCCGCCCTGGAGGACGCGATGAACACCGGGACGGCCGACGTGGTGTGGCGGGGGCTCAGCGCCGCCGCCATCACGCGCTACACCCGTCAGGTGACCGTCAACGAGAACGGCACCACCGACGCCGGCTACGACATGCAGGTGCAGACCGGCACCCGGGTGCTGATGCTGGCCTGGTCACCGCAGGCCAAGCGGCGCACCGACGACGACCTGCGCAACGCCATCGCCGTCTCCCTGCAGGGCGACCGCACGCTGGACTCGCTGGTGCCCGGGGGTATCCCGAACCACATCAGCGCCTTCCCGCTGGGCGGTGGTACCAAACCCGACGTGACCTGGTCCAACCGGATCCGGCTGACCCTCGGCTACGACCCGACCATGCCCGACGGGCGCGACCTGGCCACCCAGATCCGGACCCGGCTGGAGGACACCGGCGGGATGAGCGTCCGGCTCCGGGCCGTCGACCCCACCGCCGCCGACTCCGACCCACCGGACCTGATGGTGCTGGACCGCAAGGCGTGGACCTCGACCGGCCTGGCCTGGCTGCAGCCCTATCTGCAGTCGCCGCTGCCGGCCAGCGCCTCCGACGTGACCGAGCTGGAGCGCCAGTACCGCGCCGCCGGGATCGGCGAGGAGGAGGTGGCCACCCGCTCGATGGCCAGCCTCCAGCGCAAGGCGGCCGCCGACCTGGTGCTGCTGCCGCTGACCCAGTCCGACGAGTACGTGTTCACCGCGCCGAAGGTGGAGGTCCCGGCGAACTCGTACGGGCCCGGGTGGCAGCTGGGATTGTGGGGGATGTTCCGTGCCTGAGGAGTCGAAGACCTTGCCTGACGAGACCGAGACCTTGCCTGAGGAGACCGGGACAGGGCTGGAGCCGCGCGCGTACGCGGGTGTGGGGGCCGGCCCGCTGCGGCCGGGGGAGCGGGTGATGCTGACCGACGCCAAGGGTCGCAAGCACTCGGTGCTGCTCGCCGAGGGCGGGGTGTTCCACACCAGCAAGGGCGGCATCCCGCACGACGACCTGCTCGGTGGCCCCGAGGGGGTGGTGGTGCACTCGCACGGCGGCACCGCCTACCTCGCGTTGCGGCCGCTGCTGGCCGACGTGACGGTGGCCATGCCGCGCGGCGCCGCCGTGGTCTACCCCAAGGACGCTGCCCAGATCGTGGGTGGGGCGGACGTCTTCCCCGGCGCCCGGGTGATCGAGGCCGGGGTCGGCTCCGGCGCCCTGACCATCTCCCTGCTGCGGGCGATCGGGCCCACCGGTCGGCTGATCTCCTACGAGCGCCGGGACGACTTCGCCGCGATCGCGGTGAAGAACGTGGAGAACTTCCTCGGCCGGACCCATCCCGGTTGGGACCTGCGGGTGGGTGACCTGGTGGAGCGGTTGGTCGCCGACCCGCCGGGCCAGGTCGACCGGGTGGTGCTCGACATGCTGGCGCCGTGGGACTGCGTGGACGCGGTGGCCGACGTGCTGGTGCCCGGCGGGGTGCTCTGCGCGTACGTCGCCACCACCACCCAGCTGGCCCGCACCGTCGAGACCATCCGGGTGCACACCGGTTTCACCGAGCCGGAGGCGACCGAGTCGCTGGTCCGGGGGTGGCACGCGGAGGGACTGGCCGTCCGGCCCCAGCACGCGATGGTCGGGCACACCGGGTTCCTGATCTTCGCCCGTCGGTTGGCTCCCGGGGTGGTGGCCCCGGCCAAGCGGCGGCGTCCGGCCCCCGGCGCGTATGGCGAGGATTACACCGGTCCGCGTGGTGATCGCGGGTAGTGTCGTGCGTCTAGGAGGTGCTCGATGACATCGACCGACCGTCCCGACGACCGAGAGTCGACGCTGGCCCTGCTCCGCGCCGAGCTGGAGCGGATGAGGGAGCGTACGGCCTCCCACCCCCACGACATCGCCCTGCTGGAGAGACGGCTGGCCGACGCCCGCTCCGACGCCCGGACCAACGCGGCCAACAACGAGCGGCTCGCCGCCACGTTGCGGGAGGCCCGCGACCAGATCGTCTCCCTGAAGACCGAGGTCGACCGGCTCGCGCAGCCGCCGGCCAGCTTCGGCGTCTTCGTCGCCGAGGCACCGGACAAGACCGCCGACATCTACACCTCCGGCCGCAAGATGCGGGTCAGCGTGAGCCCCGACGTCGAGCTGGACGGACTGGAGCCGGGTCGCGAGCTGCTGATCAACGAGGCCCTGAACGTGGTCGGCGTGCAGGAGTTCACCGACGTCGGTGAGGTGGTGCTGCTCAAGGAGGTCCTGGAGGACGGGGACCGGGCGCTGGTCATCGGGCACGGCGACGAGGAGCAGATCGTCCGGCTGGCCACGAAGCTGAAGCAGCAGCCGATCCGTTCCGGCGACTCGCTGCTGGTGGACCGCCGGGTGTCGTTCGCCTTCGAGCGGGTGCCCAAGCTCGACGTCGAGGAGCTGGTGCTGGAGGAGGTCCCCGACATCGACTACTCGGTGATCGGTGGCCTGGGCAGCCAGATCGAGGCCATCCGGGACGCTGTCGAGCTGCCGTTCCTGCACAAGGAGCTGTTCGCCGAGCACGAGCTCAAGGCGCCCAAGGGCATCCTGCTCTACGGTCCGCCCGGCTGCGGCAAGACCCTGATCGCCAAGGCGGTGGCCAACTCGCTGGCCCAGAAGGTCACCGAGCACACCGGTCAGGAGGGGCGCAGCTTCTTCCTGAACATCAAGGGCCCCGAGCTGTTGAACAAGTACGTCGGCGAGACCGAGCGGCACATCCGGCTGGTGTTCCAGCGGGCCCGCGAGAAGGCCTCCGACGGGATGCCGGTGATCGTCTTCTTCGACGAGATGGACTCGCTGTTCCGGACCCGCGGGTCGGGGGTGTCCTCGGACGTGGAGAACACCATCGTGCCGCAGCTGCTGAGCGAGATCGACGGGGTCGAGGGACTCGACAACGTGATCATCATCGGCGCGTCCAACCGCGAGGACATGATCGACCCGGCCATCCTGCGTCCGGGCCGGCTGGATGTGAAGATCAAGATCGAGCGTCCCGACGCCGAGGCCGCCCGGGAGATCTTCAGCAAGTACCTCACGCCCACGCTTCCCTTGCACCACGAGGATCTGGACGAGTTCGACGGGGACCGGCAGGCCACCGTGCGAGGCATGATCGACCGCACCGTCGAGCGGATGTACGACGAGTCCGACGAGAACCAGTTCCTCGAGGTGACCTACGCCGGAGGCGACAAGGAGGTCCTCTACTTCAAGGACTTCAACTCGGGCGCGATGATCCAGAACATCGTCGACCGGGCCAAGAAGACAGCGATCAAGGACCTGCTCGACACCGGGGTCAAGGGCATCCGGGTCGGCCACCTGCTGCAGGCGTGCGTGGACGAGTTCGCCGAGAACGAGGACCTGCCGAACACGACGAACCCGGACGACTGGGCCAAGATCAGCGGCAAGAAGGGTGAGCGGATCGTCTTCATCAGGACGTTGATCAGCACCAAGAAGGGCAACCACCCCGGTCGCTCGATCGACACGGTCTCCAACACCGGGCAGTACTTGTAGGGCAGGCTTCGCTGCTCGGCGCCCTTGCAAGGCTCGCGCGGCCTTGCGCTGGCCCTCCCGGCGTCAGGTCTGTTGTCGGGTGCGCCGGTAGGTCTGGGGTGGGGCGCCGGCGCGTCGGTGATGAGCAGGCGGTGACCCTCGACCATCCCCAGAACGTACATCTACCGTCCATCGTGACCATGCTCTGCCGGGCACCCGGGACCGTAGCGTCGAGCGAGTCAGCCACGACCACTCAGCCCGGAGGAACGCCCCGATGTCCACGACGAACACCGCTGGCCCGGTGACCGCTGCGATGCTCGACCAGTACCGCGAGGAGGGCTACTTCGTGCTCGAGTCGGTGCTCTCGCCCGACGAGCTCGAGCTGCTCCGCAGCGGAGCCCAGTACTCGGTGGACCGCCTCGACGCGCTGATGGCCGAGGCCGGCGTCGACCGGCTCGGGATCAACGCCCGGGGCAAGCGCTACTTCAGCAACATGATGTACGCCGAGCGTCCCGAGCTCCGGTCCTTCGTCTTCGGACCGACGATGGCGGCCATCTGCTCGGCCGTCCTCGGCCCGCAGGCGTACCTGTTCTGGGAGCAGTACGTGGTCAAGGCCGCGGACCCGGACACGACCTTCGCCTGGCACCAGGACTCCGGCTACGTGCACGAGGACCACGAGCCGTACCTGACGTGCTGGATCGCCTTGGACGACGTCACCGAGGAGAACGGATCGGTCTACCTGCTGCCGTACAGCCGATCGGGGATCCGGTCCTACATCAAGCACGTCCGGATCGAGACCGGCGACCAGGTCTGCTACTTCGGCAGCGACCCGGGCCTGCCCGTGGTCGTCCCGGCCGGCTCGATCGTCTGCTTCTCCAGCACCGTCATCCACCGGAGCGGGGCCAACCTGACCGACCGCTACCGGCGGGTCTACCTGCTGCAGTACTCGGCCGAGGTGATCACCGACAAGGCGGGGGAGCAACCGTGGGGGTCCTTCGAGCAGTTCCTGGCCGACGGTGAGGTCGTCGCCGCACCCTGAGCCTCTCGATCCGGTGGGTCGGTCGGGTCGGCGCGGTCCTCAGACCGAGGCGGTGGTGCGCGTCCGGGCCCGGCGGACGAGGCGGAGCACGGTCCGCCAACCGAGCAGGAACACCGCCAGCACGATGCTGGCCACGACGACGAAGGACCAGGCGGCGGTGTCCCCGGCGGAGACCCGGAGCACCAGGCCCAGGACCAGGGTGCCGGCCCAGACGACCAGGCCGGGACGCCAGGCGGTCTGGTCACCGCGCAGCCGCGGCACCAGCCGGCAGACCACGTGCCCGATGACCGCGCCGACCAGGAACGGCCACGCCGTGCCCAGCACGCCGAGCAGCGTGTCGGCCTCGTTGTGGCTGCTGCGACCCAGGATCGCGAACACCACGACGGCGACCACGTCGACGACCAGGGCGGAGAGAGCCTTCACGGCGTTGAACACTACGCGTCCGCAGCTGACGAGTGAACCGATTCACGAAAGTCGCGACACTAGGCTGGTGCCCATGACTGCCACCGCCGCATCGACCCCCGGCCAGCCGCCGGTCCTGCGCGTGATGGGGATCGAGACCGAGTACGGGATCTCCGCCCTCGGCCAGGCCCCCGGGGAGGACCTGCACCCGATGCAGCTGTCCAACCACGTGGTCAAGGGCTACGGCTGGACCACGACGGCGCAGCCGGCCGGCTGGGACTACGAGACCGAGACGCCGCTGCGGGACATCCGGGGGTACGAGCTGAGCCGGAACCAGGCCCACCCCGACCAGCTCACCGACGCCGACCTGGGCATGGCCAACGTGATCTTGACCAACGGGGCGCGGCTCTACGTCGACCACGCCCACCCCGAGTACTCGGGTCCAGAGGTCACCAACGCCCTCGACGCGGTCCGCTACGACAAGGCGGGCGACGCCGTGATGGCCATCGCCGCCGAGCAGGCCAGCCAGAACCTCGGCCGTCCGGTCCGGCTGTACAAGAACAACACCGACGGCAAGGGTGCCTCGTACGGCACGCACGAGAACTACCTGCTCGAGCGCAGCACGCCGTTCGACCGGGTGGTCACCCAGTTCACCGGGTTCCTGGTCTCCCGCCAGGTGATCACCGGCGCCGGCCGGGTCGGCGTGGGACAGGCCAGCCAGGAGGACGGCTTCCAGATCAGCCAGCGCGCCGACTTCTTCGAGGCCGAGGTCGGTCTGGAGACCACGCTGAACCGGCCGATCATCAACACCCGCGACGAACCGCACGCCGACGCCGCCCGGCACCGACGACTGCACGTGATCACCGGCGACGCGAACCTGTCGGAGATCTCGACCTACCTCAAGGTGGGCACCGCGGCCTGGGTGCTCCGCGCCATCGAGGCCGGTCTGGTGCCGGGCAACGTCCGGGTCGAGCAACCGGTGCCGACCATGCGGGCGGTCAGCCACGACCCGACCTGCCGCCGGCTGCTGACGCTGGTCGACGGTCGCCGGATGACCGCCATGGACCTGCAGGAGATCTACCTGGAGGCGGCCCGCTCCTGCTACGAGCTCCGGGCCGGGGACCTGCCCGAGTCGGCGCAGATCGAGGCCAAGGACCTGTTCACCCGCTGGCAGGACGTGCTCGACGCGCTCCGCCGCGACCCGGCCGAGCTGGCCGACCAGCTGGACTGGGTGGCCAAGCTGCAGCTGATGGAGTCCTACCGCGATCGCGACGGTCTCGGCTGGGCGTCGCCCAAGCTGGCCCTGATCGACCTCCAGTACTGCGACGTCGACCCACGGCGCAGCCTGTTCGCCGCCCTGGTGCGCAAGGGCCGGATGCGCCGGCTGATCACCGACGACGAGGTCGAGCGGGCCCGGCTCCAGCCGCCGTCCGACACCCGCGCCTACTTCCGGGGACGGGTGATGGAGAAGTACGGTCCCGCCGTCGTCGCCGCCTCCTGGGACTCGGTGATCTTCGAGGTGCCCGGCAAGTCCGCGCTGCAACGGCTGCCGCTGCTCGACCCGCTGAAGGGAACCCAGGCCCAGGTGGGCGCGATCATCGACGCCAGTGCCGACGTGGTCGAGCTGTTCGAGAACCTGGACCGCTGACCGATCGGGTCTCGACCGGGCACGCGTGCTGCCGTCCGGACCTCGTGGGGCCGGAACTTTCCGTCAGTCGACGGCTTGTGTGGCGTCCTGCCCGGCCTGGTGTCGAACTTTCCGTCAGTCGACGGCTTCTGCGACGTGCCGCCCGGTCTGGTGTCGAACTTTCCGTCAGTCGACGGCTTCTGCGACGTCCTGCCCGGCCTGGTGTCGAACTTTCCGTCAGTCACCGACGGAAAGTCGCCGCCTCGTGCGCTCCGTCATCGACGGCTTGCGACGTCCGCCCGGTCTGGTGTCGAACTTTCCGTCAGTCGACGGAAAGTTCCAGGTCAGCACCGCCTGGGCGCCGACTCTCGACGCGGGGCCAGCCGTCTCGGCGCAGGTCGCCCGGCGTCTCACGTCCGGGGCGGTGTCCGACCGCCGCACTAGGCTGAGGGCATCGGTCGACCGCCGACCTCATCGGCGGTCGCAACAGCCCCATCGAGGCGCAGGAGGTGCGCGATGCCTGAGTCGGAGCAGAGCCGGAGCCGGACCCGTCAGTCGCAGACCGAGACCGACGAGGAGCTGGCCCCCGCCGACACCGCCCACAAGGCCGAGCTGGACGCCGATGTGGACTCGCTGCTGGACGAGATCGACTCCGTCCTGGAGACCAACGCCGAGGAGTTCGTTCGCTCCTTCGTGCAGAAGGGTGGGCAGTGACCGACCGTCTGACGCCCCCGCACGGCCACGCCCCGCTCCACGGCGCTGGTCTTCCGCCGGCCTTCCTGCAGGCCGGCACGTCCTCGTTCTCCGACTTCGCCGAGGCGGTCGCGCCGAACGTGCTGCCCGGTTCCCGGACCGGCGTGGGCGGCTCGGTGCCCACCGACCTGGCTCCGCACGGCACGACCATCGTGGCCGCCACCTTCCCCGGCGGCGTGGTCGTCGCCGGTGACCGCCGGGCCACGATGGGCAACATGATCGCCCAGCGCGACATCGAGAAGGTCTACCCGGCCGACGAGTTCTCGATCATCGGCATCGCCGGCTCGGCCGGGCTCGCGGTGGAGATGGTGCGCCTGTTCCAGCTCGAGCTGGAGCACTACGAGAAGATCGAGGGCGCGCCGTTGTCCCTGGTCGGCAAGGCCAACCGGCTGGCCACCATGATCCGGCAGAACCTCGGCCTGGCCATGCAGGGTCTGGTCGTGGTGCCGCTGTTCGCGGGCTGGGACCTGGCTCGCGAGGAGGGCCGGATCTTCTCCTACGACGCCACCGGCGGGCGCTACGAGGAGCAGGCCTTCTTCTCGGTCGGCTCCGGCTCGGTGTTCGCCCGCGGGTCGCTGAAGAAGCTGTACCGGCCGGACCTGACCGCCGCCGAGGCCGCGACAGCTGTCATCCAGGCGCTGTACGACGCGTCCGACGACGACTCGGCCACCGGCGGACCCGATCTGACCCGACGGATCTACCCGATCGTCATGACGGCCGACCGCCGCCGGCGTGCAGCGGGTGGCCGACGACCAGATCGGCGAGCATCGTCGACCAGGTGGTCGCCGCCCGGATGCAGCGCCCCGACGGACCAGGAGCACCCCTGCTGTGAGCATGCCGTTCTACGTCGCCCCCGAGCAGCAGATGAAGGACCGGGCGGACTTCGCCCGGAAGGGGATCGCCCGCGGTCGCTCGGTGATCGTGCTGCGGTACGCCGACGGCATCCTGTTCGTCGCCGAGAACCGGTCGCAGGCGCTGCACAAGGTCAGTGAGATCTACGACCGGCTGGGGTTCGCCGCTGTCGGCCGCTACAACGAGTTCGAGAACCTGCGGACCGCCGGCATCCGCTACGCGGACCTGCGCGGCTACAGCTACGACCGGACCGACGTCACCGGACGCGGCCTGGCCAACGCGTACGCGCAGCTGCTCGGCACCATCTTCTCCTCCGGCGGCGAGAAGCCGTACGAGGTGGAGATCGTGGTCGCCGAGCTGGGACCGACCGCCGAGACCGACCAGATCTACCGACTGACCTACGACGGCTCGGTGGCCGACGAGAACGGCTTCGCCGTGATGGGCGGGTCGGCCGAGGCGATCACCGAGACGGTCCGGGCGGGTTACCGAGCCGGGCTGGGTCTGGCCGCGGCCGTCCAGCTGGCCGTGCGGTCGCTGGCCACCGACGGCGGTCCGAACGCCTCCCCGCGCGAGCTGGGGGCCGCCGCTCTGGAGGTCGCGGTCCTCGACCGCACCCGCGCCCTGCCCCGCAAGTTCCGCCGCATCAAGGGCGACTGGCTCACCCAGCTGCTGGCCGACGGGACAGTGCCACCCGACCCCGGCCCCGAAGCCCCGCCGGCCGCGCCGCCGGCGGAGGTGCGCGAGACCGAGCTCGGGCAGCCCGAGGGGTGAGCACCGGTCGACCGGAGCGGCCGGGGCAGGCGGCGGGCCACCCCCGGGTCGTGGTCATCGGGGTCGGCTTGATCGGGGCGTCCATCGGCACTGCGCTGACCGCCCAGGGCTGGCCCGTGCACCTGCGGGACGCCAAGTCCAGTCACGCCCGGGTGGCGGAGACCCTCGGCTCGGGTTCGCTGACCCCACCGGCAGCCGAGGACGTGGACCTGGTGGTGGTCGCCGTGCCGCCGCGCGCCCTGTCGGCCGTCGTGCGCGAGGCTCTCGAGTCGTATCCGAACGCCGCGGTCACCGACGTCGGCTCGGTCAAGGCGGAGGTGCTGGCCACGGTCTGGGGCCATCGCGACCTGCACCGCTACGTGGGTTCGCACCCGATGGCCGGCACCCAGCACTCCGGCCCGACCGGAGCACGCGGTGACCTGTTCACCGACCGGACCTGGGTGATCACCCCGCACCGACGCTCCGACCCGGACGCGGTCCGCGCTGTGACCGAGCTGGCCCGGGCCTGCGGCGCCCGCACGGTGACCATGGACGTCGACGACCACGACGCGGCGGTGGCCCGGGTGTCGCACCTGCCCCACCTGATGTCGGTGCTGACCGCCGGTCACCTGACCACTGTCGGTGAGCAGGACCTGGCCCTGGCCGGTCCGGGACTGCGGGACGTGACGCGGATCGCCGGCAGCGACCCGGGACTGTGGGAGCAGATCCTGACCGCCAACGCCGCCGCCGTGCTCGCCGAGCTGCACCAGGTGAGCGACGACCTGTCCGCCCTGATCGGAGCCATCGAGCAGGGATCGGCCCCGGGGACCGACGGCCACAAGGACACGAGTGTCCTGCGCACCCGGCTGGCCCGGGGCGTGGCCGGCACCCGTCGGATCCCCGGCAAGCACGGCGCACCGTCCGTCGCGTACCGGCAGGTGGTGATCGAGATCCCCGACGCCCCCGGCGCCCTCGCCCGCCTGTTCGCCGACGTCGGACGGGCCGGGCGTCAACGTCGAGGACGTGGCCATCGACCACGACCAGAACCGGCAGGTCGGCTACCTGGCGCTCTCGGTCGATCCCGACGCGGCGGCCGGGCTGACCGAGCTGATGACCGGCCTGGGGTGGAACGTCCAGCCCTGACCACCTCGACGAGCGACCGCCTCACCCTCGCGAGCGAGTGAGACCATCCGGCGCGCAGCGAGCAGCGAGTGAGGACAACCCTCCTCGCGAGCGGCCGCGAGCGAAGCGCCCGGCTCTCTCTGGACCGACGAGCGAGCAGACACGCTTTTTCGTCTGCGAGCCGAGGAGGGAAGTGAGAGCCATCCGGCGCGCAGCGAGCAGCGAGTGAGGACAACAGAGGCCCGGTAGTCTGGCGGGATGCCCGACCGTCATGCCGTTCCCCCTGCCCCCGTACGCCCTGAGGCGGTGACGACCCCGTTGGTGGTCGCGATCGACGGACCGAGCGGATCGGGCAAGTCGAGCACCGCGCGCGGCGTGGCCCAGAAGCTGGGTCTGGCCTTCCTGGACACCGGTGCCATGTACCGCGCGGCCACCTGGCTGGTGCTGCAGTCCGACGTGGTCGCGACCGACACCGACGCCGTCGCGGCTCTGGTGGAGTCCGCCGACATCGTCATCGAGCTCGACCCCGCCCGCCCGACCATCGCCATCGACGGCACCGACGTGACCGAGGCGATCCGCGAGCCGGTGGTGTCCGCCGCGGTCAGCGCCATCGCCACCAACCTCGCGGTCCGGGCCGACCTGGTCGCCCGCCAGCAGGCGATCATCGACTCCGCCGAGCGGGGCATCGTCGCCGAGGGACGCGACATCACCACCGTGGTGGCGCCCGAGGCGCCCGTCCGGGTGCTGCTGGTCGCCGACCCGTCGGCCCGGGTGGCCCGACGCCAGGCCGAGCTGGGGGAGCGGGTGACGAGCTCCGAGGTGACCGACCAGGTGATCCGGCGCGACCGGGACGACTCGACAGTGGCCCAGTTCACCGAAGCCGCCGAGGGGGTGGTGGTCGTCGACTCCACCCACCTCACGCTCTCGGAGGTGATCGACCGGATCGCCGACCTGGCCCGTCCCACCGAGACGGTCTCCGCCGGCTCGACGTCGCCGGCCGTGTCCCGATGACCGCCGACGAGGTCGGCGGCGCCACCCACGAGATCCCGCCGGTGGTGGCCGTGGTCGGTCGCCCGAACGTGGGCAAGTCGACGTTGGTCAACCGCATCCTGGGTCGCCGCGAGGCGGTCGTCCAGGACGTGCCCGGCGTGACCCGGGACCGGGTCAGCTACGACGCGCTGTGGAACGGCCGGCAGTTCGTGGTGGTCGACACCGGTGGCTGGGCCTCCGACGCGACCGGGATGGCGGCCCAGATCGCCGGGCAGGCCGAGATCGCCATCGAGCTGGCCGACGCGGTGGTCTTCGTGGTGGACGCCACCGTCGGGGTGATGGACGAGGACGAGGCCGTCGTCCGGGTGCTGCGACGCAGCCAGAAGCCGGTCGTGCTGGCCGCCAACAAGGTCGACGACCCGCGCACCGAGGCCGAGGCCGCCAAGATGTGGAACCTCGGGTTGGGCGAGCCGTACGCGGTCTCGGCCCTGCACGGCCGGGGCAGCGGCGACCTGCTGGACGCGATCCTGGAGTCGCTGCCGACGGCCCCGAAGGAGACCGACGAGGAGGTCGGCGGCCCGCGCCGGGTGGCCATCGTCGGCAAGCCGAACGTGGGCAAGTCGAGTCTGCTGAACACCCTGGCGGGGCGTCAGCGGGTGGTGGTGGACAACGCGGCCGGCACCACCGTCGACCCGGTCGACGAGCTGGTCGAGGTCAACGGCACCGTCTACCGGTTCATCGACACCGCCGGCATCCGGCGCCGGGTGAAGGAGGCGACGGGTCATGAGTACTACGCCAGCCTGCGCACCCACGGCGCCATCGAACGGGCCGAGGTCTGTGTGGTGGTGATCGACGCCAGCGAGCCCGTCACCGAGCAGGACCTGCGGATCCTCACGTCGGTGGAGGAGGCGGGGCGCGCCCTGCTGATCGCCTTCAACAAGTGGGACCTGACCGACGAGGAACGGCGTCGCTACCTCACCCGGGAGATCGAACGGGACCTGGTGCAGTTCGCCTGGTCGTCCCGGGTCAACATCTCCGCGGGTACCGGCCGGCACGTCGACCGGCTGCAGCCGGCCATCGACGAGGCGCTCGGCAACTGGGAGAAGCGGATCTCCACCGGCAAGCTGAACGCCTTCCTCGGCCGGATCGTGGCCGCCCACCCGCACCCCGTCCGGGGCGGCAAGCAGCCGCGGATCCTGTTCGGCACCCAGGCGCAGGCCGGTCCGCCGACCTTCATCCTGTTCACGTCCGGACAGATCGAGGCGGGTTACCTCCGCTTCGTCGAGCGCCGTCTGCGCGAGGAGTTCGACTTCACCGGCACCCCGGTGCACCTCCAGGTGCGGGCCCGCGAGAAGCGCGGCAAGAAGAGCCGCTGACCCCGAGGTCACGGTCCGGCAGGATGAGGGCCGTGACCGACCCGGCGGCAGCGACCCAGCACCAGACCGACGACCAGCACGGGGTCGTCTTCCCACGCGACGAGCAGGGCCGCCGGAGCACCACCGCCGTGGGCCGGGCAGTGGTGGCTGAGGCCCTGCGGACGGTGGACCCCGCCGGGGCCCGCGCCGCCGCGCAGGAGACGGCCTGGCGCAGTGACTACCTGGTGCACTTCCGCCGACTGGTCGAGGCCGGCATCACCGGGCAGGCCTCGACCAGGACCGGCGCCGAGAGCGCGGCGGTGACGATCGCCCGGTCCGGTGCGGACAGCCTGATGACCCGGCTGGTGTGCCGACAGCGGAGCGGTGGGGAGACGACGTTGGCCGACTGGTCGGCGGACGGCAGCCGAGCCGGCGTCGGCCGAGGTGGCCGGGACGGGGGAGCCGGAGACCGCGCTCTCGGTTCCGTTCCGCGGCCGACGGCTGCGCGGGGACGAGCTACGGCGGCAGGTCGACCACTGGATCGCGGCCGGCGTGGTGGAGCCGTCGGTGGCCGAGGCGGTCGGGGCCGTGGTCGACCACCCCGAGTGGCTCCGTCTCGACGGCCGGACGGTCGCCGTGCTCGGCGCCGGGGCCGAGATGGGACCGCTGGTGCCGCTGCTGCGCTGGGGCGCCCGGGTGGCGGCGGTCGACCTGCCCCGCCCGGCCATCTGGACCCGGGTCCTGGAGCAGGCCCACCGACGAGCCGGACGGCTGGTCGTCCCGACCCACGGCGGGTCGGCGGAGGCGGACCCCGGCTCGGTCGGCGCCGACCTGCTCGCCGACGCGCCGACCATCGCCGCCTGGCTGGCGGAGGTGGCCGGCGGTGACCAGCTCGTGGTGGGCAACTACGTGTACGCCGACGGGGCGACCAACGTCCGGGTCGCCGCGGCGGTCGACGTCCTGAGCACCCGCTTGCTGGCCGAGCGGCCCGACACGGCCCTGGCCTTCCTGGCCACCCCGACCGACGTGTTCGCCGTGCCGTCGGAGGCGGTCGAGGCCTCGACCGAGGCGTATGCCGCCCGGTCCGGCACCGCGAAGCTCGTGGGCCGGCCGCTGCGCACCCTCAGCGGTGGCCGACTGCTGCGCCGGGCGTACGCGGCGGGGGCCGACCCGGGGATCAACGACAGCCTGATCCCGCAGCAGGGACCCAACTACGCCCTGGCCAAACGGCTGCAGCGCTGGCGGGCCACCGTGGCCCGGCACGACGGGGCCCTGGTCTCCCTCAACGTCGCCCCGCCGACCCGCACCCGTTCGGTGCTGAAGAACCGGGCCCTGGCGGCGGCGTACGCGGGCGCGCACCGGTTCGGGGTGGAGGTGTTCGAGCCGGCCACCGCCAACGTGCTGATGGCCGCGCTGCTCGTCCACGACCTGCACACCGGCGGCGGGCCCGCCCACGCCGAGCCCTGGCAGGACGAGGCCTACGCCGCCGTGCACGGGGGGCTGTGGCGGACCGCGTACGCGCCGCGGAGCATCCTCGGCATGGCCGCGCTGTTCGGTTGGGGTGCGGCGCGACGCTGACGGAGCGCGTTGTGGACGTGATCGTCACCGATGTCGGAGACAACTACGTCCGATCAGGCGCCCCACGGCGTGTTCGGATTCCGCCCTGAGCGGTCCGGCATAGTAGAGTTCCCCCTCGTGGCCGGGCCCGTCCGGACGGCTGCAGCGGGCTGTGGCGCAGCTTGGTAGCGCACGTGACTGGGGGTCACGGGGTCGCAGGTTCAAATCCTGTCAGCCCGACCGTGTGATGTCTCGCGACATCGGCAGAGGCCGGACCTACGAACGTCGTGGGTCCGGTCGTTGTTTGTCGGCTTCAGCACCTGCCTGCTCCAGCACCTCGCCTCGACGCCCGCGACAGGCGGGCCGGTGGTCGGAGCTCACATGGACGTCGGCCGCTCCGCGAGTCGATGCTGGCTCGGGCGGGAAGTGGTCGTCGGACGCCTAGGTCACGAGACGCCGAAAGAGCTGGACTGTTCTCGGCCCCGCTCCAGCTGGGTAGGAGTCCGTGAGGTAGACGAGCACGGCACGGGTGTTGGTCACCAGCACGATGGTGAGGACGATCGTGATGAGCCAGGTGGCAGACAGCAGCACGAAGGTCGGGCTCGCCACGCCAGCGGCGGTCCACGAGGCGATGACGGTCGGGGCGGCGATGACGATGAACATCACCAGCCAGCCGGTGAGGAGCAGTCCGCCACCCAGGAGGTACCACCCCTTGCGGGGCTCGCGCTCGGCCTTGGCGAGCGTCGAAGCCAAGAACCCGAGGAGGGCGGCGACGCCGAAGATCGCCGGACCCCCAGCGAGCGTCATCAGGTCCTTGGCCGCATCCGCCGTGGTCACGATGAGCTCGCGGTGGGTAGCTTCGCGGCGGGGAACTCATCCCCGACGAGAAGCAACCAGGGCCTGCTGGCTTCGCCGAGAACGACCTCGACGTGGATGCCGACGCGCTGAGCAGCTGTCAGGAAGGCATCTCGACGATCTTCAGCGGTGAATTCGATGGCGGTTCCGGCGAAGGTGTCACCACGTCGGCGTCCGCGGTTCTTCGCGCCCGCGAGCGACCAGTCGATCGTCAGGTCGTCGGCATCGTCGCTGTAGGTTGCCAGCAGAGTCGTCCGCATGGATCTCGCCTGCGCCGCCGTCACTCTGAACAAGGCCTGGATCTCGAAGTCCTCGATGACCCGGTGAAGCTGCCGGCTGATCTCGATCAGGACCGCTGATCTTTCGGCGGTCAGACTCGTGGGGACGGGACCGACCTGCACCGTGCGAGCGAAGGCGTTCTGCTCCATGGCCGCGAGGTAGGCGACGACAAGGGTCTTCGCGTCGCCCCGATAGCCGATCCGCCGTCCCACGACGTCCTCGAGGACCTGTCTCTGTTCAGCGGTGAGGCCAGCCATACCGAGTAGATGCGTATGACCCGAGATTGATACGTCTGCGGGGGCCGGGGGGGTATGCCCTCGCCAGTGCAGGTCCGCGGCTCAGCCATAGCTCAAACCGGACCCGTGCGGGAAGAGCGGGTCCTCGCTGTCGTCGGCCACGTCGGAGTGCGAGGCGCGGACGGCCTCGGTCGAGCGGGGCACCTCGAACGGCAGCCGGCCGCGCGGGGGCACCGTCCCGGCCAGCACGTCGACCAGGGCCGACGAGGACGCGCCGACGTCGGTCAGGATCGCCGAGGCGAACGCGGTGAACGGCGTCAGGATCGCCGGTCGCTCCAGGTTGGCGTCGATCACCAGGGGCGCCACGGCGGCGATGTCGCGGAGCCGGGTCACCAGACCGGGGCGGTACTCCAGCGACCCCTGGTGGAAGAACCCCTCCAGGAACAGGTCGTCGCGCGGGTCGAACGGGGCCGGGAACCGGACCACGGCGACGTCCGCGTCGGCCGGGTCGCTGACGATCTCACCGAGGCGGGCAGCCTCCTCGGCGGGGACGCCTTCGACGTAGACGGCCAGGGGAGTGGTCAACGGCAGGGTCGGCACCCCGTCCACGGTGGCGTTGTGCAACAGCACCATCGACTCCGCCTGCGCCCGCCGCCCGGCGCTGACGAAGTCGTCGCGACCGACGACCTCCTCGGCGGCGTCGGGATCCACGAAGGGGTTGTCGAACAGGCCCAGCTGGAACTTCACCAGCAGCAGCCGGCGCACCGAGGCGTCCAGCCGCTCGACACTGAGCAGTCCCTGCTCGACGGCCTGCTGCAGCAGATCGGTCCGCGCCTCGCCGCCGAGCTGGTCGGCACCGGCGTCGATGATCGCGACCAGCCGCTCCAGCTCACTGAGGTGCTCGACGCCCCAGGCCCGGGCCGGCAGCGGTTTCCCGAACACGGTGGTGCCGGTGACCAGACCCCAGTCGGTGCAGATCACGCCGTCGTAGCCCAGCTGCTCGCGCAGCAACCCGGTGATGATCTGCCGGTTGAAGCTGAAGCCGATCTCCTCGACCGGCTCACCGTCCAGCTCCAGTCCGATCGGCATCCCGTAGTAGGGCATCAGGGCCGACGTGCCGACCTCGATCGCCCGCCGGAACGGCACCAGGTGGTCGGCGAAGCGGCCGCCGGGATAGACCTGCTCACGCCCGTACGGGAAGTGGGCGTCCTCCCCGTCGAGCTGCGGACCGCCACCGGGGAAGTGCTTGGCCATGGTGGCCACCGACGACGGACCGAGACCGCGGTCGAGCTGGAACCCCTCGATGTAGGCGGCGGCCACCTCGGCGACGAAGGCGCTGTCGTTGCCGAAGGTGTGGAACTGGCGGCCCCAGCGGGGTTCGGTGCCCAGGTCGATCTGCGGGTGCAGCGAGGACCGGATGCCGACGGCCACGTACTCCTGCCGGGCGATGTCGGCGAACTCCCGGACGCGCTCGGGGTCCTGCAGGGCCGCCAGACCCAGCGGCTCCGGCCAGGCCGACATGGCTCCGGCCGCGAACGCCGCGCCGCTGTTCTCGGCGAACGAGTGGCGTGGGTCGGTGCTCACCGTGACCGGGATGGAGTGCGGGGTGGTGGCCGCCAGCTCCTGCAGGGCGTTGGACCACTCGGCGGACTCGCGAGCCGACGGCAGGGCGTGCACGTTGACGTGGTTGATCAGCTTGTCCAGCACCAGACGACGGGTGGAGGAGCGGGCCACCGCGCCGTCGCCCTCCATCAGCGTCCCGTGCGGGCCGACCTCGATGATGTCGTGGAAGAAGAGGCCGATCTTCTCGGCCAGCGAGAGCCGGGGAACCAGGTCGTCGGCCCGCTCGCCGGGCGAGCAGCCGCGGGTCCTCGAACGGCGCCATCTGCTGATCATGGTCGAGGTCGCGGAAGACGGTGCCGTCGTCGGCGGTGAGGGTCTTCGGCTGCGGTGCGGTCACGTCGTCGTCCTTGTCTGGTGAAGATCGGGAGTGGTGACGATCGGAAGCGGTGTCGTCAGGCCGGTCGGAGGGTGGTCAGGAGCGGCGGAGAGCGGCGGCGATCTCGGTCTCCAGCCCGAAGGCCGGATCCGATGGACGGCTGCCGGTCAGAGATCGCCGCCATCCGGTCGGGTCCCCAGGCGGGCCAGGGCGCCCGATGATCATGGAGGAACACGACCCAGCCACGGTGCATCAGGTCGGCCAGCTCCTGGGGCGGGTCCGGGTCGCAGGACTCGCTCACCTGCGGCGCGTCCAGCAGGTCCCAGGCGAAGGGCAGCTCGGCGCAGTGCGCGGCCAGGCCGGTGTCGCGGTGGCGCAGCCGGAAGTCGTACAGCCAGGTCGGCGCGTCACCCCGCAGGTCGGCCCAGATGATCATGGGCACCCGGAAGGTGAGCTCGGTGATCAGCTGCGCCAGCACCGAGGCGGACCCGTCGGGCAGGTCGGCGTACGCGGTCAGGATCTCGTCCGCCACCGGGGCGAGCCGGGACGACCGCAGCACCCCGCCAGGTCACCGGTGGCCAGCAGCGGTGCCAGCTGGGGACCCGCGCCGGTGAACTCGTGCGCGGTCGCGCCGGTGATCACCGGGATGTCGGCCGACACCCCGGCGGCCAGCGCGTCCGCCACCGTACGGTCCAGGACCTCCCCGTCCACGTAGGGCAGGAAGGCCAGCCCGACGCCCCCGGTGTCCAGGATGCCGTCGACCGCCGCGGCCAGGTCGGTGGGCGGCGGCGTCACGCGCGATCTGGTCCTGCAGGTCGAGGATCCGGTCCTCGGACACAGTGGACAGACCGTCCCGCGTCCAGGGCACGCCGGCGGCCTCGGCCAGGGCCCGCCCGTTGGCCTCCGCCACCTCACCCGGCTGCACGTCCAGCGCCCCGGAGTGGCTGATCCCGGCAGCGAACAGACCGCGGGCCGGCGGCGAGACCAGCAGCGCCCACACCGAGCCGCCGCCGGCGGACTGGCCGCCGATCGTCACCCGCTCCGGGTCGCCGCCGAACGCCGCGATGTGCCGTCGGACCCAGCGCAGCGCCTCGATCTGGTCGAGCAGACCGCGGTTGTGCGGGGCATCGGGGATCCAGCCGAAACCGTCGAAGCCCAGCCGGTAGGACAGCGTCACGGTGACCACGCCGTCCCGGTTGAACGCCCGTCCGTCGTACCAGGGACTGGCCGGCGAGCCGGCCTTGTAGCCCCCGCCGTGGATCCAGACGAAGACCGGCAGCCGGGCGTCGCGGTCGCCGGGGGCGGGGGTGAACACGTTGACGTTCAGGGTGGCCTCACCCGGGATGGACGGCTCGGGGATGGCTGTGACCTCGGCGAGCTGGCGGCGCTGCGCCGTCGGACCGTACGCGGTGGCGTCCCGGACGCCCGTCCAGGAGCCGGCCGGCACCGGCGCGGCGAAACGAAGCGGACCCACCGGGGGCTCGGCGAAGGGCAGTCCGAGGAAGGCTGCGGAGCGGGCGTACGGACCGCCCGGCCCGGTGTCGCGCCACCGCCCCCGGACGGTGCCCTGGTCGTAGCCGACGACGGGATCGAGGACCTCGGTGTCAGTCATCGCAGGCAGCGTACCGGTCGAGGACGGTGCGACAGCAGGTCACAGGCAATTCTAGTTGCGCACAACTGAATTGTGCGCAATGCTTCATTCGTGACGACCTCGCGGGTGGACGAGCTGGTGTGCTTCGCGCTCTACTCCGCCGCGAACTCGACGGTCCAGGCCTACCGACAGGTCCTCGCCCCCTGGGACCTGACCTACACCCAGTTCCTGGTGCTGGTCGTGCTGGCCGGCGACGACCGCACGGTCACCGCCATCGGTCAGGAGCTGGGGCTGGACTCCGGAACGCTCTCGCCGCTGCTCGGGCGTCTGGAGACGCGGGGGATGGTCACCCGGCAGCGTCGGGACCGCGACGAGCGCGTCGTCACCGTCAGCCTGACCGAGGAGGGCCGCCGTACGCGCGCTGCGGTGGCGGAGGCCGTCACCTGCCTGACCCCGGCCTTCGTCGGCGCATCGCCGGACCCGGCCGCGCTGATCGGTCAGCTGCACGCGCTGACCCGGAGCATGAAGCAGCTCACCAACGACCTCCGGGCCTCCTGATCGGTCGCCCCGGATCGCAGCACACCACCATCACCATCACCACGAGGAGACAATGATCATGGAAAGCCTGTACACCGCCGAGTCCCTGGCGACCGGCGGCGGTCGCAACGGCCACGTCCGCACCACCGACGGCCGGGTCGACCTCGACCTCGCCGTGCCCGTCGCCATGGGCGGCTCGGGCGAGGGCGCCAACCCGGAGCAGCTGTTCGCCTCCGGCTACGCGGCCTGCTTCCACAGCGCCCTGCAGTCGGTGGCCCGCGCGAAGAAGGTCGACATCCACGACTCGTCGGTCGGCGCCCTGGTGCACATCGGCCCGAACGGGCAGGGCGGCTTCCAGCTGGGCGTCGAGCTCGAGGTCGTGCTCCCCGACGTCGACCCGACCGTCGCGCAGGAGCTCGCCGACGCGGCACACCAGGTGTGCCCCTACTCCAACGCGACCCGCGGCAACATCGAGGTGAAGGTCAGCGTCTCCGACGACTGATCACCTCAGCCGGCCGGGTGCTCAGATCAGCAGGCCGATGATCAGATCAGCAGGCCGACGATGAGGGCGATGATCGCCAGGGCTGGGACGGTCAGCTGCTTCAGGGCCGCGGACGCCTTGGCCGGGCTGGAGATCAGCAGGACCAGCCCGGCGGCCACCATCGAGCCGGTGCCGACGAAGATCATGGTCAGCCCCACGGTGGGGGAGTCGGCTGCCGTCGCCACCACCCCGATGACGGTGACCACAGCGAGGAACAGGTTGTAGAAGCCCTGGTTGAAGGCGAGCTCGGAGAGGGGCTCGGCCTGCTCACGAGAGCCCGTGCCGAAGGTGGCGCGGGCTCTCGCGCTCGTCCAGGCCAGCGACTCGAGGTAGAAGATGTAGCCGTGGACCGCCTGCGGCGAGGCAGGCCAGGACGAGTCCGATGACGATCACGCCAGAATGCTGCCATGCCGATCCTCCACAAGGACATGACGCTCTGCATCTCGCTGGCCGGCCGGCCGTCGAACCTGGGCACCCGCTTCCACAACTTCCTGTACGACGAGCTCGGCCTGCCGTTCGTCTACAAGGCCTTCACCACCGACGACCTCGAGGGCGCGATCCGTGGCGTCCGGGCGCTGGGGATCCGCGGCTGCTCGGTGTCGATGCCGTACAAGGAGGACGTGATCGCCCTGATCGACGAGCTGGAGGAGTCCGCGGCCGCGATCGAGTCGGTGAACACGATCGTCAACGACGACGGCCGGTTGTCGGGCTCCAACACCGACTACGAGGCAGTGGCCCAGCTGCTCGCCGAGCAGGCAGTCGACCCCGCGGCGTCGGTGCTGGTCCGGGGATCCGGCGGGATGGCCAAGGCGGTGGTCGCCGCCTTCCGGGGCGCAGGGTTCGCCGACCTGACAGTGCTCGCCCGCAACGCCGATGCCGGTGCGGCGCTGGCCGAGAAGTACGGCTACCGGTGGCGGGACACCGAGCCGGCGCCCGGCACCGCCGTGCTCGTCAACGTCACGCCGTTGGGCATGCACGGCGCCGACGCCGACGTGCAGTCCTTCGCCGACGACCAGGTGGCGGCGTCCGAGGTCGTGTTCGACGTGGTGGCCTTCCCGGCCGAGACCCCGTTGATCACCGCCGGCCGCACAGCCGGCAAGCGGGTGATCAGCGGCGCGGAGGTGATCGCCCTCCAGGCGGCCCGCCAGTTCGAGCGCTACACCGGCGTGACGATCAGTCCCGAGCAGGTCGCCCGGGCCTCCGCCTTCTCCCGCCAGGAATGACACGACTCCCGGGAGCCGAAGCACCCGGGAGTCGCATCGCAGAGCGAGCTCGTCGCTGAATCAGCGGGAGCGGACCCGGCGGCTGAAGCTACTGGCGCTGTGACCCGAACCCGAGCCCGAACCGGCCGCTGCAGGGCTGCGGTTGCCGTCGCGGGCCGGGCGACGGCCGCGGCCGGATCCCTGACCGCCCGAGCCGGAACCGCTCTGGCTGCCGGAGCCGCCACCGCGGGGCGTCGACGCCGGGCCGGCCGAACGGGAACGCCCGCCGGAACGACGCCCGCCGCCGTTGCCGGCACCGCGCCCGTTCCCGCGACCGGAGGTGTCGGCCACCGGCGGGGCGATGGGCGCCTCGAAGACGCGCTCGCCCGCGGCGAGCTCCTGCAGCACCGGGTGCTTGATGGTGTCGACCACGGTCATGGTCGGCTTGATGCCCGCCGCCCGGGTCAGGGCCCGGACGTCACGGACCTGCTCGTCGGTCATCAACGTCACCACGGTGCCGGCCTTGCCGGCCCGCGCCGTCCGACCCGAACGGTGCACGTACGCCTTGTGCTCGGCCGGCGGGTCGGCGTGGACGACCAGCTCGATGTCGTCGACGTGGATGCCGCGGGCGGCGATGTCGGTGGCCACCAGCGTGCGGATCTGACCGGAGTGGAACGCGTCCATGCTCCGGGTCCGGGCGTTCTGGCTGAGGTTGCCGTGCAGCTCGGTGGCGCGGACCCCGCGGGCGTTGAGCTGCCGGGTGAGCGACTTGGCCCGCGACTTGGTGCGGGTGAAGATCACTGTGCGGCCGGGCGCTGCAGCCAGGTCGACCAGCACCTCGGTGCGGGTGCCCGCGCTGACGTGCAGCACGTGGTGGTCCATGGCCGAGACCGGCGCCTCAGCCGAGTCGGCCTGGTGGATCGCCGGGCGGGTGAGGAACTTGCGGACCAGCCCGTCCACCCCGCTGTCGAGGGTGGCGGAGAAGAACATCCGCTGACCGTCCTTGGGCGTCTGCGCCAGCAGGCGCGTGACGCCGGGCAGGAAGCCCAGGTCGGCCATGTGGTCGGCCTCGTCGAGGACGGTGATCTGGACCTGGTCGAGCCGGCAGTGACCCTGCTTGACCAGGTCCTCCAGCCGACCGGGGCAGGCCACGAGGACGTCGACGCCACGGCGGAGGGCCGCGACCTGAGGCTGCTGACCGACGCCGCCGAAGATCGTCCGGCTGGTCAGCTTGGCCACAGCGGCCAGCGGCTGCAGCGCGGTGTCGATCTGGACGGCGAGCTCGCGGGTCGGCGCCAGGATGACGGCGCGCGGCCGGTTGGGCTGCGGCCGCCGACCGTCGGCGCTCAGCCGCGCCACCAGCGGGAGCAGGAACGCGTACGTCTTGCCGGAGCCGGTACGCCCGCGGCCGAGGACGTCCCGGCCGCCGATGGCGTCGGCCAGGGTGGCGGCCTGGATGGGCGTCGGGGTGGTGATGCCGCGGTCGGCGAGCACCTGGGACAGGCTCTCGGGCAGGCCGAGGCCGGTGAAGGTGGAACTGGACATGAAGGTGGTCACTCTCGTGGGTGTCTCACCGGATGAATCCGAACGTCGCGGACGTCATCGACCGCGCGAAGAAAACTGGGAGGGGAGGAGCGGAGCTCAACGTCACCGGCAGCGCGGGGTGAGACCAGTGCGCACTGCTGCAGACCACTCTACGTCATCGACGCGAGAGCACCCACATCCGTGCTCCGGGCGAGCCGCGCGTCGGATCCGGAGGACGATGGGTCAGGATGGGTCGGTCCCAGACCAGGAGGAGGTCGTCGATGCCCGCGGTACCCACGGTGTTCGGGTCCGAGATCACGTTGCCCGCCATCGGCTTCGGCACCGGTGGACTGTCCGGAGCGGCCGGGGTGGACGCGATCACGCGAGCCCTCGACGTCGGCTACCGGCTGCTGGACTCGGCGGTGAACTACGAGAACGAGGGCGCTGTCGGGCGTGCGGTCCGGCAGTCGTCGGTGCCCCGCGAGGAGATCATCGTCACCTCCAAGCTGCCCGGCCGCCGACACGGCTACGACGCCGCGATCGCCACCATCGAGGAGAGCCTCTACCGCACCGGGCTCGACCACCTGGACCTCTACCTGATCCACTGGCCGAACCCCCGGGTCGACAAGTACGTGGAGGCGTGGCAGGCGCTGATCACGGCCCGGGACCGGGGGCTGGTGCGGGCGATCGGGGTGAGCAACTTCCTGCCCGAGCACCTCGACCGACTCATCGACGAGACCGGTGTCACCCCGGCGGTGAACCAGGTCGAGCTGCACCCGTTCTTCCCGCAGACCGAGCAACGGGCCGCCAACGCCGACCGCGGGATCATCACCCAGGCCTGGTGTCCGATCTACCGGGGTGGCGAGCTGCTCGACCACCTTCTGCTGCGGTCCATCGGCGAGCGGCACGGCGCGTCCGCCGCCCAGGTCGTGCTGCGTTGGCACCTCCAGCTCGGGGTGGTGCCGATCCCCAAGTCGGCCAGCGACGAGCGGCAGTACGAGAACCTGGACGTGTTCGGGTTCATTCTGAGCGACGACGAGATGGACTCGATCTCCGCCCTGGGCCGCGTCGACGGTCGGCTGCGGGGGTTGGACCCGGCGACCCACGAGGAACTCTGACCAGCGACGTGACTGCTCCACTCACGGGACAGCAGGGACAGACCGCGGCGACACGCCGGCAGATCCGCCGCTGGCGTCGCTACCTCGCCGACGAGCGCGCCGAGGCCGCCGTCTACCGCACGCTGTCCACCCGCAAGGAGGGCACCGAGCAGCACATCCTGGCCGCTCTGGCGGACGCGGAGGGCAGGCACGAGGCGCACTGGCTGGATCTGCTGGGACCGGCCGCCGAACCGGCCCCGCGGACCAGCCTGCGGACCCGGCTGATGGTGTTCCTGGCCGCCCACTTCGGCACCGTCTTCGTGCTGGCGCTGATGCAGCGCGCCGAGGGACGGACCCCGTACGACGACGACGTGGACGCCACCGACCAGATGGCCGCCGACGAGCGCATCCACGGCGAGGTGCTGCGGGGGCTGGCGGCCCGGGGCCGCGAGCAGCTGTCCGGGTCGTTCCGGGCGGCCGTGTTCGGCGCCAACGACGGGTTGGTGTCGAACCTGGCGCTGGTCCTGGGCATCGGGGCCACCGGGGTGTCGACCCAGACGGTGCTGTTCACCGGCGTGGCCGGCCTGCTGGCCGGAGCGCTGTCGATGGGGGCGGGGGAGTACGTCTCGGTCCGCTCGCAGCGGGAGCTGCTCCAGTCGACCCGTCCCGATCCGGAGGCGCAGGCGGCTCTGCCGCACCTGGACCTGGACGCGAACGAGCTGGCCCTGGTCTACCGGGCCCGCGGGATGGACCCGACCGACGCAGCGGATCGGGCCGGTGCCGTGCTGGCCAGTCAGGTGCTGGACGCCGACTCGCCGGACAGCGCGGGAGTGGATCCGCACGAGGCGGTCGGCAACGCCTGGTCGGCTGCCCTGTCCAGCTTCTGCTTCTTCGCGTCCGGCGCGCTGATCCCGGTGCTGCCCTACCTGTTCGGGGCGACCGGTCTGCTGGCCATCACCGTCGCCGCCCTGCTGGTCGGGCTGGCCCTGCTGGGCACCGGTGCGGTGGTCGGGGTGCTGTCCGGGGCGTCGCCGCTCAAGCGAGCCCTGCGGCAGCTGGCCATCGGCTACGGCGCCGCCGGGGCGACGTACCTGCTGGGTCTGGCCTTCGGCGCCTCGCTCGGCTGAACCCGGACCGGTCAGGCCCCGCCGGTCTCGGGTCGCCGGAGCACGTACCCGTCGGCCTCGGCGATCACCGGCCAGCCCTTCACGATCTTCGCCGTGCGCTTGCTGAAGCCGCTGGCGGTGCTGAACCGGACCGAGAGGACGGCGTCGCCCGAGCGGTAGTACTCCAGGGCGAGGGCCTGCCAGTCCTGGTTCTTGCGTCGGGACTTCTGGTGGTACGGGCTGTCGACCAGGTAGTAGCTGTAGCCACCCAGGTCGACCACGAACCGGCACCCCCGGTCGAGGTCGGTCTGCCACAGGTCCATCTGGATCAGGGTCATCGGCCAGTCCGTGGTGGTGCAGCCGCCGAAGTCGGTGGCTTCGACCCCCAGCTGCGCACCGGGGAACCGGCTGTCGCCGGTCTCGACGTCGCGCAGCGGCCAGGCCAGCACGAGGGTGCCCAGGACCGCCAGCGCGGTCAGCGTCGGTGTCGTCCAGCGGACCGGTCTGGTCCAGCCCAGCACCACCGCCAGAGCTCCGCCGAGGGCCAGGGCCAGCGGAGCCGCGGTGAGCCCGGCGTAGTGCAGGAACCACATCGGGGTCGTCATCACCAGCGCACCGTGGGTGATCACCAACGCAGCGACCGCCCGCAGCTCCGCTCGGAGCAGGCAGAGCACCGTGGCGCCGAGCACGACCAGCAGCATCGTCACCAGCAGTGGGTTCCACTGCCCGCCGGCCCCCGTCCACGCCCGTACACCCAGCACGTCGTCGAGTCGGCCGGAGACGGGTTCGGCGACCCGTCGCCGCCCCAGCTGGGCGACGACCACCATCCGCCACATCTCGCCGGGCGCGCTCAGGAAGAACGGTAGGCAGGCGGCCGTGCAGGAGGTCAGCGCAGCCGCCAGGGTCACGGCGGCCGGGCGTCGCCCCCGGCGAGCCGCGACGACCGCGACCACGACCAGGACGGCGACCACGCCCCAGATCTTCAGCGCGGGCGACAGCCCGAGCAGCAGACCGGCCACCAGGTAGCGCCGGTCGCGGATCCCCGCTCCCGAGCCCAGCAGCCGGGTCAGCACCAGTCCGAGGAGCAGGACGGTGGTGGCCGGGGCCTCGAGCAGCGTGGTGTGCTCGACGTACATCGCCCCGAAGGACACGGCGTAGAACAGGGCCGCCAACAGGCCCGCCGCCCGGTGCACCGGCTTCAGCACCAGACCGCACAGCACCGCGTTCGCCCCGCCGAGCACGATCCAGGACAAGCGGGCCGCCGCCATCGCGTTCGGCTCACCGACCAGCCAGGACAGGGCGGCGAACGGGGCCAGGGCCAGCACGACCCCCGGGGGTTGCAGCAGCAGGAAGTCGCGGTACGGCAGCAGGCCGTTGACCAGTCCGAGCGCCGCGGCGAAGTGCACGCCGTCGTCGTAGTTGCCCAGCCCGTGGAGTCCGCCGCCGCGCACCGAGGCGCCGAGTCTGACGAGCACGGCGAGCACGAAGATCGCGGCCAGGCCACCGGCGAACCCCAGCCGGCGCCGGTCGACGACATCACCGCAGATGATCATCGTGCCCTCCTCGCGTCATGAGGGCATACGCGCCGCAGATCGTCGAGGTTGCGGGTGGGAGCCAACCGAACCGAGGCGACGGTGACAGGGGTGGTCAGCGAGCTCCGGGCTGTGGCTGGCGCACGACGTAGCGACCGACCTCGGCGAGCACCGGCCAGGAGGCGATCTCCTTGGCGGTCGCCTTGTCGTACCCCGACAGCGTGCTGAAGCGCACCGGCACCACGGCGTCGGCCGAGCGGTAGTAGTCGAGGACCACGACCTGGAAGTCGCGGTTCTTCCGGCGTGACCCGTCGCTGTACTGGCTGTCGACGAGGTAGTAGCTGTAGCCGCCGATGTCGACCACCAGGGGACACCGGCGATCGAGGTTGCGTTGCAGCAGGTCCATCTGGATCAGCGTCATCGGCCAGTCGGTGGCCAGGCACCCGGGTCGCTGCTCGATCTGTGCCGCCATCGTCCGGCCCGGGAAGTCGGCGTTGCCGAGGTTGAAGCGCGGCAGCGACGCGGCGAGGGCGACCGTGCCGGCCACGGCCACGGCACCGGCGAGGCCACCGATCCAGGGCGCTCGTCGCCGCTCGCCGAGTTCGACGGAAGCCCCTACCGCGGCCCCCACCGCCAGCGCGATGGGCGCGGCGGTCAGGCCCGCGTAGTGCAGGAACCACATCGGCGTGACGACCACGATCGCCCCGTGGGCGATGAGCAGGGCGGCGACGACCCGGAGCTCGGCGCGCACCAGGCAGACCGCGAGGACGGCGAGGACGGCGACCAACATCACCACGGTGACGGGCTGCCACGTCGGCAGTCCCCGGGCCCAGACGCGCACGCCGAGGATGTCGTTGAGACGGTCCGAGAGTGGCACCGCCTCACGCCGACGACCCAGCTGGGCGACGACCACCATCCGCCACATCTGGCCGGGGGCGGACAGGAAGAACGGCAGGCACACAGCTGTCGTGGTGGCCACCGCCGCAGCCAGGGTCAGCAGCGCCTGGCGCCGTCCGCGACGCGCCAGGATCCCGCCGACGATCACCAGGACGGTGACCACGCCCCAGATCTTCAGCACCGGCGACAACCCCAGGAGCACGCCGGCGGCCACGTAGTGACGGCTCCCGAGCGCGGTGACCGGGCCGATCAGTCGGGTGATCACCAGAGCGGCGAGCATCATCGTCGTCGCCGGAGACTCCAGCAGGGCCGTGTACTCGACGTACACGGCACCGAGGAAGACGGCGTAGAAGAGCGCCCCGATCATTCCGGCCAGGCGCCCCAGTGGTCGCAGCGCGAGCCCACACAACACCGCGTTCAGCGCGCCGAGACCCATCCAGGACACCCTGGCGGCGGCCATCGCCCACGGTTCGCCGATCAGCCAGGACAACGCGGCGAACGGAGCCAGGGCGAGCACCACACCGGGCGGGTGCAGGAGCAGGAAGTCCCGGTACGGAAGCTGACCGTTGACCAGGCCGAGGGCGGCGGCGAAGTGGACTCCGTCGTCGTAGTTGCCGAGGCCGAACAGACCGCCCGAGGTCTTCAGCGTCAGCAGCAGCCGGACGGTCAGGGCGAGGACGAACACCGCTGCGAGCCCGAGGGTGAAAGCCCATCGCCGACACCAGACGATCGCGGCGGCGTGGTCGGGGATGGTCACTCCTGGCGATCGGACGGCTCGGCAACGCTAACACCGGTCACCGGATCCGCGGACGATCGTGAGATCCCCCACCGATCGTGTCCTCGGCACGTATCTGGACGGGCGCGAGCAGCTCCTGAGGTCGTCGGGGACGGCGCAGCACGGGGCCCCGTCGGGTCCCGCGCTCGTCCGCCGGCTCGGCTCCGGATTCCCCGTTGCCGATCTCCGACAGCAGGTCCACAGTGTGGACAGGGCGCGCCGCCACGGTGGCGGCGCTGACACGAGAGGGCTCGGGGTATGAGGACTGTCTACAAGGTGCTGGCGTTCGTGGTCGCCGGTTTGGTGGTGGTGCAGGCGGCGGCGATCGCGTTCGCGGTGTTCGGCCTGTTCGCCTGGGTGCAGCAGGGCGGCACCCTCGACGCGTCCAACATGGGCCCGGAGAGCAGCGTCGCGTTCCCCGGTGTGGTCGGCTTCATGATCCACGGCATGTTCGGCACCATGGTGACCCCGGTGGTCGCGCTGCTGTTGTTGATCAGCTCGTTCTTCGCCAAGACCGCTGGTGCCGTGCGGTGGGGCGTGATCGTGTTCGTGACCACGGCGCTGCAGGTGGTCCTCGGGATGGCCGCCCACGGCCTTCCGCAGCTCGGGATCCTGCACGGGATCCTCGCCCTCGTTCTCTTCGGCGCCGCCGTGATGGCGGCGATGCAGGCGCGCAAGGCCGTCGCGGTCACCCGCGCGAGCTCCGCGGAGCCGGCCGCTCCCGTCGCGACGTCCTGAGCGGTCGGACGCGATGGCCGGCCGCCGGAGGCTGCTGACCAGGTGGCTGCCGGTGCTGGCCACCGTGCTGCTGATCGCGCCCCTGGCCTGGATGTGGCAGACCAGTCGGGTCCCTTCCTCGTACTCCGTGATGGACATGGGCTACCTGGACTACGGCGGCGGCGCGCAGCCGGGCCCGTCGGCCGCCGGCCACGCCGACCACCAGGACCCGCACGCCGGCCACGCGATGCGCCCGGTCACCGATCTCGTGGCCGACCCGACCCGTTCACCGGACGTCCGGGTCGAGCTGACGGCGGCTGCCGCCCCGATCGAGGTCGGTGGGCAGCAGCTGGCCGGCTTCACCCTCAACGGCACCACCCCGGGGCCGACCATCACCGCGACGCAGGGTCAGCTGGTGCAGGTGCGGCTCCGCAACGCCTCGGTCACCGAGGGGGTCAGCCTGCACTGGCACGGCGTCGACGTGCCGAACGCCATGGACGGGGTGGCGGGGGTGACCCAGGACGCGGTCGGCGTCGGCGAGGAGTTCACCTACCGCTTCGTCGCCGACCGGGCGGGCAGCTTCTGGTACCACTCGCACCAGGTGTCGGACCCCCAGGTGCGGGGCGGGTTGTTCGGCGGCCTGGTCATCCTGCCCCGTACGCCCGCCGACGGCGGCGCCGGCGTGCTGGCCATGGCCCACACCTACGGCGCGGTCCGTACGGTCAACGGCCGCGCCGAGAACCTCGCGGTGCCGGCTCGGCCCGGCGAGGTCGTCCGGGTGCGGGTGGTGAACACCGACAACGCCCCGATGCCGCTGTGGGCGGACACGCCGTTCCGGGTGCTGGCCGTCGACGGCTCGGACGTGCACGAACCGTCGCGGGTGACCGACCGGGGTCTGCTGCTGACCGCCGGCGGCCGCCTGGACGTCGAGCTGACCGTGCCGGCGACCGGCACGACCCGGCTGCAGCTCAGCCGAGCGACCGCTGTGCTGGTCGGGTCGGCGGTGGGCGGGGCAGGTGCCGGCGGCGGGGTGCCGCCGCAACCGACGGAGAACCTCGACCTGCTGACGTACGGCACCCCCGCTCCGCTGGCCTTCGACCCCGTCACCGCGAGCCGTCACTTCGACTACCGGATCGGTCGGCGGCCAGGATTCGTCCGGGGCCGACCGGGGATGTTCTGGTCGGTCAACGGCCACCTCTACCCGAACGTGCCGATGTACGTGGTGCGCGAGGGCGAGGTGGTGACGATGAGGATCGAGAACTCCAGCGGCCAGGTCCACCCGATGCACCTGCACGGCCACCGGGCCGTGGTGCTCAGTCGCGACGGGGTGGCCGCCACCGGCAGCCCGTGGTGGGTGGACTCCCTCGACGTCGAGGACGGCGCGGCGTACGAGATCGCGTTCCTGGCCGACAACCCGGGGGTGTGGATGGACCACTGTCACAACCTGCAGCACGCCGCCGACGGCATGGTCGCCCATCTGATGTACGAAGGGTGGGACACGCCGTTCCGGATCGGCGGTGAGCGGCCCAATCGACCGGAGTGATTCCTGTCGACGGCGAACGATAGAACTCGATTCGCCGATGGCCGCGGAGCGACACGCCGACTCAGATAACGAAAAGTCTCGACCCTTCCTCAACCTGAGCAACAACTAACACTCTCGTAACAGTTGTATCTGTCGCGGCGGGTCGACTAGTCTGCGGCGCAGCGCGTGCATCCATCGCACGACCGGGGGGCAAGACCATCAAGGCCGAGGTGCAGGTCACCGCGGTCCGTTCGAGGAGTGTCATGCTTCGTCGCCGTCTCATCGCCCTGTCCGTGAGCCCCGTGCTAGCCCTCGGGCTGGTGTCCGCGGCCCAGCCGGCCGGGGCCGTCAGCACCCCGTCGTCGATCAGCAACGTGGTCGCCGTGCCCGGGGCCAAACCCGGCGAAGTGCGCTTCAGCTGGAGCACCTCGGGCAGCAACACCGACTACTTCCTGCTGGAGACCGGACTCACCGCCTTCAGCAAGTCCAGCAGCTCGTCGCTGCCCACGTCGGGACGCAACGCCAAGACGTTCGTCATCTCCGCGGGGGCACGGTCCTACACGCTGACCGCGGCCCAGGCCGCCAGTGCGGGGGCTCCGCTCGGTTCGGCCAACTACCTCTACTACCGCCTCTTCGCGGTCAACAAGGAGGGGTCGAAGACGGTCACCAAGGCGTACCCCAACCTGCAGGCAGTGATGCCTCAGGCGCTGGGGACCAACCGGTCCGCCAAGGGGACCGACCTCCGGGTCGCCACCTTCAACGTCCGGACGGTCAAGGCCACCAAGGACAAGCGGAACTGGCTGCTGCGCAAGGACGACGTGGCCAACGAGATCCTCGCCTCCCGCGCCGGAGTCGTGCTGCTGCAGGAGATCTCACCCGGACGGGCCGACGGCAAGGGCGGCTCGACCGCCAAGGTCGGACGCCAGACGACGACTCTGCTGGCCGAGCTGGCCAAGCGCGGCGGCAAGGCGTACGACTACCGGATGAACCGGACCACGCTGCTGGTGAAGACCGGGGAGAAGCGCGGCACCCAGGGTGGCCGGGTGCTCTACGACAACAAGCGCTACAAGATGATCAGCTCCTGCCCGGAGAAGTCCGGCAAGACGACCTACAACTCCTCCTGCTCGTTCAAGCTCCCGATCGCCTCGGGCGACAGCGAGAGCAAGCGCCGTCGCGGCAGCTACGCGCTGCTGGAGAACCGCAAGACCGGACAGCGTTTCTGGGCTTTCTCCGCGCACCTGGACGAGCGGCACAGCTCGAGCAAGACCACCGGCGCCAAGTACGACAAGCTGCGCGGCGACCAGGCCCGCTACCTGGTGAGCTTGATCAACAAGCTGAACACCAAGAAGTACCCGGTCGTCTTCGGAGCCGACATCAACACGTGGCAGAGCGACAAGACGGGTTACTCCGCCCACGACGCCTTGGTGGCCGGCGGCTTCTACGACACCGCGGCGGCCAAGGTCAAGATCAACCCGCAGTTCAACACCTCCAACGGCTTCGCCACCAAGCTCTCTCCGTCCAGCCACGGCTACGGACCGCACCTGGACGTGGTGATGGTGAAGGGGGCCAAGGGCGGCGCCGACCGCTGGGTGAACGTGCTGCAGAACCCGGATGCGGACCGTCCCTCGGACCACAACCTGGTGTGGGCCGACATCAGGATCTGAGGTCAGTACCCCCAGGACTCGGCGAGCTCGACGAGGTCCGGCGGAGTCTCCGGGGGCGGCCGCAGCTGCTGGATCCGGCCGGAGCGGATGTTCTCCGACCAGTCGCCGGTGCCTTGCCGGCGATAGCTACCGTGGGAGAAGCGGCCGTACTCCAGCATCGACCGCTCCCAACGGACGCCGAGCCAGTCACAGATGGCCTGGGTCGTCTCCTCCGGAGCGGTGACCAGGTCCTCGTACCGGACCAGGTGGCCGGGCAGGTGCTCACGCGCTGCGTTGATGTGGCGTCCGTATCGCTGGACGGTGCGGATGTGCTGCTCCTGCTCGATGTGAGGCCGCCCTTCGGCGTGGGAACGGGCGATCGATGCAGGGTGGCGCAGTAGATACAGATAGCGGGCACGCGGCCAGGATGCGGCCACCCGCGGCCAGAAGGTGACGTTCTGCGGGGTCTTGTCCACGATGATCGATTTTCGGCTGGCGATCAGCTGTCGGTGCAGGACCCTGTCCCACAAGAGGTTCTCGAGCTCGTCGGTGGTCAGACCCAGGTCAGCGATCGCCTTCTTGGCGTACTCCTGGGGGGCACGGACGCGGAGTCGATTCAGGTGCATCTCGTGTGGGGCGCAGACCTGGGAGTGGCTGTTCAGGATGGAGCGCAGCAAGGTCGAGCCCGAACGGGTCGGACTGAAGAGGAACACCGGTGACGACACCAGCCGGTCGGCGCCATCTGGATACCGCCAGCTGACCTGGAGCTTGCGTACCGGCTTCGGGAGCACCATCTCCTTCCAGACCCTGGCCGTCCGGCGAATGCTCCTCAGTGCAAGAGCGCGTGGCGTTGCCACCGTTCCTCCTCGAGTTGACTTCTTGGATTGTCCATCCTGACTGACAAGCTTGCGGGACGCCATGCTGAGACCTGCGTGAGCTCGGAGCACTGCCGCGAGCGGATCCGGCCACAGGCGAGCGTCGCGATCCCCATCTTCATCGTCATGCATCGACGACGACAGCAGGAGCTCTCACGCGACGTGCTCGCCGGGCTCGCGGTCGAAGACCTCACCGAGTGCGGCTTGCAGATCGGTGAGGTTCTTGCAGATCGGGCCGGGCAGGATCGGCGACATGCAGGTTCTGCTCCAGGCGCTCGGGGTCGACGACGCGGCGCAGGTTCCGCTCGAACGAGGCGATGTCGGCGCCGGGCACCGTGGCACGAACCAGCTCCGGCCAGCGCCACAGACCGGGCACCCGGTAGTGGTTCTCGCTGAGCAGGAAGCGCTTGAGCAGGGGGAAGCCTTCCTCCAGCAGCCGGAAGTACCACATCGAGTAGACCGGGTGGAACGGGTAGAGGTACGCGGCGAAGGTGTCGAAGGCGTGACGGTGCTGGATCAGCCAGCGCGTCATCCCCACCTCGTAGCGCAGGACGACGGCGCGCTTGCCGCTCTGCGCCGTCACCGCCGTCAGATAGCGGCGGAACTCGGGGTCGGCCAGCACGGGCTGCCGGTAGACCAGGAAGTAGGAGCCCACCAGGAAGTCGTAGCGGTAGTCCCGTTCGAACTCGTCGATCAGCGACGTCCTGACCCGCTCCATCGGGATCGGCTCGCTGAACTGGTTGGCCGGGACGTCCCGGGTGGCGTAGATGCCCTTGGTCGCCTGCAGACCCCACCAGTCGCAGGGTCGGGCCCTCATCTGGTCGAACACCTCGTCCAGGGGTCGCAGCAGGTAGCTGCTGTCGTTCACCAGCAGCAGCTCGTCGTACTGCTCCAGCTCACCCCAGCCCACCTTGTCCACCAGTCGGGCGTAGGAGCCGAAGTCGTACTCGCCGTGCCGGATGCCCCAGGCACCACGGGTGAACGCCGCCAGCTTCGCCAGCTCGGCCTCCGGCATGGTCGAGTCCGCCAGGTAGTAGACGTCGGCGTGACGTGACAGCTCCCTGACGTAGGCGACGACGTAGTCGTCGACGATGCCTTCCGCGTCGTAGCCCGCGAACAGGCAGACCCGCCTGACCGGTCGACCCGGGTCCAGGCGGTGACCGGGCCCGAGACGGCGGGACGGGGACCGATCGGGATGGGTCGACAGTCCCAGGTCACGGCCCACCGCCTGGAAGTGGGCCAACGGGTTCACAGTCTGGTCCGCGGGATCGAGGTGCTTGGACCAGTACCACCACGTGTCGAACGAGGGTGACGGGTTCAGCAGCTCCCGCCAGCCGATGTCGCAGTAGTGGGCCAGCGGGTTCCGCCGCCGGACGTTGCTGTTCATCGACCGGTAGTACGTCGTGGCGAACACAGGACACGGATCGAGCCCTTCGTCGGCACCGAGCGTGAGGTAGTGCTCGACCGGGTCCGCCTCAGCGGCCAGGCCCGGCACCTGGGAGCGGTAGAACACCTCGTCGAACAGACCGGACTCGACGACCAGCTCCCGCTCCGTGGGCGTCCGCACACGAAGGAGTCCCTCGTCGTCGACGTCCCAACGGCGGGGCGCTCCCGGTCGAGCTGCAGGGGACAGCCAGCCGGCGGCCAACCGGCGGCGCACCGACGTGCGAGCGTCGACCGGCTGCTCGACGAGCACCGCCACGTCACCGCGACCGAACACGGTGAGGTCCGCGTCAGGCACGACGGCCGACCACCGAGCGGGATCCGCTGTCGGCCGCAGAACCACCTCCAGGCGACGACGACGCCCGAGCAGCACGAGCGAGGGTGGTCCGGCCGACGGGTCCGGAACCGCCACCACCAGCTCGACGGCGCGCGAGTCGGGCACCAGGGCCACGACCTCCGGGGACTCGCTCTCCGGACCGGCGACCGGGGGGCCGAGCTCCACGCTCAGGTTGCCCTTGACGGTGGCGTACCAGCGCACTCCGGCGACCGACGAGTCCGCGGGCCGCGAGAGACCGACGGCGACGCGCTCCCGTGCCGCACCGGTGAGTGTCTCGATCCACACGTCGACGCGCCCGGGGGCGAACTGCTCGAGCGCCGCCGCGCTCATCGTCGCTCGCGCCGTCGTCGCCGACTGGTCGTCCAGGACCACCGTGATGGTGACCTCCTGCCGGCCGGATCGGCCGAGGAGCACCAGCTGCACCGGGTCGGGGCGCGGACGGGGCGACTCCAGCGCGAGCTCCCAGCCGATGTCCGAGCCGGCCAAGGCGACCGCCCGCCAGTCGGTGCCCAGCGAGGAATCAGTCCCGAGCTCGGCGCCGGTGGGCGCTTCCTCCCGGGTCGAGGGGTCTCCAACCGGCTCGGCCCCGGCGACCCCCCGGGTCAGGCGACGGAGGGCGCGGACGAGCCGCGGCTTCACCGGGTGCCGCCCGGTCGGAGGCGGCGGGTCATCCGTTGGCCAGAGCCGCCGGACCGTCCTCGCGTCGGATGTCGATCACGTGACCGGTCTGACCGGACAACAGCACGTCCAGTGACTGACGAGCGACCTCCATCGACGCCAGCAGGGTCCCCGGCGGTTCCTCGCCGAAGGCCTTGGTCCGCATCGGGGTGGCCGTGCGCTCCGGGTTGATGCAGTTGACCCGGACCTGGGATCCCGCCCACTCGTCGGCCAGCGCCTGGGTCAGGTTGACCACGGCAGCCTTGGCCGAGGAGTAGAGCGAGTAGCCCGACCGTCCCCTCGTGTAGGAGGAGGAGGTGAACAGCAACAGCGAACCGTGGGTCTGCGCCAGGTGCGGGTAGAACTCCTGGGCGATGAAGATCGGCGCCAGGTAGTTCACCTCGGTCGCGGCGTAGATGGTCTCCTCGGTGGACTCCGACAGCTCACCGCGGGGGAGCACCCCGGCGGTGTTGACCACGAAGTCGACGCGACCGGTCTCGGCGAGCACCTGGCGGCAGGCGGCGACCACGTCCCCGCGTCGCTGGACGTGGGTGTTGCTGGAGGACCGGGAGAACGTGTGCACGTCGGCGCCGAAGCTCGCAGCCAGGTCGGCGATGTCACCCCCGATGCCGTACGAACCTCCGAAGACGACGAAGGTCTTGTCCTTCAGTCCGGCGCGGTAGTCGTCCTCCGAGAGGGGTTGGGGGTGGTCGGCGGAGGTGAGCTGGAACAGCTTGTCGGCGATGTAGACGTCGATCGGCTCGGTGACCTTCATGTTCCGCTCGTGCCCCGGCACGACGGCGATCGGGACATCGGGCAGGTAGCGCAGGACGACTGTGCAGTCGTCGGTCGCGGTGAAGTCGGGGTCCTTCGCCGCCTCCGCGTACGCGGCCCGGATCGTGGACAGACGGAAGGACTGCGGAGTCTGGCCCCGGCGCAGCAGGTGCCGGGGGAGCACGCCGGTCATCCGCGGCTTGCCGTCGTCGCCGCTCACCGCGTCGACCTGGATAACCGTGTCGGCTGAGGGGATCGCTGTGTCGACCGCCTCGTACGTCTCCAGCGCCTCGACGTTGGCCATGATGATGGTCTGGGAGACCAGCGGTCGGACCGCGTCGTGCAGCAGGACGTTGCAGTCCTCCTCGCCCAGCGCGGCCAGCGCCAGGGCGGTCGTGTCGTTCCGCGTGGCGTCGGGTCCACCGGCGCCTTCCAGGATCTGGCTGACCTTGTCGTACGCCCCGTTGCGGACGATGGCTCGGACGTCGTCCAGGTAGCCGGGGGCCATCATCACGATGATCTCGTCGATCAGCGGCGAAGCCTGCATGGTCGCGATGGTGTGCTCGAGGATCGGTTTGCCGGCGATCTTGATGAGCTGTTTGGGGATGTTCAGGCCCACGCGGGTGCCCGTGCCTCCGGCCAGTACGACGGCGACGTTACGCAGATTGCCCACCGACCGGACTGTAGCGGGCCGGTCGACGTGTCGCGTCGTGCCGCGCGGGGCCACCCCGACATGTGCCGCCGTCGCGCCTGATCACGCAGGGGGGACGGCCCTCAGCCGGTAAGGTGAGCCGCTGCCGGGCCCGGGCACACGGGCGCCCCGAGGGAGCGAGCAGAGTTGACCGAGGTGTCTCCAGCGGCGCGAGGGACTGCCGTCCTGTCGCACCGTCCGACGGACGTCCGACGACGCGACAACCGTGGCCGGGCCCGATGATCCGCTGGTGGTCCGCACGCCGAGCCGTCAGCGAGGAGTCGGTCGAGGAGACGGCGATGCTCGCCCCCGACAGCCGGGCCGGCCTGGTGGCCCGGCTGGCGCTGGCCGCCCCGGCGGCCGGTGTCGCAGTGACCCTGGACGGTCTGGCCTCGGAGCTGAGCACCGTGCTGGTCGTCCTCGGCTGGCTGGTCCTGCTCGGGGCGTTGGCTCTCCGATTCGGGCTGCGTCGCTACGCGGCCGATCGGATCGTGTGCATCTTCGTCGCCTTCGCGGCATCCCTGTGGATCCTCGAGCACGCCGTCGAGACCGAGACGTGGTCGACCTCGACCCTGGCCGGGACCCTGATCGCGGCGCTGTCGCTGATCGCCGTGCAACCGGTGGCCCGGATCTCCGCGGTGCACGTCCCCGTGGTCGCGAACGTGCCCGGTCTGCCCCCGGCCCCCGAACCGTGGACGCACAACCGCCAGCTGGACGTGCTCGCCCTGCTGGCCGTCGCCGCCGGCGTGGTGCTCGCCGCGTCCGGGCTGCCAGGGTGGCCGTGGCTCTTGCTGTCGCTGGTGGTCGCCGCACGTCCCGGCCTGGCCCTGATCTGGGCCGGCCGTCGGCTGCTGGCCGGTCGGGCGATCGAGCGCCGGATCGACGAGACCGTCGCCGACTACGCGCCGGAGTTCTACGTCTACACCTCTCGACCGGACGACGCCTCGTACCAGATCCAGATGTGGCTGCCGTACCTGGAGCGCACCGGTCGCCGGTTCCTCATCGTGACCAGGACCAACGTGGCTGCCCGTGCGGTGATGGCCGGCACGTCGGCCCCGGTGATCACTCGGCGGTCCCTCGCCTCGTTGGACCGCCTGATCGTGCCGAGCCTGCGTGCGGTGTTCTACGTCAACGCCTCCTCCGGCAACGGGGCGATGGTGCGCTACCAGCACCTGACACACGTCTACCTGGGCCACGGCGACTCCGACAAGCCCCCGTCCTACAACCCGACCCACGCCATGTACGACAAGGTCTTCTGCGCAGGGCCGGCGGCCATCGACCGCTACGGAGCCCACGGGGTCGACATCCCGCGCAGCAAGTTCGAGATCGTCGGGCGGCCACAGGTGGAGGACGTCCGACCCGCGGACTCCACTCGGGTCCAGACCGTTCTCTACGCGCCGACATGGCGCGGACACGTCTCGGAGACGCTGCTCTACTCGCTGCCGCAGGGTGAGCGGATCGTGCGCTCCCTGTTGGATCGTGGTCTGACGGTGATCTTCCGGCCGCACCCCTTCAGCGACCACTTCCCCGAGGACGCCGCCGTCGTGCGACGCATCGACGCGATGCTGGCGGCGGATGCGGCGGCTACCGGCCTCAGGCACCTCCACGGGGCCGAGGCCACCACGCAACGCTCCATCATCGACTGCATCAACGCCTCCGACGCCATGGTGTCGGACGTGTCCAGCGTCGTGTCGGACTACCTGTTCTCCGGCAAGCCGTTCGCCCTGGTCGCGGTGCCGGCCCCACCGGAGCAGTTCATCCGCGACTTCCCCGCTGCGGCCGGGTCGTACGTCATCGACGGAGATCTCACCAACCTGTCCTCGGTGATCGACAGCATGACCGGGGACGACCCGCTGACCGAGGAGCGACGGGCCATCCGGAACTACTACCTGGGTGACTTCGACGCCGTCGGCTACTCCCAGAACTTCGTCGACGGCTGCCTGCGGGTGCTCGACGCGCCGCCGGGCGAGTCCGGGGGGGTGGACGACTCCGTCGACGAGTCGCGTAGCCGGGCCAGCAACCTCGTCGGCCTGGCGCGAGCGCAGGTCAGCCGGTTCGGGCGCGAGATCGTGCTGTCCGGACTCGCCACCGTCGCCTCGGTGGTGGCCCTCGCCGGTCACCCCCGGGTCGGGACCTGGATCGGCGCGGTCGCGGTGCTCGGTCTGCTGGTCGTCAGCCGGGAAGCCGTGCGGAACCGCTCCCGACTGAACCGGATGGTCGGCACGCTGGTGCTGCCGCGGCTGATGATGCTCGCCGCGGCCGCCGTCATCGTGAGCAGCACCGACCTTGGTCTCGGCGTCGGCGCGTCGCTGGCCGTCGTGGCCATCGGCGCCGTGGCGCTGGCCACTGCGGCGGGTCTCGCTCTGCGTCCGATCTGGACCGGCCCAGGTCTCGGGGTCCGGAACCTCCCCGGGCTGGTCGAGAGCGGCGATCCGCGGACACCGCCCGGTCTGGCGTACGTGGTCAACGTGGGAGCCCTGGCTCTGATCTGGTTGCTCCTGCTGCTCCCCGTCTCCGACGGCTGGGTGGTGGTGGCCGGTGCCGGGTCGACGGTCGCCACGGTGGCGTTCCTGGCCGCCTCGGTGCGCCGAGCCTCGGCCCTGGACCGGTCGCGATCAGAGCTGGGGGAGCGGGTCGCCGACTACGCACCCCGGTTCGCCGTCTACTTCGGCTCGACGGTCGGCGCCGACTACCAGATCGGCATGTGGCTGCCCTACTTCCACCGGATCGGGGAGCGCTTCGTCATCATCACCCGGACGATGGCGATGCTGGAGGCCGTGGAGGCGATGAACCCCGGGGTCCCAGTGGTCTTCCGGCCGACCCTGCGCAGCCTGGAGGAGGTCATCGTGCCCTCGTTGACCACGACCTTCTACGTCAACAACGCCGTCCGCAACACCCACTTCATCGAGCGCCGCGAGCTGGTTCACATCTGGCTCAACCACGGTGACTCCGAGAAGCCCGCCTGCTTCAACCCCGTGCACGCCATCTACGACAAGATCTACGCCGCCGGTCAGGCGGGCATCGACCGGTACGCCCGACACGGCGTCGACATCGCCCGGAGCAAGTTCGAGATCGTCGGACGACCGCAGGTGGAACGGATCACCCGTGCCCGTGGGCCGATCGGCTCGCTCGAGGGTGTGACGGTGCTCTACGCCCCGACCTGGCAGGGGCCGTACGCCGACTCCCGGGTCTACTCGCTGCCGATGGGTGCCGAGATCGTGCGGGGCCTCCTGGACCGGGGCGCCCGGGTGGTCTTCCGTGCCCACCCGTTCAACTACCGCTTCCCCGAAGCGGTCAACGCGATCCAGCGGATCGGTCGGCTGCTCGACGCCGACCGCAAGGCCACCGGACGTCAGCACCTCTGGGGACCGGCGGCGGAGACCGCGCTCACGGTCGAGGAGTGCTTCAACCTCTCCGACGCGATGATCGCCGACGTCTCCGCGGTCGTCTCCGACTACCTGCAGTCGGGGAAGCCGTTCTCGATCGTGTCGGTCGGTCGGACCGTCGAGGACCTGCTGGCGGAGGTGCCCGCAGCTCGAGCCGCGTACGTCCTGCGTGGTGAGCTCTCCAACCTCGACGAGGTGCTTCTCGACCTGCTGTCGGCCGATCCGCTGGCCGACGAGCGCGACACCACGCGGATCTACTATCTCGGCGACTTCCCGGCGGAGACCTACGCCGACGGCTTCGTGTCGGCGGCCAGACGCATCATCGAGAATCCGACCCTGCCCTGACCTGACCCCGGGCGATCGAGCGTCAGTCCCTGCCGGAGACGGCGGGCTCCGAACTCCGCGGCGCCTTGTCGGCCAGACTGGCCCGTTCGAAGCGGTGCTTGAACTTCAGCGCCGGTCGCTCCACGGCGTAGTAGGACACGACGGCTGCCCCCAGGCTGGTCACCGCCGCGACGATTCCCCAGGCGTCCTTCGCGTCTGCGTAGCCGTCGATCTTGCGGACCAGCTGGTAGGCGAGCCAGTGCCACAGGTACCAGCCGTACGACACCCGGCCGAGGAATCTCAGCGAGGAGCTGTCGAGCAGACTCCGGCTGCCCCCGATGGAGCCGACCACGAGAACGAGGGTGAGCACGGTGACGTAGACGGGCGCTGTCACTCCGCTGATCTGGAACTGCTTTCCCAGTGCCACCGGGATCGCGATCAAGAGGACCAGAGCGACGTCCACGACGAAGGCAGGAAGCCGTCGTGGCCGTCCGACGACCCTGATCGCCGCCGCGAGTGCCGCCCCGGTGAGGAGCGAGAAGGCGTTCGTGTCGGTGCGTCGCGTCGCGGCGTAGTAGCCGTCGTCCGACGACAACCCCAGGTGCAGCCGCCACCACACGCTGGCGACGGCCAGACCGATGAGGAGGATCGGTACCCAGCGCCGGGGCAGTCGGACGAGGGCGAACAGCACGATCAACGGCCAGATGATGTAGAACTGCTCCTCCACGGCCAGCGACCAGGTGTGGTTGAACGGGCCCAGACTGTTCTCCGCCGTCCAGTTGGAGTAGTAGAACAAGGGCGGCAGCGCCATCGAGGCCATTTCGCGCAGCGATGACAACCCGAGCGCCAGGTAGACGATCGCCGTGACCGCGACGTAGAACCACAGGGCTGGGAGCAGCCGGAGGCCGCGTCGCACCCAGAACGCAGCCAGGTCGATGCGGCCGCTGCGGTCGTACTCCGTCAACAGCAGCGAAGTGATCAGGAAGCCCGACAGGGTGAAGAACACAGTGACACCGCTCGCCCCGCCGCCGGAGAAACCGGGCCAGCCGATGTGGGAGAGCACGACCAGGGTCACAGCGACTCCGCGGATGCCATCCAGGCCGGGCACCCGCCCGGACCCGGAGGTCGCGGCCGCGGGCGCGTCAGAACGACGGGCAACCGTGGTCATGGCGTGAATCTACTGTGGCGGCGCAGGCAGGCCAAACACCCCAGCGGGACAGTCGGCGCGTCCGACCGGGCCGGACGGACGCGCCGACTGCTCGTCGTCCAGGCCGCTCCAGGGTGAACGGTTATGCTGGTGCAGCCTTCTGGGCAGTTCCTCTGCCCCCGGCGAGGCCGACCTCCGCACCCGAGAGCAAAGAGCAGTTTCTGTTGTCTTCGAGCACCGATTCGCGCGTCGCCTCCCATCCTCGGAGGCAGGGCTGATGGCGTCCCGTCTGGTCGTCATGGCACATTTCGACTACGCGGGGGAGGTGGCCCCCCACGCCCGCCGCCACATCGAGGCCTGGAAGGGCATGGCCGACCGGCTGATCGTGGTCAGCACCGCCTCGTTGACCGAGGAGTCCCGGAGCTGGCTGCGTGACCGGGTGCACCTGATCGAGCGTCACAACTACGGGTACGACTTCGTCAGCTACCAGGTGGGACTGGCTGATGCCGGCGACCTGACGGCCTACGACGAGGTCGTGATCTGCAACGACAGCTTCGTGGGCCCGCTGCGTCCGTTCGCGCGCATCTTCGCCGACATGGAGGACGCCGAGGTCGACTTCTGGGGTCTGACCGCCTCCCGCCGCAACGCACCGCACGTGCAGAGCTTCTTCGTGGTCTTCCGTTCGTGGGTGATCAGATCCAAGGCGTTCTCCCGCTTCTGGTCCGAGCTGACACCGCTTCCTGACCGCAAGCAGGTCATCCACCGCTACGAGGTGGGCATGAGCACCGGCCTGATGGACGCTGGTTTCGTCGGCGGCAGCTACTTCAACGAGACACCTGACGACGAGGCGGTAGCGCGCCGCCGGGTGCGTTGGTGGGCGGCACACCGGCCGCCCGGCCTTCGGCTGGGTTCGCTGAGGAGCGGTCTGTTCCAGACCCGAGCGGCAGAGTGGTGGAACCCCGGCAGCGCCCTGGCCGACCGCGCTCTGCCCGACGGGCGGCTGCCTTTCGTGAAGATCGACACCCTCCGCTACGACCCGCACGCTCTCGACGCGGATGGTCTGCTGCGCAGGTGCGAGAAGGCGTTCCCCGAGTGGTTCGACGGCGTTCGGGACTATCTCGAGCGCACCGCCAAGCACTACCCCCGTCGCGCTCAGGAGGACCTGCTCCCCACCCCCTGGGTCCTGCGACCGGTCGGGCGTCTGGTGGAGTACGGCCGGTGAGCGACACGTCTGGCCGGCTGCAACCCGCCTCCGACTCGGTCCTGCGCCGGGTGCGCCGGCTCCCGGTCGTCCGGGCCGGAGCACGGGTGCTGAGGCCGGCACGGCGCACCACCCGGCTGCTGCGGGACGAGCAGGCGATCCTGCGTACAGGTGTCTTCGACGTGGCCTGGTACGAGGCCCAGTCCGGCGAGTCGTTCGCCGACGCCCGCGCCGCCGCGCACCACTACGTCCGTTGGGCTCGGGTCCACGGGTACTCGCCGAACCCCTTCTTCGAGGCGGAGGTCCTCGACGAGCGCTGGACCGCCGCGCCGACGGACCCGCTGCTGGCCTACCTCGCCGATCGTCGCCGACAGCTGGTGACCTCACCCCACCCGTCTCTCGATCTGCGGCGGCTGCGCGACGAGCTGGAGGAGAACCCGACCTCGGGGGAGGGGGAGGACAGCCTGGGGCCGTGGCACAGCTGGGTCCGGCGGGCCACTCCGGAGACCGTCGTCCCCACCATCGAAGGTCTGCCGGAGACCACCTACGGGCAGGCACGCGAGGTGCTGATCCAGGCCGCGCGGGACTGGCGTGCGTACAGCCAGGTGGCGGCACGGGGTCGGGTCGAGCACTTCACCCCGGACCCGGTCGCCGCTCCGTCGCCCGCCGGGCACCGGACGGAGCAGGACCGACCACGGGTCAGCGTGGTGATCGCCACCTGGAACCGATCGCACTCGGTGCGGGAGGCCATCGCCTCCGCCCAGGCCCAGACCCTGGATGATCTCGAGGTCATCGTGGTCGACGACGGTTCCGACGACGACACCGAGGCGGTGCTCGCCGGGATCAGCCACTTCGACGCCCGGGTCCGCTACCTGCGCAAGGAGCGGGGTGGGGTGTGCCGGGCGCGGAACGCCGGGCTGGCGGCCGCCCGCGGGGACTACGTCGCCTTCCTGGACAGCGACAACACGTGGCGTCCGGAGTTCCTCTCCTCGATGGTGGCCGCGATGGACCGGGGCGGCTGGGACCTGGCCCACGCCGCACTGCAGATGGCCAGAGACTCCAAGATCACCTACCGGGCCGTCGAGGGGTCGCGGGCGAGCCTGCTGATGGGCAACTACATCGACCTCAACGTGCTGCTGGTCCGACGAACCCTGCTGAACCGGATCGGCGGCTTCGACGAGAGCCTCCGCCGTGCGGTCGACTACGACCTGATCCTGCGACTCGCGGACCAAGCCGACCTGCACCTGGTGAAGGTGATCGGTGCGGACTACAGCGACGACGCCGGCGACCAGAGCCGGATCAGCAACAGCGAGCCCTTCACCTGGAACCAGGTCGTCCAGAACCGCCACCTGCTCGACTGGGAGGAGATCGCGCGGCGCCCCCGCACCGCCGGGCGCGTCAGCGTCGTCGTTCCCGTGGCGGCCAAGCTGCCCACCATGGTGAGCTGGATCGACCTGGTCCACACCCACCACAAGGAGACCCGCCGCGCCAAGCTGACGGTCGAGGTCGTGCTGGTGGGCATGCGGACGCGGGCTCAGTACTGCTCCCTGCGGGTCTGCGCCGAGAACCTTCCCGTGACCTTGGTGCCCCGCAACCCGCGGGACCGGATTCCGCTGCTGACGAACCTGGGCATCGCGGCCACGACCGGGGAGTACGTGGTGCTCTGCCGCCCGAGCGCTGACCTGCGCCCTCGGGACCTCCCGCCGCTGGTCGCCGCTCTGGCCGATCCGGGCGTCGGGGTGGCTCATCCCCTGGTCGAGCGGAAGAACATGACGGTGGCGAGCGCGGGCGCTGCGTTCGGCCCCGGGACGCTCCATCCGCACCCGCTGCTGGCGGGGTTCCCGATCAGTGACGCACTTCCGCTGGAGGGCAGCGACCTCCCCGGGGCCCTGTCGCCGGTGGTGGCGTTGCGGGCGGACGACCTGGTCGCGCTCGGCGGACTTGACCCGCTGTTCGGCAACTCGTTGGCCGAGACCGACCTGAGCCTGCGCGCCAGGGAGTCGGGCCGGGGTGTCACCCGCCTCGTCACCCGGTCCCGGCCGGTCGCGCGGCTCGACCGCCGATACGGCTTCGCCGAGGACGTGGCACAGTCCACTCGGGTGATGGCCGAGCGGTGGCGGAGCGCACCCACGGGCTCGGCTGAGCTCTGGGCCCGCGCGGGGTTCGACCACATCGCCTACCGTCCCGTCGAGCTCGCCGGCACGGCGCACCGCTCGGAGAAGACCTGGGGCCTCCGCCCGGATCCGCGCCGGACGCGGGTCGAGGTGCGCGAGGGCGTCCCCGTGCTGCGCTGGACCATCGACATCGCCGCTCCCGCAGGGATCAGTGGCGAGCAGTGGGGGGATCGTCACTTCTCGGCGGCCCTCGCCCGCGCCCTGGAGCGGCGCGGCCAGAAGGTAGCCGTCGACCACCGCGAGGCCCGGACACGGTCCACCCGCGCTCACGACGACGTGCTGCTGGTGCTGCGCGGGTTGGACGAGGTGTTCCCGGCACCCGGACCGGTCAACCTGCTGTGGGTGATCTCGCACCCGGAGCTGGTCACGGCCTGGGAGGCGGCGCGCTACGACGCGGTCTTCGCCGCGAGCACGAGCTGGTCCGAGCAGACCGCAGCGCGGTGGGGCTTGCCCATCACCCCGCTGCTGCAGTGCACCGACCCCGAGCTCTTCAATCCCGGCCGGGGCACGCCGGACAGCGGTCCCGAGATGTTGTTCGTCGGCAACGCGCGCAAGGTGTTCCGGCCGATCGTGCGACACGCCCTGGCGACCGGAGCCGAGCTGGCGGTGTACGGGCGCGGCTGGGCGCCGTTCATCGACGCTCACCTGGTAGCCGGTCTGCATGTCCCGAACGGCGAGGTCGGCGCCCTCTACGGTTCGGCCGGTCTGGTCCTGAACGACCACTGGGACGACATGCGGCGGATGGGTTTCCTGTCGAACCGGCTGTTCGACGCGGTCGCCTGCGGAGCGCGGGTCGTCTCCGACGCTGCCCCCGGGATCGATCAGACGTTCCCGGAGTCGGTGGCGGTGGTGCACTCGGCCGCTGACCTGGAACGGATCGTGCGAGCCCCGTATCCCACGTGCTTCCCCGACTACGAGGGCCGCGTCAAGGCGGCCCACCGGGTGCACGCCGAGCACTCGTTCGACGCCCGCGCCGAGCAGCTCCTCAGTGCTGCCCTCCGGGTGCGGGAGTCGGGGCCCGGCGACACGTTGTCCCGCCGAGACCCCAGTACGACAGTTCGTCGCTGGTGACGTCGCCGCCGGCCTGGACCCGCAGACTCGGCCTGACCCAGCCACCGGGCCGGGAGCCACCCACCCCGGCCAGGAACCAGGAGCTGAGATCGACATGACGACCCCATCGCCCACCGGACTGGTCGCAGGGGTGCGCTCGGCGGTCGCGCGCCGACTGGACCCGTGGGCGACGAAGCGGTTCACGACGTTGCTGCGTCGTCAGCAGCGTGGCGTTCGGGTGTCCCCCGAGGTCGAGCGGGCGACGGCGCTCACCCGACGGACGGTCATCGCCCAGCTGACCACGGCGCTGCAGGCCGACGAGCTGGATGCTGCCACTCAGGCCAGGTTGGCGCCGCTGGTGGAGGCCTACCTGGCCACGACGCCGGCAGCTGTGAATCCCGACACCGTCTGCGACGCCTTCGAGGCTCTGTTCCAACCACGCCACCAGCCCGTGCCCGAGCCTCCCGCGCGCGTCACCCGCGCGATCACTGACTCGTTCCATCGGCTCTACTACAACGTGTCGCTTCGTACCTGGAAGGACACCTGGTACCGCGGCGTCCTCACGTACAAGTGCCCGATGGACATGTGGATCTACCAGGAGCTGGTCAACGAGCTCCGGCCCTCGCTGGTGGTGGAGACCGGGACCTTCCGCGGCGGGAGTGCGCTGTTCCTGGCCGACCGTCTGGAGACGATCGGTAACGGGCGGGTCGTGTCGATCGACGTCGACGTCCAACCCCATCGCCCCGAGCACAACCGGCTCATCTACCTGACCGGATCGTCCGTCGCCCCCGAGGTGCTCGCGCAGGTCCGGTCGATGGTGACCGACGACGGCGCGCCGGTGCTGGTGATCCTCGACGCCGACCACTCGTACGCCCACGTGCTGGCCGAGTTACGGGCCTACGCCTCGATGGTCACGTTGGGCTCGTACCTGGTGGTCGAGGACACCAACGTGAACGGCCACCCCACCGCACCCGACTACGGACCCGGGCCGTGGGAAGCCGCCCAGGAGTTCCTCGCCGAGGACGACCGCTTCGAGGTGGACGAGCACTGCGAGCGGTACTTCCTGACCCAGAACCCGCAGGGATTCCTCCGGCGAGTCCGCTGACGTGGGCCCGCGCGACCGCCCACGATCCGGTCCCACCACGTTCAGGCCCGACGCCAGATGGCGTCGAGGGTGAAGTCGACGGCGTCGCCGAGTGACCCGCCCAGCGCGGGCGGCGGCTCGGGCTCGTGACGCTGCAACCGGCTGGCCGTCTCCCAGGCCTGACCGAGCGCCGCCGCGATCCCGCGCGGCGTGGGCGGAGACACCACCAGACCCCTGACCCACGGCACCCTGGCGGTGTCGAACTCGTTGGTCACGGTGGGGATACCCGCCATCGGCAGCTCGAGAGCGAGGTGACTCGGGTGCGGGCTGTACATGAGCGCCAGACCGATGTCGGCGCTCGCCAGCAGGTCGTAGTAGCCGGCGAGGTCGGTCTTGCCGGCGCGGATCACCTCCAACCGGTCGCCGGCGTCGAACGGCGGGACGTCCTCGCCGGCGAGGGTCACGGCCGGACGCACGTCGGCAGGCAGCAGGTCGGCCCACAGCCTGAGGGCGTCCACCCCGAGGGAGAACAGGTTGCGTGGCTTCGACGGACGGGCGTAGAAGAGGACCCGTGGTCGGCGAGGGTCACCGGGTGACCAGCGGCGGGCGGCGGCGTGGACGGGTCCCACGTCCACCTGTGGGCCGAAGACCGCTCCGTCGGGCACGCTGATCCCAGCCTGCTGCTGGACGAACCCGGCGAGCGGTGTCGAGTTCACCACGAGCCGGAAGCCGGCCGCGTAGGTGTTGACCGCCAGGACGTGCTGAGCACCCCAGGGCATGAAGCCCGGCTCCCAGTCCTGGACCAGGTACAGGACCTTCGCCGGATCGGTGACTCCCTCGTCGACGGCCCGCTGGATCGCGACCGCCGTCGTCCAGTACGTCGCGATCCAGAGGTCGTCGGCGTGGAAGCCGTCGGTGACCGGCGACGCGGGGGTGCTCAGCTGCGGAGCGGTCAGTGCACCGCCGAGTCCGGCCGACGCGATCAGCTCGGCCAGGGAGGCCGCCGTGCGAGTGACCGGCTCGTTCGGCTCGCGGAGCAGGATGACCCGGAGCGGTCGTCCCAGTCGGGTCGCGGCCCGGGTCGCGGTGAACACCGCCGTGTTGACGCCCGCGAACGCCTCGCTGGAGGTGAACGAGTTGAGCACCAGGTTCACACTGGGGGAGAGCCCGCCCAGGCGCAGACCCCTGAGCATCTGGTCGCCGTAGACCGCCGAGAACGGCTGCGTGAGAGCAGCGTTCGACGTCGGCTTCGCCGGACCGGACGAGCCCTCGGCCAGAAGTCTCTCCACGACCGGCAACAGGCGCGTGCCGTGGTCCTGGACGAGGCCCGTCAGCTCACGGACCTGCTCGGAGACCCCGCCCAGCTGCGCCGTCAGCTCCGCGTCCGTCTCGGCCCGCCGTCGGTCCGACCGGCGCTGGGACGCTGCCGCTGCCGCCAGCTCGGCGGCCCTGGCGGTGGCCTCCTCCTCGACCGAGTCGCGGAGCGACTTCCCGGTGGTGCGGACCTCGCTGCGCAGCCGATCCACCCTGCCCTGCAGCGACCGGGTCAGCTGGCGCTGCTGGAGAGCCGCACCGGCTGACAACCCCAGGACGACCAGCAGCAGGCCGAGCAGGAGATCGGCGGTCACCACCGACAGCAGCACCCCGACCACGATGGCCACGAGGAGGACGCCGAGCGGCAGGAACCGGTGAGCCAGCGGCCGCGCAGCGCCCTTCGGTGGTGCTGCGCCCTTCGGTGGTGCTGCGCCCTTCGGTGGTGTCGTCATGCCGGTCCACCTGGTGTCACATCAGCACCGAGCAGGCATCCCGTGCGAAGCCGGGGCAGTGGATGAGCTGATGGGGTCATGTCCTTCACGCGTGATCCGTCCTGCGGGTGCGATGCAGCGTACTAGACGTCCTCCGGCCGCCTCGGGAGACGGACCTCCCGGCGCGTTGACGACCCCGACGAGTGGCTCAGCAGCCGTCGGGAGCGTCGCCGTGCGCGATGGTCCATCTGGGCTATGGTGCCAACGTGAGCAGCTGGTTCCGGACCACCGACCGCTTCCGAGATCCTGTGGGCGCGGTGCGCATCGCCCAGTTCGCGTCGATCCTGTCCCGGTTTCCCGTCGGGCACCTGATCGACCTGGGTGCCGGCCATGGGATCTTCGCCCGAGTGGCTGCCGGGCTCGGCTGGCGGGTCACCGCGGTGGACGCCCGTGACGAGCGGTACCCGGACGACGATCGCGTGCAGTGGGTGGTGTCCGACGTCCGAGCGTTCGACGACTACGCGGACGCGGACGTGGTGTGCTGCCTCGGACTCTGGTACCACCTGACCCTTGACGACCAGCGCGAGCTCGCGCGCCGGGTGGCACCGCGCCCGCTCATCATCGACACGCACGTCGCCACGCCGACGCTGCCCCCTTACCAGCTGTCCAACGAACGGCTGTCCGACCTCGTCACCGAGGGCGGTTTCACCGGCCGGGTGTACGACGAGGGCGGGTTGGAGTCCCGCCCCACGGCGTCCTGGGGGAACACGCTGTCGTTCTGGCCGTCGGTGGCCTCCCTGGAGACGCAGCTGTACCAGGGCGGGTACGAGGTCGTCGAGCAGATCAGTCCACCGTCCCAGGCCGATCGGGGCTACTTCGTGGCTCGCATGATCGGCGACGACGCCACCCGAGACCGGATCGAGGCCCTCGTCACGCAGTTCGATCCGATGATCCGCCCGGAGGCGCCGGCTCACGACCGACCGCTGCACAGTCTCGCCGCCGCTGTCGTCGCCCCGGAACCTGCCACCGCCGAGACCCTCGCGCCCGCAGCAGCTTCGCCGGCTCCGCCGGCACCCCGGGCCCCCGAGAGCGCTCCCCCAAGACGGTCCGAGCAGCTGCACGCCCCGCCAAGCCGCCGACCGTGAAGCAGGCGTCTGCTCTGCTGGCCGGTGCTGTGTCGCGCAGCGTTCGTCACCGGCTGGGGAAGATCGGACAGGCGTCATGATCAGCCCCGCCGCCACGGGGCGCGACGACCAGGAGACCGTGACCCCGCCGCTGACCGGGCGGCAGCGGCTCATCTGGGGTCTGTTCGACTTCTCTCGGGGTCGTGGCCTCGAGATCGGCCCGCTGCACCAGACCATCGCTCCGAAGAGCCACTCCGATGTCGTCTACCTGGACGTGTTCGACCGTGATGTGCTGCTGACGCACTACGCCGACAACCCAGGCGTGCCCTGCGAGCTCATCCCGGACATCGACTTCGCCCTGTCCGACGGCAGCACGGTGCGTTCCATCCCGGAGGCGATCGGCACGCAGGCCGGGCCGTTCGACTGGGTGATGGCGTCACACGTGATCGAGCACGTCCCGGACGTGATCGGCTGGCTGGACGAGCTCGCTCAGGTCACCGCGGACGGGGGCCATCTCGTCCTGGCCGTCCCGGATCGGCGGTACTGCTTCGATCTCCACCGACCGGGCACCACACTGGGTCAGCTGCTCCAGGCCCACGAGGACGGTGACGTCGTGCCCTCCGTCCGCGCCGTCTACGACTACAAGCGTGGCCACGCCTCCGTCAAGGCCCCCGTCATCTGGGCCGGCGACCTCCCGGGGTACGAGCGACGGATCTACCCGTTGGACTCGGTGCTGGACCAGGTGGCCAAGGCCCGAGCAGGGGAGTACGTCGACTCGCACGTGTGGGCGTTCACGCCGGGGAGCTTCGTCGAGCAGATCATCGAGCTGCGGATGATCGGCCTGAGCCAGTGGAAGATCGCCTCCCTCACCCCGACCAAGCGCGACCAGCTCGAGTTCTACGCGATCCTGGAGCGACTCCCCCGGGACCGTGACTGGACCGACGACATGTTCGCCGACGAGCCGCCGCTGCCCACCATTCCCGACTGGCTCGCCGAGCAGGTCGAGACCGCGCACGAACGCGACGCCCTGCGGGCCGAGGTCACCCGGCTGCAGGTCGAACAGAAGGGGCTGCAGCGCGACCTCAAGCGCCTCCGACGCGACAGCAAGGGTCTGCGCCGGGAGAACACGAGCCTGAACCGCGACAACAAGCAGCTGCGGAGGGACAACGCGGGGCTGCGGCAGAGGGAGCAGGGTCGGCTCTCCACCCGGCTGAAGGAGCGACTTCGCCGGGTCCCCGGGGGCGCCGGGGCGTTGCGCCGCGCGCATCGGCTGCGGAAGAGGATCGAACGGCGTCTGCCTCCGTCGCGCCGAACTGGCTAGGGGGCGGGCCGACGTGGTTCGCTCCGTACGGCCTCGCTGCTGCCGCACGCTCGCGGCGGTGAGCTGACCGTGGCGGCTGGGAAGCAGCCAAGCCGCTCTTCGGTGCCCGGTGTGGCGAGACTCCTGCGAAGACTGTCCGGGCGCCGACCCGCGGATGCCCCCGTACCGATGCCGCCCGTACCGATGCCGCCCGATCGTCTCGAGCTCCGCGTCGACGGTCAGGTCGCCATCGTGACCGTGCGACTGGCCAAGGCGAGCGGAGCGTCCCTCGAGCTGCAGGTCCGGCGTCGCGACGGCGACCTGGTGGCCGGCTACTCGTTCGGGGCCCCCGACACCGACGACAGCCGGGCGGTCACGGTCGACCTCGGCGTGCTCGTCCGCACCCACGGCCTACGCGAGACCGCGAACCTCTACCTGACCTGGGAACGGACGACCAAGACCGGTGCGACCAGGACCGTGCGCCAACGACTCGGCGGTTTCCCGGACACAGTCCGGCCGCCGTCGGCGCAGCGGGTGGTGGTCGACGACCTCGAGCTCCGCCTCGACGTCACGGTCAGGGGCAACGTGGCGCTGCGGGTCGACGACGACCCGGGTACCGGTCCCCGGCTGACCACCTCCGACGTCAGCGGCGGGAGCGAGATGGTCGAGCTGGTCGGCGACCTCAAGACGCACAACGCGCGCGCTGCTGGTCGGCGACCACCGTCGTCTTCGGGCGCACCTCGCGGACCCGGGTCGAGTTCCCGGCGTCGTACGCTCCCGACGAGGTGGCCGACCCGGCAGGACAACGGGCTGCTGCACTTCGGCGTCGCTGCGCGCTTGGACCTCGTCGCGCTGGCCCGGGAGCTGCCGGAGGTCCGACGAGCTCCTGGACGTGTCGCTCGAGGTCACGCTCGAAGGGCGCGACGAGCCGTACGTGCTCCCGTTCCGTTTCTCCGACGAGTTCGCCGAGCGGCAGGCTGGAGACGACGATCACTGGAGCAGGACGGGATGACGCACCTGTTCATGCCCTACCTGCACCTACCGCACCCAGCGGCTCGCCTACCGAACCGAACGACTTCGCACCGAGGACCACCGCTATCTGCGCCGGCTGCTGCTGGGTGGCCTGGTTGTTCCCGCTGATCAAGCCGTTCACCCGGATCTGGCTGGTCGGGGAGGTGCCGTACAAGGCCCAGGACAACGGGCTACCACTTCTTCCGCTGGCTGCGCACCGAACGCCCGCGGCGACGGGCGTACTACGTGATCGATGCCGGAGTCGCCCGACCGCGAGAAGCTGCTGCGCGCTCGGCAACGTGATCGACCGCGGGTCGCGGCGGCATCTGCTCTACAGCCTGCTGGCCTCGCGGCTGGTGTCCTCCCACCACGCCGAGTACCTGTTCGCCTCGCGCGACCGTGCCGGTGGCTCGGAGAACCCGGGGGGTCCGGGTGTTCCTGCAGCACGGCATCACCGCCACCAAGAACGTCACGCCGATCTACGCCCGGCAGCGAACCCTCGAGCTGCCGACCGAGCGGTTCCTGGTGGCTTCGGAGCTGGAGCGGCGGATCGTCATCGAGGACTACGGCTACCGTCCGAGCCAGGTGGCGATCACCGGCTTCGCACGCTTCGACGCGCTGTTCGCGGATGCACGGCGAGCCCGAGCGCGACCGTGCTGATCATGCCCACCTGGCGGGAGGGTCTGCGCGCAGCCACGTTCCTCGAGACCGACTACTACCGTCACTGGCACGGGTTCCTCACCGATCCGAGATTCCAGCGTCTGCTCGAGGACAACGATCTTCGGGTCAAGCTCGTGCTGCACCCCAACCTGCGCACCTTCGCGGACTTCTTCGAGATCGCCAACGTGCGAGCTCATCCGCCAGGACGACGTCGACGTCCAGCAGCTGATCATCTCCAGCGCGATCCTGGTCACCGACTTCTCCAGCGTGGCGTGGGACTTCAGCTTCCTGCGTCGCCCGGTGCTCTACTTCCAGTTCGACCAGGAGATGCTGAGCGGCGCCCGGGCACCGCACATCGACTTCGCCGAGCAGCTGCCGGGACCGGTCGCCAGGAGCGTCGATCGGCGTCGTCGACGAGCTCGGGTCGATCGTCGAGCGCGGCTGCACGCATGGAGGACCGGTTCTGGGATCGCGCCGAAGCGTTCGTGGCGCACCGGGACCAGCGCAACTGCGAGCGCATCTACGACGACGTCGAGCGGGCGTGGCGACCGAGCACCGTGCTCAACCGCGCTGCGCAACTCCCGTTCGGCGCAACGGCGCTGGTGGCGGTTCCGGACCGGTCCCAGCTACTTCCGTGTGGATGCGACGCCTGTTCGGTCTGGCCGCCCGGCTGCCGAGGACCGAGCGAGATCGTCTTCGAGTGCGACCGCGGCCGACACTACGGCGATGCACCGCGCTACCTCTACGAGCGGCTCGTCCGCCGCTCGACACCGACCCCGAGCCATGTGGGCCAACAACACCACCGCTGCGGCTGACGGATCCGCGGACGCGCAAGATCCTGCGGCACTCGCCGACCTACTACTGGCATCTGGGCCGCGCACGCTACTGGATCAACAACCAGAACTTCCCACCCGAGCTGGCGAAACCGGCGACGACGACGTTCCTGCAGACCTGGCACGGCACGCCGCTGAAGCGGATGCAGCACGACGTCGAGAACATGCAGGGGCGTGACGCCGAATACCAGGAGCGGGCGGCGCGACTGACCAGCTACTGGGACGTGCTGCTCTCGGGGAGCCCGTACGCGACCGCCTGCTTCCGCAGCGCCTTCCGGTTCACGGGCAGCGATCCTGGAGGAGGGCTATCCCCGCAACGACGTGTTCTCCTGGCCGGACGCCGACGAGCGTGCCCGCCACACCCGACAGCGGCTCGGGCTGGCCGGCGACCCACGTACCGTCGTCCTCTACGCGCCCACCTTCCGCGACGACAACCGCCCGGACGCCAACTGGCGGCACGATCTGCAGCTGGACATCCCGCGGCTGGCGGCCGAGCTCGGCGATGATCACGTTCTGCTCGTCCGGTTCCACCCGCTGGTCCGAGAGTCGATGGCGCCCTTGATCGCCGCGCACCCCGACTTCGTGATCGACGCGTCGTCCTACGACGACATCCAGGAGCTGATGCTGATCAGCGACGTGCTGATCACCGACTACTCGTCGGTGTTCTTCGACTACTCCGTGCTGCAGCGTCCGATCCTGTTCTTCACCTACGATCTGGATCGTTACCGCGACGAGCTGCGCGGCTTCTACCTGGATCTGGAGGCCGACGGCTCCGGGACCGCTGCTGCCCGACAACGACGCCCTCGATCGCTGCCCTCGCGGGACCTCGACGGCGTGCGCGACGCAGTACGCCGAACGGCTGCGGGACGTTCCGCGACACCTACGCCGCCCGCGACGACGGGGGGGCCAGCGACCGGGTCCTGGACGCCTTCTTCGGTGACGCGATCTCGGCGACGCGGCCGGCGCCGGAGGTCCTGCATGAAGAGACCTTGCTCGCCGGTTCCGCCGCGTCCTGGTCGTCGGCGCGTCGCCGCCGCTGGTGGGTCGGCCCTCGCCGGCGGCGAACCGTCCCGTCGCCCCCTACCGGCACGCGCTCGACTTCGATGGAGGCGGAGATCACCGACATCGTGCTGGTGGTTCGGCGTGGCGGCGTCCAGCTGGCCGCCGAGCTGTCCAGCGGCGCATCCGTCGGCCACCGTCCAGCTCCTCACCGGCAAGGCCCTCTCGCCCGAGCGGCGGCGGAGCTGCCGGCGAACGTGGCCTACGCCCACTGCCCCGATGTGCGCAGTCGACTCCGCCGGCTGGCCGCGCTGCCGCAGCCGCAGCTGATCATCGAGCGGGGCCTCGAGCGCACCGGCGAGCGGGTGGACACGTTCCGGGGGCTGTTCGGTCTGGTCGCCCAGGGCGGGCGGTACGTCGTCGACTCCGTAGCGCCGGCTGAGACCTCGCCCCGGAGGTGCGGCGAGGCACGACGGATGGAGGCGGTGCTGGCCGAGCTCGCCGCGTCGGCGGACACCGACGCGGGCGAGCACACCTACGACGTCGAGCTCGGCCAGAGCATCGGCGAGGTCGAGGCACTGCCCCGTGGCTGGATCATCGACGAAGCGGGTCAGCCACCAGTGGAAGATCCGCGACCGCGACGCCAACCGGCTGCTGCAGGCGCGGTTCGGCGACGAGTGGGGTGAGGTGATCGCCACCAAGCCGGCGACCACCCACGCCTCCCGCGCCCGAGGCGTCACTCACGGTGAGGGACTCCGCACGCTGCAGCCCGAGTTCGCCGTGCCGGACCGCTGGCTGCGGCGCTACCGCGGACGTCACCTGCTACGCCCGCAAGCGGGTCCGGCTCGGTGACTACTGGCTGCCGGACACGTTCCGCAACGCCCAAGATGCGCGTGCTCAGCCACCGGCTGCTGCACAGCGCCAGCCCCACTCATGGCCCGGGCCGCCGGCGAGCAGGAGGAACCCAGGCCGCACGCTGGACGGACCGTTCTTCTACCTGGACTCGGAGTACTTCAGCCACTTCGGCCACGTGCTCACCGACGTGGTGTCCAACACCTGGGGGTGGCAGCTGGCCAAGGAGCAGGCGCCGGAGCTCCGGCCTCTGCTCAGCCTGCCCGACGCACACGCGCCACCATCCCCGGCTTCCAGCAGCAGATCTTCGCCGCCTTGGAGATCGACCCGACACCGTCGAGTACATGCGGCCGGGCGTCGGGGTCCGGGTGGAGCGAGCTCTACGGCTGCACACCGGACTGGGCCATGCCGCGCTACTGCGCGCCGGAGCTGGCCGATGTGTGGCAGCGCATCCGGGCCGGCTGCATGAACCACGAGCTGACGCAGACGCCGGAGCTGATCTTCATCAGCCGCCGGCCGCGCGCGATCCGAACCTGCCTGAACACCGAGGAGGTGGAGGCGTTCTTCGCCCGGCTGGGATTCACGATCCTGTATCCCGAGGATCTCGCCTTCGGCGATCAGATCGCCACCTTCGCCGACGCCCGGAGTCATCGCCGGGTTCGCGGGCAGCGGGATGTTCAGCGCGATGTTCGCCCCGTCGGCGACCGTGCTGGTCCTGACCGGCGACAGCTACACCGCGCTCAACGAGTACCTGATCAAGTCGGTGGTCGGCGGCGACATCCACTACTTCTGGTCGCCGGCGCTGCTGCGGCACCCGGCGGCGGGCTGGACCTGGGAGGCCTTCCGCTCCAACTTCGTCTTCGACCTGGAGCGGTTCGGCCCGGAGATCATCGACGTGGTCGCCGGGGTCGGCTGACTGCCCGTGACTCGGTTCAACCCGTGACTCGGTTGAACCCTGACTCAGTTGAACCTGACTCAGTCGAACCCCAGCCAGCCCGTCCAGAGCCCGCCCTCCGGTCCGGCGGCCAGCGGCCGTCCGTCGATCTCGCTGACCCCGACCACCCCGCTCAGGCTGCTCGTCCAGACCACCGACCGCGCCGCGGCCAGGTCGGCCGTCGTCAGCGGCCTGATCTCCACCGGCACCCCGCGGTCCCCGAGGGCATCCAGCAGTGCCCGCCGCGTCGCGCCGGGCAGCAGGTCCTCCCCGGCCGGCGGTGTCCGCCAGACGTCGTCGACGCCCAGGACGAACAGGTTCCCGCGGCTGGTCTCGGCCGGTCGTCCGGCCGGATCCAGGAAGTAGGGGAGTGCTGGTGCGGTCTGCTCCTCGGCGGCGGCCAGCTCGGTGCGGTCGGCCCACTTGTGCCGCCACGCGACCGTGCTGCGGTCGGCCAGGGCGAGGCTGCAGCTGGACAGCCGGGGCCCCAGCTGTCGGGCGGTCACGGCGACCTCCACTCGTTCCCACGTCGCCGGCCGGACCACCACCCGCAGCGCCGACCGCGCATCGCCGGCCCGCTCCCGGGCGGCCGCGGTCACCCGGGCCGGCAGATCGTCGGGCAGGTCGACGTCGTACAGCTCCCGCACCGAACGCGCCAGCCGGGCCAGGTGGTCGGCCAGCCGGAGCGGACGCCCGTGCTGGGCCAGGATGCTCTCGAAGACACCGCCGGCCAGCAGCTCCGGCGGCACGGGGGCGGGCCGGTCGTGCAGCCCGACCACCAGTGCCGACCCGGCGGCCCGGGCCAGCGGCTCGGCTTTGTGCAGACACTCCCACCACTCCCGGACCGGCACGCTGTCCACCGTGATCCCGCCACCGACGCCGAGCTCGACCCTCCGGCCGGACACCTCGAAGGTGCGGATCAGCACGCTGAGCTCGGCCCGACCGTCGGGGGTCAACAACCCGGCGGCTCCGGTGTAGACACCGCGCGGCTGCCGCTCCTCGACGGCGATGGCCCGCACGGCGCTCGACTTCGGTGCCCCGGTCACCGAACCGGGCGGGAAGGTGGCCGCCAGCAGGTCCGGCCGTCGCCACCCCGGGGGCCAGCTCGCCGGTCACGGTGGAGACCAGGTGCCACACCCCCGGGTGCGGCCGGACCTCCAGCAGACCGGTCACGGCCACGCTGCCCGGCGTGCACACCCGCGACAGGTCGTTGCGCATCAGGTCGGTGATCATGACGTTCTCGGCCGCGTCCTTGGCCGAACGGCGCAGCCGCGAACCGTCGGGATCCTCGCTGCGCTTGGTCGTTCCCTTGATCGGCGAGGTGGTCACCCGCCCGTCCCGGACGGTCACGAACCGCTCCGGACTGAGACTGATCAAGGTCGTCCCGGCGCCGGTGGGCAGATGAGCGCCGTACGCCGGCCGGGTCGCCGTGACGGTCCGGACGAACAGCTCCAGCGGCTCCACCAGCAGCTCGCCGGTCAGCCGGGTGCACAGGTTGAGCTGGTAGACCTCGCCCGCCCGGATCCGTCCGATCACCCGTTCCACTCCGGCCAGGTGGTCGTCGGCGGCGGCGGCCGGTGAGCCGCCGACCGGGGCGAGGGGACCGATAGCGGGGTCGGCTCGGGACCGGCCGCAGACCCTGGCCCGCCTGGTCCAGCGCCGCCCGGGCGCGCGCGAGGGCGGCGGCAGCAGCGTCCTCGCGTCCGGTCAGACCAAGGCTCTCGAAGACCCAGGTCCCGTCCGGACGACCCCGCAGCACGGCGTCGGCGAAGGCCAGCCAGGACGTCCCCGGGTCGTAGCCCAGCACGACGAACCAGCCGCCGCCGACGCTCGCGGTGAGCTGTCGGCTCAACTGGGGCCAGGTGCGCAGCGGCTCCCAGCAGTCGGCAGCGCTCAGCCCGTCCCGTTCGACGAGGGGATCGACGGCGATGATCACCTCGTCGCCGAGCCAGGATCCCCAGAGCACGATCGGCCGACTCCCGGTGCCGTACGCGGCGATCACCAACGCCGGGTCGAGACGAGACCGTTCCGTCCCCGCACCGGCCGCCGGTGTCAGCTCGATCGCGTACGGCTGCCCCCGCGCCGTCCGCAGCCGGTCGAGCTCAGGCCAGTCCGGCAAAGACTCAGGCCAGTCCGGCAAGACTCGCCACGACCCGGTCCGCGCTGCCGCCCAGGCCGTACCGCTCGGTCAGCGCGGCGAAGCCGTCGGCGTCGACGGGGGCGGTGGGCAGCCGCAGCTCGTCGACCTGAACCCCGAGGTCGATGTCGGTGGCCACCCGCACCACCGTCGGCGCCACGGCCAGGTAGTCGATGGCCTGACCGAGCTTGGACCGCACGCTCGGGCTGATCGCGGTCGACGACTCGCTGGCCGCGGCCAGGATGTCGTCCAGACCGCCGTAGGAGTTGATCAACGACGCGGCCGTCTTCTCCCCGATGCCGGCCACGCCGGGCAGACCGTCCGAGGCGTCCCCGCGCAGCACGGCGAAGTCCACGTAGTGCGCCGCCGGGATCTGGTACTTCGCCCTCACCCAGGCGTCATCGACCCGTTCGTGCTTGCCCACCCCGCGCGCGATGTAGAGGACCCGGACCTCGCGGTCGTCGTCGACCACCTGGAACAGGTCGCGGTCGCCGGTGACCACGTCGACCGGCATCGTCGCCGTGGCGGCGAGGGTGCCGATCACGTCGTCGGCCTCGTAGCCGTCCGCACCGACCACGGCCAGCCCCAGGGCCCGCAGCACGTCGACGATCACCGGCACCTGGACGGCGAGGTCGTCGGGCGCCTGCTCGCCCGCCGTCGAGGCCGAGGACGCCATCTCGTCGACGACGGTGTCGCCGGCCCCGGCCACCCGGTGCGCCTTGTAGCTGGGGATCAGCTCGACCCGCCACTCCGGTCGCCAGTCGTTGTCCCAGCAGCAGACCAGGTGGGTCGGCTGGTAGGTCTCGACCAGTCGGGCGATGAAGTCGAGCAGCCCGCGGACGGCGTTGACCGGTGTCCCGTCGGGTGCTCGGAAGCTGTCGGGCACCCCGAAGAAGGCCCGGAAGTACAGCGACGCCGTATCAAGAAGCAACAATCTTTGCGATGCCACGAGGAGATCCTGGCACGATACGTGCCATGGAGCCCTTGGACCGCCGCATTCTCTCGCTTCTCGCGCGCGACGGCCGGATGTCCTACACCGACATCGGCAAGGAGACCGGCCTGTCCACGTCGGCGGCGCAGCAACGCGTCCGGCGGCTGGAGCAGCGCGGGGTGATCAAGGGCTACCGCGCCGTGCTCGACCCGGCGCAGCTCGGTCAGCTGGTCACCGCGTTCGTGGCCATCAAGCCGTTCGACCCGAGTCAGGCCGACGACGCGCCCGACCGGCTGCAGCACATCGAGGAGATCATCTCCTGCTACTCGGTGGCGGGGGAGCCGAGCTACCTGCTCAAGGTGCAGGTGTCGACCATGGCGGCCCTGGAGTCCCTGCTGGCCCGGATCCGCGCCGAGGCGAAGTGCTCGACGCACACCACCACGGTGCTGTCGACCGCGTACGAGAACCGCCCCGAGCTCTCGCAGAGCTGACCGCCCCACGTCGGCCGACTCCCCGCGTTCGTCCAGGAGTCATCTGCGCGTCGCCCGGGCTTGGTACCAACCTCCGTGGTCGACGACGAGGGAGGGCACCGATGAGGGCAGCCAAGGCAACCGAGATCCCCGGCTGGTTCCGCTGGGTGGACCAGCAGCTGTTCCGGGCGATCCTGGCCGACCAGGCCGACGGCGCCCCGGGCGACGTGGTCGAGCTGGGGACCTACCTGGGCAAGAGCGCCGTGCTGATCGGGGAGTACGTCCGGCCGGAGGAGCGGTTCGTGGCGGTCGACCTGTTCGGGCGGACGGACCTGCTCGGTGACGACACCGACGCGAACCGCCGCGAGGTCGACAAGTCCTACAAGACCCTCACCCGGACGAAGTTCGAGCAGAACTACCTGGCCCGGCACGACGCCCTGCCCGACATCGTGGAGGGACCGAGCTCGTGGGTGGACCAGCACGTCGCCGCCGGTTCGGTGCGGTTCTGCCACATCGACGCCTCCCACCTCTACGCCCACGTCCGCGTCGACGCCCGAACGCCGCCCGGATGCTGCGGCCCGGTGGGGTGGTGGTCTTCGACGACTGGCGCAGCGAGCACACCCCGGGAGTGACCGCGGCGGTCTGGGAGGCCGTCTTCACCGCCGGGCTGATCCCCGTGGTGGTCACGCCGACCAAGTTCTACGGCGTGTACGCCGATCCCCAGCGGCTGCTGGCCGCGGCCGAGCGGGTGGTGGCCGGTTCCGACGACTTCTGGGCCGAGCGGCAGGAGATCGCCGGGCACAGCGTGCTGCGGATGCGCCTGCAGCAACCGCCCAAGCCCGCACCGCCGCTCCCGGTGGACTACGACCGGGTCGAGTCCGTGGTGACCGCGGCCCTCGACCGGCGGCATCGGACGACTCGAGGGCGACGCTGACCACCTCCCTCGACCCTCGCCTGCGCCGGGCGGCCCTGGACGCGTCGACCATCACCCGGACCCGCCGGTGGTTGCGCGGGCTCGCGCGACCTTCCCGAGCCTGAGCAGGACCGGCTCCGCGTCATCGGTGAGGATGGGGCGATGACACGACAGCGCGTTGGTGACCGGTGTGGGGCGGCGGCGGGGGATCGGGGCGGGGATCGCCCGAGGTCTGGCCGAGGACGGCTGGGACCTGGTGCTGTCCCACTGGCAGCCGTACGACGCCCGGCTCGGGCTGGTCGGCGATCCCGACGACCCCGAGCAGCTCGCCGACCGGTTGCGGGCCGGAGGTCGACGGGTCGAGCTGCTCGAGGCCGACCTCGAACAGCCCGATCAGGCGGCCGGACTGGTGGACCGGGCGGCGGGTCTGCTCGGACCCCTCGACGCGCTGGTCATGTCGCACTGCGAGAGCGTCACTCCGGCGTCCTGGACACCACTGTCGAGAGCTTCGACCGGCACTACGCGGTCAACGTCCGGGCCACCTGGCTGCTGACCGCCGCCTTCGCCCGCCAGCTGCCGGACAGCGGCGGCAGCGTCATCGCCCTGACCAGCGACCACACCGTCGGCAACCTTCCGTACGGCGCGACCAAGGGCGCCCTGGACCGGCTCGTCCTGGCCGCCGCCCAGGAGCTCGGCGACCGTGGTCTGCGGGCCAACGTGATCAACCCCGGCCCGGTCGACACCGGCTGGATGGACGACGCGATCCGGGCCAGCGGTCTGGCCTCCCAACCCCTCGGCCGCCTGGGCACGCCCGACCGACGTGGCCAACCTCGTTCGCTTCCTGCTGTCCGACCAGGGCAGCTGGATCAACGGCCAGCTCCTCTACAGCAACGGCGGCTTCCCCAAGGGCCACATCCCCGTGTGATGGCTGGTGTCGCGATGGGGGTCTGGGGTGGGTCTCGGGACGACCATCCGCCCTCGCAGGCTCGGGCTCCCGCCAGGCCCGTCCAGGTCCCTTCGACTCACCCCAGACCCCCATCGCTCGCCTTCACGCACCCGGGTTCGGCCCTGTCTCAGGTGGCTGGCACTGGGCGTCCGCCATCCGCACGTGGTAGCGAGCGGTTCGGGGTCCTGGGGTGCGTCGAAGGGCCGTGGATGGGCCTGGCGGGAGCGCCGGAGCGTGCGGAGGCGCGGATGGTTGGCCCGAGACCTCCCCAGGACCCCGAACGCGGACTCACTCCACCCGCCCCCATCGCGGACCCGACAACCGGTGTCATCGACGTCCCGACAGCGCTGGTCCCGGCCAGTAGGATCTCGGGGTGTCCACCGCCCGTGTCGATGTGCTCGATCCGGGTCCGGTCGACATCCCCGATCGCTTCGGCTGGCGGCACAACCGCTGGCTCCGTGGCCTGGCCGCCGTCGCTGGCCGGCGTGGTCACCGGCCTCGCCTGGCAGCCGTACGGGCTGTGGCCGCTGCTGCTCATCGGTGTCCCCGCGCTGACCCTGCTCGTCCGGGACGGCGACACCAGCCCGTCCGCGGCGGTCGGCGTTCGGGGTCGGCTACCTCTACGGACTCGGCCTGCTCGGCGTGTCGATCAGCTGGATCCACGTCCTCGGCAGCTGGGTAGCCGTCCTGCTGATCGCGTTCGAGGCGCTCTTCCTCGGTCTGCTCGGCCTGCTGCTGCACCTGACCTCGGCGCTGCGCTGGTGGCCGCTGGCCGCGGCGCTGTGCTGGTCGCTGATCGAGTTCCTCTACTCGCGGGTGCCGTTCGGCGGCTTCGGCTGGGTCCGCCTCGCGTACGCGGCGGTGGACACCCCGTTGGCCGGGTTCCTGCCGCTGATCGGGGTGGCCGGGGTGTCCTTCCTGGTGGCCGCGGTCGCCCAGACGGTCGCGTACGCAGTCCAGCTGACCCTGCGCCGGACCGCCGGGCTGACCCGTCGGCTGATCCCGCTCGGCGTCGGTCTGCTGGTGCTGGTGCTGCTCGGGGTCGGCGTGCGTGCCGTCCCCCTCAGCGCCCCGCCCGCCGACGGCTCCGTCCGGGTCGGCATCGTGCAGGGCAACGTGCCCGGCAAGGGGATCGAGGCGCTGGGCCGAGCCCGCTCGGTGACCAACAACCACCTCAGCGAGACCGTCAACCTGATGGTGAAGGCCCGGCTCGGCCTGGTGCCGATGCCGGACTTCATCCTCTGGCCGGAGAACTCCACCGACATCGACCCGACCCTGGACCCGACCACCGGCCGCACCGTCCAGGCGGCAGCCACCATCGCCGGCCGGCCGATCCTGGTCGGCGCCGTGATGGAGGGACCCGGCGTCGACGAGCGGCAGACGGCCGCGTTGTGGTGGGACCCGGTGGCCGGCATCCTGGCCCGCTACAACAAGCAGAACCTGGTGCCTTTCGGGGAGTGGATCCCGTTCCGGACCCAGCTGCTGCCGTTGGTGCCGATCCTGGCCGAGGTCGGCGCCCAGTCGGTGCCCGGCACCTCGCCGGGGGTGCTGACCGTCCCGCTGAACGGGCGCACGATCAAGGTCGGCGACATCATCTGCTTCGAGCTGGCCTACGACTCCACGGTCTACTCCACCCTGGCCGACGGCGCTCAGGTGCTGGTGGTGCAGAGCAACAACGCCACCTACGGCGGCACCGGTCAGATCGAGCAGCAGTTCGCCATCACCCGGGCCCGGGCGATGGAGAGCCGCCGGGAGATCGCCGTGGCCACCACCAACAGCGTCTCGGGTTTCATCGACGCCGACGGGCGGGTGGTCCGCCGGACCGCCGAGTTCACCGCCGCCTCGCTGGTGGTCGACATGCCGCTGCGCAGTGGGCTCACCCCCGCCGTGGTGGTGGCCCCGTGGCTGGACCGGGGGCTGGCACTGGGCGGTCTGCTCGCGGTCCTGCTGGGGCTGGCAGCACTCGCCGGCCGCGCTCGTGGGCGGACAACGACGGCCCGCGTACGGCAGGATGAGTCGTCCTGGCCGGCCGGTCAGGGGAGTCCGGACCCGGAGGCAGCAGGCAGATGAGCGACGACCTCGGTCGTGTGTTGGTGATCATCCCGACGTACGACGAGCGGGAGAACATCGACATGATCACCTCCCGGCTGCGGGCCTCCGTGCCGGCGGCGCACATCCTGGTCGCCGACGACAACTCACCCGACGGGACCGGACAGCGGGCCGACGAGCTGGCCGCCGCCGACGACCACATCCACGTGCTGCACCGGCTCGGCAAGGAGGGTCTCGGTGCGGCCTACCTGGCCGGCTTCGCCTGGGGACTCGAGCAGGGCTACGGCGTGCTGGTCGAGCACGACGCCGACGGCTCCCACCAGCCCGAGCAGCTGCCGCTGCTGCTGGAGGCGCTCCGGGACGCCGACATGGTCAAGGGCTCCCGCTGGGTCCCCGGTGGGAAGGTCGTGAACTGGCCGAAGTCACGCGAGATCCTGTCGCGGGGCGGCAGCCTGTGGACCCGGATGATGCTCGGTGTCCCGCTGCGGGACGCCACCGGCGGGTTCAACGCGTTCCGCGCGGCGACGCTGCGGGGGATCAAGGTGGACGAGATCGCCTCGGCCGGCTACTGCTTCCAGATCGACCTCGGCTGGCGTGCCCTCAAGGCCGGTTTCCGGGTCGTCGAGGTGCCGATCACCTTTGTCGAGCGGGAGTACGGTCAGTCCAAGATGAGCCAGAAGATCGTGGCCGAGGCCTTGGTCCGCACCACCTGGTGGGGTGTGAAGCACCGCACCGGACAGCTGCGGGACCTGGTGACCCGGCGCCGACGGGAGCTGACCTGACATGTCGACGATGACCCAGCCGCGTCCGCGCAGCGGTGGGTGGATCATGCCGCTGATCCTCGTGGGCATGGTGGCCCTGCCCTTTCTGGAGGTCTACCTGATCGTCCAGGTCGGCCAGCTGATCGGCGTCTGGTGGACCCTGGGCATCCTGATCGGCGAGGCCCTGCTGGGAGCGTTCCTGATGCGGCGCGAGGGCGGCCGAGCCTGGAAGGCCCTGAACCAGGCGTTCGCGAGCGGCAAGATGCCTGCCGGCGAGCTGGCCGACACCGCACTCATCCTGGTCGGCGGTGTCCTGCTGGTGGTGCCGGGGTTCGCCACCGACGTCATCGGTCTGCTGTTCCTGCTGCCGTTCACCCGCCCGCTGGCCCGCAAGGTGCTGGCCTACGCGGTGGCCCGTCGGATGAGCCGCCTCGGCATGCCGACCGGCTACGCCGCGGCGCGACGGCTCGGTGATCGAGGGCGAGACCGTGCCCGACACTTCCTCCAGGTCCGACCCGACAACCGGCGCGGCCGGTGGTGCCGGGGGACCGGTGGTCATCGCCGGCGAGATCGAGGACGGCCCCGCTCAGTCGCGCTGAGGTCGAGGGTCTCAGGCGGTCCGTCGAGTTTTCGGTGCCCACACCGCCCACCTCGCCCGGCTCCAGAAACACGTCTGGCACCCGGTCCCGCAGGACCAGGTGCCAGATGATGTGCTCGAGTCGGCCGACCCGTCGGGTCGGCCGGGCTCAGGCGCTCTTGCGCGTACGCCCCGTGGACGCGGACGCGTAGTTCGGGCCGAGTGCGCCGGACCGGAGAAGATCCAACCGCTCGGCCAGAAGGTCCTCGAGCTCGGCGATGCTGCGACGCTCCCGGAGCATGTCCCAGTGCGTACGCACCGGCTTCTCCTCCTTGGCCTCCGCCCGGACGCCGTCCGAGCGGAGCGACTCGCCACCGCAGCGCGGGCACTCCCACGCTGCCGGCGTGTCCGCCTCGGCGGCGAACATCAGGGTGAAGTGATGCCCGCGAGGGCAGTCGAATCCCACCTCCTGGCGCGCCGCGAACTCGACACCCGCCTCGTCCTCGAAGCTCTTCGCACCGAGACCGGTGCCTCGCAAAGAACGATCTGCCATGTCTGCCTCCCGACTGCTGTCAACCTGTGTGGTTTCTTTCCCCGAGAGGTTCAACTATCGATGCATCGTGAATGTTCCGCCCCACGCTAGCGAAGATCTGCCGCCTCCGCTGAGCGCCGATCGGCGGGGGGCCGGACGAAGACCAGGAACGCGCCCCCGGCCAGCAGCACCACGGCGATACCGAGGATACCCATCCGGTCGCTGGCGAAGATCCCGCTGAACAGGGCGAACAGGCCCGGGGCCAGGAACGACACCGCGCGACCGGTGGTGGCGTACAGGCCGAACAGCTGACCCTCCTGGCCCGGCCGGGCCAACCGGGCCAGGAACGACCGCGAGCTGGCCTGGGCCGGTCCGACCCACAGGCACAGGGCCAGCCCGAAGATCCAGAACATGGTCGGGCCGGAGCCGAACAGCAGCACGACGGCCGCGACGACCAGACCGGTGATGGAGACCAGGATGATCGGCTTCGGTCCGATCCGGTCCTCCAGCAGACCGCCGGCGAACGCCCCGACAGCGGCGACCACGTTCGCCGCCACCCCGAAGATGACCACGCCCGAGGCGCTGAGGCCGTAGACCGACACCGCCAGGACCGCCCCGAAGCTGAACACCGCGGCCAGACCGTCGCGGTAGATCGCGCTGGCCAGCAGGAACCACACCACGTGCCGGTCGGTCCGGAACAGGGTCCGGACGTCTCCGATGAGCTTCTTGTAGGACGCGAGGTAGCTGAGCTTCGCCGACCGGGTCGCCGCCACCTCGGGCACGGTGACCAGCACCGGGATGGCGAACACCGCGAACCAGACGGCGACGACCAGGGCCAGCGCCCGGTAGCGCAGCCCGTCGGCGTCGGTCACCCCGAACAGTCCCACCTCGGGGGAGATGAACAGCACGTACGACGCCAGCAGCACCACGATCCCGCCGAGGTAGCCGCTGCCCCAACCGAACCCGGAGATCCGACCGATGGTGGCGGGGGTGGAGATCTGGTGCAGCATCGCGTTGTAGGAGACGTACGCGAACTCCATGAACACCGAGCCGGCCGCCATCAGGACCAGTCCCAGCCACAGGTAGGCCGGTGCGTCCCGGACGAAGAAGAGCCCGAGCGTGCTGACGATGACCAGGGCGGTGAAGATCCCCAGGCTGGCGCGTCGGCGACCGCCCTCGTCGGCCCGCTGGCCGGTGACCGGGGCCAGGACCGCGATCAGCACCCCGGCCACCGTGGTGGAGATGCCGAGCCAGGTGGCGCCGGACAGACCCAGGGCGGCGTCCGGACCGCCGACGGTGTTGGCCAGGTAGGGCGCGAAGACGAAGCTGACCACGATGGTGGAGTAGGCCGACGACCCCCAGTCCCACGACGCCCAGGCCAGCACCGCCCGACCTGGTCGCCGGCGTCGGGGCCGGTCGACGGGGAGCGGAGCCGGACCCTCGACCTCGGTCACGAGCGGAGCCTCCGGTCGGTCGTCCAACGTCCATGGCGCTGCAGCACGCTCTTGAGCGTGTCAGGTCGGTCGGTGAAGATGCCGTCGACACCCGCAGCGAGCAGCTGCTCGATCTGCGTCTCGTCGTCCACGGTCCAGATGTGGACCTGCTTGCCGTGCCGGTGGACCACCTCGACCAACCTGTCGGTGAGGATCCGCAGGTCCCGACCGAACACCCGCCGGTCGATCGGCATCTGCAGCACCGGGGCGGGGGAGTCGAGCACCGCGGTCAGCCAGGGGCCGAACCGGTTGACCGCGATCCCGGCCGACGACGCGGCGGAGGCCGTACGCGGTCCGAGCAGGCGGCGGAGGCGGTGCAACCGGCGGATCCCGAAGGAGCTCACACAGACCCGCTCGTACGCGTCGTGGTCGGCGATGGTGCGGGCTAGCGTGTCGACGGCACCGTCGGACTTGGCGTCGACGTTGAACCGCGCGGTCGGGAACGCCTCGAACAGCTCCGACAACAGCGGGATCGGGTCCTGCCCGCCGATCCGCGCTCGGGCGACGACCTCGTACGGCAGCTCGGCGATCCGTCCGGTCGCGTCGGTGACCCGGTCGAGGGCGTCGTCGTGGAAAGCCACGAGTACGCCGTCGGCGGTCAGGTGGACGTCGGTCTCCAGGTAGCGGTAGCCCAGCGCCACCGCCTGGGCGAAGGCGTGCCGGCTGTTCTCGCGGTGCCGGTTGGGTGGGTAGAGGGCGCCACCGCGGTGCGCGAAGGCGAGGAAGTCGGCGTCGAGGAAGGCGTACGCAGCGGCCCGCATGCCGTCATTCCAGCAGACCGCTCCTGACCTGTGGGCGGCACACTGGGCCGACTCAGCCCGCCTCGACCCCGGGGAGGTGCTCGAGCAGGTTCGCGCCGACCTCAGGCATCCAGAACGGGGGACCGAGGACGACCAGGTAGGTGTAGCCGAAGCCGGCGCAGACCACGAAGAAGATCAACCAGAAGGCGACCTTCCGGCTGGTCGGCCAGGCCCGGAACTTCTTGATCTCGGCCTTGAACCGCTGCCGGAGCCGGTAGGCCCACTCGAACTCGCTGGACCAGATGGCCAACCCGAGCAGCACCAGCGGGATACCGCCCGGACCGGGGAGCGGACCGGTGACCAGACCCAGGCAGAGCAGCAGCAGGCCGGCGATGCCGACCGCGACCCGGTAGATCCGCAGCTGGTGCGGGTTCTGCCGGATCCGGCGGCGCCACGCCCAGCGGTCCTCGTTCGGCTCGATCAGGACGTGGTGGTGGTGATGCTTCTCCGCCGAGTCCGGGTCACCGTCCCCGGTCACCTCGGGCGACTCCGGGAGCGCGTGGTCCCGGGTCGGATCCGCCCCGTTCGGATCGGCCTGAGCGGGATCCGCGGCCGGCGGATCGGGCTGGGCGGGCGCTGCGGTCACGGGCGACGTCGGGATCCGGGGCGGGGTCCGGGCGGCGGCGTGGCGTGGGTGGCCGTGGGCCAGACCGGTGCCGCTACGCACATCGCGGCTGCTCCTGTCCTCGACGCCGGCCGACATGGGCACAACTCTAGGGGGAGGGGTCAAGGCCCGGGAGTGGCCCCGGTCACACGCGGACCATCATCTGCGAACGGAGAGGCGCGCCGCCGACCGGTGTCACAATGACGCCCGTGACGACCATCTTGTCCATCCAGTCATCGGTGGCGTACGGCCACGTCGGCAACAGCGCGGCGACGTTCCCGCTGATGCGGATGGGGGTGGAGGTCTACCCGGTGCTCACCGTGCACTTCTCCAACCACACCGGCTACGGCCAGTGGCGCGGCCCGCTGCTGAGCGCCGCCGACGTGACCGACGTGATCACCGGGATCGACGAGCGCGGCGCACTCGACCGGGTGGACGCGGTGCTGTCCGGCTACCAGGGCGGGGAGGACGTGGGGGCCGCGATCCTCGAGGCGGTGGCCCTGGTCAAGAGCCGCAACCCGGCGGCCGTCTACTGCTGCGACCCGGTGATGGGCGACGTGGGTCGGGGGTTCTTCGTCCGGCCGGGCATCCCGGAGCTGATGCGCGACACGGTCGTCCCCGCGGCGCAGATCATCACCCCGAACCAGTTCGAGCTGGAGTACCTGACCGGCCGGTCCACGGCCACGGTGGCCGAGGTGCTGGACGCCGCCGACGCGGCGCGGGCGAAGGGCCCGGAGACCGTGCTGGTCACCTCGGTGGTGCACGACGAGGCCGCCGACGGCACCATCGACATGATCGCGGTGACCGGCGACGGAGCCTGGTCGGTGACCACCCCGCTGCTGCCGCGCACCTTCACCGGTGCCGGTGACCTGACCGCAGCCACCTTCCTGGCCACGTGGCTGTCCACCGGGTCGGTGGAGACGGCGGTCGGCCGGACGGCCGGGGTGGTCTACGGGGTGCTGAAGACCACTGTGGACTCCGGTCTGTCCGAGCTCCAGCTGGTGGCCGCCCAGGACGAGATCGCGTCGCCGACGAACATCTTCGAGGTCGTACGACTCCGCTGACCCCGGGGGGACGTGCGACTGGGCTGACCCAGGGGCATGCCCGCCCGTACGGCTCCATCCCCTCGAGCTGACGCGATCCGCTCGAGTTGCCCCCAGCCGCTCGAGGTGCACAGGGAGCGGATGGGTGGAACTCGAGCGGATCGACCGGTGGGCGGAGCGAGCGGGTGGGCGGAACGGGCGGTGGGCGAATCGACCGGTGGGCGGAGCGGGCGGTGGGCTGGCGAGCCGATCTCACCCGACCGGCGGGTCAGTCCCGGAACACCTCGATGTTGGCGCCGAGGGCGTTCAGCCGGTTGGCCAGGTCCTCGTAGCCGCGGTTGATCACGTACACGTCCCGGAGCACCGACTCACCCCGCGCCGCCAGCATGCAGATCAGGATGCAGACGGCCGGCCGCAGCGCCGGCGGGCAGACCACCTGCTGGCCGCGCCAGCGGGTCGGGCCCTCGACGATGATCCGGTGCGGGTCGAGCAGCTGCACGTGCGCGCCGAGCCGGTTCAGCTCGGTCAGGTAGATGGCGCGGTTCTCGTAGACCCAGTCGTGGATGACCGTCTTGCCCTGGGCGCTGGCAGCGATCACGGCGAAGAACGGCAGGTTGTCGATGTTCAGCCCGGGGAACGGCATCGGGTGGATCTTGTCGATCGGCGACGCGAGCCGCGAGGGCCGGACGACCAGGTCGACCAGCCGGGTGTGACCGTTGGCGGCCACGTACTCCTCGCCCAGGGTGAAGTCGAGACCCATCTCCTCCAGGATGGCCAGCTCGATCTCCAGGAACTCGATCGGGGCGCGTCGGATCTCCACCTCCGAGGAGGTGACGATGGCCGCGGTGATCAGGCTCATGGCCTCGATCGGGTCCTCCGACGGAGCGAACTCCACGTCGGTGTTGATCTCACCGGCGCCGCGGATCCGCAGGGTGGTGGTGCCGATGCCCTCGATCTCCACGCCCAGCCTGGTCAAGAACACGCAGAGGTCCTGGACCATGTAGTTCGGGCTGGCGTTGCGCAGCACCGTCACGCCGGGCGACAGCGCCGCGGCGAGCAGCGCGTTCTCGGTCACGGTGTCGCCGCGCTCGGTCAGGATGATCGGCCGCTCCGGCTCCACGGCCGGGTCGACCTTGCACAGGTAGAAGCCGTCGGTGGCGGTGACGTCCAGCCCGAAGCGGCGCAGCACCTGCAGGTGGGGCTCGATGGTGCGGGCGCCCAGGTCGCAGCCACCGGCGTACGGCAGCTGGAAGTTGTCGTAGCTGTGCAGCAGCGGACCCAGGAACATGATCACGCTGCGGGTGCGGCGGGCCGCTTCCAGGTTCATCTTCTCGAGGTCCAGCTCGTGTGGCCGGACCAGCTCGAGGTCGGCACCGTCGTTGAGCCAGTTGGCCTGCACGCCGATGCTGACCAGCACCTCGAGGATCCGGTTGACCTCCTCGATCCGGGCGATGCCGCGGATCACCGTACGGCCGCGGTTCAGCAGGCTGGCGCAGAGCAGGGCGACGGCCGCGTTCTTGGACGACCGGACCTCGATGCTGCCGCTGAGCTTGGCGCCACCGCGCACCCGCAGGTGCACCGGTCCGGTCGGGCCGACCGAGATCAGGGGCGAGTCCAACGCCGCCGCGATCCGGTTCACCATCTCCAGGCTGACGTTCTGGTTGCCGGCCTCGATCCGGTGCACCGCGCTCTGGCTGGTGCCGAGCACGCTGGCCAGCTGGGTCTGGGTGAGACCTCGGTGCTTGCGCGCGTCGCGAATAAGGGAGCCGATCCGATCCAGTGAAGTATCCGTCACGCGATCGACAGTAACTCATCGGTGAGATATTTCCGGTATCGAGGGCGTGTCGTGTTCCACACACCAGCCGGTGGCAGGGCCGAGGCCCGCTTCTCTAGAGTAGCGGCATGAGTGACCACTATGACGTCGTCGTGCTCGGTGCCGGTCCCGGCGGCTATGTCGCCGCGGTGCGCGCCGCCCAGCTCGGCTTGAAGACCGCGATCATCGAGCTGAAGTACTGGGGCGGGGTGTGCAACAACGTGGGCTGCATCCCCACGAAGTCGCTGCTGCGCAACGCCGAGGTCGCTCACCTGTTCACCCACGAGGCCAAGACGTTCGGCATCAGCGGAGACGTCAGCTTCGACTTCGGGGTGGCCTTCAAGCGCAGCCGTACGGTGGCCGACCGGATGGCCAAGGGCGTGCACTTCCTGATGAAGAAGAACAAGGTCACCGAGATCGACGGCTGGGGCACCTTCACCGACGCCACCTCGATCAGCGTCGAGGGACCCAAGGGCACCACCGAGGTCACCTTCGACAAGTGCATCCTGTCGGTCGGCGCCACCACCCGACTGCTGCCGGGCACGTCGCTCAGCGACCGCGTGGTCACCTACGAGGAGCAGATCCTGACCGAGGAGCTGCCGAAGTCGATCATCATCGCCGGCTCGGGAGCGATCGGTGTCGAGTTCGCCTACGTGCTGGCCAACTACGGCGTCGACGTCACCATCGTGGAGTTCCTGGACCGGATGGTCCCGCTGGAGGACCCCGAGATCAGCGCGGAGCTGGCCAAGGCGTACAAGAAGCTGGGTGTGAAGGTCCTCACCGGCACCAAGGTCGAGTCGATCGACGACTCCGGCGACAAGGTCGCCGTCACCGTGTCCCCCGCCAAGGGCGGCGACTCCAGCGTCCTGGAGGCCGACAAGGTCATGCAGGCGATCGGCTTCGCACCGCGGACCCAGGGCTACGGCCTGGAGAACACCGGGGTGGAGCTGACCGAGCGTGGCGCGGTGGCCATCGACGACTACATGCGCACCAACGTGCCCAGCATCCTGGCCATCGGCGACTGCACCGGCAAGCTGCTGCTGGCCCACACGGCCGAGGCCCAGGGCGTGGTGGCGGCCGAGACGATCGCCGGTGCCGAGACGATGCCGGTGAACTACGACATGATCCCGCGGGCCACCTACTGCCAGCCGCAGATCGGCTCGTTCGGCTACACCGAGCAGCAGGCCAAGGACAAGGGCTACGACGTCAAGACCGCCAAGTTCCCGTTCACGGCCAACGGCAAGGCGCACGGGCTGGGGGAGGCCACCGGCTTCGTCAAGCTGGTCGCCGACGCCAAGCACGGTGAGATCCTCGGTCTGCACATGATCGGCCCGGAGGTCACCGAGCTGCTGCCCGAGCTCGTCCTGGCCCAGCAGTGGGAGCTCACCGCCGAGGAGGTCGCCCGCACGGTGCACGCGCACCCGACGCTGTCGGAGGCCCTCAAGGAGGTCGCCCACGGCATCTCGGGTCACATGATCAACATGTGACGAGAAGCGCGTGTGCACCGGCCGGGTCCTTCGGGACCCGGCCGGTGCTGCGTACGGGTTCGGGAGGCGTCCGGGTCAGCCCGTCTCGCGCACGACCAGGGTGGTGGGCAACAGGGCCGGTGGCTCGACGGCGTCGCCGCGCAACAGGGCCAGCAGCAGCTCTGCCATCCGACGCCCCATCGTCTCCGACGGCTGGGCGACGGTGGTCAGCTCCGGATGCAGGGCGGTGGCCACGGGGGAGTCGTCGTAGCCGACGACCGCGACGTCGGCGGGCACGGCACGGCCGGCCTCGGCCAGCACCCGGAGCGCTCCCCGCGCCATCAGGTCGTTGGCCACGAACACCGCGTCGAGATCGGGGTGGTCGGCCAGCAGCACAGTCATCGCCGTCGCTCCACCCGCCTCGGTGAAGTCGCCGACGGCCACCGCGTCGGTGGCCAGACCCGCGCCCCGCAGCGCCTGCAGCCAGCCCGTCCGCCGGTCGACCGCGGCCAGCATGTCGTCCGGACCGGTGATGGTCGCGATCGTTCGTCGGCCCGAGGTCACCAGGTGCTCGACGGCGGTCCGGGCGCCGTGCACGTTGTCGATGTCGACGTAGTGGCACGCCTCCAGGTCGGCCAGGGACGGTCGGCCGCCGAAGACCACCGGCATGATGTCGCACAGGTCCACCAGGTCCCGGTCGGCGGCGTGGTGGGAGATCACGAACGCACCGTCCACGTTGCCGCCGCGCAGGTAGCGGCGGGTCTTGCGGGTCGGGTCGGAGCTGGAGACGAGCAGGTTGAGGATGTAGTCGCTGTCCTCCATGCCGGTGGTGATGCCCTGCACCACCGAGGCGAAGAACGGGTCGTTGAAGAACGTCATCACCCGCTCCGGGACCAGCAGGGCGATCGCGTACGTCTGCCGGCTGGCCAGCGACCGGGCGGCCCGGTTGGGCACGTAGTTCAGTCGCTCGATGGCGGCGTTGACCGACGCCACCACCTCCGGCCGCACCTTGGGTGAGCCGTTGACCACGCGCGAGACGGTCGACCGGCTGACCCCCGACTCCGCCGCCACCTGCTCCAACGTGGGGGCGCCGGTGATCCTGGACCGGGGGATGGTCGTCTCGGGGTCGACCTCGTGGTGCTCGCTCTCGGTCATCGTCGCCGCCTCCTGGACGTGCACGGGGTCTACCTCTGTCCTACCCCAGCGGCGGCCTCGCTGTGGTCGAGGCTGCGGGCGGCGATGATGTTGGCGTACTCCCAGCCGGAGGCCTTGACGGTGCGGCGCTGCGTCTCGTAGTCCACGGAGACGATGCCGAACCGCTTGGCGTAACCCCAGGCCCACTCGAAGTTGTCCATCAGCGACCAGTAGAAGTAGCCCTTCACCGGCACCCCCTCGGCGACGGCCCGGTGGACGGCATCCAGATGGGACCGCAGGTAGGCCACCCGATCGGTGTCGTCCACGCTGCCGTCCGGGGCCACCCGATCGGCGAAGGCGACCCCGTTCTCGGTCACGTAGAGATCGGTGCCGGCCGGGCCGGCGTACTCGGCGTGGACCCGATGCAGCAGCTGCCGCAGACCGTCGGGCGAGATGACCCAGCCCATGTCCGTACGCGGCACGTCCTGCTCGACCGGGTAGACGTCCCGGACCGCCGGGAACGGCGACCCGGTCACCCGGTCGGTCGGCGCCTCGGTGGCGGTCACCGGTCCGGTCGGCGTCCCGCTGACCACCGCGTCCTGGTAGTAGTTCACCCCGAGCACGTCGATCGGGGTCGAGATGATCTCCAGGTCCCCGTCCCGGATGACCTTCTCCAGGCCCAGACCGGCGACGTCGGCCAGCACGTCGTCGGGGTAGCTGCCGCGGAAGATCGGGTCGAGGAAGATCCGGTTGGCCTGGCCGTCCAGCTGGCGGACGGCCTCGAGGTCGGCCGGAGCCTGAGGGTCGGCCGGGCGGAAGGGGGTGAGGTTCAGGGTGAGCCCGAGACTGAGGTCCGCGTCGGCGGCCCGCAGCTGCTGGACGACGAGGCCGTGCCCGAGCATCAGGTGGTGGGCGGCGGCCAGACTCTGACCGGGGTCCTGCAGGCCTGGCGCGTGCACCCCGGCGGCGTAGCCGAGGAAGGCCGAGCACCAGGGCTCGTTGAGGGTGGTCCACACCTTCACCCGGTCGCCGAGGCGGTCGTGGACGAGCCGGGCGTAGTCGGCGAACCGGTAGGCGGTGTCCCGGTTGGCCCAGCCGCCGTCGTCCTGCAGGGTCTGGGGCAGATCCCAGTGGTAGAGGGTGAGCCACGGGAGGATGTCGCGCTCGAGCAGCTCGTCGACCAGCCGGGCGTAGAAGTCCAGCCCTTTCGGGTTGGCGACCCGGGCGTCGGGCTGGACGCGCGCCCACGAGGTCGAGAACCGGTAGCTCTGCAGGCCCAGGGACGCCATCAGGGCCACGTCGTCGGCGTAGCGGTGGTAGTGGTCGCAGGCCACCGATCCGTCGTCGCCGTTGATCACCGCCCCGTCCACCCGGCAGAACACGTCCCAGATCGAGTCGGTGCGGCCGTCGGTGTGGTTGGCTCCCTCGATCTGGAAGGCCGCGGTCGCCGCCCCGAAGAGGAAGCGATCGTCGAACCGTCGCTCGGCCATCAGGAACACTCCTTGCGTTCGTCGTCGAACCCCTCGGAAGTGAGAGCGCTCTCACCGTAGGAGGGGGCTCACAGCGCTGTCAACATTGTCGTCACTCGCTGCTCACTCTCGCGCTCAGACTCTGTCTTCCCTCCTTGCTCGCAGACGAAAAGCGTGTCCGCTCGCGCGTCAGTCCAGACAGAGTCGCGCTCCGTTCGCGGCCGCTCGCGACGGGAGTCGTCACTCGCTACTCACTCTCGCGCTCAGACTCGGTCTTCCCTCCTTGCTCGCAGACGAAAAGCGTGTCCGCTCGCGCGTCAGTCCAGACAGAGTCGCGCTCCGTTCGCGGCCGCTCGCGACGGGAGTCGTCACTCGCTGCTCACTCTCGCGCTCAGACTCGGTCTTCCCTCCTTGCTCGCAGACGAAAAGCTGTCCGCTCGCGCGTCAGTCCAGACAGAGTCGCGCTCCGTTCGCGGCCGCTCGCGACGGGAGTCATCACTCGCTACTCACTGCGCGCTGAGGGCTCTGTCTTCGCTCCTCGCTCGCAGACGGTGAAGCGTCGTCTGCTCTCTCGTCACTCCAGACAGAGCCGGCGCTTCGTTCGTGGCCGCTCGCGACGGGGTCATCACCCTCGACCGCTCGCGACGCACTCAGGTCCCGTCAGGAGCTGACGTACTCCTGCAGCCGGTCGCGCTCGTACTGCAGCTCGGTGATGGTGGACTTCACCACGTCCCCGATGCTCACGATGCCGCCCAGCCGACCGTCGGCGTCGAGCACGGGCAGGTGGCGGATCCGGTGGTCGGTCATGGTCGACATCAGCGAGTCGATGGTGTCCTCCGGTCGGCAGGTGTGCACGACCTCGGTCATCACGTCGGCCACCCGGGCCGACAGCACGTCGGCGTCGGTGGCCAGCCGGCGCACGACGTCGCGTTCGGAGACGATGCCGGTCATGGTCGTGCCGTCGGTGGACACGATCACGGCGCCGAGGTTGTGTTGTCGGAGCAGCGCCACCAGGTCGCGTACCGAGGAGTCCGGGGCGATCACCACCACGTCGGATCCCTTGGTCTGGAGAATGTCGCGGATACGCATGACAGACCTCCTTGAGCCGTACGTGCAGGCTAGCGGTCCGAGCCGCACGTGACCAGGGCCGAAAGACCGTACCGGGACCTGCGTCACAATGGCGCCATGGCCACCTACCTGACCGGCAACCCGACCGCCGACGCGCTCCTCGACGCCGACCTGAACGCCCTGCTGATCGGCATGGTGCTCGATCAGCAGGTGCCGATGGAGAAGGCCTTCGTCGGGCCGGCGGTGATCGCGGACCGGATGGGCGGCACCTTCGACGTGGCGGCGATCGCGGCGATGCCCGAGGACGAGTTCGTCGCCCTGTGTGCGGCCAAACCGGCCATCCACCGCTTCCCCGGGTCGATGGGCAAGCGCGTCCACCAGGTCTGTCGCACCCTGGTGGAGTCCTTCGACGGGCAGGCCGCCAACGTCTGGGCCGACGCCGCCAGCGGGGCGGAGGTGAAGGAGGCCTTGATGTCTCTGCCCGGGTTCGGGGAGGAGAAAGCGACCATCTTCACCGCCCTGCTGGGCAAGCAGCGGGACGTGACCCCGCTCGGCTGGCGGGACGCGGCGGCCCCCTTCGGCGAGGAGGGCGTGTTCCGGTCGGTGGCCGACATCGTCGACGACGAGTCCCTGCAGCGGGTGCGCGACACGAAGCGGGCACTGAAGGCGGCCAAGAAGGCGGCCGCCGGCTCCACCGACTGATGCCGTGCCCAGCGGCACCCCTTCCTGGTGAGCTCAGGCGGTGAGGGACAGCCAGGGGGAGATGGGACGTGGGTCGCGGACCTGGTCGGTCCAGGCGGCCACGAGCCGGTCCACCGCCAGGTCGGCGACCTCGGGCCGCTGGGTGTAGGGCAACCGGAGGTGCCGTTCACCGCCACCCCCCACGAAGAAGCGGGGTCCCGGGGTGATCAACAGCCCGTGGCGTTCCGCGGCCATGGCCAACCGGGTGGAGGACTCGGTGGGCAGCTCCGACCACAGCACCAGACCGCCGGCCGGGGTCGGCACCCGCAGGTCGGGGAGCCGCTCGGCGAGGTGGGCGATCAGCCGGTCGCGCTGGCCCAGCAACCGCAGGCGCTGCTCGGCCAGCAGCGGCTCGGGATCGGCCAGCACGTCGGCCAGGACCAGCTGCTCGAAGACCGGGGAGGCCACGTCGAGAACGGCCCGCTGCTCGACCAACGAGCGGACGAGCTCGCGCGGGGCACGGATCCAGCCGATCCGCAGCCCACCCCAGAACGCCTTGCTGGCCGATCCGATGGTGATCGCCTCGGGCGCAGCCAGGGCGAACGGCATCTCGACCGGGCCCTCCAGCCGCAGCTCGGCGGTGGACTCGTCGATCACCGGCACGACGCCGTGGCGCCGGAGCAGCCGGGCGGTGGTCGCGCGGTGCTCGCCGGTCATCAGGGCGCCGGTCGGGTTGTGGTAGTCCGGCATCAGGTACGCCATCCGCGGTGCCGACTGGCGCAGCACCACCTCGAGCCGATCCGGGTCCCACCCTCCCTGGGCGAGCGGCCACGGCACGCCACGACCGCCCGAGCGCTGGATCGCGTCGACAGCACCTGGGTAGGTCGGCGACTCGCAGACCACCCGGTCGCCGGTGGTCAGCACCGTGCGCAGCACCACGTTGAGGGCGGCCACCGCTCCCGAGGTGACGACGATCTGGTCCGGTCGGGTCGCCAGGCCGCGGGCCACGTAGCGGTCGGCGATCCTGGCCCGGAGCTCCGGGAGGCCCTCGGGGAGGTAGCCGGGGTCGGCCAGCAGGGGACCCATCCGCTCGAGGGCGCTACCGAAGGCGGTCGCCACCTGGGTCGGTGCGGGACCGGCGGCGTACGTCAGGCTGATCACGCCCTCCGGCAACGGGGAGGCTGTGGTGGTGGTCGGGAGGTTCACTCGGCCCGTGGTCACGTGTCCGGAGCCCCGCCGAGCCTCCACGTAGCCTGCGTCGCGGAGCCTGGCATAGGCCGCCGCGACCGTCGTGCGACTGAGCGAGAGGGCCTCGGCCAGGCTGCGCTCGCTGGGCAGCCGGGTGCTCGCGGCCAGCCGGCCGTCGACGAGCAGCATCCGGACCCGGGACGCCAGATCCTCGTAGCGCGGATGCACGAGGGGTGGGGCACTCACGAGGCGGGCCAGCTGCTGCGCGGTCACTCGCGTGGCGATCACCAGGCCAATTCTGGCCCGAACAGGCCACATTCGCCATGACTGGCCCGAAGATCAGGCCACTTCTCCGGGAGTGGCACTGGCTCGGAGGATGCGCGAGCTCCATGCTGAGCCCGTGAGCACGACGACCCGACGCAGCGGCCTGACCACCCTCGGACCCGTCGCCCAGCTGCGGGCCGGTCGTCTCGGCCGCCGGGTGCCGCAGCTGATGGCCGGTCTGGTGCTCTACGGGCTGTCGATGGCGCTGCTGATCCGCGCCGGACTCGGGCTGGACCCCTGGGACGTGCTGCACCAGGGCCTCAGTCACTACCTCCCGCTGACCTTCGGCACCGTGACCATCGTGGTGGGGGCGGTGGTGCTCCTGCTGTGGATCCCGCTGCGGCAGAAACCCGGGCTGGGCACCGTGAGCAACGTGGTCGTCGTCGGGGTGGCCGCCGACGTCGGGCTGTGGTTGATCCCGGCGCCGGACCAGCTCGCGCTCCGGATCGTGATGATGGTCAGCGCGGTGGTGCTGAACGGGCTGGCCGGCGCGATCTACATCGGCAGCCAGCTCGGGCCCGGACCCCGCGACGGTCTGATGACCGGTCTCGCCGCCCGCACGGGTCGCAGTCTGCGGCTGGTCCGGATCGGGATCGAGCTGACGGTCCTGCTGGTCGGGGTGCTGCTCGGCGGCACGATCGGGGTCGGCACCGTCCTCTACGCGCTCTCGATCGGCCCCCTGGTGCAGTTCTTCCTCCGCTTCACCGTCGTCGGGCTGCCCGCTGCCGCCCGGGTCGCCGCACCGACCGGAGCCGATGATCCGGATCCAGCCGTTGACGCCAGGCCCGCGCCGTAGTCGGATGAGCGCGTGCCCTCCGCCGAGCTCGCCAGCCGTCACGGCTACCAGGTCCTGGTCAAGGTCGGGCTGGTGAGCTACGGCCTCGTGCACGTGGTGCTGGCCTGGATCTCCGCCCAGGTGGCGCTCGGCGGGGGCGGTGGTGACGATGCCTCGACCACTGGTGCCCTGCAGCAGCTCGGTCAGCAGCCGTTCGGCCAGGTGCTGCTGTGGGTGATGGCCGCGGGACTGCTGGCGCTGGTCCTCTGGCAGGTGCTGGAGGCGATCGCCGGGAGACCCGGCGCCGACGCCAAGGACCAGATCAAGAACCGCGGCCGCGCCGCCGGCAAGGCGATCGTGTACCTGCTGCTCGGCCTCACCGCGATCCGGATCGCTGCCGGGGCGGGGGCGAGCTCGGGGTCCGGGCAGGCGGAGGAGACCTTGTCGGCCCGGCTGATGAGCGTGCCGTTCGGTCGGGTGCTGCTGGTCGTCGTCGGTCTGGTGGTGCTCGCCGTGGGCGTGAGCCAGATCGTCAAGGGCGTCCGGAAGAAGTTCGTCCGCGACGACCTGGCCGGCGGGGTGAGTCAGGGGGTCGTCGTCCTGGGCACGCTCGGCTGGGTCGCCAAGGGGATCGCGCTGGGTCTGGTCGGGGTGCTGTTCGGCTGGGCCGCGGCCCGTCACGACCCGAAGAAGGCGGGCGGGATGGACGCCGCCCTGAGCACCCTGCGCGACCAGCCGTTCGGCACCGTGCTCCTGCTGGCCATGGCTGTCGGCTTCGCCGCCTTCGGCGTCTACTGCCTCGCCTGGGCCCGGAACGCCAAGACGTAGGCGCCCCGAGACGGCCGCCCCCGGACAGCCGCCCGAGACGTGGCCGCGCTGTCGGTGGCTGGTGCTTGAGTACCTCCCATGGGACGCAACAGCCGCCGACGACGGGCCACCGGGCACGACGAACGGGCGCGCACGGCGACGCCGGCTTCCGGCCGGGGGCTCGACGGTGAGGCCGGCGACCTTCTCGTCCGGTTGATGTCGTGGTCGACGGTCAAGACCAGCCAGACCAGCTTCTCCCGCCTGCTGGGCCGCGAGCTGACCGGCGTCGCACCCGAGGTGCTCACCGGACTGGACGAGATCGTCAGCTCCCGGTTGCTGGGCCGGGTGGGACACCTGTGGGAGCACGGGCTGGCAACCGCGCGACCTGGTGCACGTCGTCAGCCGGCTCGACAGGTGGGCGACAGCGCTCGGCGCGGATGCCGCTGTCGAGCAGGTCCGGGGGTCGGCCCGGGCCGCGCTGGCTCCAACGGCCTGGCGGGACCAGCTCGACGCGGCCGGCGAGGTGGCTCGGTCGGCCGATCTCGGCCGTTGGTCGACCGACACCGCGTGGCGCGCGGTCGACCGGCTGGTCGCGGCCGGCGTCCCGTCGCTGACCGCCTGGGCCAGTGCGATCCGGTTGCTGGCTCGGCTGGGGGAGCTGCCGCCGCTGACCCCGACGCTGCCGCCGCCGTCGGCCTGGCGGGCCGAGCCGACCCCGCCACGACCCGGTGCCGACCCGCCGACGCGGCCTGAGCGGGAGGCGACGACGGGCGGGACCCCACCCGCCGGCGGGTCGGGTCCGAACCGGGACAAGGTGATGTCGACCATCCGGGCGCTGCTGGCCAAGGCGGAGTCCACCGAGTTCGCGGCCGAGGCCGAGGCGCTGTCGGCCAAGGCGCAGGCGATGATGACGCGGCACGCCATCGACGAGGCCCTGCTGCACGCCGGCGACCTCGACTCGGTGGAGGTGGTCAGTCACCGGGTGCTGATCGACAGTCCGTACCCGACCGAGAAGGTGCACCTGCTGTCCGCGGTCGGGCGGGCGAACCGCACCAGGGTGGTGTGGCAGGAGGACCTGGCCATGGCCACCGTGGTGGGCACCCCGGTGGACGTCGACCAGGTCGAGCTGCTCTTCGTGTCGCTGCTGATCCAGTCCACCCGGGCCATGGCCGAGGCCGGCACCGCCGATCCCGGGTCGTTCGATCAGGTCACCCCGGTTCCGGCGGTCGTTCCTGACCTCGTACGCGGTCCGGATCGGTGAGCGGCTGACCGTGGCCGACGCCGAGACGACGGCGACGTACGGCGCCGATCTGGTCCCGGTGCTCCGGCGGCAGGAGGAGGCGATCGAGGCGACCTACGAGCGGCTGTTCCCGCACACCCGGGAGATGTCCTCGACCAGGACCTACGACCGTGCGGGCTGGGAGGCCGGACGGGCGGCGGCCGACCGCGCCAGCTTCGTGGCGGGTCGTCTCGCCGGCTGACGAGACGACCCGGAAGCCACTACCCGCAAGCCACTACCCCAGCCACTACCCAGGGTGCTCAGGGCACCCGGTCGAAGACGTCCGGATCCGGTCCGGTCCGCTCGTCCTTGTTCAGCGCGCTGATCGCGGCCACGTCGGCGTCGGTGAGCTCGAAGTCGAACAGCGCGAAGTTCTCCCGGACGCGCGCCTCGGTCACCGACTTCGGGAACACGATGTCGCCGCGCTGGACGTGCCAGCGCAGCGTGACCTGGGCCGGGGTGCGGTCCAACCGCTCGGCGATGGTCACGATGGTCGGGTCGTCGAGAACCCCGCCCTGGGCGATCGGCGACCACGCCTCCGTGGCGATGCCGTGGTCGGCGCCGTACGCGCGGACCGTCTCGTTGGTCAGGTACGGATGCACCTCGATCTGGTTCACGGCCGGCACCACGGTGCACTCCGCGGCCAGCCGGTTCAGGTGGTGGGTCTGGAAGTTGGAGACCCCGACCGCGCGGGCCTTGCCGGTGGCGTAGATCTCCTCCATCGCCTTCCAGGTCTCCACGAAGTCGGTGACGGTCGGCAGCGGCCAGTGGACCAGGAACAGGTCGACGTAGCCGATGTCGAGGGTGCGCAGGGTCTCCTCGAACGCCGCCAACGCGTCGTCGTGGGCGTGCGCGGCGTTGTTCAGCTTGCTGGTGACGAAGATGTCGGAGCGGTCGATGCCGGACGCCGCGGACGGCTGCGCCGACCCCGGCCTCGTTGCGGTACATCTCCGCGGTGTCGATGTGGCGGTAGCCGACCTGCAGCGCGAGCGCGGTCGCGTCCTCGGTCTGGTCGGGTGGGATCTGGAAGACCCCGAAGCCGAGCTGCGGGATGGTGATCCCGTTGTTGAGAGCGATGTCGGGAACTGCTGACGCCATGAGGGAGCGAGGTCCTTTCTCCGGTACGTTTACCTCTTAAACCCGCAGGCGGTGTTCAACGCCGAATTCCCGGTTCTCCCGAGCCGGCACCCCGCCTGAGGTCAGTTCCCGACAGTACGCCACGCTTGCCTGCACCGGCCCTGTCCGCCTCCCGAAGGGGAATCCATGGGTACCCGACGCCTCAACCTCGGCTGCACCTTCGTCCAGTGGTCCCAGGTCCCCGTGCACGCGGTGTTCCAGGTGGAACCCGTGCTCGACGGCATCGCCACCATCAACGACGAGCAGTGGGTCAGCGACCCCGCCATCCAGACCCGCACCTACCGTGACCTCTACGGCAACCGGTGCCGCCGGCTGATGCTGCCGGCGGGGCGTTCGGAGATCACGTTCAGCGCGACCGCCGAGGTGCCCGACGCCACCGAGGAGATCGATCTCGACGCCCCGGAGGTGCCCCCGCACGAGCTGCCCGACGACGTGATGATCTACACGCTGCCCAGCCGGTTCTGCCTGCCGGACGTGCTGGCCAACGAGGCCTGGTCACGGTTCGGGGGAGTGAAGCCGGGCTACGGCCGGGTGCAGGCGATCTGCGACTACGTCAACCAGCACCTGACCTTCCAGTACGGCACCACCACCGCGTGGAGCACCGCCGCCGACGTGCACGAGTCCGGCTACGGCGTGTGCCGCGACTTCACCCACCTCGCGGTGTCCCTGTGCCGGGCGATGAACATCCCGGCCCGCTACGTGTTCGGGTACCTGCCCGAGATCGAGGTCGACATCAAACCCTCGCCGATGGACTTCGCGGCCTGGATGCAGGTCTGGCTCGGCGGCCGCTGGTACACCTTCGACCCGCGCAACAACATGCCCCGCAAGGGCCGGGTGCTGATCGGCGTCGGTCGCGACGCCGCCGACGTGGCCATGAGCACCGCGTTCGGGGCACCCTGGCTGGAGTCGATGGTCGTGGTGGCCGAGGAGTCGACGGAGTAGGTCGACTGCCTGCACGGTCTGGCGGGCGCACCAGTCGTCAGTCGTCAGTCGGAAGCGACCGAAGCCAGTCCCGCGCCAGCAGCTCGTCCTCGGGCGTCATCGCGTGGCCCACCGGGAGCACGCGATGCGTGAGGACCGCGCCCGCCCCCGTCAGCTTCTCCGCCAGCCGCAGTCCGTCACCCGGCGCACGACGCCCGTCCCGCGCGCCGTCGATGATCAACACCGGCAGCGTGGCTCGACGGTAGGCGGCCGCGGCGACGAACGGGGACAGGGGCCGGAACAGGACCGCCCCCGCGAACAGGTCCGAAGCGGACGCCACGAGCGCGGCGGCCATGATGGCGCCGTTGGAGTACCCGACGACGACTGGTGGCTGCGTGAACCGGCCACGAGCCAGGAACTCGCCGACGAGGCCGGCCAAGGCCGGAACCCGCGACCGGAGGTCCTCCTCGTCGACCCGACGATCTGGGGTGCGTCGGAAGAAGGCGTAGCCGTCACCCAGGAGCACCGACCCACGTACGGCGAGCCTCGGGGCTCCCGGCGCCACCCGAGCAGCCAACGGCAGCAGATCGGACTCGCTCCCGTAGGAGCCGTGCAGCAGCACCAACGGGCGAGCGGCCCCGTCGCTGCCGGCCTCGAACAGGTAGGTGTGTCGTGGCGTCGCCATCGCCGGACAGCTCAGAGCCAGCCCTTGCGGCGGAACACCGTGAACAGGATCAACGCCAGCGCCAGCATCATGGCGATGGCCATCGGGTAGCCGAAGCGCCAGTCCAGCTCGGGCATGTGGGTGAAGTTCATCCCGTAGATGCCGCCGATCAGGGACGGTGCGAACAGGATGGCCGCCCAGGACGAGACCCTTTTCATCTGCTCGCCCTGCTCCAGGCTGGTCTGGGTGAGCAGCCGGGTCTCCTCGCTCTGCCGCTGGGCGGTGAGGGTGGCGTCCACGCTCAGGGCGTTCTGCAGCAGCGTACGGAAGCTGTCGATCTGCTCGACGATGCGCAGCACGTGGTCCTGGACGTCGCGCAGGTTGCGCTGCAGCTCGATGTCCACCCGGTACTTCTCGAAGCCGCGGGCCAGGTTGTCCATCATCGCCACCAGCGGCTTCACCGCCCGCTGGAAGTCCATCACCTCGCTCATCAGCAGGTAGATGCGCTGCGAGACGTCAGGGTCGCCGTCGAACAGCTGCTTCTCGATCTCGTCGATGTCGTTCTCCAGGCCCGCGACGACGGGGGAGTAGTCGTCGACGACCTGGTCGATGATGCTGTAGAGGATCGCCTCCGGCCCCTGCATCAGCAGCCCGGGATGCTTCTCCAGCCGCAAGCGCACGCGCGCGAGGTCGGGACGCTCGGCGTGCCGGATGGTGACCACGAAGTCCGGGCCGGTGACCACGTGCAGCTCGCCGAACTCGACCTCCTCCTCGGCGTCCAGGTAGCGGGCCGGCCGCAGCACCGTGAACAGGGTGCTGCCGTAGCGCTCGAGCTTGGGTCGCTGGTGGGCGACGATCGCGTCCTCGACCATCAGGTAGTGCAGGTCGAACTCCTGCGCCACCGACTGGATCATCGTCTCGCTGGGTCGGTAGAGACCGATCCAGGCCAGCCCGTCCCGACGCTTCTGCAGGTCGTACGTCTGCTCCAGCGTCGGCGGCGAGTCGACCCGGTAACCGTCGACGTAGACGGCGTTGTCGACCACTCCTGGCTTCGGCACGGGGTCAGCCTCGCACAGCCGGGGAACCGTTGACCGGTGCGAAGCCGGGCCGGAACAGGTACGACGTCAGCAACGTGGCCAGCACCACGAACAGCACGCCGAGGAAGACGTGCAGGCCCACCACCTCGGCCCTGGCCAGGACCAGCTGCAGCGTCTCCACGAGCACCAGGATGATCCCGGCCAGCACCGGCCAGCGGGGCCCGCCGCCCCGTCGGTGGAGCACGGCGGTGATGATCACGACCACCGTCACGGTGAGCAGCGCGTACGCGTTGACGCCGTGCACGGGTCTGCAGTCCGTCAGCGCCACCGATGAAGCCGGCAGCCAGGCCGGCCTGGCCGATGGCCAGGCTCATCAGCACGGTGGCTTCGATCTGCAGGGCCACCAGGGGCCGGGGTCGACGAGCGGGGAGAGGTCGCCATGACGTCATTGTGCCCCCGGCGTGCCGGAGGGCAGAGTGAGGTCATGACCGCGTTCGTGGAGCCCGACCCGGGGGAGTGGTCGGGCACCGAGGACGTGGTCCTGCGACTCAGGGCGGCGGGTTGCGTGTTCGCCGAGGACGAGGCCGAGCTGCTCGTCGAGGCAGCAGCGGGGGAGGCGTCCGTGCTCGCTCGGCTGGTCGCCGCACGGGAGGCCGGTGATCCGCTCGAGCAGCTGCTGGGTTGGGTGGCGTTCTGCGGACGACGGATCGCGGTCGGTCGGCGGGTGTTCGTGCCCCGCGTGCGTACCGAGCTGCTGGCCGAACGGGCGCTCATGCTGATCACCGAGGGTTCCGTGGTGGTCGAGCTGTGTTGCGGCGTCGCCGCCGTGGCAGCGGTGCTGCAGACCGACGGACGCGTCGGTGAGCTGTACGCCGCCGACGTCGATCCGGAGGCGGTGCGCTACGCCCGCCGCAACGTCGCCGAGCCCGGTGTCGTGCTGGTCGGCGACCTCTTCGATCCGTTGCCGCGTGGGCTCCGGGGTCGGATCGACCTGATCGTCGCGAACGCCCCGTACGTTCCCACCGACGCGATCGCCCTGATGCCTCGAGAGGCTCGTGATCATGAACCGCTGGTGGCCCTCGACGGAGGCGTCGACGGCGCCGACGTCCAGCGGCGGATCATCGCCGACGCCCCGGCGTGGCTGCGGGCCGGGGGATCGCTGCTGATCGAGACCGGCCGCGAGCAGTCGGAGATCACCGCAGGGGAGATGCGAGCCGTCGGACTGACCGTCGAGGTCGTGGTCGATGACGACCGGGAGGCCACCGTCGTGATCGGCACCACCTCGGGCACTACTTGTGATCTGGCGCCAACGGCGCCATAATGGCGCCGTGACCAGCGTGCAGATCAAGGACGTGCCAGACGAGACGCACCGGGTTCTCCGCCGGAGGGCGGCCGAGGCGCATCAGTCGCTGCAGGAGTACCTGCGGTCCCGGTTGATCGAGGAGGCGAGCCGTCCGACCGTGACGGAGGTCCTCGGGCGAGCGAGTGGACGTGGGGGCGGACGGCTCTCCTTCGAGTCCGCGGTGGACGCCGTCCGAGCCGACCGTGATCGTCGTTGACGCCAGCGTCCTGGCGCCCGCCCTGGTCGACGACGGCGCGGCGGGTGCACGAGCACGCGAGCGGCTGATCGGGGAGAGGCTAGCGGCACCGGAGCTCATCGATCTCGAGCTGACGTCGGTGCTCCGAAACCTCACCAGAGCGAAGAAGATGACCGTTCGGCGCGCCCTGGACGCCTTGGACGACTTGGGCGACCTTCCGTTGGAGCGAGCGGGTCACCGTCATCTGATTCGGCGGTGTTGGGAGCTCCGCGAGAACCTGACCACGTACGACGCCGCCTACGTGGCCTTGGCCGAGTTGCTCTCCGTCCCCCTGGTCACCGCCGACGCACGGCTGGCGACAGCGCCCCGGATGCGCTGCGACGTCGAGGTCCTGACGACATGAGCGGCGTGGATCCCCAGCGACTGCGTGACCTCGCCCTCCTGCGACGGGTCCGGGACCGGATCGACCGCGAGTACGCCCAGCCGCTGGACGTCGAGGCGCTGGCCCGCGGTGTGCACCTGTCGGCGGGCCACCTCAGCCGTCAGTTCAAGCTGGCCTACGGCGAACCGCCGTACAGCTACCTGATGACCCGCCGGATCGAGCGGGCGATGGCGCTGCTGCGCCGGGGCGACCTGAGTGTGACCGAGGTCTGCTTCACGGTCGGCTGCTCGTCGCTCGGCTCGTTCACCACCCGGTTCACCGAGCTGGTCGGGGTGTCGCCCGGCGTCTACCGGCAGCAGCAGCTGGACGCCGCGGGTGGGATCCCGTCCTGTGTGGAGAAGCAGGTCACCCGACCGATCAGGAATCGAGAAGGCAGGGCCGGCAAGCCGGCGCTAGCGTGACCGTCATGGACATCACCATCCACTCCAGCTTCCTGCCGCACGACGACCCGGACGCGGCGCTCGCCTTCTACCGTGACGTCCTCGGCTTCGAGGTCCGGCTCGACGTCGGCTACGCCGGGATGCGCTGGATCACCGTCGGCCCGGTCGGTCAGCCCAGCACCGCGATCGTGCTGCACCCGCCCGCCGTCGATCCCGGCATCACCGACGCCGAGCGACAGACGATCACCGAGATGATGGCCAAGGGCACCTACGCGGGCCTCAACCTGGCCACCGCCGACCTGGCCGCCACCTTCGACCGGCTGCAGGCCAGTGGGGTCGAGGTGGTCCAGGAGCCGATCGACCAGCCGTACGGGGTGCGGGACTGCGCCGTCCGGGATCCGGCCGGCAACCTGATCCGGATCCAGCAGTCGGCCCCGGCACCGGCGGCCGAGGAACGCTGACGTGAGCCGGTCGCCGGGGTCGCGGGCCGCCGGAGTCGCGGGCGGACCGGGGCGCAGGGGAGCCGCGGCCACGACGTGATCCGGGTGGTGGGCGCCCGGGTCAACAACCTCAAGGACGTCAGCGTCGAGATCCCCAAGCGGGAGCTCACCGTGTTCACCGGGGTGTCGGGGTCGGGCAAGAGCTCCCTGGTCTTCGGCACCATCGCTGCCGAGTCGCAGCGGCTGATCAACGAGACCTACAGCGCCTTCGTGCAGGGCTTCATGCCCACGCAGGCCCGGCCGGACGTGGACGTGCTGGAGGGACTGACGACCGCGATCATCGTCGACCAGGAGCGGATGGGTGCCGACCCGCGGTCCACGGTCGGCACCGCCACCGACACCAACGCGATGCTGCGGATCCTGTTCAGCCGGCTGGGGACGCCGCACATCGGCTCCCCGCAGGCCTTCTCCTTCAACGTGGCCTCGATCAGCGGCGCCGGTGCGGTCACCACCCGCCGGGCCGGCCAGACGATCAAGGAACGCCGCAGCTTCAGCATCACCGGCGGCATGTGCCCCCGCTGCGAGGGTCGCGGCGCGGTCACCGACATCGACCTCACAGCCCTCTACGACGACAGCCTGTCGCTGAACGAGGGCGCGCTGACCATCCCCGGCTACAGCATGGACGGCTGGTACGGCCGGATCTTCCGCGGCTGCGGCTTCTTCGACCCGGACAAGCCGATCCGCCGCTACACCAAGCGGGAGCTGCAGGACCTGCTCCACAAGGAACCGACCAAGATCAAGGTCGACGGGATCAACCTGACGTACACGGGCATCATCCCCTCGATCCGGAAGTCCTTCCTGGCCAAGGACGTCGACGCGATGCAGCCCCACATCCGGGCTTTCGTCGAGCGCGCCGTCACGTTCGCGACCTGCCCCGAGTGCGACGGCACCCGGCTGAGCGCCGAGGCCCGGTCATCGCGGATCGGCACGATCAACATCGCCGACGCGTGCGCGCTGCAGATCAGTGATCTGGCCGGGTGGGTGGGGGAGCTGGACGAGCCGTCCGTGGCACCCCTGCTCAGGGCCCTGCGCCACACCCTCGACTCCTTCGTCGAGATCGGACTCGGCTACCTGAGCCTGGACCGGCCGGCGGGGACGTTGTCCGGCGGTGAGGCGCAGCGGACCAAGATGATCAGGCACCTCGGTTCCAGCCTGACCGACGTCACGTACGTGTTCGACGAACCCACGATCGGCCTGCACCCGCACGACATCCAGCGGATGAACGAGCTGCTGCTCCAGCTGCGGGACAAGGGCAACACGGTGCTGGTGGTCGAGCACAAACCGGAGGCCATCGCCATCGGTGATCATGTCGTCGACCTGGGTCCGGGGGCCGGATCCGCCGGTGGGGAGGTCGTCTTCCAGGGAACCGTGGACGGTCTGCGGGCCAGTGACACGGTGACCGGACGCCACCTCGACGACCGGGTCGCGCTGAAGCCGACGGTCCGGACAGCCTCCGGCGCGATCGAGATCCGCGGCGCGGCGAACCACAACCTCCGCGACGTCGACGTCGACATCCCGCGAGGGGTGCTGACCGTGATCACCGGCGTCGCCGGGTCGGGCAAGAGCTCGTTGATCACCGGTGCGGTGGCCGGTCGGGACGGCGTGGTCACGGTCGACCAGGGAGCGATCAGGGGATCGCGACGCAGCAACCCGGCGACGTACACCGGTCTGCTCGATCCCATCCGCAAGGCGTTCGCCAAGGCCAACGGCGTCAAACCGGCGCTGTTCAGCGCCAACTCCGAAGGTGCTTGTCCGAACTGCAACGGCGCCGGGCGTGATCTTCACCGACCTCGCGATGATGGCCGGGGTGGCGACCACCTGCGAGGTGTGCGACGGGAAGCGGTTCGACGCCCAGGTGCTGGACTACCTGTTCGGCGGCGCCGACATCAGCGAGGTGCTGGCCATGTCGGTGAGCCGGGCGCGGGACTTCTTCGCCGACGGTGACGCGCGGCTGCCGGCGGCCCACACGATCCTGGAGCGGCTGGTCGACGTCGGGCTCGGCTACCTGACCATCGGGCAGCCGCTGACCACGCTGTCCGGCGGTGAGCGGCAGCGGCTGAAGCTGGCCACGCACCTGGGTGGCCGGGCGGACGTGTACGTGCTGGACGAGCCGACGTCGGGGCTGCACCTGGCTGACGTGGCGCAGCTGCTGGGCCTGCTGGACCGGCTCGTCGACGCCGGCACCACTGTCATCGTGGTCGAGCACCACCAGGCCGTGATGGCCCACGCCGACTGGATCATCGACCTCGGCCCGGGCGCCGGTCACGACGGTGGCCGATCGTCTTCGAGGGCACACCGGCCGATCTGGTCGCCTCCCGCGCGACGTTGACCGGTGAGCACCTGGCCGCGTACGTGGGCGGTTGAGACGGTCGTGACGGCGGATCGCCGATTCGCGGACTATGCCATTCGGGTGGTGGACGCAGGCTGAGTGCTCGGTTGTCCGATAAGCGACATTATGTCAACTTGCGTCAACCTGCCATCCCCTGACGCGCAGGGCCTGGCGCGCACAGCTGCTGCTCCTCCCTCCTCCTCATCATCGCCGCGGGTGCGTTCGCCGCTGTGTGGGGCTGGGATGCTGCTGATGTGTTGTCTCAGACACGTCCGCAAGACATGACAGGCGGCGGCGGCGCCGTCGGCGCAGGTCAGTCGAGGTCGGCCAGGGCGGTCCTCAGTTCGGTTCGTGCCTTGATTCCGAGTTTCACGAACACCTTGCGAAGATGCCATTCGGCGGTGTGGGCACTGATGAACAGTCGGGCGCCGATGTCGCGGTTCGTCAGTCCGTCGCGCGCCAGCCGCGCGACGTTCAGCTCTTGATCTGTGAGCTCTTCCGTCGTAGCTGGCCCGCGAGCGCGCACGGTCTCGCCGGTGGCCTTCAGTTCCCGGGACGCGCGCTCGGCGAAGCCGTTCATGCCGCAAACCAGCAATCCTTCGTAGGCCGCCCGGAGCTGCATCCTGGCGTCGACCCGCCGGTTGTCTCTGCGGAGCATCTCCCCGTACAGGAGCTGGCTTCGTGCTTTCAGCATCGGAACTCGGATCCGGTCAAAGCGCTCGATCGCCTCCCGGTAGCGAACTTCGGCGTCGTCGCCCTCACGCAGCTGAGCGTTGGCAATCGCGACGAAGGCAGCGCCCAGTCGCTGTCGCCAACCGGCCGGGTCACGCTTTCAAGCCGGTCGACCGCTTCTTGGGCCAAGGCGAACTCGCCGGTGCGCGTTGCTGCCTCCACGAGCTCGAGCAGGGTCCGCATCGAATGGCCCAGCTCGTGTGAGTACGGCAGTTCACCGAGGGCCGATGCGACCGCTTCCCGATAGCGGCCGGCACCGTTGTAGACCAACGCTTCCGCGAAGTTCGCAATCGTCAGGGCATATCCCTCTCCGCGGGCCGACGCGTCAGCCCGGATCTGCTTTGCGCGGCGCTCCACCTCGTCCACCTGCCCTCGGTAGGCCGCGATGCCAATCCGGGCGTATTGCGGTATCGGCTGTCCGGTGACCGACAAGATGGTGTCGATTTCGTCGCAGATGGCCTCCGACTCATCCAGATGGCCGTCGAAAGTCCGCGCACCACTCATCAAATTGAGGGCCATCGGAAGGCGTGTTGAGAACGCCTCCCGCCCGAGCGAGCTCCACCTGTCGCTCAGCGAGAACGCGCAGGGCGTCGGCGTCCCATATGTCCTGCGCGGCCCTGCCGCCGAACCACATCCAGTGCAGCTCGAGTGGGGTTCAACGGCTGCTCGAGGAACGCGCGTACGGCGCGGCGCAGGGTGGGTAACGCAGCCTCTTGCCCAACCGCGGACAGCAATGCCTGACCGCGCAGAATCAGATCTTGCGGCCGCTCGGACTCGTCGTGGGCGGTCGCCGCGAGAATTGCCGTCGCGATTTCGGCGACGGCTCCGGGCTCACCGAGCCGGCCGGCGTAGACGGCCGCAGACAGGGCCTCCATGTAGGTGTCGCGGGCCAGGCCCTGGTCGTGAGGCTCCAAGTTTCGGGCGGCGATCGAACAGCTGCCGGGGCGCGCTCCGGTCGCGCCTCAGGGCGTAATTTGCGCGCGCTCGCATTCGGCCGATCGATGCTTCCTGGAACGCCGTGAGTGGCTGATCCCGAATGCTGTCTAGCAACCGCAGGGCCATTTCCGGTGCACCGGCCTCATGCTTGGCTTCGGCTGACGCGATCAGCCGCTCGACACGCCGAGTTGGCGAGGGTGAGAGCTCCGCAGCACGCTCGAGGAAAGCTGCCGTAGCCGCGACACCGCCGCGCGTACGTGCGCGCGAGGCTGACTGCTCGAGGTCAGCGGCTACCTCTTCGTCTGGCTGGATGGTGGCGCTGGCTCGATGCCAGGCGCGCCGGTCTGGATCCTGGTCGACGCTCGTCGCTACCGCCAGGGCGGCATGGACGTTGCGCCGGTCCTGCGGGGATGCGGCTTGGTAGACCGCAGAACGAATCAGCGGGTGGCGAAAGCTGACGCGCGCGCCGACGATCAGTGCGTCCGCCTGCTGGGCGGCTTCGAAGTCCTCGGGTCCGAGCCCGAGCGCAGTGCTGGCCCGCCAGAGAAGTCCTGGGTCACCGGTCGGGTCGGCAGCAGCAAGTAGGAGCAGCATCCGCGTGGACGGAGCCAATGACTCCAGCCGGCTCAGCAGGCTCCGCTCGATCCGACTCTCCAGCGGCATCAAGCTGGCGAGGGCGAACCCACCGGCCAGCTGCGTCGGACTGAGCGAGCCCGGCAGCTCCCGCAGGGCCAGGGGGTTGCCATGGGACTCTGCGATCAGTTGATCGACGACCCGTGGATCGATAGCACTGGGGAGGTTTCGACGCAGAAGCTGGCGTGCGTCTTCGTCTCCGAGCCCCCCGACTGTTAGCTGCGGCAGGTCGGCGAACCGTTCGTCGACTTGCCGCATGGCCAGGATGACCGCAATCCGTTCATCATCGAGACGCCGAATCACAGAAGTGATCGCGAGTGCGGAGACGCCGTCAAACCACTGGGCGTCGTCCACGATGCACAACAGGGGGCCTCGCTCGCGGCCTGGGTGAGCAAGCCCAACACCGCCAGCCCGACCAGCAGCGGGTTCGGCGAATCCGCGACGCGCAGCCCGAAGGCCGCCTGGAGCGCAGCGTGCTGCGGGACAGGGAGGTGAACTGCGCTCTGTCATCAACCGGCTGCACATGAGCTGTAGGCCGGCGTAGGGCAACTCCACTTCGCTCTCGGAGGCGACCATCCGCTCGACCCGAACGGTCGGACCGGCCGTATCGGCGATGCGGTCGAGCAGAGCGGTCTTGCCGGCCCCGGCTTCGCCACTCAGGACCAGGGCGCCGCTGTGCCCGTCGCGCATGCGCTGCACGAGGGTCGAAAGCCGAGTCAGCTCACGGTCGCGACCAAGCAACGACGTGGGACTTCTGTCCGACGAAGGCACCCCTGATCGCTTGATCATGAGGCCCAACTTATTCGAGGCTGAGATCGCATAGACGGCTCCTCCTGAAATCTACCGTGGTAGGCGGAGGAGCGCACCTACGAACTGGACGAACCAAGATCCCTTCCTGGTTCTGTACGGCGACAGGACCTCAACATCCTCGCTGAGTTGCAGCACCTGCGTGATGGTGCGATCGGGCTCTGACGGTTTGCAGAATTGACTTCGTGGCGAGGTCGGGCCTCGACACGCTGATGGCATGTGAGGCACCTTGACCTGAAGGGCGCTTTTCGCGCGTCTCATGGTCGGAGGATGATTCGAGTTCCTCTGGCTGTGCCGTTTTCGAGGCGCATGTGTGCCTGCGCTGCGGCACTGAGTGGGAGTTCTTCGATCTTGTGCGCCTGGAGCGAGCCATCGAGAAGGAGTTGGTTGATGCGTTGCGCTGCTTGTGCGAGCTCGACGGGTGTTGGCGGTGCTGAGGGCGAATCCCAGGATGTGGGCGTCGCGGGTGTAGAGGGCGCCGATCGGCAGCTGGGGCCGCTGGTCCAAGCCAGCCATGACGACTACCCGGCCGCCGCGGGAGAGGAGTCGGATGGCCAGGTCGAGATCGGGCTTGCCGGAGGTATCGAGATAGATGTTCACTCCATTGTCCACAGCAGCCTGAAGGCGGCTGGGGAGGTCGTGGTGGCGGTAGTCGAGCGCGAGGTGGGCGCCGATGGACCGGCAGGTGTCGAGATCGTCGGCGCCGGCAGTTGCGATGATGCGGGCACCGGCGTGGGCGGCAAGGATGGTTGCTGCTCGCCCCACATGCCCAGCGCCGCCTGCGATCAGGACCGTCTCTCCGGCGTGCAGGCCGCCTCGGGCGACCATCGCCAGGTGGGCGGTTGCGGCCGGGTGGACGAGGGCGACGGCGTTGATGGGGTCAGCGACGCGTGGGAGTCGGTAAAGCCGTTCCGCTGCGACGACCGCGTACTCGGCTGCCGTGCCCTGCCGGCCTCCATGACCGAGGCTGTTCGCCCAGACGGGATCGCCGATCTCGAGGTCGGTGATGCCCGCTCCGCGGGCGGCCACGGTGCCGACCAGGTCTCGGCCGACGATGAAGGGAAACGAGAGCTCGGTGGCGTAGGCGCCGGAACGCACGAATGTGTCCACCTGGTTCACCGCGACGGCCTGCACCCGGACGAGAACATCGGTGGGCCCCCACGCCGGGATGGGGAGAGTTCCGTACCGGATCGCCTCCGCTGAGCCGCGCTGGCAGATGTAGGCAGCAGACATTCGATCGGGCAGGTCGGTCATGGTGCCGCGACCTCGGTTGGTGTGGGTGCGGCCGCACTTTCGGCCGGGAGCGCTGCTCGGGCATCGGCTGGCTGTCGGCCCTGGTCCGCTGATTCAGTGCGCGGTGCGCCAGCGAGGTACTGCTGGACCAGCCAGGCTCGGGACCCGATCATCGCCCTGCGCCGTCCGGCTTGCGAGCTCATCGCTACTGGGCGTGGGACACTCGGCATCGATGGTTGCTCCTGGTTGCTTGGCTGTAGGTGATCTTCGACGTATCCGCCGCTCGGGAGCCGCGTGATCACGCCGGACTCAACCCCGTGTAGCCGCCGGTCGCGCTCGAGCTGTTGCAGAGTGCGACAACTTGTACGGGTGACCCAGAAGCCGAGCAGCGGACCGATCAGTGTCTCGACCTGCAGCATGAGAATCACACGGTTGAAACTGAGGTCGAACTGAGTGGCGATGATGTCGGCGCTTCCCGCGAGCCAGAGTGAGCAGTAGAAGACCAGCCCGGCCACTCCGATTCCGGTCCGGGTCGGTACGATCCCGGGCGCGGTCGAGGACGTTGTGGGACGTGCGGTCCCCCGTGAGCCAAGCTTCCAGGAAGGGATAGACCACGATGAGGAAGAAGAACACCACCGATCAGGGTGAGGGGAACGAGCACCGCCAGGGTCAGGGTCTGGCCGAAGACAGCCAGCTCCCAGCCGGGCGGGACTAGACGGAGTGCGCCGTCGAGGAACGCGGTGTACCAGTCCGGTTGGCTGCCCGCCCCTGCTGCCCCGGGCGTGGACGGCCCCTGGCGCCACACCGGGCTGATCTCCACCAAACCGCCGAAAACGATGAGCAGGCCGCTGGTGATCAGTCCCATGCCGAGCAGCTCGACCGTGCGGGTCGACCAGTCGACTACGGCATCTTGCCGTTTGCTGTCGGCCCGCAACGCGCGGCTGGGCCGATAGTACCACGGCGTGCCAACAGAACCTCGTCACCAAGATCATCACCAGGGCGACGGGGGCGGCGAGGTGGATGGGATAGAGCCTGGTGAGGACGTCACCGGGGTACTCGCCGCCGAAGAGGGCCAGCGACAGCCAGGTGCCGACGACGGGGATGCCGAGCAGGACGCCATGAAAGATCCTTAGTCCGGTGCCGGCGAGCAGGTCGTCCGGCAGGGCGTAGCCACTCCAACCACTGAGCAGGGACGTGAGGAAGCGGCCACCAGCAGCAGCCACTGGGGGCGACGCGGTGTCCGGAACGCTCCGGTGAAGAAGGCAAGGAGCAGGCGGAGCATCAGGGCAGCGGGGAGGATCAGAGCGGCCCAGTGATGAGTCTGACGGACCAGCAATCCACCGGGGAGGTCGACGGAGATGGCGAGCGTGGACGCGTAGGCCTGCGACATCTCGACGCCGCGGAGCAGCGCATAGCTGCCGTGGTAGCGGACGAGGGTGCTCGACGGGCGTGTAGAAGACCGACAAGATGGCGCCGGTGGCGATCAGCACGACGAGGCTGCCCCCAGCGATCGCGTCGATCAACGACGGCCAGGGGCTGGCGGATGGTCGACCGGGCAGGCTGTTCAAGGGCCGGATCAGCCCGCTGCCCCACGGGGTCCCGTCGGCGCGGCGGAACGGCGCGCGCGGCCGCGGTCGGACACCGTTCGGGGGCGTTCACGGCTCGACATGCTGGTCACCTGCTCGGACGAAGGCGTCCCGTGGGTTCTGTACCGGCGTGCAGCGACACGATGTCGCGGCCGAACAGCAGCGGCGGCAGCCAGCCGACGAGGACCCGTACCTTGCGTTCCCAGGACGGCACGGCCAGCACGTGGTAGCCGCGATGCAGCAGCCACGCCACGAAGCCGCGGATCACGATCGGCCCGGACTGGAAGACGCCGCGGCCGAGACCCAGAGTGGCGACGGTGCCGAGGCTGGCGTGCTGGTAGGGCTTGGCCGGGCGGCCTCGCAGGGTCGCGGCGATGTTGCGGGCCAGGTGCCGACCCTGTCGGTAGGCGTGCTGTGCGTTCGGCACCGTCCTGGCTGTGGGGTCGGCCGAGCTCAGGTCCGGGATGCTTGCCGCGTCGCCGGCGGCCCAGGCGTCCGGGACGGGTGCGTCCGGGGTACCGACGCGGAGGTCGGGACGGGTGTGGAGGAGGCCACGGTCGGTGACGGGCAGGTCGGTGTGCTCAGCGACGACGGGGTTGGCGCTGTTGCCGGCGGTCCACACGATCAGGTCGGTGTCCAGCTCCGGTTCCGTCGGACATGATCACGTGACCGCCCTCGGCCGACAGCACCGTGGTGTTCAGGTGGATGTGGCCGCCCCGGCGCTGCAGTGACCGCGAGCACCCAAGCAGCCGGTCGGTCGGATACCTCGGGTAGGAGGCGGCCGCGTCCCTCGACGAGATGGAATGCCAGGTCGGTGGAATCGAGCTCGGGGTAGGAGTCCAGGAGCGCGGTGGCCAATGACAGCAGCTCGCCGAAGCCCTCCACCCCGGTGAAGCCACCGCCGACGACGACAACGGTGAGCAGTCTCGAGCGTTCGGCGCCGGGCGGGAGACCGGCTGCTCGGTCGAACGACACCAGCAGTCGGTCTCGGATCGCGACTGCTTCCTCGACGTGCTTGAGACCGATCGCCTGTTCCTCGATGCCGGGTATCGGGAGCTTGCGCGTGACGGCACCGGCCGTGACGACGATGGTGTCGTAGATGTAGGTGAAGTCGTCGCCGACCGCCGGGCGGACTGTCACGTGCCTGTGCGCATGGTCGATGCTCGTCACGGCGCCGGCGATGACTCGGCTGCGCCTCAAGTGCCGACGAAGCGCGACGGCGGCGTGACGTGCCTCGATCGAGCCGGCGGCGACCTCAGGTAGGAACGGCTGATAGGTCATGTAGGGGCGGGGATCGATGACGGTGATCTCAGCCTCGCCGGGTCGAAGACGCTTCTCCAGACCCCAGGCTGCGTAGAACCCGGCATAGCCTCCACCGACGACGACGATCTTGTGCATGTTCGCTCTCCCAACTCTTGTCATAGATAGAGACCCCGTAGCGCCCGGGACTGTGACCGTGATCTTGGTCACCGGCTGCGCGACGGTCAGGCCGCTACGGATGTCATGCCTGCTGACTCGCTCGTTCTGCGCGCTTCGTGGCGCTGGGCGGGACGGCGAGGCCTTGGGCGGGCCGCCTCGGCCAGCAGGTTCGTCAGCTGTGTCAGGCGGCCGGTGGTGGTCGCCGTCCGGAAAGCTGCGACGAGTCGGCGGTGGGCTGCCGCGTCGACGGGGCGCTCTCGACCGCCAGCGAGGGCAAGCTGCGCTCGGCGGACCAGTTGGCGGGAGTTCGGTGCCGTCGTCTGCAGGACCTCGGCGATGTCATCGTAGGGAAAATCGAAGGCTTTGCGGAGCAGGTAGGCGGCCAGTTCCGATGGGGTCAGCCGCGTCATCAGGAGCCATGAGGTCGCCTCGATGATCATCGTCTGATCGAGCAGAGAGGCAGGGTCGCCCGCTGGATCACAGCGGTCCATCGGTGGCGCAGCGGTGACCAGCTCGTGTCGGTGGCGGGCGGATTGGATCAGGTTGATCGCCAGCCGCGTGGTCGTGGTCGTCAAGAAGGCCGCCGGGTTCCTGATCGCGCCACGATCGGTGTGCTGCCACCGCAGCCAGGCGTCCTGGACGACGTCGTCGGCCTCGGAGGCGTCGCCCGTCACCCGGTACGCGATCTGGAACATCCGCCTTCGCTCGGCGAGGAACACCTGCGCCGCTTGGGTCAGGCCGATGCCCGATGCCCCCGCTGCGGGGTCTTCCTGCTCGTGTTCGGCGGTCGCCACAGTGGACAGTTCGGCCAGTTGGCTCTGAGTGATCATGCTCGGACTCCCCTCCTCGGCCGGGCCGGTTCTCGGTTCCGCGGCAAAGTCAGCGTCTGTCCATGAGGTCGACGATCGCGCCCTGGACGATGCGTAGTCGCACCCGTAGTGGTGACACCACGGGCGGATATCCGGGGTGCGTCGAGTGGCCCAGCGAGTGCGTTGGCGAGGGGTCCGGTTCCGCCGTCCCAGGGCGGTGTGTCACGTCCGGCAAAGCTGGTCGGTCGGGTGGTTCGACGGCAGACCAGCGCACGCCTCGGGACGCTCAGCCGTCCGTCTTCCCGAGCACAGAAAGGTCGCTTCGCATGACACCCACCACCCCCGCACCTGCCCAGGCACGTCGGCTACGTCACCCGATCGCCGCCGTCCTCCTGGGCTGCCTGCTCGCCGTCAGCCTGGCCGTGCTGAATGCTCTGCCGGCTGCCACGGCACCGACCTCGGATCGATGGAGGGTCAGACCGACGATCGTCCTGGTCCACGGCGCCTGGGCGGACTCCTCCAGCTGGTCCGGGGTCATCTCGCCGGCTGCAGGCCGACGGCTACCGCGTTCTGGCGCCGCCCAATCCCGCTCCGGTCCCTGTCCGGCGACGCCGCGTACCTGAAGGGCTACCTCGAGACCGTCGAAGGGCCCTGATCGTGCTGGTCGGCCACTCCTACGGCGCCAGCGTGATCACCAACGCCGCAGCCGGTGACCGCGACGTCAAGGCCCTGGTCTTCGTCAACGGCTCCGTACCCGCCGCGGGCGAGACGCGTGGCCGAGCTCGCCGGCCCGAACTCCGCCCTCTCGGTCGACGACCCGACCACCATCTTCGACTTCGTCCCCGCCACCCTGCCGCCGACGCCAGGCAGCGACGTCTACCTGAAGCAGGACCTGTTCGTCCGCTCCTTCGCCACCGGACTCAGCCTCGCGGCAGGCCACCGCTCTGTGGGCCACTCAGCGTCCCGATCACCCTCGCGCGCGCTGAACGAGCCGTCGGGCGCGCCCGCGTGGGCGTCGATCCCGAGCTGGAACCTGATCGGCACGAAGGACCGGGTCATCCCCGCTGAGCGCCCAGCGCGCCATGGCCAACAAGGCCGGATCGACCGTCGCGCGGTTCGAGGCCGGCCACCTCGGTCTGATCACGAACCCAGGCCCCGTCATCCGCATCATCACCGCCGCCGTCCGCGCCACCTCCGGGTGACCACCTGCGGTCCACGCCAGAACCAACCCCCGACAGGAGATAGACCATGAGCGACCACCGCCTCGAGCCCGAGGCCCAGGGGATGGCCGACGCCACGTCGAAGCCGCCGTACTTCTACGAGATGACCCCCGACGGCGGCCCGCAAGGTCCTCGACGACCTCCAGGCCCCACCGATCGACAAGCCCGACGTCGACGAGAAGTGGATGACCGTCGTTCCGCGCGGTCGGCGACGTGAAGGTCCGGATCGTCAAGCCGGTCGGGCACGGACGGGCCGCTGCCCGACGATCCTCTACCTCCACGGCGGCGGCTGGGTCCTCGGCAACGCCGGCACCCACGACCGGCTGGTGCGCGAACTGGCCGTCGGCGCCGACGCCGCCGTCGTCTTCGTCGAGTACGACCGCTCGCCCGAGGCGCGGTACCCCGTCGCCATCGAGCAGGCCTACGCGACCGCCCAGTGGATCACCGCCGCACGGGGCCGAGAAGGCCTCGACGCCACCCGGCTCGCCGTCGCCGGCGACTCCGTCGGCGGCAACATGGCCGCGGCGCTGACGATCATGGCCAAGCAGCGCGGCGACGTCACGTTCTGCCACCAGTCGCTCTACTACCCGGTCACCGACGCCGGCCAGGACACCGCCAGCTACCCCGAGTTCGCCGACGGCCCGTACCTGTTCGCGCCAAGTCGATGGCCTGGTTCTGGGACGCCTACCTGCCGGACGCGGCACGACGCGCCGAGATCACCGCCTCACCGCTGCGCGGCCACCCTCGAGGACCTCGCCGGGCTGCCCGAGGCTTCGTGATCGTCGACGAGAACGACGTGCTGCGCGACGAGGGCGAGGCCTACGCCCGCGGCTCGACCGAGGCCGGCGTGCGGACCACCACGCGTCCGCTACAACGGCACGATCCACGACTTCATGATGCTCAACCCGCTCCGGCCCTCGGCCGCCTCGACCGCCGCCGTCGAGCAGGCCATCCACATCCTCCGCAAGGCGCTCCACACCGCCTGATCGCCGGCCCGTCCGAGCCGTCGATCTCACCACTCACCAGGAAGAAGCAGCTCATGAACCACTCCAGAACCCACCGTCGTCCTCGTCCACGGCGCCTTCGCCGAGTCCGCCAGCTGGAACGGCGTCATCGAGCGCCTCCGACGGCCACGACGTGCGACGTCATCGCCGTCGCCAACCCACTGCGCAGCGTCACCAGCGACGCCGGCCTACCTCCGTGACGTCATCGCCGGCATCGGCGAGCCCGTCCTGCTCGTCGGCCACTCCTACGGCGGACTCGTGATCACCGAGGCCGCCGCCGACGAACCCCGCCGTCGTCGGTCTCGTCTACGTCGCCGCCTTCGCCCCCGACCACGGCGAGAGCGCCCTCCAGCTCTCGGGATCGCTTCCCCGGCAGCACCCTCGGCGACGCGCTGGCCGCCTACCCGGTGAGCACCGGCGGCAACGAACTCGTCATCCGCCCAGAACTGTTCCACCACCAGTTCGCCGCCGACGTCTCCCTGGCCGACCGCCGCCGTCATGGCCAGCACCCAGCGACCGGTGACCGAGTACGCCCTCACCGAGGGACTGCCCACCACCGAACCCGGCCTGGACGCACCCGGCCGTCCTGGTTCATCTTCGGCGAGCACGACCGCAACATCCCGCCGGCCGCCCTCCACTTCCAAGCCGAACGGGCCGGCGCTCGCGCCGTCACCGAGCTCGCCGGAGCCTCGCACGCGCTCAGCGTGTCCCGCCCCCACGAGGTCACCGGCACCATCCTCCAAGCCCTCGCCGACCGCGGACTTGCCGACGCCGCCTGACAAGCAAGCTGCACGCCGCCCGAGCGACGGCTGCTGAACACTGCCCCGTGGGTGGGACCGGACACTGTCTGGTCCCACCCACGTTTGTCGTCTCCGCTACCCGATGATGAGTCCACACCCGAACCCCACCGATCCCGCCCCTCCAGAACCGCGATCAGGCTCACACGCGTTGATCGGGTTGTCGGCAAAGCAACGGCGTTCGAAGCGGACGACCAGACCACACCGGCCCAGTCCCGAACGTGCCTGACCTGATGAGTGGAACGACTCCGCGACATCAGGCATGACCCTCCTCGCCCACGGAACCCGCCCCATCAAGGGCCAATGTCTCCATCGAGGGGTCCTGACCGTTTGACCCCAAGCTTCGGTGGCTGCGGGCGGAGTCCCACCGAGATACCGCCGAACTGGTGCCCGGTCTCCGAGTCCGACCAAGACACGCTGCAGGGGACGCCGGACAAGGCTCCGCATGATGGCCGAGAGGGAACCCCGACTCGACCCCGCACTCCAGACAATGTGTCACCGCAGACGTCGCACAGAGCACGCCAGGCGGCTCGCCGAGATCGGCGCGCGATGCCACACCGTGGCCTCCAGGCGATGGCCAGCGGGTCAGCGACGTCCCGCAGCCCGCGGTCACGGGACAGCAGAACGCCGGTGACCGGGACAGAGTCCCGGCCACCGGCGTCGGTCGATCGATCAGGCTGGCCGGTTCTGCTGCTCGACCCACTCGGAGTACGTCGTGGCGCCCAGGTCTGCGTTCTCCCCTGGGACGAGACTGCTGTCGACGAGCTCGGTGCCGAAGTAGGTGGCGTGCTCGTCGGCGATGACGACACGTGGATCGCCGACCCGCCGGAGACCGGCTGCGATGAACTCATCCATCCGCACCTTCTCCGGCCCACCGACTTCGAGGACTCCGTTCACCGGCTTGGTGACCGCGGTACGCGCGACAGCCGCGGCAACATCCTGGGCGGCGATCGGCTGGAACTGCACGGGCGGGAGATGGACCTTCCCGTCGATCATCGCCGCGTCGGCGATCGCCTTGCCGAACTCGAAGAACTGGGTGGCCCGCACGATCGAGTACGGAATCCCGGACTCGCGGATCAACTTCTCTTGCGCGACCTTGGCGCGCAGGTAGCCGCTGTCAGGCAACTGGTCGTCGCCGACCACCGACAGGGCCACGTAGTGCTCGACGCCGGCACGCTCGGCCGCCCGGAGAATGTTCGCCGTGGCAGTGACAAAGAAATGCATCACATCGTCGTCAGCGAACGACGGCGAGTTCGACACGTCGATCACGCACCTGTGCTCCGGTCAGCGCCTCCTCGACGCCCTCGTTGGTCAACGTGTTGCAGCCGCTCTGCGGTGAAGCGGGGACGGCGTGATGACCGTGGGAGTTCAACCTCTGCACGACCTTGGATCCGATCAGACCGGTACCACCGATGACGACAACCTTCATGGGAACACCTCACTGGAGTGGGTTGATGGGGCTTCTACCTTGTCGACCGAATAGACCGGGGAGGTGTGACGTCCCACTGCGACGGAGACGGTCCGCGGGGGTGTCTGTGACGGAGCAAGGTGACAAGGGGGTCCAGTCGCTCTCTGCTTCCGGCGTGGCAGGTGGCCGCCCGCCCCGGTGAAACCCAGTCAGTCCTGTCCTTACCTGCGACTCGACCTCACTCCGTCACTCACATCGACCACACAGCCCTGGCCGGACGTGACACCCGTTCACGGGGCGACAGCGCGAGGGGGCAGCGTCAGGTGATCTCAGCGCCTTCCTGCCTGCTCTCCCCCATCACCCTTCGGACCTCGATCCGTACCCACCGCTGCCGGGATGTGCCCGGGTCGTCGCCAGGGGACACGAGAAGGGTGATCTCGGCAGAATTCAGCAGGTCGGCGCGTCCTTGGATCACGACGCTCCACCAGTCCAGGCGTCGGGGTCCGGTTCCCTCGACCTGGAGCGCCACCGCGGATCGGTGGGTGGCCGCGGTCAACGCGGAGGCGGCATCGGTCGCGATGATGACGGTGCTGCCGTCCGACCAGTACGGCACCGGAATGATCATGGGGAAGACGCCCACCCGCTCCTTCACGGCGAGCCGGCCGGCCCCGTGCGGCAGCAGCCGATCCCAGCTCTCGCTCGCCGTCAGCGTCCGCTTGCGCGGCTGCCGCAGCACGTGAACGCACGCCCCTGACGGGCGCCGGGGAATCAGCCGCAGCCGAGGCAGCAGTCAGGTGGGCTCGGCGAGGACGCCTTTGAGCTCGGTTCGGGATTTGATGCCGAGCTTCGTGAAGACTTTGCGCAGGTGCCATTCGGCGGTGTGCGCGCTGATGAAAAGGCGGGCACCGATGTCGCGGTTCGTGAGCCCGTCACGAGCCAGGCGAGCCACCGTCAGCTCCTGGTCGGTGAGCTCCGCCACGGCATCGGGGCGTCGTGTCCGCACGGTCTCGCCGGTCGCCCTCAGCTCGCGCTGGGCGCGGTCGGCGAACCCGTTCATCCCGCACGCCGACAACCCCTCGAAAGCGGCGCGGAGCTGCAACCTGGCATCAACGCGCCGATGCGCTCGGCGCAGCATCTCCCCATACAGCAGCTGGCTGCGGGCCTTCAGCATCGGCACCCGGATCCGGTCGAACCGCTGGATCGCCTCTTGGTAGAGGATCTCAGCCTGATCGTCCTCCGAAACCTGTGCCGTCGCCATGGCCGCGACGGCCAGGGCCCAGTGGCTGTCACCGACGGGTCGAGTCACGTCGGTGAGCCGCTCCACCGCTTCCTCCGCCACGCTGAACTCACCGGTCCGCGTCGCCGCCTCCACCACTTCCAGCAACGTCCGCATAGCGTGGCCCAGCTCGTGGGTGTAGGGCATCTCCTCCCGAGCCGAAGCCAACGCCTCTGCGTAGCGGCCTGCACCGTTGTAGACCAGCGCCTCCGCCATGTTCGCCACCGTCAACGCATAGCCCTCGCCACGTGCGTACGCGTCGGCTCTGAGCTGCTTCGCCCGGCTGTTCCACCTCCTCGACCTGCCCACGGTAGGCGGCGACGAAGATGCGCCCGTACAGCGGCAACGGATGCCCCGTGATCGACAAGATGGCATCGATGTCGTCACACACGTCCTCCGCGGAATCCAGATCACCGTCGAAGGTGCGCACCACCATCAGCGAGCTGAGCGCCATCGGCAGCACCTGTAGGGCACCGGACGCCCTGGCGAGGGTGACTTGGCGCTCGGTGAGCGTACGAAGGCCCTCCGCGTCCCAGATGTCCTGCGCTGCCCGGCCACCGAACCACATCCAGCGCAGCTGGAGGGTGTCCGCGGAGGGGCGAAGGAATGCCTGCAACGCCTGACGAACGGTCGACAGAGCGGCGTCCTGCCCCTCGGCGGCCAGCAGAGCCTGCCCACGCAGGATCAGATCCTGAGCACGGTCGGAGCGGTCATCAGCCGTTGCTACCAGGATCGCCTGCGCGACCTCCTCAACTGCTCCGGGCTCACCGAGGCGACCGGCATACACGGCGGCGGACAGCGCCTCCATGTAGGTGTCCCGGGCCAAAGCACGGTCGAAGGGTTCCAACGCCTGCGCAGCTCGCAAGAGCTGCCGAGGCGCACTCCTGTCCCGCCGCAGCGCGTAGCCTGCGCGGGCCCGCATTCGGCTCACAAAAGCCGCCTGCAGCGGTGTGAGGGGCTGATCATGCAACGAGTCCAAGAGCCGCAACGCCGACTCGGGGGCACCCGCGTTATTCCTTGCCTCGGAGGCACCGATCAGTCGGCTGATTCGTTCGGCCGTGGCGGGTGAGAGCTCGGCGGCGCGCTCGAGGAACGCCGCGGCCGCGGCGAGGCCGCCGCGCATCCTCGCGCGCTCAGCGGATTCCTCCAGATCCGCCGCCACAGTCTCGTCCGGTCGGACCGTCGCACTGGCACGGTGCCACGCTCGGCGATCCGGATCACGTTCGTCGGTCGCTTCAGCCAGGGCGGCGTGGACGGTACGTCGATCCTCGAGTGATGCTTCCCGGTAGACGACTGACCGGATGAGCGGGTGGCGAAACTCCACGCGGGCGTGGACGACAAGGGCGTCGACGCCCCGAGCGGCGTCGAGGTCCTCCGCGCTGAGGCCAATGGCCGTGCTGGCCCGCCATAACAGCTCAGGGTCACCTGTCGGATCGGCGCTGGCGAGCAGCAACATCATCCGCGTAGGCGACGGCAGCGGCTTCAGCCGAGCCAGCAAGCTCGCTTCGATGCGACTCTGCAAAGGCACCAGGCTGGTCAACGTGAAGCCGCCCCCGAGCTGAGTCGGGCTCAAGAGTGCTGGGAAGTTCCTGCAACGCCAACGGATTGCCGCGAGATTCGATGATCAGCTGATCGAGGACCCGTTTGTCGACAACCCAGGGTGCTACCGCCTGCAGCAACTGGCGCGCCTCATCGTCGTTCAGACCCTCGATGAGGAGTTGCGGCAGGTCCGAAAACTGCTCATCGACTGCCCTCATCGCCAAGACAAGCGCGATGCCTTCTGCACCCAGCCGTCGAGCAACGGAAGCGATCGCCCGGGCCGATACCACATCGAGCCACTGTGCGTCATCAATGATGTACAGGAGAGGCCGCTCTCTGGCGACGTGACTCAACAGGCTCAGCACGGCCAGGCCCACAGTCAGGGGATTCGGTGACCCCTCGCGAAACCCGAACGCTGCCTCCAACGCCTCCCGCTGTATATCCGGGAGATGCTCGCCGGCCGCCATCATCGGGCCGCAGACGAGCTGGAGGCCAGCGTAGGGAAGCTCCATCTCGCTTTCTGAAGCCACTACCCGCGCTATCTGTGCACGCGGTGCGGCAATGTCGGCCAGGTGACCGAGGAGAACGCTCTTACCAACTCCTGCTTCGCCACTCAGCACCAGAGCCCCGCTCAAGCCATCGCGAGCACGGCTCACCAGCGTCAGGAGCCGAGCCAACTCACGATCTCGACCCAACAGTTGGCCCGAGAATCGCCAATCCGACCGCTTCGTCACGAGGTACCCCGTCAATAGGCACGCGCTAGTCGAGAAAGACAGTAGCGTCTGACGGCGAGGATCGGACAGTTGAGTTGCCAACACCTCAGCTGAGGCGCCGAGGGCCGACGTTGACACTGGCCGCGGACCGGGTACGGCGGCACATGACTATCCGGGTACTGACAAGATGCGTGAGACTGCATCCGGCCACTGACAACTTGCGTGAGACAGATTCATCACGCTGGCCCCGGCAGCAACAAAGTGATGTCAGCCCACGCTCAGAGCACTGACGAGTTGACTGAGACCGGACACTCATCGGTTGAGCCCGACTGCACGGATGGTGGAGACCAGCTCAGCCGACGCGCGCTGCAGGACGTCGCGTTGCGCGTCGTTGTACAGCTGCGTGACGGCGACCTCGACTGACCGGCGCGAGATCGAACGGCGAGCCAGGTCGCGCAGCAGCGGTGCGAACGCGTCAGGTTGCTCCGCGAGCAAGGTCTGCATGTGCTCGACCAGATCAGCGGCCACCGCGTCCCTCTCTCTGACAGTTGCGTCTGCGGCGAGGGCGTCGAAGGCTGCCACGGCGGTCGTGCTGCCGTACGGTCCCAACAGCTCTCGCCACGCTCGGATGCCCTCCGGTCCGAGCACTCGTGACAAGACGACCGTCAGCGACCGGTCGGCTGCGGACAGGTTGCGGGTGACTTCGGCGAGGTCGATGGGAAGGTCGAGCGGAGCGCTCAGGGAGACAATGGCATCGAGTTCGGCGCGTAGCGCCTGGAGGCGACCGATGGAGGCGTCGAGCTCGGTTTGGAGCGACCGGAGCGCCTGGCGGGGATGGGCGTCGGGCTCCCCGAGATCGCGGATCAGCGCCAACGGGAGGCCGAGCTCGGTCAACCGACGGATGCGCAGCAGTCTCACCAGGTGCGTCACGTCGTAGTGCCGATAGCCGTTGCTGCTCCGCTCAGGCTCGCTGAGAAGACCGAGCTCCTGGTAGTGACGAACTGTGCGCCTGCTGGTCCCGGCCAAGGCCCCGAGCTCGCTGGCACTCCAACTCATCCGCTGATTCCTCTCTCCGTTGGTTCATCGCCCCTCGCCTCCAGCAGTGCTCTGCCCTTGACCTGCCTCGGCGACGAGCTGCCGATGCACGACCCGGGCAGCGTCTTAGTAGGCGAGGTTGAGATGGGACCGGCGCCGCTCCCCCGCTTCCATCAGGTCGACGACTCCGAGTGCGAAGTCGGGTCCTGAGATCGCCCCACCGCCATCGGGGACGAGGGCCACGTCACCGCCGACTCGGTATCGGCCTAGTCGCTCTCCGGGGGCGAATGGACCGAACTGACCTGCGGGGCTGACGAAGACCCAGTTCAGCGTGGACGGGGTGATCGGGAGGTCCTCCGCTACGACTGCAGACATGGTGATGAGTTCGTCGTGGTACGCGGCTGGGGCGTGGCTGAGATCGTCGACGAACCTGGGTCCCCCCGGCGCTGACCTGAGCGAGGAGAAGCCGCCGACGATGTACAGCGGCACGCCATCGGCGTCCGCCAGCCGAGCGACGGTGCGGTAGACGTCGCGCAGAGTGGTGGCCAGCGGACCGCGTGGCGCGAGCGCGCCGACCACGATGTCGGACCCGGCCATGGCGGAGCGCAGAACCGGCTCTGACGCCACGTCTCCCTGGCTGTAGGTCGCCGCTGGGTGGGGCTGGTCGGGGGCGGATCTGCTGAGGGCTGTGACCGAGTGACCGCGGTTCGCAGCTTCGGCGACGATGGCGGAGCCGGCATAGCCGGTGCCGCCGAGGACGGTGATGTGGGACATGTTCAACCTTTCTGGGCCGATGTGGGGTGAGTGATGCGTCAGTGAGATCCCGAGAAGTGGAGGTGGCTCCGCCGTCGACCACAGGCGACGGCACTTCAGTCAGAGACTGCAGCGGGCATCGGCCGCCGGCACTTCCAGCTCGATCAGGTAGGCGGCCACCGTGCTGTTGACGCAGTCGCTGCCGCCGTGGAACACCACGCCGTGCTGCTCGCCGTCCACCGTGAGAAGACTGGAGCCGAGGGTCTTGGCCAGCGCGACCCCACCCTCATGAGGTGCGGCGGGGTCACCGGTGATCGACACCACCAGCGTCCGCGGTAGACCGTCGACATCGACCGCGTAGGGGTAGTCCAGCGTCGGTTCTGCTGGCCAGTGTTCACAGACGTCGCGGGCCTGCCGGTTCCGCCCGTCGTCCATGAACGGGGCGGCCCGCAGCATCTGGTTGCGCATCGTCGTTTCCTGGCGTGGGTCGAACCGTTCCCGGTCGTTGCAGTGGGTGGCCAGTGCACCCTCGAGGAACTGTGAGTACGACCCGTCACGCTGCCGTTCCTGGGAGGCGTCGCGTGCGGCGAGGAGGGCATCGCCGCGGCCGGCGGCGAGCTCGGTGAGGCCCTGGGTGATCACCGGCCAGCCCTCCTTCTGACTGTAGAGGCTGCGCAACACCGCCTCCACTGCGCTCCGATACGTCAGCTCTCGGTCGGCGCCGACGGGAATCGGGTTGTCGACCAGCGGCCGGACCAGCTGCTGGAACTCGGCCGTGGCCCGAGCGGGGTCGTCGCCGACCGGACAGTCCCCGGCTGCGGCGCAGGCCGTCGCCCAGGCGTCGAAGGACCGTTGGAACCCGGCGTACTGCTGCACCATGCGCTCACGAATGCCCAGATGCGGGTCCATGCCACCGTCCAGCACCATGGCTCGCAGGTGATCGGGGAACATCTCGGCGTAGACCGCGCCGAGGCGGGTGCCGTAGCTGGCACCCATGTAGGTGAGCTGGGAGTCGCCGAGCACGGCCCGCAGGACGTCCATGTCGCGGGCGGTGTCACGGCTGCCGAGGTGGCTGACCACGTCCTCCCCGCCCGAACCCTTCGCGCACGCCCGCGCCACCTTCCGCGTCTTGTCCTCGTCCCAGGTCTCGCCGCCGAACAGGAAGCTGGCCAGCAGCTCGTCGTCATCGCGCTCGGCGTCGGTGAAGCAGTCCACCGCCGGGGTCGACGAACCGGTTCCTCGCATGTCGAAGCCGACCAGGTCGAAGTCGCGGTACAGCTTCTGGTAGCCGGCGGTGGTGGCCATCGTGGCGGCGAAAGACACCCCGGGCGAGGCGGGCCCACCCGGGTTGAGCACCAGCGACCCGATCGGGTCACCGTCGGCTCGAACCCTCAGGACGCCGAGCTCGATCGTCTTCCCCGCCGGGTCCTCGTAGTCCAGCGGAACCGTCAGCCGAGCGCACTCCAGCCCTTGGATGGCGAGGGCCTTCGCGTCTGCTGCGGTCGTCGCGAAGCCTCTGCAGTCGCCATAGTCCAGCGTCTGCTCGTAGTAGGTCTCCAACCCGGTGGGTGGCGTGGGCATCGGGGTATCGGCCGGAGGCACGGTGCTGGTGCAGCCGCCGGCGATCAGCGGCAGCGCCGCCAGTAGAGCCAGCGATCGGAAGCGGGTCGAACGGGACATCACAGCATCTCCAAGGCAGCATCGAACACGACAGCTTCGAGTTGACACCTGGCCGTCGCGGCCAGGTCAAGCGTGTGCTGCGGGGTAGGTGTTGGACCCGACGGACAGGTGTGTGATGCGGGTTTGATGCTGCGTTCGCGGCACCTCGTGCCCCGGGTGGCCGGCTCGGCTGGGTCAAGCCGGGACGCCCAGCTGTCCGGATGATGACCTCAGCTTCGGCTGCTGAGGTCCCGGGCGCTGGCGCTGGTCGCGGTTCTCAGACGGGAGGAAGGTGTGGAGACGATGGAGAACGTCTCGTTGAGCCGAGTTGTAGAGCTCACGCACGGCCTCATCCACTGTCTTCTGCTTCGACGCACCCCGTCGCAGACTCCGGTCGACGATCTCCATTTCTGAGGCGTGCTGCAACCGAAACCGGTCGAAGTGCTTCGCCAGCCCGAGAGCCAAGTCATCTCGTTCGGCACGGTCGGCCCCTTCAGCCAGACCGTCGAAGGTCGTCACTGCCGCGCTCTCCCGATAGGGATCGAGCAGACCGACGTAGGCGTCGAGTGCCGCGTCGTCGAGAACCCGACTCAGTACGACGACAAGGGCACGCTCAGGCGACGGCAGCTGCGCGACTCGTCGCGCCACGTCGGTCGGCAGCTCGACTGGTCCCGGCTGCTCCAGCATGCTCGCCAGCTCCGCCCTCGATCGCTCGAGCTCCTCCATCCGGCCCCTGAGCTCCGCATCGAGGGCCTGGACCAGGCTCGCGGGTGGCTGAGAATCACCCAGCGCAGCGATCTGCGGCAAGGTCAGTCCGAGACTGGTCAGCCTTCGAATCCGGAGAAGTCGAACAAGATGGTCGACGCCGTAGCGGCCGTAGCCGTTGGACTGCCGGTCCGGCTCCGGCAGCAACCCGATCTCGTCGTAGTGGCGGACCGTACGACGGCTCGTCCCAGCGAGCTCGGCCAGCTCTCGCGGACTCCACACTTCGCCTCCCTGTGGTGAGCAGGTCCCAGCAACTCCACACGCATGTCCAGATCCTGATCCTGTCACTAAGTGACAGATGGATCAAGGATTTTGCGGAGGAAGGCGACCGTATGCGGTGACCTGTTCTTCAGTCCGATTGCCTGGCCCAATGTGCCGAGGCCGTCGACCACACGTCGTCGGTGCGGGCTGCGACGATCCCGCTGCCGACCGAGTCCGGCACGTACGGCGAACCGTCGAGCCAGTTCACCACACCGCCTGCTTCGGTGAGCAGGAGCGCTCCGGGCAGGTGGTCCCACGGAAGGACCCGCGAGTAGAGGATCAGGTCGAGCTCACCGCACACCAGCGCTGGATAGTCGATCACCGACGCCTTCGACACCTCCGCAGCCGGCAGCGGACGGTCAGCGTGCCGCGCACGGTCCCCGGCGGCCATGAAACGGGTGAACACAGCAGCTCTCAACCCCGCTGCCGTCACCGATGCCGTCGGGACCTGCACCCGGCTCGAACCACGCCAGGCACCGCCACCCGACGCGGCCGTCCACAATGTTCCGAACTCGGGTTGCAGCAGCCACGCCGCGGTCGCTACCCCGTTCTCGACCAGCGCCAGCTGCACTCCGTAGTCAGGGCTGCCAGCGACGAAGTTCGCTGTCCCGTCCAACGGATCGAGCACCCAGCACGATCCCCCGCCGTGCAGGACGTCCAGCGTGGCCGGGTCGGCGGCCGCAGCCTCCTCGGCGACGACCGGTATTCCCAAACCCATGTCCAGCAGCGCTGTCGTGATCCGAGCTTCCGCCTGATGATCGGCGATCGTGACAAGCTCCCCCGGCGACTTCTCTTCGACATCTTGATCACGCAGACGACGAAATCTCGGTTGGATGACCTCCTCGGCCGTGCGCCGCAGCACGTCGGCCACGGAAGCCAGCAACGAGCCGACGCCATTGGTCACCACTCGGCCATCGTCGCAGCCCCCGTTGCTGGGTCGCCATCGGGCTGATCCCCTGAGGTCAGGGCTCCATCGGGTACACCCCGACGCCGCGAGCGCCAACGTCTGCGCCACCTACCCCTGGGCTGAGGATCCTGGACACTGGAGTTCGGAGCAGCGCCCTCTCGCTACGAGTGCGCGCGTGCGCTGCCGCTCGTCCGGCGGATCACCCATTCGGCGACGGCGAGATTGATCATCCAGCCAGCGCCTTTGGCGAGGTCTCCGGTGAGGTCACTGGTGCCGACGACGGCGTCGGCGACGCCTTCGGTGAAGGCCTGGGTGCCAGCGGCGAGTCCGATGGCGTAGGCGCGGATCATCCAGGCGCGGTGGGCGGTGCTGTCGCGGCGACGGATGGCGGTGAACCCGAGCAGCAGGCAGATCACCATCGCGGCGCCGAAGAGGACACGGAGGACGTAGAGCAGGTCCCCGGTCCCCGGTTTCGGTGCGTACAGGACGGTCATCCACACTGCGGAGGTGGCAACCAACAGCCCCGCCAGCGTGAGCACTCGGCCGGTGCGTCGGTGCCAGGTGAGGTGCCGGCGCCGAAACCGCGGCACGAACTGCAGCGAGCCGAGCAGGACGTAGAGGATGGCGCCGACGACGTGGACGATCAAGGCCGCCGGCAGAGCGGGGAATCGGTGGTCGGCCGGCATCAGGTCAGGCCCGCCCGCGAGCTGGAGGAGACGCAACGTGCCGGCCGCGACCGGGACGGCGCTCAAGATGATCAACGCGGCCGGGACCGTCACAGCTGTTGCCCGTCCGTCGCCACCGGTGGGCTGGTGGCTGTGAGAGGCGGCGGGTCGGGTGCCTGATGTCGGCGAGCCGGCCATCATGTTGCGGGCTCAGGTATCGGTCGCGATCCGGCAGAGGTGGCGACGTCCGACAGGCGGTTCCGGTGCTGGTCTCGCCACAGCGAGACGCCGAGGCCGATCAGGGCGACTCCGACGGGAACGGCCATCGGCCGGTTGAACGCCTCCGGCAGGACGGCGAGCGTGGCCGTGGCGGTGGCGCCGACGGCGAGGAGGATCGCCGCCCAACGGGCCAGGATCCTGGTGCGGACCAAGGCGATGCCGAACAGGAGTCCGCCCACGATGAAGCCGAGCCCCATGACATTGAGGAGGGTCTGGACGGCGCCGATGTCACCGATCGGGGTTCCGCCGCCGGCCGTGACGAGGACATCACGTACGTAGCCGGGATCGGTGCCGGTGAGTGCGGGGAGCACGCTCGCGGAGATGACCTCGACGCTGAACATGGCGAGGTAGCCGATGGTGAACAGCAGGTAGCCGATCAGGCCCAGGACACCGGCTTGTCGGTGCTGCCGCAGGTACATGCCGGCGATGCCGGCCAGGGCGAGGGCGGCCATGATCACTTTGGCGGTGCTGCGGACCACCCACTCGGTGGTCTCCACCGAGGCGACCGCCATCGGCGGATGGTTGATCTGGACGGCGATGAAGATGGCGCCGGCCACGACGGCGGCGACAGCGGCGGCCTTGGTGAGTCCGTTGGTGGTGACAGTCATGATGATCTCCTTCAGTGGGTGCGCGGGGTTGCGTCATCGGACGCGGGGGCATGGACGGCTGCCTGCGTGTCGGCGTTGCCACCGAGAGGTGTGTGGATCCGCCGGCGGCGAGCCAGAGTGAGCACGCCGACGGTGACGGCGCTGATCATGATCAGGGCGAACACTGACGCCTCGGGGCCGAAGCGGCCGCCGGTCAGCCACTCGGACGCGCCCGGGCGGGCTGTGCTCGAGGCGATCGAGCTGCCGAGGCCGGCGCCGGAGACCGTCGCCCCGAACAGGTAGCCCTGGGTGAGGTTCCAGCTGAGATGGACTCCGATCGGCACCCAGAGCCGGCCGCTCACGGTGTACAGGACGCAGAACATCATCCCGGCCGCGACCACGCCGGCGCCGGCCAGTGGGCTGGCTCCGGGGTTCGCCAGGTGCAGGGCGCCGAACACCGACGCAGCGATGGTGAGGGCCGGCACTGGCCCGAGCGCCCGCCAGAGCAGACGGAAGAGCAGGGCACGCATCCACAGCTCCTCCGTCACCGCTGCCTGCAGGGCCAAGCCGATGCCGTTCCAGGGCGGGGCGGCACCGCCGGTCAGGGTGATGTCGTAGAGACCGGTGACGGCGAGCAGGCCCATCAGCGCCGTCATCATGGTCAGACCGAGAACAGCTCCACCGACCAGACCGGGCAGTGCCGGCCGAAGGGCAAGCTCGGAAGGTTCGCGGCCCTCCCCCAGTCGGACGGCGAGGGCGTAGCAGCCGAGCGCGGCTGTGCAGGCGATCAGTCGCCCCGCCAGCCCGGCGGCGCCGTTCCCTGAGGGGAGCCGGTCGACCGCCGCCTGCAGGGGCAGCCCGAACGCGGCGGCGGTCAGGAAGAACAGCAGCACGAGCCAGGCGAGGGCTCGGAGCCAGCGCCAGCGGCCTGGGTGCAGGACACGCCCGTCTCCCAGCTGGATCGGCATCACCCACCGAACAGTGCCCTCTGGTGCCGGACCGCGCAGCGGATGTCGTCGTCGACGGGTTCGGCGTTGAGGGCGATGGCCGTGGTAGATGCGGTCGTCACTCCCTCGATCCATGCCCCCACCGTCGGGCCGCGGCAGTGCTGGACCTAGGAACGTTGCTGTTTGCGGGAAACCGGAGTCAGATGGCCTTGTGGAGGACATCTCAGCGGCGGCCATCGCCGCCACGCTGGACCAGGTCGGTGACCGGCTCAAGAGACTCCGCACCCGACGCCGCCTCACCCTCAACGCCGTCTCCGCCCGAACGGGTATCTCGAAGAGCACGCTGTCCAGGTTGGAGAACGGTGATCGTCGCCCGACGCTGGAGCTGCTCCTTGCGCTCTCGCACACCTATCGGGTGCCGCTGGACGATCTTGTCGCCGCCCCCGCGGAGGGCGATCCTCGCACCCAGCTGAAAGCGAGCCGGGTCAAAGGCAGAACCGTGATCCCCTTGACCCAGCAGCCGGACGCCCTGCAGGCCTGGAAGATCATCATTCCCGCCAGCAAGATCACTCCCGAGCCGCGATCACACGACGGCTACGAGTGGATCTACATCCTGTCCGGTCACCTGCGTCTCGTCCTCGGGAACAAGGACTGGGTGATGGGGACCGGCGACGTGGCGGAGTTCGACACCGACGAGCCGCACTGGTTCGGCAGCACCGGCGACGGCCCGGCCGAGATCCTCAGCATCTTCGGCCGACCTGGCGAACGGATGACACTCAGGACCCCTCCCCTGCCGAACCGTTCCTGACCAACGCCACATCGAGGCGGGTAGGGGGGGCACCCGTCAGCCCCAGGGGAATCCAGTCGGGGTGCCGACCACGGTCCTGCACCATGATCGCCAGCTCTGGGGAATCGGGTTGGGCTAGTTGGTGATCACTGGTCCGAGGGGCAGGTCGATCGCCAGGAGGTTCGCGTTGTGGGAGTCGTCACTGCTCCAGTAGATCCAGCTGTCGTCGCCGACATAGAGCTTCCTGGTGGGATCGTCGCGGAGCGAGATGGTCGCATCGTCGTTGTAGACGACGGGCGATCCCTTGAGCTCCCAGTCGGCGTTGCTGTACTCACGTCCGAGGTAGCGGGGCCCACCCGAGGTCTGTTTGCGGAGGTAGAGATCGCCACCGCTGGTGACGTACCAGGAGCAGGGGTGAACACCTGATTCCTGGTCGGTGAGCTGGAGGTAGTTGTTGCCGCCCTTGGTCAGCCACCCGAGCGACGCCTTCGTGACCGGGTTGTAGGCCCTCACCTTCGTGTAGGGGTGCCCTCCCCACAGCTCGGCCAGCGTGTCTGCGGGGTCCCAGTCCGGCGTCCAGGTGAAGTCTTCCTTGTTGGACATGTCGCTGCGACGCAGCACCACACCGTTGCGGGCCACGAAGAGCGGTGAGGAGTTGTAGTCCGCCTGCTTCTTGTCGGAAGACACATCGAGCACCGCTTCGAGATCGGGGATGTACTGCGACGCGGTGTTGTGGGACCCCTCACGCAGGAAGGCTCTCCACACGTCATCCGCGGACGCCTGCACTGCCTTCGTCACCTCTTCCCGGTTGGCGGCACTGACGGAGTCGAGAAGCCGCTTGTCACCGAAGGCGCGCCAGTGTCGACCGTCCTTGTTCTTCACCTGCAGTCCGTGGGCAGAGTCCTCGTCGTGCATGCTCCGGGTGAGCAGCCCGCCGGCGGGTCCGGCGAGCATCCGCCAGCCTCGCCCGTCCAGCATGTCGGTCAGCGCCTTCCGTGGAGCACGGAGGTGTCCGGCCGAGAAGAGGTCGGTCAGGAAGTGATCGGCAAAGGCGTTCATGGCGTACGCCATCATCAGGTACGCGTCCTGCACGTCCTCGTGTTCTTGACTGGCCAGCCGGGCCTGGAACATGGCGTTGTCGTGGCCCACCCGGTACGCCTCGTACGCGAAGGTGTTGAAGTGGTCCCAGTTCGTCGAGGACAGCTGGAGGTAGCGGCCAGGGGGCAGGAAGTCGCTGAAGATCGAGCCGCCACCCGTGAGCCGGTTCCAGCGCGCCGACAGGCTGTCGCCGAGGGTCTTGTAGGCGGTTTCGGACGGCTGCTGCCTCAATGCCAGGGACTTCTCGACCGCAGCGATCTCGACGTCCATGACGTCCAGGATGTCGCGAACATCCTTGGGGTCTGCGGTTGTCAGCGTGTGCCACGCGTTGACGAACGCCACGCCGTGGTTGTCGGACGTGCTGATCGGCGCATCAGGAATCCCGTAGAGGTCGCCACCCAGGGCGATCAGCTGTCCGTACGTCAGGCTGTGGCCGCCGTCGATGCCCAGCTGGACGTCCTTGGCCGGTCGAGAACCGAAGAGGTGGAAGTTCAGGGTGATCTGATCACCGATCCAGACGTGCTCAGCGCTTTCCATGATCATCCTCCGGCCGCCGGTAGGTGGCGCGGACTGCGCCACCGCAGACCCAGGTGCGGTTCGCAGAGGTCTGGGTGCCGGTGCCCGAGCGTCCATGATCTGCGGATCCGAGAAGGGGTTGCAGATACATGCTGACCTGACTGAGCCGACCACGAACATAGACCCAGGTCCCTCATTCGTCCGTCGCGCGAATGCTCGACCGCCATCTCAGACAGCAGCTCCGGCGCCAGAACGGATGGAGTTGTCACCGACGTCGGTGACAACTCCATCCGATCCGCACCCTGGCGGCGCTCCGTGTCTTCGCCGATCAGGCTGTCCCGTCCGGCTTCACCCAGACCGAGACGTGCTTCGTGCTGTCCGCGGTGAGCGGCGACCGGTCCCAGTCCGACCACCGGTGCTCCAGCCGCAGGCCAGCCAGTCGGGCCATCAGGTCCAGCTCGGCCGGCCAGGCGTAGCGGAACGGGATCCGGCGGAACTGCCCGCGACCGTCGGCCGTGACGGTGACGTGGGTGGACGTGAACTGCTGCGTCACCACGTCGTACTGGTCGAACCCCACGTACCCGCCGCCGCCCGGGTCCGGAGCCACGGTGAACGGCACCGTGTCCTGACCGGGCGGCAGCTGCCGGAGGCTCGGCAGCCCGACCTCGATCAGGAACCTCCCCCCGGGCTGCAGGTGCGCGGCCGCGTTGGCGAACACCGCCACCTGGCCGTCCTGGGTGGTGACGTTGCTGATGGTGTTGAACACCAGGAAGACCAGGGAGTACTCCCCCGGCACCCGCGTGCTGGTCATGTCACCGATGGTCACGTCGACCAGCTCGCCTCCCGGCTTGTCGGGGATCCGCGCCGCCATCGCCCGGCTGAGCTCGATCCCGGCGACGTCGACCCCGCGTGCCGCCAGCGGTGCGGCGATCCGGCCGGTGCCCACCGCGAGCTCCAGCACCGCTCCCCCACCGGCGAGCTCGGCCAGGACCTCCACCATCGGCTTCACGACCGCCGGATCGTTGGCCCCTCCCGGTGCGTCGTAGTCGGCCGCGACGCTCTCCGGGAACCACCCGTCGGCGGCATCGTCCTGCTCTGCGTCATGCTCCGCGGTGTTGTCCATGACCTGACGCTAGGACCGACGGCGGGCGCACGCACCCGGTTTCCGGCCGCACCGGCGCGCCTCGCCGCGGCTCGGCGACCCACTCCCCGGGTCAGCTGACACCGACACCGACCGCCGACAGGATCGCCAGCACCAGCGTGCTGGCGGCAAAGATCCCGTGGATCACCACGGGTGGCCGCGCGATGTGCTGTTCGGCCAGGTCCCCGTGAGACGTCGCATCGGCCCCGCTCATCGCCGCTCGACCGTCGAGCGTCCAGCGCCTGGCCATCACCCCGCCCAGCGCCGCCACCAGGACGAGGTCGGCGACCGCGATCCACGCCCACACCACATCGCCGCTGGCCAGGAACACGATCCACACCACCAACCCAGCAACCGCCAGCCCGAGATGGGTGAACACCCGAGCGGGCGGCAGGTGGGTCGTTTCCGGATCCCCTTTCGCGCCACCGTGGCGGCGCCAGGTGGCGACCATGTAGGACCCGAGTCCGGCGGTGATCACCCATGTGATCAGGGCGGCAATCGACATCGCTCGCTCCTTCTCGACCCCGTCCAGCAGACGCGGCACCCACCACGCTACTCGCCTTTCGCGATGCCGGCGACACCCTGTGGCGGGCCCGTCGACCGCTCAGTCCCGGGTGGTCTTCGGGACCAGATCCACGTTCTCCGAGCATCGACGACCACCTCGAGGCCACGCCGGCTTCCGGCTCCCGGTCCTGGGCGGTTAGCGTGGGCCAGCCCCGCTTGAACCGACACGTCGTCAGAGGATGACGTCGTGGCGCACGTGGAAGGATCGATGATGCTCGAGGATGCTTTTCGTCACCAGGTGTGGGTGCGGCTGGAACCGGCCCTCCGACGGAACACGTCCATCGACTCCTACCTGCAGGAGGCGGTCGACCTGACCGCCGACGTGGTCGAGCTGACCGGTTCGTGCAGCCTCAGCGCCGGCCTGTACGGCCACCTTCTCACCGTGGCTACCAGCGATCGGGCGGCGTGGGAGGCCGATCAGGTCGAGTTCGACACCCAGGCCGGTCCCTGTGTCGAGGCGCTGCGGGACGGCCAGGTCCATGGAGTCATCGATCTTGCGTCGGAACGACGCTGGCCGGCCTGGACAGCGGTGGCCGGCCTGCTCGGCTTCGTCACAGCCGCCGGCGTGCCGGCCGAGATCGAACCGGGCCATCGACTGGCCCTCAACCTGTATGCGCCCGCACCCCAGGCGTTCGACGAGGCGACCCTGCGGCGGGCAACGCTGTTCGCCGAGGAGCTGGCCAGGACCATCCCCGGCGCTGTTCGCCTCTTCGCGGCCGACGAGCGGGCTTCGCAGCTGGAGCAGGCCCTGGTGAGCCGATCCACCATCGACCAGGCACTCGGCGTCTTGATGGCGCAGAACAGGTGCACCCGGGATGAGGCGTTCGGCATCCTCCGCCGCGCGTCGCAGAGTCGCAACGTGAAGCTGCGGGACGTGGCGGCGGTCATCATCGAGCGCTTCACCGGTCACGCCGCCGCAGAGCCGCCGCCGTTCAGAACGTCAGCGTCCAGGACCTGACGTCGTCCGCGCCCCTGGCTTCCGCGCCCCTGGCTGTTGCCTCGCCGCAGCTCTGGTCCGGCCGGTTCAGCTGCCACCGCGCTCGAGTCCGAACAGCCACTGGATGCCGGCACCCTGCCACATCGGCGGCGCGTACGGGTTCTCGCTGGTGGGGAAGTTCTGCCAGTTGCTGGTGTTGAACTCGTAGAACTCCAACGGCCGGTACATCAGACCGACGCAGGGCACGTCCCGCCGGTAGATGGCGTCGAGAGCGGCGTACGCGGACTGCTGGGCGCTCTCGTCGGAGGATGAGCTCGCTCGGTCGAGCAGGCCGGCGACCTCGTCGTTGCTGTAGCGACCGTAGTTGCGGTAGGCCTGCTTGCCCACGGCCGGAACTCCCCTGCTGTCGAGCGCGTCACGGAACCGGGCCCACGGTGTCGCGGGACTGACACCGGAGTAGGTGTTCATGGCGATGTCGAAGTCCCCGTTCTGAATCGCCTGGGTCCACTGCGGAGCCTGGGGGAACTCGGTCGCGATGCCGATGCCGATCGCCTTCGCGCTCTTGGCCACGATCTCCAACGCGGTGTTCCAGTCGGTCCAGCCCGTGGGGCACTGCACCTTCCAGCCGCCCAGCCTGGTGCCGTCGGGCAGCACGTAGATCCCGTCGGCGCCCTTCCGGGCCTTCAGCTCCTCTTCCAGGATCGCGATCGCGGCGTCGGGGTCGTAGCTCCAGCCGTCCGCCTGCGCCGCGTCAGCGTCGTAGAAGGACGCTTCGAACCCGGTCGGCAGCACCAGGGAGGCGTTGACCGTGTCGGAGTAGCTGGACATAGCCGTTTTGGCGATGTTGGGGTAGTCGATGCAGTACGCGATCGCCCGCCGCACCCGAGGGTCGTCCAGTCCCTTCACCGTGGTGTTGAAGATGATCAACGGGATGTTGCCCGGCAGGTAGTAGGGAGCGTCCTTCAACCAGGTGCCGACCGGCTGCTTCTGGTCCTCCCACATCTTCCAGATCTGTGAGGTGAAGCCCTGGCTCACGTCCAGCTCCCCGCTGGCCAGCTTCAGATCCGCATCCTGGTTGGACTTGAAGATCGGGTGGTTCACGGCGGCCATCGCCGGGGTGCCGAAGACCGACCGTCCCCAGTAGCCGTCGTGTCGAGTGAGCGCGATCTGGGTCACGTCGAATTTCTCGAGCAGGAACGGACCCGATCCGACCGGTTCGAGATTGGTCTGCTTCAACAAGGATCCGTCGGAGACGTACGGCTCCCAGACGTGCCGCGGCAGGATGTAGGTGGCAGCGATCCAGGCCTTGATCGTGCCCGGGTTGAACGGGTCGGCCTTGGCCGTGAACACGACCGTGCGGTCGTCGGCGGCCTCCACCGTGTCGAGGTAGTCCCACACGATCGAGTACGACAGCGCGTTGTCCTTCGCGATCTCGAAGGTGAACACCACATCAGCGGCGGTCAGCTCCTGCCCGTCACTCCACGTGGTGCCGTCCTGCAACGGAACGACCAGGCGGACGCCGTCCTCCGTCAGCTCTTTCCCGAGCCCGGGTTGCAGCGACCCGTCGATCAGGTTGAACCGCACCAGGGTCTCGTAGATCAGCTGGATCTGACCGCCCGCCGTCGGAAACGCGGGCGAGGCACTCAGCGGGTTGAAGTTCGTCGCAGGTCCCCACTGTCCCTGGTTGACGAACAACGTGTCCCCGGACGGCCCCGGCCGGCCGCCGCTGCCGCCACCGGCCCGCTGCGCTGTGCCGCAGCCGCCGAGGCTGACCGCACCGACCGCGGAGGCCGCCAGGCCCGCTACCGCGAGGAATCCGCGCCGGGTCAGCAGCTGGCTCATGGCGCGCTCAGATCCGCGACGACCCGGCCGCCGCTGAGGAACTGCTCGAAGGATCCCCACGGCTTCTCCCCCGACCGGTCCATGATGATCTGGTCGGAGTACTGCAGGAGGTACACCCGGCGCATCCGATCGGTGAGGTTCGCTCCGCTGCGGTGGATGATCATGCTGGAGAAGCAGACGATCGAGCCCGCGGGCACGATCACCGGCATCCCCGGGTCCGAGCCCACGTAGCAGACCTCATCTCCGGAGTCGATCTTCATGTGCTTGATGTAGGTGCGGATCCCGGATCGGCTGTACGGGAGCAGGTAGACCGAGCCGTTCTCCTCGGTGACGTCGTCCAGCGCTATCCAGCAGGTCAGGTAGGGCGGGCCGTCCTCGTGGACGTACCCCGAGTCCTGGTGCCAGGCGAACGTCGTGTCGGGATCGGCGGCCTTGATCACGTACTGCTCCCAGAACAGGTACGCCTCGGGGCCGAGCACCCGCTGACAGATCTCGGCCATCGTCGAACCGAAGATGAACTCGCGGAGCTCGGGACGCTGCTGGTAGACCATGTGGGAGAAGTAGCGCTTCCCCCGCGCGCTGATCCCCAGCCGGTCGACGCCGGCCTCGTCCATCTTCTGGTCGGCCACGTCCATCGAGAACTGGGCACCGCTGCGGAGCAGCTCGAGATCGTCCGGGGCGATCGCCCGTTCGAGGACGAAGTAGCCCTCGTCGCGGTACTGATCCAGCATCTGCTGCGTCACCAGTGGTGTTGTCTGCGTTGCGGTGGACACGATCGGGAGCTCCTTCGACGACGGCTGGTCCGGTAGCACAGACAATGCCGACTCCGCCGCCGTCAGGCCATAGTTGGTCTGGGTCAGCCATGTACGTTCTGGGCGTGGATTCTGCGCATCTCGGTTCCGGCGCCGGTTACGAGCGGCTCACCATCTCCGACGGTCACCCGACCCGGTACGGGCGGATCGAGCTCGCCGGCGAGGTGATCGACGCCGAACCGATCCTGGCTCGACGCCTGCGGGTGATCGACGGCATCGTGATCTCGGTGGTGGTTCTGGGGGAGGGCGAGTACCGGTCCCCGGGCGATGCCCCTCGCCCGATCAGCGGCCCCACCTTGATCCTCGTGGTCCCTGGACAGCCGCACTGGTACGGCACCAGTCCCGGCCAGCGGTGGACCGAACGATTCGCTGTCGTCCACGGACCCATCTTCGAGACCGTGATCACCGCGACCCAGTCCCGATCGGGACCACAACCGCTCCCGGCCGGTGCCCGCCCTGACGACCTGGCCGACATCCTCCGGGAGCGGTCGCACGCGCCAGCCGCCGAAGATCAGGTGTGGGCTCTCGCCCACTGGCTCGCCGGGGCTCTCCGCGAGTCGGTCGATGACACCACCCGCCGGTGGAACGTGGCCAGGCAGCTGCTGACCGACGACTTCCGGCAGCCGCCTGTGCTGGCCGACATCGCCGACGAGATCGGCTTGAGCTACGAGGCGTTCCGGCGCCAGTTCCGGGAGCGATACGGCAGGGCACCACTCGCGTACCGCAACGAGCGTCGGTTGCAGAGCGCCGCCACGATGCTGCGTCTGACCACCCTGAGCTGTCAGGACATCGCCGAGCGGCTGGGCTACAGCGACGAGTTCCATCTCTCACGCCGCTTCAAGGCACGCTTCGGGCTGTCCCCGACGCCCTATCGACGAAGCGAGCGGCGCTGAGGGGTGGCGATGCCCTCGCAGCAGCAGTTCGCGGGGGCACCCGCGAGCGACGAGCACGTTATCGGAGGATGGGCGGCATGGATCTGCCTGAGCGCTACACCGCGACCAGCCGGCTGAGCGACCGCCGCCCGGACGACAGCAGTGCGCTGTCGGTCCGGGTCGGCGAGGGTCCGACCGACTGGTACCACGGGGTCCCCGGGTTCGGCTTCGTCGGCACCCACGCGGTGCGGTTCGACGGCACTGCCGCCAGCGGTGTCCACCGGGTGCTGCTGCACGACGTCGACCTGGTCATCGCCGCGACCACCGAGCTGTCGTACGTGATCGGCTACCGGCTGGACGACGACCTCCGCTACGTCGGCGGTCACGTGGCGGTCGACGTCGTCCTCGACGACGGCACGCGGGCGTCGGCGTACGGGGTCGTCGACCAGCTGGGCTACCCGCTCGACCCGGCCGCGCAGGGTCGGTCGAAGGCGCTGTACCCGCACCAGTGGAACCTGCGCCGGGTCGACCTCTCCTCGCTCGCCGGCCGGCGGGCGATCGCGCGTCGAGCTGGCCTGGGACGCCGATCCCGGGGAGGACGTCACCGGCTTCCTCGACCGGCTCCGGCTCGGTGATCCCAGCGACCCGATCCGCACCCGGCCGGCCGACTGGGTGATCACCACCCGCGGGACCCAGTCCAACCGGCACTTCAGCCGGGGGAACAACCTGCCGGCCACCGCGTGGCCCAACGGGTTCGCCTTCTTCACCCCCGTCACCGACGCCCGGACGCTGCGGTGGGTCTACTCCTGGTCCGACCACAACGACGACCAGAACCGGACCCGGCTGCAGGCGCTGGCGGTGAGCCACCAGCCCAGCCCGTGGATGGGCGACCGGCTGCCCTTCCAGGTGATGCCGCAGTCGACCAGCCGGCCACCGACGGCCGACCCGGTGGCCCGGTCCATCGTCTTCGACCATGATCACGAGATCGCTCGACCCCATCACTACCGGGTCGCGCTGCAGCCGGACGGCGACGGACCGACGACGGCCGAGCTGGTCCCGACCGACCACACGGTGGCGGTCCGGGTCGGCTTCACCGGCTCGACCGGCCGGTTCGTGTTCGACACCGCGACCGCCGACGGCCGCTGCGAGGTGGCGGCCGACGGCACGCTCACCGGCTGGACCCACGGGCTGCCCGGACCACGCGCCGAGGGCGCCGGACCGATGTACGTCTACGGGCGGTTCGACACCGCTGGCGGCACCGTCACGGTGTCGGCGACCGGGCGGCTGACCGACGGCGCCGGGCCGGACGTGGCGGGCTACGTCGAGCTGACCTCGGCGTCGGGCCCACTGACAGCGGTGCTGCGGCTGGGCACCTCGTTCCTGTCGGTCGACCAGGCCCGGCACAACCTGGAGCTCGAGCAGGGCCATCTGAGGCACGAGCAGAGCCATCTGGGGCACGAGCAGGGCAGGCCCGGAACCGACCGGGACGTGGACGAGCTGCTCGAGGCGGCCGCCGCGGCCTGGGACGAGCGACTGGGTGCCCTGCAGCTCGACGGTGCGCTGGTCGACGACGAGGCGCGGACCACTGTCGCCTCGCACCTCTACCGGCTCAACCTCTACCCGAACGCGGGCCACGAGAACGTCGGCACCGTCGAGGAGCCGCACTGGGTGCACGCCAGTCCGGTGCTGCCGGCCGGCGAGCACACCGACATCCGTACCGGCTCCGTCGTCGTCGACGGGAAGCTCTACGTGAACAACGGTTTCTGGGACACCTACCGCACCGCCTGGCCGCTCTACTCGCTGCTCTACCCGCGCCTCGCTGCGGAGCTGGTCGAGGGGTTCCTGCAGCACTACCGGGAGGCCGGCTGGATCCCGCGATGGTCCTCCCCCGGCTTCGCCGACTGCATGGTCGGGACGTCGAGCGACATCGCGTTCGCCGACGCCCTGGTCAAGGACGTCGAGGTGGACGCCGAGACCGCCTACCTCGCTGCCGTCCGCAACGCCACGGTCGCGACCGACGACACCCGGGTCGGGCGCAAGTCACTCGATCGCGCGATCTTCCTCGGCTGGACGCCGGTCGAGGAACCCGAGGGTCTGTCCTGGTCGATCGACGGCTACATCAACGACTTCGGGATCGCCTCGATGGCGCGCTGGCTGCTGGACCACGACCGGCTGCCCGAGGGCTACGACCGCGTACGGCTGACCGACGAGCTGCGTTGGTTCACCGCCCGGTCGACCGACTACGCGCGGCTCTTCCGCCCGGACCACCGGCTGTTCCACGGTCGGCGGGCCGACGGCTCCTGGCGGGTCGGCGAGGGCTTCGACCCGGACGACTGGGGCGATGACTACACCGAGACCAACGCCTGGAACATGGCGGTGTCGGTGCCGCACGACGGCGCCGGACTCGCCGGTCTGCACGGCTCCCGGAACGCGCTGGGGGCGATGCTGGAGACGATCTTCAGCCGGCCGGAGACCGGTCGGCACGAGGGGTCCTACCCCCGCAGCATGCACGAGATCACCGAGGCCCGCGACGTCCGGATGGGGATGTTCGGGCACAGCAACCAACCCGCCCACCACGTCCCCTTCCAGTGGTTGCACGCCGGACGACCGGACCGTACGCAGGAAGCCGTCCGCGAGATCCTGCGCCGGTTCCACCAGGGCAGCGAGATCGGCCAGGGGTACGGCGGCGACGAGGACAACGGCGAGATGTCCGCCTGGCACCTCTTCGCCGCCCTCGGCCTCTACCCGCTCACCGTCGGCAGCCCCGGCTACGTCGTGTCGTCGCCGCTCTACGGGCGGGTCCGGGTGCGCCGGGACGACGGGGTCGGCTGGGACGTCACGGCGCCGGGCATCACCCACGACGCGGTGTACGTGGCCGGGGTCGAGGTGGACGGGGAGACCTGGACCCGGCCCTGGATCGGCCACCGCGAGCTGGTCGGCGCCGGTGAGCTGCGGTTCTCACTCGCCGAGACGCCCCAGGCCTGGGGCAGCACGCCGGCACCGCCGTCGGTCACCCCGGAGGTCGCCGGCCGGGTCGCCCCGCCGCGGCTGCTCCGCGACGTCGCCTCGACCGCCGCCCTCCACGGGCCGCAGGGTCTGGAGCTCGGGACCCTGGTCGACGACAGCTCCGCCACGTCCGTCGACCTGCCCGCCGGGACGCTGATCGAGCTCGACACCGGCGACGCCGTCGACCTCGAGCTGATCACCCTCACCTCGGCCGCCGATGGTGCCGCTCCGCGGGCCTGGACCGTGACGGCCGAGACCGACGACGGCTGGACGGAGCTGGCGGGGTCGAGCGCGACCAGCTTCCGCTGGCCACGCCAGACCCGGGCGTTCGGCGTCGCGGGCGGGTCGGTCCGCGCCGCCCGCTTCCGGTTCACCGCCGTGGACGGTGGTCGGCTGGCGCAGCTCGAGCTGCTGGCCCGTGACGCGGCCCGCTGACGGCGGTCGCCCCGGATCATCGCCCCGGATGATCGACCGGGAGCCCGGACCGGGAGCCTGGGCCGCGGAGGGCTCGGCCCGCGTGCGAGGCTGGCGCGATGGTGCTGCCCGCCGATACCCACGTGCACAGCGAGTTCTCCTGGGACACCGGCGGTCCGACGTCGGTGACGGCCGCCGGGACGATGCGCCGCACCTGCGCCCGCGCCGTCCGGATCGGTCTGCCGGCTCTCGTGTTCACCGAGCACCTCGATCTCACCGGATGGCGGGCCTCCTCGGAGGACTTCGATGAGCAGGTCGACGACCTGATCGACGCCGACGGTCTGATGCAGCCGCCGGTGCTCGACGTCGCCGGCTACCTGGAGGCGATCGACCGCTGCCGCCACGACTTCCCCGAGCTGCGCATCCTCACCGGGGTCGAGTTCGGCCAGCCCCATCTCGACGGCACTGCAGCCGCCGCTGTCCTCGACCTCGGATCGCTGGACCGGGTGAACGGCTCCCTGCACACGCTGCCGTTCCGAGGGCACCGGAGTGAGCCGGTGACCCTCTACCGCGAGCTCGCCGACCCCGCCGAGGTGATGTGGGCCTACTTCGCCGAGGTGTCAGCGATGGTCGACGGGGGCGACTTCGACGTCTACACCCACCTCGACTACGCGGCCCGCTACTGGCCGACCGAGCAGCACGGTCCGTTCGACCACCGCCGGTTCGAGGACGGGTTCCGGCAGGCGATGCGGTCGATCGCCTCGACCGGTCGCGCGCTGGAGATGAACACCTCCCGCTCGCTGCGGCCGTGGATACCCCGGTGGTGGGCCGAGGAAGGCGGCCGCGCCGTGAGCTTCGGCAGCGACGACCACAACTCGCAGGGGCTCGCGGCGCACTTCCCGGAAGCGGTGGATCTGCTGGGCACGCTGGGCTTCACGCCCGGTTCGCGGCCCGAGGACTTCTGGACCCGCTGACCTTCACGCGCGGCTGGAGGTCGACCTCAGGCGTCGACCGGCACCCCGGTCGAGGCTCGGATGATCAGCTCGGGCGGCAGCACGACGTGCCGCTGCGCCGGCTCCGCGCCGTCCAGCACCGCCAGCAGCAGCTCGGCGGCGGTGATGCCCATCCGCCAGTGCGGACGGGCCACCGAGGTGAGCGGCACAGACAGCTGGGCGGTGAACGGGATGTCGTCGTAGCCGACGATCGAGATGTCCTCGGGCACCCGGATCCGCTGCGACAGCAGACTCTGCAGGACACCGAAGGCGATCAGGTCGACCCCGGCGGCCACCGCTGTCGGGCGTCGGGCCGGTGGGCGGGCGGCGAGCTCGCGTCCGACGACCAGACCGGCCTCGATGGTCAGCGGTGCCGGTACGACCTCCAGCTCGACACCGTCGACCCCGCTGAGCGCTCGCCGGAAGGCGTCGAAGCGGGTGTGCACCGGCGCCTGGGCCGCCGGGTCCCCCACGAAGGCGATCCGTCGGTGTCCGAGACCGGCCAGGTGCTGGGCCATCGCGGCGCCACCGGCGGCGTCGTCGACGGCCACCGACATCGTCTCGGAGTCCTCGGGCTCGGCCCGGTCCACGACCACCAGCGGGACGTCGCCGTGCAGCCGCAGCTGCGCCAGCTCGTCGACGTGGTCGTTGGGGATCACGATCAGGCCGGCGACCCGGCGGGCCGCGTACTCCTGCAGGTAGCGCTGCTCCCGTACCGCGTTCCGGGCGCTGTTGGACATCAGGACCGTCCACGGACCGTCTGTCGTCTGCTCCTCCACGCCACGGGCGATCTCCATGAAGCTGGGGTTCCAGGCATCCAGCAGCATCAGCCCGATGGTCCGGGAGTAGCCCGCCCGCAGGTGGCGGGCCGCCTCGTCCCGGACGAAGCCGAGCTCGGCGATCGCGGCCTCGACCCGGGCCCGGGTGTCGGGTCGGACCCGTTCGGGGTGGTTCAGCACGTGCGACACGGTGCCGTGGGAGACGCCGGCCCGTCGGGCCACGTCGGACCGACTGATCCGCCGCGCCGATTGTCCGCCGGTGACTCTTGACACGAGTCAAGCATGACATTAGGTTCGTGATCACCGCAAGATTGACACGAGTCAATCAGTCGACGTCGACGTGGAGGAGATCAGGTGCCGAACCGAGCCGCCGTGATGCCGGAGCTGAACACCATCGAGATCCGCGACCTGGCCGACCCGACCCCGCTGCCCCACCAGGCAGTGGTGCGGGTCGAGGCCGTCGGCGTCTGCGGCTCCGACACCGCCTACTTCACGGTCGGCCGGATCGGCGACTGGGTGGTGGACGGACCGATCGTCCTGGGCCACGAGGCGGCCGGGCAGGTGATCGAGGTCGGCACCTCCGTCACCGACATCGCCGTCGGTGACCGGGTGGCGATCGAGCCGGGCACGCCCTGCCGGGACTGCCCCCAGTGCTTCGCCGGTCGGTACCACCTGTGTCCCGACCTCGTGTTCTTGGCCACGCCCCCGTACGACGGCGCTCTGGTGCAGAAGCTGGCCGTCGACAGCCGGAACCTCTACCGGCTGCCCGACTCCATGTCGTACGAGCAGGGCGCGCTGGTCGAGCCGCTGTCGGTGGGGCTCTGGGGCTGCCGGCGCGCCGACCTGCACGCCGGCGACGACGTCCTGGTCACCGGGGCCGGGCCCGTGGGCCTCCTCGCGGCGGCGGCGGCCCGGGCCCTGGGCGCCGCCTCGGTCACCGTCACCGACGTGTCGGACTTCCGTCTCCAGCTGGCCACGACGATGGGCTTCGCCACCGAGCGTTCCGACCGGGCCACCGAGGACACGTTCGACGTCCTGCTGGAGTGCTCCGGGGCGCCCGGGGTCCTGGCGGCCGGGCTGGCCCGGCTGCGACCCGCCGGTCGGGCCGCCATGATCGGCCTGCCCAAGGAGGAGTCCATCGCGCTGCCGCTGTCCCAGCTGAACGTCAACGAGATCACCCTCAGCCTGGTCAACCGCTACCAGAACACCTGGCCGCTCGGGATCGCCCTGATCGCCTCCGGCCGGGTCGACGTCGGCCCCCTGGTCACCCACCACTTCCCGCTGTCCGGGACTCCCGACGCCCTGCTGCTCGGTCGTACCGCCCGCGACTCGTTGAAGGCGATCATCCACCCGCAGCAGTGAGGGAGGAACCCCACCGGAGCAGCAATGATCCGACTCGCCGCGGAAGCCACAATCCACCCGTCCACCACCTCAGCAGCGCAACCTAAACGCAGGGCTCTCCACCGTGGAGCCCGGACGCAGAACGGAGACGACTCGTGAGCAACGCCGCTCAACCACTCGACGACGACCAGGCACCAGGTTCCGACCCCCGTGAGGTCGCGTTCACCGCGGTCGGGGTGAAGAAGCACTATCCCGGGGTGAAGGCCCTGGACGGTGTCGATCTGCAGGGGTACGCCGGCAGCGTGCTCGGGCGTGTGCGGCGCCAACGGCGCCGGCAAGTCGACCTTCGCCAAGCTCCTGGCCGGCGTCGACACCCTGACCGACGGGGAGATCACCATCACCGGCTACCCGCACCCGGTCCGCAACGCCGCCGAGGCCGAGCAGGCGGGGGTGCTGATGATGCACCAGGAGCCGTTGATCATCGACGACTTCACCGTCGGGGAGAACGTCTGGCTCTACAAGCTGCGGGAAGGTCGAGACATCCGGCCCTGGGCGCAGAAGGTCGACACCAACAACGCCGAGACCCGCGAGGTGCTGGCCAACGTCGGTCTCGGGCACCTGTCCACCCGGCAGCTGGCCCGCGACCTCGGTCCCGGGCAACGGCAGATGCTGTCACTGAGTCGGGCCGCTGTCACCAACCACAAGATCATGATCTTGGACGAGACGACCGCCTCGACCAGCGAGGAGCACTTCAACGACATCCTCGACCTGGTGGAGCGGGAGAAGAACGCCGGCACCTCGATCATCTTCGTCTCCCACCGGCTGAACGAGGTGTTCGCCATGTGCGACCGGATCGCCGTGCTGCGCAACGGCAAGCTGGTCAAGACCCTGGACGCCGCCCAGACCGACGCCGACGAGATCACCTCGCTGATGATCGGCCAGGCGCTCAAGGCCCTGGCCCGTCCTGCCCCGGTCGCCGACGATCCCGACCGGGTGCCGGTGCTGTCGGTCACCGACCTCTACGGCGGGACGGCCGAGGGGGTGTCCTTCGACGTCAACCCCGGCGAGATCCTCGGCCTGTACGGGTTGGTCGGTAGCGGTCGCTCCTCGGTGGCGCGCACCGTCACCGGGCAGCGTCCCGCGGTCTCGGGTTCGATCAGGCTGCACGGCCAGGAGGTCGACCTGCCGACCCCCACGGCCGCGGTCAACAAGAAGATCGCCTACCTGACCGAGGACCGGCGTCTGGAGGGCTTCGTCAAGGACTTCGACAACGGCCAGAACATGAGCCTGGTCGCTCTCCCGAAGATGGCCCGGGCCGGGGTGGTCGACGCCGCTGCGGAGAAGAAGCGGGTCCGCGAGCTGATCGGGGAGTACCAGGTCAAGGGCGGCACCAAGACCTACACCCGGACACTGTCCGGCGGCAACCAGCAGAAGGTCGTGGTCGCCAAGTGGCTGGAGACCGATCCGGAGTTCGTCGTCCTCGACGAACCGACCAAGGGCATCGACGTCGGCGCCCGCGCCAACATCTACGAGATCATCCACGCCGTCGCCGCCCGCGGCAAGGGCGTGCTGGTGGTGTCCAGCGAGGCCGAGGAGCTGCTCTCGCTGTGCCACCGCATCCTGGTCATGCGCAACGGCCGGATCGTCGCCGAGTTCGATCCCGACGAGGCCGACACCGACGACCTGATCCGCACCGCCCTCACCCACGAAGACTGACCACAGCCATCCCTGAGCAAAGGAGCTTTTCCATGGCCACCAGCACCACCGCGCCACCGTCGGTCCACCACTACGAGGAGGACACCTCCCGGAGTGGGCTCATCATCGGCTGGCTGAAGAGCCAGTACGCCCTCTACATCCTGGTCGCCCTGCTGCTGGTGGCCACGATCACCCGCGGCTCCATCTTCTGGAGCGGCACCAACCTGACCAACCTGCTGCTGCAGATGTCGATCATCGGCGTCGTGGTGCTGGCGGAGCTGATCGTCGTCCTCACCGGCGGCATCGACATCTCCGTCGGCTCCGCCCTGGGCCTGGCGGCGGTCGTGGCCGCCGGTCTGTTCGGCGGTCCGTCGGTGTTCCTCGCCCTGATCGTGGCGGTGATCATCGGCGGCGTCGTCGGCGCGGTCAACGGGTGGCTGGTCGCCTTCCGCGGCCTGGAGCCGTTCATCGTCACCCTGGGCATGCTCGCCCTGGCCCGTGGCCTGGTCTACGCCTACGGCAACGGGATCCCGATCACCCCGGCCGCGGCCCCGGCGTTCGCCGCGTTCGGTCAGGCCACGATCATCGGCATCCCCGTGCTGGCGATCATCTGGCTGGCCATGGTCGCGCTGATCGCGTTCCTGCTCTACCGCACCGTCTGGGGTCGCCGGGTCTACGCGATCGGGTCCAACATCGAGGCCGCCCGTGCGTCCGGCATCCCGGTCAAGGCGACCCTGTGGTCGGTCTACATCCTGGCCGGGCTGCTGGTCGGTCTCGGCGGCTGGATGTTCCTGGCCCGCTTCGCCTCCGGCACCTCGACCGCCGGCAACCTGCTGGAGCTGGAGGCCATCGCCGCCGTGGTGATCGGGGGTGCGGCCCTGTCCGGTGGCAAGGGCAAGGTGTTCGGAGCCGTCGTCGGCACCATCATCTTCGCCGTGATCGCCAACCTGCTGTCGCTGCTGAACGTCTCGACCTTCCTGCAGGACGCCTTCCGCGGCGCCCTGATCCTGGTCGCGGTCACCCTGGCCACCGTCTCCTTCTCGCGGCGACGCAAGACCACCAGCACCCCGCCGGCGGCCCAGTGAACCCCCGACGCGCTAGCGACGACACGACCCGAGGAGGACGACGATGAGGAGGAGGACGACGATGAGAACGCGCAACCGGCTTCGCTCGGCGACCGGGGTGCTGGCCGCCGCCACCGCCTTGACCGTGCTGAGCGCCTGCGGGCAGATCTACCCGTCCAGCGAACCGGCCCAGACCCCGGCCAACGGCATCAAGGCCAATGTCGACGAGGTCGTCGTCGGCTTCGCCCAGCAGCAGCTGCAGGCGCCGTACTTCGCGGCCATGGAAGTCCAGTCGAAGCAGATCGCCGAGGAGCAGGGCTTCAAGCTGTTGTTCCAGGCCGCCAACAAGGACCCGGTCATCCAGATGAACCAGATGCAGGCCATGATCGCCCAGGGCGCCGACGTGCTCGTCGTGAACGCGACCAGCGTGAAGGGCCAGAAGCAGATGATGACCCAGATCGCCTCCCAGATCCCGGTCACCTACATCGACACCTCCGTGCCCGGAACCGGGATGACCAGCGTCCAGTCCGACAACCTCACCATCGGCCGCGAATCGGGCAAGCTGACCGCCAAGCGGTTCAAGGACATGGGCAAGACCAGCATCACCATGGTCATCCTGACCGGCCCGGCCACCGACGAGTTCGTCGGCCCGAACCGCCGACAGGGCTTCCTCGACGGGCTCAAGGAGGGCGGCATGCCCTTCGAGATCAAGGCCGAGCAGGCCGGCGACTACGCCCAGGACAAGGGGCAGGTCGCCGCCGAGAACATGCTCGCCGGCAACCCGGACATCGACCTGATCCTGGGGCTGAACGACTCCATGGCCCTGGGCGCCTACAACGTGGTCAACGGCAAGGACCAGTACAAGAACGTCTACGTCGCCGCGTCGGCCGACGGGCAGAAGGAAGCCCTGGCCCTGATCAAGAAGGGTGGCTGCGAGGGACGCTACATCTCCACCGGGCTGAACTCGCCGTCACTGGCCGCCGAGGCGGCGCTGAAGATCTCCGTCGACGTGGCCACAGGCAAGACGAAGCCCTCGGACTACCCGCCCGAGTCGTTCACCGAGGCGGTCGGGATCGGCTGCGACAACATCGACAAGTACTACGACCCCAACAGCGTCTTCTGATCACTGTGGCCGCGCACCGGCGCTCCGAGCTACGGAGCCCGGTGCGCGGCCCAGCCGAGCCAGACGTCAGTGGTGGAAGCCGCTGGACTCGTCGGCGGTCATCGACGTGCTCGGCCGGTGCCTGTCCAGGTGGGTCAGCGCCCGCCGGTAGTCGGCCAGCAGCAGGTCGGCCAGGTCGCGGCTGAAGTCGTGCCGGACCAGGATCCGTTGGATGGCGAGGTCCTCGCGGTCCTTCGGCAACGTGTACGCGGGCACCTGCCAGCCCGTCGTCCGCAGCCGATCGGCGAGGTCGAACAGCGTGAACCCGTGATCCACTCCCTCCTTCAGCTTCCAGCACAGGGCGGGGATGCCGTTGCCGTCGCCGGCGTAGAGGATCTCGAACGGGCCGAGCTCGGCGATCTCGGCGGCCAGGTACTGCGCGTTGCGGTAGCTCGCCTCGTGGATCCGGCGGTAGCCCTGTCGGCCCAGCCGCAGGAAGTTGTAGTACTGGGCGATCACCTGACCGCCGGGACGGGAGAAGTTCAGCGCCAGGGTCGGCATGTTGCCGCCGAGGTAGTTGACGTCGAACACCAGCTCCTCGGGGAGCTCGGCCACGTCGCGCCAGATGATCCACCCGACTCCGAGCGGAGCCAGACCGAACTTGTGGCCGGAGGCGTTGATCGACTTGACCCGCGGAAGCCGGAAGTCCCACCGCAGCTCGGGATCCACGAACGGCGCCAGGAACCCTCCGCTGGCCCCGTCGACGTGGATGGGCACGTCCAGGCCCGTCCGTGCCTGCAGGTCGTCCAGGGCGTTGCTGACAGCCTCGACCGGCTCGTACTGACCGGTGAAGGTCACACCGAGCGTCGGGACGACACCGATCGTGTTCTCGTCCACCCGGGCCAGCGCCTCCTCGGCGGTCATGATCAACCGGTCGGCCTGCATCGGGATCTCACGGATCTCCACGTCCCAGTAGCGGACGAACTTGTGCCAGCAGATCTGGACAGGTCCGGTGACCAGGTTCGGTCGGTCGGTCGGCAGGCCAGCCGCCTTGCGTCGCTGACGCCAGCGCCGCAGCATCGCCATCCCACCGAGCATGGCCGCCTCGCTGGAGCCGGTGGTGGAGGTGCCGATCGTGTTCGCAGCGTCCGGGGCGTTCCACAGGTCGGCCAGGATGTGCACGCACCGTGACTCGATCTCGGCGGTCTGCGGGTACTCGTCCTTGTCGACCATGTTCTTGTCCAGCGTCGACGCCATGATCGCCCGGACCTCGGGGTCGGCCCAGGTCTGGCAGAAGGTGGCCAGGTTCTGGCGGGAGTTGCCGTCCAGCATCAGCTCGTCCCGGACGAGCTGGAGGATGTGCCGAGGGTCCTGCTCCTCGGCCGGCAGCCGGTACTTCGGCAAGGCCCGGGTGAGATCGCTCGAGGCGAACACGTCGTCGTCGAGCGCGGTGCGTACGGTGTCCCTGCGGTGCAGCACGGGTGACCTCCTGGCGTCGCTGGCATGCTAGGCGTCCGGCAGCCGGCCACCCCAGGTGGCTGGTCAGTCGTCCGGACTGCTCGCCGTGTCGTCGCCGGCAGTGGGCACGGCATCCCGCGGCGGCGCGCCGTCCGTCTTCCCGACCAGGTGGCGGGTGTCGTTGAACGCGATCAGCGACCACGGCAGGCCGGTCGGCCCGTCCGGGTCATGGCGCCAGTGCGTGATGCTGGTGTTGGCCGGCGCGAAACCGGCCTGGGGCGCCGACGCCCCGAGCGAGAGCGCGAGGTGGAACGACGCCTCGATCACCCCGCCGTGCGTCACCACGACCACCGACTCGTCGGGATGGCGTTCGACGATGCGGAGGAGTGCAGCGCCGGCCCGGACGACGAACTCCGCCCAGCTCTCCCCGTCCGGGGAGAACCGCTGGTAGGGCCGGCTCGTCGGACCCGGGTCGAGTCCGGGATAGCGCCGACGCCACTCAGCGATCGAGAGGCCGTCGGCCACCCCCGGTCGGAGCTCCTGCACCTCGTCGTCGGGCACGACCGGCAGCCCGAGCCCGCGGGAGACGTACGCGGCGGTCTGCACCGCGCGCGGCAGGGTGCTGGCGTAGAGGACGTCGGCCGCCCAGTCGTCGGTCCGCAGCCGGTCCTCCAGCAGAGCTGCCTGCCGACGTCCTCGGTCGGTGAGCCCGACGTCGGCGAGCATGCCGGCGATGATCGGTTGCGTGTTCGCAACCGACTCCCCGTGACGGACGAGACGCAGGTCGGTGGGCACCTCCTCACACTATCCAGTGTCACGTCAACCAGGTCGGCTAGAGGTGCAGGCGCTTGGCCAGCTCGTGGCGGAGATCCGGGCCGCTGGTGAGCTGCAGCAGCACGAGGGTGCAGCCGAGCGCGGCGCAGATGCTCGACGGCACCGCGTTGGTGACCCACCCGAACGCCAGGAACGCGATCGGGGTCAGGCCGAGGAGCAGCATCAGGCTGGTGTAGACGATGTGCTCCCCCACCTCGATCCGCAGCAGCCGGACCGTGATCATCAAGGCCACAGCGGACCCGCCGCAGACGATCGGCACGGCGTACGTCAGCGACCACGCCCGCCAGCCGGTCAGGTAGTCCCAGTACACGCAGAGCAGACCGGTGATGACCACCAGGTAGACGGTGCTCTTGGCCACGTTGTGCCGCTTCCGCACGGCCATCACGACCACGAGCCACATGGTCACGAGCCCCAGCCAGACCGAGCGGAGGGCACCGATCCCGGCCGACGTCCGGTCGAAGAGCAGCTGGGCCGACAGCGACGCCAGGATCACGCCGATCGAGACGAGGAACAGCACCCGCAGCACCCGCCGCCGGGAGAACCGCAGCGCGACGGTGGGGAACGGACCAGCAGTGGCCCCCTCCCCCGCGAGCGTTGCCCCGCACAGCGGACAGGAGGTCCAGGACCCCTCGATGTCGACGGCGCACTCGGGGCAACGCCTCACGGGATCTGCCCCGCGAGCTCGGCCTCGGTCACCGGTGCCGCACCGACCGTCACCGCGACCCCGCCGGCGGTCAGCAGCCTGGCGAACTCCCGGATGTGGTCGGTCTCGGTGAACGGGGAGGTGAAGGTGAGGGTGAGCAGTCCGGCGTGGGAGATGGCGCAGAGCTGGGGACGGACGGCGGAGACGTGGAACTGCAGGCCACGCACGGCTTGCTCGGCCGGTTCGGGCAGTGTCACGCGGCCCAGATTCGACACCGCGACGCTCAGGCCCCGGTTGCTGCCCCAGTTGACCACGCGCAGGATGATGTCCTTCGCCGGCCGCGGGAGGACCCGCAGCAACGGCATCCGCTCGAACCGGACGAGCTTCTGCAGCTTCTGGGCCAGTGCCTCCGGGGTGGCCCGTGGTCGGAACTGGCCGTCGAGCTCCCGGCAGACCGTGCCGAGGTCATCGGGTCCGATCCCGTACGTGTGCTGCACCCGGATGGTCGCGAAGAAGTTGCGGGGCGAGGTCGAGGGGAAGAACTGCCGCAGGTTCACCGGCACCGAGGCCGCCAGGGTGCTGCTCCGGTGCGGGGCCGGGGAGACCTGACGGATCGAGTGGAAGAACGCCGCGGTCAGGTACATCGTCAGCGACACCCCCTCGGCGCGCGCCAGCGCCAGCACGTCCCGGGCGGGCACGGTGAGCTCGACGGCGCGCGTCCGGTCGTCCGGGGTGCGGGTGCCCCTGACCCGGTACGCCTTCGTCTTGACCTGGTGAACCCTCGTCCTGACCCGGTGGACCCTCGTCGACGCCCGCGGGTGCCCTGGACCGGTGGCCGAAAGGGACGGCCGACCTCCGGTGACCGGTGCGGCCGCCGCCTCGCGGAAGTCAGCGTCGAGATCCACCGTCGGCGTACGGGTCCGACGGAGTCGGCGGAAGTAGTGGGCGAAGCTGTCGGTGGTCAGCCCGTGGACCGGTGCGGCGGGTTCACCGCCCGGGTCGTCGGGCGGGTGGGCAGCCGAGGTCTCCCGGTCCGTCAGGTCCGGCGCCGCCGCGCGGTCGAGATCGCTCGTCCGTGACCTGACGTACGCGGTGACCACGTCGTCGAGGAACCACAGCGCACCGGTACCGTCGGCCAGCGCGTGGAACACCTCCAGGCTGATCCTCCGGTCGTGGTGCAGGACGCGGAACAGCAGCTGGCGGCGGTCGGGCTGGTAGAGCGGCGCGCAGGTGGGCAGCTCCTCCGCGGTGACCCGGGGACGCAGGTCGCTGGCCTGCAGGTAGTACCAGAAGATGCCGCGGCGCAGGACCGCGTGGAACAGCTGGTAGCGGTCGAACGTCACGTCGACGGCCTGCTGCAGCGCCTGCGGATCGACTCGGTGGTCGAGCTCGGCGCTGAGCCGGAACACCTTGGGATCGGCGGTGCTCCGGGCGGCGAGGAAGATGTTGGATGCGTTGTCCAGCCGCACCCAGGCCCGCCGCATCACCGACGTCCGCTCACGGCGACGGTCGAGACGGCCATGAGTGGACGCTACCGCGCGAGCCGGCGGACCGGCCGGTCCGGCCGCAGCGCGGTCGTCGAGGTCGTGGGCGGCGCCTCTAGGGTGGATCCCATGTACGCGAACCTGAGCCTCGGTGCTCTCGGCCTGTCCGCTGACTTCCCGACCGCTGTCGAGCTCGCGGTCCGCCACGGCTTCGACGGTGTCGACCCCGACGTCGGTCACCTCGCCGGGCTCGGCGACCCGACGGCGATCGCCGAGGCCGCGGCCGCCGTCACCGAACGAGGGCTGCGCTGGGGCGTGGCCGGTCTGCCGGTGGACCTGACCGCCCCGGCCGGGGCGTTCGTGGACCAGCTCGCGAGCCTGCCGGGCACGCTGGAGGTGCTGACCGCCGCGGGCGTCACGTCGGTCGGGACCTGGGTCCGGCCGATGCACGACGACCTGACCTATCGCCGCAACTGGGTGCTGCACGTCAGCCGGATCTCGCTGGTGGCCGGGGTGCTGGCCGACGCCGGTGTCCGACTCGGGCTGGAGTACGTCGGACCCAAGACGTTCTGGTCGACCGAGCGGTTCCCCTTCGTCCACTCGCTGGCCGAGGTCCGCGAGCTGATCGCCGACACCGGCGCCGACAACGTCGGCGTCATCCTCGACTCGTTCCACTGGTTCACCGCCGCGGAGACGACCGCTGACCTCGTCGGCCTGGTGGATGCCGACATCGTCTCCGTCGACCTCAACGACGCCCCGGAGGACAGGGACCTGGACGAGCAGCTGGACCTGGACCGCCGGCTGCCGGGTGCGACCGGGGTGATCGACCTGGCCGGCTTCGTGGCCGGGGTCCGCGCTGCCGGCTACACCGGCCCGGTGAAGGTCGAACCCTTCATGGCCTCGCTGGCCGAGCAGCCGGTCGACGACGTGCTGGCCGACGTCTCCCGACGACTGCACGCCGCCATCGACTGAGTCCGGACCCGATCGAGCGTGCGGATCTCGTGAGCCGTCAGGAGCCGTCCGCGTTCCCGGCGCGGTCCAGGGCTGCCCGCAGGCTGATCTTGGAGATGGGCTTCGGGACGAAGTCGTCCATCCCGGCCTCCTGGCACAGCCGCGCGTCCTCGGGCAGCACGCTGGCTGACAGGGCGATGATGTAGGGCTGGCGCTCGGCCGGCAGCTCGGCCCGGATCCGGCGGGTGGCCTCGTAGCCGTCGAGCAAGGGCATGTGGACGTCCATCAGCACGATCGGGTGCTCATCACTCTGCAGCACCTCGAGTGCCTGCAGGCCGTCGGACACGCAACGGCATGAGTAGCCCAGCAGCCGGAGCATCCCCTCGGCCACGATCTGATTCAGGTGGTTGTCCTCCACCACCAGCACCGGCCTGTCCGGCGCGTCCCCCACTGATTGCTCGACGATCACCCTTGCACCCTCGTAGACCCGCCCCCCGAGTCCGATCGGAGTCTAGATCAATCAGACGGTGTTTCCGACGGGATGCACCACAATCTCAGGAGGCAATCAGGTTCACGGTCGTGCGCCGGACTGGCCCGGATCGTGCTTCAACCCTCAGCCGTCGGACCGGCCCCGCTCCGCCCGCGCGACCAGTCCCGCGATCCGGTCCACGACGACGGGCCAGACCCCTCGTGGCACCTCGTGACCGACACCGTCCAGGACCAGGAGCTCCGCCCCGGGGACCGCCGCGGCCGTGGCGCGTCCGCCGCTGACGCCGATCAGGGTGTCGTCGGCACCGTGGATCACCAGGGTGGGCACCTGCAGCAGGCGCAGGGACTGGGTGCGGTCGTCGGCGGCGAGGCAGGCCTGGAGCTGACGTCCGAAGCCGGCCGGGTCGTACGCCCGGTCGAAGGCCTGCCCGGCCCGGGCCCGGAGCTCGTCGGGCGCCATCGGGTAACCGGGCGAGCCCATGATGCGGTTGGCCAGCACGGCACCCTCCATGACCGCCTCCCGGGTCAGCGCGGGCGGCGCCGTCAGCCCGGCGATCAGCCGCCTCGGTGGCGTGCCCCACCGTCGGGTCGCCGGTGGTGGACATGATGGAGGTCAGGCTGCGGACCCGGTCCGGGTGCTCGATCGCCACCAGCTGCGCGATCATGCCGCCCATCGACGCGCCGACCACGTGGACGGAGTCGAGCCCGAGGGCGTCGAGCAGACCCGCCGCGTCGCCGGCCAGGTCGCTCAGCCCGTACGCCGGCTCCGCCGCGACCTCGCCGAGGTGCGTCGACAAGCCCGCGTCGCGGTTGTCGAACCGGACCACGAAGATCCCGCGGTCGACCAGGGCGCGGCAGAAGTCGTCCTCCCAGCTGATCAGCTGGGCACCCAGTCCCGCCACCAGCAGCAGGGGCGGGTCAGCCGGGTCACCCATCGTCGTGCAGGCCAGCTCGACCGCGCCCACGCGTACGCGCCGCACCTCTTCGTTCGTCATGACGACAGGCTAACCAGACCCGGCCGGACCATGATCATCCGACTCGGCGGCGAACGGACCCAGGGTGCGGCGGCCCACCGCACCGGTGCAGGCGGGCCCGTCCGTCAAGGGGCGATGTCGCCCTCGATGATGCTGGTGGCGCCAGCCGCCCGGAGCTCCACGTCGGTCAGGTGGGACCGGAGTCCGTCGACCAGCTCGGCCTCACCCCGGGGCACCGTCGCGGTCAGGTGCACGGACTCGTCCTCGCAGACTGCGTCGTGCACCGCGTCGGCGGTCGTCTGCCCCGCTCCGACCGGGCGGTGGCCCGGCGACATCGTCACCTGCGCCCGGCGAGTGCAGGTCCTCCCCGGACGTCTGGATCGTCGCCTGGGCCAGGACCTCGCCGTCGACTTCCACCTGGATGTTCTTGCTGTCGGCCATGTCGTGCTCCCCTGACGGTCTGCGGTGCTCCCTACCTCCATGATCAGGTCTCGACACCGCTGTCACCACACCCCTGAGGAGTACTGGACACATTATTCACCGACTGCCATGCGCCATTCACCTAAAGCCATGTGCCCAACCCGCCCGTGCGCCTGGCCGTCCGGCCGCGGTCGCCGTGATTCCGACGTGCTGTCTCGCCGTCGGTCTGACCTTCCTGGTGGTCAACAACATCTTCTCCTTCTACACGTCGTGGGACGACGTGTTCGGGGCCGACAGCGCCTCCACGTCCTCCATCAAGTCGCAGGGCTGACGGATGATGAGTCTCACCGGAACGCCGCTGCTGGTGCTGGCCGTCGCCCTCGTGGTGCTTCTACCGCTGGTCGTGGTGGTCCGATGGCGGGCAACCGCACGCCGGGGCCATCCGAACGGGGCCGGTGCCGGCTTCACCCGCGTTCTCTGTCTGCTCGGCTGCCAGCTCATCGCCATGTTCTTGACCTTCGTGGTGGCCAACAACAGCTACGGCTTCTACACGTCCTGGACCGATCTGACCGGTCTCGGCACGGACAAGGCGCCAGGAGTGAGCACGTACGGGCTGGTGACCAAGGGAGAGGGCCGGACCGAGAAGATGACCGTCCGCGGCGGGCCGTCGGGGGCGAACGCCGACGTCCTGATGTGGCTGCCGCCCGAGTACGACGACAAGCGGTTCTCCGACACGAAGTTCCCGGTTCTCGTGGTGCTGCCCGGTCAGCCGTCCCAGGTGCAGACCATGTTCAAGCACTTCGACTTCGGCGCCGTCGCCTCACAGGAGATCTCCAGCGGCCGGGTGAAGCCGTTCGTGGCGGTGTTCCCGCCGCTGATGATCGACCCGCCCCGAGACACCGAGTGCACCGATGTCGACGGTGGTCCGCAGGCGCTTACCTGGCTGCAGAAGGACGTGCCCGAGGCGACCCTGGCGAAGTACCGGGTGAGCTCCGACGTGGCCCGCTGGTCGGTCACGGGCTGGAGCACTGGCGGCTTCTGTGCCGCCAAGCTGCTGCTCACCGAACCGGACCGGTTCACCGCCGCGGCGTCCCTGGGCGGCTACTTCGAACCCCTCACCGACGACACCACCGGCAAGCTGTTCAAGAACAAGAACGAGCGCAACGCCAACTCGCCCCTTCACCTGTACGACAAGGGCGGTCTGGCGGCCGGGCGGAGTCTGCTGCTCGTCTCCGGCCGACAGGACGAGGAGTCCTGGCCGATGACGGAGAAGATGATCACCGCGACGAAGGGCGACGGTCAGGTGTACACCTACATCTTCGCCGAGGGCGGACACAACTACCGCAACTACTCCGACCTGCTGCCCGGCGTTCTCGGCTGGTTCGCGGATCAGGGGGTCTTCGGCTAGCTGGAGGTCACCTCCCCGCCGCTGGACACCGAACGGGGTTTGCGACACTGAAGCGAACCCCACGACCTCCGGCAGGAGAACGCAGCAGTGACATCGACAGGTCTTGTCCTACCCGCGATCACCGACGACGAGATCGACGCCATCGACGCCTGGTGGCGGGCGAACAACTACCTGACCATCGGCCAGATCTACCTGCAGGACAACCCCCTGCTCCGTCGCGAGCTGACGTCGGACGACATCAAGCCCCGACTGCTGGGTCACTGGGGCACCAGCCCCGGTCTGTCCTTCATCTACGCCCACGTGTCCCGACTGATCCAGCACACGGGGCAGGAGACGATCTACCTGACCGGTCCCGGCCACGGAGGCCCGGCGCTCGTCGCCGCCGGCTACCTCGAGGGCACCTACAGCGAGGTCTACCCCCACGTCTCCCAGGACGAGGCCGGCGTCAAGCGGTTGTTCCGGCAGTTCTCTGCGCCCGGCGGCATCCCGAGCCACGTCTCGGTCACCACGCCCGGCTCCATCCACGAGGGTGGCGAGCTCGGCTACGTCCTGGTGCACGCCTTCGGCACGGTGATGGACAACCCCGATCTGCTCACCATCGCCGTGGTCGGTGACGGCGAGGCCGAGACCGGCCCGCTGGAGGGCTCCTGGAAGGGCGTCTCGTTCCTGAACCCGGCGCGGGACGGTGCGGTGCTGCCCATCCTGCACCTCAACGGGTACAAGATCGCCGGCCCGACGGTGCTGGGCCGCAAGGACCCCGCCCTGGTCCGTTCCCTGCTCGAGGGTCACGGCTACCAGGTGCTGGAGGTCGAGGGCGACGACGTCCCCGGCATGCACCACCGTTTCTCCGAGGCGTTGCGGGAGGCGTACGCGACCATCGCGGAGATCCAGCGGGATGCTCGGGCGAACGGCGCCCCGGCAGAGCCGCCGCGCTGGCCGATGATCGTGCTGCGCTCCCCGAAGGGTTGGACCGGACCGCAGGAGATCGACGGCATCGAGGTCACCGGGAGCTGGCGGTCCCACCAGGTCCCCCTGTCCGGGGTCAAGGGCAACCCCGAGCACCTCGCCCTGCTGGACCGGTGGCTCAGGTCCTACCGTCCCGAGGAGCTGTTCGACGAGAGCGGGGCTCCGGTCGAGCTGGTGAGCCGGGCCAACCCGAGCGGGGACGCCCGCCTGAGTGCCAGCCCGCACGCGAACGGCGGGCTGCTGACCGAGGACCTGGACATCCCCGACTTCCGGGACTACGCGGTGGATCTGACCAACCCCGGCGGGGCCGTCGAGTCGGTCCGCCGCCTCGGCGAGATGACCGCGGAGATCTACCGGCGCAACCCGACCACCTTCCGCTTGTTCTGCCCGGACGAGACGAACAGCAACCGACTCGGGGCGATCTTCGACGTCTCCGATCGCGCGTTCATGGAGACGGTGCTGCCGACCGACACGCACCTTTCGCACGAGGGTCGCGTGATGGAGGTGCTGAGCGAGCACAACTGCCACGGGTGGCTGGAGGGCTACACGCTGACCGGTCGCCACGGCCTCTTCGCCACCTACGAGTCGTTCGCCATGGTCAGCGCCTCCCAGACGATCCAGCACAGCAAGTGGCTCGAGGAGGCGAACCAGCTGCCGTGGCGGGCGAAGGTGCCGAGCCTCAACATCTTGTTGACCTCGACCTGCTGGCGCAACGACCACAACGGCTTCTCCCACCAGGGGCCCGGGCTGATCCAGACCGCGATCACCCAGCGGGCCGAGGTGACCCGGGTCTACCTGCCGCCGGACGCGAACACGCTGCTGTCGGTGGCCGACCACTGCTACCGGTCCCGCTCGTACGTCAACCTGATCGTGATCGACAAGCAGCCCCAGCAGCAGTGGTTGAGCATGGACGAGGCCATCCGGCACTGCACCGCCGGCGCCGGCATCTGGGACTGGGCGGGCAACGAGGAGCCGGATGCGGATCCTGACATCGTCCTCGCCGCGGCCGGCGACGTCGTCACCATGGAGACGGTGGCGGCCGCCGAGATCCTGCGCCGCGAGCTGCCCGGCTTGAAGGTGCGGGTGGTCAACGTGGTCGACCTGATGACCCTGCCGCGTCCTCAAGATCATCCGCACGGCATCTCCGACACCTTCTTCCGCGAGCTGTTCACCGACCACGTCGACGTCGTGTTCTCCTTCCACGGCTTCCCCGGCGCTGTCCACCAGCTCGTGCACGGACGGCCGGACGCCGACCGCTTCCACGTCCGCGGCTTCATCGAGGAGGGCACCACCACCACGCCGTTCGACATGGTGGTCAAGAACCGGGCCTCGCGCTACCACCTGGTGATGGACGCCATCAACAACGCCAAGCGGACCCCCGCCGGGGCGTCGGAGCTGAAGGCCTGGTGCGAGGCCCAGCTGGCCCGGCACCGCAGCTACGTGGTCGAGCACCTGGAGGACATGCCCGAGGTGCAGCACTGGAGCTGGCAGCGACCGTAGCCGGGACGCGGGGCCCGGACCTCGGGTCGCCGGCAGGCAGGACCTGGCGTGCCGTGTCCTGACAGGTCCTGGTTCGCGGCCGGTGCGGGCTCTAGCGTCATGCGTCGTGGAGCTGCAGCGTGATGTCCGGGACTTCCTGGCCAGTCGGCGGGCCCGGCTGACCCCGGACCAGGCCGGGTTGCCGTCGTTCGGCGGCCACCGGCGCGTCGCGGGTCTGCGGCGCGAGGAGGTCGCCCTGCTGGCGGGCGTCAGTGTCGACTACTACGCCCGGCTGGAACGCGGTCAGCTGGCCGGGGCGTCCGACGAGGTCCTGGGCGCGCTGGCCCGCGCGCTGCAGCTGGACGACGCCGAGCACCAGCACCTGCTGGACCTGGCCCGCACCGCCGTCGCCCGGACCCCGCCGGAGCCCGAGCACCGAAGCGTTCCTCGGCGCCGCGGCAGGCCGTGCTGAGCATCCTGCACGGTCTGGCCGGGCTGCCGGCCTACGTCCGGACCCCGCGGATGGACGTCCTCGCCGCCAACGACCTGTGCCGAGCGCTGTACGGCGGCGCCCTGGACGCCGACCGGCTGCCGGTGAACGTGGCCCGCTACCTGTTCCTCGATCCCCACTCCCGCGGCTTCTACCGCGACTGGGACGCCGTCGCCGACGACACGGTCGCCGCGCTGCGCATGCAGGCCGGCCAGGACGTCCGCGACCGGAGCCTCACCGACCTGATCGGGGAGCTGTCGACCCGCAGCGACGCCTTCGCCGACCGGTGGGCCCGGCACGACGTCCGGCTCCACCGCACCACCCGCAAACGTCTCCACAACCAGGTGGTCGGCGACCTCGAGCTGACCGGCAACGCCCTCGAGCTGCCGGGAGACGGGCTCGTGCTGATCGCCTACACCGCCGACCCGGGTCGCCGGCGGAGGACCAGCTGCAGCTGCTGGCCGCCTGGGCCGCCACGCACCGTCCCGGCTCCCCCGGCCCGTCGGTTCGGGCTCGGCACGACCGCCGCCACCGACTGACGCCACACCGACCCGCTGACCCGCACCACCCCCGACGAAAGAGGAAGTGCCGCCATGCCCGACGTGTCCACCCTGACCCTGAACAACGGCGTCACGATGCCCGCCCTCGGCCTGGGGGTGTTCCAGACCCCGCCGGACGAGACCCGCGAGGCGGTCGACGGCGGCGCTCGGGTCCGGCTACCGTCACGTCGACACCGCCGCCGCGTACGGCAACGAACGTCAGGTCGGCGAGGCGATCGCCGCCGCCGACCTGGACCGGTCGCGAGGTGTTCGTGGAGACGAAGATCTGGATCAGCGACTACGGCTACGACGAGACCCTGCACGGCTTCGAGAAGTCGGCCCGCAAGCTCGGCGTCGACCAGATCGACCTGCTGATCCTGCACCAGGCGCTGCCGTCGGAGTTCGACAAGACCCTGGCGGCCTACCGGGCGCTGGAGACCCTGCTGGCCGACGGCAAGGTCCGCGCCATCGGGGTCTCCAACTTCATGGTCGACCACCTGACCCGGCTGCTGGACGTGGCGTCGGTGGTGCCCGCCGTGAACCAGATCGAGCTGCACCCGTACTTCCAGCAGCACGCGGTGCAGGACCTCGACGCCGAGCACGGCATCCTGACCCAGGCGTGGTCACCGATCGGCGGTATCACGTTCTACCGCGACGGACAGCACACCAGCACCCTGCAGGACCCGGTGATCGCCGGCATCGCCGCAGGCACACGGCAAGAGCCCGGCGCAGGTGATGCTGCGCTGGGGCATCCAGCAGGGCCGCTCGGTGATCCCGAAGTCGACCAAGCCGGCCCGGATCGCGGAGAACCTGGACGTCTTCGACTTCACCCTGACCGACGACCAGCTGACCGCGATCGACGGGCTCGACACCGGCACCCGGGGCGGGCCCGAGCCCGAAGCCATCACCCTCGAGGCGTTCGGCCGCCCCATCCCCGAAGACTGACCAGGTCCGTCCCGCCCGCTGACAAACCCGAGAGAACCACCCGTGAACCGGCGGCTCGTGTCGTCCTCCGCCCTGCTCTGGGGACTGCAGCTGGCCTTCCTCACCGCCCTGGCGCTGATCCTGGTCGAGCTCTACGGCGCCACCACCGCTGAGGTCGGCTGGGTGCTGGCCCTCTACAACGCCGGCGGGTTCCTGGCCTCCCTGCTGGTGCCGGCGTACGCGGACCGGCGACAGGACTACCTCGACCGATGCTGGGCTGTGCCGTGGCGACCTTGGTGCTCGCCGGCACGCTCGGCGCGGTGACCAGGCTGCCCCTGGCCACCGTCGCCCTGATCGTGATCGGCGGCCCGGCCGGCGTCGGCAGCTCGATGCTCTTCGCCCATCTCCGCCACTCCGGCAGCCGGCCCGCCGACATCGTCAACACCCGCGCCATCGTCTCGGTGGCCTGGATCGCCGGTCCCCCGCTGGCCACCCTGATCATCGGCTGGCTGGGAAACCGCGCGATCCTGGTGGCGATCGCGGCGGTCGCAGTGCTCAACATCGGCACCACCGCGATCATGATCAGACACCGGCGGGCGACAGCGATCGCTGCGGGAGGCGGGGCATCGAAGCCGGCGGCGCCGGCGGACGAGTCGCCCGTCGGGCGGGTCGGCATCGTGCTGGTCACCGCGGCGTTCGTGCTGCTCCAGGCCAGCAACGCCACGGCGGTGACGATGATGACCATCTACGTCACCCAGACCCTGCGGCTCGACGTCCTCTGGGCCGGCATCAGCCTGGGAGTCACCGCCGCGCCTCGAGGTCCCCGCCCTGGTCCTGATCGGTCGGCTCACCGGCCGCTTCTCCAGTCTCGGTCTGATCGCCACCGGCTGCGTGGCCGGGATCGCCTACTACGTCGCCCTCGCCTTCGCCACCGGACCCGTGATGCTGCTGGCCCTGCAGCCGCTCAACGCGTGGTGCTTCGCGGCGATCGCCGGAGTCGGGCTCACCCTGTTCCAGCAGATGATCCCCCGCCCCGGCCTGGCCACCGGGCTGTACATGAACACCCGCCGGATCGGCGCGATCGTGTCCGGACCGGTCATCGCCCTCGGCTCCCTGACCGTCCTCGGCCAGCGCGGGATCTTCGTCGCTGCCGCCGCGCTCACCGCGATCAGCCTCGGCATCATCCTGATCGCCGGCCGGACGGCCACCCGGACCAGCCCGGCGGCCACCGTGTCATCGTCGACCTGAGCGTGGCCTCGGCAGGGTAGGACGCAGTCGGGCACCCGGCAGACTGGGAGCACGATGTCCTCGACCGACCTGCGCTTCGTGGTCAACCTGCACCGCGCGAGCACGCCGCACTTCGACCTTCGCCTGGAGGCCGACGGTGTGCTGCTGTCCTGGGCCGTGCCCAAGGGACCCTCGCTGGACCCGTCGGTCCGACGACTCGCCGTACGGGTGGACGATCACGACCTCGACCAGCTCACGTACGAGGGCCGGTCGACGACCGAGAGCGGCCGTGTCCACACCAAGATCGTCTGGGACACCGGCGTCTACGTTCCGGCTCAGCCGCCCGGACCGGCCGTCGATCGCGGCCACCTGCGGTTCGTGCTGGCCGGGCACAAGCTCAACGGCGGATTCGCCCTGACCAGGACCCGCCTGGGCGGTCACGACCGGAACTGGATCCTGATCAAGCTGGCCGACGAGCACGCCGCTCCGGACGAGGTCGGGATCGTCGATGCCGACCGCTCGGTGCTGACCGGACTCACCAACGACGAGCTCGAGGCAGAGTCCCCAGCTGACCCCTGACCTCCAGCTAACCCCTGACCTCCGGCGCCAACCGACCGCGCCGCTCGTCCTCTTCGTGCCAGACCGTGCGGTGCCCGGCCCAGGTCCGCCAGTGCGCGGCCAGCTCCGGGGTGTCGAAGATCGGCGCCAGATCGCGGTCCTCGCCGTAGTAGATCCGGTTGATCGCCGCCGCGGTCACCCCGTGGCCGGGCGCCTCGCCCAGCACCACGGGATCGCCGACCTGAAGCTCGCCCGGGGTGAGGACCCGCAGCAGCACCCCCGGTCGCCGGGACCGTGCTGCCCGGCGGGGAAAGCCGGGGTCCTGCATCCGCAGCCCCAGCTTCCAGCAGGGGGTCCGGGGCTCGGTCACCTGCAGCACCGCCGAGCCGATCCGCCAGGTCTGGCCGATGACCGCGTGGGTCAGATCCAGGCCGACGGTGGTCAGGTTCTCACCGAACATCCCGTCGGGCACCGGGTGTCCGAGCTCGCTCTCCCACCAGTCGGAGTCCTCGCGTGCGTAGGCGTACACGGCCTTGTCGGGTCCGCCATGACTCTTCCGGTCGGACTGCTCGTCGCCCTCCAGGTGGTCGGCCAGGACCGCCACCCGGTGCGTCACGGGCTGCTTGAAGATGCTGGACACCAGCTCGCGGCCGAGCCAGCTGTAGGTCTGCGGACCACCCACGTGCACGGAGCGGACGTGGGCCGCTGGCTCTCCCGTCGACACCGCTGCCTCCCGATTTCCCGTTCCGTCGTCCTCGGGCAGGATGTCACACCACCGCCTTCACCGGCGTAGCGCAGCGCTGCGTAGGCTGAGGGCACCGGCGCCTCAGGTCTGACCCGCTCACGCGGACCGAAAGGTCGATCATGCCCACCACCCCGGATCCCGTCCTCGCCCCGTCGTCGCTCGCGTCCGCCTTCCGGCCCACCCGCCGCCGGTTCCTGCACCTGTCCGGGCTCGGTCTGGGAGCCGCGGCCCTGGGCCTGGGTGCCGCGGGCTGCGGCACCGCGCAGACCGGCAGCAGCAGCGGGGACGCCACCACCCCGGGCCGGTCCGGCGCGGCCGGTGACACCTTGTTCGTCTTCGTCGCCTCCGGGGTGCCGACCAACTTCAACCCGCTCGGCGCGTCGCCGGCCTGGCCCACCGCCAACGGCCAGAGCCAGCTGATCTACGAGACCCTGCTGCGGTTCAACCTGCTCGACGGAACCCTGCAGCCCGGCCTGGCCACCGGGCTCCAGGAACCCGAACCCGGCGTGCTGGTGCTGCCGCTGCAGGAGGGCACCCGCTGGAGCGACGGCAAGGAGCTGACCGCCGCCGACGTCGTCTTCACCTTCGAGCTGGCCGAGAAGGTCGCGCTCAACTACTCCAACGTGTGGACCTATCTGGAGTCGGTCGAGGCGGTCGACCCGCGCACGGTGCGCTTCATCGTGAAGAAGAAGCCGTACAACCCCGGCTCGGTCAAGGACGCCATCGCCGCCACGTTCATCGTGCCCCAGCACGTGTGGGAGTCGATCGACCCCGAGAAGCTGCTGGAGGAGACGAACCTGAAGCCGGTCGGCAGCGGACCGTTCACGCTGGAGCGCTTCGATCAGACCCAGATCAACTTGGCCCGGTTCGACGACTACTGGGGCAAGACCGTCTTCGGCACGCCGCCGATGAAGACCATCAACCACCCGATCTTCAAGTCCAACAACGACTCCGACCTCAAGCTGGCCAGCGGTGAGCTGGACGCCGCCCAGACGTTCACGTCGCAGATCTGGAAGATGTGGGAGAAGGGCGCCCCGGTCGGCACCTGGCTGAAGGAGAAGCCCTACTACCTGCCGGGCAACCTGCCGCTGCTGGAGATCAACGCCACCGTGAAGGGCCTGGACAACGCCGGGGTACGACGGGCGATCGCCCACTGCATCGACTACGCGGTGATCGCCAGCACCGCCATGTCGGACTACTCCGATCCCGCCCAGGCCAGTCTGATCCTGCCGACCGGCGCGGAGAGCAAGTTCTACGACCAGGCGGCTGTCGACCAGTCCGGGTGGAAGCACGATCCGGACAAGGCCATCGACATCCTCGAGAACGAGCTGAAGTGCACCAAGGGCTCCGACGGTGTGTACGTGCTGCCGGACGGCACCCGCCTCGGGCCCTGGAAAGCGATCACGCCGACCGGCTGGACCGACTGGAACACCGCGCTGGAGGTGGTCGCCCGCTCCTGCAAGGCGGTGGGCATCGACGTGATCACCGAGTTCCCGCAGGCGCCCCAGGTCACCACAGCCATCCAGAACGGCGACTTCCAGCTGGCGTGCTGGAACGCGTCGGGGGTGAGCATCGCGAGTCCGTGGACCCGGTTCCGCGACGTGCTCGACGACCGGGGGATCCCCCCGATCGGGAAGACGGCTTTCGCGAACTACACCCGCTTCTCCCACCCGGATGTGGCGGGCCTGCTGGACTCCGTCGGCTCGGCGGCCTCCGACGCGGAGCTGAAGGAGATCTACACCAAGCTGGACACCATCTACCGCGAAGGTCTCCCGGTCGTCCCGCTGATGTACCGGCCGAACGAGTTCTACGAGTACAACGCCTCGAACTGGACCAACTTCCCCGACGAGAACAACCCGTACGCTCCGCCCGGCTGGACCGGCGCCTCGATCGGCTGGATCTTCAAGATCAAGAAGGTCGGCAGCTGAGGTGGTCTGGCCGGAGATCGTCGGCCTGACACGAAAGGAACGACGGCCCGGGTCGCTCGACCCGGATCCGGGAAAGACCACCCCTGCGGGGGTGGTCGGAGTCTCCGCTCGGTCGATACCGTCGAGTGTGGCTCCACCGATCCTGCGCCGCGAGGCGAGTGGCCCCGCCGGCGGCGACGCCTCCGCGGGCAGCTACGTGTGCGCGGGCTGCGGGTTCCCCCTGGTCGTCGCGTCCGCCGACCAGCTGCTCCCCTGTCGGTGCTGTCACGGTCGCCACTGGCAGAAGGTGCTCGACCATCCAGCTGCCCCCGACGAGGACGCCGAGTGGCCAGCGGACGGCGCCCAGCCGTGGGCGGCCGGGTCCGGCGATCGCTGACGTCCGGATGGCTGCGGACCGACCGGACACCACCGGGCCCGACTGGCCACTCCGGCTCAGCCGTGGCCTGTGCGGTCTCGGTCTGGTCTGGCTCGTCATCGGTGGGGCCATCGTGATCATGCATCTCGCGGCCGGCGATCCGGCCGAGGTCGACCGGGGCGGGGCGCTGATGATCCTCGGGGCCGCCACGACCGTCCTCGGCCTGGTCCTCGTACGCCGGGTGCGCCGAGCGCGCCACCCCTCGGACCGCTGACCGAAGGCGCCCAGCAGCCGGGATCTCCTCAGGAGCGGGGGTCGGCCGCCGGCGGAGCCCACGGGACGGCTACGCCGAGGTCGGCCGCCGCCCGTTCCAGCAGCCGCTGGTGATCATGGCCGACCGGGATGCCGGCGGCGGCGTACGACGCCTCGGTCGACGCCTCCGGCCCGCCGGGGAGGTAGCTCCCGTCGGCGCCGGGGATCGGCGTCAGCGCTCGTACGGCGCGGGCGTAGGCGTCCATCTCCGCGCGGAACTCCGCCGGGTCGGCGAACAGGTCGATCCGCAGCGCGATCACCATCGACCCCTGGTTCGCTCCGGGCCATCGCCGACGGGCGCGGGCGGGATCCAGCGGCACGCCGGCCAGCAGGCCACCCCAGCTCTGACACACCATCCCCAGCCCGATGCTGCGGTGGACCAGCCCGGGGGCGAGCTCGGCCAGCAGGTCGCGCGACGACCCCTCGTAGAGGTCGTGCATCGCGCCGAAGTCCAGCAGCAGCGGCGGTTCCTCGGCGGTGGGTGCACTGAACGACATCGGCGAGCCACCAGCGGCGCCGTACACCGGCTCCCCGGGCGACAGCGCCAGCTGGTGACCGGAGGTGACGAAGCTGAGCAGGTCATGGGCCAGGGTCAACCGGGAGTAGAGCCCGGCCGCGCCGAAGTGACCGTGGTTGCGGGTGACCAGGACGGCGATGCCGGCGTCCTCGGCCTTCGTGATCAGCCGCAGGGTGCCGTCGTGGGCCGGGAAGTAGCCGAGCCCGCCGTCGCCGTCGACGAGCAGGCTGGTCGGCGTCTCACGGACCACCTCGAGGTCGGGCTCGGGGTTGAGGGTGCCGTCGGTCAGCAGCCGGACGTAGGTCGCGAGCTGCTGGGTGCCGTGGCTGACGTTGCCGCGCAGGTCGTTGGCCGTCAGCAGGTCGGCGAGCAGAGCGGCTCGCTCCGGCGGCAGACCGGCGGCGCGGCCGAGCCGGGTGGCGAGGTCACGCAGGTCGTCGGCCGAGACCCGGATGAACGTCTCCGGAGGGATGTTCACGCGCTTCGTCCGATCACAGGAGTCACTGTCGTCACGGCCGGAAGTGTCGCAGACCCTCCTCGGCGAGACGTCTAGAGTGGCCGCGACCCGCTCGTGAACGGGCACGACCCCCTCGGGAGGCCAGCGTGTACAGCGTCGTGGGAGTGATCGCCCTCGTCCTGGTGACCGGTGCGGTCTCGTTCACCGCGCGCCGCGTCCTGGGGGTCCCCGTCGGCTGGCCGCGGTCCATCGTGGTCGGACTGGTGATGGGTGTCGCCACGGCGCTCGCCCTCCCCTGGCTGCAAGTCCAGATCGGCATCAGCAACCCGCGGGAGGCGGGTTCGGACCTGGTGGTCCTGTCGGTCATCTACACGCTGGTGATGGCCTGGTCGTTCCTGATCGGGATCGCCCTGCTGGTCCTGCTGGAGCTGATCATCCCGACCGGCTCGGTGGGGACGCCGATCGGCTGGGTCCGCGGTCTGCGGGAGCAGAACCGGCGGACGAGGCGCTATCTGGACGTGCTGGGCATCGCGGCCCGTCACGGTCTGGGCGGGTTCCTGCGCCGGTCCCGCGACACCGATCACACGTCGGTCGAGCGACACGGCTCCTTCACCGCCCGGGCGCTCCGGTCGGCCCTCAACGACGGCGGGGTGACCTTCATCAAGATCGGTCAGATGCTGTCCAGTCGGCCCGACATCGTCGGACCGACCTTCGCCCGCGAGCTGAGCAGCCTGCAGACCGACTCCACCGCGCTGCCGTGGGCCGAGCTGGAGCCGGTCGTCCGCGCCGCCCTGCCCCGGCCTCTGGACGACGTGTTCGACCACATCGACCCCGAACCTCTCGCGGTGGCCTCGGTCGCCCAGGTGCACGCCGCACGCCTGGTGACCGGCGAGGAGGTCGTGCTCAAGATCCAGAAGCCGCGGGCCAGGGCCCAGGTGACCGCCGACCTGGACATCGCCTCCCGGCTCGCCCAGCGACTGGAGAGCTCCACGGCCTGGGCCAGGAGCCTGGGGCTGGTCGCCATCGTGGACGGCTTCGCCGCGTCACTGCGCGACGAGCTGGACTACCGGATCGAGGCCGACAACATGCTGGCGGTGACCCAGAGCCCGGGTGCGCACGAAGGGCTGCGGATCCCGGTGGTGCACACCGAGCTCTCCTCCAGCACCGTCCTGGTCCTGGAGCGCCTCGACGGGGTGCCGCTCGGGGTCGCCCACGACCAGCTGGCGGCTCTGTCCGACGACACCCGGCACGGCCTGGCGAACCTGCTGCTCAACGCCGTGCTGGACCAGGTGCTGGTCGGCGGGGTCTTCCACTCCGACCTGCACGCCGGCAACGTCCTGCTCAGTCCCACCGGGGAGCTGCAGCTGCTGGACTTCGGCTCGGTCGGTCGCTTGGACAACGGATCGAGGGCCGCCATCACCACGCTGCTGCTGGCTGTCGACCGGTCCTCGGCCATGATCGCCACCGACGCCTTGATGGACCTGCTCGAGCCGCCGGAGGAGTCGGTGGACCACCGTCGTCTGGAACGGGAGGTCGGCGAGCTGCTGCTGCGCTACCGGAGCAGCGCGAACGGCTCCAGCGGGCTGTTCGGCGCCCTGTTCGGCCTGTTCACCCGCTACCGGTTCGGTGTCCCCCCGCAGGTCGCCGCCGGACTGCGCACGCTGGCCACTCTGGAGGGGACGCTGCGGGTGATCGAGCCGTCGCTGGAGCTGATCCCGCGGGCGCGCGACCAGGGCCAGGCGATCTTCCGCGAGTCCCAGTCCCTGAGCTCGGTCCGCGAGGCGATCGACAACGAGCTGATCAGCCTGATCCCGCTGATCCGTCGGCTGCCGCGCCGCCTCAACAAGATCACCGAGGACCTGGAGCTCGGTCGCACGACACTGAACCTGAGGGTCCTGGGCGACCGTCGGGACCGTGCCTTCCTGGTCAGCGTGACCCAGCAGATCGTCGTCGCCATCCTGGCCGCCGCCGCCACGCTGGCCGCCGTCATGCTGCTGGTCGCCCCCGGGAGCCCGCTGCTGGCCCCGACCATCGGTCTCTACCCGCTGATGGGCTTCTGCCTGCTCTTCATCGGTTTCGTCCTCGCCCTGCGGGCCCTGGTGCTGAGCTTTCGGCGCGAGTGGTCGATCTGACCGCGCTGCGGCTCTCCTCCTGGGCGAGGGTGACACCACCCCGGGCCTTTCGGCGAGGGTGACACCCTGGACCGGTGACCAGGGGGCGGGGGGCGGGGACACGTCGGCTGGTCGGCCTGCTGTTGATCGCGGTGACCCTGGCGCTGGTCGCGGTCGTCGTCCTGCGTCTTCAGGGCACCCGCAGCAGCGTGGCCGAGGTCCCACTCACCGCCGCGACGGCGAGTCCTCGTACGCCCACAGCACCCGCTACCGGGTCGCTGACGCCCGGGACGAGTCCGTCCGACCGGCCGACCGGGCCGGTCCGGCTGGTCGGCTTCGGGGACTCGGTGATGTTCGGCGCGGGCTGCGACTGCGAGAACTTCCTCGCCCAGACGGCTGACGCTGCTGCACCGGCGGACCGGGCGACGCGGTCGACACCGTCAACAACAGCGCCAACGGGGAGACCGCGGCGGACCTGCTGGGCGACCTGCGCACCGATGACGCCTACACCGTGGAGATCGGTCGGGCCGACGTGATCGTGCTGACCATCGGCGCCAACGACCTCGGACCGGCACTTGACGACTGGGTGGGCGACGCCTGTGAGCGCTCGTGCTACCACCCGGAGGTGGAGGCCATGGGTGACCGACTGACCGCGATCCTCACCATCGTGGACCGCGAGAAGAAGGCGGAGGCCTCGGTCTTCGTGGTGAACTACTGGAACGTGTTCGAGGACGGCGACGTCGGCGCCGGAGACTACGACGAGGGTTACCTCGCCTGGAGCGACAAGGTCACCCGCGACGCCAACGCGACGATCTGCCAGGCCGCCGAGCTGGCCGCTGCCTCCTGCGTGGACCTCTACCAGCCGTTCAAGGGCGCCGACGGCAGGAAGAACCCGACGCCTCTGCTCGCCGACGACGGAGATCATCCGAACGAGGCGGGCACCAGGCTGATCGCCACGGTGCTGGCGGCTGCCGTCGAGCGTCGAGGGTCCCTGGGATGAGACGGCGTCGGTGCGGAGACCCGTGCCGGACGTGTCGGCCGGAGCGGCGGCGCTACCGGCGCTACCGGGCGGACCGAGACGGGCGGGCCAGGACCAGCAGACCGATCATGGAGACGCCGATGGTGGCCGTCATCAGGACCGCCATCGGAACCGCCGTGTGCTCTCCCCCGAGTCCCGCCAGGGGGGCGATGGTGCCGGCCGCCACCCACTGGACGAAGCCGAGCAGCGCCGAGCCTGTTCCGGGGTGGTCGGGGACCTCCGCGGCCGCGAGCGCGCCCCCGTTGGGCCCGATCAGTCCCTGCGCGGTCATCAGGACGAAGAAGCAGACCATGGCCAGCACGAGCGGGGCGTCGAACCAGATGGCCCCCACCAGCATCGCCAGACCGGCCGCCAGCGCGGCGACCTGTCCGACCAGGATGAGCGAGCGGGTGGCGACCCGACCCGCGAGGCGAGCGGCCAGCAGCGCGGCCACCGTCATGCCCGCGGCGTTGGCGGCGAAGTCGACCGAGTAGCCGATCGGCGACAGCCCGTTCATCGACTGCAGCACGAAGGCCGACGTGGCCACGTACGCGAAGACGGCCCCCATCGCCGAGCCGGAGACGATCACGTAGCCGACGTAGCGGCGGTTGCGCAGCAGCTCTCGGGCGGAGCCGACGAACTCTCCGAAGCCGCCGCTGCGACGCTCCGCGCTGGGCAGCGTCTCCGGCACGGCCACCAGGACGGCGACGAGCATGGCGACCCCCAGCCCGGCCACGGCCCAGAACGACACCCGCCAGCCCGACAGCTGCAGGATCACCGCACCGAGCAGGGGTCCGACGATCGGGGCGATACCGCCCACCGCGGCGATCACGTTGAGGATGCGGACCAGCTGAGCGCCCCGGGCCAGGTCGATGATCACCGCGCGACCGATCACCATGGCCCAGCCACCGGCGAAGCCCTGCACCAACCGGGCCACCGCCAGCACGCCGATGCCGGGTGCCAGCGCACAGACCACTGAGGCCACGGTCATGGCCACGACGGCAGCGAGCAGCGGCAGCCGCCGACCGCGCTGGTCGGAGACCGGTCCACCGACGAGCTGGCCCAGGGCCATCCCGACGAAGAACGTGGTCAGGGTCAGCTGCACCTGCGTCGCGGTGGCCGCCAGCTCGGCCGCGACGGCGGGGAAGGCCGGCACGTACATGTCGGTGGCCAGCGGAGCGATCGCGGTCAGGAACACGACGGTGGCGATGACGGCGACACCGACCCGGGCCCGGTTCTGCGAGGGGTCCGTCGGGTGCGGGTGATCACCGAGGTACTCGCAGTCGGGGCAGTAGCCCAGGTGGTCCAGGCCGGGGGCGGCTGGCGGCGTCTCGCTGGCGCGCACGGTTCTCCTCGAAGTCAGGTGGTCTCGACCCCTTCACCCTCTCCCAGTCGCGCGGCACGAGGGAGTCCCTGGGCAGGGGTGTACCGCCAGGGCATCCCATCGGCGGTCCCGAGCACGTAGCGTCGGGCGACGTGGACAACCGTGCCGAGGTCCGTGACTTCCTGATCTCCCGTCGCGCCAGGATCAGCCCTACCGAAGCCGGGCTGCCCGTCGTCGGTGCCCGACGGGTTCCCGGGCTGCGCCGCGGCGAGGTCGCCACGCTGGCCGGGGTCAGCGTCGAGTACTACGCCAAGCTCGAACGCGGTTCCCTGGCAGGGGTCTCGGCCTCCGTGCTGGACGCCCTGGCCCGGGCCCTGCGGCTCGACGACGCCGAACGCGCGCACCTGTTCCACCTGGCCCATGCCGCCGACGGCACCAGCTCCGCGATGCGACCCCGTCGCCGGCCGTCGCCGCAGTGGACGCCTCGCCCGTCCCTGCAGTGGGTGCTGGACCGGTTCACGGCGCCGGCGATCGTCCGGAACGGTCGGATGGACCTGCTTGCCGCCAACCACCTGGGCCGGGCGATGCACGCCGCCGTCTACGCCACCGTGCCCGCTGGGACGGCCCCCAACTTCGTCCGGTTCACCTTCCTGCACCTGGACGCCGCCCACGACTTCTACCCCGACTGGGAGACGGCCGCCGACACGGCAGTGGCCATCCTGCACACCGAGGCCGGCCGCGACCCGCACGACAAGCGGCTGCACGACCTGGTCGGTGAGCTGTCGACCCGGAGCGAGGAGTTCCGGCGGCGGTGGAGCACCCACGACGTCCGCTACCACGGCGCCGGCAGCAAGACCTTCCACCACCGCGAGGTCGGTGACCTGGAGCTGGCGTACGAGAGCCTGGACATGATCTCCGACCCGGGACTCACCCTCACCCTGTACGCCGCCGAGCCCGCCTCCCCCACCGCCCACGCCCTGGACCTGCTGGCGTCCTGGACCGGTGTGACGGCACCGACCACGGTCGCCACCGACTGACCCACCGCCGCTCGCGACAAGGCCGCCGGCCGGCTCGACGGACTGTGGCCCAGACTTTCCTCGGTGACGGGCGCGACGGATGGTCCTGTCCCAGACCCACATCGAGAGGGTCCTGGTCGACTGGCTGGACGATCGCGGAGTGCCGGTGCCGCGCGGGCGCACGGTGACCGAACTGCGGCAGGACGACGGTGGGGTCGACCTGGAGCTGGAGGACAGCTCATCGATGCGCGCGGCGTACGTGGTCAGCACCGACGGCGGTCGGAGCGTCGTCCGGCGCGACCACCAGCTCCCTGATCGCGGAGGCCTGCACGATCTCATCAGCCCGTAACACAACCGACCTGCTCAAAACAGTCTCTCGAACCCAAGGATCTGGGGGTCGGTTCGATCCGGTCGAATGTCGTCCATCACACTGGATTTAGAACGTGTGTTCGAGTACAATTCGAACATGTTCACCGCCGAGTTGGAGGCCGCACTGGGCGACACACGCATCCTGACCGACCTCGCGGCGAGCGCGGAGAACGACTCCCGGATCGCGGGCTGTCGCAAGCTCCAGGTGGCCGCAGCCTGGGCCGACGCCCACTCCAGCGTCGATCATCCCGACGGCGGGCTGCTGGTGGAGCGCCTGGTGTCGATCAGTCCGGTCGGCTGCCCCTGGGTGGCCGAGTTCGCCGCGCAAGGCCTGGTCGGCCCCTTCGACGCCTCCACCCAGTCGGTGCGGTCCTGGATGGCTGACGCGTTGACCATCCGCCACCGACTCCCCCGGTTGTGGGACCGCGTGGTCGCCGGCGACGTGCACCACTGGAAAGCACGACAGATCGCCACCGTGACCGCCTACCTGAGCGTCGCCGCGGCCGCCGAGGTCGATCAACAGACCGCCGCCTGGGTGGAACAGCTGCCGTGGCCGACCTTCCTCAAGTCCCTGGACGCCACCCTGCTGCAGGTCGACGAATCCACGTACCGAGAGCGGGAGCGTCTCGCGGCCGCGAAACGCGAAGTGCGGGCGACGCCCTCAGAAGCCGGGCTGCGGACACTGATCGCCCGCGGTGAAGCCGGCGACGTGACCATGATGATGGCGCTCTACCAGCGGGTCGCGGAGTGCCTGGCCGAGGAAGGCGACGACAACCCTCTACCGGTGCGGATGTCGACAGCCATCGGGATCATCGCGAACCCGGTCCGGTTGACCGACCTGCTCGCCCGGCACGCCGATGACCCCGACCCGCACCGGGAACCGTGGGAGAAAGTTGCCGCCCACCACAACGACCCGACCGACCCCTGGGCCGACGACCTCCCACCAGCAGGCTGGGAAACCGCCCAACACAGCAACTACCACCAACCCGCACCCGACGAGGACGAGTGGTGGGACACCACCCGGACCGACGACCAGCCCGACAAGGAGTGGTCCGCCGACGCACCGCCCGACCCCGACGACCTCGCCTGGTTCGACAGCAACCGCAGCACCAGTGACCCCGACAGCGCAGGCAGCACCGACGTCGCCAGCGACGCTCCAGTGCAGCAACGGTGGCCATCGGCGTTCCGGCCACCACACTGGCGGCCACTCACCGAGGCCCAGCTCGCCGCCTGTGCGCCGAAGGTGGTGATGCACGTCCACCTCACCGACGAAACCTTGCGTGCAGGACGTGGTGTCGTCCGCACCGACACCGGCCCGATCACCCTCGAGCAGCTGCAACGATTCCTGATCCAGCACGACGCCAACGTCACGATCCACCCCGTCACCGATCCCGCCGCCACCGCGTCCACCGACGCCTACGAGATCCCCCTCCGGCTCCGCCGCGCGATGTCCATCCGCCACCCCCGATCGGTGTTCCCCCACTCCCCCACAACCCACCGCCTCGATCTCGACCACACCGCCCCGTACGACAGGAACGGACCACCCGGGCAAACCGGGATGCACAACCTAGGACCCCTGGCCCGCTGCGAACACCGCGCGAAGACGGTCGGAAAATGGCGAGCCCGACAACCCGAACCCGGCACCTACCTGTGGCGATCAACCGAAGGCTGGATCATGATCACCACCAACCAAGGCACCCTCACGCTCGGACACAGCGACTGGGCCGGCCGCCTCTGGGAAGCCGCCGACCAACACTGAACACACCAGCACGTCCAGCAGCACGTGCAAGCTCGACCACGCCCCTCCATCACCGGTGACGCTCAGTCGCCTGTCTGCAGGAGACACTCAGTCGATGGCGGTCGGCTTCCGATCCACATCGAGAGGACGTGGTCGAGAGTCTGATCGGTCCGGAGATCTTCTCCAACTCCGTCTACAACGTTCGACCCAAGGTTCCCAAGATCGCGGCGGGTGCGGTGCCGTGGCACCAAGACAAGTCGTACTGGCCGGACGCGAACTCCAACCCCGTGATCACGGTGTGGATCTCCTTCATGGACGCGACGTTGGAGAACGGCTGCCTGCACGTGCTGCCGCGGACGCAGCGCTCCGGGTGATGGCTTCCACACGAAGTCCGCTGGTGGTCGCTTCGTCACCGTCAACCGCGACGAACTGGGCAGCACCCAGCGCGAGGTCGCCCTGCCGATCCGGGCTGGCTCAGCGATTCTGTTCAACGACCGACTCGTGCACAGCCCGACCCCCAACGAGTCCGACCACGTCCGGTGAGTGTTGACCTCCGCTATCAGCCACCGACCAGGACCCGATGCCCCAGCATGGTGCACGATTCCTCGCTCGCAGCAGACTCCATCCGGAGCGGGCGGCTACCTTGCACGACTGGCTCGCCGGGCGACCCGAGCACCTGCAGGACCAGAGCTGAGTGGCTCGGGAGCCCACCCCCAGCAGCCCCGAACCGGTGTACCCAACACACGCGACGGCGCACCGCCCGGTGGTCACCATCGGTCAGTCGGCCAGACCGCCGGCGTGGATCTCGTACCGGTCGACACTGGCGAGCTCGTCGGCCGTCGGCGGCTGGAACACAGACGCGGCCCACTCGAGCTCGGCCCGGGTCATCGGGTAGGCGCCGGCTCCCCCGTCGTCGTTGCGACCCTGTAGGCGGGTCCACAGCGTGGCTGTCGGCACATCGAAGACGTGCAGCTCGATACGTGCTCCACAGGCCCGCGCGTCGGCGAACTTCTCGGCCCGCTCCGTCTGCTGCCACAGACCGTCCTCCACGATCACGTCGGTGCCGTGGCGCAGCAGGTCGAGGGCGTGGCGGTAGAGGACGGGCTGCAGCCGCTCGTGGAAGTCGGTGTCGGTGTGGGGCACTCCGATCGCGGCCTGCCAGTCGTCGGTGCAGACCCGCACGCCCCGGCCCTCGGCTTCCAGCCGGCGGGCCAGCGTGGTCTTGCCGGCGCCGGGCAGCCCGCAGAACAGCGTCAGCGTGGGCGACGACCTGGCCGGGTCGGTGCCGGTCAGCGGGGAGTCCACGGCTCGAACGTCTCACGGACTGCCGGGCCGGACAAGCGCACGACCGGTACTCGGCGGAGGCAACGCGTGGGCGTTCGTGGCTCCGGAGTCACGAACGTCCGATCGGCCGGAGCACTCCCCAACCGGATGCCGCCGAGGAGTCACCTCCGGCGCACGGCGGGCCGCCCCGCGTGGCGTTCGTGGCTCCGGAGCCAGAGACGACCGATCGGCCGGAGCACTCCCCAACCGGATGCCAGATCGAGACGGCGCAGGGCGCCGAGCCGTGATCGGCTCGGCGCCCTGTCGCTGGCGTCCGGTGAGGTGGAGTCTGGATCGAGTCAGACGGTGACGGCCCGCTGCTGCCAGTCCGCCGTGATCCGGTCGAGCGCGTCGTGGTCCAGACTCATCCCCTCGAAGTTGGCCAGGGTGCTCATCGGCATGGTCCCGATCACCTCGATCAGCTCCTCCTGCATGACCGTCGCCGGCTGTCCACCGTTGACCGCGTCGGTGATCAGCTCTCGTCCCACCGGGTCCTGCATCCACTCCTGCAGCGTCGAGTCCCGGTTCAGCGGCTCGCGCAGCGACGGCGCCTCGACCGTGACCGTCCGGGTCAGCGGCAGGTCACGGGAGTGGGCACCCACACCGATGACGAAGTCACCGGCCTCGACCGCCCACCGGCCGTGCCGGACCGACCAGAACGAGAAGGCCCGCTGGTCCAGCTCGACCGACACCCGACGGGACTCCCACGGAGCCAGAGCGACCTTGGCGAAGCCCTTGAGCTCCCGGACCGGTCGGGCCACCGAGGACTCCACGTCGTGCACGTAGACCTGCACGACCTCCGCGCCCGCGACGTCCCCGGTGTTGGTCACCGTCACCGACACGGTTGCGGCCAGATCGCCGTCCGCCACCGCGCCGCGGGTGTCGACCACCAGGTCGGCCAGCTCGAAGCTGGTGTAGGACAGCCCGTAGCCGAAGGGGAAGGCGACGTCCTGGGCGGACTTGTCGTAGCCGCGGTAGCCGATGAAGATCCCCTCCCCGTACGTGACGACCTGGGAGTCACCCGGGAAGTTCAGGTACGACGAGTTGTCCTCCAGCCGGAGCGGGATCGTCTCGGCCAGCCGCCCGGACGGGTTGACCGCGCCGGACAGGACGTCGGCGATGCCGCCGGCGGCGGCCTGCCCGCCCAGCCAGGCCTCGACCAGACCCTTGGCGTAGGGCAGCACGCGGTCGAGCACCACTGTCGAGCCGTTCATCAGCACGACCACCACGTTCGGGTTGACGGCCGCGACGGCTGCCAACGCCGCCAGCTGGTCGGCCGGCAGGTTCAGGTGCGTACGGTCGAAGCCTTCGGACTCGTCGGCCGCCGGCAGCCCCAGCACCATGATCACCGTGTCGACCGTCGACGCGACCCGGACGGCTTCGTCGACCAGGTCCTGGTCCGGACCGTCGGCCCCGATCCGGTAGCCGGCCGCGAACGGCACGTCCCCGTAGACGGCGCCCAGCTCGGTGAGCAGGACGTCGAGCCGGGTCGGCACGACCTGCGAGGAGCCGGCCCCCTGGTAGCGCGGGGTGCGGGCGAACTCGCCGATCACGGCGACGTCGGCGCCGACGGCCAGCGGCAGGATGGCGTCGTCGTTCTTCAGCAGCACCACTGACTCGGCCGCTGCCTGGCGGGCCAGCGCGTGATGGGCGTCAGGGTCGAAGCTCTCCTCCAGGCCCAGCACCCCCATCCCCTTGCTGACCAGCTCCAGGACGGTCCGGACGCGGGTGTCGAGCACCTCGTGCGGCACCGTGCCGGCCTCCACGGCCGCCACGATCTCCTCGGGACTGCGACCGAGCGCCGGCGGCATCTCCAGGTCCAGACCGGCCAGCAGCGCCGGGACCCGGTGGTACACCGCGCCCCAGTCCGACACGACCAGACCCTCGAAACCGAACTCCTCGCGCAGCACGGTGGTGAGCAGCCAGGTGTTCTCCGAGGCCGACTGGCCGTTCACCTTGTTGTAGGAGCACATCACCGACCACGGCTGCGAGCCCGTGACCACCCGCTCGAAGGCGGGCAGGTAGATCTCCCGGAGGGTGCGCTCGTCCACCCGGGCGTCGACCCGGAGCCGGTCGGTCTCCTGGTTGTTGGCGGCGTAGTGCTTGACGGAGGTGCCCACGCCGCGGGACTGGATGCCGTCGACGATCCCCACCGCGAGCTCACCGGTCAGGAACGGGTCCTCGGAGAAGTACTCGAAGTTCCTGCCACACAAGGGCGAGCGCTTCATGTTGATGCCCGGACCGAGGATCACCGACAGGTTGGCCGCACGCGCCTCCTGAGCCAGCGCCTGTCCGATGCGGTGCAGCAGATCGGGGTTCCAGGCCGAGGCGATCGCCGAGGCGGTCGGGAAGCAGGTGGCCGGCAGCGACCCGCTGAGACCGACGTGATCGGCCTCGCTGGGCTGGGCCCGCAGCCCGTGCGGACCGTCGGACACCATGATGCGCGGGATGCCCAGCCGCTCCACAGCAGCGGTGTACCAGAAGGAGGAACCGCTGGTCAGGGACGCCTTCTCGGCCAGCGTGAGCTCGCTCAGCAGACGGTCGACATCGAGCACGGCGCTCACTTGACCTTCTTGATCGGCAGCACGATCGCCGCGCCGAGCAGGGCCGCGCCGGCAGCGGTGTAGAGCAGCAGGTCGTAGTTCTGGTTGTTGACGCTGTTGACGGCGAGCAGCGCGGCACCCAGCAGCGGGGCCAGGGTCTGCGGCAGGGCGTTGGCCATGTTGAACACGCCGAGGTCCTTGCCGGCGTCGTCGGGGTTGGGCAGCACGTCGACGACCAGAGCGAGGTCGACCCCGACGTAGATGCCGAAGGCGATGCCCATCACGACCTCGACCAGGTAGAACCCGGTCACGGTGCTGACGTGGACCAGAGCGAAGATCCCGACGCCGAACAGCAGGGTGGAACCGGCGACCAGGAACTTGCGGCGACCGGTGCGGTCGGAGATCCGGCCCGCCACGTACGCCGCCAGCACCAGCGCGATGGTGTAGACGAGCACACCGATCAGGACGGCCCGCGGCGCATCCTCCTTGGCGATGCCCAGGTTGTCCTGCAGGTAGAACAGCCGGTAGGTGGTGAACATGAAGGTGGCCAGCGTGATCAGGAAACGAGACCACCAGGCGAAGGCGAAGTCGGGGAACTTGAGCGGGTTCAGCCAGAAGGTGGTGACCCACTCACTGATCTTCATGGCCGGCGGCCTGGTCTTCAGGCGCTGGTCGGGGAGGATGAAGGCGAAGACGATCATGGCGAGGATGGCCAGGATCGAGGGGGCCACGAACAAGATCACCATCTGTCCGGCGAACTGCTCGGCCACGAAGGTGCCACCGAGGACACCGATGTTCTGCGCCATGCCGAGCAGGGCGGAGACACGGCCGCGCTGGAACTTCGGCACCTGGTCGGAGATGGTGGCGATGAACGGGGCCAGGGTGGCGTTGGCACCCAGCTGGGCCAGACACCAGCCGAGGGTCAGCAGCGGCACCGACGGGGCCAGCGCCATGATCAGGAAGGCGAAGGTCATCACGATGGTGCCCCCCACGATCCAGGGGCGACGACGACCGAAGCGGGAGGTGGTGCGGTCGGACAGGCGGCCGAACAGCACGTTGCCGATGACGGCGAAGAGAGCACCGAAGCCGGCGACGATGCCGAGGGCTGAGGTCTTCTGGTCGTCGGGCACGATCGACTGGACCTTCACGCCGATGCCGATCGTCGCGGGGCCGAGCAGGGCGATGAAGAACACCAGCTGGGCGACGACCAGGCCGATGATGTAGCGGCGGCCCACGGCCTCGGTGGGCTCGGCGAACCAGTGGTGGTCCTGCGCGTCGAGGGCCACCTCGGCGTCGCGGGTCGGCGGCAGCTCGCCGTAGGGGCTTCCAGGGGTACTCATCGGTGGGTTCCTCTCGAACGGGACTGAAGTGTTTCACTGAAACGTGTCACTTGCGCGTGTCAGTAACGTAGGGGCATGCTGGAGCGCGTGGCAACTAATGTGACCGACGTAACGTCGAGGTCCGACGGGCGCGGCCGGCGGCGACGGCCCACGGCGGCGGACGTGGCCGCTCACGCCGGGGTGTCGCGCGCCACCGTCAGCTACGTGCTGAACGACACCCCCCACCAGGCGATCCCCGAGCGGACCCGCGAGCGGGTCCGCGCCGCGGCGGCCGAGCTCGGCTACCTGCCCTCGGCAGCCGCCCGTGCGCTGATCACCGGTCGCTCGGACGTCGTCCTGCTGCTGCTGCCGGACTGGCCGATCGGCACCACCGTCGGCGCGCTCCTCGAGCGCCTGTCCGACGCCCTGGGCCAGCACGGGTTCACCTTCGTCGCGCACCCACGCTCGGCCGGCCGGCCCGTGTCCGACGTCTGGAAGGCGATCACGCCGGCTGCGGTGATCACCTTCGAGGAGCTGGAGCCGGCCGAGGCGGAGCGGCTCCGCGCCGCCGGCATCGAGCTGTCGGTGGCCCTGCTGGGCGGCGGTCACCAGTCAGTCCGGGCGATGGACCTCCCCGAGCAGCGCACCGGGCGGCTCCAGCTGGAGCACCTGGCCGCCACCGGTCACCGCCGCATCGGCTACGCCTGGCCCGACGACCCGCGGGTCTTCACCTTCGCCCAGCCCCGGTTGGAAGGCGTCCGCCAGGCCTGTGCCGAGCTCGGTCTCGAGGAGCCGATGGTGGTGCCCGTCCCGCTCACCGCCGACGGCGTCCAGACAGCCGTGAGCGCGTTCCGCGATCACGGCGGGCAGCCGGTGACGGCCGTCTGCGCGTACAACGACGAGGTGGCGCTGGCCCTGCTGGCCGGCGCCCGGGCGCAGGGGCTGGACGTCCCCGGCGATCTCGCCGTGATCGGAGTCGACGACATCCCCTCGGCAGCGGTCTCGCTGCCGGCCCTGACCACAGTCCGGGCCAACACCTCGGCGATGGCGCAGTTCATCGCCGACTCCCTCGTCTCCCAGCTCGACGGACGACCGGCGATCGAGCGACCGGGCTCCGACATCCACGAGGTCGTCCGGCGGGACTCGGCCTGATCTCAGCGCACCAGACAGGGCCTGCGGGGGTCGAACGTCCAGCCGGGGACCAGGTACTGCATGCTGCGGGTGTCGTCGCGGCCACCGAGATCTTCGTCCAGATAGAGCTGGTGAGCCGCGTCCAGCCGGTCGAGGTCGAGGTCGATCCCCAGACCCGGTCGGTCGGGGACCCTGACCTCACCGCCGACGATCTCGAAGGGGTTCGTGGTCAGGCGGTCGATGCCCTCCTGCCAGATCCAGTGCGTGTCCAGGGCGGTGTACTGACCGACGGCGGCGGCGCCGACGTGGGTGAGCATCGCCAGCGAGATGTCGAGGTGGTTGTTCGAGTGCGAGCCCCACACCAGCCCTCGCTCCTGGCAGATCTCGGAGACCCGGACCGATCCCTGCATGGTCCAGAAGTGCGGATCGGCCAGAGGGATGTCGACGCTGTGCAGCGCGAGCGCGTGGCCGAGCTGACGCCAGTCGGTGGCGATCATGTTGGTCGCGGTCGGCAGCTGGGTGGCCTGCCGGAACTCGGCCATGATCTCGCGGCCGGAGAAGCCGTCCTCGGCCCCGCAGGGGTCTTCGGCGTAGGCCAGGACGTCGCGCAGGCCGCTGCACACCTCCACCGCCTCGGCCAGCGACCAGGCCCCGTTGGGGTCGAGGGTGATCCGGGCCTCGGGGAACCTCCGCTTGAGGGCGGTCACCGCCCTGGCTTCCTCGGCGGCGGCGAGGACACCGCCCTTGAGCTTGAAGTCAGCGAAGCCGTACCGGGTCCGGGCGGCTTCGGCGAGGGCGACGATCGCCTCCGGCGTGAGGGCCTCGTCGTGCCGGAGCCGGTGCCAGTCGTCGGTGGCGGTGGGATCGGACCGGTAGTCCAGGTCGGTCCGGGTGCGGTCGCCGACGTAGAACAGGTAGCCCAGCATCGCCACCGAGTCCCGTTGCTGGCCACCGCTGCCGAGGAGCGCGGCGACCGGCACGTCGAGGTGCTGGCCGAGCAGGTCGAGGTAGGCGGCTTCGGCAGCGGTGACGACGTGGATGGTGGTGCGCTGGTCGTACGTCTGCCGACCGCGGCCGGCGGCGTCCCGGTCGGCGAAGGTCGCGCTGATCTGCTGGAGGACCCGGCGGTGGTGGGCGATGCTGGTGCCCAGGACGATCGGGACGCAGGCGCGCAGGGTCTGGGTGATCCTCTCCCCGCCCGGGACCTCGCCCACGCCGAGGTGGCCGGCCGAGTCCTCGAGGACGAGGACGTTCCGCGTGAAGTACGGGGCATGGGCGCCGCTGAGGTTCAGAGCCATGCTGTCGTGGCCGGCCACGGGGTAGACGGCGGCGCGCACGATGGTGGGCGTGGTCAAGCGGGACCCCCTCGGTGTCGACGATGCCCGGCCCCCGGTGCGGTGAGGAAGTGTCTGACACCGGACGACGGCCACCTCAGTGTGCTCCGTCGGCCGACGCCCTCTCGACGGCACCCGTTCGACCTACAGGGTGGTGACGCGGGCCACTCGTCGAGCGCAGCCTCCCTGTGGTCCCCGCAGAGGCGCCAGAACCAAGGGTTGATTCGGGGTCTCGTCACAGCCGCGAACGCCGAGAGCACCACTAGCCTGGAGAACCCGTCCTACTCGCCTGTGGAGGCTTCATGACACTCTTGATTCTTCTCCTGATCATCGTCGGTGGCGTCGTGGCCTACCGCTACCGGGTGCCGCTGATCGCCAAGATCACCGGCCAGAAGGAAGCTCGGATCCGTCGCGCCCTTGATCGACGCAAGCGCAGCTGACTGGCGCCGGCATCCGTCCTCGCGGACTCGCCTCGCGGGTCTCTGTCGGTCTCAGAGCCGCAGCCGGGATCCCCACGCGCAGCTCCTGGTGCGGGCGCGTGATCCAGCTACAGGGTGGCCGCATACGGGTCGAGGTCCTCGGCCACCAGCGGCACCCGGTCCACCCGGCTCTCCACCGCGACCACCCGGTTCTCGGTGATCGCCTCGTCGATGGCGACGAGGGTGTCGAGAACATGGAAGCCGAGCTGCCCCGAGGCCAGCGGCGTGCCGCCGGTCCGCGCCGCCCGGGCCAGGTCCAGCACCCCGATCCCGCGTTCGGCGTCCGCGCCGGTGACCTCCACCGACTCCCAGCGCGGATCCTCTGCCAGAGCAGCGAAAGCGGGCGCCCTGGTGATCTTGACCTCACCGGTGAACAGGTTCGGGTCGGGGATGATCATGGTTCCCTCGGTGCCGGTGACCTCCACGTACCCCATCCGGGTGAGCGGGGAGTCGAAGCTGAAGACGCTCTGACTGACCGCTCCGTCGACGAAGCTGGCCAGCGCTGACACGTGGGTCGGCACCGAGACGTCGAAGACGGTGCCGGCGCGCGATCCCGCCTGGACGGCGCGCTCGGCCCGGCCCCGGGACCCGACCGCCGCCACCTTGTCCACCGAGCCGAACAGCTGCACCAGAGCGGTCAGGTAGTACGGACCGATGTCGAACAGCGGTCCCGCGCCCGGCGAGAACAGGAACTCCGGGTTCGGGTGGAAGATGTCGGGCCCGACGTACTGCATCACGGTCTGCGCCGACAGCGGTTCCCCGATGTCCCCGCGCGCGATGGCCCGCCGGGCGGTCTGCATGCCCGGCCCGAGCACGGTGTCGGGGGCGACGCCCACCAGCAGCCCGGCGGCGTCGGCCTGGTCCAGGAGATCGCGCCCGCTGGCCCGGTCCACGCTGATCGGCTTCTCGCTCCAGACGTGCTTGCCGGCGGCGATCGCCTGCGCGGCCACCTGGGCGTGGACTGCCGGGATGGTCAGGTTGACCACCAGCTCGACGTCGGGATGGGCCAGCACGTCGTCGGCGGTCCCCCACTCGCGCACGCCGTGCTGCTCGGCTCGGGAGCGGGCCAGCTCGGGACTGAGGTCGCCGAGGACGACCACATCGACGTCGGGGAACCGATTCAGGTTCTCCAGGTAGGTGTTGCTGATCATGCCGGTGCCGATGAAGCCGACACCGACGGGGCCCGTACGGGTCACGAGCGGTTTCCTTTCTCGGAACGGGAGGTGCTGGCGAGGTGACGGCGGATCCCCGCCACCACGAGGTCGTGGTCCTCGGCGGACGAGAGCCCGGACGCGGTCACCGCAGCGACCACCCCGGCGCCTGCGACCCGGAGCGGGACCGATCCCCCGGTGATCGCGTAGTCGGCGCCCAGCCAGCCGACGGCGGCGGCATCGATCCCGGCCGCCGCGAGGCGGGCCGCGACCAGGGCGCTGCTGGCCTCCATCCGCAGGGTCAGAGCAGCCTTGCGCGCGATCCAGCTCTCCTGGTCGGCGGTGATGCCGGGCAGGGCTGCGCGGAACAGGATCAGACCCGGGCGTCGGATGTCGATGCCCACGGCGTGACCGGCGGTCTGCGCCAGCTCGACGATCCCCGAACCCAGGGTCCAGGCGTCGGTGTGGTCGAAGGAGTCCAGGACCAGCTCCTCCTCCTGCTGCTGCAGCGTGGCGATCGGGTCGGTGGTGGGGTCGGGCATGTCGTCCTCTCCAGTGGGTCTTGGCCGCGATGTCGGCGGATCACTTATACGTATCAGTGGTGCGTATAAGTGAGAGTAGGGCATGATCGGGCGCATGACAACACCGTCGAAGCCGCCAGGCGGTCGCGGCGTGCGCGCGAAGCGCCCCACGGCCACCGACGTCGCCCGCCGGGCCGGGGTGTCACAGGCCACCGTCAGCTACGTGCTGAACAACAACCCCCACCAGGTGATCCCGGACCCCACCCGGCAGCGGGTGCTCGCAGCAGCGGTCGAGCTCGGCTACACCCCGTCGGCGGCCGCCCGGATGCTGGTCAGCGGCCGGTCCGACGTCGTCCTGCTGCTGCTGCCGGACTGGCCCATCGGCCTGGGCGTCGCGAGTCTGCTGGACGAGCTGTCCCAGGCTTTCGCCCGCCACGATCTGACCTTCGTCATCCACCCCCGGGTCCGGGACCGGCCGATCGCCGAGCTCTGGAAGTCGGTCACACCGGCCGCGGTCCTGGCGTACGAGACCTTCGACGAGGCCGACCTGACCGCCATCACCAGCAGCGGCGCCGAGCTCGTGAGAGTGTCCGCCCTGCAGGGCGAGGACTTCGAGCGGTCAGTGGCCCGGACCGGCCGGCTGCAGGTGGAGCACCTCGCCGCGGCCGGTCACCGGCGACTCGGCTACGCCTGGCCCGACGACGACCGGGTGCTCTTCTTCGCCCGGCACCGGCTGGCCGGGGTCCGCGCGGCGTGCGACGACCTCGGCCTGGCCGCACCTGTGGTGTCGACGGTTCCCCTCACCGTCGAGGCTGCCGCCGACGTCATCACGCAGTGGCGGGACGGGGCTGAGCCGGTGACCGGTGTCTGTGCCTTCAACGACGAGGTAGCCCTGGCGCTGCTCGGCGGCGCCCGCCGGACCGGTGTCGCCGTGCCCGCGGAGCTGGCAGTGATCGGGGTCGACGATCTTCCGGCCGCCGCGCTGGTCTCTCCGGCGCTGACCACCGTCGCCCGGGACACTCCGGCCAGCGCGCGGGACATCGTGGACACCGTCCTCGCCCGGCTCGACGGTCGCGTCCCGGCCCCGGACGGGGCCCGCCCCGACGACCAGCGCGTCATCGTCCGGGACTCCGCCTGACGCGAGGTCGAATCGATCGTCGGTCGGTCAGGCAGCCACCGGGACGCGCAGCGGTCCGTGGATGGCGGTCGACCGCTGCATGGTGACCGGTCCGGCCAGCCGCAGGGTCGGCAGCCGCCGGGCCAGCGCCCGGAACGCGGCCGCCAGCTCCAACCGCGCCAGCGGCGCACCCAGGCAGTAGTGGATGCCCCCGGAGAAGGCCAGGTGATCGGGCCCGGTGGTCCGGGTGAGGTCGAAGCGGTTCGGCGAGGAGTACGCCGCCGGGTCCCGGTTGGCTCCGGCGAGCAGCAGCACCACCGCCTGGCCGCGGTCGACCGGTACGCCGGCGATCTCGGTGTCCTCGCGCGCCATCCGGGCCGTGAGCTGCACCGGCGGGTCGAACCGGAGCACCTCCTCGACCACCGCCGGCGCGCGATCGGGGTCCTCGACCAGCAGCTGCCACTGCTCGGGGTCGGCCAGCAGGGCCCGGATCCCGTTGCCGATCGCGTTCACGGTGGTCTCGAAGCCGGCCACCAGCAGCAGCCGACACAGCGGGCCGAGGATCTCGGGGCCGATCTCCGCCGACTGCTCGGTGAGCAGGGCGGAGACGATGTCGTCGCGCGGGTCGGCGGTCCGGCGCTCGAAGAGGTCGGCGAAGATCGTCCGCAGCTGCTGCTGCGCGTGCAGCAGTCGCCGCAGGTGGCCGATCGAGGAGATCCCGTCCAGGGCGGTGGCCAGCGTCGCCCCGTACGCCGCGAACGCCCTCTCGTCGACGTCGGGCACCCCCAGCAGGGCGCTGATCACCGCGATCGGCAGCGGCGAGGCGAAGTCGGTCACCAGGTCGAAGCCCGCCCGGGGGTCGACCGCATCGAGCAGCTCGTCGATCCGGCGCTCCACCAGGAGCTCGTAGCCGGCCATCCGGCGTGGTGTGAACGCCGGGGCGACGAGGCGTCGCAGGCGGGTGTGCTCCGGAGGATCCATCTCCAGCAGCGACAGGTCGAGCATCTCGCGCGGCAACGGGTCGTCGGTCGGCTGCTCCGGCCGGAAGACGACGAAGCTCCGGCTCCGCGCGACCTCCGAGCACACCGCGTGGGTCGCCGACATGAGGTTGCCCTGCGCGGTCACGGTCAGCGGACCACGGTCCCGGATCCGGTCGTAGATCGGGTACGGATCGGCCTGGTGGGCGGGCAGTCCGAGCTGGGCGACCAGGTCCTTGCGCACCCGGGCGGCGTACGCGGAGGCCACCCGGTCGCGGTAGATGCCGCCGATCACCTTGGCCCCGGTCATCGCGGTCGACCAGCGGCTGCCCGTCGCCGCGCTCATCGACGACCCCGTCCAACGTCCGCGGGCGTCAGCCGCTCGCCCGGAGGCATCGTCATCGCCCCGCCCCGGCCACCCGGCGGATGCGGATCGCTCCCTTGGCGGTGGAGGGGTCGACCACCCGACCGCCCTGGGTGATCTCGACCTCGCCCGCCGCGACCAGCCGTCGGGCGGCGCGCCGGGCCGGCTCCATCAGCGAGCGCCAGGACTCCTCGCTGCCGACCGTCCGGGCCACCTCGGACGGGCAGATGGTGCTCGACCCCGCCCGGCCGGCGAGCAGGGACAAGGTGACCTCCTCCAGCCGCTGGTCCTCGGCCGTGACACCCCGGCGCCGGCACGACGCGGAGCAGTACCGCACCTGGTCCCAGTCCCGCTGCCACTTCGCGCGCCACTCGATCCGTCGGCCGCAGGAGGCGCAGGTCTTGTCCGCCACCGTCATGCGTCCAGTGTGCTCCGACCGCCCGCCGCGACCGGTCACCCCGGGAGGTTGCCGTCCAGCGGCGCCGTCGACCCGCCTCGGGGCACGGCGACCAGCTCGTGCGCCGAGCGCATCAGCTCGTAGTGGGCCTCGGCCGCCTCGACCAGCCGGCTCAGACTCTCCAGCTCACCCGACGCCGCCCGGTCGGCGCAGCGCCACCGCACCGCCTCGAGGATCTCCAGCACGACGCCGACCACCACGCCGGCCCGGTCGACGGCGTCGTCGCGGGACGCCAGACCGTCGGTGAGCCCGTCGATGACCTCCCCCGAGACGGCGTCCTCCCACCACGACTCGGGCCCTTCGGCGACGACGGACACGATGCTCATCTGGGACACCTCACTGGACACCTGGTTCGGATTCTGGAGCTCGGGCGCCGCCGGCCGCCGGGCTGGCCGGGCGGGCGTCGTTCAGCGCCCGACTGAGCTGGTCGGCGCTGGCCGGGTCGCGGAAGCGGTTCAACCGGTGGGAGCCGTCACACAGGGGTTTGAGCCGGGAGCGACCGCAGCGACACAGGGCGATGACCCGGCGCCCGTGGTCCACCGACTCCCCGTCGGCGCTGAGCAGCTCGGCGGGTCCGCGCACCAGCAGGGGTCCGTCCGGGCAGACGGTGATGCTCACCCCGGCTCCGAGCGCGACTGGCACCGACTCCTCCACCGGCTGCGGCACGGGCGCCCGGTCCTGCTGATCGGCGGTCACGCGGCCACCTCGTCCCGGACCACGGCGGGACGCAGACTCGGGGTTCCGGCCGTCCAGTGGCCGAGGACGTGCTGGGCGAAGAGCTCGTCGGCGTACGCGGCGCACCGGGCCCCGAAGACGACGTCGGCGGCGAGCTCCGGCTCCTGCCGCACCAGTCCACCGGCCAGGTCGTGCAGAGCGATCTGGTCGTGGACGGAGTCGGCGACCACGTGCTCGTCGAAGAAGCGGGCGGCCGCGTCGCCGCCGCCGAGCCGACGGTGGCCGCGGGCGTAGCGCCCGTTGGGCACCGACGACGTCATCTCGAACATGGCCAGGTGACCGACCAGGGCGCCGCGCCACCGGCGGTGCAGCCCGAACAGCGAGATCAGGTTGGTCATCATCAACGTCACCGCGGGCACGCGTTCGAGGTGGTGACCGTAGGCGCTGTCCAGGTTCCAGTCCTCCAGCAGGACGCGGAACAGCTGCGCGTGCATCGCCGGGGTGACTCCGCCGCCGTACTCATCGGCCTGGATGGTGATCATCGCCCCCTTGACCGTCCCGCTCAACCGCGGGATGGCCCAGGTGTGCGGATCGGCCTCCTTCAGGTGGTAGAGCGACCGGTGGACCAGGAACTCGCTGAACTGGTCGCTCGTCGCCTCCCGCATCAGGAACTTCGACAGCGACGGGCCGTCGTCGACCGACGCGAGCTGGTTGAGGGCCGACTGGACCGCATCGCTCGTCGACGGGTCCGGGTCGGTCGCCGCGTGACCCGCGGCCAGCCGTCGACGCAGACCGTCGACCAGCTGGTGCTCCCAGTCCCGACACGCCCAGACCAGCTCGGGATGCCATTCCCAGGCCTCGTCGACACCGGCCAGACCTCGGTAGTGCTGCTCGTACGCCAGCCACAGCGCCAGCTGCAGGTCGTCGTCGGTCAGCGCCTCGTCGGCGGCGCCGCTCCACTGCAGCGACCGCAGGTCCACCCCACCACGGGGATCACCCCGGAGGATGTCGATCAGGGCGCCCGAGACCGGCCCGCGAGGCGAGGGCAGGTGCACCGGGGAGTCGTAGCCGGTGGCCGGTCGTGGTGGCGTCGTGCCCACGCCGGCCCGGGTGGGTGCGGGCGGAGGGATCAACGCGCGGGGGCGAGACGCCTCGCTGCTGGTCGGGCGGGCTGGGCGGCGAAGTTCGGGCACCTGCTGCTCCTCGGGGGTCGTTCCGGGAGCGGCTTCCGTCTGAACCGCGGCTTTACACTGTATACGTCACTTCTCGTCAAACCGCCTCAGCGGTTGCACGTTGTCGGTGCGGAGGTCAGCCGCCGGCCCGTTGGAAGGGTGCCGACGTCTCCACCCCTTCACCGAGACCGGCCAGCACCACCCGGGCCACGTCCGCCAACGGCATGTTGGTGTGCTGGGACTGCTTGCGGAGCGTGGCGAAGGCGGCATCGGAGGAGCAGTGGGCGCGCTCCATGATCACGCCGAGCGCCAGGTCGATCGTCCGGCGGGTGTCCATGGCCCTGGTCCGGTCGTCCAGCTCCCGGGCGTGGGTGGTGAGCGAGCGGGCCAGTCCGATGGTGCCGGCGACCTCGGTCGCCAGGTCGGTCGCCAGCCGGCGCTGCTCCTCGGTCAGTCCGTCGACCTCCGCCGCGTACACCTTGGCCACCGCGAGCACCTCGCCCCCGCGCTCGACCGGCAGCGACACGCAGCACCGCACACCGAGCTCGGCCGCCGACTGCCCGTACTCACCCCACTGCTCGACGGCGAGGTCGGGGACGTAGAGCCCGCCGTGGCCACGGAGCGCCTGCAGGCACGGACCGAACCCGATCCGGAACTGCACGTGGTCCACCCGGCGGGCCAGCTCGGTGCTCGCCCCCACAGTGGTCGGACCGTCCTGCGACGCCATGGTGACTGCGACGCCGGCCACATCGCCGATGCGGTGGTGCACCCTCGTGGCGAGCTCGTCGAGATGGTCGGCCACCATGATGATGACGGCGTCGGATGACTCACCCATGCTGGTCCTCGGCTTCCTGGCTCGCGACGTGCAGTGCCGACCGTGCGGCCGAACGTCCGTACGGTAGCCCCTGCCGCCGACACCCCCCGGGTAAGGTGCGCGGGTGCCAGAAGGTCACACTCTGCATCGGCTGGCCAACCAGCAGACGACGGCGTTCCGCGACCGGGTCGTCGCCGTCAGCAGCCCCCAGGGTCGGTTCGCCGAGGGAGCCGCCCTCCTCGACGGTCGGCGCCTGCTCCGGGTCAGTGCGTACGGCAAGCACCTGTTCCAGCACTACGAGGGCCGGCTGGTCACCCACGTGCACCTCGGGCTCTACGGCAAGTTCGTCACCGGCACCGGCGCTCCCCCGCCGCCCCGCGGAGCCCTGCGGATGCGGATCGAGACCGCCGAACCCGATCTGCCCGTGCACTGGACCGATCTGCGGGGCGCGATCACCTGCGAGGTGCTGCCCGATCCCGCCGGGGTCGCGGCGATCGTCGCCGGCCTCGGCCCGGACCCGTTGCGTCGCAGCCCCGATCACGGCGTACGCGCCTTCGACCGCATCCACCGCTCCAAGGTCGCCGTCGGTGCCCAGCTGATGGACCAGGCCCGGGTCGCCGGCATCGGCAACGTCTACCGGGCCGAGATCCTGTTCCGGCACGGCATCAACCCGTTCCGCCCCGGCACCGGTCTGACGGAGCAGGACTGGAACGGGCTGTGGCCGGACCTGGTGGTGCTGATGCGGGCCGGGGTGCGGAGCGGTCGGATCGTCACCACCGATCCAGCCGACCGTCCGGGCGGCCGGGTGCGGCGGGAGTCCGCGCACTACGTCTACCGCCGCGACGGGCTGCCCTGTCGTCGCTGCGGCACGCCGGTGAGTCGCACCGAGCTGGTCGGCCGCAACCTGTTCTGGTGCCAGGTCTGTCAGCCCGACTGACAGCCGTTCCACAGACTCCGATTCCTTGTCCCTGCTGGGTAGTCTCGCGATCTGCCGGCAGGACTGGGGGCCGCTCATGCCGATCTCGACCACACGCCGACCTCGGCGCACCTGGCACACCGTGATCCTGGCCGGCGTGCTCGCGCTCCTCGCCGGTTGCACCGGCGAGCCGGTCGACCGGCGGATACCTGGCTCCGAAGCGCCTGGCACCAGCTCACCGCCGGCCCCGTCGCCCACGCCGACGCCCCGCTCCACGACACCGGCAGCGCCTGCGAGGGCCGACACCGTCACCCTGGCGTTCGCCGGCGACGTGATGTTCGAGGACCAGCTCCGCGGTCTGCTCGACGAGCCCGAGTCCAGCCTGAACCCGCTGCGGCCGGTCACCGGCGACGCCGACTTCACGATGGTGAACTTCGAGGCCGCGCTCACCACGCGTGGGACGAAGGACCCCAAGCGCCTGGAGCGCCCCGACAACCGGTACCACTTCCGCAGCGGACCGGAGGCGCTCACCGCTCTCAGGGCCGCAGGCGTCGACGCGGTCTCCGTGGCCAACAACCACGGCGCCGACTACGGCACCCAAGGGCTCTCGGAGACGCTCGCCGCCCGGGACGGCAACCGGCTGCCGGTGATCGGCGTGGGTCGCGACCTGGCCGACGCGTTCACCCCGCACCGGGTGACCCTGAAGAAGCAGGGCTTCGCGTTCCTGGCCGCCGACGCCTCCTTCCTGGAGAGCGAGGCGCCTTCCTGGCAGGCCGGGTCGGCGACGCCGGGGCTGGCGGCCGCGCGCGGTGCCGGCCGTGCGGCGCTCGAGGGTGCCGTCTCGACGGCCGCCGCCGCCGGGGACACCGTGGTGGTGTACCTCCACTGGGGCGAGGAGAACTCGACCGACGTCACCGCCAGCCAGGAGTCGCTCGCGAAGATGCTGTCCCGCGCCGGGGCGGCCGTGGTGGTCGGGAGCCACAGTCACCGGTTGCAGGGCGCAGGGTGGCTCGGTTCCACCTACGTGGCGTACGGGCTGGGCAACTTCGTCTGGTACCACGGCATCAGCGGCGCCGAGACCGGGCTGCTGGAGCTGTCGGTGCGAGGGGGCCGCGTCGTCGCCGACGACTGGCGCCCGGCCGTCATCCCACGGGAGGGCGGGCTGCCGGTGTTCAGCGAGGGCGCGGAGGCGCGCCGGGCGACGAGCGCCTGGGAGGACCTGCGGGACGGGTCGGGCCTGGCCGCACGCCCGTCCGGACCACGACCAGCTCCGCCTCCGTTCACCTCGTCGGTGGAGCCCATCACGCCGGCCCTGCGCAACCGGATGGCCGGCACCTACCGCAGCGACTGCCCGGTCCCGCTCCGTGACCTGGCCCATCTGCGCCTCAGCTACTGGGACTTCCAGGGCCGGGTGCGCCAGGGCGAGCTGGTGGTGGCGGCCAAGCACGCCGAGGACGTGGTCACCGTGTTCGACAAGCTCTACCGGGCACGCTTTCCGTTGGAGCGGATGGCGCTGGTGAGCGCGTACGGGGGTGACGACGAGAAGTCGATGGCGGCCAACAACACCTCGGCCTTCAACTGCCGCACGGTGGCCGGCACCGACCGCTGGTCCCAGCACTCCTTCGGCGCGGCCATCGACCTGAACCCGGTGCAGAACCCGTACGTGACCAGCGCCGGTGTCTCCCCCCGTGCCGGTCGGGCGTACGCGGACACCGCCGACCGTCGCGCCGGCGTGAAGGGTCTGATCACCGACGACTCGGTCGTGGTGGAGGCGTTCGCCGACGTCGGCTGGGAGTGGGGCGGCGACTGGGCGGGCGAGGCCGACTACCAGCACTTCTCAGCCGCGGGCTCCTGACCGGTCGTCCCCGACGACCCGACGCGACCCGATCGCGGTCGCCACGACAGCCAGGGCGACGACGGAATCGGACGCGTGACGTGGCAATTTCCGCCTCCGTCCCGCATGATGCCTTATCCGCGTGTGCTGGACCCCGAGAGCGCGGACACCGTCAGGAGCAGTCGATGAGCACGTACCGCCGTATCGCCGCGCACGCCTGCGCCGGACTCGCCGTCGTCGGCCTGCTCGCGGGCTCGACCCTGCCGGCCGGCACCGCGACCGCCAGCCCTGTCACCTCGATCCCGCGTCTCGTCGATCCCGGCTGTCTCGTCGATCCCGGCCGTCTCGGGCATCCCCGCCGTGGCGGACCTTCCCGCCCTCGCCGCGCCGAAGACCTCCGCCGACGACGCGGTGAACCGAGTGGTCGCCATCTCCGTCGACGGGCTGAACCCGGCAGCGCTCACGAAGCTCGGTCGCGCAGGCGCACCGAACTTCCACCGGCTGATGCGGGAGGGGGCGACCACGCTGAACGCCCGGACCGCTCAGGAGCAGACCCGAACCCTGCCCAACCACACGGGGATGCTGACCGGCCGGCGGATCGACGACCGCCGCGGCGGGCACGGCGTGACCTTCAACTCCGACACGGGCACGACGGTGCACCGGGCCGCCGGGGAGTACGTGGCCAGCGTCTTCGACGTGGTCCACGACCGGGGCGGCTCCACCGCGCTGTTCACCGCCAAGACGAAGTTCGCCCTCTACCAGCGCACCTGGAACAGCAAGGGGGCCAAGGACCGGGTGGGCCGGGACAACGGCCGCGCCAAGATCGACCGCTTCACCGTCGACACCGACAACGCCCGGCTGGTGGGCAAGGTGACCGCCGACCTGCGGAGCACGCCACGGACCTTCACCTTCGTCCACCTCTCGCTGCCCGACCAGGCCGGTCACGACAAGGGCTTCATGGGCGCGTCCTACCTGCGGGCCGTCCGCCAGACCGACCAGCTCCTCGGCCAGATCCTCTCCACCATCAGCAGCCGGCCCGCGCTGCGCAGCCAGACGCTGGTGGTGCTGACGGCCGACCACGGTGGCGACGGGGCCAGCCACTCCAAGGCCAGCAAGCGGGCGAACTACCGGATCCCGTTCATGGTCTGGGGTCCCGGCGTCGCCGCCGGTCGTGATCTCTACTCCCTGAACGCCAGCTACCGCAGTCCCGGCACCAAGCGCACCGGCTACAGCGGCAAGCAGCCGATCCGCAACGGCGATCTCGCCAACTTCGCCACCGACGTGCTCGACCTGCCGAGGGTGCCCGGCGCCCAGTTCGACAAGAGCCGCAAGCTCACCGCCTGGCGCTAACGGGCAGCGAGCTGGTCGCACCGGCGACGCAGGTAGCTGATCTCGGCCCGGTTGCCGGCCAGCTCGATCGCCAGCCCGTACGCCGCCCGGGCCTCCTGGGAGCGTCCGAGCCGGCGGAGCAGATCGGCCCGAGCGGCGTGGTAGGCGTGGTAGCCGCCGAGGTCGAGTGGCGTGATCAGCGCCAGCGCGACCTCCGGTCCGTCGAGCTCGGCCAGGGCGATGGCGCGGTTCAGCAGGACCACCGGTGACGGGTCGACGGCGACCAGCTGGTCGTAGAGGGCCACCACCTGCGCCCAGTCGGTGTCCCGGACATCGTGGACGGAGGTGTGGACGGCGTTGATCGCCGCCAGGATCTGGTAGCGCCCAGGCCTGTCCCGTCCCGCCGCGACCACCGCCAGCCGCTCCCGGACCAGGGCGTGTCCCTCGACGACCAGGCCGGCGTCCCAGCCTCCGCGGTCCTGCTCGGCCAGGGTCACCAGCTCCCCGGAGGCCGACACCCGCACCGTACGCCGTGCTTCGGTCAGCAGCATCAGGGCCAGCAGCCCGGTCACCTCGCCGTCGGCGGGCAGCAGCTCGTGCAGGATCCTGGTCAGTCGGAGGGCTTCCTGTGACAGGTCCTCGCGCACCGGTGGCTGCTCCGGACCGGACGACAGATAGCCCTCGTTGAAGATCAGGAAGCAGACCGCCAGCACACCGGCGACCCGGGTCGGCAGGTCGGCGGCATCAGGCACCCGGTAAGGGATCCGGGCGTTCTTGATCTTGGTCTTGGCCCGGGTGATCCGCTGGCCCATCGCCGTCTCCTGGACCAGGAAGGCGCGTGCGATCTCGGCGACGGTCAGACCGCCGATCAGCCGCAGCGTCAAGGCGATCCGGGCCTCCATGGACAGGGCGGGGTGGCAGCAGGTGAAGATCAGCCGCAGGCGGTCGTCCTCGATCGTCGGCTCGTCCCCGCCGCTGTCGGGCGGCCCGACAGTCGTGTCGCCGTAGAGCATGTCGGCCTCCTGCTGCTTGCCGTCGCGGCGGGACTCCCGGCGCAACCGGTCGATGGCCCGCCGGTTCGCTGTGGTGACGATCCAACCGGCGGGATGGGGCGGCAGTCCGTCGACGGGCCAGCGCTCGATTGCGGTTGCGAAGGCCTCCGCCGCCATCTCCTCGGCGATGTCCAGGTCGCCGAACCGACGGGCCAGTCCGGCGACCACCCGGGCCCACTGCTCGCGGTGCAGCCGGGTGATCACCTCGTGGACCGACGGCGCGGACCTGCTGGACTCCGGGGGTCCAGGGGCTTCCGGGGTTCCTGGGGCTTCGGGGGTTCCTGGGGTCACGCGTCGCCGAAGGGCCGGACCTCGACCGCCCCCCGGCACGCGGCCGAAGCCTCGGCGGCGAGGGCCAGGGCGACATCCAGGTCGGGCGCCTCGATGATCCAGAAGCCGGCCAGGTGCTCCTTTGACTCCAGGTAGGGACCGTCGGTGATCACCGGTTCGGTCCCGCGGCCGTCCACGACGGTGGCGGTCGACGGTGTGGCCAGGCCGTCGGCGAAGACCCAGTGGCCGGACGCCTCGAGCCGCTCGTTGAACGCGCCGGTGTCGGCGTGCGCCTGCCGCATCGCCTCCTCCGACGGGTAGTTTCCGTGCTCCGTGTACTCAGCTGGTCCGTAGACCGACATCAGGTAGCGGGTCATCTCTGTCTCCTCTGGTCGCGGACCCGGTCGGGTCCGTCGTCACCCTTGCTACGAACGGCATCCACCGGATCCGACACTCTTCCGCCCGCCGTCACCGCTGCACCGGGTACCGCAGGTGCAGCACCCGGTCGCCGGGGATGACCACGTCCGGGTCGGCTAAGAGGTGCTGACCATCGACGGCACCGAAATAGCGCTTGCCGCGCCCGAACACCACCGGCACGACGTCCATCGCCACCACGTCGACGAGCCCCAGGGCCAGGGCCTGACCGCCCACGTCACCGGCACAGATCGCCACCACCCCTTCGCCGGCCCGTCGCGACGCCTCGGTCACCGCGGCAGCCACGTCGTCGAAGAACGGCACGTCGGCCTCCGGGTGCCAGCCCGCCGGCTTGGGCCGGTGCGAGACCACGACCAGGTGCTCCCCGGCCGGCGGCTCGGCCTCCCACCCGTTGGTCAGGTCGAACAGGTGCCGACCCATGATCGTGGCGGCGACGCTGTCCCAGAACGGCCGGACGTACGCCCGGGAGGCCGGGGTCACCCGGAAGCGCTCATGACGCCGCTCGGCGGACTCGTCGGTCAGGGGCTCGGTGCCGTTGACGTACCAGTCGAACAGGGGTCCCACGCCGTCGTCGGTATCGGCGATGAAGCCGTCGACGGAGACCACGGCGTGCATGATCACGGTGCTCATGGCTGCTCCTCTACGGTGGATGGCTCACCCCATCAGACCCCCGCCGCACCCGGTTCTCACGGGCGGGGTCGCCGGATCCCGCCCACGGTCTTGGCCACCCGCGCCGAGCACGCTAAGGTCATTACCAGGAATATAGTTCTGAGGAATGAACGGGATCGGTTGGTGATGGAGTTCTTCGACGTGCTGGTGCGCTACGAGGTGGCGCTGTGGAACGCGATCGATCAGACCCTGCGGCTCGAGGGCGTGGTCAGCCTGGGTCAGCTGCATGCTCTGCGGGTCATCGACCGGCACGCCGGACACGCCCGGGTGCAGGATCTCAGCCACGACATCGGCATCACCGTCGGGGCGGCGAGCAAGCTCGTCGACCGGCTGGAGCGGGACGGGTTGGCGGTGCGGAGTCCGAATCCGGTCAACCGACGGTCGTCGCTCATCGAACTGACCAGTCGCGGGCGACAGGATCTCGCCGCAGCACTCGAACGAGCGGTCGCCGCCGTGGACCAGGCGGTGGGTGATGAGGACGTTCAGCCGTTGGTCGCCGGGCTGGGTCGCCTGCAGGATCGACTGCGCGAGCAGACAGCATGACTGGCGGCACCACTAGGGCCACGCCGGGTTCGACCATGCGGGCGGTGGTCACCACGCTCCCGGACCGCCATCCTCACCCCCGAAGGAAGCACCCGTGATCATCCACCCGCTGACCGACCTGCCCGTCGGTGCTGTAGCCCACGGCGTCACCGCTCGCCCGGCCGAGATCGCCGGCCGACAGGCCGTACGCGTCGAGCTGCCGGACGACGTCAGCCGGCACGGCCGACCCGGCATCGACTACGTCGACCAACCCACCTTCCTGCTCATCCCCGCCACCTTCACCAGCGGCACCATCACCGTCGACGTGTGGAGCCGGCTCAACGGCAAAGGCATGCCCGACTCCCGAGCGTTCGCCGGTCTCGCGTACCGGATCAGCGACCGTCGCGACGCCTTCGAGAGCGTGTACCTGCGTCCTCTCAACGGAAGAAAGTGTGACCCGCCGCCGCCGCGCGACCGGCGCGCCATCCAGTACTTCGCCTACCCCGACTGGCCCTTCGACCGCTTGCGTGACGTCTACCCCGACGGCCGATACGAGGCGGGGCTCGACATCGGTCCCGAGGAATGGATCACTCTCCAGCTGACCGTGACCGACGACACGGTGGTCGCCACCGTCAACGGGCAGCCGGCCCTCACCGTCGATCACCCCAGAGCGACGCCGCAGCCCGGCGCCGTCGGCCTGTTCGTCGACATCGGGACCGAAGCCTTCTTCTGCGACCTCACCATCGAGGAACGAGGATGAAGCCCCGCTACTGAGCGGGCGGGGTCGGTGGGATCTGCCGACTCAGGTGCGATCTGACCTGGTGCAGCAGGTGGCTCCCGCTGACACCGCAGACGAGCGCGGCCCCGCCGCCGAGGCAGGCGCCCAGGAAGAGCAGCGGGTTCACCGCACCGAGCACCAGCAGCATCCCGCCGGCCACGAGTCCCGAGAGGATGAAGGCGACCAGAGCCATCGCGGTGATCGCGGACCAGCCTGCTGTTCCGCTCGCGGGCGGTGGGGTCGCGGGCGGACGGGCGGCGGACGGACGAGGCGGGAGATCAGCGACCAGGCGACGCAGGTCGACGTCGGTGACGGCGCGGACGGCCCCGTCGAGCCGGGTCCCCAGCTCGTCCTCCCGGAGGCGACCGGCGGCGAAGTGCTCGGCCAGGTCGTCGCAGCAGGCCGCGCGCTCGACGTCGCCCACCCGCCGGCCGGTGGCCCGGCCGAACGGCTGGCGGTCTGCGGCGAGGATCATGTCCTGGGTGTGCTCACTCACGTCGACGACGCTAGGCGGCCGGGCAGCACGCCGCATCGGCCCGCGGTCTGGCGTCGCGCGGCACCAGATCGGACTCCGGTCCCACGCCGGCTCGCGGACGGGGCCGGCCGATGCCGCGCCGTAACCGGGTGGACCCGTGGGGCGATCTCGCAGCGGTGCCCGACCGCGGTCTGCTGACCGGCAACCGCGGCTGCCTCGTCGACGACCACGAGCTGGTCGTCCGCCACCACGTCGGTGCACGCTGGATCAGCTGCACGCTGCGCTACCGCGACCACCGCTCTCCGCTGGCCGCCCCGCGCCGCTGGACCCCGCTGTTCTTCCTGGACGAGGCCGTGGCCCTGGCCGCCGGCCACCGCCCGTGCGCGCGCTGCCGGCCCGAGGCGTACCGGCAGTACCGGGACGCGGTCGGTGCCGGCGTCGCCGCTCCCCTGCCGCTCCGCGCCGGCGACCTGGACGCGCGTCTCGACGCCGAGCGGTTCAGCGGGACGCCACCCGCCGGCATCCGGCCCGGCGGAAGGCGAACGGGTCGGGGGCTGGTCCGGGCCGCGGACCGGGCGGTCTGGTCGCAGCCGTACGCCGACCTGCCGGACGGCACCGTCGTGCTCCTGGCCGGGACCGGTCCGCACCTGGTGCGGGGCCGGAACCTGCGGCCCTTCACCTTCGCCGGCTGGGGCCGTCCGGTGCGCCGCCCCGACACCGGTACGGCGAGCGTGCTGACTCCGCCCACCTCGTACGCGGCGCTGGGCAACGGCTACCGGCCGCTCCTGGCCGACCCGCTGCCCGACTGAGGCAGCCGCGTCGAGCGGGCCCGGGTCAGGAGCATGCCGGTCGCATCGACCCGAGTCGGACTGTCAGAGTCGGGCCAGCAACCGCCGCAGCGGTGCCTCGATCATGGGCAGGTTGGCGGCCGTGCCGGTCAGTCGCAGGTACGCCCCGACGGGCAGGTGGGCCATCACCGGCGAGCGTCGGTTCTCCATCAGGGTGGCGAACTCGGGGGCCGGACGGTTGATGTAGCGCGGCACCCGCTCGAACCAGCGGGCGCTGCGCCGGGCCACCCGCTGGACGCCCTCCAGGTGGTCGCGCCGGCTCCGGTCGTAGCTCTGCAGCGCGGCGGCCAGATCGGGTTCGGCGGCCAGGGCGTCCGCCAACGCCATCGCGTCCTCCATCGCCAGCCGGGTGCCCGAGCCGATGGTGAAGTGCGTGGTGTGGGCAGCGTCGCCGATCAGAGCGACGTTGCCCTGCGTCCACCGCTCGTTGTGGACCTCGACGAACTCGGTCCACGGGTGGCCGGCGACCGCGGCAGCCCGCAGCTGCAGCCGGTGGCCCTGCAGGGAGTCCGCGAACAGCTCCTCCAGCCGGCGCAGGGTGGCCTCGGGACCCAGCGCGTCGAAGCCCAGACCGGACCAGGTCTCCGGGGTGGTCTCCACCACGAAGGTGCTGGCGCCGTCGGCGTAGCCGTACGCGTGGCCCCACACCCAGCCGGCCGGGGTGGACACGAACGGGAAGGTGAACGAGGTGAACTCGTGGTCGGTGCCGAGCCAGAGGAACTTGTTGCGGCGACGGACCAGACGGGTGCCGAAGTCGCCGCGGGCGCGCAGGGCGCTGTTCACCCCGTCACCGGCGACGACCAGATCGGCGTCCAGCCGACGGGGATCGCCGGTGAAGCTGTCCCGGACCACCGTCACCCCGGCCCGCTCGGCCTGGTCCCCGAGCAGCTCGAGCAACCGGCGCCGGCCCATGCTGTAGCCGTAGGAGGGCAGCCGCACGTCCTCGACCGCCGGCATGGTGACGACCTGGTCGTTCCAGCGGTAGGCCTCGTGCCGGACGGCCGCCGCGGTCTGCGGGTCGTGGCCGTCGAGTGCCTCCAGCAGGCCCTCCCAGAACACCACACCCCAACCGAAGCTCTCGGCCGGTGTCCGCTGCTCCAGCACCGTCACCTGGTGGCCCGCCCGCCGGGCCAGGATCGCGAACATCAGCCCGGCTGGTCCGCCGCCGACGCAGGTGATGTTCACCGGGCCACCGCCACGGGCTCGGCGGGTGCCGCCTTCTCGGGTCGCGACAGGGCCCGTACGGCCCACTGCTCGGTGGCGGACTCGACCCGCCGGACCAGGGCGACGCCGGGGCTCTCGATCCGCAGGTCCACCACGGCCCGGGCCGTGGCGCCGAGGGAGCGCTTGTAGCTGAGCAGACTGGCCGTCTCCCCGGACTGGCCGAGGTCGAAGAACTGGCAGCCCGACTCCGACGCGTTCGCCAGGGCCCGCGCCTGCACGAGGTTGTTGGCGCAGAAGGGCCCGGCCAGCTCCTTGATGCTGTAGCTGCGCCAGCCGATCGCGTGCTGCCCGTGGACCAGGGTGATGCAGCTGGCCACCGGCCGCCCCTGGTGCCAGGCGACGAAGACGCGGCACTTCGACCCGAGCTCGGCCGCCACCGCCTCGAACTTGCGGCGGGGCTCCTGCCGGAGGGCGGAGTAGCGGGCCACGCTCGCCGGCATCCCCGACCGGGGCAGCCAGCGCTCCACCCAGCTGAGGTAGAGCTCGTAGAAGACGGGGATCAGGCGGCCGGTGGTGTCCACCTCCACCTCGACGCCGTTGCGCTCGGCCTTGCGGACGTTGTAGCGGGCGCTGCGGCTGAAGCCGTGGCCGAACACCTCGTCCCAGCCCGGGCTGAGGTCGATCACGTCGACGCGGCGGGGTTCGGCGGTCACCCCGTCGCCGATCCCGGCGGACCACTGCTCAGCTGTGTGGTGGCCGCCGCCCAGTCGTACGCTCACGGCCGAGCCGCGCAGGTCGTCGACCACCGTCCGGACGTCGGTGTCCCGCAGTCCGCCGGTGGCCAGCAGGCTGCCGTGACCGAAACCGCCCGGGTAGTCCGCCAACCGGGTCAGACCCGGAACCGACCGCTGCTGCACGAGCGGGAGGACCAGGCGTCGACCGTCCGGCAGCACGTACAGACGGCTGGCGTCACGGCCGCCGGTCCCGGCGAGCACCGCGGCGAAGTACTCGGGGGTCTGCAGCGCGGTCGCTCCCGGGTCGCCGGCCAGCACCGCTTCCCAGGTGCTCCGCGGCACCGGGCTCACCACCGACGGCTGCGGCTTGGTCCGTGCTGGTGTGGCAGATCCCGACATCGGCAACTCCTCGTCCCGTGACCAGGCCGACGACATGGCGTACGACCATTGCTTCGGAAACCCATTCGGAGCGGGGCGGGCGGCGGATTGGTGGCCTTCTCAGGAAGATCGCAGCGGGTTGACAGGGTCCGGACAGGATCGGGTTGTAACCGGAGATCGGATCCGAGTGCTCAGTCGTCCTCGTCGTCGGCCGGCAGGATGCCTTCCTTCTCGGCCCGGGCGACGATGGCGCGGACGTTCTCCACCCGGCCGCAGTCGGCGTCGAGCTGAGCCGCGCGCTCGGTCACGAAGGCCAGACCGAGCTCGGCCCGGACTCGGTCGGAGACCTCCTCGCGGGCGGGGTTGAGGATGGTGAGCTCCTCCTCGGTCAGGTGGTGGTTCACCTTGCCGGCCAGCTCCTCCACGGCGTCGTCGAAGGCCTGGGTGTCGGTGCCCTTCAGCTCGAGCACCGCCAGCAGGGCCTGGTTGCCCTCGGCGTGCTCCTCCTCGCCGTGCTCCTGCTCGTGCGCGTCGATCGCTCGCTTCGTGCGCAGCGTCGGGTAGACGCACTTCTCCTCCGCCTCGGCGTGCGCGACGTGCAGAGCGGCGAACGCGCGCCGTACGGCGTCCCGGTCGCTGCTGCTGTCGCGCAGCTGCCGCAGCAGGGTCTCGAAGCGGCGGTGGTCGTCCAGGATCAGCTCGACGACGTCGCCGGCGACGGGGCGACCGAGGTCCAGAGCGGTGGAGGTCATGCCGGCCACGCTACGCCCGGCTCCCAGACCCAGGCGTCCGACAGGTCCAGGACCAGACCGGCCCGTGGCGCTCTCGTACCACCGCGAGCGCCACGGGCCAGTCGGTGGATCCGGTCCGGCACCACGCCTCCCCCGAAGCGGTGTGCCGCCCTGGATCGACTCCCCTCCTCGACGCGTCATCCCCCGATGGTGGGCGTCGTGGTCGGGAAGCTGTCCCGCCCTCCAGGGGCGGGACCGTTCGGTGCGGTGGTGAGAACAAGATTGAACCTTCAACCGCAACGCCGACTTCGGCGCCGAGCAGCTTCTCCTCAAGACCTCCTCAAGATGTCCGGGAGGCTCAACACCACCTCAAGAGCGGCCGCCCGGCACTCTTGACGGTGCGCTGAGCGGCAGGTCTAGGGTGACCACGGTCGGCCCCGCGACGTGGCGAGAGGATGACCCCGGTGTCCCGGTTTCCAGTGATGCGCCTGCTGTCCCTGCTGCTCGGAGCACTGCTCCTGGTCACGATGGGTTCGACCCCGGCTCGCGCGGCGGGACCCGAGCAGATCACCAACGGCACCTTCGACAACGGTCTGACCGGCTGGACGGCGTACCCGACCAGCGCGGTCGTCGAGGGCCGAGGCTGCGTCAGCGTGCCGGCCGGCACCGGGCCGTACGGCGCGGCCATCTCCCAGCAGGTGGCGCTGCAGGCCGGCGAGACCTACGAGCTGTCGTTCGACATCGCCAGTGCCCCGGCCACCAACGGCTACATCCGGGTGGTCGTCCAGTCCGGGCCCGACCTCAACTACACGCAGTTCCTGACCGCCCAGAAGTTCGAGATCCCCACCGCGGGGACCACGAGGTCCTTCACCTTCACCGCGTCGGCGGACTACAGCGGCGCCGACGTGCTCTTCCAGCAGGACGTGGCCAACGACGTCGACTACCAGCTCTGCCTGGACAACGTCTCCCTCACCGGCGGCGCCCCGCCCGAGGTCTACCAGCCGGACACCGGTCCCCGGGTCCGGGTGAACCAGGTGGGCTACCTCCCCGACGGCCCGAAGAACGCGACACTGGTCACCGAGGCCACCACCCCGAAGCTGTGGGTGCTGAAGAACGCGGCCGGGCGCATCGTCCGGACCGGTCTGAGCCGCCCGGCCGGCGTCGACCCGAGCTCGGGACTGAACGTGGCCACCATCGCCTTCGACGACGTCGACGCCAGCGGCACCGGCTTCACGCTGGTCGCCGACGGCGAGACGTCCTACCCGTTCACCATCGGCTCCGACCTGTACGCCGGTCTGCGGACCGACGCCAAGACGCTCTTCTACACCCAGCGGAGCGGCATCCCGATCCTGGACTCCCTCGCCCCGGGTTACGGCCGGGCCGCCGGCCACATCGGGGTGGAACCCAACCGGGGCGACACGGCAGCGGTCTGCCTGCCGCTGGCCGACGACGCCCAGAAGCTCTACGCCCAGCCGTGGACCTGTGCGGGACCGCGCGACGTCTCCGGCGGCTGGTACGACGCCGGCGACCACGGCAAGTACGTGGTGAACGGCGGCATCGCCGTGGCCCAGCTGATGCAGGAGTACGAGCGCAGCCTGACCGCGCCGATCGGCAGCCGCCGCGCCCTGCGGGACGGCACGCTGGCCATCCCGGAGAGCGCCAACGGCGTCCCCGACCTGCTGGACGAGGTCCGCTGGGAGCTCGAGTGGATGCTGAGGATGCAGGTGCCGGCCGGTGAGCCGTACGCGGGTCTGGCCTACCACAAGGTGGCCGACGCCGACTGGACCGGGCTCCCACCGATCCCGCGGCCGACCCGCAGCTGCGCTACCTGTTCCGACCGTCCACCGCCGCCGGACTGAACCTGGCCGCCGCCGCAGCCCAGGGAGCCCGGCTGTTCGAGAAGCACGACCGCCGGTTCGCCGCCCGGCTGCTGCGCGCGTCGGAGCGGGCGTACGCGGCGGCCGAGAAGACCCCGGACCTGTACGCGCCAGCACCGGACGCGACAGTGGATCCCAACCCGGGCAGCGGTCCGTACGACGACGCCGACGTCAGCGACGAGTTCTACTGGGCGGCGGCGGAGCTCTACCTGACCACCGGCGAGCGGGCCTACCGCCGCGACGTGCTGACCTCGCCGCACCACACCGGCTCAGGTGTTCGACGCGGGCGGGTTCAGCTGGAGCGCGGTGGCCGCCCTCGGCCGGCTGGACCTGGCCACGGTGCCGAGCCGGCTGCCCGACCGGGACCGGGTGATCCGGTCGGTGACCCGGGCCGCGGACGGCTACCTGGCCGCCGAGCAGACGGCACCCGTTCGGCAGCCCGTACGCCCCACCGGACGGCAGTCTACGCCTGGGGGTCGAACTCGGCGGTGCTGAACGTCCTCCAGGTGGTGGGCACGGCCTACGACCTGACCGAGCGGCCCCGGTACGCCGACGGGGTGCTGCGCGGGATGGACTACGTCTTCGGTCGCAACGCCCTCAACCTCAGCTACGTGACCGGCTACGGGACGGTGTCCAGCCGGAACCAGCACAGCCGGATGTACGCCCACCAGCTCGATCCTCGACTGCCGAACCCGCCGACCGGGACGCTGGCCGGCGGACCGAACGGCACCGCGACCGAGCACCGGCGACCCGGTGGCGGCAGCCAAGCTGACCGGCTGCGTCCAGCAGTTCTGCTACATCGACGACATCGGCTCCTGGTCGACCAACGAGCTGACCATCAACTGGAACGCACCGCTGTCCTGGATGGGCTCGTTCCTGGCCGACGTCGAGCGCGAGCGGTAGCCGTCGGAGCGGCCGTGCGTCGTCGACCGTCGTGGCACCCCCGGGCGGTCAGTCGGACAGAATGGCACGCTGTTGCCCCTCCGGAGCCGAGCCGGCACCGCCACGATCGAGGTCACCTGCGGATGAGCCAACCTCCCGACCCGACGTACGCCCTGGTCGACGACCTGGTCGTCGCCGAGCCCCTGGTCGTGGACGCCCACCTCGACGTCACGGCGGCCGCCGCTGCGATCACCGAGCACGGTGGCGGCTGTGCGGTGATCAGGGGCACCGGGTCCGGCGTGGCGGTGCTGACCGACGCCGCCATCCGTGCCTGGGTGGCCGCCGGGATCGCCGCCGGCGGTGGCCGCGTCGCTGGCTGATCAGCACCCGCCGTGCGTACCGCCGGGCACCTCGTCGGCCGAGGCGATGATCACCATGCTCGAGGCCGACGCGAGCTGCGTGGTCGTGGTGGACGCGGCCGGGACGGTGCACGGCGTCGTCACCGCCCGCGACTTCCTGGTCTCCCCGACGACGGCCGGGGTGTCGCTGCACCAGCAGCTGCGGCGGGCCGGGTCGCTGGACGAGCTCAGCCGGCGGGCGGCCCGGTTGCCGGTCACGCTCCGCGACTTCACCCGGCGGGGGCTGGCGTCCAGCAAGGTGATCGCGGTGCACTCGTCGCTGGTCGACACAGTGGTCCGGCGCACCATCGAGCTCGTCCTGCGCCGGCACGGTGATCTCGACCCGACGGCCGTCACCTGGCTCAGCCTGGGCAGCAACGGCCGACGCGAGGCCGTCCTCAGCTCCGACGTCGACGCGGCGGTGATCTTCCGCGACGACGTCGACGCCGAGACGATCGACAGCTACCGCTCCGTGCTGGGCGAGGTCGTCGCCGAGCTCACCCGGAGCGGTCTGGCCAGCGACAGCCACGGCGCCACCCCGGCGCACCGGCTGTTCGCACGGACCGACGAGCAGTGGCGGGCGGCGGGGCGGCGGTGGCTCGCCGACCCGACCCAGAACAAGGGCGCCGTGCTCATCTCCCTGCTCGTCGACGGCCGACCGATCTACGGCGACCCGGGTCCGACGGGGATCGGCCAGGTCCTCGGCGAGCTGCGCAGCCATCCGAACGCCCTCCGGCTCCTGCTGGAGCACTCCCTGCTGCAGCGGGCCCGGCTGCGCCCGCCCCGCACCCTGCTCCCCCGCCGCCAGGAGCCGTTCAACGTCAAGGAGAACGCCCTGGCGCCGATCGTCAACCTCGCCCGCTGGGTCGCCCTGAGCAGCGGGTCGACCGAGCTCAGCACGATCGAGCGGCTGCGTACGACCGCCGGGCTCGGCCATCCTCCCCCGCGCCGAGGCGGAGACGTTGATCGAGATCTTCGAGGTGCTGCAGCGGATCCGGCTCCGCTACCAGTTCGTCCAGCTCGACGCCGGCGAGCCGCCGAGCGACGTCGTCGTCCTCGACCGGCTGTCCCCGATCGACCGCAGCGTGATCGGTCAGGCTGTGCGCGAGATCTCCGCGGTGCAGCGGCGGGCGGCGAACCTGTCAGCGGCGGCACCGACCGACGCCTGGCTGGAACCGTCGACCTGACCGCCCGTGGGTGCGCCGTCCTCGGGACGCCGTCAGCCGGTGCGGTGATGAGGTGGTGCGGTGATCAGACGGTGCTGCCGGTCGGGGCCTCGGCCGCGGTCGGCGAGCCCGGCAGACCGGCGATCGCCTGGCGGTAGGCCGTCTTCTTGATCGTGAAGGCCACCACTCCGCCGATCAGGGTCAGGGCGACGATGATCAGACCGAAGTACTGCAGGACCGGGTTGGTGCCCTCCGGGTCGTAGACCTCCTGCCGCGGCCAGGCGAGGTTGATCGCCATGGCCAGCCCCCAGACGACCGCCAGCACGTTGACCGGCAGTCCCCACCGGCCGAGGCTGAAGACCGGCTTGCCGAGCTCGTCGTCCTGCGGGCCGAGCTCAGCCGGCCAGCCCTTGAGCCGGCGGTAGAGCATCGGCCCGGTCACGCACAGGTAGGCCAGGTAGAGCAGCACGATGCAGGTGCTGGTCAGGGCGGTGAACACACCGGCGTGGCCGAGGTTGATCAACAGCAGGACAGCGGCGCCGACACCGACCAGGACCGCCGCGTGGACCGTGGCACCCCGCCGGGACACCTTGCGCAGGTGCCGGGAGAACGGCAGCACCTCGTCCCGGGACATGGAGAAGATCATCCGGGTGGTGGCGGTCTGGATGGCCAGGGTGCAGACGAAGGCGGCCAGCACCACGTCGGCCAGGAACACCCGACCCCAGACGTCGCCGAGGCGGCTGGTGACCACGTACGCGAGACCGCCCCTGGACAGCTCGTCGCCCAGGCTCGGACTCGCCATCAGCGCCCCGAGCAGGATCAGCCCGCCACCGATGCCGGAGATGATCAAGGCCCGCAGGATGGTCTTCGGGGTGGTCCGCCGCGGGTTGTGCGTCTCCTCGGCCAGCTCGCCGGCGGAGTCGAAGCCGACCAGGACGTAGCCGGCCATCAGACCGGCGGCGAGCAGCGCCCCGAAGCTGGAGACGCCGCTGGTGTCGAGCACGATCCCCGGTCCCCGGACCGAGGTGGAGAACAACGCGATGACCAGCAGCACCACGCCGATCAGCTCGGCCGTCACACCGACCGCGTTCACCACGGCCATCACCCGGACGGCGACCGAGTTGATCACCGTGGTGACGATCAGCAGCAGCAGCCCGAGCAGGATGGCGTTGGTGGCCCCGGTCAGGCTGGCGATCGACGGGTCGCCGCCGACCACCTGGAAGCCGGACCAGATGGCCGGTAGCACGGCCTGCATGGCGATCGCGGCCGCCGCCACCGTGACGATCTGGGCGATGATCATGGTCCAGCCGGCGAACCAGCCGACCACGTGACCGCCGAGGCGGCGGGCCCACTGGTAGATGGCCCCGGACAACGGGTAGCGGCCCGCCAGCTCGGCGAAGCAGAGCGCGACCATCAGCTGGCCGAGGAAGACGGCGGGCCAGGTCCAGAAGAAGAAGGGACCGGCGAAGCTGAAGCCGAAGCCGAACAGCTGGAAGACGGTGGTGAGGATGGAGACGAACGAGAAGCCGGCGGCGAACGACGCGTACGTGCCGATGGACCGGTGCAGGTCCTGGCCGTAGCCGAACTCGTTGAGGTCGTTCGCGGCGGTGTCGTCGGGTGCTGCGGGTCGGGCGGTGTCGGTGGTGGTGGCCATCAAGGACTCCTTGGACAGTCCGAGGGCTGGGTGCACGCACTCAGCCCTGCTGGGCCTCCCGGGCTTTTGTCCCGCCGTGGAACAGTCCTCCGCTTGGGGAGTGGCTGCTTGCCCCTCTCGGTCCAGACCCGGTCGCACGACGCTGACGGTCGCGGGCCGACGGAACCCTAGGTGCGCGCCGTCCTCGGGGAACGGCTCGTCTGAAGTCCACCTGAGAACTGTTACGGCTGCCCCGGATCGTCGTTACAGCCAGGCAACAGCCTGTCCGACCCGGTGTTACGGCTCGGTGACGGGTCCCGCGGTGGCGATGATCAGCAGCCGTCGGCCGCCCGAGACGCTGCGTGCTAGCGTTCCGCGACGAGGGCACGAAGGGCTCCGAACCGACGAGGGTGGCCGTACCGGTGGCGTCGCAAAGACGGCCTCGAAGGAGTGATCGACGATGTCAGAGCACGACCACGAGGACCACTCGCACGGCGAGGACGCGGGCCGGACCGAGGAGTACACCCACACGCACGGCCCGGGCCAGACCGCGCACCGCCACGGCCCCGGCGGGCACTCCCACAGCGACGCCTTCGCCCAGAAGGAAGGTCGGTGGGCGCAGGAGGCCGAAGAGCGGATCTCGCTGTTCCGTCACGACGAGGAGATCGAACGGGGACTGGCCTTCGGGCTGGCCGGGTCCCCGACGCTGGTCGACCGGACCATCCCCACCTTCTCCCGCGGGGAGCTGCCCCACTTCGCCGGCGAACGCGGCACGTTCTTGAACTCGCCGTTCCTGGAGAACGTCAACGACGTCACCGACGCCGAGGTCGCGGTCTTCGGTGCCCCGCTCGACTCCGGCGCCACCTACCGCCCCGGCGCCCGCTTCGGCCCGCAGGGCATCCGTCGCTCGACCAACCTGTTCGGCACCTACTCCTACGAGCTCGGTGTCGACCTCCGCGAGCAGCTGAACATGGTCGACATCGGCGACGTGTTCACCATCCCGGGCAACCTGGAGAAGTCCTTCGACCAGATCAGCCAGGCCATGGCCCACGTCTACCAGCGCGGCGTCTTCCCGGTGATCTTGGGCGGTGACCACTCGATCGGCTACCCGACCATCCGGGGCATGGCGCCGTACGTCGACGGCAACATCGGCATCATCCACTTCGACCGCCACGTCGACACCCAGGAGACCGACCTCGACGAGCGGATGCACACCACCCCCTGGTTCCACGCCACCAACCTGAAGAACGCCCCGGCCACGAACCTGGTCCAGATCGGCATCGGCGGCTGGCAGTCCCCGCGTGCCGGGGTGAAGGTGGGTCGCGAGCGCGGCACCACGATCATGACCGTCGGCGACGTGGAGCGGGTCGGCATCGAGAAGATCGCCGAGACCGCCCTGGAGATCGCCTGGAAGGGCGCCAAGGCGGTCTACCTGTCCTTCGACATCGACGTGATCGACGCCGGCTTCGTGCCCGGCACCGGCTGGCCCGAGCCGGGCGGTCTGCTGCCCCGGGAGGCCCTCAACCTGATCCGGATGATCTCCGCCCACGGTCTCGCCGGGCTCGAGGTCGTCGAGTGCGCACCGCCCTACGACTGGGCCGAGCAGACCGCGCTGCTGAGCTCCCGGGTGATCTTGGACTCCCTCGCCGTGCTGGTCCGGGAGGGTCACCTGGGGAAGAAGGCAGCGGTCCAGGACCGGCGGGCCTGGGGCCCGCAGGCCTGAGCCACACCTGACCGCCCGACCGACCACCGGCCCGAGCCGGTGATCGGTGTCGTGGTCGGTCACGATGACGTCGCGCCGCGCGGCAGGTAGTGGTCGAGCCGGTCGAAGACCGGCTGCGCCGCGCTGTCGGCCACCGCGTGCGCGCCGACCGCGTTGGCGGCGGCCAGCGCCGAGGACTCGTCCTGCCCGGACCGCAGCGCGAGCACCAGGGCGGCGCAGAAGGCGTCACCGGCTCCGACGGTGTTGATCACCTGGGTCGGGATCGACGGCGCCTCTGCGATCCGCTCGCCGCGGCGGTAGAGCGCCGAGCCGTCGCCCCCGTACGTCACCGCGACCAGCGCCGCGTCCGCCAGCTCCGGGATCAGGGCGTACTCGCTCTCGTTGACGATGATCAGGTCGCAGCGCTCGATCAGCTCGGCCGGCAGCGACCGCGCCGGCGCGGCGTTGAGGGCGAAGTAGCCGCGGTGCCGCCGGGCCGCCTCGACGACGACGTCGAGCTCGATCTCCAGCTGGCACAGCAGGGTCTCGTCGTCGGCGAACTCGACCCCGGTCAGGTCGACCAGGGCGTTGGCCCCGGGGCAGACAGCTATCTGGTTCTCCCCTGCGGCGTCGACCACGATCAGGGCGGTGCCGGTCGGCGCCTCCACCGTGGTCACCTGCGCGACGTCGACGCCCGCCGCGGACAGCTCGGCCAGCATCCGGGCACCGTCGGCGTCGTGGCCGACGGCGCCGACGAACCGGGAGCGACCGGCCAGCCGGGCGGCCGCGACCGCCTGGTTGGCACCCTTGCCGCCGGTCTGCCGGTGCAGGGTCGCACCCCCGACGGTCTCCCCCGGTGCCGGCAGCCGTTCCCCGACAGCTGTCAGGTCGAGGTTGATGCTGCCGACCACGGTCAGGGCCGGGGTCGGCGGGTGGACCGCCGGCGCCAGCCGCTGCAGCGTGCTCACCAGGTGCTGACTGAACGGCTCGGCCAGGGTCAGCACGACCCGGCAGTGCGCGCCCGGCTGCTCGGGGTGACCGACGTGCCGTCCCCGGAGGTCGCTCACCGTCTGGCCCCGCCCGGGCCCGTCCCCGGCGTCGACGGCGACCCGGACGTTCGGCGCCGAGTCGGGACGCAGACCGCCCACGGCCAGCGCCGCCGCCAGCGGGTCGTGCATGGCGCAGGCCGGTTCCCCGAAGACGTCGGCGTAGTGGGTGAAGTAGGGCGCCAGCATGCTGCCCAGGTACGGCGCGACCGGGTGGTCGATGGCCAGGATCTGCTGCCGGTGCCGCTCGGTGAGGACGTGCTCCATGGTCACGTCGAGCGGAGCCAGCAGGATCGGCCAGGGGGCGTCGAACACCTCGGCGGCAGCCTCGGGGTCGTTGTGGATGTTGGCCTCCGCCACCGGGGTGACGTTGCCGGGGACCAGCGCCGCGCCGCCCATGATCGTCACCTCCGCCACCAGCTCGGGGAGCCGCGGTTCGAGCCGCAGGGCCAGGGCCAGATTGGTCAACGGGCCGATCGCCAGCACCCGGAGCCGGCCCGGGTGCTCGTGGGCCAACCGGACCAGCAGCTCCGCAGCCGACTCGTCGACGGGCTGACCACGCGGCCGGCGGCAGCACGACGCCTCCGATGCCGTTGTCGCCGTGCACGTGCGGGGCCCCGCCGCGGTAGCCGACGGCGAGCGGGTCGTGCGCGCCGACCGCCACCGGCACCTCGGATCGGCCGAGCAGCGCCAGCAGGTCGAGGGTGTTGCGGGCCCCGGTGGCGGCGTCGATGTTGCCGCTGACCGAGCCGACCCCGAGCAGGTCGACCGCGGGGGTGGCCGCCAGGTAGGCCAGTGCCAGGGCATCGTCCACACCGGTGTCGCAGTCGAGGTAGAGCGGCAACCGGGAGTCGGGGTGGCGCGGGTCGGTGGTGGCCGGGGTCGGCGGGGGTCACGTCGGCGGTTCCCTTCGGTGGCGGGCTACGAGTCTCGCGGACCGGGGTCGCGGGCGCCACGCAGGTCCAGCACCAGGCGTGGTGTCCGCCGCTCCCGGACCGTCCGCCACCAGCGTGCCGGTGGGTAGGCCAGCCGGACGACGAAGTAGTTGACGTACTCGACCACGCCGAACACCCAGACCGCGACGGCTGCGACGACCGCGCCCGGACGCTCCGGCAGCCAGACCAGCACCCCGACCAGTCCGCGCGAGCAGCAGGACGGGATCCAGCCGACGGAACCCGGTGTACAGCGTCGCGAGACCGGACGGCATCGCCGACCGTCCCACCCAGCCCCGGGCGAGCAGCCAGTAGGCGCCGCCCTGCAGCAGGACCACCAGCAGCGGGATCAGAGCGGCCCAGAGCGCGCGCCGGTCGGGACCGTCGACGAGCCGGGGCAGCACCAGCGCGAAGACCACCGCCGCGACCAGCTCGCCCACCCCGAGATTCAGGTACCGGCGGCGTCGCGCGTCGCGCCGCTCCTGCGTCGTCATCCGGGCGAGGCTACCGAGCCGGTGCTCGGTCCTGACCGGCCGTTGCCTGTGTCGGGACGCCCGTCATCGGCGGCGACCACCCGGTCCAGCCACTCCCGCAGCAGCGACCGCTCGGCATCGCTGAGACCTGGCAGGTCCGGGACCGCGGCGGAGAGGGTGACGGCGAGCGCGGTCAGGTCACCCGCGGCCGGAACGGGCGTGGCCGCAAGGATCGCGCCGAGGACCGCGTCGAAGGACGCCTCGGCGAGACCGGGGTCACGCGCGTCGAGGGGCTGACCGGCCAGCGCCAGGACGACCCCGGTGCCGGCGGCGTGGATGAGGTCCACGGCGCGCGGGACCGGCACCCGCAGCCGACCCGCGGTGGCCAGTCGCGTCACCCGGGCGGTGAGCACGTCGATGCCCACGTCGGCGGCGGCCGACCGCGGCCGACGAGTCGGCACGCTGAGCAGGGCGAACAGGTCGGGGTTGGCCAGACCGAAGTCGACGTGGTGGTCCCAGGCCGCTCGCAGGTCGGCGACGGGATCGCCGTCCTCGCCGGCGGCCAGCACCGCCTTGTCCGCGACGTAGTCGGCCATCACCTGCTCGGCCACGGCGTCCAGCAACCCGGCCTTGTCGCCGAACTGGCGGAAGATCGTCGGCGCCGGCACACCGGCCGCCTCGGCCACCGCCCGGGTGGTGACGGCCTGCGCCCCACCGGTGCGCAGCAGGCGGGCGGCGGCCGCGATGATCACCGAGCGGGTCTCACCGCGATGGTCCAGATGGGGCGGGGCGACGGTCATGGACCGACGATAGCAACTGTCTGATAGCAGCGGTTCGGATCGATGGTACGTTTCCGGTGAACCATCGATCCAAGGAGAAGACCATGATCATCGTCACCGGCGCCAACGGGCAGCTGGGCTCGCAGATCGTCGCCCGGCTGCTGGACCGCGTTCCCGCCGAGACGCTCGGCGTCAGCGTGCGCGACGTGGCCCGCGCCCAGGACCTGGCTGACCGCGGCGTCCGCGTCCGAGCCGGCGACTTCACCGACCCGGCCGGTCTCGAGCACGCCTTCGCCGGAGCGGACCAGGTGCTGGTCGTGTCCGCCGCCATCCGTGGACCGGGCGCCGCTCGGGCCAGCGCCGCCGCGATCGACGCGGCTGTCCGGGCCGGGGCGTCCCGGGTGCTCTACACCAGCCACCAGGCCGCCTCTGCCGACTCGCTGTTCGCCCCGCAGCCACAGCACGCGGCGACCGAGGCGCACCTGGCGGGACGCGGCGTCGCGTACACCGCGCTGCGGCACGGTTTCTACGCGAGCACCTTCGCGATCTACCTGCCCGACGCCCTGGCCACCGGGGAGCTCCGGCTCCCGGCCGACGGACCGGTGTCCTGGACCGCTCACGCCGACCTGGCCGAGGTGGACGCGATCGCCCTCACCCGCCCCGGCGCGCTCGACGGCGTCACCGCCCCGTTGACCGCCCCCGAGCTGCTGGACTTCGGCGACGTGGCCCGGCTGCTCAGCGACCTGACCGGTCGCCGGATCCGCCGGGTCGTGGTCGACGACGAGGAGTGGAAGGCCACCGCCGTCGAGCGGGGACTCCCCGCCCCGGCGGCCGACTTCACCCTCGGCCTGTTCCGGGCCGCCCGTCGCGGGGAGTTCGCCGTCACCGACCCCACGCTGGAGAACCTGCTCGGCCGTCCGGCCACGTCGGCGCGAACGGTCCTCGAGCAGCTGCTGACCGCCGCACCCGCGGCGAGCACCCGGTCGCGCTGAGGCCGCCCCGCCGGGCAGAGTTCGGATCGTGACCATGCACCCCGACGAGCTGACGGTGTCGGAGTCGACGGTCCGCCAGCTCGTGGACGACCAGTTCCCGGCCTGGCGGGCGATGGCGATCACCGCCCTGGACCGGCGTGGGACGGTGAACGCCATCTTCCGGATCGGCGACCGGCTCGCGGCTCGCTTCCCGTTGCGCCCCAGGGATCCTGAGGTCGTCGGACGGGAGCTGCGGGCCGAGGCGGACGCGGCCCGCGAGCTGGTCGGCCGGACCCGGTTCGCCACCCCCGAGCCGGTGGCGACAGGAGATCCGGGCGCCGGCTACCCCCTCCCGTGGTCGGTCCAGACCTGGCTCCCGGGTGCGCCGGCCACCGACGCCGACCCGGGAGCGTCGATCCCCTTCGCCCAGGACCTGGCCACGCTGGTGAGCGAGCTGCGGGCGGTGGACACCCGGGGTCGCACCTTCGCGGGCACCAACCGGGGTGGGGACCTGCGCGCCCACGACGGCTGGATGCAGGAGTGCTTCGACCGCAGCGCCGGCCTGCTGGACGTCCCCGCCCTCCGCCGCCTCTGGGACGCCTGGCGCGACCTGCCGCGCGAGGCTGCCGACGTGATGACCCACGGGGACCTGATCCCGGGCAACGTGCTGGTCGACCACGGACGGCTGACCGGTGTGATCGACGTCGGTGGCTTCGGCCCGGCCGACCCGGCGTTGGACCTGGTGGGGGCCTGGCACCTTCTCGACCACGGACCCCGGCAGGTCTTCCGGACGCAGCTGAGCCCCGACGAGCTCGAGTGGGCGCGCGGCCGCGCCTGGGCCTTCGAGCAGGCGATGGGACTGGTCTGGTACTACGAGACCAGCAACCCCACCATGAGCGCGTTGGGTCGACGGACCCTGCAGCGGCTGACCGAGGACACGCGGGCCACCCACCGATGAGTTCAGCCGCCCGGGGAGGTCTCGACATCACCGGCCGACCCACCCCAGTTCGCTCCTGACCCCGGAGGACACCGATGACCGAACCGAAGCCCGCTCCCGCCCGGCGCTCCCGCGCCTCGACGATCCTCGGCTGGCTGCTGCGCATCGCCTTGGCCCTGGTCTTCGCCGGGGCCGGCTTCTCCAAGCTCGCCGGCGATCCGGCCATGCTCCAGCTGTTCGACGACATCGGTGCCGGTCAGGGGCTGCGCTACGTGGTCGGCGGGCTGGAGCTCGCCGGAGCCGTCGGTCTGCTGGTGCCCCGGCTGTGCGGTCTGGCCGCGGCGGGTCTCGCCCTGCTGATGGTCGGCGCCACCGTCACGAACATCGCCGTCCTCGGTGTCAGCCCGGCCTTCACGCTGCTGCTGCTCGTGCTGGCCGCCGTGCTCGTCTTCCTGCGCCGCCGTCGCCTCAACCCGCTGGTGGCCGGCGACCGCCCGCTCACCACCTGAGTCCGGCACGGCCGACCCCGACGAGCCGGTTCAGTCGGTCACCGGTTGCCGGTGGGCTGCGTCGCCGACGCCCGGTACGCAGCCAGCGTCGGCCAGCACCTGGAACGCCGCCACCAGCTCTGGTGGCTCCACCTCGGTGAGGTCGGCGTCGAAGGTGGACAGCAGACCGGCGATCCCGGCCCAGGACCAGGCTCCGATGGTGAGCCGGGAGTGACCGGCGTCCAGCTGCTCGACCACCGCCCCACCCGGAGCCCAGCGGGCCACGACGTCGGCGGGCAGGGCCATCCGCACGCTGCCCGAGCACTGCCAGGCGGCGGGGATGTCACCGCGGTCGGGCGATGTGGTCACGAACCGGGCGACGTCCCCGCCGGGTAGCTGCCGGTGGGCGAACGGGACGCCGGCGGAGGCGTGCAGATGCAGCCGGTCAAGGCGCAGCACCCGCCAGGTCGCGTCGCCGAGGTCGTAGCCCACCACGTACCACCGCCCGGCCCACACCACCAGGTGGTGCGGTTCCAGGCGCCGCGGGGCGACGAAGTCCGGGTCGCGGGGGTCGGGGCGGGTCAGATCCGACCGCAGCACGTCGATCTCCAGGGTGCGCCGGTGCCGGACGGCGCCCCCGACGGTGGCGAGCGTGACCGGCGGGATGGGCGGGGCGGCGAAGTCCCAGGAGTTCGGCAACCGGGTGAGCCGCAGCGACTCCATCGCCGTCCGGACCTTCGCCGGCAGCACCTGGATCAGGGTGTCGAGTGCCCGGGCCGCGTCGTCACCGAGACCGAAGACCGTGGTCGGCGCCGTCTGCAGGGCCACGGCCACGGCCAGCGCCTGGTCCTCGTCGAACAGCAGGGGCGGCAGCGTGTGCCCGGCGCCGAGCTCGTAGCCACCGTCTGGTCCGCGGACAGTCCGAACCGGGTAGTCGAGCCGTCGCAGGGTGTCGATGTCGCGGCGCACCGTCCGCGGACTGGCGCCGAGCTTGTCGGTCAGCTCACGCAGCGACCACCGCCGCCGGGTGGCGAGCAGCGACAGCAAGGTGAGGGCGCGGTGCGAGGTGTCGGCCACGCCACCATCGTCGCTCGGGAGGTGGCCATCCGGCGACCACTACCGGTGCGACCGTCGGTCCATGACCACACCACACCACCCTGTTCCCGCGTCCGACCCGCCAGCGGCGACCGGCGGCCCCCGGGTCCTGATCGTCGGGGCGGGCATCGGCGGACTCGGCCCTCGCCGCCGGGCTGCGGGGCCGGGGCTTCGACGTCCGCGTGCTCGACCGGGACACCGATCTGGCCGCCACCGGCGGCTACCACATCACCCTGGACGACCGGGCCCAGGCTGCCCTCCGACAGCTCGTACCGCCGGCCGTCTTCGAGCGGTTGCTGGCGTCGGCCTCGGCCCTACGGCTCCGGGAGCGGGACGCCTTCTGGGACCGGCGGGGCCGCCTCATCGGCCACGGGCCCGAGCTCGGGTCCGACCGAAGCGTCGACGTCGACCGGATCACCCTGCGGTTGCTGCTGGCCGAGGCGGCGGGCGACACCCTCGAGCTCGGCCGGAGCGTGACCGCCGTCGGTCGCGACCAGCACGGTCCGTACGCGACCCTGTCCGACGGGAGCCGGGTCGGGGCGGACCTGCTGGTGGGGGCCGACGGCACCCACTCGGTGGTGGCCCGGCACCTGGCGGGCGGCCCCACCAACACCCCGGCCGGGATCATCGGCTTCTCCGGCCGCACCCGGCTCGACGCGCTGAGCGCTGGCGAGCAGCAGCGACTCGGGCCCCGGTCCAGTCTGGCTGTCGGACCGCACGGTGCCGCGCTCTACGTCGGGTTCCTCGACCCGGCCGGCCGCGGCGTGCTCGACGCCCCGCGAGCTCAGCGCGTCGGTGACCACGGGACCGACCTACATCTGGGGCGCCATGTTCCCCGAGTCGTCGCGCACCGAGGTGTTCCGGGGCCTCGCCGGACCGGCGCTGCGCGACCAGCTGCTCACCCGCTTCCGCCAGCAGGGCTGGGGCGAGAAGCCCCTGGAGGTGATCGAACGGACCGATCCGGAGAGCGTCGGCGTCTTCCGGTTCCACGCGGCGGCGACCCGTCCGCAGCAGCTGGCGCCGTGGCCGGCAGGGCCGATCACCGCCCTCGGCGACGCCGTGCACGCGACCCCGCCGACCGCCGGGATGGGAGCGGGGGCGGCCATCCGGGATGCCGAGAGCCTGCTCGAGCAGCTGGTCGAGGTGCGAGACCACCGCCAGACCCTGGCCGTCGCCGTGAGCGCGTTCGAGGCCGACATGCGGCTGCGGGGCAGCGAGGTGGTCACCTGGCCATGAAGACCGTCCGCGGGATCCTGGCCACCGACACACCCGTCGGCGCGGCCCTCACCGCCGCGGCGCTGCCGGTGCTGGCGGCGACGCAGCTGCCGCCGTTCCGTACGCGTCCCCGCGGCCTGAGAGTCGGCTCGCTATCCTGCCGGAAAGGTCGGGATTCTCCGGCCGGTCCGGTCGCCTGCTGGCTCCAGCGCGGCGCCGGCCTCCACGTCGACCAGACCGGGTCGAGTCCGACCGAGGGTGAGCCCATGCCACGTCGCGTCACACGGGTCCTGCTGCTGGGGCTGAGCCTGCTGCTCGCCGGTCTGTTCGCGGCCTGCTCCGACCGGACAGCCCGAGACCACCCTGGATCGGGTCAAGGACACCGGCGTGCTGCGGGTGGGCACCGAGGGGACCTACTCGCCGTTCAGCTACCACGACCCCACCACCAACGAGCTCACCGGCTACGACGTGGAGATCATCACCGCGGTCGCGGCGAAGATGGGGGTCAAGGCCGAGTTCGTCGAGGCCCCCTTCGACGCGATCTTCGCCAGCCTGCTGTCCGACCGGTTCGACGTGGTGGCCAACCAGGTGACCAAGAACGCCGAGCGCGAGGCGCGGTACGCGCTGTCGGAGCCGTACACCTTCTCCGACGGGGTGATCGTCACCCGCAGCGACGACAACTCGATCACCTCGCTGGCGGACCTGAAGGGCAAGACCACGGCGCAGAGCTCGACCAGCAACTGGGCCAAGGTGGCCACCGACGCCGGAGCGAAGGTCGAGGCCGTCGAGGGGTTCACCCAGGCCGTCACCCTGGTCAAGCAGGGGCGGGTGGACGCCACCGTGAACGACAACCTGGCGGTCCTGGAGTACGTGAAGACCACCCAGGACTCCGACGTCAAGATCGCCGCCGAGACCGGCGACTCCAGCGAGCAGGTGTTCGCGTTCCGGCCCGAGGACGCGGCCCTGCGGGACGCCGTCAACACCGCGCTCGACGGGTTGCGCTCCGACGGCACCCTGGCCGAGATCTCCCAGCGCTACTTCGACACCGACGTGTCCACCGGCAAGGAGACGGCGTCGACCCCCGAGGACCAGGCAGCTGTGCAGACCACCTGGGAGCTGGTGAAGAACTCGATCGGGCCGATGCTGCTGGCCACGGTCAAGGCCACCATCCCGCTGACGGCCATCAGCTTCGTCATCGGCCTGGCCATCGCCCTGGTGGTGGCGCTGATGCGGCTGTCCACGATCCCGGTGGTCTCCCAGCTGGCCCGCTTCTACATCTCGATCATCCGCGGCACTCCCCTGCTCGTGCAGCTCTACCTGATCTTCTTCGGGCTCCCTGCGCTCGGTCTCACCTTCAACTCCTTCACCGCCGCGATCATCGCCTTCAGCCTGAACGTCGGCGGCTACGCGGCGGAGGTGATCCGGTCCGCCATCCTGTCGGTGCCGAAGGGACAGTGGGAGGCGGCGCTGACCATCGGCATGGGCTACGCGACCACGCTGCGCCGGGTGATCCTGCCGCAGGCGGCGCGCACCGCCGTGCCGCCGCTGTCCAACACGCTGATCTCCCTGGTCAAGGACACCTCCCTGGCCTCGGTGGTGCTGGTCACCGAGCTGCTCCGGGTGGCTCAGATCGCCGCGGCGCCGACCTTCCAGTTCTTCGCCCTGTACGGGGTGGCCGCCCTCATCTACTGGGTGATCTGCCTGATCCTGTCCTTCGTCCAGGGCAGACTCGAGACCCGACTGGAGAGGCACGTGGCCCGATGAGCGAGGCAGTCAACCGGGAGCCAGAGAACAGGGAGCCAGTGAACAGGGAGCCAGGAACAGGGAGCCAGGGAACACCGAACCGACCGACGGGACGGGAACGTCCGCGGCCGACGAGGCGGGCATCCTGCTCAGCGCCCGCGGCCTGCGCAAGCGGTTCGACCAGCTGGAGGTGCTGCAGGGCATCGACCTGGAGGTGCGGTCCGGGTCGGTGGCGGTGCTGATCGGACCGAGCGGCTCGGGCAAGACCACCGTGCTCCGCTCGCTCAACGGGCTGGAGGTCCCCGACGACGGGACCGTACGGATCGGCGCCGTCGAGGTCGACTTCGCCACGGCACCGACGAAGAAGCAGCTGGTGGCGTTGCGGGCGCAGAGCTCGATGGTCTTCCAGGCCCACAACCTGTTCCCGCACCTCAGCGTGCTGCAGAACGTGATCGAGGGACCGCTGACCGTGCAGCGCCGGCCCCGCGAGGAGGTGCGCGCCGAGGGACTCGCCCTGCTCGACCGGGTGGGGCTGTCCAGCAAGGCGGAGCAGTACCCGTACCAGCTCAGCGGTGGCCAGCAGCAGCGGGTGGGCATCGCCCGGGCGCTGGCCCTGAAACCCCAGCTGATGCTGTTCGACGAGCCGACCTCGGCCCTGGATCCCGAGCTGGTCGGCGAGGTGCTCTCGGTGATGAAGGACCTGGCCTCAGAGGGCTGGACGATGGTCGTGGTCACCCACGAGATCCGGTTCGCGCAGTCGGTGGCCGATCAGGTGCTGTTCCTGGACGGCGGCGTGATCGTGGAGAGCGGTCCGCCCGAGGCGGTGCTGACCGATCCGCAGCAACCGCGGACCCGGACCTTCCTGCACCGGATCCTCGACCCGATCTGACCTCAGCCGCGGCGTCGCCGCTCTCGCGGCGGCTCTGCGACGCGCAGTCCACGCAGACCGCGGTCTCCGGCCGGGCCACCAGCCGCTCGGCGCCGACCGGTCGGCCGCACCTCTGGCACACCCCGTACGTCCCGTCCGCGAGCCGCTGCGCGGCGGCGGCCAGCTCCGCGAGCGTCTGCTCGGTCCGAGCCAGCAGGGCGACGTCCCGGGCCTGGTCCAGCGAGGCCGTGGACCCGTCGGGGTCGTGCTCGTCGTCGGCGAACATCAGGCTCCGGGCTTCGCGGGTCTCCTCGATCGCGGCCCGCAGCGCAGCGCGCTGGGCCCCGGCCTGCGCCCTCCGCTCGGCCAGGGCGTCCGCCCAGCGGCGGCCGTCCGGTCCTGCCCGGCTGTCGTCGTCCACCCGCCACCACCTCCCGGGGACGAGTCGACCACGCGGGTCCGACAGCGCTCGCAGCCGGCCGGTATCCGCGCCGGACCGGTCCTCAGGCCGACGCCGGCGCGAGCGCCACGCACGCTCTCGATCGCGGCCTGGGCCGGGCGGGGATCGACGATGTCCTCGTACGTCAGCGAGCTGTCGACCAACCACTCGCCGGCGAGGATCGACATCCAGGAGTCGAAGCCCGAGCGGTCGACCAGCACGTCGGTCCAGACACCAGACTGCTTGAGGTCGTCGACGCTCTCGATCAGCACCTCGAGCGGGAGCGTGGGCCAGTAGCGGGTGAGCAGCTCGGAGCAGTCGGCCCCGTCGTGCTCGTTCATCCAGTCGGTGGCCCGCTGGATCGCCCGGGTGAACCGCCACGGCGCCGAGTCGGGCTCGCCGATCAGGTGCGGCAGCGTGTAGTAGACGCTGTTGGGCATCGATCCCCCGGCGTCGGCGTGCCGGAAGGAGATGCTGCCGACCCCCCTGTGCTCCAGCAGGTGGGCGTTGACGAGGTCGACGACGATCGCGTCCCCCAACCCGCCGGTGAACAGGTCGGTCAGGGTCGCGCCACTCAGGTCGCGGATGAAGCGCACCGCGTTCAGGTCGACCCCGGCCTGGCGGATGAGTCCCGCGGTGTGCATGTACGGAGCGGTGCCGCCGGCGCCGGGCGCCAGCACGAGCTTGCCCTCCAGGTCGGACAGCTGGAAGTCCGGCTGCGGTTCGCGGGTGACGATCGCCTTGGGGTTGCGGGCGTTGAGCTGCGCGAAGGCGACGAAGTCGGTGCCCCGCCCGTGGTACATCGCCGGCACCCACAGGCCACCGAGCACCGCGTGGGCGCTCCCGTCGGCCAGGGCGCGGAGCACGTCGGTCCAGTCGTCCGGCGCCTCCCGGCTGAAGTCGAGTCCCTCGTCGCTGAAGTAGCCGTTGGCCACGGCGACGTACTCGGGCAGGTAGTTCGGCCAGTGCGACGTGGCGGACACGTGGTAGCTGCTCACGGTGGACTCCTCGGGTGGACGGGCCGAGTCGCGGTGCCGGCCGGACGAACGCGGCAGCCGAAGCGCCAACTCAGCGTGTGCCCATATCGTATACGAAGATGGTTGTTGGAGGCCAGGGTTGCTGAAGTGGTCTCGGTCGCCGACGGGATCGGCACCGCGAAACCGGGTCGCGCGTACCCGCCCGCACCGGGCGTGTCCACTATTCTTCGCGGCATGCAGCCGCTGTCCGCCACCGTCGTCCAGACACTGCGGGCGGAGATCATCGACGGTCGGATAGCGATCGGTGACCGCCTCAAGGAGGACGCGCTCGCGTCACGCTTCGGGGTGTCCCGGGTCCCGGTGCGCGAGGCCCTGCAGCAGCTGGAGGCCGAGGGCTTCGTCATCATCGAGAAGTTCAAGGGCGCGTCGGTCTCCGCTCGGTCCCACGAGGACGTGGTGGAGCTGATGCAGGTCCGGCGGGGGCTGGAGGTCCTGGCGGCCACCCTGGCCGGCGAGAAGTCCGGCGGCGTGATGGCCGACGAGCTCCGGCAGGTGATCGAGCGGAGCCGACGGGCCCGCGACGAGCGGGCCGTCGACCAGCTGCCGCCGTTGATCATGGAGTTCCACGAGGTGGTGGCGCGAGCCTCGGGGAACACCCATCTCGCGATCATGCTCAAGGACCTGCTGCAGAAGATCGCCTGGGGCTTCGAGCTCGACATCGTCGGGCGGATCGAGTCCTCCTGGGCCGACCACTCGGCCATCGCCGAGGCGATCCTGGCGGGCTCGGGACCGACGGCCGGCTACCTGATGGGCGAGCACATCATCAAAGACGAACGCCTCTACCGCGAGGCCATCGAGCAGACCACCGTCTCGTCCTGATCTGGCGCGGGACCTGTCAGCCCCCGGCTTCGCGTCATCCGCTCCACCATTTTGTATACGAAACCGGTGATGGTGGTGTACGGTCGTCTCACGTCGGTGAACATCATCGTCTGTGCCCCCCGTTGATCGGCGGGGCGCGTTCCCGCCGTAGCCGTCGATGACCGTCTGGAGGCTCCACATGACCCTCGTCCTCTCTGCCGCCGATCTCGCCGGGCTCGTGCCGACGCGCGAGGCCATCGCCGCCGTCCGCGCCGTCCACCAGGAGCTGGCCCTCGGCGAGGCGTTCCAGCCCGCCCCGATCGCCCTGCCCAGCAGCGTCGCGACCTCGGTGATGCTGCCCATGGTGGCCTCGTCCGGACGGCTGAACCTGTCGGTGGTCAAGGCCCTCACCGACGCCCCGGACAACCGGGGACGCGGGTTGCCGACGCAGCGCTCGGTCGTCGTGGTGCTGGACTCGACCACCGGCGAGTGCCGCGCGATCATCGACGGTGCGGTGCTGACGCGGGAGCGGACGGCGGCGACCACGGCGGTGGCGACCGACGCCCTGGCCAACCCGGGAGCGACCAGCCTCGGGCTGGTCGGAGCCGGTCGGCTGGCGATCGAGCACGTGGCGGCGATCCGCACCGTACGGCCGATCACCCACGTCACCGTCTGGTCGCGGTCGGCCGACACCCTGGAGACGTTCCGCGCCGCCGTGGACGACGACCTCGTCGTCCACCTGGCCGGCAGCCCGCAGGAGGTGGTGAGCTCGGCGGAGATCGTCTGCACCCTCACCCCGTCCCGCGAGCCGATCGTCTCGGGGGCCTGGTTCCGCCCGGGTCTGCACCTGAACGCCGTCGGCGCCCCGCCCCGGGCCGATCATCGAGAGATCGACGCCGAGGGAATGGCGGCCGCCGCTGTGTTCGTGGACAGCACCGCCACCCAGCTGGCCAAGTCCGGCGACGCGCTGCTGGCCATCGCCGAGGGCGTGGCCGGCGAGGAGCACTTCCGCCGCGAGCTCGGCGACGTCCTGATCGGCGCCGACCCGGGCCGCACCCACCGTGACGACATCACCATGTTCAACTCGGTCGGCCTGGCCCTGCAGGATCTGGCCTTCGCGGCCCTGTGCCTGGACAAGGCCGAGGAGCGCGGGCTGGGTCAGCACCTGCAGCTCTCCCCCGCGCCGGCGTTGGTCCCCACGGCCTGAGAGCTCGTTTTCCAGCCACCAGTCTTCAACCCACCCACCGGGAGCCTGACGCCATGCGCATTCTCGTGGTCAACGTGAACACGACCGAGTCGATGACCGCCGGGATCGGTGAACAGGCCCGCCGGGTCGCGTCCCCCGGGACCGAGATCGTCGCGCTCACCCCCCACTTCGGCGCCGAGTCGGTGGAGGGCAACCTGGAGAGCTACCTCGCCGCCGTCGCGGTGATGGACCGGGTCCTGTCCTACGACCAGCCCTACGACGCCGTCATCCAAGCCGGCTACGGCGAACACGGCCGCGAAGGACTGCAAGAGCTGCTCGACGTCCCCGTCGTCGACATCACCGAAGCCGCCGCCTCCACCGCCCTGTACCTCGGCCACCGCTACAGCGTCATCACCACCCTGGACCGGGCCGTCCCCCTGATCGAGGACCGGCTGCTGCTGGCCGGGCTCGACCGGCGCTGCGCCTCCGTCCGGTCCAGCGGACTGGCCGTGCTGGAGCTCGAATCGGATCCCGAGCGGGCGGTCGACGCCATCGTCGCCGAAGCCGAAGCCGCCGTCCGCGACGACCACGCCGAAGTCATCTGCCTCGGCTGCGGTGGGATGGCCGAGCTCGAGGCGAAGGTCCGTGACCGCACCGGCGTCCCCGTGGTCGACGGTGTCGCCGCCGCCGTCACGGTGGCGGAGTCGCTGGTCCGTCTCGGCCTGTCGACCTCCAAGATCCGCACCTACGCACCCGCCCGACCCAAGAAGATGACCGGCTGGCCCATCACCCGCCCCCGCTGACCTTTCCGCGTCGGTTGCGGCCTCCTGCCGTCGCGAGCAGCGAGCGCCAGGCCCACCCCGTGATCGAGGCCACCGTCACAGGTCGGTCTGGGCCTCGAGTACGTCCGGGTAGCGCCCGCCCTGGATCTCCACGGTGCTGGACAGCTCGGTGAGCTGGGTGAGCTCGGCGCTCGGTGAGCGTCGACGTCGGCGGCGGCCAGGTTCTCCTCGAGCCGGTGGAGCTTGGTCGTGCCGGGGATCGGCACGATCCAGGGCTGCTGGGCGAGCAGCCAGGCCAGCGCGATCTGGCCCGGGGTGACGCCCTTGGCGCCGGCGATCTGCTTGACCCGGTCGACGAGGACCAGGTTGTGCTCCAGCGCCTCGCCGGCGAAACGTGGGATCTGGCTCCGCAGGTCGTTGTCGGCGAACGTGGTGCTGGTGTCGACGGTGCCGGTGAGGAAGCCCTTGCCCAGTGGGGAGAACGGAACGAACCCGATGCCCAGGTCGGCGCAGGTGGGCAGCACCTCAGCGTCCGGCCGGCGCCACCACAGGTTGTACTCGGACTGCACGGCGGCGACGGGTTGGACGGCGTGAGCGCGCCGGATGGTGTCGGCGGAGGCCTCGGACATGCCGAAGTGACGGATCTTCCCGGCCTCGACCAGGGTGCGGACCGCTCCGGCCATCTCCTCGATCGGGCACGTCGGGGTTGACGCGGTGCTGGTAGTACAGGTCGATGGTCTCCAGCCGGAGCCGACGCAGCGAGCCCTCGACGGCCGCGGCGAGCTCGTCCGGGCCGAGCATCCGACCGCGCGGGGTCCGGGTCTCGGGGTCGATGTCCTGGGCGAACTTGGTGGCGATCGTGACCCGGTCGCGGAACGGTGCGAGCGCCTCGCCGACGAGCTCCTCGTTGACGTGCGGACCGTAGATCTCGGCGGTGTCGAAGAAGGTGACGCCGAGGTCGACCGCCCGGTGCAGGAGGTTGATCATGTCGGCCCGGTCGGGTCGGCCGCTGTAGCCGCCGGTCATGGTCATGCAGCCGAGGCCGATGGCCGAGACCTCGAGTCCGCTGGTTCCGAGAGTGCGCGTGTTCATGGGAGTGCTCCGATCTGTCGTGGAAGGGGTCTTGGTGTCTGGCTGGGCAGGCGGGCGTGTCGTCAGGAGCCGGCGCCGTCGTCGGAGTCGCTGGCCCCCCGTCCATCCACTGGTGGATGACTCGCTCATGTCGTGCCTCTCAGGTGACGATGAAGGTGATCGTTAAGGTCCGGTCAGGCCGGGTCAGGTCGTGGTGTCGGTGCGGGGCTGGATGCGGAGGCTGCTCAGGGCGGCGAGCAGCAGCAGGGCGGCGGCGATGCCGAGGCTGAGCTGCAGCCCGGCCACGACGCGGGTCGGGATCGGCGATCAGGGCACCGAAGACGGCGATGGCGACGGCCCCGCCGACCTGGCGGAACGTGTTGAAGACCGCACTCGCCGTGCCGGCCTGGTGGCCGGGGACACCTTCGAGGACCACCCCGGTGACCGACGGCATGGCCAGGGCTCCGCCGGCGCCGATCGGGATGATGCAGATCGCCACCAGCACCGGGTTGCCGAGCGGGGCGGTGACCAGCACGGCGACCAGGCCGACGACCATCGACGACAGTCCGGCGACGACCGGCAGCCGGGCGCCGAACCGGTTGGTGATCGGACCGCTGGCCAGGTTGGCGGCGATGGCGAAGAACGCCGAGGGAAGGAAGACCAGACCGGCGTGCAGGGGTGAGAGTCCGAGCTGCTGCTGCAGGAAGAGGCTGACGACGAACACGTTGCCGTAGTTGCCGACCATGAAGGCGAAACCCACCGGCAGGGCGAGCCGGAACCCGCGGGCCCGGAACAGCCCGAGCGGCATCATGGGGTGCCGGACGCGGGTCTGCACGATCACGAACCCGACCAGGCTGATCACCGCGACCGTCAGCGCCGCGACGACCGAAGGCGTGCCGAAGCCTCCGTGACCGCCGTCGATCAGCCCGTAGACCAACGTGGACAAGCCGACGACGGCGAGGACCTGACCGGCCCAGTCGAACGGCGCCGGACGGGTCGGCGAGGTCGCCACGAGACCGAGGAAGATGATCATGGCCGCGCAGACCGGGAGGTTGATGCTGAACACCCAGCGCCAGTCGTAGCGTGGTCAGCAGCCCTCCCAGCGGTTGGCCGATGAGCCCCGCGACCGCGCCGCCGACCGCCCACACGCCCAGGGCCCTCGCCCGACGAGCCGGATCCGGGAAGGCCTCCCGCACCAGGGCCATCGAGGCGGGCAGGATGATCGCCGCGCCGGCACCCTGGGCGCAGCGTGCGGCGATCAGCAGGGCTGAGCTCGGGGCGAAGGCGCAGGCGGCCGACGTCACCGCGAACACCGCGATGCCGAGCAGCCAGGGCCCGCTTGGCGCCGATCCGGTCGGACAGGTTTCCGGCGAACAGGAGCAGAGCGGCGAACATCAGGGTGTAGCCGTCGATGATCCACTGCTGCCCGACGGTGCCGCCGCCCAGCTCGGTCTGGATCTGGGCCAGCGCGACGTTGACGATGGAGATGTCCAGGGTGATCAGGAAGAAGCCCATCGAGGCGATCGCGACCACGATCCCGGCGTGCGGGGCCGTTGGGCAGGCCGACGACGGCCGGCCGGGTCTCGGTGGTCACTGCCATCACGTCTCTTCTCTCCCAGATCTCCGGACTAAACGGAGGTGGATCTCCAGATACATCCAGCGTAGCACCTGATCCGGAGATTGTCTCTCCACATCGGCTAGGGTGTGGTCATGACCGAATCCGGGCCGGCAGGCAGTCCGCGGACACTTCGACGCGACGCCGCGCGGAACCGGGAGCGGCTGCTGGTCGCCGCTCGGGAGCTGTTCGCCGACCACGGGTTCGAGGTCACCCTCGACGACGTGGCTCGCCACGCGGGCGTCGGCGTCGGCACCGCGTACCGGCGGTTCGCGAACAAGGGCGAGCTGCTCGACGCGCTGTTCGCGGAGCAGACCGCCGAGATGGCCGCGGCCGCCGACACCGCCCTGGCCGACCCCGATCCCTGGCACGGCCTGGTGACCTACCTCGAGACGTCCCTGGCCCTGCAGCTGCGCGACAAGGGACTGGCCCAGATCGTCAGCGGCGACCGGATCAGCGTCGAGCAGCACGACTGGAACCGTGAGGTGATGGCGCCGAAGAACCGCGCCATCGTCGCCCGAGCGCCGCGACGCCGGGAGGCTGCGAGATGACGTCACCGGCACCGACCTCACCTTCGTCCAGGTGGGTCTGAACGCGATCCTGGCCCGGTCCCGCGACGCGCATCCCGATCTCTACCGCCGCTACCTGCAGCTCCTCCTCGACGGCCTCCGCGCCGAGCCCGGCCCCCCGACCCCGCTGCCCGTCGCCGCCCTGACCAGCGACGAGACGCATGCTGTCATGGGCCCACCTGCGGCCCGGGGACCGACGCGAGGTTGACCGGTGGGTTAAGCCCGCGGTCAGCTCGTCACGGAGACGGAGACTGACCTCGCGCAGGACCGGTGCCACCTGGTCACCGAAGTGCTCGTCGACCCGAGCGGTGGGTCCGACGACCGACAGGGCCATCGGGGTCGGCGCACCCGGGATCGCCACGGCGTAGCCGCGGGCACCCAGCTGGTGTTCCTCGTCGTCGACGGCGTAGCCCCGTCGCCGGGTCAGCACCAGATCACCGCGCAGGGCACTGAGACTGCGATGGCTGTGGTGGGTGGAGGCAGGGAACCCCGACCGCGCGATGATGCGGTGCACCTCGCTCCACGGCAGCCCGGCGAGAAGGGCTTTACCGGCGGCGGATTCGGCGACGTGCGCCTGGCCGCCTACCTCCGTGACGACCCGCATGGGCTGAAGCGACGCCGCCCGGGCCAGGCAGGTGACCCGGTCGCCGTCCAGCACCTCGACGCTCGCCGACTCTCCCACCCGGTTCACCAGGTCCACCAGATGGGGCTGGAGCACCGTCCCCTGCTGCCAGATGGCGGCCTCACCGAGACGGACCAGGCGGGCACCGAGCGCCAGTCGTGGACCGGGAAGCAGCCGCGCCAGGCCGAGCTCCACGCACGTCCGCAGCAACCGGTCGAACGCCGCCGTCGGCAGGTCGGTCCGCGCACGCAGGTCCGACAGCGAGACGGCGCCTCCGCCGGCAGCGGTGAGCTCCAACAGCTCGAACGCCGAGGCGACCCCGTGGGGCCGGCGCAGGGTGGTCACCATGATCGACTTCCTGGTCGGGGCCGGGTCGTCGACGACGAAGGCCCGGGCGCGGGATAGGGGTGCGGACGGCCGACGGGGCCGGCCGGTGATCACACCGACCGACCCCGGAGGCTCGTCACTCGTTCCTGGTCAGCGATACGCCTTCATGAAGGAGTCGTCGGCCAGGTCGTTGTAGGAGGGCGGCCGGGAGACCAGGCCCTCCTCGGTCAGGATGCGCATCCAGCGGTCGCTGGCGTCGACGTCGATCGCCACGCTGCCCCAGACGTCGCTGGTGACGAGAGCGTCGACGACCGAACGCATCAGGGCGCGGTCCTTGGTCGGCCACCGCTCGGCCAGGATCTGGTCGAGCAGCGCCGGGTCGAGCTCCTGGGTCATCCGCATCGCCTGGTCGATGCAGCCCACGAAGCGGGTGACCCGGTCCCGCAGCTCCTCCACCCTGGCGGTCTGGCAGTAGTAGACGCTGTTCGGCATCAGACCGCCCGAGTCCAGGTGTCGGAAGACGATGGTCCCGAAGCCCGCGGCCTGCAGCTCGGAGGCGGTGCCGAGATCGGCGATCACCCCGTCGCCCAGACCCGCCTGGTAGAGCTCGACCGCCATCGCGGTGGACAGGTCCCGGATGAAGCGGACCTCGGCCGGGTCGGTGCCGCTCTCCCGGATCAGACCAGCCGTGAAAGCGAAGGGCGCACTTCCGCCCGCTCCGGGCGCCAACAGCGTCTTCCCGCGGAGATCACTCAGCTGGACGTCGGTCTGCGACTCCCGGAGCAGGATCGCCATCGGGAACTGGTGGTTGAGCTGGCACACGACGGTCAGCTCGCGGGACGAGCCGGAGAACATCGCCGGCACCCACAGACCTCCCAGGGCCAGGTCCGCTTCCCCGGAGGCAAGATCATCGAGCACCCCCGTCCACGGGTCCTTGGGGGTGGCTTCGACGACGAGACCCGCGTCGGTGAACAGACCCGCGGCGTCCGCAAGGTACTCGGGCAGGTAGTTCACGCCGTTGGCTGTGGCCGCGATCTTCAGGGTGTCCATGATCTGCTTTCTGTCGGTGGCTGGAAACGAACTGCAGGGGTGGTTCAGGCCGTCGAGCTGGTCGTCTCGGTGTCGACCAGCCCGACGGTGTGCGTGGTCAGGCCGTCGGGCTGGCCGTCTCGGTGTCGACGACCAGGCGCTGCTCGTTGACCTCTTCGAGCGTGCGGCCCTTGGTCTCCGGGGCGAAGCGGGAGGCGATGACCAAGATCGCGTACATCACGGCCACCATCCCGAAGACGCCGGTGAAGCCGTAGGCGGCGAACAGGGCGACTGCCGCGAAGGGCATGATCGCGCCGCCGACGTTGCCGATGCCGTTGACGATCGAGGTGCCCAGGGTGCGGATCCGGGTCGGGTAGAGCTCGGGCGACCAGGCGGCCAGGGTCGTGTTGGTCAGCATCCCGAAGAACTGGAAGGTGGCGCCGAGGATCAAGATCAACGCGGTCTGGTCGGCGAACAGCGCGAAGGCCAGGGCCGTCAGACAGCCGAGGATCCCGGCGGTGCAGATGACCACCCTGCGACCCACCCGCTTGGCCAGGATCGCGGCGGCGCAGGCGCCGAGCAGCGAACCGAAGTTCATGATCATGGTGTAGAGCAGGCTCTCGGTGATGGAGTAGCCGCGCTCCACCAGCAGGGTCGGCATCAGGAAGTTCAGTGTCACCTGAGCCCCGAAGGCCATCCAGGAGATGATGCCGATCGTGACGGTGCGAGGCAGCACCACCCGCTCGAAGACGGCCTTGGGGCTGGAACGCACCTGGTGGGTCGGCACGTCGGCCTCGGACAGGTACGGGGTCGGCTGGGCCGGCGCCGCCAGGGAGTCCGACACCAGGATGTTCAGCGAGCGGTTGGCTTCCTCGACCCGGCCCTGCGACAGCAGGAACCGTGGGGACTCGGGCAGCTTCCGCCGGTAGAGCACCACCAGCAGCGCAGGCAGCGCCAGGAAGACGAAGGTCCAGCGCCAGACCAGGTCGTCGCCGCCCAGTCCGACCGCGAGCGGTCCGAGGAGCAGGAAGAACAGTCCGTAGGAGATGAAGTTGCCGACGCCGCCGGAGCCGATGTTCAGGACGGACACGATGGTTCCCCGGTAGCGGGTGGCGACCATCTCCGACATCATCGCGATGCCGATCGTGAACTCGCCACCGAGACCGATGCCGACGATCAGCCGGCTGGCCAGCAGGACCTCGTAGTTGGGGGCGATGGCGCTGATCAGCCCACCGATGCTGTAGATGACCAGGTTGAGACCGAGGGCTGCGCGTCGGCCCCAGCGGTCTGCGAGCCAGCCCCCGAAGAAGCGGCCGAGCAGGCCGCCGAGCACGGTGGCGGTGTTGATGGCGGTGAGGTGGGTGTTGTCGATGCCCAGGCTCGCCTTGATGTTGCTGCCCATCGCGCCGACCGAGTTCTGTTCGAGCGTGTCGAAGAACATGCCGGCGAGGATGAGCATCATCACCCAGAACTGCGCCCGCGTGAAGCCGGCACGATCGAGCGTGTCGGACATGGTGGATGTGGTGGTCGCCGTGGCGTGTGAACCGCTGTCCAGAGTCATGGATACAGCTCCCGATGTGAGGGTCGGACCGGAATGTGAGCACGACGCTACTGCACGATCACGGTATTTGTATACGAAAAGATGGGGAGAACTTCAGGTCTTACCTCGCTGTGACGTAGCAGTAACCCCTTCGACACACGACTACTGCCTCATTCGTATACGAGAAGTGGTGAGTAGCGTCTCCCCTCCGAGGCAAACCCGTGGCGGCTGTCAGGACCGCAGTGTTCAATCAGGGTCAGCCGGGCGACCGGCCGTGTTCTCCGTCCGGACCAGGCCGGTCGGCACCGACCAGCGAGAGGGGATGGCGTGGTCAGCTCCGCCGACGTCACCCCCGCCACGACAGCACCCACTGACACCCCACCCTCCGGGACCACCCGCGGGCACCGAGGCTCCGGCGTGCTCGGTCTCTTCCGGTACGCGTTCCAGCTCGCGCCCTGGCTGACCGCCGCCTCGATGGCGGTGGCGGTGGTGGCCGCGGCGCTGGCCGTGGCCCAGCCGCTGCTGCTCGGCCAGGTGATCGGCCTGCTCCCCTCCGCGGTCAGCGGCGTCGAGATCGGCTCGTTCACCGCGCTGCTGCTCGCCTTCTTGTCCACAGTCGCCCTGGCCCAAGTGGTCCGGACCCCCCGGACCGCGTTCGCCGACGCCAACGGTGCGGCCCGTGAGAAGGACATGCTGCTGCGCCTGAACCGCGTCACCGGGGCCGACCCCGACCAGTCCTCGCTGGACGACCCGGTGCGGATGTCGCGGATCCGCCAGCTGTGGGACCGGCAGTGGGAGGCGGGGATGGCGATGCAGATCGCCACCGGTCCGCTGCTGGAGCAGGTGCTGGCTGCGGCCGGGGTCGCGGTGGCTCTGGCGTTCGTGATGCCCTGGTGGGTCCCGGTCCTGCTGGTCGCCGCCGCTGTCGGTCAGGCGATCGTCTTCCACCGCACGGTGCAGGACGAGTTCGGTGTGTGGGCGGGACAGTCCGAGCAGCAGAAGCAGTCGATGTACGCCTTCCAGCAGGCCACCGGACCGGCGGCCAAGGAGCTGCGGATCTTCGGTCTCGGGGCCTACTTCCGCCAGCGCTTCTGGGACCTGCAGACCGAGGCTCTGCAGCCGTACTGGCGCCGTCGGCGGCGGCGGACGGTGACGAATCTGCTGGTCGGCACGGGGAGGGTCGCGCTCGGCGTCGGCGCGATCGCGTACGCGGGGTGGCTGGCCAGCCAGGGACGTCTGGACCTGACCGGCCTGGCCACCGCCGTCCCGCTGGTGCTGGCCCTCACCGAGACGGAGGTCTGGGCCTCCGGTCAGGTGACCCGGGGAGCGACGGTGCAGCAGTGGATGGACGAGCTCGAACCCGAGGTCACCCCCCGGTCGATCCTGCGGGTCCGCCCGGTCGTCGCCGACCCCGTCGCGACCCGGCCGAGTCGGCGTCGGGACGCTCCGCGCAGCGCCGCCGGACATCGTGTTCGACGACGTCACCTTCCACTACCCGGGGAGCGACCGGCTCGTCCTCGACCGGCTGTCCTGGCGGCTCCCCGCTCGCGGCTCACTGGCCCTGGTGGGTATCAACGGCGCGGGGAAGTCGACGCTGGTCAAGCTGCTGGCCGGCTCCTACCGCCCCACCCGCGGAGCCGTGCTGGTCGACGGGGTGCCGCTCACCGCCCTCGACCCCGATGAGCTCCGCGACTGGCAACGGCGGATCGCCCCCATCACCCAGGACTTCATCCGGCTGCCGCTGCCGGCCGGCGACAACGTCGAGATCGGCACCGGCTGGACGTGGGCCGGTCGGATCGACATGCCCACCTGGCCGGCCACCGACCGGCTCGACGCCGTCGCCGACCAGACAGCTGTCGCCGACCTGGTCGGGTCGCTGCCCGACGGCTGGGCCACTCCGCTGGACAAGACCATGCCGGGAGGCACCGACCTCTCCGGCGGGGAGTGGCAGCGCCTCGGCCTGGCCCGGGCCGTCCGCGCCGTCGAGGAGGGCGCGGGTCTGCTGGTGCTGGACGAGCCGGCGGCCGCCCTCGACGTCACCGCCGAGGCCCACCTGGTCGGCAGCTACCTGGAGCTGTTCGACGCCGTCACCTCCCTGGTCATCTCGCACCGGCTCTCCGTCGTCCGGCCGGTGCCGACGCATCTGCGTGCTGGCCGACGGACGGATCATCGAGCAGGGTGACCACGACCAGCTGATGGCCGACGGCGGACGCTACCGCGACCTGTTCAGCCTGCAGGCCGCGCGGTACGTCGAGCAGAGCGAGCTTGGTGCCCAGACCGAGCAGAGCGAACCCGATCACCAGGTCGAGCAGAGCGAGCTCCCCGACCAGACCGAGTCAGAGCGGGTCCGGCCGGTGAACCAGCTCCGCCGGACCCTGCGCATCGTCGGGCTGTGGATCTCCACCGGCTTCCGGGCCGACCCGTTCTCCACCACCGTGCTCTGCCTGACCTCGGTGGTCGGTGCGGTCCTGCCGCCGCTCACCGTCCTGGGGGTGAAGCTGACCCTGGACGCCGCCGGCGCGGGCGCCTCGTTGGTCCCCGGGCTGTCGTTGGTCGCGGTGAGTCTGCTGGTGGCCAGCCTGGCCGCCCAGATCGGTGGCCCGCTCGGCGACACCGTGGACGACAAGATCTGGCGCTACGTCCACGCCGACCTGATCCACCTGACCGCCGCCGTGCCCTCCATCTCCCTGCACGAGGACCCGGGCGTCGCCGACCGGCTCAACAAGCTCCGCGACGAGACCCACCGACTCGCCAACATCTACCGTCTGCTGTCGGTCATCAGCTCGGTCGCCGGTGTCGTCACTGTCGTCGGTCTGCTGGTCAGCGTGCACCCGGTCCTGGTCCTGCTGCTCGTCGTGGCCGGGCTGCCCGGAGTGGTCTCGGCACGCTCCCGGCGCCACTACCAGCTGCTGGTCGCCGACACCGAGCGCTACCGGCGGCTCGCCAACAAGGTGAGCGAGGTGCTGCGCGATCCCGGCCAGGCGGTCGAGGTGCGCGCGTTCGGGCTCTACCCGACCCTGACCGAGGTCGCCCGGCGCGCCTTCGACGCCTACCGGATGCTGTTCACGGTCAGTCTGCGCCGGTACGCCATCCTCAACGCCCTCGCCTGGGTAGCCTTCGGCATCGTCTACATCCTGGCCGGGCTCTGGCTGTTCGGTCGGGCGCGGGCCGGCGAGAACACCATCGGGGACGTGACCCTGTTGCTGCTGGTCGGCGCCCAGATCACCACCACCGGCGCCGGCATCGCGGCCAACGCCCACATCATCGTGGACTCGCTGAACGCCTTCGACCGCTACCTGTGGCTGCGCGAGTACGCCGACGACCACAGCTGGTCCGGTTCGACCCGCCGGCCGCCGGACCGGCTGGTGGACGGCATCCGGTTCGAGAACGTCGGTTTCAGCTACCCGGCCGACACCGCGGCGAGTCCGGACCAGACAGCAGACGGGGCATCGCCGCCGCGAGCTGGCCGGGGACGGACGCGGTCAGCGGTGTCGGGCATCGACCTCCACCTGCCCGCCGGGCGCACCGTCGCGTTCGTCGGTGACAACGGCGCCGGCAAGTCGACGCTGGTCAAGCTCCTGAGCCGGCTGTACGACCCCACCGAAGGTCGCATCCTGGTCGACGGGATCCCGTTGGACGAGATCGCCCCGGACGCCTGGCGGGATCGCCTCTCGGCCGGGTTCCAGGACTACGCGACGTTGCGCTTCCTGGCCGCCGAGACGATCGGGGTCGGCGACCTGGACGCCTCGATGGATCGTGACCAGATCCGGACGGCGGTCACCGCGGGCCAGGCCGATCCGGTGGTGGCCATCCTCCCGGCGGGTCTCGACACCCAGCTGGGGACCGAGTTCGCCGGCGGCGTCGGCCTGTCCGGCGGTCAGTGGCAACGTCTCGCGCTGGCCCGGGCCTTCATGCGGTCCTCTCCCCTGCTGATGCTGCTCGACGAACCCACGGCGGCCCTGGACCCGGAGGCCGAGCACGCCGTCTACACCCAGTACGGCCGGACCGCCCGCGAGCTGGCGGCTCGGACCGGTGCGGTCACGGTGCTGGTCTCCCACCGCTTCTCCACCGTGCGGATGGCCGACCTGATCGTGGTGCTCGACGGCGGCCAGGTCCGTGAGGTCGGCACGCACACCGAGCTGCTGGCCGCGGGCGGTCGCTACGCCGAGCTGTTCACCCTGCAGGCCAGTGCGTACCGCTGAGCGGCGCCGACCCCCGACCGCGCCTGCGCCCAACCCCTGACGCAACCCCTGACCGGACCGTCTCTCGGCCGCGCACACCGGTACGTGACCATCTGACCGCTCCTCACCGGTCGAGATCCTGCGCGCCTTGCGCGACTCCGTACACTGTACGGATCTAGCCGCCGAGACGTTCGGAGACGACCATGAGCCTGGCCGACCAGCTGCGCCGACTGCTGGATCTGGGGGTGGCCGATCTCGCCGGGATCTCCGCCCGGGAGCTCACCGAACACGCCGCGTCGCTGGCCGACGAGCCGACGGCGCTGCTGGCCCTCCACCCACGGCTCGTGCCTGCCCGGCGTCTCGTTCCTTTGCTGCGACGGCAGGACCAGGAGGGTTTCGTGGTCGACGACCTGACCGATCTCGAGGAGTTCGTGCCCCTCGCGGGGGTCGTGGTCCCGGATCAGCCCCTGTACCTGCTGCACGGCCTGGAGCGGGGCGACGAGCTGCGCAACGCCAGTCCGGACGAGGCCCTGCCGGCGATCCTGGCCCGCGAGCGCACCCCGCTCACCATCAGCGAAGGCCTGAGCTGGTTGCTGCAGGAGCCGGACCGGCTCGAGCCCAACCACTGCTTCATGACCATCGGCTCTCGCCGGCCGGTGGGTCGACGGCTCGACGCGCGAACACCGGCGGTCTGGATCAGCGGGGGAACGGGCCGCGACGGGCGGCACCGGCGGGGCGCTCCGAAGGTCGGCTGGTGCTGGGCGGGCAACCGGCACACGTGGCTCGGTTTCGCCTCGGCGCACCACCGGAGCACCTGACCGGAGCGCCTGAGCCGGGTTGCTGAACCGGCCCGGCCCCGGGTCGGACCGGCAGCCGCGGATGGCAAACGTCTCATGCTGACCACACGAACCCATCATCTGGGCACGGTGAACTGAAGGCACCTCGACGAAGCAACCACGACCTCCAGGAGTTCTTCATGACCATCGCCTTCCGCACCATCAGCCGCCCGCTGGCCCTGACCGCTGCCGCCGCAGCCATGATCACCCTCTCCGCCTGCTCGGGACCCTCCGAGCCCGCAGCCGCCCCGCCGCCCGTGACCAGCTCCTCGGACGCCGCGTCCCCGTCGGCCGCCGCGCCGTCCCCCAGCGCTACAGCTGCCACCGCCAGCGCCTCCCCGTCGGCGACCGCGCAGACCCAGGGCAACGACGCGCTGCTGGCCGCCGCAGCCCTGGCCGCGAAGGAGATCTCGAACGGCACCGTCGTCTCGGTCGAGGCCGAGCGGAACGGCTGGGAGGTCAACGTGGTGACGGCCGACGGCGGCGAGCAGCAGCTGCGGACCGATCCGGCCGGTGAGTCCATCATCAGCGGACCCACCGACGACCGTCCCGATGCCGACGACCGGGCCGAGAACGAGCAGCTCGCCGAAGTGAAGGTCGACGTCGAGGAGGCCGTCAAGGTCGTCGAGAGTGAGGTGGACGGCGGCCAGATCAACGAGCTGAGCCTGGACCTCGACAACCGCAGCATCGTCTGGGAGGCCGACGTCCGGACCGGCGCCGAGCAGCGGTCGGTCCAGATCGACGCCGACAACGGTGACGTGATCAGCAACCGGATCGACGACTGACCCGGCACCCGACGAGAGCTCGCTGACGGCTGATCTCACTTGTTGACGGCTGATCTCATTCGTTGATGGCTTCGATCCCCTGCCGTTCGAGCTCGGCGAGATGGTCCCGCATCTGCTGCAGCACCTCGGGTGGGTGGCCCTCCCAGTCCGGCACCTCGGCCACGACGAGCAGCGGGTCGCGGGTGCGGTAGGACCGGGTCGGGTTGCCGGGGAACCTCTGGTCGGTCAGGTTCGGGTCGTTCTCGATCGGTCCGGTGGGCTCGACCCGGTAGATCCGACCCGGCCCGTCCCCGACCGCGAGCTCCGCACCCCAGGTGGCCGCGTCCAGCGTGGCCGTCAGGTAGAGGAAGTTGGCGCGCTTCCGCCCGCCGTAGTTGGAGCTGTGGCCAGGTTCCAGCCGGTCGCCCGGAGCGAGCTCGGCCCGAGTGCCGTGGAAGAACGGGCCGGGATCCTGGACGGGCAGTCTCGGTGGTGCTCATAGGCCGATCCTGCCCCAGCAGAACCGTCGCGCACCCCGTCGACGTATGCGATGCGACGGTTCTCGACCACGGTCGGCGTACGCACCTCCCGGCCGCCCTACGCGTACGTTTCCCGCCCACGGTCGGCTGCGGTCGCGGCCCGGCACCCAGGCAGCGACCGGCGTGACCAGCCCTACAACGGAGGGGGATTGAGCCCGCTCCGCCGTAGCTCGACAGCAGCCAGGGCGTGCACCACCTCGCGGTCGCCGCGGCGCCAGGCCCCGACGGGGTCGTCGCTGATCCTGGCGATCACGTGCATCGGCTGCGCCACCATCGCGCGCAGGGCGAACAGGTCGAGATCCGCCTCGGCGTCCAGGAAGCGCTGGGCGGCCCGGGCGCGCAGGACGAACCGGATCCGGACCGGCAGCCAGATCACCAGCAGCAGCGCCACGGGAATGAGGAAGACCAGCCACCCCAGCAGCAGACCGGCCCGCTCGACCGCGGCGACCTGGCTGTCGGCCGCGGCGATCAGGTCCTGCAACGATTCCGCCGCCCCGTCGAACGGCTTGCGCAGCTCGGTGCCCAGGCCCGGCACCCGGCTGCTCTGCTCGGCGGCCTCCTGGATCTGGTCGCGCAGCTGGCGGGCGGCGTCGCCGGAGCGACGGGCCGGGGTGGCGATGGCGTCGACGGTGCGCTCGGTGGCCCGACCGACGAGCCACCACAGCACGATCCAGACCAGCACGAGCAGGTCGGTGACCAGCTGGCCGAGCATCCGGGCCGTGCGCTGCGCGTAGAGGCCTGCGGGGAAGGTCATGAGCGACGACCTTACGGCCCGCTCTACAGTGAGCCCGTGGTCCCTCACCCCGGGTCCGGACCAGTGGTCCGCGCGGCAGCCGAACTCGATCAGATCGCGCAGGACTGGCTGCTGACCAAGGCCGAGCGGGCCAATCCGCAGACCACGCTGGACGACCAGCACCTCGGTCACCGGGCCTGGTCGGCGGGCAACCACGTACGTCCGCTGGTGCACGGTGCTACCTACTTCGCCGAGCTGCACGAGAGGATCCTCCAGACCCGGGCCGGCGACCTGATCTTCTTCACCGACTGGCGGGGCGACCCCGACGAGCAGCTGACCGACGACCCGGAGTCGACAGTGGTGAAGGTGCTCGGTGCCGCCGACCGACGGGGCGTCGACGTGCGCGGGCTGATCTGGCGCTCGCACTGGGACAAGCTCTCCTTCTCCGCCGGAGCCAACCGTCAGACCGGGGAGCGGCTGCAGGCCGACGGCGCCGAGGCCCTGCTGGACATGCGGGTGCGCACCGGCGGCTCCCACCACCAGAAGCTGGTGGTGATCCGCTACGCCGGCCGCCCGGCCGACGACATCGCCTTCGTCGGGGGTATCGATCTGTGCCACGCCCGCCGCGACGACGCCCGCCACCACGGTGATCCGCAGCCGCTGCCGATGGCCGCCGCGTACGGCGACACGCCGGCCTGGCACGACATCCAGGCCGCGATCTCCGGCCCGGCCGTCTACGACGTGGAGACGGTCTTCCGGGAGCGCTGGCTGGACCCGACCCCGCTGAGCCGGAACCCGTTCCACCAGTGGCGGGACCGGCTGGCCGGCAACGACCTGACCCCCGATCCGCTGCCGCCCCAGGCGCCGCCCCCGCCCGCCGTGCCCGGCGGCACGCACCTGGTGCAGCTGCTCCGCACCTACCCGAACCTGCGTCACGGGCGGGACTACCCGTTCGCCCGGGGCGGTGAGCGCAGTGTGGCCCGGGGCTACTCCAAGGCCCTGGAGCGGGCCGAGCGACTCATCTACGTCGAGGACCAGTACCTGTGGTCGACCGAGATCGCCGCCACGTTCGCCGACGCGCTGCGGCGCAAGCCGGAGCTGCACGTGATCGCGGTGCTGCCGCACGTGCCCGACCAGTCCGCCCCGCTGTCGCGGGTGCCCCAGGAGCTCGGTCGTCACGACGTGGTGACCCAGCTGCTGGAGGCCGGTGGTGACCGGGTGGCGGTCTACGGCATCGAGAACCACCAGGGCCGGCCGGTCTACGTGCACGCCAAGGTGTGCGTGATCGACGACTGGTGGGCCACGATCGGCTCCGACAACTTCAACCGGCGGTCGTGGACCCACGACTCCGAGCTGTCAGCTGTCGTCGTCGACGCCGCCGGCGGCGACCACAGCGCGTACGCGCGCCGCCTCCGCCTGGCCCTGGCCGCGGAGCACCTGGATCGCCGGCTCGGTCCCGAGGACTACCCCGGCGACATCTCGCTGCTGGCCTCCGGTCGGGCCCCGGGCCCGGTCGGCACCCCGGCCGGCCCGGATGGGCAGGTCGACCTCGACGGTCCCGTCGACGACGACGACCTGCTGGCGCTGATGGCCGACTGCGTGGACCCGGCGGCGATGTTCCGGGCGTACGCGGACACGGCCGCCGCGCTGCAGGCGTGGCACGACCAGGGACTGCCGGCCGGAGAGCGTCCACCGGGCCGGCTACGGGCGCTGCAACGGATCCGGCTGACGCCGCTGACCCGGGCCTGGGCCACCCCGGTCTACCGGAGGCTGCACGACCCGGACGGTCGCCCGCGGGCGCTGCGGCGGCGTCGGTCCTACTGACCAGCGCACCAGACCCCGCGCCGCAGGCCGACAAGGCCGGGCGGACTCACCTGTCGCGCAGTCCGCGGACGATCGCGGCGCTGGTCGCGCCGAAGGGCAGCAGGTCGAGGGCGGCGTGGACGGCGCCCTCGACGTCGGCGCGGTCGCCGGCGAAGTCGATCGACAGCCCGCTGCCGTTGTCTTCCACGGCGTTCTCCCGGACCGCGGCCGCGAACGTCGCCAGGAACCGCTGTGCCCCCGCCGCGAACGGACTGCCGCCGAGCAGCACAGTGGTCGGGTCGAGCAGGTTGACCACCCAGCTGGCGGCCACGCCGAGGTGCCAGGCCGCCTCCGCCAGCACCGCGTCGACCCGCTCGTCGCCGAGACCCTCGAGCTCCACCAGCGTGGCGCGATCACCGTAACCGCCGCGCAGAGCACCGACGCGCTGTCGGATGGCCCAACCGGCGGAGACCGTCTCCAGGCACCCCACCCGTCCGCAGGCACACACCTGATCGCCACCGGGCAGCCGGCAGTGCCCGAGCTCACCGGTGCCGCCGCTGGCTCCGGTCAGCACCCGCCCGGCGCTGACGATGCCGAGGCCGATCCCGTGGTCCAGGAAGACCACCACCGCATCGTGGTGGCGCCCGCCGCGGGCGACGCCGAGGGCGGCGGAGGCTGCCGGGTTCAGCACGGCCACCGGGAGGTCCAGCCGGTCCGCCAGCTCACCCACCGTGACCGGTGCCCCACCACCGAAGGCCGCGGCGGCACCGGCCCCGGTGGTCGGGTCGACCCGAGCACCCAGCAGCACTGTCGCGGCAGCAGGCCGCGGCACGCCGAGGTCCGCCGACAGGTCGGTGATCATCTCGGCCAGGACGTCCAGACCCGGCCCGACGTTGCCGGGATGCTGCCGCTGGAGACGCCCGAGCTCGGTCCCGTCGCTGTCGGCGACCACCACGTCCAGGACGTGCGGCAGCACCCGGCAGACCGCCACCGTGGCCCACCGGGGGGCGTACGCCAGCAGCGTCGCCGGCCGCCCGGTCGGACCGCGATCGACGCCCGGCGTCGACGACCGGCCCTCGGGCCAGCAGCTCCCGGACGATCGCGGCGACCGTCGGGCGAGCCAGCCCGGTGCGGCGGACGAGCTCTGGCTGGGTCGCCGGACCATGATCACGGAGAACCGTCAGAAGTCTGCGGGCGTTGAGATCCCGCACGATGCCCGAGTCGACCGGCGCCGCGTCCTGACCTCGTCCGTCCTCGCCGCTCTCCGGCATCCGGTGATCGTAGCGAGTCGCCCGCGACCTTCCGTCAAGGGTATTGACATAACTCGGCGGCCGGTAGTTGACTGCCGATCACCTCATCGACGTTCAGTGATGCGACCGGCTGTGCTCCGGACGCCCACCGGTGCGCGTCGATCCGTCGAACAAAGGAGTCTCGATGACCGAACCGATCCGTCGCCGTACGATCCTGGCCGCTGCCGGCGCCACCGCCGCCGGCTTGTCCCTGCCCGGGATGTCGGCGGAGGCCGCCGGCCGCCCGAAGGGCACCGTCCGCTTCACCCTGGACGCCGAGGTGCTCGACGGCGGTGAGCAGATCACCTCGGTGACGCTGGACGCCTCGCGCCTCGGCCGCATCGACCCGGCCAGCCTCACCACCGGCACCTTCACCGTGCACGCCAAGGCCACCAGCCCGATCCCGCTCGCGGCCGGCGACCTGATCTTCAGCGAGTACGACCTCGACCGCACCGTGACCGCGGCGCGGGTGAACCGGCGCGGCGACATCGTCCTCGACCTCGCGTACGGCGAGGGCCAGGTCGGCGGCGGCACCCTCGGCTACATCGTCAGCCTGGGCCGCAACGTGCAGCTCGACCTGGCGTACACGATCACCCAGAACCGACCGCTGTCGGTCCGCGGCCGCGGGCGGGTCACCATCTCCGGGTTCGAGCAGGGCGAGCTGTCCAGCCCCGAGGTCGACGCCTTCGACTACGGCGTGTCGCGCTCCGACATGAAGTACCGGCTCTACTCCCCCGACCGCGGCCACGGCCACGGCAAGGGCAAGGTCGCCGCAAGCGGCCGCTGATCGTCTGGCTGCACGGCGGCGGCGAGGGCGGTGCGCTGTCGGAGGGCTACTACGACAACGAGTCCACGCTGCGGGCCAACCGCGGCGCGCTCGGGTTCGCCACCCCGGAGGGCCAGCGCATCTTCGACGGTGCCTACGTGGTCGCTCCGCAGAGCCCCTCGTTCTGGATCGAGGACGGTCCCCGCTTCGCCCCGCAGATCAAGGAGATCATCGAGGAGGTGGCTCGGCGGCACCCGATCGACCGGGACCGGATCCACGTGGTGGGCTGCAGCAACGGCGGCTACATGACCATGAAGATGGTCTCGGACTACCGCAACCTGTTCGCCTCCGCGGTGCCGATCTGCGGTGTCGTCCAGGCCTTCCAGCCCGGCGGCGAGCGGTTGCTCACCGACGCCCAGCTGACCAGGATCTCGCACCCCGACCTGGCTGGTCGCCTCCGCCGACGACGGGACGGTGGCACCGGAGCCCAACACCGTGCTGGCCTCCCGGCTCATCCCCGACGCCGAGCTGACGCTGTACGACGACGTCACCTGGAACGGCTACAGGTTCAACGGCCACTGGTCGTGGATCTACGTGGCCCGCAACGACCCGCGCCTGGGCCGGAAGCGGATCTGGCAGTGGATGGCTGACCAGCGCAGCTGACCGACCCGGCCCGCCGCCGCGTCACCGTCCTGCGGTGACGCGGCGGCGGCGTCGCGCCGTCCCTGTGAGGGTGCCGAGAACCCAACCCCGGTGAGGAATAGTCCGGCGCCGGCGACGTTGTCCCGAGCATGACAACCATCGGCATCATCGGAGCAGGACACATCGGCAGCCAGGTCGCTCGGGCCGCCGTCGGCCAGGGGTACGACGTCGTGATCGCGAACTCGCGCGGTCCGGAGACGCTGCAGGATCTCGTCACCGAGCTCGGGCCGAAGGCCCGCGCCGGGACCGCTCAGGAGGCAGCCGAGGCGGCCGACATCGCCGTGGTGACGGTGCCGCTCCGCGCCTACCAGGACGTGCCGGTCGAGCCCCTCGCCGGCAAGATCGTGCTCGACACCAACAACTACTACTGGGAGCGCGACGGCCACATCGCCGCGCTCGACGAGGGCACCGCGACCGTCAGCGGCCTGCTCCAGGAGCACCTGCCGACCTCCAAGGTGGTCAAGGCGTTCAACCACATCCAGGCCGCCAGCATCACCACCGACGGGTTCCCGGCCGGCAGCCCCGACCGCCGCGCGCTGGCCACCTCGAGCGACGACGCTGACGCGGTCGCGTTCGTCACCGACTTCTACGACAAGCTCGGCTTCGACACGGTCAACGTCGGCCCGCTGAGCGAGTCCTGGCGGGTCGAGCGGGACCGCCCGGCGTACGGGGTGCGGCAGTCGGCCGACGAGCTGCGCGCCAACCTGGCCAAGGCTCCCCGCACGATCTGAGTCGCCCGCGCCGGCTGAGATCCACCGGCACCGGCGAGCAGCCGTCGGGGCGCGGCTGGCATGCTCGGTCCCGTGACCGACACCGCCAGCCGCGCCTCGCGACCTGCTCCGCCTGCACACAGCTCCCGAGCTGTTGACGGTGGTCAACGTGTGGGACGTCATCTCCGCGAAAGTCGTGGCCGGGCTGCCGGGCACGACGGCGCTGGCCACCGCCAGCCACTCGATCGCCGCCTCCCGCGGCTACGAGGACGGCGAGAACATCCCGGTCGCGGAGATGATCGAGGAGTGCCGCCGGATCGTGGCCGCCGTCGACCTGCCGGTGTCCGCCGACCTCGAGGGCGGTTACGGGAACGCGGCCGAAACGGTGCGACGGGCCATCGGGGTGGGCGTGGTGGGCGCCAACATCGAGGACCAGCTGAAGCCGCTGCCCGAAGCCACCGCCCAGGTCGCCGCGATCATGGCGGCCGCCGACGCCGAGGGTGTCCGCGACTTCGTCCTCAACGCCCGGACCGACGCGTTCGTGCGGGCCGGCGACCGGGACCCGGGCGCGGTCCTGGCCGACGCCACCGAGCGCGGCCGGGCCTACCTCGATGCCGGAGCGCCGGTGGTCTTCGTGCCCGGGCTCCTCGACGAGGACCAGATCGCTCATCTCGCGGACGCCTTCGGGCCGCAGCGACTGACCCTGATCGGGGTTCCCGGCAGCGTCTCCCTGGCCCGGATGGCCGAGCTCGGGGTCGCCCGGGTCTCGTACGGACCAGGGTCGCAACGAGTGGCTCTGACCGCACTCGCCGAGCTGGTGGAGGCCGTCCACGCCGGCGGTGGGCTGCCGGAAGGCACCCGCGCTCTCAACTGACCTGTACGCGCGAACGAGGAACAGCAGCGCCGAAGCAGCCGCTTTTGCTGCTGTAGAGTTCTGATCGTGCCGCAGATACGGATCAAGGACGCCGCCGCCTATCTGAGCGTCAGCGACGACACCGTCCGCCGTTGGATCGACTCCGGACAGCTGCCGTCCCAGACCGACGCCAGCAACCGCAAGGTGGTCGACGGCTACGTCCTGGCCAAGTTCGCCCAGAGTCACGCCAACCCGATGGCCGACCCCTCGCAGGTGGAGCGATCGGCCCGGAACCGGTTCGTCGGCCTGGTCACCGACATCGTCGCCGACAAGGTGATGGCGCAGGTCGAGCTGCAGTGCGGCCCCTTCCGCGTCGTGTCGCTGATGAGCAGCGAGGCGGTCCGGGAGCTCGGCCTGGAGCTCGGCTCGGTGGCGGTCGCCGTCGTCAAGTCCACCACCGTCATCATCGAGACACCCCAGGGAGACTCGTGAACCGCCGACTCGCCCTGACGGCCGCCGCGACGACGCTGCTGCTCGTCGGCGCCGGGTGCAGCAGCACCGCGGAGCCGGCCGGCTCGGCGGGGGGATCGGCACCGGCCGCGACCCGGACGCTCACCGTGTTCGCCGCCGCCTCGCTCACGAACACGTTCACCGAGCTCGGCAGCCGGTTCGAGGCCGCCCACGCCGGCGCCACCGTCACCTTCAGCTTCGGCGGTTCCTCCGACCTGGTCACCCAGCTCCAACAGGGCGCCCCCGGCGACGTCTTCGCGTCCGCCGACACCACGAACATGGACAAGGCCACGGCCGACGACCTGGTGCAGGGCGACCCGGTGACGTTCGCCTCGAACACCCTCGAGATCGCCGTGCCGCCGGACAACCCGGCCGGGATCACCTCGTTCGCCGACCTCGCGAAGAACGGTGTCAAGGTAGTGGTCTGCGCTCCCCAGGTCCCGTGCGGTGCCGCCACCCAGAAGGTGGAAACGGCGGCGAAGGTGGACATCGCTCCCGTCAGCGAGGAGAACTCCGTCACCGACGTGCTCAACAAGGTGACCTCGGGTGAGGCCGACGCCGGTCTGGTCTACGCCACCGACGTCCAGGGCGCGGGCGACAAGGTCACCGGCATCGCGTTCCCCGAGTCGGGCGAAGCCGTCAACACCTACCCGATCGCGGTCCTGGCCGGCAGCGACGAAGCCGAGCTGGCGCAGCAGTTCGTCGATCTGGTCACCGGCACCGACGGCCAGCAGGTCCTCGCCGCCGCCGGCTTCGGCAAGCCCTGACCGCGCACTCACCATGATCATCGACGACGGAACAACCGGGTGCCCGTGAACCCGGCCCCGTACGCGGGTCTCCCCCGCTGGGTCTACGTCCCCGCGGCCGTGGGGGCGGTGTTCGTGATCCTGCCCCTGGTCGCGATGGTCACCCGGGTCGACTGGCCGCGGTTCGGCTCTCTGATCACCAGCCCGTCCTCGCTGGCCGCCCTGCGCCTCAGTCTGCAGACCTCGCTCGCCTCCACCGGACTGTGTCTGGTGCTCGGTGTCCCGATGGCCTTGGTGCTGGCCCGGGCCACGTTCCCCGGCCAACGCGTCCTGCGGGCCCTCACCCTGCTGCCGCTGGTGCTGCCGCCGGTGGTCGGTGGGATCGCCCTGCTCTACACCTTCGGGCGCCGCGGTCTGCTGGGCCACAGCCTGGACGTGCTCGGCCTGCAGATCGCGTTCAGCACCACAGCTGTGGTGCTGGCCCAGACGTTCGTCTCGCTGCCGTTCCTGGTGGTGTCGCTGGAAGGCACGCTGCGCGCGGTCGGCAGCCGGTACGAGGTGGTCGCAGCCACCCTGGGCGCGCGCCCGACGCTGGTGCTCCGGCGGGTCACCCTGCCGCTGGTGCTGCCGGGCCTGCTGTCCGGTGCGGTGCTGTCCTTCGCCCGGTCCCTCGGGGAGTTCGGCGCCACGCTGACCTTCGCCGGCAGCCTGCAGGGTGTGACGCGCACGCTGCCGTTGGAGATCTACCTGCAGCGGGAGACCGATGCCGACACGGCGGTCGCGCTGTCGCTGGTCCTGGTGGCGGTGGCCATCCTGGTCGTCGGGCTGTCCCACGGGGCCCGCCGGACCCTGGCCCTCGCGTGACGTCCCCCGCCGCGACCCTGACGCTGACCGCGGAGGTCGGCGACCGCGGGTTCGCGATCGAGCTGGAGCTCGCCGCCGGTGACCGACTCGCCGTCCTCGGACCCAACGGCGCCGGCAAGTCGACGCTGCTGTCGGTGCTGGCCGGCACCCTGCGACCCGACCGCGGACGGGCCGTGCTGGACGACACGGTGCTGTTCGACGTCGACGGCCGCCGCGGTCGGTGGCGGCCGCCGAACACCCGGCGGGTCGCCCTGCTGGCCCAGGACCCGCTGCTGTTCCCCAACCTGACGGTGCTGGAGAACGTCGCCTTCGGACCCCGGGCCACGGGCGTGCCCGTACCGACCGCCCGGCAGCAGGCCCGGGACTGGCTGACGGCAGTCGACGCCGACCAGCTCGCCGACCGACGCCCGGGGCAGCTCTCCGGGGGACAGGCCCAGCGAGTCGCCGTGGCCCGGGCCGTGGCCGCCGATCCGCGGCTGCTGCTGCTCGACGAACCCCTCGCGGCGCTCGACGTCACCGTGGCCCCCCTGCTCCGCCGGATCCTGCGCGACGTGCTCGCCGACAGGTCCTCCGTCTTCGTCACCCACGACCTCCTGGACGCGGTGCTGCTCAGCAACCGGATCATCGTGCTGGAGAACGGGACGGTGGTCGAGCAGGGCCCGACCACCGAGGTGCTGCGCCACCCCACGAGCGCCTTCGCCGCCCGGCTGGCCGGTCTCAACCTGGTCAGCGGCACCGCCCAGGACGGCGAGGTGCGACCCGTCCACGGTGGCCCGGGCGTCGGCGGGGTGGTCCGGACGCCGTTGGCCCCGGGTGAGTCCGCCACAGCCGTCTTCTCCCCGAACGCCGTGTCGGTCTTCCTCGCCCCACCGCACGGGAGCCCCCGCAACGTCTTCGCCGTGACGATCACCGAGCTCGAGCCCCGGGGCGACCAGGTCCGCATCCGCGCCGTCACCGCCGAGGGCGAGTCCCTGGCCGCTGACGTCACCCCGGCTGCTGTCGGCGAGCTCGACCTCTATCCGGGCAGTCGGGTGTTCTTCACGGTGAAGGCGACCTCGGTCACGCTCTACCCGAGCTGACGTCGCGACGCCCGCGGCCCGGCGAACCCACCGTAGGAGGGAGAGAGACGGCGTGGACGGACGTTTCCCGACGCCACGCTCGCCCACCGGGCGGGTGGTGGGTCGGTGGCCTTTATGCTGAGCCTCGAATCTGTCCGTCGGGGGGAGAGGATCGGCACCATGGCACCCCTGTCCCCAGGGCACCTTCCCGGTCAGACCCACGCCGATCTCGACGGACTGTCGGCAGGTGGGCGGGCCGTGTTCCAGACCGCGACGATCGAGTCGCTGTGCCGCCAGCTCGGTGACAGCGGTCCCGGCCTGCTCGATGAGCTGATCGGCCTGTACCTCGTCCAGGCTCAGGACCTGGTCCGCCAGATCGAGACCGCGATCGCTGACGGCGACCCGCCCCGCCGCCGGGCGGCCGCCCACAAGCTCCGGGGCAGCACGGCCACCCTGGGCGGGGATCGGCTGGCTGACGTCTGCCTGCGCCTGGAGGCGTCGCCACCGGCGGACCACCTCGACGCCACCGACCAGTCAGCGCCTGCCACCGAGCCGTCCGCCGGCGAGACGACGCTGCCGGCCGCCGCCGTGGAGCTGCGCGGCGAGCTCGAGGCGTTGGCACTGGTGCTGACCGACTACCGCCGGTCGCTGCGGACCGATGGTCGCGGCGAGACCGGCTGAGGCAGCGATGCCCGATCCGGTTCCGGTGATCGCACAACCCGAGCAGCTGACCTCGATGTACCGCCAGATCGTCGAGTGCGGCAACGAGGGCATCTGGGTCTTCGACCTCGACGGTCGGACCGCGTACGTCAACCTGCGGATGGCGCAGATGCTGGACTACTCGGTGGCGGAGATGACGGCTCTCTCCCTGCTCGACGTCCTGGACGATCAAGGACGTGATCAGGGAGCGGCCTTCCTGGCCAGGCAACGCGCCACCGGGGGAACCACCGAGTCCGCCGAGTGCCTGCTGCTGCGGCGCGACGGGGAACCTGTGTGGTCAGTGGTCAACCACAGCCCGTGGCTGGACGCCGACGGCACCCTCCGTGGTCTGATCGCCTTCGTCAACGACATCACCGAGCGACGACGCCTGAGCGAGGCACTGGCCCGCCGCGAGGAGCAGCTGGCCGAGGCCCAGCGGGTGGCCCGCCTGGGCAGCTGGGAGTGGGACGTCGGCAGCGACCTCCTCACCTGGTCCGACGAGCTCTACCGCGTCTTCCGGCTGGAGCACGGGGAGTTCGGTGAGACCCTGCAGGCCTATCTGGACCTCGTGCACCCCGACGACCGGCAGCTGACCGCCGAGGTCATCCGGTCCTCCCTCGGTGGTCGGCCCACCTTCGAGTTCGAGCAGCGGATCCAGGTTCCGGGCCGGGACGACGTGGTCTGGGTGCGGACCGCGGGTGAGGTGCTGCTGGACGACGGCGGTGCCCCGGTCCGGATGCGGGGAACGGCCCTGGACATCACCGCCTACAAGGAGACCGAGGACCGGCTGCGTCGGGCCCGGTCCCGTTACCGGCTCCTGCAGACCATGGCGGCGGCGGCCAACGAGGCGCAGACCCTGGCCGAGGTCGCGCCGATCAGCGTGCGCGAGCTGTGCAGCCACCTCCGCTGGCCGGCCGGTCGGGTCTACCTGGTTCCCGATCCGGACGCACCGCCGGTGCCGGCAGGCGAGTGGTACCGGTCCGAGCTGGGGCCTGACAGCGGTTCCGCGGGCCGTGGAGACCTGCTGGCGGCCACGACGGCTCTGGGGGAGATCAGCCAGTGCGCCCTCGACGCCGTGGCCACAGGGGCGACCCGGTGGTCACCCGATCCTGGGGAGGACCACGGCTGCATCCCGCTGACCACCTGCGCCATCCCGGTCCGGTCCCGCCACGAGGTGGTGGCCGTGCTGGAGTTCGTGGTGCCGGCCGACGCCCGACGCAGCGAGGCGCTGGCCATCTGCGACGAGGTGGCAGTCCAGCTCGGCGTGGTGGCCGAACGGGAACGGACCAACACCGAGCTGCACGCAGCCCGGGACGCCGCCCTGACGGCCCTGCGGGCCAAGTCCGCCTTCCTGGCCACCATGAGCCACGAGATCCGCACCCCGATGAACGGCGTCATCGGTCTGGCCGAGCTCCTGCTCGCCAGTGACCTGGACGACCGTCAGCGGCAGTACGTCGCGGGCGTGCAGACGGCCGGGGACGCGTTGCTGACGATCATCAACGACATCCTGGACTTCTCCAAGATCGAGGCCGGGCGGCTCGAGCTGGAACCGACCGACATCGACGTCACCCAGCTGGTCGAGGAGGTCGCCGCGCTGCTCGCACGACAGGCCCAGGCCAAGGGCCTGGAGCTGATCACCCAGACCTCGCGCGGGATTGACACCCCCGTGCGCGGCGACCCGGCGAGGTTGCGCCAGGTGCTGATCAACCTCGTCGGCAACGCGATCAAGTTCACCGACCACGGCGAGGTGCTGCTGTCAGCGCAGCTGGTCGCGGAGACCAGCGAGGTCGCCGAGACCCGAGACGTCAACGAGGTCGTCGAGGCCGACCAGGACGCCGTCGCGATCAGGTTCGAGGTGGCCGACACCGGGATCGGCATCGACACCACCGACCAGCGGTTGATCTTCGAGCCGTTCACCCAGGCGGACGCGTCCACCACCCGACGCCACGGGGGGACCGGCCTCGGCCTGGCCATCTCCCGGGACCTGGTCGAGTCGATGGGTGGCCGGCTGCAGGTCGACAGCCGGCCGGGCGAGGGCAGCCGCTTCGGGTTCACCGTGCGGCTCCCCCGCAGCGGGGTCGACGTGACCGGGCCGGAGTCTGGTCCTGCGACGCCGCCGTGGGCGGGCACCCCGGTGCTGGTCGTCGACGACAACGCGACCAACCGGCTGATCCTGACCGAGCAGCTGAGCGGCTGGGGACTGGCCCCCCAACCGGCCGACGACGGCGCCACCGCGCTCGATCTGCTGCAGCGGGCCGCGGTCCGGAAGCAGCCGTTTCCCCTGGCCCTGCTGGACATGACCATGCCGGCGATGGACGGACTGGAGCTGGCCCGGCGGATCGGGGACGATCCCGCACTGGCCGGGACGCAGCTGGTGCTGCTGACCTCCACCGACGTCACCCCCCACCAGCTCGAGGGGGTGGGACTCGCGGCGCACCTGAACAAGCCGGTGCGGTCGGCCCAGCTGCACGACTGTCTCGCCGAGGTGCTGCGACCAGTGCTGGAGTCCGCTTCCGCCGGGTCCGCGACGGCGCCCGCCGTCAGGTGATCGTCACCGGCCGACGGCCAGCCGGACGGCGCCGAGCAACCGTCACAGCGCGCTGGCCTCCCCCAGTCCGTGGTAGACCCGGTCGTGGTAGACCAGCGGCGACGCGTGCCCGTCGACCTCGGCCGACAGGGTCGACGACGAGCTGAGGGCCCGCAGGCAGACCAGCTGGCTCGAGCCGATCGGGGTGCGTTGGACGATCTCCGCGCGGATCCAGCGGGGCGTGCCGTCGAGCACCGGTTCCCCCGTCTCGAGCAGCGACCAGCCACCGCAGGCGAAGCGGTCGATCCCCCGGGTGGCGAACCGGGCGGCCAGATCCACCTGGTCGGCCGACAGGAAGTTGATCACGACCGTCTCCGCCTCGGCCAGCGGCGCCCACGAGCCCGACCCGCTCGCCACCGAGAACGCGATCAGCGGCGGGTCGGCCGACACCGAGATCACCGAGGTGGCGGTGAAGCCCACCAGACGGTCGGCGTGCCGCAGCGTGATGACCGCGACGCCGGCCGCGTGCTGCCGGAAGAGCCTCTTGAACTCCTCCGGCGGCATGGAGGCCGCGTCCGAGAGCGCCCCGTCGGTCTGGGGCAGCACGTCGGTCATGCCGGGAACCTGTCGAACACTCTCGGATCTCCTGGAGATGATGCTGGCGTACGCTGCATATTACCTACTACTGCACTAGGGATTCAGCCCCGGCCCAGTCAGCGGTCGGTCAGTCGAAGCTGAGCTCCTTCTGGCGGGTGCGCTTGAGCTCGGCGAAGTACGGGAACGAGGAGAGCGCGACCGCGCCGTCCCAGATCCGACCGGCGTCCTCACCCCGGGCGATCTTGGTCAGCACCGGACCGAAGAAGGCCTGACCGTCGATGGCGATGGTCGGAGTGCCGACGTCGTACCCGACCTGGTCCATCCCCTCGTGGTGGGACGCGCGGATGGCATCGTCCAGCGAGGAGTCGTCCATGGCGTCGGCCAGGGAGGCCGGCAGGCCCACCTCCTCGAGGGCGGCGGTGATCAGCTCGCGGTCGTACTTCTCGGCCCCCTGCGTGTGCTTCCGGGTCCCGAGGGCGGTGTAGATCTCGGCCAGCTTCTGCTGCCCGTACTGCTGCTGGACGGCCATGCAGACCCGCACCGGCCGCCAGGCGTCCTTGAGCCCCTCGCGGTAGTCGTCGGGGATGTCCTTGTCCTCGTTCAGGTAGGCCAGGCTCATGATGCGCCAGGTCACCTGGATGTCGCGGACCTTCTCGACCTCCAGCACCGTCCGGGAGGTGATCCAGGCGAACGGGCAGAGCGGGTCGAACCAGAAGTCAACAGTGGTCATGTAAACAACAACCCCGTCCGTCGATCCCTATTCCCGCCAGCCCCCGATCGGGCGGACCGGGGGGTGGACGTCAGGGCGCCACCGGGACCAGCGTGCGACCGACGGCCACCTCGGCCAGCAGCTCCTCGTAGCGGTCGACCATGATCATCGCGTCGAAGTCCTCGGCCCGCCTCCGGACGGCCCCACGGTCGCAGTGCCGCGCCTGCTCGATCGCCACGGACAGAGCCGCCGGGGTCTGCTCCGTGGCCAGCACGCCGGCCTCGGCGGTCACGATCTCCGCCGCCGCGCCGGTGGCGAAGGCGGCCACCGGCGTGCCGCAGGACATCGCCTCGACCAGGGTCAACCCGAACGGCTCGGCCCAGACCGAGGACGACACGAAGACCGCGCCGCGGGCGAGCTGCCGGGCGAGCTCGTCGTGGTCGAGGTGACCGACGTGCGTGACCCGGTCACCCAGGCGCGGAGCGATCTCGGTGTCGAAGTAGGCGCGGTCGGCGATCGGACCGCTGATCTCCAGCCGCAGGTCGGTCCCGCGGACGGCGTCGACGGCCAGGTGCAGGCCCTTCTCGGGAGTGATCCGACCGGCCCACACCGCGAGATCGGACTCCACCCGGCCGCCGTCTGACCAGCCGTCCAGGCGGATGCCGTTGGGAACGCACAGCACGTGTGGCAGCACCGTCCGCCAGGCGTGCGAGTTGACCTCCGACACGCTCACGTACGCGTGCTGGGGGTCCGGTGACCAGGCCGGGTCCGTGATCACCGCGAGCACCTTCTCCAGGGTCGGCGGCGTGTGCAGGACGGTGATCATCGGCTGACCCACCAGCTCGGTGTAGGGCAGGGCGCTGAACGAGTTGTTCAGCACCACGTCGTAGCCGTCGTCGCGGATCGCGGCCAGGGCCGAGCGGACCGCCGCATCCAGGATCTCGCCCGACCGGTCCCCGTCCGGCCCCGGCATCTGCCCGAAGACGAAGTCGGGCCCGACCAGGGGGACCAGCCGGGAGAGCGTACGGCTGCCGTCCTTGGCGAACAGCGTCACCTCGTGGCCGCGTCGCACCAGCTCGTCCACGACCAGCGACGTGTGCATCTCGGTGCCGCCGGAGAAGGGTTCCGCGATCGGGTGGTGCAGGTGCGCGAGAACGGCGATCCTCATCGCTGCACGCCCCCGCCGGTCAGTGACGCGCTCCGGCTCGGGGTCTCGCGGTGGTCGTGGGAGGTGGTGCGCACGTACGTCTCCTTCGTCGGGTCCCAGCGGATCAGCCCCAGGTCGGTGAAGGCGTCGATCCAGCCCTCCATCGGCCACCACCCCCACCGCCGCGCGAAGATCGCGCCGTTGCGGAGGATGTCGTCCAGGTGCCCCACCGGTGGTGACTGGGTCGGGTGCCACTGGTGGTAGGCCGTGGCACCACCGACCCAGGTGAGCGGCACACCGGCTTCGGCGGCGGAGAAGCCGAAGTCGGTGTCCTCCGCTCCGTACCCGAGGAAGCGCTCGTCGAAACCGCCGATCCGCTGCCAGACCTCCGGGGTGAGGGCGAACGACAACGACCAGAAGAGCCGTGGGTCGCCGTCGGTCAGCCGCTCGCCCATGCCGGGCGCCGGACGGCCGGCGTGCGGGGCGACGTCGCCGAGGTGGTCGAGGTCGTAGCCGTCCGACCCGGGCGGCGGCAGGTACGCCACCGGCCCGCACAGCAACGACCCGGAGGTCGCCGGGTCCCGGGCGGCATCGCCGTAGGCATCGACCAGCTGCTCGTCGGGCAGGCAGTCGACGTCGAGGAAGATCAGCAGCTCCGCGCCGAGCTCCAGCGCGGCCGCGGCACCGGCGTTGCGCGCCGCCGCGAGCGGCAACCCCTCCCGCTCGGCGCCGACGGCGACCACGTGCACCCGCGGAGCCCCGGCCAGCTGCCGGACCAGCCCCGGGTCCGCCATCGCCACCACCACGTGGTGGTCGACCGCCGTGGCAGACCGGGCGAGCACTCGACGTTGACGGTCCAGGTGGTCGTGGCGTCCGTGGGCGATGGTGATCACCGCCGTCCTGACCCCGGTCTTCACGCTGGCACCGGTCTTCACGCCGGCACCGCCTCGGGCGACACAGCTGTCGCTGACAGGTCATCGGACCCGCGGGGGTCGTCCCGGGCGAGGTCAGCCAGCAGGGCCACCATCCGGGCGGCACCACCACCGTCGTTCCAGACCGCCCAACCGGCGCCGTCCAGACCGCGCAGCTCCCGCAGCACACCGGACCACTCCCCCGGCGCGGGCCACTCCTCCCGTACGCGGACGGGAAGTCCCGCGTCCCGCAGCGCGTCCGCCATCACCAGCTGCTCGTCGAAGGGGCGATCCTGCGGCAGCAGCACCGCGGGCCGTCGGGCGGCGGCGATCTCGGCCACCAGGTTCTGTCCGGCGTGACTGACCACCACGGTGGCCGAGCGCAGCAGCGGCCAGGGGTCGTCCACCCAGGTGCCGTGCCGGCGGTCCAGCTGGATCCACTCCCAGTCCGGCGTGGCCCGTCGGGCCGCCGCCACGTCGATCGGTGAGACGCCACCACCGCCCGTCCCGTTGACCACGAGGACCCGGTCAGGCAGTGGCCGCCCGGGAGTGGTGGGCAGCGAGGACGCCACCGGGGCGAACCGGCCGATCGCGCCGACGAAGGAGGTCTTCCTCAGGTCGTCCCGGGTCGCCCCCCACAGCCCGCCGAGTGCCGCGGGCCAGGGAGCCACGATCCGGCTGGCGATGTCGTAGCCGAGCCGGTGCGCAGCGTCCCCGCGGCGACCCGGCTGGGCCACGACGACGACCGGCACGCCGTGCAGCCGGGCCAGCAGCGCCACCTCGACGGAGACGTCGACCACGAGAGCCGTCGGCCGGGCGGTGTCGATCCAGCGCGCGATCGCGCTCATCCGCGCCGCCAGCCCCGACGACCCCAACGGGACGTAGTGCAGCCGCTCCTGCGCGGAGACGTCGCGCTCGGGACCGGAACCGGCATCGTCGGGCAGGTCCACCCAGTCGCCGGTCCAGCCCGCCGGACGTGGAGCAGTCGACAGTCCGGTGACCTCGAGGCCGATCAGGGCCGCGGCCCGCTGGACGCTGCCGGCCCGGTGCCGGTGACCGGAGCCCTGGTGGTGGACGTAGTAGCCGATCATCGTCGGCGTCGTGCTGCCGGGGTCGTGGTCATCAGGTCTCCTGAGCAGAGCTCGATCCGTCCGGGCGACGTCGACGAGGACGCGAATCTTACAGCGTAAACATCGGCCCTCCGCACCCGTGAGCCAGATCACAGCCAAACCGTTCGGTCTGCCGTGACGAACTGGGTGGTGCCGTTGTCCTTTCACCTGTAACCCACCGCAGCGAGCAGACAGCTCGCCCGGTCCCGAGACGAAGGAGAGTTCGATGACTGACACCGCCGCACACCTGCCCGTGACCACCGAGGAGAACAGGGCCCGCGAGGCCCGCGAGCAGGCGCAGGTCGCCGAGCCCAAGACCCTCGACGCGCTGCACACCGAGCACGGCGACACCACCATCGCCGACCAGGTCGTGGAGAAGCTGGCCGGCATCGCGACCCGCGAGGTCGTCGGCGTGTACGCCATGGGCTCGGCCGCCGGTCGCGCCATCAGCAACCTGGCCCAGCGGATCCCCGGCCAGAAGCCGGCCGTCTCCGGTGGCGTGAGCATCGAGAAGGGCGAGCGTCAGACCGCCGTCGACGTCTCGATCGTGATCGAGTACGGCGCCGCCATCGTCGACGTGGCCGACAACATCCGCGAGAACGTCATCCGCGCGGTCGAGTACGCCACCGGTCTCGAGGTCGTCTCGGTCGACGTCAACGTCACCGACGTGCACCTGCCCGACGACGAGAGCGACGACGCCGACGCGCAGCGCTCCGGCGACCAGCTCCAGTGACCCGTTCCCAGCCCGGCCTCCGGGCCGGGCTGGGATCTGTCACCACCTCGCCGGCCACTCCGAGCGACACCCGACTCTTCCTCTAGAGAGATGATCTTCATGTCCACAACGCAAACTGCCCTCTTCGTCGGTCTCGTCCTGGGGATCGTGGCCACCTTCGGTGGCTTCGGCTCCTTCCTGGTGGTGCTCGTGTTCGGCGCCATCGGCCTGGTCGTCGGCCGGGTGATGGAAGGCAAGCTCGATCTCCGCTCGCTGACCGGCCAGTCCAGCGCCAAGCTCTGACATGACTGCCACCGACAACGCACTCGCCGCCCCACCAGGGGGGCGGGTGGCACCCCGACAGCGGGGCCGGCTGGTGCTGTCCAAGCAGGTGGTCGAGAAGATCGCCGGGCAGGTCGCCAGTGAGATCGGCGCCGCCGGCGGACGTTCCGGCGGGTTCCTCGGGATCGGTGCCCACACCGACCTGTCCGCCCGCCCCGCGGTCGACGTCGAGCTGGCCGGACGCACGGCCACGCTGGCGATCGACATGGCCGTGGCCTACCCGGTCTCCATCCGGCAGGCCACCGACCGCGTCCGCGATCAGGTCACCCGACGGGTCCAGGCCCTGACCGGTGTCGAAGTCACCCGGGTGGACATCACCGTGGTGGCCCTCCACGCCGGCGACACGACATCGAACGAGGAGCTGCAGTGAGCCGCCATGACGCCCGCACGACGTCGCTGCGTCGCCGCCCGGCGCGCACCATCCCCGCCACCGTGACCGCGCTGGTCCTGTTGGCGCTCGGGGTCGGTCTGGTCTGGGCCGCAGTGGTCCGGTTGTCCCAGGGGTCCTGGCCGGCGTTCGCCGATCAGACCGCGACCTTCGTCGCCGCCTGGACCTGGGGCTCGATCGCTGTGCTCGTGGCGTCCCTCGCCGTCGCCGTGATCGGTCTGATCCTGGTGATCGCCGCGCTCAAGCCCGGTCCGCCCACGGCCCTGGCCCTGGACGACGGATCGTCCGGCGGCGTCCACACCGAGGTCGTGATGACCCGGCGCTCCGTGGCCAAGCTCGCCACCGCCCGGGCCGGCCAGGTCGACGGGGTCGACAGCGTGTCCACCGTGGTCGGCGCGCGCCGGGTCACCCTGACGGTGAGGACGCCGTCCCAGCAGAGCCAGGCGATCGAGCAGCAGGTGCGCGACCGGGTGTCCGGTGCGCTGCAGGCTGCCGGTCTGGCCCCGATGCCGTCCGTCGTCGTACGGGCTCGGACGGTGTCCCTGTGACCGGCCTGTACAGCACCGCACTGGCCCCGGAAGCAGTGGGACCGGGCGCAGTGGAACCGGACGCAGTGATCGACGTGCGCGGCGAGGAATCGACCATGCCGACAGGAGAAGTGAGGACATGAGACAGCTCGCAGGAGGACTCAACCGGGGCTGGTTGGCCGTGATCGGCATCGTGCTGCTGATCGTCGGCGTGGCCGGCACCCTCGCCACCACCGGCGTGCTCGGCCAGCTGATCGCGGCTGCCGGCGTCCGGTGGTCGGGTCCCGCCGGCGGCAGCCCCGTGGTCGACGACGGGGCGGCCGGGCTGCTGGCCCAGCCGGTCGCGGTCGTGGCCCTGGCTGTGCTCGGCGTGATCCTCGGTGTGCTGGGCCTGGCCTGGCTGCTGGCGCAGATCCCGCGGACCAACGCCGCGCAGCCGTACCGACTGCACGACGACGCCGTCACCGGTCTGACCGTCTGCTCGCCGGACGTGCTGGCCACAGCGGTCGCCGACGACATCAAGTCCTACGCCGGGGTGAACGCAGCGAGCGCGGTGCTGCGCGGCACCTCCGGGGCACCGGAGCTCACCGTCAAGGTCAGCGCCGACGACCGCGCCGACCTCCGTAGTCTGTTGACAGCGATTCGCACCCAGGCCGCCGCCAACCTGTCGACCGCGTTGGACGCACCGCTCGCCCACCTGGGCGTGCAGCTCGACATCGACCGCGGCAAGCGAACCACCAGCAGCGTCACACTCTGACGCGTCCCGTCACCGGTCACCCGACCGGGACGTCCACCGAAGAAGGAGAACAGCATGGGTATCGGAGACAAGATCAGCAACAAGGCCGAAGAGCTCGCCGGCAAGGCCAAGGAGGCCGTCGGCGACGCCACCGACAACGAGAAGCTGCAGGCCGAGGGCAAGGCCGACCAGGCCTCCGCCAACACCAAGCAGGCCGGCGAGAAGGCCAAGGACGCCGCCAAGGACGTCCGCGACCGCCTCTCCTGAGCGACTCGGCGATGCCCGCCTCCCGGGTGCTGACCACCCTCGAGGCGGGCATCGTCACGCAGCCCTTCCCCCATCGATCAACCCACCTGTCCACCAGGACAGGGCTGGGTCGAGGAGCATCTGGCATGTCACCCTGTCCGGCCCGCACCCGCCGACGAACCACACCCCGGGGCGAGCGATGACCGAGCAGCTCGTCGAAGCCGGCGACGGCCACGCCCCCGAGTCCGCCGCCGCTGCCCCGCCCCCCGCCCAAGGCACCGGGACCCGCCCATCGGGCGACCCCGACTTCAGTGAGACCACCTGGGTCAGCCGCGCCCAGGACGGCGACCCGACCGCCTTCGAGCACCTGGTGCGCGCGTACGAGGCCGAGCTGTTCCGGCTGGCCTACCGGATGCTGAACGACCGGGGCGAGGCCGAGGACACCATCCAGGAGACCTTCGTCGTCGTGTGGCGGCAGCTGCCGACCCTGAACGACCCGCAGGCGTTCCGGGCCTGGATCTACCACATCGCCACCCGGCGCTGCCTGAACGTGCTGCGGCGCCGGAGTCGTCAGCGCACCGACGTCACCCGCGGTGACGACTTCGAGGCCGAGACCCAGCCCCACAGGCGGGCGGCCGACCAGAGCGACACCCCCGAAGCCGTGGCCACGGTCGCCGCGCAACGACAGAGTCTGGAAGAGGTGCTCAGCACCCTGCCGCACGAGCAGCAGGCGTGCTGGGTGCTGCACGAGCTGCACGACCTGACCTACCCGGAGATCGCGTACGCCACCGGCGTCCCCCTCAGCACGGTCCGCGGACGGATCGCCCGAGCCCGGCAGAACCTAGCGAAAGGTATGGCGGCATGGCGCTAGCCAACAGCACGACCACCCAGCTCGGCTGCGGCCGAGACATCGACGAGGTGTGGGCCAACGCCGACAACCTGCCGGATGCGCACGAGCGCACCTGCCCCGACTGCCAGGCCGCCCGCGCGAGCCTGCGGGAGCTGAACGCGGCCACGCACGACCTGCGCTCGCGCGATCAGGCGGATCCCGAGCTGCACCTGAGCGACGACCTGGTGTCCAAGATCAGCTCCATCGCCCGCGCCGAGGTGCGACGCGGACGGCGGATCCCGCTCCGCAACCTCCCCGGCACCGCGAGCGCCGACGACGCCGACCTGACGGTCAGCGAGCAGGCCATCGCCGGCGTCATCCGGGACACCTGCGACCAGCTCGACGACATCGAGGCCCGACGCTGCAGCGTGGAGATCTCCGACCGTCGTGACGGACTCGACGACGAGACCGTCGCCATCCGGGCCCGGCTGCGGATCAGCGTGGCTGCGTCGACGGCCAGCCCCGGACGGATCGAGGAGCTGCGCGAGCAGGTGATCGCGGCGGTCCGCGACCGGATCGGGGTCACCGCCCAGGTCGTCGACATCGACGTGGAGGACGTGCACGATGCCTGAGTCCACCATCGGAGACCGTCAGCTGCCTGAGTCCACGATCGGAGACCAGACGATGCCCCAGACCACACCGGCGGGAGCCACATCCGTGGCGACCACGCTGCCGGCGACCACGCCGTCCCTGCCCGCCGGCGACCGCGAGCTGCTCGCGGTGATCGGGGACGCCGTGCTCGCCGTGGACGGCGTCGCCCGGCTGGAGCCCACCCTCAAGAGCCTGTTCCTGGCCCGGGTGCCCGGTTCGTCACGCGGGTCCGACAGTCCCGACGGGATCAGTCTGACCAGCCTCGGGGCGATCACCGACGTCACCGTCGACCTCGCCGCAGCGGCCGGCCACCCCTCCCGCGAGGTGGCCGAGGCGGTGCAGAACGTCATCGGTCAGCTGCTCGCGAGCCAGGGGCGCGAACCCGGGCGGATCCGGGTCAACGTACTGACCATCGAGAGCCGGGCCTGACCGGCCGGCTCACCACCCCCTGATCCGAAGAAGGCGATTCTCATGTGGTTGTTCCTCACCAGCCGGCTCCGCCAGTGGCTCCTGTTCGCCGTGGCGGTGCCGATCCTGCTGTTCGCGGTCCGTCTGATCCGTCAGACGTTGGAGAAGCGCTCCGGTGAGACCCGCCTCACCGGTGCGCTCCGCCGGGTCGAGGACGTCGGTCGGCGGCGGCGCAACCGCAGCCAGTCCTGACGGTCGCGATCCCGTCAGCCGACATCGACGCCCCCGGCATCGGCCGACCTCGACGCCCCCGGCGTCGGCCGACCTCGACGCCCCCGCGTCAGCCGAACTCGACTCCCTGCGCCAGCGGCAGCTGACCGGAGAAGTTGACGGTGTTCGTGGCCTGTCGCATGTAGGCCTTCCACGAGTCGGCGCCCGACTCGCGACCGCCACCGGTCTCCTTCTCGCCACCGAAGGCACCGCCGATCTCCGCACCTGAGGTGCCGATGTTGACGTTGGCGATCCCGCAGTCCGAGCCGCGGGCCGAGGTGAACCACTCCGCTTCGGCCTGGTCGCCGGTGAAGATCGCCGAGGACAGTCCCTGGGGCACGTCGTTGTTCAGCGCGATGGCCTCGTCGAGGGTGTCGTAGGTCAGCACGTAGAGGATCGGTGCGAACGTCTCCTGGCGGACGACCTCCGACTGCGCCGGCATCGACACCACCGCCGGTTGCACGTAGAAGGCGTCGGGGTGCTCGGCGGCCAGCACCCGCTCACCGCCGTAGAGGATGTCGCCGCCCTGGGCGACAGCAGCCTCGAGGGCGGCCTGCTGGGCCTGGAAGCTGGCACCGTTGATCAGTGGTCCGACCAGGGTGCCGTCGACGGTCGGGCTGCCGATGCTCAGGGTCCGGTACGCGTCCACGATCCGCGGCACGATCCGGTCCACCACCGAGGTGTGCACGATCAGACGCCGCAGGGTGGTGCAGCGCTGTCCTGCTGTGCCGGCGGCCGAGAACACGATGCCGCGCAGGGCCAGGTCGAGGTCGGCGCTGGGCGCGACGATGCAGGCGTTGTTTCCGCCCAGCTCGAGCAGCGCCCGCCCGAACCGGGCGGCGATCAGCGGAGCGATCTCACGACCCATCCGAACCGAGCCGGTGGCCGAGACCAGAGCCACCCGGGGATCCTCGACCAGCGCCTGCCCGATCTCGCGACCACCCAGCACCAGGTGGTGGAGTCCCTGCGGAGCGCCGACGTCGGCGACCGCCCGGGCCAGCAGGGCATCGGTGGCCAGCGCGCAGAGGGGAGCCGGCTCGGCCGGCTTCCAGACCACCGTGTCCCCCGCGATCAGGGCCAGCGCGGTGTTCCAGGCGTAGACGGCCACCGGGAAGTTGAAGGCGGAGATGATCCCGACCACACCGAGCGGGTGCCAGGTCTCGGCCAGCCGGTGGCCCGGTCGCTCCGAGGAGATGGTCTTGCCGAACAGCTGCCGGGACTGACCGACGGCGAGGTCACAGATGTCGATCATCTCCTGGACCTCCCCGAGCGCCTCGGAGGTGATCTTGCCGACCTCGGCGGTCACCAGCGTGGCCAGGTCGGCCTTGTGCTCGGTGAGCAGCTCGGCCCAGCGCTTCACCACCCGACCGCGCACCGGCGCCGGCACCTCGCGCCAGCCGGTGAACGCGTCGGCGGCCCGGTCGACAGCCGCCGCGACCTCGTCGGCGGTGTGGTGGGCGACGGTCACCAGCACCTCCCCGGTGATGGGAGTGCGGATCGCGACGTCGCCGGCGACCGTGGCGAGGTCGACGCCGATGGCCGCCAGGGCGCGTCGGGTGTCGGCGGCGATCTCTGCGGTGGTGGGGAATGCGGTGGTCACAGGTGGTCCTCGAGTCTGGAGTGATGACAGGGGTGGCAGATGACGGGGGTGGCGGATGACGGGGTCAGATGACTGGGTGGTTCAGATGACTGGGGTGGGTCAGATGATGTGCACCTCGTGCAGCAGTGCGCGCCGGTCGGAGAACCGCTCGGCGCTGAACGGCGACGGGTCCAGGAACGGTTCCCGGCCGAGGTAGAGATCCCGGATGATCTCCCCGACGGCCGGTCCCTGCAGGAAGCCGTGGCCGGAGAACCCGGTGGCGTAGAGCACGCTGCCGGTGCCGGCCCGGCCGATCAGCGCGTTGTGGTCGGGGGTGTTCTCGTACAGACCGGCCCAGCCACCGACCAGGGGCCGGCGGGCCAGCGACGGAGCGACCTCCGCGGCCGCCGCGTCGAAGGCCCGGGTCCAGCCGTAGCTGAACTCCCGGCAGAGGCCCGGTTCCTCGTCGGGGTTCGAGATCCCGAGCAGCATCCCGTGGCCGTGGTTGTGGAAGTAGAGGGTGGTGGACAGGTCGAGGGTGAAGGGCACTGTCGGGGGCGCCTCGACCTGCTGGGCGGTGAATCCGATCTGCCGCCGGACGGGTTGGATCGGCAGGTGCACACCGAGCGCGGCCCCGAGGGCGGTCGACCACGCGCCGGCCGCGATGATCACGGTGCCGGCCGACACAACGCCCCGCTGGGTCGTGATCCGGTGACGCCCGGCGGCATCGGTGTCGACCTCGAGCACCTCCGTGTGCTCGGCGAACAGCACTTGGTTCCGTCGGGCGGCCGCGGCGTAGCCCGCGATCACCCGGGACGGCTCGGCGTAGCCGTCCCGCGGCGAGAAGGAGGCCCCGAGCAGCCGGCTGGGCTCCAGGAACGGGTTGAGCGCGTACGCCTCCGCCGGGCCGATCATCCTGCTGGCGCAACCGAGCCGGTTCTGCAGGGCCACGCTCTCCTCGACCGCCGCCAGCTCGGCGACGGTCCGGCAGAGGAACAGGTACCCCACCTGCCGCAGGCCGATCGGGGTAGCGAACCGCTGCTCGAAGGCCTCGAACGCCTCGAGGCTGCGTCGTCCGAGCAGCACGTTGTTGGCATCGGAGAACGTGGCCCGCACCCCGCCCACCGGCTTGGCCGAGGAACCCGACCCGAGCGTGTCCCGTTCGACCACCAGCACGTCGTCGACCCCGGCCTCGGCCAGGTGGTGGGCGATGCTGACCCCCATGATGCCGCCGCCGATCACCACCACCTCGGCGTGGGCGGGCAGCGGCTGCGTCGGGGCGTCGAGCCTCACGACGTGCTCCGACGGCGGGTACGGCGCGCTCGCGTCACCGTTCGCTTCCACCCGGCCACCCTGGCACGCCGCCGCGAGGCGGTGCCACTCCACCGGGCTGTCGGTGTCAGCAGACCGCAACCGCTGCCCGCCGACCGCCGTCAGGGAACCACCGGCCCGGCGCTGGGCTCAGCCGGCACTGGGATCAGGGAGTGAGGTCGGCGGCCGCTTCCGCCTCGGTCCGCGGATCCCGCTCTCCGGACCCGGTCGCCGGTCCTGTCTCCGCAGGGCGGCGCAGGCTGATCGACAGCATCGCGGCGATCGCGCACAGGGCGGCGCCACCGAACCACGCGTACGTGTAGCTGCCGAAGCTGTCCCGCACGATCCCGGCGCCCAGTGCGGCCGCCGCGGCCCCCAGCTGGTGGGCGGCGAAGACCCAGCCGAAGACGATGGTGCCCTGCGCGCCGAACAGCCGCCGGCACAGCACGACGGTGGGTGGCACGGTGGCCACCCAGTCGAGCCCGTACACGACGATGAACAGGATCATGCTGGGGTGGATGGCGTCCGAGAGGAGCCACGGCAGCAGCACCAGACCGACACCGCGGAAGCCGTAGTAGGCCAGGAGCAGCAGCCGGGGATCGATCCGGTCGGTCAGCCAGCCGGAGGCGATGGTCCCGACGATGTCGAACAGCCCGACCACCGTGAGCAGACCCGCCGCCGTGGTGGCGGCCATCCCGTGGTCGTGGGCCGAGGGGATGAAGTGGATGCCGATCAGGCCGTTGGTGGTCGCTCCACAGATCGCGAAGGCGACGGCCAGGGCCCAGAACGCACGCGTGCGCGCCGCGTCTCGCAGGGCCCCGATGGCGCGTCGGGCTACCCCGCCGGTCTGCGGTGCCGCCGGGAGGATCTCGGTCCCGCCGTACGGGGCGAGCCCGAGATCGCTGGGTCGGTCCCGGAGCAGCAGTGTGGCCAGGGGCAGCACGGCCAGAGCCGTGGCGGCGATCAGCAGCGAGGCGACCCTCCAGCTGGTGGCCTCGGCCAGGAACGCGACCACCGGGAGGAAGACCAGCTGGCCCGCGGCGCCGCCGGCGGTCAGGATGCCCATCACCAGACCGCGACGCCGGACGAACCAGGCGTTGGCCACCGTGGCCGCGAAGACCAGCGCCATCGATCCGGTGCCGAGTCCGATCAGGATCCCCCAGGTCAGCACCAGCTGCCAGGCCGCCTGCGCGAACACCGACAAGCCGGCGCCGGCCGCGATCAGCAGCAGACCGGCCCCGGTGACCCGGCGCAGACCGAACCGCTCCATCAGGGCGGCCGCGAACGGCGCCGTCAGCCCGTAGAGCACGAGGTTGACGCTCACCGCGGCCGACATGGTCACGATGGACCAGCCGAGGTCCTCGTGCAGCGGGATCATCAGGGGTCCGGGGGCTGCTCGGAAGGCAGCCGCAGCGACCAGGGTGGCGAAGGCGGTGCCGGCCACCACCCAGCCGTAGTGCACGCGGGCCACGGCGGCTCCTCGATCGACGACGTCGACGAGCGTAACTTTCACCTTGGCCGTTTCGCCCGCCGACTCGAAGGACAGGACAGCGCTCGAACCCGGATCGGTAACGTTCTCACAACGTCACCTCCCGAATTATTTGCGCTGGCGGCCCATCTTTGCCATGCTTGTGCCAGAGGCCCGTGATCACCTGACCCCCCGAGCAGGCGAGCACGGGCCTCGCCTATGCCCGGGTGCCGGGGTGGCGTCGCCCCCGGACCGACGCAGGGGGTGCGCGACCCGTCGCCGGCTGCCATGATCGGCTCAGTCGCCTGGTCACCCGCCCCGAGGAGCCCCATGAACAAGCGCGTGCTGAACTCCCTCACCGAGCTGGAGCGCAACCTGGTGGCCGAGACCGAGAAGTCGGCCATGGCCGCGCTGGACGAGGACGCCCTGCTCGAGCTGCACACCCGCGTACGACGTGCCCGCACCAAGCACGTCAAGGTCTACCGGCGCCAGGCGAGCGCTCGCGTGGCCGACGCCGGTGGGCGCGGCAAGGCCTTCCCCAAGAACCAGCGCAGCCGCGACAAGGCGGAGATCTTCGAGCTCGCCCTGGCCCGGGTCAGCCGCCGGGTGGAGGTGCTGGCCGAGCGGTCAGCCGCCGAGCTCAAGGCCGAACGCCTGGCCGCCGCCGGCAAGGGCGGCTCCGGACCGAAAGCCAAGGGGACCGCGCCGGCCGCCGGCCAGAAGGCCGTCCGGCGAGCGACGGCGACCAAGACCACCGGGGGCAAGAAGCGGGACGCCTCCACCAGAGCCAAGGGAGCTCGGCGCCAGGCCAAGCGCGACAGCAGGTGAGGCCGGTGGGTCGGGAGCCGGAGTCGATCACACCCGACCGGGACGGTGGTCACACCGGACGGTCGTAGACCCAGGCACCGTCCACCCGGACGAACCGGCTGTTCTCGCGCTGCTCACCGACCAGGTCGCCGGTGCGGTGGTGAGCGCGGAACTCGACAGTCCCCTCGGTGTGGAAGGCACTGCCGCCCGTGCGGCCGATGACCTCCAGACCGGTCCAGACCCGGTCGTCGTCGAACCGCAGCGTCGTCGGTCGGTGCTCCGCCGACCAGGTCCGCAGCAGGTACGCCGCGTCGCGGAGGACGAAGGCGCTGTAGCGCGACCGCATCAGCTGCTCGGCCGTCACCGCCTGCGCCGACCCGGCGTGCAGCCGGCCGCAGCAGTCGGCGTAGGGGGCGGGCAGCCCGCACGGACACGCCGACGAGGGGCGCACCGGCGGCTGGCGTACGGGAGCTCGGGTCATCGTCCGATTCTCCCGGATCGGCGCACCAGAGGAGTCGTCACAAAGCAGCTGGCTGTTCGGCCTGCTGATGCGGGCGGGCGTCATCTCCGACGACGTCTGCGAGCAGTGCCGCGACGTCCGCCTCCGCCACGCCGCGGGAAGGTCCGCCGAGGCCTGACGTCACGTCGGCTCCGGCGATCGCGGCCACGCCGCCGCACTGCGGCACGTCCCCCCGGGCATAGTGGTCACACCTGTTGACCGACCACTGGGAGGCCCGCGTGCCGGACGACTCTGTGCCCCGCGACGAGCCCGGGACCGGGAGGCTGTTCGAGGACTTCCGCCCGGGCGAGGTGATCTACCACCCGTTCGGCCGGACGGTCACCGAAGCCGACAACCAGACGTTCACCCTGATGACCCAGAACGTGGCCCGGATCCACCTGGACAAGCACTTCGCCGAGCGCACCGAGTTCGGTCGGACGCTGGTGAACTCCACGCTCACCCTGGCGCTGGTGACGGGGCAGTCGACGATCGACCTCTCCACCCACGTGTACGCCAACCTCGGCTGGGACGAGGTCCGCACCCCGCACCCCGTGTTCGAGGGTGACACCATCTACTCCCGGTCCAAGGTGCTCAGCGCCCGGCCGTCCGGCTCCCGTCCCCACCTGGGGGTGGTGACCGTGGCCTCCGAGGGCTTCAACCAGGACGGCGTGGTGGTGATCAGCTACCGCCGCACCCTGCTGGTCTACCGACGCGGTCACCAGCCGTCGATCACGCTCTCCCGCCCCGACGAGTCGAGCCTGCCGGCGACCGAGGCGGACCGGTGACCGACCGACCCATCGTCGGGGTCAGCCCCGTGAGCACCGTGGGCGCTGCCGTCACCGCCCTCTTCGTGCCCGGCGACCGACCCGACCGCTACGCCAAGGCGGCGGCCAGCGGGGCGGACCTGGTGATCATCGACCTCGAGGACGCCGTCGCGCCACCGGACAAGGACGCCGCGCTCGCGTGCGTACGGTCGGCGCTCGGGGCTGGGTCGACGCTGCGGGCGCTGGTGCGGATCAACGACCCTGCGACGGCGCGGGGCGCGGCCGACCTGGCCACGATCGTGGCGCTGGCCGACCATCCGGGTCACGGGTTGCTCGGGGTGATGGTGCCCAAGGCCGGGGCGGTGGCGCCCTTGGCGTCGGTGCTCGAGGCAGTCGCCGGGCACCGGGGCCGGTGTGGGAGACGGTTCGGCTGTGACCGGCCCGCACGAGCGGCTCGCGGTGGTGGCGCTGATCGAGTCCGCTCTCGGGGTGGCCCAGGTGCGGACGCTGGCGGCCCTGCCGGGTCTGACCCGGCTCGCCTTCGGCGCGTTGGACTTCGCCCTCGATGTCGGCGCGGACGTGGGCGCGATCACCGGTCAGGTGGCGCGGGCCGAGGTCGTCATCGCCTCCCGGGCGGCGGGACTGCCGGCACCGTGGGAGTCGCCGTCGACGAGTCTGACCGACAGCGAGCTGATCGAGGACACCAGCCGGGCCGCCCGGGTGCTGGGTTTCGGCGGCCGGCTCTGCATCCACCCCGCGCAGCTGGCCCCGGTCCGGGCCGGGTTCGCGCCCACTGCCGAGGAGGTGGGCTGGGCGGAACGGATCGCCGGGGCCGGGGACGCCGTCAGCCGGGTGGGCGACGAGATGGTCGACCGGCCGGTGCTGGAGCGGGCCCGGGCCATCCTGCGACGGGCCCGCTGAGGCTCAGGAGCTGTACGTGTCGATCAGCGCCTGGGCCCGTTCGCGCTGGCGGATGTTGACGCCGTCGGCGTCCTCCTCCCAGCCGAACACGCAGCTGGAGACGACACCGTCGAAGCCCACCGCCGCCAGAGCGGCGAACACCTCGTCGTAGTCGACCTCGCCGCGGCCCATCTCCATGTGCTGGTGCACCCGGGCGGTGTTGCCCGGCGGGTTGGAGATGTAGCGCAGCCCGTGCGACGTGAGGTGGTTCCAGGCGTCGGCCAGGTGCACGTAGCGGACCTTCTCCGCCGCGGCGGAGATGATCTCGGTAGCGCTGTGGCCCTGGTGGAAGGCGTGCGGGGTGCAGTAGAGGAAGCCGATCCAGTCGCGGTTCAGCCCCCGGATCATCTCCACGGCCTCGATGCCGTCCTCGATGAAGTCGTCGGGGTGCGGCTCCAGGATCAGCTCGATGCCCTCCCGCTCGAAGACCGGCAGCAGCTCGTCCATGGACCGCAGGAACATCGCCTCGGCCGTCTCCGCGGCTTCGGGCCGGCCGTTGAACTCGGAGTTCATCACCGTCACCCCGAGGTCCACGGCGATCTGGATGGCCCGCTTCCAGGCCCGTACGGCCGCCTGTCGCTGGTCCTCGTCGGGTCCGGACCAGCGCAGCACGGGCAGCAACGAGGCGATCCCGACCCCCGCGTCGGCGGCGACCTTCTTCAGCTTGCGCACCCCGGCGTCGTCGATCCGGGGGTACTTGAAGAACGGCACCAGGTCCGCCTTGGGCGACAGCTCCATCCAGGAGTAGCCCAGCCGGGCGACGTGGTCGGGGAGCTCGTGCACCGTGCTGGTGGCGTAGTACATCTGCGGGTCCAGCGCCAGCTTCATCGGGTCACCCCGAGATCAGCCGAGGCCGGCCGCTCGCCCAGCCGGACCGCGACCTTCTGTCCGGTCCGCACGGCCTCGACCCCGGCCTCGCAGACCGCCACGGCGGCGTAGCCGTCCCACACCCCCGGCCCGTCGATGGTGCCACGGCTCGCCGCGTTCACCCACCGCTGCAGCTCGACGGCGTAGGCCGAGCCGAACCGCTCCACGAAACCGGGGGTGATCTGCCCACCCCAGCGGCCGTCGGTCGACTTCAGCGTCAGGTTCTGGTCCAGACCGATCAGGGCACTGCCCCGCTCCCCCACCGCCTCGGTCCGCACCTCGTACGCCACGCCGGAACGGACGTAGATCTCGTCGGTGACCAGCGCACCGGCAGCGGTCTCGAAGACCACCAGCATCGGGTCGTGGGTGCCCTCCGGCGCCGCCTCGGTGGCCGCGCCGGCCAGCACCTGGACGCTGGTGATCTCGCTGTCCAACAGGAAGCGGGTCGACGTCGACCTCGTGCACGACCGAGTCCCTGATCATGAACTCGGAGTTGAAGTGGTCGGGCACGGCGGGGTTCCGGTGGGTGCAGTGCAGCTGCAGCACCCGCCCGAGACCGCCACCGACGATGAGCTCCTTGAGCGCGACGTACTCGGTGTCGTACCGGCGCATGAAGCCGACCTGGACCAGGGTCCGCCCCAGTGCCGCTTCCTTCTGCACCAGCTCGTACGAGGTCGCCACGTCGGTGGTCAGCGGCTTCTCGCAGAGCACCGGCTTGCCGGCGTCCAGGCAGCGCCGACACCTGCTCGAAGTGGGTGCTCCCCGGGGTGGCCAGCAGCACCGCGTCGACCTCCGGGTCGTTGATCGCGGCGATCGGGTCGGCTACGACCCTGGCCCCGATCCGGGCGGCCACCGCCTCGGCCTTGTCGGCCACGAAGTCGTTGACCACGGTGACGGTGGCGCCCTTGATCGAGGAGCTGAGCAGGTCGACGTGGAAGGCGCCCATCATGCCGAGACCGAGGACGGCGATACGGAGGTCGCTCATGCCACGGGCTCCTGGGTGCTCGCGGGGTGGGTGGTCGTCACGGGGACCTCTCTGTGGTGGGGATCGGGGTGGTGCTGCCAGGGGCGTTCGTGCCTGGGCGGTGGTGGGAAGCGCGGTGCAGTGGCGAAGGTCGCCGAGCCGCGTCGGCCCTCTCCTCGACCCGGGCCCGCAACAGCGCCGGATCGCTCCGGTGCCGTGCGGGCCCGACGTCGGGAGAACGCTCCGCCGTCACGGGTTCAGCGTTGCAGCTCGTGGCTGAGCTCGGCGAGCTCGTCGCCGCCGGCCATCTGGCGGGTGAGCTCGTCGAGGGTGACCTCGGAGCGCTTCTTGTCCAGCACGGCCTGGCCGAGCTTGAGGATGATGAAGTGGTTGCCGACCAGGTAGGCGTGGTGCGGGTTGTGGGTGATGAAGACCACGCCGAGGCCGGCGTCGCGGGCTGCGGCGGTGTACTTCAGCACCACGCCGGACTGCTTCACGCCCAGGGCGGCGGTCGGCTCGTCCAGGATCAGGACGCGGGCGCCGAAGTAGACGGCGCGGGCGATGGCCACGCACTGCCGCTGGCCGCCGGACAGGGTGCCGATGGGCTGGTCGATGTCCTTGACCACGATGCCCATCTTGCGGAGCTCCTCGTCGGCGATCCGCTTCATGTCCCGGATCTTCATGCCGGCCAGGGGGAACTTGGAGCCGACCAGCTCGGAGCCGAGGAAGAAGTTGCGCCACACCTCCATCAGCCCGACCACGGCCAGGTCCTGGTAGACCGTGGCGATGCCGTGGGACAACGACTCCCGCGGCGAGGAGAACGACATCTCCTGCCCGTCGACCAGCAGGGCGCCCTCGTTGTGGGGGTGCAGCCCGGCCATGATCTTGATCAGGGTGGACTTGCCGGCGCCGTTGTCTCCCAGCACGCAGGAGACCTCGCCGGCGTTGACGGTCAGGTTGATGCCCTTCAGAGCCCGGATCGCGCCGTAGGTCTTGCCGACGTCGCGCATCTCGATCAGCGAATCCCCTTGTGCAGGGTCCCGTCGGCGTGCTCAACGATGGTGTCGAGTCATGGCGTTACCCAACCTTTCGGGTGGTGGAGAGCTTCTTGACGTACAGGTTCACCATCACCGCGAGCAGCAGCATCACACCCAGGAAGGCGCGGAACCAGTTCGGGTCCCAACCGGCGTAGACGATGCCGAGGCTGGTCATGCCGAAGATGAAGGCGCCGATGGCCACGCCGATCGCGTTGCCGTAGCCGCCGGTCATCAAGGTGCCGCCCACGACGGCGGCGATGATGTAGAGGAACTCGTTGCCCACGCCGTTGCCGGCCTGCAGGGTGTTGAAGCGGTAGAGGGTGTGCATGCCGACGAACCAACCCAGGAACGAGACCGTCATGAACAGGCCGACCTTGACCCGGGTCACCGGGACACCGACGGCGCGGGCCGAGGCGGCGTTGCCGCCGACGGCGTAGATCCAGTTGCCGATCCGGGTCCGGGTCAAGATGTAGCCGGACAGGGCGACGAAGGCGAGCCACCAGATCACTGTGTTCCAGACGGTGACCGGACCGATCTTGAACGACCCGGCGAAGATCGTCGACATCACGTCGTAGCCGTCCATCTGGTTGATGTTCGGGCTGGAGACGGCACCGGAGACGATCTTGGTGATCCCCAGGTTGGCGCCCTGCAGCACGAAGAACGATACCCAGCGTGATCAGGAACGACGGGATCCCGGTCCGCATCACCATGTAGCCGTTGAAGAACCCGATGGCCAGGCAGAAGACCAGCGACAAGATGGCGCCGACGACCAGGTTGATACCCAGGTAGTAGCAGAACAGCGCGTTGAACAGGCCCGCGGAGGTGACGATCACACCGGCTGACAGGTCGAACTCGCCGCCGATCATCAGCATGCCGACAGCGACTGCGACGATCCCGATCGTGGAGGCCTGGTAGAGCACGGTGAAGAAGGACTCCGGCGAACGGAATGCCGGCGCCACGACCAGGAAGAAGATCAAGATGATGACCGCGGCGAACGCGGCACCCACCTCAGGACGAGCGAGCAACCGGTTCGACCAACCCAGCTTCACCCGGTTCGACGCCTCTGCCGGCGCACCGACCGGAGCCGGTTTGAGAGTCTGACTCATGAGAACTCCTGTGTTCTGAGAAGAGGGATGGGGGTGCCGGTCCCGTTCGGGACCGGCACCCACCGGGGTCTTAGCGGGTGTTGTTCTTGGCGAACGGGAGGATCTTGTCGATGTTGGACGAGTCCACGAAGGACGGTCCGGTCAGCACCGGCTTGCCGCCACCGATGTCGTTGCCGTTCTTGATGTTCAGGTAGAGCGAGGTCACCGCCAGGTAGCCCTGCATGTACGGCTGCTGGTCGACCGAGAACTCGATCTTGCCGTCCTTGATGGCCTGGGCCGCGTCGGCGTTCAGGTCGAAGGTGACCAGCTTCGCCTCGCTGGACGACTGCTCCTGGGCCTTCATGGCGTCGAGGGCGATCGGGGCGCCGAGGGTGACGATGTAGTCGATCGACGGGTCCTGCTGCAGCTTGGCCTGCAGGCTGGCCACGACGGCGGAGTCGTCGGCGCCGTTGACCTGGATGTTCTCGGTGGCCGGGATCTTGCTCTTGACACCCGCGCACCGCGCCTCCAGCGCCACGGAGCCGGCGGCCTGGATGACGCACAGCGGCTTCTTGCCGCCGGCGGCGGAGATCTTCTCCCCGGCGGTGGCGCCGGCCAGGTTCTCGTCGGAGCCGAAGTACATCAGGGCACCGAGCTCCTTGTACTGGTCGATGCCGGAGTTGAAGCCGACCAGCGGGATGCCCGCGTCGGTGGCGGACTTCACCGCGCCGGCCAGGGCGTCCGGGGTCACCAGGGTGGTGGCGATGCCGTCGACCTTGGAGTCGACAGCTGTCTGGATCAGCTGGGCCTGCTTGTCGGCGGCCGGGTCGTTGGAGTACTGCAGCTTCGAACCGGTGTCCTTGGCGGCCTGCTCGGCGCCGGCCCGGATCTTGTCCCAGAAGGAGTCGCCCGGGGTCTCGTGGGTGACCATGGCGATGGTGTAGCCCGAGTCGCCGCCGCCCCCACCGGAACCGTCGTCGGTGTTGGTCTGCGGAGCGGCGCCGCCGCCGCTGCAGGCGGTCGCGGCGAGCACGAGCGCCGCCGCGGAGCCCACGGCGAGCAGCCGAAATCGGCGAGGGATCATCAGTGATTCCTTTCGTTGTCCGAGCAGCTGCTGCCCGTGACAGGAGGTCCTGCTGAGGTGCGATGGAGCCGATCCCCGACCGCCACCTCGATGTGTTGTGAGTCACTAGCGCGCACTAAGTGCTTGGAAGTAATCAACACCCGGCCGGTTCGTTTGTCAATACATTCGTTCAATGTGTCGGAACGTCACGTGGGACCCGTGGGGGTCGGAGCGGAGCCGAAACCCGTGACGTCAGGATCGGACCGACGGCCCCGCGGTGCTGGACCGGAGCCGCAGCTCAGCCGGGAGCACGATCTCGCGTTCGACGATCCGCCGTTGCTCGACCCGAGCGATCATCCGCTCCACCGCCAGCCGACCGAGCTCGGCCGGCCGCTGCGCGACGCTGGTCAGCGGAACCGGCGACAGGTCGGCCATGCTGCTGTCGTCGTAGCCCACCACGGAGATGCCCTCGGGCACGCCGATCCCGTGCTGGGCGAAGACGCCGATGGCAGCCACCGCGACGTCGTCGTTGTAGGCGACCACAGCTGTCGGTGTCCGCCCCTCGGTGCACAGGCGTCGCGCGCCGGCGAGACCATCGACCTGGGACTGGCCGCCCTCCTCGACCCGCGCCCGCCGCCCCAGCCCGTGACCGGTCATGGCCGCCAGGAAGGCGTTGCGGCGAGCGGTGGCGATCATGGTGTCACCCCCGTCGATGTGGGCGATGTCGCGATGACCGAGACCGACCAGGTGGTCGACCGCGGCGTGGACGCCCCGTTCGTCGTCGCTGCGGATGACGTCGACCTGCGGGTGGTCGACGTGCCATCCCACCACCGCCAGCGGGATCCGCCCGGCCAGCAGGGGGTGAGCGGTGGGCGGGCTGAGCATGATCAGCGCGTCGAACCGGAAGCCCTGGAGGGCCCGGGCCGCGGTGTCCTCGTCCCGGCTCCGGGTCAGCGGGGAGATGACCAGGTTGTGACCGTGGCTCTCGGCCGCGGCGAAGAGCCCGTCGAGCAGCTCGAAGTGGAAGGCGCCCACGGTGACGCCGAACATCACCCCGATCACCCGCGAGCGCTGCCCGGCCAGGGACTGAGCCCGTACGTCGGGCCGGTAGCCGAGCTCGGCGGCGGCGGCCAGCACCCGGCGTCGCTTCTCCTCGCTCGCCCCGGGAGCCGACCGCATCACGATGGACACCAGCGACCGGGACACACCGGCACGACGGGCGACGTCGTCCATCGTCACGCGCTCGCGCGAGCCGAAGCTCTCCTCGGTCACCGACACCTCCTCCGACGTCATCGGGCACCCTAGTGTTCGGTGACCACCCGGGTCACTCCGGCCAGACGACGGTCTCCAGCTGAGCCCGCAGCCGTCGCCCGCGCACCGGGTTCACCGACTCGACCCAGCCGACCCGGCCCTCGAGGTGGTCGCGGAAGTGCGGCAGGCCGTCCCGGTTGGCGGTCTCGGGACCGTTGGTCGCGGCATCGTGCAGCACGGCGCGCAGCTGGTCGTGGTACGAGCGCGACACCCCCAACCGGTCGCTGCTGACGACCAGCCCGGTCACCGTGCGCCGCCGCCCGGGGTGCTGCGCCCGAGTCTTCCGCTGGTTGATCCGGAACCCTTCGTCGCGGGCGATCTCGGTGACCACGGCGACCAGCCGGGGCACCGCGACGTCCGGTCCGGAGAAGGTCAGGTCGTCGGCGTAACGGCTGTAGGTCAGACCGTTGGCGGCGGCGTGACCGGCGAGCCGGCGGTCGAGACCGAAGGCAGCCAGGTTGGCCAGCGCCGGTGAGGTCGGGGCGCCCTGGGGCAGGTGCCGCTCACGCAGCTCGGACCTGAGCCGGTAGCGCGCGGTGCTGTCCCCACCCGGCGGCATCGCGGTGAGCACCCGTACGGGGGTGTGGTGGGTGCACAGACCGGCGAGTGTCCGGGCGACCTCCTCCGGGTAACCCATCGAGACGAACAGACCGTTGACGCGAGGGGCGGTGACGGAGGCGAAGAAGGTCTGCAGGTCGAGGCACACCACCGTGTCGGTGCCCAGATGCTGGCGCGCGTTGGTCAGGGCACTGCGACCGGCGGTGAAGCCGTGGACGGCCGGATGCAGCGGCACCCAGCACAGCACCCGGTCGAGCAGGCGTCGCAACACCGCCCGGAGCAAGGGAGTCGGCGACTCGAGCAGCCGGGGCACGGCGCCGGGACGAGACACCCAGTGGTGCCGGTAGAGGTGCAAGGGGCCGGGCGGCGTACGGCGCTGGAGGCCTCGCAGATCAGCGGCCCAGACCAGCTGCTCGAGCGGGAGCTCCAGCAGGTCCGCCAGACCGACGAGATCATCGACCTCGGGCACCGGCCACCGGCGGTCCCCCATCCGACCCGGGGCCGTGGCCACGGTCGCGACCCGGATCGGTCGGCGCTGCTGCCGGGCCCGAGCCGCCACCTCGAGCAGCGGGGTGGCGTTCAGCAGATGACCGACCAGCTCGGACGGTCGGTCGTACGGCGGGGTGCGGTAGGAGGCGAGCACCGGACGCACCACCCGCACGATCCACCGGTGCCGCCGACCGAACGTGCTCTGGCCGGCCGCGACCAGGGCGCGCTCGGACCACTCCGGCGCCGCCAGGAACCCCCAGGCCAACGCCCGGGCCAGGTGCTCATCCGGGTGGTGTGGCACGACCCTCCCCCGGTGTCGACCGCACCGGCAGCGGCGGCGTGCGAGGCGTCGGCGGGGGCGAGGAGCGCGACCCGCTCAGCGACGAAGGCTGTGGTGGTGGCGCCGGGCGACCTGTCCTGCACGAGCGGGTGAGCTCCTGCGCGAAGCGCAGCGTGTCACCTGCGGACCTGCGGCACGGTGGACCTGCTGTCACCGGAGGGTTCCTCGGGCGCCGTTCCGCCGAAGCGGTTCGGTATCTCGCTGGCGCCACCACACCGAGACATTGTGCCCCCGGTGGGCTGGTGGGCACCGCTCGGACGCAGCACCGGAACCCACCGCGGAGTCGCGTACGGCCAGGTGTCCGGCGCGAACGGCGACCGGAACCCACCCGCGAGCCACAGACGGCAGACCCGACGCGCACCCACCCGCCGGAACCCACCCGCGAGCCACAGACGGCAGACCCGACGCGCACCCCCGCCGGAACCCACCCGGAGTCGCGTACGGCCAGCTGTCCGGCACGAACGGCGACCGGAACCCGCCCGCGAGCCACAGACGGCAGACCGCGACGCGCCACCCCCCGCCGGAACCCACCGCGGAGTCACGTACGACAGATCCGGACCGAACCGAGTCTGTGTGGTCAGCCGAACAGCGTGGGTCAGGGGGCGAGCCGGACCGGGAACCGGTCCAGGTCGTAACCCTGTGACACCGGGTTCCAGCGCACCCGCGGCGGCGCGTCGGCGACCAGGTCGCGCTCGAACAGGCGGCTCAGGAAGATCTCGCTCTCCATCACCGCCAGCGGGCCGCCGGGGCAGCGGTGGTGGCCGTCGCCGAAGCTCATCACCGCGGCCGGTACCGACGAGCGGCAGCGCCCGACCCGGGCACACCGCTGCCCCGTCGTCACCGAGCACCGCCGGGTCGTCGTTCACCATCCGCAGCCGCAGGTCGACCAGCGCACCGGCCTCGATGGTCAGCGGACCGTCGGGGCCGTCCAGGGTGATCGGACTGGTGGTCCGTCGGCGGAGGTAGCCGACCACCGGCTCTACCCGCAGCAGCTCCTCCAGCAACGACCGCCGGGCGGCCACGTCGCCCGCGCGGTAGGTGCGGAGGAGCTCCGGATCCTCCAGCAGGTGCCACGCCGCAGCGCTGATCAGCTCGCGGGTCGTGGCCATCCCGGCCGACGCGTACGTCAGGCACTCGGTCAGGATCTCCAGGTCGCTGAACTCCCGCTCGATCAGCTGGCTGATGATGTCGGCGCGCGGCCGGCGCCGGCGACTGCGGATCGCCGGCTTCACGTCCAGCCAGTAGAACCGCCCGGTCCGACCGCCGGCCAGGATCTGGCGCAGCCTCGCGGCGGGACCGCTGCTCTGGCTCAGCGGGTCACCGGCGAAGAAGGCACCCAGCCGCCGGCTCATGCCGCTCACCGATGAGTTCGTCAGGCCGATCACCGCCCCCGACACCTGGACCGCCATCCGCAGCGACAGCCGGCTCAGGTCGGTGGGCCGGTCGGCCCGCAGCCGAGCCACCAGCTCGTCGGCCAGCTGCTCCATCATCGGCCGGTAGCCCTCGATCACCGCGGGGGCGAAGAAGCGTGCGGCCGCGCGGCGCCGGTCGCGGTGCTCGTCGCCCTCCAGGTAGAGGATCGGGCGCCGCAGGTCGCGCATCCGGTTGACCTGCTCGGCACCGAAACCGGCCTGCTGGGTCGCGTGGGTCTGCCGCAGCAGCTGCCGGGTCAGGTCGAACGACCGGATCACCCAGACCTGCCCGTCCGGACCGTCGACCAGCTCGGCGGGCGGGCCGTCCTCGGGCTCCGCCGGGCTGAGCTTGCGGCCGGTGGGACAGGTGGGAGTGGTCACCCCGCCCAGTCTGCCTCGGTGGCCGACGACCCCGGCGGGTTGGTCGACGTGCGGCTGGAGGGCTGACACGATCGACCGGTGCACGGCATCACCCAGCTCGACCCCTCGGCGGGTCCTTTCCGGCATGTCGATGACTGACGTCCGGGTGGCCCCGATGACCGACGACCACGCCGACGCGGTGCTGGCGATCTACCGGGCCGGCATCGAGGAGGGGGACGCCACGTTCGAGACCACGGTCCCCGACTGGTCGGCCTTCAGCGGTTCCCGGCTGACCGACCACCGCTTCGTGGCGCTCGACGACGGGGCCGCGGTGGTCGGCTGGGTGGCGGTCTCGGCGGTGTCCGTGCGAGCCGTGTACGCCGGCGTCGTCGAGCACTCGGTGTACGTGGCTCCGGCTGCCCGCGGCCGCGGCGTCGGACGGGCCCTGCTCGCCGCCCTGATCGACTCGACCGAAGCCGCCGGCATCTGGACGATCCAGTCCGGGCTGTTCCCCGAGAACCACGCCAGCCTGGCCCTGCACCGGGCCAGCGGCTTCCGCGTCGTCGGCCTCCGTCACCACCTCGGACGACACGGCGGTCACTGGCGCGACGTCGTGCTGGTGGAACGACGGTCCACCACCGTCGGAACGCAGCCGGGGTGAGCGAACCGGCTCCCGCCCTGGCCCGTCGCCTCGGTCTCGGCGACGCGGTGCTGATCGGTCTGGGCTCGATGATCGGCGCCGGCGTCTTCTCGGTCTTCGGGCCGGCAGCCGGCGCCGCCGGCAGCGGGCTGCTCCTCGCCCTGGTCGTCGCCGCGGTCGTCGCCTTCGCCAACGCCGTCGCCTCCGCTCAGCTCGCGGCCGCCTACCCCACGTCCGGCGGCACCTACCTCTACGGGCGGGAGCGACTCGGCCCCTGGTGGGGGTTCGCCGCCGGCTGGTCGTTCGTGATCGGCAAGACCGCCTCCTGCGCGGCGATGGCCCTCACCTTCGCCGCCTACGCCCTGCCGGGCTCTGGGTGGTCGCAGCGGGTCCTGGCCGTCGGCGCCGTCGTCGCTCTGGCCGCCCTCAACTACCGCGGTATCACCCGCACCGCCCTCCTCACCCGGATCCTGGTCGCCGCGGTCCTGGTGGTGCTCACGGTCACCGTGGCCGTGCTGCTGGCCTCCGACGCGGTCGACGTCGGACGGATCGGCGGCCCGGCCGGGCTCCTGGACGCCGGACCGTACGGGATCCTGCAGGCCGCCGGTCTGCTGTTCTTCGCCTTCGCCGGGTACGCGCGGATCGCCACCCTCGGGGAGGAGGTCCGCGATCCCGCCCGCACCATCCCCCGCGCGATCCCGATCGCCCTGGGCCTGACCGTGGCGCTGTACGCGGTGCTCGCCGTCACCTTGCTGGTCACCGTCGGACCCGTGCGACTGGCCGGCACCACCACGCCGCTCACCACCGCCGCCGAGGTGACCGGTGCAGGCGTGCTGGACCCGATCCTCCGTCTCGGCGCCGCTTTGGCCGCCTCGGAGCGCTGCTGGCCCTGATCGCCGGCATCGGACGCACCAGCCTGGCCATGGCCCGGCACCGCGACCTGCCGGTCTGGCTCGCCGCCGTCCACCCGCGTTACCAGGTCCCGCACCGCGCCGAGGTGGTGGTCGCGGTGGTGATCAGCGTGCTGGTGCTGACCACCGACCTGCGGGGAGCGATCGCGTTCTCGTCCTTCGGGGTGCTGCTCTACTACGCGATCGCCAACGCGGCCGCCTTCACCCAGCCGAGCGAGCAGCGGCGCTGGCCTCGCGCTCTCAACGTCCTGGGTGGCATCGGCTGCGTCGTGCTGGCGGCGACCTTGCCGTGGACGGCGGCGGTCGCCGCCGCCGGCGTCCTCGCCGCCGGGTTGATCGGGCGGGTCGTCGTCGTCGGAGTCCGGAGATGACAGAGAGTTCCCCAGGTGACCACCTCGTCCCCACGCTCACCAGCGACGGGTACGTGTCCTGGGGCTGCGTCGACGCCAACGGCCACCCGCGCGCATGATCACGAGTCCGCAGACGATCCAGGTGCGTCGCGACGGCGTCGGCCACAACGCGACGATCTCCTGGCGGATGGCAGATCGCCTCTGGGCGGTCGCCACCTCACTCCGGCCCCGAAGCGCGAACGACGCAGCCGGCGAAGGGATCAGGTGACCAGGCCGTCCCAGGACCAGTGCGGGATCAGCAGCCCGTCCGGGACGTCGTCGGCCGAGGAGTGGTGGCGGTCCATCGTGGTCCAGGTCGCCCACGCGAAGTAGTCGTGCAGCGTCCGGGTCAGACGCGGTTCGGTCAGCCCGGCGTCGGCGAGGGCGAGGTCGAAGCACGCCACAGCCCGGTGGTTCATCTCCGCGTGCTCACCGTTGCCGCTGTGCAGGCGCACGACCGACGTCTCGTCGCCGTACTGCCCGGAGTACAGCGCCGGCCCGCCCAGGGCCTCCGCCCAGTACGCCGCCAAACGTGCCGTGTGATCGTCGGCGAAGCCGTGGCTGAAGGCGTGGCCGACCACCTCGTCGGCCAGCACCCGCTCGTGCCAGGCGGCCGCGAGCCGGGTCAGTCCGTCGAGACCACCAGCTGCGTCGTACGGAGTGCTCACGAGCCGACCCTGCCACCGAGGATCTCCACCGGCAATGCCCGGGCCGCGGCTCGGGCGCGTGAGCAACCGGCCGGCCTGGGTCAGAGCCGGCGGTCGAGCCGGTCCTGCAGCAGCTGGAGCGCCCGTTCCGCCGCTTCCCGGACGGCAGGTTCGGGGTCCTCCAGACCGCGGTGGACGCCCTCGGCGTGCTCGGCCTCACCGGTGATGCCGAGCACCCGGACGGCGGCCGCCCGGACCCGCGGTGTGTCGTCGTCGAGGAGCACCAGGCACTGGTCGGCCGCCGCAGCGACCTCCCAGCGGGCCGCCACCTTGGCGCACATCTCGCGCACCCGCCAGGCCGGATGGCGCAGCCCCGCCACCACGTCGGGCGCGCACGCGTCGTCCCACACGTGCAGGAGAGTCCGCGCCGCCCACACCTGGAACCAGTAGTCGGTCTCGTCGGTCAGGTGGTCCGGGGCACCCCAGGAGGAGGCCGCCCGGCCACCCACCCACCCGATGTCCGGCCGGTCGGCAGCGCCCCACTGCGTACGGCCGGCCAGCAGGTCGGCGCACCACCCGGTGAGCACCTCCCGGCCCAGTGCCTCCGCGGCAGCCGCTGCCCGGTCTCCGGGGGCTCCGTCCAGGACCGCAGCGGTCGGCCTCAGGGTCATGGCGCCACGGTAGACCGCAGCTGCGTCGGCTGACTCGGAGTCGGCTGACTCGGAGTCAGCGCCACTGGCTGGGGAACAGCTCTTTGATCACGGCGTAGGACCAGGTGGCGGTGGGGGTGGTGAAGTTCGTCGACTCGTTGCCCACCGCGGCCAGCGTGACGTCGGTCTTCGGGTCCCGCATCACCACTGAGCTGAAGCCCAGGATCGCGCCGTTGTGGCCGACGAAGTCGTTGAGCACCTCGCACCCGAGCCCGTAGCCGAGGTTCACCGGGACACCCGGGAAGCGCTGTGCCTTCAGCCGCCGGGCCTGGGTGGCCGGCTCGAGCAGGCGTCCCGGCCGCGAGCTCGTGGCCCCAGGTGCCCAGGTCGTCCAGGGTGGAGATCATCGCCCCTGCCCCGCCGGGGACCGCCGGGTTGACCTTCGTCGCGTCCTTCGGCGGGTTGGCTGGTGTTGTCGAATGGGGCGTTCGGGTCCGTCACCTTCCCGCCCGGCACGTAGCCGACCGGGTGCGGCTCCGGCAACGAGGCGTCGGTCGGATACAGGGTTCCGGGCAGCGAGAGCTTCGAGATCACCTGCTCGTGTGATCGCCTCGGCGGTCGACGAGCCGGTGACCTTCGCCACGATCATGCCGAGCAGCGCGTAGTTGGAGTCGCAGTACTGCAGCTCGGCGCCGGGGGCGAAGCTCGGCTTGTTGGCCTTGATGATCTTGAGCGTGTCCGCGTCCGACCACGGCATCTCGGGATCCGCGTCGAACGCGTCGAGGAAGGTCTGGTCGGAGGTGAAGTCGAAGACACCCGACGTCATGGCCATCAGCTGTTCGATCGTGATCTTGGTGCCGTTGGTGATCCCGGGGATATAGGTTTCCAGCACGTCGTCCAGCCCGAGTTCGCCGGCGTCGACCAGTCGCAGCACGGTGCTGGCGGTGTAGGACTTGGTGATGCTGGCGATACGTACGTGGTCGTCGGCCCCATAGGGGGTCTTGGTCGCCAGGTCGGCGTAACCTGCCGACCGTATCCAGGTGTCCTGCCCCAGCCAGACCTTCGCCGCCATCCCGGCCAGCCCGGACGCGGCGAGCTGCTGGTCGAAGATCGAGTCGAGCTTTGACCTGGTCGCCTTGTCCAGCGTAAACCCGCCGGCCGGCGGCTGCGCTGGCCGTCGATATCGGCGTTGAGGGCTGGGTAGTCGACGCCCGAGGGGCAGGATCCGACCCGATGGTCGGGGACGAGCAGGCGGCCAGCACAGCACTCACTCCGGTCAGACCACCCACTCGCAGCAGGGTGCGACGGTCGACGATCTGGTGGGCTGTCGGCATCGGTGACTCTCCTTGGGCATGGGTGCGACGGCATCTGTGGCCGCAGTATCACCGGGCCCCCGGTGCGTGTCCATGGACCCTGGTCCCCTGTCGAGGCGAGCGCGGATGCGAGATCATCCGTGCGTCAGTCGGCAGGAGCCCTGCCACCTCTCGCCTACGAAGGGATCCGGTGATGACCTCCCCCGACACCGCCCGGCCGCCGTACCGCCTGGTGCCGATGCGGCCGCGCGACCCGCACGAGCCCGGCCGGACCGCGTCCAGCCTCGAGCTCTTCTTCGACCTCGTGTTCGTCGTCGCGGTCTCCATCGCGGCGGTGCAGCTGCACCACGCGCTCACCGAGGACCACGTCGTCGACGGCGTGCTCAACTTCGCGATGGTCTTCTTCGCGATCTGGTGGGCGTGGATGAACTTCACCTGGTTCGCCACCTCGTTCGCCACCGACGACTGGCTCTACCGGGTCCTGACCATCCTCCAGATGGGCGGCGTGCTGGTCCTCGCGTCGGGCATCGAGGCCGCGTTCGTCGAGCACGACTTCACGGTGATCATCGTGGGCTACGTGGTGATGCGGGTCGCCATGATCGCCCAGTGGCTTCGCGCGTCGCGGCACGCCGGGGCCAGTCGGCGCGCGTGCCAGACGTACGCGCTGGGCATCGGGATCGTCCAGGTGCTCTGGCTGACGCTGCTGGTCCTGCCGGCGTCGGTGATCACTCTCGCGTTCGTCGTCCTCGTCGCGGCCGAGCTGGCCGTGCCGGTGATCGCCGAGCGGCGTGGGCTGACGCCCTGGCACCCCCACCACATCACCGAGCGCTACGGGCTGTTCACCCTGATCCTGCTCGGCGAGAGCCTGCTCGCGTCCGCCAACGCGGTGATCGAGGCCCTGCACGACGACGCCGCTCTGGCCCCCCTGCTGTCGATCGCCGCGCTGGCCCTGATCGTCACCGCGGCGCTGTGGTGGATCTACTTCTGGCCTCCGCACCACACGGCCATCACCACGCTGCCGGAGTCGTTGCGCTACGGCTACGTGCACTACTTCGTCTTCGCCGCCGCCGGCGCGTTCTCCGCCGGGGTCGAGGTGGAGATCGACGTGCTCACCGGGCACAGCAAGCTCAGCGAGTTCGCCGCCTCCTTCACCGTCACGGTCCCGATAGCGATCTTCGTCCTCGGGATCTGGTGGATCGCCGTGCGGCGCAGCGCGGACCGCGTGGTCAACGTCGTGGTGCCCGCCGGGGCGGTCCTGGTGCTGTTCGACCCGGTCATCCCCATCCCCATCACCCTCACCGCGCTGATCCTGATCGCCGTGGTCGTCGTCCTGGTCCTGAGACCGCCGGTCGTGCGGGTCGGCGACGGTGTGCAATAGCCTCGCTTCGAAGCAGTCGCCGCGCCGTGCCCACGGAGTGCGGTGCAACCGCGAGACGGGGAGGACCGAGTGAGCGAGACCGCGAACGTCGCACTGGGGATCGATGTGGGAGGCACCGGCATCAAGGGTGCCCTGGTCGATCTGAGCACCGGCGAGCTGGCCAGTGAGCGGTTCCGGCTGGACACCCCGCAGCCCGCCACCCCGGCCGTGGTGGCCGACACCATCGTGGCGGTGGCCGACCACTTCGACGTCGACGGTCCGGTCGGCGTCGCCTTCCCGGGCGTGGTGCTCGACGGCGTGGTGCACACCGCCGCCAACCTGCACCCGGACTGGATCGGCGTCTCACTCGCCGAGCTGGTCGGACCGCGGCTGCGGGGCGCGAGCACGTTCCTCAACGACGCGGACGCAGCCGGGCTGGCGGAGTCGCACTTCGGCGCGGCCCGCGGCACCGACGGCGTGGTGCTGCTGGTCACTCTCGGCACCGGCATCGGCGTGGCCATGATCAGCGACGGTCGACTGGTGGCCAACTCCGAGCTCGGTCACCTGGAGCTCGACGGCGTGGACGCGGAGACGTACGCGGCGGCCTCGGCCCGCAAGCGGAACGGGCACAGCTGGGAGGAGTGGGGTGCGCACGCCAACCACTACCTGGAGCACCTGGAGGGCCTGGTCTGGCCCAAGCTGTTCGTGCTGGGCGGCGGGATCACCAAGAACCCGGAGAAGTGGTTGCACTACCTGCACCCGAGGACCCCGATCGTGCTGGCGCAGCACATCAACAACGCCGGCATCGTCGGCGCCGCCGACGCGACCCGGCAGGGCAGCGGAGCACCGAGCGTCGCGGCCGACGGCTGACCGCAGCAGCGCCCGACCTGCCCTGCCAGTCAGCCGCTCGCAGCTCGAGGCGCCGGCCGCCAGGCTCAGCTCAGATAGGGGTCGGCCCAGGCGCTGATGATCCGGCCGGCCCGCTTGGCCTGGTCACCCTTGGTCAGCAGGTGGTCGGCGCCCTCCAGCGAGACGAAGCTGCGCGGGTGCCGCGCGGCCCGGAAGATCTGGCTGGCGTTGGTGATGCCGACGGTGTTGTCGGTGGGAGAGTGCATCACCAGCAGGGCCCGACGCAGCGTCCGGATCCGCTCCCGGAGGTCGGCCTCGCGCACGTCCTCGATGAAGTGCCGGCGCAGGGTCAGCGCCTTGCCCCCGATCAGGAACGGCGCCTCGCCCTCGGCCAGGATCCGCTCGATCAGGGCGTCGTAGTTGTGCTCGACGTGACCGGGCTCGAACGGGGCGGCGATGCTGGCCACCGCCTTGATGCCGTCGACCAGGTGCGCGGCGGCGATCACCGCGGCACCCCCGAAGGAGTGCCCCACCAGCAGCCGTACGTCGTGACCTGACTCCTCCATGAACCGCACGGCCTGGGCGGTGTCATCGACCTTGTGGGAGAAGGACCCGTTCCCCCAGTCCCCCTCGGAGTCCCCCAGCCCCAGGTTGTCGAACCGCAGCATGCCGATGCCCTCGCGGGCCAGCTGCTTGCAGATCCGGCTGGCGGCCGGGGTGTCCTTGCCCAGCGTGAACCCGTGCGCGAAGACCCCCCAGCCGCGGACCCGGCCCTCGGGCGGGTCGATCAGGCCGGCGAGCCGCGGACCGCTGGTGCTCGTGAACCACACGCGTTCTGCCACGGGGCACATGGTGGCAGAAACGACAGTCCGCAGCGACCGGCGCGACCACCGATCATGTCCCCGACCAGGCAGCGCGGCCCCCGGTGAGGCCCCGACACTCTGCCGGGATCGAGCCGGGAGCCTCCGCCGTTCACGTCCGGGGCCTACCATGACAGGGCACCGACGACTCCGGAATCAGAGGATCTCCCATGACGAAGATCAGTCGCCGCGCGGCCCTGCTCGGCCTCGGTGGCGCGGGCCTGGCCGGCATCGGCGCCGTCGGCTACGGCTTGTCGCGGACCAGCAAGGCACCGGCTGCGACGCCCGAGCCGGCCGCGACGACGGCCACGCCGACAGCCGCCCCCACGCCGACCCCAGCGGCGAAGCCAGCTGCCCCGGTCGACACCCGACCGCGCTGGCCCCTGACCGGGGTGCTGCTCAAGGACCCCGACAAGGCCAAGCACGCCGCGGTGGCGGTCAAGGTGCCGGACAACAAGTACGAGCACCCGCAGCGCGGCATCGACAAGGCCGACATCGTCTTCGTCGAGCTCGAGGGCTACCTCGACGCCGACGGTTACAGCGGCACCCGACTCGTGCCGGTGTTCCACTCCCGGATGGCCGAGACGGTCGAACCCGTCCGATCGATCCGACCGGTCGACATCCCCCTGCTGAGTCCGATGAACGCGATCATCGGCAACACCGGCGCCGCCAAGTGGGTGATCAACTACGTCAAGCACTACCGCAAGAACCTCGAGGGCATGCTGTCCTACATGGCCACCCGGGGCACCGGCTCGTACGGGACGGACCAGTCGCGGGTCTACACCTACCAGGGTCAGACCTACTACGACCGTGCCACCGTCTGTCACCCGGCTGTGCTGGCCAAGCAGACCAAGCGCTTCCGCGACGGACCACCGCAGTCCTACTTCCCCTGGGCGTCGTCGGACGACGAGGTGAGCACCCTGAAGGGCAAGAAGGCCCGGACGATCTCCGTTCCCTACAAGGGCAACGGCTACCGGATGACGTACACGTACGACAAGTCGTCCAAGAAGTACCGGCGGAGCATGCCGTGGGGGCCGCACGTGATGGCCGACGGCACCCGGATCGCCGTCGACAACGTGCTGGTGATCAAGGCGAAGCAGCACTTCGGCAAGATCTTCCGCGGCGGCGGTCATGACGAGCCGCTGCACGACATCATCAAGAAGAAGGGCAAGTTCAGCTACGCCCACGAGGGTCGCTACGTGAGCGGCACCTGGAGCAAGGGCTCGGTGACCGAGCCCTTCGTGTTCACGCTCGCCGACGGCACCCCGCTGAAGATGGCTACCGGTCAGACGTTCGTCGAGCTGCCGGACGACGGCGCGAAGGTCCAGATCGCCGACTAGGGACCCTCGTCGTGATCATGGTCGTCGGCCGCACCGATGCGCGTGATCAGCCGGCCCAGCTCGGCCCGGAACCGTTCGGGATCCTCCAACGCCTCCTCCACCAGCCGGTCGGAGATCCCTGACGTCCGCACGGCCTCGTACGTCAGGTGCCCCTGCTCGGTGCGCTGCACCAGGCGGCGTCGCCGATCGTGCGGGTCACGGTGTCGGGTGACGTGCCCGGTGCGCTCCAGCCGGTCGACCACCCGGCTCATCGTCTGCTCCTCGATCTGGCTCCCGGCCGCCAGCTGTCGCTGGGTCAGGGCGTCCGAGCCGAGGGTGTGCAGGGCGAGGAACCCGGCGTGGGTCAGGTCGTGGCGGGCGAGCCAGTGGTTCCAGTCGTGCTCGACCAGCCGCGCGGCCGTCGACAGCAGACGCCCCAGCGACCAGTCATGAAGCTCAGCCGGCACGCGGTCCAGACTAGGTCACCGACAGTGGATCGTGGGAGTAGATTACTCAGCATGCTTAGTGATTCGCCCGTGACACCCGGCCCGCCGTCCGCACCGGCCTCCCGGCGCCGCTGGTACGGCCTGGTCATCATCAGCCTCGGGGTGTCCCTGATCATCGTCGACAGCACCATCGTCAACGTCGCGGTGCCCTCGATCATCGACGACCTCGGCATCACCTCCAGCCAGGCCCAGTGGGTGCAGGAGGTCTACACGCTCGTCTTCGCCTCGCTGCTGCTGGTCTGTGGCCGGCTGGCCGACCGCTCCGGTCGCCGCCGGTTGTTCGCCCTCGGCGCGCTGATCTTCGCGCTGGCCAGCGTGCTCGCCGCCTTGGCCGACAGCGGCACCTCGCTGATCGCCGCCCGCGCCGTGCAGGGCATCGGTGGGGCGCTGATGCTGCCCACCTCGCTGTCCTTGCTCAACGCGACCTTCCGCGGCCGCGACCGCGGCATCGCCTTCGGCATCTGGGGCGCCACCATCGGCGGCACCGCCGCCCTCGGTCCGCTGCTCGGCGGGTGGCTCACCACCACCTTCTCCTGGCGCTGGGCCTTCGGCATCAACATCCCGCTCGGTGCGATCGTCATCATCGGCCTGTATCTGCTCGTCGACGAGTCCCGGGACCCGTCCGCGGCCCGGGGAGTGGACTGGCGCGGGGCGATCCTGTCGACCCTCGGTTTCGGCGCCCTGGTCTTCGGACTGATCGAAGGGCGGACGTACGGCTGGTTCACCTCCACCGACACCCTGCTCAGCATCGGCGGCTGGACCTGGCCCTGGACACTGTCCCCGATCCCGGTCGCCTTCGTCGTGGGTGGCGCCGCACTCACGATCTTCGTCCTGGTGCAGCGCGCCCGCAACGCCGCGGGCCAGGTCTCGATGCTCGACCTCGACCTGTTCAGCATCCCGTCGTTCCGCAACGGCAACATCGCGGCGGCGATCGTCAGTCTCGGCGAGTTCGGGCTGCTCTTCGCCCTGCCGCTGTGGTTCCAGAACGTCCGCGGCTACTCCGCCTTCCAGACCGGGGTGGTGCTGCTCGCCCTGGCCACCGGCAGCTTCCTCGCCAGCGGGCTCGGGGCCGCCATCGGCCGCACGCGGACACCGGTCTTCCTGGTCCGGTCGGGCATCGTCCTGGAGATCATCGGCATCGCGGGAATCGCTGTGCTGCTGCGTCCGGACTCAGCCTGGTACGTGACCGCGCCGCTGCTGTTCGTGTACGGGATCGGCGTCGGCTTCGCCACCGCCCAGCTGACCGGGGTGGTGCTGGCCGACGTCCCGGTCGAGCGCAGCGGCCAGGGATCCGGCACCCAGAGCACGGCCCGCCAGATCGGCTCCGCCTTCGGCATCGCCGTGCTCGGCACCGTGCTCTTCTCGGTCCTGGGTGCCCGCTTCGACGCCAGCCTGACCGACGCCGGAGTGCCCGAGCAGACCCGCACCCAGCTGGTGGCGGCGGTCAAGGACAGCGCCGGTGCGGTGATCCCCACCCTGGCAGCCGAGCCGGCCACCGCCGCGATCGCCGAGGACGCCAAGCAGGCGCTGACCGACGCCACCCGGCTCTCGGCCGCGACCGCCTCCGGCTTCCTGGTGGTCGGGCTGCTGGCCAGCCTGTCGCTGGGTGAGCGGCGTCGACGCGCGGACTGAGGGTCGACCGCGGGCATCCTGGGCGAGACCGCCCTCCTGGAAATTTCAACCACCGACCTATTTCTGAGAAAGTCCGCTCGATGTCTTTACCCGCGGCTCGTAGAAATCTAGGGTGCGAAACCTCCCCCCTCGCAGACGACCGAGTGAATCTGCGACCTCTCCCCCCGGAGGTACCCCCCTTGACCAGTTCCTCGCCCGTCCGACGGAAGCGGTACGGCAGAGCGGCGGTGACGGCCGCGGCAGCGGCCGCCCTGATCGCAGCCCTGGCCCCCGCCACGTGGGCCGATCCCACCCAGGACGATCTGACCGACGGTCAGCAACGCGCCCGCGCCGCCGGGCTGCAGGTCGCGCCCAAGGGAGCCCCCGCCGCCAAGTCCGCGGTGAAGGCGGCCAACCCGTACCTGGCCAACCTGCCCGACGCCAAGAGCGCGGACTACAGCAGCTGGAAGCAGCGGCTGCTCGACGCCGGCCGGCAGCGGGCGACCTCGACCTCGCTGGCGGCGAACCGGACCAGGGCCGCCGGACGGGCCCTGGCCCCCGCCGTCGTGCACGACGAGGAAGAGCCGACCGGCACCAACGGCAGCAACGACAGCCAGGACAACGCCGAGCCGGTCTCCGGCTTCGGCACCGGGGCGAAGCAGAACCCGCGGATCCGGATCCTCGGCTCGATCGCCGACCTCCCCGCCCCGACGCCGGCCACCATCACCACCACCGAGGACAACGGCTCCCTGCCGCTGGCCACCCCGACCGGCATCGACGGCGCGGGAGCCGTCCGGACCACCAGCGTGCTGGGCGACGGACCGCACGGCGGGGCCACCGGCAGCAACGACTTCGACTTCTTCGCGCTGACCAGCGGACCAGGTCTGCGGATCACCGTCGACACCACGGGCGCCGGCACCGACGCCGACACCGTCGTCGCTGTCTACGACGAGTCCGGCGAGCCGCTGGCCGTCAACGACGACGCCGGTGTCGCCCCCAACTTCCTGGCCAGCCGGCTGAGCTTCCCGGTGCCGGAGCAGGGACGCTACTTCGTGCTGGTGGCCGGCTACAGCACCGCCGGACCGCTGCCCGAGGACCCGACCGACTCCGGCAGCGGAGCGGGCGGCGCCGACCGCGGGAACTACCAGCTGGCGATCGGCTCCAGCGCGTTCGACACCGACTACTACGCACTGAAGCTCAAGAAGGGCGACGTGCTCGGATCCGTGGGCAAGGGCGTGGCGGACCTGCTGACCGTCTGGCGCCCGGACGGCACCCAGATGGTGGGAGCGCCCGGGGTGGACGCCTCGTCGCTCTACGCGCCCACCTCGCCACTGCCTGGTGGCGGCAACACGACCCTGGCCTACGTCGCCGAGCAGTCGGGCACGTACGCGATCCAGGTGGACGGGTCGGCCGGGTCCTACGACACGCTCGTCGAGGCGTACCGGCCCGGTTCGGAGATCGATCCGGCAGCGCGGGTGCAGACGATCTTCCTCGACTTCGACGGCGCGCGGGTGAACACCGGCATCTGGGGTGGCCCCGGCGTCCGGGAGCTGTCGCCGTTCGGCACCTTCCTGGGCAAGTGGAACCTGACCCGGTCCCAGGAGGCGACGGTGATCGACAAGATCACCGCCACCGTGCGGGAGAACATCCGCCGGGACCTGATCGAGAAGGGTCTCAACGACGACGTGGTGGTCAAGGTCACCAACTCCAAGGACAACCCCGACCTCTTCGGCAAGCCGAACGTGTCCCGGGTCATCGTCGGCGGCACCATCGAGCAGTCGGGCATCAACACCATCGGCATCGCGCAGTACATCGACCCGGGCAACTACGGGCACGAGGACTCGGCCCTGGTGCTGCTCGACGTGCTGAGTGGACCCGCTTCGGGCGTGGCGTCGCTGAACTACTACCTGCGGCCGACGTCGGACCGGGTGGGCTTCGTCTCCACAGCTGTCGGCAACGTGATCTCCCACGAGATCGGGCACTACATCGGCAGCTACCACACCGACAACACCAACGACGTCCACAACCTGATGGACTCCGGGGGCGCCAACTTCGGCACCAACCTGTACGGCGTCGGCCCGGACGGCATCGGCGGCACAGCCGATGACGAGGACATCGACTTCCGTACCGACACCTACAGCCTGGTCGAGGGCTTCACGGGTGTCGAGAACACCCTCAACGTGTCCGCCTGGGCGTTCGCGCGGGGAGGGGTGGTCGCCCGGCCCTGAGCACTCGGCCAGGCCCCTGAGCACTGGACCGACCCTGAGCGCGGGGGACGGACGGGCGTCGGCGACTCTCGGTGAGTCGTCGGCGCCCGAGTCGCGTCTGGCGCGGCGTGAGCAGACGGTCGAGGCCTGCGGGCCAGCACCGATCCGTCAGCCGGCGGCCCGGACCATCCGGACGAAGTAGCTGTGCACCCGGGGATCCCCACCGACCTCCGGATGGAACGACGTGGCCAGCAGACTCCCCTGGCGTACGGCCACCACGTGCTCCGACCCGTCGGGACGCGGGACCGTGGCCAGCACCTCCACCCCGGCGCCGGCCGCGACCACCTCGGGGGCGCGGATGAACACCGCCCGGAACGACGGTTCCGCCAGCCAGGCGGTGTCCAGGTCGGCTTCGAAGGAGTCGCTCTGCCGGCCGAACGCGTTGCGGCGGACGGTGATGTCCATCCCGCCGAAGGTCTGCTGGTCGCCCGGGGCATCGACCAACCGGTCGGCCAGCATGATCATCCCCGCGCAGCTGCCGTACGCCGGCAGGCCGGCCCGGAACGCCGCCAACAACGGTTCGCGCAGCCCGAACGCCCGGGACAGCTTGTCGATGGTGGTCGACTCACCGCCGGGGATGACCAGCCCGTCCAGACCGTCCAGCTCGCTCGGCCGTCGGACCCGGCGGGCGACTGCTCCACCAGCCTCCAGCGCGGCCGCGTGCTCGCGCACATCCCCTTGCAGGGCGAGGATCCCGATGGTCGGTCCGGAGGACCGCGCAGACACCGGTCCGGAGGACCGCGTCGACACCGGTCCGGAGGACCGCGTCGACACCGGTCCGGGGATCACCAGCCGCGCTCGGCCAGGCGGTGCGGCTCGGGGATCTCCTCGACGTTGATCCCGACCATGGCCTCGCCGAGCCCGCGGGACACCTTGGCGATCACGTCCGGGTCGTCGTAGAACGTGGTGGCCTGGACGATCGCCGCCGCGCGCTGTTCCGGGTTGCCGGACTTGAAGATGCCGGAGCCGACGAAGACGCCCTCGGCGCCGAGCTGCATCATCATGGCCGCGTCCGCCGGGGTGGCGATGCCTCCGGCGGTGAACAGGACCACCGGCAGCTTCCCCGCCTCGGCCACCTCCTTGACCAGGTCGTACGGTGCCTGCAGCTCCTTGGCGGCGACGTAGAGCTCGTCGGTCGGGAGCGAGGTGAGCCGCCGGATCTGGTCGCGGATCTGGCGCATGTGGGTGGTGGCGTTGGAGACGTCACCGGTGCCGGCCTCGCCCTTGGAGCGGATCATCGCCGCGCCCTCGGAGATCCGGCGGAGGGCCTCGCCCAGGTTGGTGGCGCCGCACACGAACGGGACCGTGAAGGCCCACTTGTCGATGTGGTGGGCGTAGTCGGCCGGCGTCAGCACCTCGGACTCGTCCACGTAGTCGACGCCGAGCGACTGGAGCACCTGCGCCTCGACGAAGTGCCCGATCCGCGCCTTGGCCATCACCGGGATGGAGACCGCGGCGATGATGCCGTCGATCATGTCCGGATCGCTCATCCGCGAGACCCCGCCCTGGGCCCTGATGTCGGCCGGCACCCGCTCCAGCGCCATCACCGCGACCGCTCCGGCGTCCTCGGCGATCTTCGCCTGCTCGGCGGTGACCACGTCCATGATCACGCCGCCCTTGAGCATCTCCGCCATCCCGCGCTTGACCCGCGAGGTACCCGTCTGCTGTTCAGTCATCTCTCTCATCGCCTCTCGATCCTCGGGGCGGAATCTACTCCCGTTTCGCCGGTGGGCAGGCCACGACCGTGTGGTGTGATCGGCACATGACGACGTCGTACGGGTCCGGTCGGAGCATCCAGGACCAGTTCTTCGCCGACGCCCCCTGCTTCGGTTGCGGGCCCGGCAACGCCAAGGGGCTGCAGCTGAGGAGCCACGACACCGAGGACGGCACCGTACGCGCGCGGTTCCAGCCCTGGCCGGAGCACGACAACGGTCTCGGCTACCTCAACGGCGGCATCATCGCCACCCTGCTGGACTGCCACAGCGCGGCCGCCGTGGTGCTGGCCGCGCTCGAGCGCGGGCTGACCCCCGACGGCACCCTGCAGTACGTCACCGCCGGGATCGACGTCCGCTACCGGCGTCCCTCCCCGCTGGTCGAGCCGGCCGAGCTGGTCGCCCGGGTGGTGTCGGCCGACGACGGCGAGATCCGGGTGGACGCGGAGCTGTGGTGGCAGGACAAGGTGCGAGCCACCGCCCGCTCCTCCTGGAAGCGCTGGCGACCCCGCCCCACGTCACCCACCGCCCCGCCGCACGGCGCACCTAGCAACGGCCGCTGAGACCGGGTGACCGCCCACTGGTGAGTTCGGGCTGCTTCGTGGGCGATGAAGCAGCCCGGAGTCACCAGTGGAGGGCGTCAGTCGAACGCCTCGCTCCACTCCCGGCCGAGAACGGGTGCGGGTCCCCGGTAGCCCCGGGACACCAGGGCGGCGTGAATCCGGGCCACGACCTCCCGAGGTCGCCGGAGGTGGGTCTTGGAGACCCGGATGACCAGCACACCCGAGGCGGCCAGCTGCTCGTAGCGCTGGAGGTCGTGCCCGAAGACGCGGGCGTCGGTCCGGTGCTGGTCCCCCTCGTACTCCACCGCGATGTTCCACGCACGCAGGTAGAGGTCGACGCGCCCGATGAAGAACCACTCGTCCCCCAGCTCGACGTTCGTCTCCGGCTCGGGCAGACCGGCCAGCACGATCACCAGCCGCAGCCGGGACTCCCGGGGCGACTCGGCGCCCGCGCGGACGAGCTCCCCGGCGCGGCGGGCGCGACGACAGCCGCGCCCCTGGGCTCCCCTCAGCCCGCTCCGCACCTCGTCCAGCGTGGCTTGCTTCGCCTGCACCAGCCAGTCGCCCGCGACCACCAGGTCGAGCAGATCCAGCTCGGTTCTGGCCGCGACCAGAGCAGCGATCGGGGCCAGCACCGCTCCGCGCAGGGCGGGGAGCTCGGCTACCCGGCGTACGCGGACGGTGGGTCGGGTGCTGCGGTGGGCCGCAGTGGTGACGAACCGGTACGGAGTGGCGGAGCCGATGTCGACGCCCCACAGGCGCCCGCCCACTGGTGAGCTCGGGCTGCTTCGACGGGTGGTCAATCTAGCCCGGAGTCACCAATGGCGACTCGTCCCTGCGGTGTGGCCAGCAGAAGCGGCGGCCAACGCGCCAGACTGGCCCGGTGAGCACCCCTGTGGCGTCACCCGCCAGACTGACCTGGTGAGCACCCCAGGCGCCGTGAGCCGACCCGGCAGCGCTCGGGCGGCCGGCCACGCCGCCGTGATCGAGGTCCTCCGGCGGGAGGGACCCACCACCCGGCCCGAGCTCGAGCGGCTGACCGGGCTGGGGCGCAAGATCATCTCCGAACGCGTGCAGGAGCTGCTGGACAAGGGTCCGTGGTCACCGAGGGCGAGCTGGCCCGGTCGACCGGCGGCCGGATGCCCCGCCGGATCGGGTTCCGACCCGAGGTCGGCCTGGTCGGCGTCGTGGAGATGAACGTGCACCACGCGACCCTCGGTCTCACCGATCTCGGCGGGCAGGTGCTCGCGCTCCGTCAGATCGACGCCGAGGTCACGGCCGGTCCCGGCGGCGGCCGTCGAGCTCGTCGCCGACGGCATGAGCGCGGTGCTGGCCGGAGGTCGGTCACGCTCTCGACGACCTGTGGGGCATCGGGGTCGGGGTCCTGGCGCCGGTGGACCGGCGTCGCGGCAGCGTCCTGCCCGGCCGGCTGTTCGCCCGGTCGGCGATGGCCGGCTGGGACGGGTACCCGGTCCGGGATCGCCTGCACGAGCTGCTCGGCCGGCCGGTCTGGGTCGACAACGAGGTCAATCTGATGGCGCTCGGCGAGGTGCGGTCCGGTCGCGCCCGCGGCTGCTCCGACGTCGTGTTCGTCAAGCTGGGGCCGTCGGTCGGCGGGGGTCTGGTCCTCGGTGGGCGGCTGCAGCACGGCAAGGCGGCGGCGGGCGAGATCGGCCACCTCGTCGTGCCGCACGACGAGCCGCGGCCGTGCTGGTGCGGCGGACGGGGATGTCTCGACACCTTCGTCAACGACACCGCCCTGCTCGCCGAAGCGGGCGGCGTCCACGCCTCGGTCGGCGACCTGTCCCGGTCCGCGACGGCCGGCGACCCGGAGGCGGTGGCGGTGCTGCGCCGCGCCGGCTCGCGGGTGGGTGCGGTGCTGGCCGACGTGGTGACCCTGCTGGACCCGTCGCTGCTGCTGGTCGGCGGCACCCTGGTCGACGACGACGAGATCGTGCTGGGCGCCATCAGGGCAGCGATCGCCGACGAGGGCATCTCGGTGGCGTCCGAGGGTCTGCTGGTGGAGCACTCGCACCTCAGTGACCGCGCCGGGTTGGTCGGCGCGGCGGCGATGGTGGTCGACGAGCTGTTCTCTCCGGCGGTGCTGGGGGTCTGGCTGGACCGGGGAACACCGATCGGCCAGCTCGACGCCCTGACGCGGCACGAGATGACGCAGGTCACAGTCGACCATTGACTTCTGCGCGAAACGCGCGGTAGTTTCCTGGTGTCGCGAGGTTCGCACCACAGACGAATCTCGCTCGAGCACCTTCCCCGGGTGCCCCACAGCCCCTTCCCGCCCGTAGCCCTTCGTCGATCACGAAGGTCTTCCCTGGCGTGCCCAGACGTGATCATGCACTCAGAGGAGAGTTCGTGACCTATCCGCCACTCCCCGACCCGGCCGACGAGCACACCTGCCGACCCGATGCCCCCGGCGAAGCAGCACTCTCCCGACGCAACCTGCTCGCCCTCGCCGCGGCCGTCTCGGCCACCGGCGTCGTGGGCGCCTCGTTCGGCGGCGACCTGGCCGCGGCCAGACCGCGGGGCAGCCGCGCCCGACCACTCACGCTCGAGCGCCTGGTGCCGGGCTTCCTCGACATCGTCGAGGACGGCTACGGCAACCCGATCGGCGACGGCTGGGGCGGCCGGGTGAACCCCTGGGGCGCCTACACCGCGCACCGGATCTCGATCACGCCTTCCGGGCTGCGCACCTGGCGGATCGACAACCTGCTGACCGGGGCTCCTCGCGCCGACGGCAGCGTCAGCTCGCAGGACTCCACCTGCTGGTTGTTCGAAGGCGATGAGCGTGCGCTGCTGGTCGACACGGCCCAGAACACGCCGGAGACGATGGGCGTCAACGACCTGACGTCGGTGTGCCGGCACCTGCTCGGTCACCGCGACAACGGCACGGTCAAGAAGGACCCGGTCGACTTCGACGTCGCCATCAGCCACTCCCACGGTGATCACACCGGCAAGGTCCCGCAGATGACCGGCCGCACGGTCTACTACCCGGACCTGGACTGGCCGACGGCGTCCCCGCCCGCCAACTGGGTGCCGGTCCGCGAGGACGGCGGACCCACCACCCACGGCAACGGCAGCACGGTGAAGAAGATCGACCTGGGCGGTCGGATGATCAAGATCGTCGCCCTGTACGGCCACACCCCCGGCTCCACCGGCTACCTGGACGCCGAGAACGCCATGATCGCCACCGGCGACGCTCTCGGCTCCGCGTTCGTCTGGGCCCAGTTCGCGTCGGCGACCACGAGCACGTACCTGACCATGCTCCGCGGTCTGGAGCGGAAGCTGTCGCCGTTGCGCGGCATCGTGCTGCTCCCGGCGCACTACCTGCAGCTCAGCAAGTACGGTCGCGGCAAGGCGCCGCTGAACGGGCGGATCGGCGATCTTCGTTACGTGCAGGACATGGCGAAGGCCGCCGCGGGTGCTCTCGACGGATCGATCGCGGCCGAGCCCTACCACCACGTCGGCCGGGAGGCCGTCTGGATCGGCGGCGGGTCGGCCCGGTTGGTCTACTCGCTCACCAACCTCTATCCGGGCGGTCCGACCGGCGGCCGCGGCGTGCGGCGGAACTACCACCGGGTCGAGATCCCGGCCCGCTACCCGCTGGAGCCCACCTCCGACGCGCCGTACGCCTATCTGCAGAACATCAGGACCGACCTGACCATGATCAGGGACTACGCCACGCGGTCGCTGTTCCTGATGCGCGGCAGCAGCCGGGCGCTGCTGATCGGCAGCGGTGCGGGCACCCCCGGACTGGCCGACTTCGTCCGCCGGCTGCTCCGCGGCACCGGGCTGGAGCTCGACCTGCTGCTGACCAGTGACGACGCCGACCAGATCGGTGGCCTCAAGCAGTTCGCCGGTCACCGGATCCACGTGTCGGAAGGGTCCTCGCTGAGTGGTCGTCGCTACCGGGACCTCGTCCGAGTCGGTGCCGGCGACCGGATCGACCTGGGCCGCGACACCGCACGGCGGCGTGTCCGACTCGAGGTGCACCCGCTGACCGGCCACGCCGCCGAGGGTCTGACCGTGCTCGATCCCGTCTCCCGCGTGCTGTACGCCGGGGACGCCCTGGGCACCCAGGGTCCGGCCGGCCTGGTCCTGTCGTCCTCGCTGGCCGTCTTCGGGACAGCGTTGGCGTCGTGGCGTTCGGCTACCGACGGTCGCTACGACACCCTGTACACCGCCCACAACCACCAGTGGTTCACCCGGCCCGGCTACGTCGACTCGCTGGCCACCGCCACCGCCGCCGGTCTGGCCGACGACGGGGCCTTCGTGGCCTCACCGCTGCCCGGGTACCGGGCGATCACCGCCGGCACCGCCGACGTCACCGCCTGGATCCACGTCCCCGTCGGCAGCTGACACCCAGCTGACCCGCCGCCGCCTGACCGGGCGGATCGTCCGGTCCGACTCCACCCCTGCTCCACCCCGTACGACTCCGACATCCGGTCGGCGTCGCTCACCCATCCCCAAGGAGTTCTGCATGTCCTCTGGCACGCCCTCGCGGCCCCGCCTGCGCCGGTGGCTACCGACCATGGTGGCCGCTGCCGCCCTCGTCGGCGGCTCGGCCCTGGTCTCCGCCACCCCGGCCGCGGCCGACGACGCCGCCCCGCTCGGGCCGACCGTCTCCAAGACCGGTCTCCCCCCGACCGGTTACGAGGTCACCATCCGCTACAAGAACGACGGCGCCACGCGCGTGCAGATCGCTCCGGAGATGACGTTCTCCGACCCGGCGCTGATCACCAGCGGCACCGCAGCCGAGACCAAGCCCGGCAGCCAGTGGGAGCCCGGCGACGTGCCCGGCATCAAGCTGTCCGGCGAGGGGGCCGGCTGGACGGTGTACGAGATGACCAAGGACGCCGACGGCATCTGGACCTACAGCTCACCGCTACCGTCGGGCACCTTCAACTACGCCTTCGTGGTGAACTGCGCCTCCGACGCGGGCACCGGTTGCCCTCGGATCCCCGATCCGGCCAACCCCAGCTGGAATCCCGACGACGTGGGTGGACCCAACCGCCAGGTCTACGTTCCCAGCGACCGCAGCTACGGCTCGCTCGACAAGTACGTCGAGGCGCCGGTGGCCGACGCCGATGACCGGGGCACCTTCCAGCACTACAGCTACCCGTCGACCAGCACCGCCGGCACCCAGGGTCTCACCGTCTACACGCCCCCGGGCTACAACAAGAACCGGTCCACCCCCTACCCCACGATCTACCTCAGCCACGGCGCCGGTGGCGACGAGTACGACTGGAGCAACTCCGGGGTGGCCGGCAACATCCTCGACAACGCGATCGCCGAGGGCCGGATGCAGCCGTCGGTGGTGGTGATGACCAACTTCAACGGCATCCCCGGCGGCACTGCCGGCTACGCCACCGAGATCACCACCAAGGTCATCCCGTACGTGCAGAAGAACCTCAACGTCTCCAAGCGGGCGTCCGACCGTGCCTTCGCCGGGCTCTCCGCCGGCGGCGGCCGAGCCAACTACCTGCTCTACAACACCACCGACCAGTTCGCCTACTACGGCCTGTGGAGTGCTGCCGCCGGCGCCTACGTCGCACCGACCGACACCCAGCTGGCGGCGATGAAGAACGTCGAGGTCGTCCACATCGGCACCGGGCTGCAGGACTGGCTGGCCAACATCAACGTGTCCTCCCTGCAACGGGAAGCGGGTCTGAAGGCCGCCGGGGTCAACGTCGTCGCCTTCAACCAGCCCGGCATCCACAGCTGGGACATCTGGCGGATGGAGCTGAACGACTTCCTGCGTCGGGTGGCGTTCAAGGCGACCACGACGAACCTCACGGTCGCGCAGAAGAACAAGGGCAAGGTCAAGATCACCGCGAAGGTGGCGGCCGACGCCAAGACCTCGACCGTCAGCCCCACCGGCCGGGTCGAGTTCCTGGTCGACGGCAAGGTCGTCGGAGCACCGCAGGAGCTGACCGGCAAGAGCGTCAGTGTCACCGTGACGGCCCAACCCGGGCAACAGGTCACCGTCCGGTACTCCGGCAACGCCTTGTTCAACGGGAGCAGCCGGACGGTCACCGTCGACTGATCATGATCGGCTGATCACGACTGCTCCGTTGCCCGTCCGCCGTCCGGCGGGCGGGCAGCGGCGCGTCGGGCTGCGCGATCCCCACGATCCCGCTGACGATCAGCTCTCGTGTCGCCTGGACTCGACGACCCGCTCGCCCTACGGCACAGCACCCGGTCGCTCACGTCGCCACACTGCGACCGCGTGGCTGAGGAACATGCCGGCGGTCGGTGTGCACTGCCCACGCCCTTTCGTACGCTGTGTTCAGTGAAGATGCCAGCCGCCGAAGTCGACGTCTCCGCCGCGCTGGTGGCCGCCCTGATCGAGGAGCAGCACCCCGACCTGGCGGCCCCGTTGCAGCAAGTGGCGAACGGCTGGGACAACGTGATCTTCCGCCTGGGCGAGGATCTGGCCGTCCGCCTGCCGCGCCGCGCCGTCGCCGTGGCGTTGATCGAGCACGAGCAACGGTGGCTGCCCGAGCTCGCCCCCGGGCTGCCCGCGCCGATCCCCGTGCCGGTGCGGATCGGTGCTCCGAGCGAGGCGTTCCGGTGGCCCTGGTCGATCACGCCGTGGTTCGTCGGTCACCCACTCGCCACGCTCCCCGTGCACGCACGCCGTCCGTACGCGGCAGCGCTGGGCCGGTTCCTGGCCTGCCTGCACACCGCGGCCCCGCCGGAAGCCCCACCCAACCCCGTCCGCGGCATCCCCCTCGCCGGACGCACCGAGGTGTTCAGGCGACAGGTCGCGACCATCGCGGTCGACCGTCCGGACGCGGTGCTGGAGCTCTGGGACGTCCTCGTGGCCACGCCGCCGTGGCCCGGCCCTCCGCTCTGGCTCCACGGCGACCCGCATCCGGGCAACGTGCTCGTCCACGACGACGCCATCGTCTGCGGTCATCGACTTCGGAGACCTGACAGCCGGCGACCCGGCCACGGATCTCGCTGCAGCCTGGCTCTCGTTCGATGCCGAGGCCACGGACGGCGGCTGCGTGCGGCGTACGAGCAGGACCACGCGCCGAACGAAGGCACCTGGGCTCGGGCGCGCGGCTGGGCGCTGTGTCTGGGAGTGGCCCTGATCGCCAACAGCGACGACGACCCGCTGCTCGCGGCCGTCGGACGCCACGCGGTGCGCGAGGTGCTGGCCGACGCACGCTGAACGACCGATGAGTTGACGATCCCCACGTGGTCGACACCATGACGAGCAGCACACGCACGACCGGAAGGTGATCACCATGTCCTACCAGGCCTACCTCGACGCCATCGAGACCAAGACCGGCAAGACGCCCCAGCAGCTTCTCGACGAAGCGTCCGCCCGCGGCTACACCGCGAGCACGAAGGCCGGCGTCGTCGTCGACTGGCTGAAAGAGGACTACGGCGTGGGCCGCGGCCACGCGATGGCGCTGTACGGCGTGCTCAAGAACGGCCCTGTCGCACCGGAGAAGCACGTCGGGACGACCGGCGTGCACCGCGACGAGTCGGCGACCCTGCGGCTCGACGGGATCGCCGCCCGCAGCTGATCGCCGGTTCTGCTCAGCTATCTACCCGCTCGTCCCGCCAGCTGTGCCGCGGCTCGTAGCCCAGCAGCCGCCGGGCCTTGGCGATCGACAGCAGCGTGTCGTGGGGCCCGACCTCACCACGGACCTCCACGTCCGGGAAGCACTCGGCCAGCAGCTCGGCGTTCGGCCGCTCCATCACCGTGTCGGCGTTGGCGATCACGAAGATCTCGCAGCCGGTGATCGTGGACTCCAGCGCCAGCCGGACGGCCTGGGCCCCGTCCCGGGCGTCGATGTAGCCCCACAGGTTCCACTTGCGCAGGGTGGCGTCGTCCTGGAAGTCGGGGAACCGATCGTAGTCGGCCGGGTACATCACGTTGGAGAACCGCAGCCCGATCATGCTCAGCGACGGGTCCCGGCGGCACAGCTGGGCCGCCATCGTCTCCTCCATGGTCTTCACCAGGGAGTAGGTCGACTCCGGCCGGGGCGGGTAGTCCTCGTCGACCGGCACGTACGGCGGCGGGGTGTCGAAGGGCAGACCGAGCACGGTCTCGCTGGAGGCCCAGACGATCTTGGTGAGACCGGCGCGACGGGCCGCGCTCACCACGTTCCAGGTGGCGTTCATGTTGTTGGCGAACGTGGCGTGGTCAGCCACGATGCCCGGGGCCGGCACGGCGGCCAGATGCACCACGGCGTCCACCGACGCGTAACGCTCCTCCACCCCGAGCATGGCGTCCAGCACCTGCCCGTAGTCGGTCAGGTCCACCGGCACGGGCGTGGCCCCGGGCTCGGGCCTGCGCCCGGTCGAACACCACCACCTCGTAGCCGTGCTCCACCAGCTCCGTCACGCAGGCCCGGCCCAGCTTGCCCGCTCCCCCGGTCACCACCACAGTCGTCATGGGGTGATCCTGCCGCACCGGCTCACGGGGCCAGCGACGCCTCGTCGCCGATCAGGTCGGCCTTGGCGTCGACGTCGGGATCGGTGCCCCGCCAACGGGCCACCGTGCGCATCCCGTGGTAGACGACCAGGGCGCCGAAGGACCCGACGCCGATGGCCCCGAGGGTGAAGTCGCCGAGCACCAGGCTGAAGCCGCCGATGCCCAGGATCAGCCCCACACCGGCGGTCAGCAGGTTGGTCGGTGAGGAGAAGTTCACCCGGTTCTGCACCCAGATCCGGGCGCCCAGCACGCCGATCATCCCGTAGAGCACCACCCCGGCCCCGCCCAGCACCCCGGCCGGGATGGACGCCGCCAGGGCGCCGAACTTCGGGCACAGACCCAGCAGCACGGCGAAGACCGCGGCCACCCAGTAGGCCAGCGTGCTGTAGACCCGACTGGCCGCCATCACCCCGATGTTCTCCGCGTACGTCGTCGTCGCCGTCCCGCCGCCGGAGCCGGCCAGCGTGGTGGCCACGCCGTCGGCGAACAGGGCGCGACCCAGGTAGCGATCGAGGTTCTCACCCGTCATGGCCGCCACGGTCTTCACGTGCCCGACGTTCTCGGCCACCAGCACCAGGACGACGGGGAGGAACAGACCCCAGGCGGCCGAGGTGACCTGCGGTCCGTGGAACGTCGGCAGCCCGATCCACGGTGCCGCCTCGACCTGGGACAGGTCGACCGATCCGTTGAGCGCCGCGGCCACGTAACCGACAGCCACGCCGAGCACGATGCCGAGACGACCGACCAGCCCGCGGAAGAGCACGGTGATCACCAAGATCGCGATGATCGTGACCACCGCCTCGATCGGTCCGGACTCCACGTTGCCCTTGGCCGCGGTCGCCAGGTTGAAGCCGATCAGGGCGACGATGGTGCCGGTGACCACCGGCGGCATCACCAGCGGGATCCAGCCGGCCCCGGCCACGTGCACCACCGCCCCGACGACGGCCAGCGCGACACCGGTGATCACGATGCCGCCCAGCGCCAGGGAGATCGCCGGGCCGTCCAACGCGGTCTGTCCCTGGGCCAACGGGGCGATCGCCGCCACCGGGGCGAGCAGGGCGAAGCTGCTGCCGAGGTAGCTCGGCACCCGGTTGCCGGTGATCAGCAGGAAGACCATGGTGCCGATGCCGGAGAACAGCAACGCCGTCGAGGTCGGGAAGCCCATGATCACCGGCACGATGAAGGTCGCCCCGAACATGGCGACCACGTGCTGCAGACCGATGCCGACGGTGATCGGCACCGACAGCCGCTCGTCCGGGGCCACCACGGTGCCCGGGCTGATGCTCCGCCCGTCGCCGTGCAGCTTCCAGGTGAAGACGTCCCTGATCGTCATGCGCGTTGCCCTCCGGGCTCGAGCGGCACCGCCCCGCGCGGCCCGGACACCTGTATAGCGGCGCCGGCGCCCGGCGGCGGCTCGACAGGCCGCTGAGCCGTCAGGGCAGGTAGTACGTCGGGTTCGGCAGCTTGACGGTCCGGTCGGCGTACCCGCCGATCAGGTCGCTGAACTGGTCTCCGTAGTTGGCGACCACGTCGTAGCCGAGGTCCTTGACGACGTGCTCGCGGGTCAGCGACTTGTACTCGATGGTCGTGCAGACCCCGTCCGCGCACGGGCTGCCGGCCAGCCACGGACGGTCGGTGGGCACGGTGCCGCTGCGCCACTTGGTGAAGAACAGCTCGGAGGTGAAGCCGGTGTAGCCGACCTTGGTCAGGTTGCCCAGCGTCGCGTCCCGCTGGGCGTCGTTGCGACCGGTCAGTCCGATCACCGTGCACCCGGAGGCCCGGACGGCGGTGACCAGGTCGACCATCCCCGGGGTGGCCGGGAACCGCTGGGGCTGCACCCAGTCACGGTCCTGGACGACCGGGTCGAACACGAACTGCATGTCCGCGTCCTCCATGTCGTACGTCCACAGCGTGGTGTCGTCGGTGTCCAGCACGACGGCGGGCTTCTGGCCGCGGCGCGTTTCCCGGGCGCAGATCCCGGTCAACCGCGACGTCTGCCGGGCGGTGAGCGCCGCCAGCTCGTCGATGTAGGGCGACTCGTCCTTGTCCGCGATCCCGGCGGTGGCGTTGTAGTAGGTGCGGATCGTGGACTTGACGATGTCGACGTTGGGGATCCCCTCCCCGCCCTCGGTCGCGCCGCTGGAACCGTCAGCGGCCATCCGGAAGTGCGACCGCGGCGCGTACCGACGATCGGCCGGCGTGCCGTCGAGGTCGGGGCTGGGCAGGAAGTAGGTCGGGTTGGGCAGCTTCAGGGTCCGGTCGGCGTAGCCGCCCTGCAGATCGGACCACTGGTCGCCGACGTTGAGGACGATGTCGTAGCCGAGGGACTCGATGTGGCGGCGGGTGTTGGCCTTGTACTCCACGGTGGTGCACGACCCGTCCGCGCACGGGGTGCCGGCGAACCAGGTCCGCTTCGGGTCGGCCGTCGTCGGTGTCGTCCCGCTGACCCACTTGGTGAAGAAGCGATCGGCGGCGAACGGCCGGTAGCCGACCTTGGTCAGGTTGGCCACGGTGGCGGTCTTCTGGGCGTCGTTGCGGCCGGTGAGGCCGAACACCGTGATGCCGAGCGCGCGGGCGGTGTTGACGAAGCGGACCATGCCCGGGGTGGCCGGGAACCGCTGCTGCTGCACGTAGACGTCCTGGAGGGCGGGGTCGAAGACGAACTTCATCCCCGCGTCCTCCATGTCGTAGGTCCACAGCATGGTGTCGTCGGCGTCGACCACGATGGCCGGCTTCCGGCGATGCGTCCCGCCGTGCCCTGCCGCCCCGCCGTGCCCCGCCGCCGTGCGCTCGGCCCGGGCGACCTTCTCGAGATAGCGCCACGGTTCCCGGGTGATGGCGGTCATCTCCGAGATGTAGGGCGAGGAGGACTTGTCCGCGATCCCGTCGGTGGCGTCGTAGTAGGTGCGGATGGTCGACTTCACCGAGTCGATGTTCGGGATGCCCGCACCGCCCTCGGTCCGCCCACTGGAGCCGTCAGGCTTCATCGTGAACTGCGTCCGGGGCGCGAGCCGGGCGTTCGCTGAGGACCGGTCGTCGCTCCCCGAGTGCGCCGCGGCGGGCGTCGAGGAGAGACCGATGACGACGAGGGTGGCGGCGACGGCCGCGGCCCCGGTCCGGAGCAGGGTGGTACGCATCGATAGGTCTCCTATGCGAAAAGCGGCAACCCGGGCACCGTAACCTGCCGACCCGGTCCGCGGGAACCCACCTCCGGGTTCGGGCACCCCCGCCCGGACAGGCGGACTCAGCCCAGTCGCTCGTGCACGTAGCACCAGCGCCAGGTCTCGCCGGCCTCGAAGCTGCGCATCACCGCGTGGCCGGTCTGCTGGAAGTGCCGGGTCGCGTGCCTGCCGACCGAGGAGTCGCAGCAGGCCACGTTCCCGCAGGTCAGGCACAGGCGCAGGTGAACCGGCCGGGTGCCCTCGCGGACGCAGTCCTCGCAGCGGTCCGAGGACGCGGCAGCGTCGGACGGGGCATCCTCGAGGTCGCGACAGGGAGCCTCCTCCACCTGGGGCACCTCGACCGGACCGCCCTCGTCGGAGAACTCTGCACGCTCGCTGGCCAGCGTCAGCATCGACTCCTCCACATCCAGGGAGCCGAGCACCTCCTCGATCACGGCGTGGTCGATGGTGCCGGTCGAGCGGATCCGCAGCACCTCGGACCGCTCGGTGGAGATGGTGGCCAGCCGCAGTCGGCGGTACTCCTCGGCCGGGGTCTGGGACTCGTTGGTCCCGAGCCGCTCCCACAGCGCCTCGGGTCGGGCGGCCACCCGGTCGCGGACCCGCTGGATCACGTCGGGATCGTCTTCGGGGCCGGTGATGGTGTCGAGCTGGGTCAGGGCGGCGTTGCTGGCGGTCTGCAGCACGGTGGCTGCCTGCAGGGCATCGGACCGGGGGTCCGGTCCGCGCAGCCCGAGCCGCCGCACCAGGAAGGGCAGGGTCAGCCCCTGCAGCAGCAGGGTGCCGGCCACCACCACCATCGCGCCGAAGACGAGCACGTCGCGGGATTCCAGGTCGATCGGGATCAGCAGCGCCGTGGCCAACGTCACCACGCCGCGCAAGCCGGACCACCCGAGAACGATCGAGTACGACCACGGCGACGGTTCACGGCCACCACCGCGGGACAGCAGAGCGGCTCGACCGAGCAGCAACCAGACCATCCGGATCAGCATCACCCCGACCAGCACCGCCACGCAGAAGGCGGCGATCCGTCCGGCCGGGAGGTCGCTCATGCCCATGTTCCCGATGATCTGCCGGGCCTGCAGGCCGATCAGCAGGAAGACGGCGTTCTCCAGCACGAACTGAACGGTGCTCCAGTTGACCCGTTCGCTCAGTCGGGACAGGCCGCTCTGCACCACCGGCGACTTGTGCCCGAGGATCAGACCGGCCACCACGGTGGCGATCACGCCGGAACCGTGGAAGTCGGAGAAGATGATCTCCTCGGCGGGAAGGTAGGCCGCCCAGGGCACCATGAACGAGATGGCTGTGTCGAAGACCGGCTGGGTGATCCGCTTGCGCACCGCGGTGGCCAGCGCCGCGACGACGAACCCGACCAACGCGCCACCGGCGGCCGCCACCAGGAAACCGGCGGCCACCTCGGCGGCGGTCACGGTGCTGGCGATGGCCACCAGCCCGACCCGCACGCAGGTGATGGCTGTCGCGTCGTTGAGGAGGGACTCACCCTCGAGGATGGTGACCAGCTGGCGCGGCATCCCCACCCGGCGGGCGATGGTGGTGGCGGCCACCGCGTCCGGCGGGGCGACGACCGCGCCGAAGGCGAAGGCCAGCGCGAACGGCACCGGCAGGATGAGCCAGGTGATCCACCCGATGGCCAGGGCGGTGACGGCCACCAGGAGCACCGACAGGTAGCCGATGGGTCGCCAGTTCGCGCGGATGTCCATCAGCGAGCTGCGGATGGCGGTGGCGTAGAGCAGGGGCGGTAGGAAGCCCAGCAGCACGATGTCGGGACTGAGCACCGGTTCCTGGATGAACGGGACGAACGAGGCCCCGATGCCGACCAGCATCAGCAGCAGCGGCGCCGAGAACCGGATCTTCTCGGCCAGCGCTGTCACGGCGACCACCGCGGCGACGATGGCGAGGATGCTCAGGGCGATGTGCACGGGGGTCATGGTGCCACCCCGTCGGCGGGCCCGCCGACCGTCGCGACGGGCTGGGCGATGCTATCGGCGGGCCTGGCGGGTGGTGGCGACGACCTGCGGATCCAACCCCGCCTCCGGTGGGCTGCTGCGCCAGGTCCCGAGGATCGAGCCCAGGATGATCAACGGGAAACCCAGCAGCAGCCCGGTGGTGATCGGCTCGTCCAGCACCAGGGCCCCCAGACCGATGGCCACCGCCGGGTTCACGTACGTGATCAGGGTCATCCGGGCCGGGCCGGCCTCGGCGATCAGGGCGAACATGACCAGGAAGGCCACGGCCGTGCAGACCACCGCCAGCACCACCACCGACCCGATCGCCGCCGGGCTCACCGTGGCCGGACGGAGCACCACGGCGAAGGGGGCGTAGACCACGGCGGCGATCAGCAGCGAGGCCGTGATCACCCCGATCGGCGGCAGGTCCGACAGCTGCCGGCTGATGATGATCGGTCCGATCGCGTACCCGACGACCACCCCCAGGATCTGCAGGATGGCCACCAGGTCCTCGGCGTGCACGTCGAGCCCGACCAGCACGGCCACGCCGGCCAGGCCGATCAGCAGCCCGGCGATCCGGCGGGGACCGAGGCGGTCCTGACCGGTCGCGGTCAGGATGATCGCGGCCACGATCGGCACCATGGCGATCAACAGCCCGGTGGTGGAGCTCGACAGTCGGGTCTCGGCGTGACCCAGCAGCACCCAGGGACCGACGATCTCCAGCCCGGTGTAGACCAGCAGCCAGCGCCAGTGGGTGCGGAGCGGCGCCAGGGCTCGGGACCGCAGCGCGAACGGCAGCAGCAGCAGGGCGCCCAGCGCGGTCCGCCCGAAGGCGACCACCACCGGGTCGAGCTCGGTGACCGCGATCCGGATGAACAGGTACGGGATGCCCCAGCACAGGCTCAGCGTGACGAAGAGCAGCCAGCCGCGACGGGTCACCTGTCGGCTCGGGGATCCTGGGGGGCCTCCAGGACCCGGATCGGCGTCCCGGCCAGGAACGCCTCGATGTCCTCCACCGCGCCGCGGTAGAACAGACCCATCCCGTTCCGGGTGACGTAGCCCAGGTGCGGGGTGGCCAGCACCCCGGGCGCGCCCAGCAACGGGTCGTCGGCGACCGGCGGCTCCTGGTCGAACACGTCGACAGCGACCCCGCCCAGGCGGCCGGTGGCCAGCGCCTCGCGCACCGCCTCGCCGTCGAGGATCGGTCCGCGGGAGGTGTTCACCAGCAGCGCCGTGGGCTGCATCGCCGCCAGCGCTTCGGCGCCCAGCAGACCACGGGTCCCGGCGTCGAGCGGGACGTGGACGGTGAGCACGTCGCTGCGGGCCAGCAGCTCGTCGAACGGCACCGACACCGCCCCCGAGGCCGCGGCCCGGTCGGCGGTCAGGGAACGACTCCAGGCGATGACGTCCATCCCGAACGCCCCACCGAGCTCGGCGACCCGGCTGCCGATCCGACCCAGCCCGAGCACGCCCAGCGTCGCCCCGGCCAGATCACGTCCGACAGTGGTCTGCCAGCCCCCGGACCGCAGCGCCCCGACCTCGTGGACCAGGTGTCGGGCGTGCCCCAGGATGAGCGCCCAGGTGAGCTCGACGGTGGAGCTGACGAGGCCGTCGGTGTGACTCACCACGATCCCCCGTCGAACCGCGGCGGCGAGGTCGAGCACCGGGTTGCGCCGACCGGTGGTGACGATCAGCCGGAGCCGGTCCAGGCGTTCGATCACGGCGGCGGGCAGCGGGGTGCGCTCGCGCATCAGCACCACCGCCCCGTACGGCCGCAGGCGCTCGGTCAGCGCGTCGGGGTCGACGAGGTGGTCGTCGAAGACGTCGACCCGGCCCTGCGCCTGCAGCCGGGACCAGTCGGCGAGCGAGAGGGCGGCACCGGCGTAGTCGTCGAGCACTGCGATGTCCACCCGCGTCACTATGCCGCATGGCTCCGACAGTCCGTCCGCTCTCTCAGCAGCTCACTCAGCAGCTCCTCAGCAGCTCACTGGGCAGCTCACTGGGCGGGTCGGAAGCCAGGGTCGCCGGTCGGGTCGGGGGCCTGGGCCACTCACCTGTGCTCGAGGCCGGCGGCCCGCTGCAGCCCCAGCTGGACGATCGACAGGTTCCTCAGGTCCACCCGGTGGCAGGTGCCCGCTGACCGGTTGCGGGAACTCCTCGACGACCGTGACGTAGCGCGGGACGAGATGGTGCGCGGCCCGCCCGGTCCCGTACGCGCGCAGGTCCTCCGCGGTCAGCACCGGCGCACCCGGTCGGAGCCGCAGCCAGGCCATCACCTCCTCGCCGAACCGCTCGTCGGGCACCCCGATCACGCGGACGTCGACGACGTCGGGATGAGCCGCCAGGAACGCCTCCACCTGTCGGGGGTCGATGTGCTCCCCTCCGCGGACGATCCCCTCGTCGATCCGCCCGACCACGGTGATCAGGTCGTCGCAGTCCAGCACCGCGAGGTCCCCGGTGTGGAACCACCGCGCGCCGTCGACCACCGCGGCGGTGTCCGCCGGCGCATCCCAGTAGCCCAGCATCACCGCATAGCCGCGGACGCAGAGCTCCCCTTCCTCTCCGCGGCCGACCGTCAGCCCGGTCGCCGGCTCGATGATCTTGACCTCGAGGTGCGGGTGGACCCGGCCCACGGTGGACGTCCGCACCCGGAGGTCGTCGTCCCGCCGGGTCTGGGTGATCACCGGAGACGTCTCGCTCAGCCCGTGGCAGACGGTCACCTCGGTCAGGCCGAGCTCGGAGACCACGCGTTCCATCACCTCGACCGGGCACGGCGACCCGGCCATGATCCCGGTGCGCAGGGTGCCCAGGTCGTAGGCGCTGCTGGGCAGGGCCAGCTCGGCCGCGAACATCGCCGGCACCCCGTGGAGACTGGTGCAGGCCTCGTCCTGGACGGCCCGCAGGGTCCGGGCCGGGTCGAACTCCGGCGCCGGGATGATCAAGGTCGCGCCGTGGGTGAGAGTGCCGAGGACGCCGATGCCCATGCCGAAGCAGTGGAAGAACGGCACCGGCACGCAGACCCTGTCGCGCTCGGTGTAGCCGCACCCGACGCCGACGAAGAAGCCGTTGTTGACCAGGTTGTGGTGCGACAGCGTCGCTGCCCGGGAGGACCGGGTGCGACGGGCGGAGGTGTGCTGGAGGTCGACCGGGTCGTCGGCCGACAGCTGCCGCTCCCGCTCGGCCAGCAGGCCGGGGTCGCCTCGGTGGCCGGCCGCCAGCAGGTCCTCCCAGGCGGGGTCGTCGAGGAAGATCACCTCCCGCAGGCCGGGGCAGTCGGCTCGGATCCCGGCGATCCCCGCCGGGTGATCGGCGCCCCGAGACCCCGGGGCGGCGACCAGCAGCGTGATCCCCGCCCGCCGGACGACGGTGCCGAGATCGTCGGACCGGTAGCCGGGGTTGAGGTTGACCAGGATCGCGCCCAACCGTGCGGCGGCGTAGAGCAGGACCACCCACTCGGCCCGGTTCGGCGACCACAGACCCACCCGGTCGCCCTGCCGCACCCCGCGGTCGTGCAGCCCGAGCGCGCAGGCGTCCACCTCGACCAGCAGCTGGCCGTAGGTGAGCCGCCGGCCGCTCGCGCAGTCGACCACTGCCTCGTGGTCGGCGCCCACCCGAGCGGCGGTGGCCGCCAGGTGCGCACCGAGAGTGTCCCCGATCAACGGCCACGTCGCGCTGCCGCTGGCGTACGCGAGGGTGCTGGCGTGAGCGGGGATGCCGGCGTGAGCGGGTGTGGTCGTCAGCGCCGCACTCCCCGGTCGACCCGCCGGTCACCGGTTCGGGTGGTCATGGTCGTCACATCAGACCGCCGTCCACGCTGCGCTGGTAGGTCTCCGGCTCCTCGGGGACCAGCACCGGGGTCTCCCGGTTGAGGCTCTCGCCGGCGAAGAACGGCTTGGCCTCGGCGAAGAACGACCACACGACCATCAGCACGGCTCCGACCAACAGCGAGCCGATGCCCATCACGAAGGTGCCACCGATGCCGAGCAGCTCGGTGTAGCCGTAGTCCGGCTGCCACATGTCGATCGCCGACTGCACGAACGCGTACGTCAGCATCAGGGCCCCGACGAGCGGCAGGACGCCCTTGAGGAAGAGATTGCGGGGCGAGGTCGTGAGCTCCTTGCGGAAGTACCAGACGCAGGCGAAGCCGGTGATGCCGTAGTAGAAGGCGATCGCCAGGCCGAGCGAGAGGATCGAGTCCTGCAGGATGTTGTCGCTGATCAAGGTCATGCCCACGTAGTAGACGACGGCCACCACCCCCATCATCAAGGTGGAGAAGGACGGGGTCTGGAACCGCGGGTGCACGGTCTGGAACCGTCGCGGCAGGGCCTTGTAGGTGGCCATCGCCAACGTGCCCCGGGCCGTCGGCAGGATGGTGGTCTGGGTCGAGGAGACCGCCGACACCAGCACCGCGATCACCAGCACGATGGCCATCGGGCCCATCACGTCGTCCTTGAGGGCCAGGAACACGTCGTCGGCGTTCGCCTCGTTGCCCAGCCCCAGCCCGTCGGTGCCCACGCCCGCGTACGCCATCGCCGCGACCGTGACGCCCACGTAGGTGACCAGCAGGATGGCGGTGGAGATGATCGCCGCCCGGCCGGGGATGCGCTGCGGGTCCTTGGTCTCCTCGTTCAGCGCGAGGCAGGTGTCCCAGCCCCAGTAGATGAACAGGGCCAGCAGCACGGCCTCGATGAACCCGGAGTAGTCGGCGAACGCGAACGGGTTGAACCACTGCCAGGAGAAGTGCTCGGTGGCCGGCGCCTGGCCGGTGGCGATCCGGTAGATGACGAAGATCACGAACAGCACCAGGGCCAGGTACTGCAGACCCAGCAGGATGTTCTGCAGGCGCTCGCCGATCTCCAGGCCGCGGTAGCTGACCCAGCACATCAAGGCGATGAAGACCACGCCGGTCGCCGTGACCACCACGGTGTTCTCGGCCAGGGCGTCCTGGCCGAGCATCAGCCACAGGTAGATGCCGCCGATCTGGGCCAGGTTGGCCAGCACGACGATGCCGGCCACGGCGACGCCCCAGCCGCCCATCCAGCCGACCCGCGGCCCGAACGCCTTGGTCGCCCAGGTGAAGGTCGTGCCGCAGTCGGGGATCTCCCGGTTGAGCTCCTGGTAGGCGGCGGCGATGAACAGCATCGGCAGGAACGCGATGATGAACGCGATCGGAGCCTGCGCTCCCACCGCGATCACGACGAAGCCGAGGGTCGCCACCAGGGAGTAGACGGGCGCCGTGGAGGCGAGGCCGATGACGACGGAACCGGCGAGGCCGAGGGTCCCGACTGCGAGTCCCTTGCCACCCGCCCCCGTCGCGGTGTCAGTTGTCATAGGGCGGAACCTAGGAGTCGCACGACGTGCCGTCAATGATGCGGTCGGCGCGCCCGACCGGCGAAGATCTTGTCGCTTCCCGCAGGAATCCGGCCCGGCTCGAGCAGCGGCCTCCGTGGCCTACGGTGGAGGTCATGCCCGCCGCCTCGCCCCGCGGAGCCCGCTCCCGCCGCGACCTGCTGATCGACACCGCCCTCGACGTCATCGCCGAGCACGGCGTGGCGGGCACCACGCACCGACGGGTGGCCGCCGCCGCCGGGGTGCCGCTCGGCTCGACGACCTACTACTTCGCCGATCTGGCCGATCTCCTCGAGGTGGCGTTCGGACGGTTCGCCGACCAGATCTCCGAGCGCTTCGAGGCCGCTCTGGCCCCGGCCCGGACACCGGCGGAGGCGATCACCGCGATCACCGCGTTCCTGCTCAGTGACGACGATCCGCGCGAGCTGGCGCTGAGCTACGAGTTCTACGCGCTGGCCATCCGCCGGCCCGAGGTGGCCGGACTGGTCGAGGCCTGGTTCGCGCGCAGCCAGGAGGCTCTGGCCCCCTTCTTCGACCCCGCGACCGCCCGCAGGATCGACACCCACATCGAAGGTCTGTTCACCTACCGCGGGCTGGCTCGAGACGCCGGCGACGGTCCGGAGATCCGGCGTGCGCTGGAGCTGCTGAGCGGCGTCTCCGCCTGAGACAGACCGCCCGATCGGTGGAGTTGTACATACGTACACAAATATTGTACGATCGTACAGATGCAGTCGGAACGGCTGCTCCATCCCGAGGTCTGAGGTCTCCATCATGTCCACGCTGCGCGTCCCGCGCACCGAGTCCGTCGACGTCTCCGCCCGCACCTGGCGGAACGCCATGTTCATCGTCTTCGCCGCCTGCGGGTTCGCCCTGGCCGCCTGGGTGTCGCGCACCCCGGCCGTCCGGGACGGGCTCGGCGCCTCCACCGGCCACATGGGCTGGCTGATCTTCGCCATCGCCGGTGGCGCCATCGTCGGGTTGGTCTCGGCCGGTGCCTTGATCGGTCGCTTCGGGGCCCGTCCGGTCATCCGGGTCGCGCTGCTCACCGCAGCGGTCGGTCTGGTCATCGTCGCGGTCGGCGCCGGACTGGCGTCGTCCACGGTCGTGTTCGCCGGCCTGATCGTGTTCGGGCTGGGCTTCGGCACCTGCGACGTGTCGATGAACGTCGCGGGCGCGGCCAACGAGCGCGCCGTGGGCCGGACGGTGATGCCGATCTTCCACGCCATGTACAGCATCGGCACCCTCACCGGCGCCGCCCTCGGTGTGCTGGCCACGTTCCTCGGGATCTCGGTCGGCGTCCACCTGGGCGTCGCCGCGGTGATCTTGGTGCTGGCCGTCGTCCCGGCGGTCCGGCTGATCCCGGAGGGCGTCGGCCGGACCGGCGCCACCCAGCCGAAGCTCACCACCGCCGAGCGGCTGGCGGTCTGGAAGGACCCGCGGACCCTGCTGATCGGTCTGATGGTGCTCGGCATGGGCTTCGCCGAGGGCGCTGCCGAGGACTGGTTGCCGCTGGCCACCGTGGACGGCTACGGCGTCAGCGAGACCGTCGGCGCGGCCCTGTTCGGCATCTTCGTGGTCACCATGACCATCGGTCGCCTGTTCGGGGTGCTGCTGATCGACCGGTTCGGTCGGGTCACCACCCTGCGCGCCTCGGCCCTGGTCGCGGCCGTCGGTCTGGTCATCACGATCTTCGGTCCCAGCGCGGTCACCGCCGCCGTCGGCATCGCCTTGTGGGGTCTGGGCACCTCACTGGGACTGCCGGTCGGCATGTCCGCCGCCGCTGACGACGCCCGCACGGCCTCGGCTCGCGTCAGCGCCGCCGCGACCGTCGGTTACGCCGCGTTCCTCTTCGGTCCGCCGGTGCTGGCCATGCTCGGCGAGCACGTCGGTCTGCTGCACTCGTTCATCGCCGTGCTGGCGTTGGTGATCGTCGCCGGGCTGATCGCCCCGGCGGCCCGCCCGCTGACGGTCTCGTCGGACGAGGACTCCGGCGCGACCCCGGTCGAGCCGGAGCGGGTGCCGGTCGCTCACTGACCCCGATCGTCTGGACGGCGAGCCGGGACTGTCGGAGGCTGCTGCGACGGTGTGGGTCCGACAGTCCACGACGAAAGGCCGATCATGACCAGCACCCTGAGCAAGCGCGTCCTCCAGCCCGCGGGCGTCCCGCCGGTTCCGTACGCCCAGGGTCTGGAGGTGACCGGCGCCCAGCGGCTCGTCTTCGTCTCCGGCCAGATCGGCACGGATGCCGACGGCCACTGGCTGGCCGGCGTCGAAGCGCAGGCGCGGGAGGTCATCGCCCGGATCACCGCCATCCTGGCGGAGTCGGAGCTCGGGCTCGACGACATCGTCAAGCTCACCATCTACCTGACCAACCCGGCCGACTTCGAGGGCTTCATGCCGGTGGCGGCCGAGCTGATGCCGCAGCCGCAGTCGGCCATCACGGCCCTGGTCGTGCCGTTCCTGTCCTCCCCCGAGCAGCTGGTGGAGATCGAGGCGATCGCCGCCGGGTAGCGCATCTGGCACGATCTGCCGGGTGACGACCACGCGACCCGACCCTGCCGTCCTGCTGCCTCCCGAGCTCCTCGAGCAGTGGCGGTCGCGGGTGGCCGCCGTGGCCGGGGAGGGCCCCGCTCGGCTCTTCGCCGACGCGATGATGCGGACGCTCGCCCGCACCCTGCACGTGCTCGAGGACGGCACCGTCTTCGTGATCACCGGCGACATCCCGGCCATGTGGTTGCGCGACTCGGCCACCCAGATGCTGCCGTACCTGCGGATCGCCCAGGATGCCCCCGACGGCCCGCTGGCGGATCTGCTGATCGGCATCGTCCGGCGACAGCTGGCCTACCTGCGCCACGACCCGTACGCGAACGCCTTCAACATCGAGGCCAACGGCCGGTGCCACGAGCCGCGCGACCTGGCCGACGACCCTTGGTTGTGGGAGCGCAAGTACGAGATCGACTCGCTCTGCTTCCCGTTCCTGCTCGCGCACCAGGTCTGGTCGGCGACCGGACGGAGCGACCACCTGGACGACACCTTCCTGGCCGCCGCCCGGGCGGCGGTGGAGACGCTCGACCGCGAGACGGCGCACGAAGAGCTGTCGGACTACCGGTTCGTCCGCCCCGACACCGTGGCCATCGACACCTTGACCCGCGACGGTCGTGGGACGCCGGTCGGACCGACCGGGATGACCTGGGCGGGCTTCCGACCCAGCGACGACGCCTGCACGTACGGCTACCACGTGCCCGGCAACCTGATGGCGGTCCACTGCCTGCGGCTGTTGGCCGATCTGGTGCCTGCAGCCGGCGGCGACCAGGAGCTGGTGGACGACGCCGGTGCCCTGGCCGACCGACTGGCGGGTGGGATCGCGGCGTACGGGCTCGTGGAGCATCCGGAGCACGGTCAGATCTGGGCGTACGAGGTCGACGGGCTGGGACACCAGCTGCCTGATGGACGACGCCAACATGCCCGGCCTGCTGTCCCTGCCGCTGGTAGCCGGGATCCCGCTCGACGACCCGCTCTACCGGCGGACGCGGGACTTCGTCCTGTCGGAGGACAACCCCTTCTACTACCGCGGCAGCATCGCTGCCGGCGTCGGCAGTCCACACACACCCGAGCGGTACGTCTGGCCGATCGCGCTCGCCGTGGAGGGCCTGACATCGGAGTCGCCGGATCGTGCGTTGGAGCTGCTGCACCTGATCGCGGGCACCACCGCCGGGACCGGGCACGTCCACGAGGGCTTCGACGTGGACGACGACACGGCCTTCACCCGGCCGTGGTTCAGCTGGGCCGACTCGATGTTCTGCGCCCTGGCGATGAGGGTGGGAGCTTCATGATCGTGACAAGCCGCTAGCCGCCGCAGGGAGTTCTGCGGCGGTCGGCTTCTGATCGTGGTCGAGCTGATGATCATGGTCGGACGTGATCTTGGTCTGGGCACTCCCAGGGACCCGGGTGGCTCACAGGTTGAGGGGGTCTTGCGGGTTCCAGTGGTTCAGGATGATCCGGGGGTGCAGGATCGGTCGTTGTTGTCGGTCGACCCATCTCGGTGGGATCCACACCGGTAGACCGATCGGCGTTGAGTCGGCAGGTCCAGCCGCCGGTCTCGAAGTGGCGGTGGTGGTAACGACAGACCAGGGTCAGATTGTCCAGGTTCGTGTCCCCGCCGTCCTGCCAGGCCACGATGTGATGCCGCTCGCACCACGACGGGCCCACGTCGCAGCCCGGGAAGGAGCAGCCACCGTCCCGGGCGATCAACGCCACCGTCTGCGACGGCGACGCGATCCGCCGGGTCCGGTACAGATCCAGCACCGCCCCCTGGGGTGTGGTCACACACCACGCCACCTCCGCCTGGTCCGCCCACCGCAGCGCCGTCGACACCGCCACCGGACTCCCATCAGCAAAGTGCGCGATCCCCCCGCCCCGACCCTCACTCGCACGCCCTGGCCCCGTCTGGCTGGTGCCGGTGTCGCCGCGGGCGGTCACGTAGTCGGTGTAGGACATGACGATCACCAGCGTGGTCGCGATCCCACCCGACTCCGGCAGATCGCTGCTGCGGAGCAGCCGGTCCACGACCGCCTCGACCGCATCATGACGCCGCTGCCCCCGCGACCGCCGATCCACCTCCTCCACCAGCAGACTCTCGTCGGTCGTGTGTGCGGGGTGCGGGGACATCAACGGGTCCAGCAGGGCCTGCAGCTTCTGCCCCAGCACCGGCGTCAACCGGAAGTCCCCCACCCACGCCCCGTCAGCGCGGTGCTTCAGGTGGAAGAACCGCCGCTCGGCGTGTTCCCGCTCATCGGTTGGTGCCACCCCGTCCGGGTCGATCGCATCGACCACCCGCGCCGCCACCAACCCCAGCTCTTTCGGCCCCAACGCGCCAGCCGCCTCGGTCAGCAGCTTCTCGCCCGCCGCCACCGCGGACGGGTCGCAGTGGTCGACCTTCCGCAACGCGGTGTCGATGACCGCCACCTGCTCCGGCGACACCCCACCCTCCGCCTGCGCCGCCGCCAGCATGCGGCCGGACCGGACCCAACGGCTCCCCCGTCATCGACCGCCGGACCGCCAGATGCTCCGCCGCCTTCACCCGACGGTGCGCCTCCCCCACCGACAACCGCAACCCCGCCATCAGGACCCGGGTCATCGACCGCTCCGTCAACGCCGCGGGCACACCCTGCTCGATGCCGAACTGGATCGCCGCCCGGTCCACCACCGGCCACTGGTTCCGCACCTGCTCCAGCTCCGCCAAGAACCCGACCAAACCCACAGCCCCCAGATCGGCCAGGGCACCGTCGTCGACCACCTTGACCAGATGCCCCACAGCCGTCCGGACCCCGTCCACCGCCGCCGCCAGCACCGAGCCAGCGGCCTCGGCAGGCTCGGCGGTCGGTGTCGGATCCATGATCACAGTCTACTCGAACACGTGTTCGAATACAAGAGTCTCCTGCCGGATGTTCAAGATGATAATCGAAGTGAGTGTCTACCGGACTTCTGCACGGCCCTCAGCGAATCGCAAGCAGAGGTGCTGTCGGGGGCGTCCCCAGACAGGTGTTCCAAGACGCCCCTCCGAGATCGCGTCAGGCATCTGGTCGAGAGCGCGTCCATCCTGGCGCGGCTGATCGCCTTCCAGACGCCGGACCGCTGCAGGACATACCGATCAGGCGAGATCGACCAATGCTTCGCGATGGGCCTGGGCTACCAGCCCGGCCTGACGACCTCACCGTTTGATCAGCAACCTTGATCTGGAGTCGATGCGTCGTCACCTCCGAGAGGGGACGCCGAGCCGATGGCGTCGTGGTCGTCGGCGCAGAGCGCACGCACCGCCGACTCGACCTCAGCCGCCGGTGATCTTGATGTCCGCCCCGTTGGTGTAGGACGCGTCGTCGGACAGCAGGTAGGCGACGGCGCCGACGATCTCCTCGGGGTAGGCAGCCCGGCCCATCGGCAGGCCGGGGGCACGCTCCGCCGGGGCGTTCGGGCGGCCGGCGGCCGCGTGGATCTCGGTGAAGGTGGTGCCCGGCGACACCGTGTTGATCCGCACCCCGTCGGCCGCGAACTCCTTCGCGACACCCACGGTGAGCAGGTTGAGAGCCGCCTTGCTCATCGCGTACGGGATGTAGGTGTGCGGTGCTCCGGTCGTGGCCGCACCGGAGGAGATGTTGACGATCGATCCACCACCGCGGGACCGCAGCTCGGCGACAGCGGTGCGCGTGATCACCAGCGGAGCGAGCACGTTGACCCGGAAGACCTGCTCGTCCTCGGCGGCGGACGTCTCCAGGAACGGTCCGATCCGACCGGTGATGCCGGCGTTGTTGACCAGGCCGGTGATCCGGCCGAGCCCCCGGACCGTCTCGGCGACGATCTCCGCGGCCCGCTCGAGGTCGGCGAGGTCGGCCTCCAGCAGCAGCACCCGGGCGCCCAGCCGCTGGCACTCCGCGGCCACGGTCTCGGCCTCCGCCCGTCGCTCGCGGTACGTCAGCGCCAGATCGTGCCCGTCCCGGGCCAGCCGGTGGGCGATCGCTGCGCCGATCCCTCGGCTGCCACCGGTGATCAGGGTGGCGGGACGCTCGTTGCTCGACACCGGGCCAGCGTAGGACCCGCCCCAGTCCCGGGGCAGGGCGATCATCCGCCGGGGCCGCCGGTCTGTCCTGACCGCCGTCGGGGAACCGAGGGTACGGTTCGAGACGTGAACCGCCATGTCACCGGAGCCCTGGCCCTCGCCGCAGTGGCGGGCGCCGTCCGCCTCGCGCCGCACATCCGCCGTAAGACCGCAGCGGCGGCCGCCGTGGCCAGCGAGCTGCGGTCCCCGGCGATGTTCGTGCCGCTGGACATCACGACGGCGACGATGGCGCGTCTGTTCCGCCGGCTCGGCAGCCCGCCGTTCGAGTTCCCGCCCCGGATCCGGCACGACGTGCGGACCGTGGCCGGTCGGGACGGGCGGCCGCCCGTGCGCGTCCACCTCTACGAACGAGCCGATCGGGTGCGCCCGACCGGTGTCCTCTACTGGATCCACGGCGGCGGCTTCGTGATCGGCAACCCCGAGCTGAGTCACGGCTACTGCTCGATGTTCGCCGACGAGCTGAACGTCCTGGTCGTCTCGGTGGACTACCGACTGGCCCCGGAGAACCCGTTCCCGGAGGGGATCGAGGACTGCTACACGGGTCTGCTGTGGGTCCGCGACCACGCCGCCGAGCTCGGGATCGACCCCTCCCGCATCGCCGTGGGCGGCGACAGCGCCGGTGGCGGGCTGGCGGCCTGCCTGGCCCAGCTCGCTCACGACCGCGCCGAGGTCGACCTGTGCTTCCAGCTGCTCGTCTACCCGATGCTCGACGACCGTACGGTGCTGCGCACCGAGCACGGCGGCACCGGCGAGTTCGTCTGGAGTCCCGCCTCGAACAGGTTCGGCTGGACCTCCTACCTGGGCCGCCCACCGATGGCCGAGGAGGCACCCGAGTACGCGGCCGGCGCCCGCCGCGCCGATCTCTCCGGACTGCCCCCGGCCTGGGTCGGGGTGGGTGATCAGGACCTGTTCCACGCCGAGGACGTCGCGTACGCGGAACGGCTCGAAGCGGCGGGGGTGCCGTGCGAGCTGGTGGTCGTCCCCGGCATGTACCACGGCGCCGACGGCCTCCCGGGCACGAACGACAGCCCGACCATGATCGTCTTCAACGCGGCCAAGGTCGCTGCACTGCGGCCTCACATCGGCGACCCGCACTAGCTTTCGCCTGTTGAGTCAAGAGTGATTATGGGCGTGGGGTTGTCGCCCGGCACGTCGGCGGTGGGCGGCCGGTGGTGAAGCGCGGCGAGGCGCGGATGTCGTATGGATGGGTCGGGAGCGCGGGCCGCCGGGTTCGGCGGGCTGATCTGCGCCGTGATGCGACACCGTTTCGTGTGCGCCGTAGTGGGCGGCCCAGCGCGAACGGGCGGCACGCTAGCTTGCGCCGTCGCGCCGTGAGGTGTGCGGCATAACTGGCCTGGCCGTCACCGTCCGCGGCTGCCTTCCTGGACGATAACGCTCTTGGTCGTAAGCTTGTCGGGTCTTCAGCAGACGAAACGTGAGTCGGCGGTCTGTGCACCGCGAACGCGGCTGCCCGGGTGCTCGCAACCTCGGGCAGGCTGGTCAGGACCTGCCCGCCAGTCAGCGCCAGGAGGACCTCGACCTCCCACTCAAGGGTGTCGATGTCAGCCCGCAGCGGCAGGTATCGCTGCAGGTCCCGACCCAGCCGTTGAGCTCGTTGAGCGGCATCCGGGGTGGCGGCAAGCAGGCCTTCCACCGCGCAATCCACCAGTCGGCATTCGCAGCGATCATCCGCGCTGCGTGCGGCCAAGACCGACAGGTTCTCTCGGACTACGACCCCGACGTCGAGGTCATCATGCCGCTCGAGCCCACTCCGATGAAGATCGCTGCCCGACAGCTTCTCCCGTGGGGAGCCTCTTGGTCGTTCGCTCGGGGACGCTGTGATCACGGCGGGCCGGGCTCCGAACGCTCATTCAGGCGATGACGACACGGTGGCGAGCTGGAGGCCTGCGCCGCCGATGAACGATCCGATCAGAGCTGGTCCGGTCGGGAGAACGACACCGACTCTACGGGCAACGACCAGTCTGAAGCCGTGACCGTGGACTGTGGTCCGGTCGGATTCGTCAGCTGCTCTGACCGGGCCAGGGGGGTAGGGCGTCACTAGGTCAATTGAGCCGTCTCCGCGTACGGAGGCGGTGGAGGTTTGTCGGACCAGCGAACCGTTGCCGCGACGAAGGGTCAGTTCTGCTTCGTTGCCGCCGTCACAGATCGTCGCGACGATGACGGAGACCAGCGTCGGGTCGGCGCATCCGTCGTAGACCCAGCGCCGGCCGAGGACCGAGTGCTGCATCATGCCGATGAGGGCTGCCCGGGCGGCAGGCAGAGCTGAGCCTCGGTAGGTCACGGGCACGAAGAGCGTGGATCCCGCGACAGATCCGAAGAGGAAACATTGGATGCCGACGTCGCCTGCCGGGTCGTCGAGTCGGAAGTCGCCTACCGGGCCTCGTTCGGCGACGCCATCCCACCAGGGACGAGTTCGCAGCCATGGGCCGATGATCTCGTCCTTCCGCGGCGAGATTGTGGCTTCGTGTATCAACGCCATGGACAAGCACCATACGGCTGGCGGGTGCGCGACACCGTCAGCTCGCCCCTCGTCCGCTACGGACTAGGTGTCGTTCGAGGAAGGCGAGTTCGGCGGCGACGACGGTGTCGTGCTGGTCAAGGAATGGTGCGTAGTGACCACCTTCGACGTGGACGACTTCGGCGCGGTGAAGCCGATCGGCCATACCGACGATGCGTTGCGGGAGGCTGGTTTGGTCCCCGTCGGCGATGATCACCTGGGTTGGGACGGTAACGGACTTCGCAGCGCGGGTGGGTCGGTAGAGCGCCAGTGGCAGCACGGATCGGGCGGCGATGGTCTGTTCCCAGGCCGGGTAGCGGTTGTCGGGGTTGAGCGCTCGGGTGCTGTCTTGGGCGTCGGGGGTGGTCAGCATGGCCACGGCGCCGCGTGGTCCGGTGAGGGGGATGAGTTTGGGGTGGCGGCGCAGGGCTCCGCTGATGGCGTCGGCGGCGGCGATGAAGGGAAAGCGGGCGATCACGGTCGGGGTTTCGTGGCGCAAAGCGTTCGGCAGGAAAGCGAGGCCGTCGATGAAGGGGGTCTGGGCGATGGCTGCGGCGATCGGCTGGTCGGCTTCGCCGGCGATGGTGATGACGTGGCCTGCAGACAAGGAGAAGCCCCAGATAGCGATCTTAGCTGGGTCGACGTCGTCGAGGTGGGCGGCGAAGGTGAGCGCGGCTCGCCAGTCCTCGAGCTGGGTGCGGACCTTCAGCAACTGACGGGGGGTTCCGCCGCTGTCGCCGAAGTGGCGGTGATCGAAGGCCACCACGCTGTACCCGGCTTGGTGGAAGTGGGCTGCGAACCGTCGGTGCCGGGCTCCTTGGTGATTCCGGCACCCGGACTCATGACGACACACGCACGATTCGTGCCCGGGTAGTGCCAGGCGACGCAGTCATCGCTACCGCTGCCGCTACGAAAACTGACCTTCACTCGATGTGCCATCTGAACCTGACTCTTGTTGGTGGGCCGCTGAACAGGTGCTGAATGCGGCGTTGATGGACGAGACGGGCACGGCTGCCGATGAAGATGCGCGCGGCATCGAGATTGATCACGTCGCTACCTGCGCCAGCTCGACTCGGATGCGGCAAGGTCCGTCGTGGCCCCGGTCCGGGGCTTCGGCGCATCCCCCGGATCGGTGCGGCCGAGCACTATCACTGCCGAGACACCGGCCATCGCGGTGACGATGAGGGCTCGCTGGATCAGTCCGGAGAACCCGGTGTTCCCACCCGCACCGGAGGCGTCGAACGTGGCCTGAAAGACGACGAACAACACGAGGGTTGCTGCTCCAAAGATGACGCCGATCCATGAGAGCCGCCGGGCAGGCCGGACGTCGTGACGCCACGACCACCCGGCGAGGACGAGCCCGATCGCGGGGAGCGGCACCGCAAGGACAAACCCCGCCAGGTGCAGCATCATCGAGTTGAGGGTGAAGGTCCCGCAGACGATCATCCCTATCCCCATCGACGACATCAACACCAGACCGGACCGGCGCAAGCCGCCGCGCCACCGCGGCGCCATGACACCCTCGCCAACGGTGCCGGTCAAGATCAGCACACCACTGGTGATGAAGGCGGCATTCATCCAGGGACCGGTGACGCCTAGTCCGAGACCACTGACGGGTTGGCTGACCCACGAATACGGGGCGATGGTGTGCCCGAACAGCTCATAGCCCGGACTCACCGCCCCGAGGACCAGCCACGACACGGTGAACAACACCGCCCCCACGGGCACGAGCAAAGCAAGACGACGCGACATGATAACCTCTTTACTAGAGTCTCACTGATATAGAGAGAGTATGTGATGGAGGGTAATTCAGCAAGTCGTCTCGAACTCGTAGCCGCGCAGACAGCAGCGATGCGGGACTACAACGCGTACGCAGTGCTGTTGCAGGATGCGATCGCTCGCTCAGCCGGGGTCAACAGCGCCGACCTCCAAGCGGTCGGCGTGTTGATGACCAACGGACCCACCACTCCAGGGGAGCTCGCGAGCAGCATCGGGCTCAGTGCTGGAGGCGCGATCACCGCCTTGGTCGACCGTCTCGAGAAGGCCGGATACCTCACCCGCCGCCGCGACGATGTCGACCGCCGCCGGGTCCTCATCGAGGCCAACACCCAGAAGGTGTTCGACGAAGTCGGGCCCATCTACGCCCGCATCACCGCACGCTGGACCGGCTACCTCGACACCCTCACCGACGAACAACTCAGTTTGCTCACCGGAGCCTTCAATGCGGCAACCGAGATCAACCACGTCGAGATCACGACGCTCCGCAGCAGCGCCGAAACACCAGACAAGTGAGCCGATGCCGCCTCAGACCGACCGGACAACTCAACTGACGACCTGCGGAAGGAATGTTCGTGCAGACCTTGACCTCCTACGTTGCGACCTCCGCGGATGGGCGGATTTCCGGACCTGGTGAAGACTTCTCCGCCTTCCCAGTCGAAGGTGACCATCACGCAGTGATCGCACGGGACTAGGGCGATGCCCTGCCAGCCGCCGCGCACCTCCCTGGACGTCGCCCCGGACTGCAGCCGGTTCGACACCGCCGTCAATGGGTGGAGCACCTAAGCAGCAGGCTTCCCGCACTAGCTCCGACCGAAATAGCCGGCCCCACCGGACCGGGAACGATCAGCTGGACCGGTAGCGCACCACGTCCACTAAACGCCGGGATCCCCGATTAGTAAGGTGATCCGCTCGATGGTGTCGAGCCCGTAGGGTGGCCCTGTGACCTCGCCTGCCGACGACCAGCCCCCACCCGCCTTCAGCGCGGAGAGCGCCGCCCAGCTCACCCGGCTCGGTTCGTCACTGGTCGCCGCCCTGCAGGACTACGTGGTCGTGGCGGCAGCCGTGCGCAGTCCCGACGACGACGCGTCCACCGACGACGCGTACGCCCGGGTCGTCCAGGCCATGGCCGTCTTCGACGCCGCTCACCTGGACCACCTGGAGTACCCGGCCCCGGCCGGCGACGTGGACGACCTCGAGTTCGAGGACGACGACGCCGCCACCGAGCTGGTCGTCGAGGACCCGAGCTCCTAGGACAGGGCCGGCTCCGAGGACCGTGGGCCACCCCGATGACCCAGGCCACTCAGCCCGGACCGCACTCCTTCTCCCAGGCCAGCCGGTCCGCCAGCAGCGCGGCCAGCTCGTCCATCTCCCGTACGTGCGCGGCGTCGCCGTCGGTCTGGCGGACGACAGGACCCTGGTCGGTGATGATCGCCACCGCGTACGAGTTCAGCAGCCCGAGCTGACGGGTGACCCGTCCCTGTCGGAGCCAGCCGCCCTTGAAGGTGGTCGCCCCGACCGTGCCGAGACCCCAGCGGTGGTCCCGGATCGGGCGCATCGTGGTCCGCAGGTAGGCGCTGGTGGCCGGCGAGACCACCTCGCCGTCGGCCAGGGCCGCCATGAACCGCACCTGCTCGCGCAACGACCAGGCCATCGTTCCTTCGTAGGAGTCCGGGGCATCGGTGGTCTCGTCCCCGATCGCCCGGAGCACGGCGGTCATCGCCCGGCCCGGCGAGCCCGGGATCTGCTGGCGCAGGGAGCGGACGGCGTCGCCGTCGGAGCGTTGCAGGGCAGCCGCGACCAGCCGCCGGTCCGCTGCGCCCAGCTTCTCGGGATCACCGTCGGCCGTGGTCGCCACGAAAGCGGCCACCACCAGCACCTTGGACGTCGACCAGGCCTGTGACCCGGACACGCGTCCCTCGACGACGACCTTCCCGGGATCGTCCAGCGGTGCGAACGCGAAGGCGCGACCCGACTCCCCCACCAGCGACAGCCGCCCGGGGACGGCGGCGCAGTCGGGCTCGGACACGGTCGGCGCGGACGTCGGCGCGGTCGTGGATGGTGTCGAGGCGACCGAGGGGGGCGGGGACACCGACGGGCTCACCTGCGACGGAGCACACCGGTGACGGAGACGCCGGCGACGGAGACGCCGGTGCCGTGGCCGAAGCCCCGGCCGTCGGAGACTCTCGTCCAGCGGGCCCGTCGGCACCGGACGGGATCTGACCGCACCCGGCGATCAGGATGGCCAGGCCGGCGACCAGCCCGACACGTGGTCCACGCATGGGCCGACCCTACGTGGCCGGTCGACCCAGCTGGTGAACGACCGTTAGGTGAGTGTCGGAGCGGGACTAGGGTCCTCGTCCATGACCTCCTCGATCCAGCACACAGTGGCCTTCCGCCTGCACCACCCGACCGGGTCGGGCGCCGAGCAGGACTTCCTGACCGCGGCCCGCGCCCTGGCCGACATCCCCGGGGTGCAGGAGTTCCGGCAGCTGCGTCAGGTGAGCCCGAAGAGCGACTTCACCTTCTCCTTCTCCATGAGGTTCGCCGATGACGAGGCCTACCAGGCGTACAACGAGCACCCGGTCCACGTCGCCTTCGTCAGCGATCGCTGGCAGGCCGAGGTGGCCGACTTCGCCGAGCTCGACTTCGTCGACCTCGACTGAGGTTCGACGTCCGGGTCCGAGCATCAGGGCGGTCCGGGCACCAGGGCACGGGCATCAGGGCACGAACCGGTGCCCCACCCCGGGCTCGGTCAGGAAGTGCCGCGGTCGGCTGGGCTCGACCTCGAGCTTGCGGCGCAGCTGCGCCATGAAGACCCGCAGGTAGTTGCTCTCCTTGTCGTAGCTCGGCCCCCAGACCTCGCGCAGCAGGTCACCTTGGCGCACCAGCGCCCCGGGCCGGCGGGTCAGGGTGTCCACCATCCGCCACTCCGTCGGGGTCAGGTGCACCGCCGCGCCGTTCAGCTGGGCGACGTGCTCCCCCAGGTCCAGACGCAGCGTGGGCGTGGTCACGACCCGTCCCTCGGAGGCCGAGCCGGCCGGCGCCTGGCGCAGCGCGGCGCGGATCCGGGCCATCAGCTCCTCCACCCCGAACGGCTTGGTGACGTAGTCGTTGGCCCCGAGATCCAGGGCCTCGACCTTGTCGTCGGAGGAGTGCCGGGCCGACAGCACGATCACCGGCAGGGCACTGAACGCCCGCAGCCGACGGAGCACGCTGACCCCGTCCAGATCGGGCAGCCCGAGGTCCAGCAGCACCAGGTCCGCGGCCTCCTCGGTGAGCACCTGCAACGCCGTACGGCCGTCGTGCGCCACCTTGACGGCGTAGTCGCGAGCCCGCAGGTTGATGGCCAGGGTCCGGACGATGGCGGGGTCGTCGTCCACCACCAGCACCGTGGTCATCGGGCGGTTCCCGTGGCCGCCGGCAGGTCGATCACCAGCGTGAGTCCACCGCCGGGGGTCTCCTCCGCCGTGAGCGTGCCCCCCATGGCCTCCATCAGACCACGGGCCACGGCCAGACCCAGTCCGACGCCGTCGCCGGCCGGCACGTCACCCAGCCGCTGGAACGGCTCGAAGATCGCCTCCAGCGACTCGGCCGGCACCCCCGGGCCCCGGTCGACGACCCGCAGGCTGACGCGGGCTCCGGACTCCGCACTCGTCCAGGCCGACACCGAGACGGCGACCGCGTCGGTGTGCTTGAGCGCGTTCTCGACCACGTTGGCGATCACCCGCTCCAGCAGCCCCGGGTCGGCGGTCACCGGCGGCAGCTCGTCGGGCGCGGTGACCGCGATCTGCTCGGCGCCCGGGATGCTGCGCAGGGTCCACTCCGCCACCGACGCCAGATCGACCTCGGCGCTCAACGAGGTGATGCTGCCGGTCTGCAGCCGGCTCATGTCCAGCAGGTTGGCCACCAGGGCGTCCAACCGGTCGGCCGACTCCTCCACCGTGGCCAACAAGTCCTCCCGGTCCTCGTCGGACCAGGCGATGGCGGTGTTGCGCAGACTGGAGGAGGCCGCCTTGATCGCGGCCAGCGGCGTCCGCAGGTCGTGCGAGACCGCCGCCAGCAGCGCCGTCTTGGTCCGGTTCCCCTCGGCCAGCTCCTGGGTCCGCTCTGCGTCGGCCCGGGCCCGCCGTCGCTCCTCCAGGACGGCGAAGTGCGCTGCGTACGCGGTGAGCAGGCTCTGGTCGGACGCCTCCAGCGAACGTCCGCGCAGCACCAGCGTCAAGCCGGAGCCGACCTCGATCCGCGACTCGGTCCCCGTCGACGACGCTGTCGAGGAAGCCGTCGACGGCACCGCCGAGGGAGCGAGCGACGGGAGGTCTCCCCAGGTCGCGACTGTCGCGCCGGTGTCCGCCTCGACCAGTGCCGCCCCCGCCATCCCCAGCACCTCCCCGGCCTGCCGGAGGAGCTCCACCCGATCATCGCCGGAGTGCAGCAGGCTGTGAGCCAGGACGGCCAGGGCGTTGGCCTCGGCCCGGGCTCGGACCGCCTCGGCGGTGCGCCGGGCCGAGCGGTCGACCACACTGGCCACCGCCACTCCGACCACGACGAACACCAGGATCGCGAACGCGTTCTCCGGGTCGGCGATGGTGAGGGTCCCGGTCGGCGGCACGAACAAGAAGTTGAGCGCCACGCTGGCCAGCAGCGCCGACGCCACAGCTGGCCACAGACCGCCGACCAGCGCCGTGGCCACCACCATGGTGAGCATCATCAGCGACTCGGTCGGCAGACCGTGCAGGTCGGGCGTCAGGAACAGGCCGAGGGCCAGCAGACCCGTGCCGAGCACCGCGACCACGTAGCCGGTGACCAGGCGGGCACGGCTGAGGGTCCGTCGCCGGGCCCGGTCCTGCCCGGAACGGCGGGCGTAGTCGTGGGTGACCACGTGCACGTCGATCTCGCCGGACCGCGCGATCACCTCCTCTCCGACGCCGGGCCGCAGCACGGTGGACAACCGGCCCCGGCGGCTGGCACCGATCAGCACCTGGCTGGCGTTCACACCGCGGGCCACGTCCAGCAGGCCGTCGGCGGAGTCGTGGGCCACCACCGCCTGGAAGCCGCCGCCCATCTCGTCGGCCGCCACCCGCAGCCGCTCCAAGGCGTCCGGCGCCACCCCGGTCAGACCGTCCCGCCGGCTGACGTAGACCGCCAACCACTCCCCGCCGGCGGTCCGGGAGGCGATCCGGGCAGCCCGCCGCATCAGGGCCAGCGACTCCGGTCCGCCGGACACCCCGACCACCACCCGCTCCCGGGTCGGCCAGCTGCCGGCGATCCGGTGCTGACCGCGGTACCGCTCCAGTCCCGCGTCGACCCGATCGGCCAACCACAGCAGGGCCAGCTCGCGGAGCGCCCCGAGGTTGCCCTCCCGGAAGTAGTTGGCCAGGGCGGCGTCGATCTTGTCCGGGGCGTAGACGTTGCCGTGCGCCATCCGCCGGCGGAGTGCCTGCGGGCTCATGTCGACCAGCTCGATGGTGTCGGCAGCGCGCACCACAGCATCGGGAACCGTCTCGCGCTGGCGGATGCCGGTGATCGAGGCGACCACGTCGTTGAGGGACTCCAGGTGCTGGATGTTCACCGTGGTGATCACGTCGATCCCGGCAGCCAGCAGGGCCTCCACGTCCTGCCAGCGCTTGGCGTGCCCCTCGGGCGGGTCGCCGGCGTTGGTGTGGGCCAGCTCGTCGACCAGGGCGACCTCGGGCCGGCGGGCCAGCACCCCCGCCAGGTCCAGCTCCCCCACCACCAGTCCGCCGTGGTCGACCAGTCGACGCGGCAGCACCTCCAGACCGGCGATGGCGGCCTCGGTCTTCGCCCTCCCGTGCGTCTCCACGAAGGCGATCACCACGTCGGTGCCCCGCTCGGCCCGGCGCAGACCCTCGGCCAGCATGGCGTAGGTCTTCCCGACTCCCGGGGCCGCTCCCAGGTAGACCCGCAAGGCGCCGCGCTCCATGGCCTCAGTCTGCATCGACCACCGCGGTCCCGGCTGCACCCGTCACCGCAGGCCCTGCCGCGCTGGCCCACCTGGCTGCAGGGCGAGATTCAGCTCGACCACGTTCACCCGGGGCTGACCCAGGAAGCCCAGTGTCCGTCCGGTGACGTGCTGCTCGACCAGCTCGCGTACGCGGTCGGCCGGGAGCCCCCGGACCCGAGCCACCCGGTCGACCTGGAGCAGCGCGTACGCCGGGGAGATGAACGGGTCCAGCCCCGAGGCCGGACGAGGTGAGGGCGTCGGGCGGCACCTGGTCCGGCGACACGCCGTCACGATCGGCGATCGCCGTCCGGCGCTCGGCGATGGTGGCTCACCAGCTCGCCGTCGTTCGGTCCGGCGTTGGTGCCGCCACTGGCCAGCGCGTCGTAGTCACCGGCCGACGGCCGCGGCTGGAACCACTCGTCGCCGTCGAAGGTCTGGCCGATCAGCCGGGAGGCCACCACCTGGCCGTCGACGGTGATCAGCGACCCCTCGGCCTGGCGCTGCAGGCCGAGGCGGCCGAGGCCCAGCACCACCAGCGGGTAGACGACCCCGAGGATGACGGTGAGGACCAGCACGGTCTTCACGGCGGTGAGCAGCTGACGTACGGATTCGGGCATGACGCCTTCCTAGAGAGCCAGCGCGGGCACCAGGGTGCCGAGGCCGACGAGAACGAGATCGATGATCTTGATGCCGATGAAGGGGGCCACGACGCCGCCCACGCCGTAGATCGCCAGGTTGCGTCGGAGCAGCCGGGTGGCGCTGACCGGGCGGTAGCGAACCCCCCGCATGGCCAGCGGGATCAAGGCGACGATGATCAGCGCGTTGAAGATGACCGCTGACAGGATCGCGGTCTGCGGCGAGTGCAGCCGCATCACGTTCAGGGTCGCCAACCCGGGGTAGACGGTGAGGAACAGCGCCGGGATGATCGCGAAGTACTTGGCGATGTCGTTGGCCACCGAGAAGGTGGTCAGCGCCCCACGGGTGATCAGCAGCTGCTTGCCGATCTCCACCACGTCGATCAGCTTGGTCGGGTCGGAGTCCAGGTCGATCATGTTGCCCGCCTCCTTGGCCGCGGACGTACCGGTGTTCATGGCCACGCCGACGTCGGCCGCCGCCAGGGCCGGCGCGTCGTTGGTGCCGTCCCCGGTCATCGCCACCATCCGGCCGTCGGACTGCTCCTGGATGATCAGCCGCATCTTGTCCTCCGGCGTGGCCTCGGCCAGGAAGTCGTCCACTCCGGCTTCGGCGGCGATCGCCTTGGCGGTGGAGGCGTTGTCGCCGGTGATCATGACCGTCCGGATGCCCATCGCCCGCAGCTGCGCGAAGCGCTCGGAGATGCCCGGTTTGACCACGTCCTTGAGGTGCACCACCCCGAGCACCCGGCCGGTGTCGGCCGACCGCTCCGCGACGACCAGCGGGGTGCCGCCCGAGGAGGCGATCTCCTCCACGGTGGCGGCGACCGGTCCGAGATCGGTCTGCAACCACCCGACCACCGCGGTGGCGGCCCCCTTGCGGATCTGCCGGTCGGTGCCGCCGAGGTCGACACCCGACATCCGGGTCTGGGCGGTGAACTCGACGATCTCACTCCCGCCGGGGGCCGCCTCGTCCACCGAGCCCTCGGCCACCGCCAGCTCGACGATCGACCGACCCTCGGGGGTGAGATCAGCCAGGCTCGACAACCGGGCAGCGTCCCGGAGGACGTCCTGGCCGACCCCGGGGGCGGGCAGGAAGGCCGAGGCGCGTCGGTTGCCCAGGGTGATGGTGCCGGTCTTGTCCAGCAGCAGCGTGGCGATGTCGCCGGCTGCCTCGACCGACCGGCCGGACAGGGCGATCACGTTGGCCCGCACCAACCGGTCCATGCCGGCGATGCCGATGGCGCTCAGCAAGGCGCCGATGGTGGTCGGGATGAGACAGACCAGCAGGGCGACCAGGATCACCGGCGACGGCCGGGCGCCGGCGTAGGCAGCGATCGGAGCGAGGGTGGCCACCGCCAGCAGGAAGATGATCGTCAGCGACGACAGCAGGATCGACAGCGCCACCTCGTTCGGGGTCTTGCGCCGCGAGGAGCCCTCGACCAGGGCGATCATCTTGTCCAGGAAGGACTCCCCGGGGGCCGCGGTGATCTTGACCGTGATCTCGTCGGAGAGCACCGTGGTGCCGCCGGTGACCGCGGACCGGTCACCGCCGGCCTCGCGGATGACGGGGGCCGACTCACCGGTGATCGCGGACTCGTCGACGCTGGCCACGCCGGCCACCACGTCCCCGTCCCCGGGGATGATCTCCCCGGCGCTGACGAGAACGCGGTCACCCAGCTGCAGATGGCTGCTCGGCACCACGGCGACGGAGCCGTCGTCGGTCAGCAACCGGGCCTGCGTCTCCGTCCGTGCCTTCCGCAGCGTGGCGGCCTGCGCCTTGCCCCGGCCCTCGGCGACGGATTCGGCCAGGTTGCCGAAGACCACTGTCAACCACAGCCAGACGGCCACCGAGAACCCCAGGGTGGTCGGTTGGACGACCGCGCTGACGGTGGTCACCACGGAGCCGACCCAGACCACGAACATGACCGGCGTGTGCCACAGGTGCCGCGGGTCCAGCTTGCGCAGGGCACCGGGCAGCGCCGAGCGGACCTGGGCCCAGCTCAGGGCCGAGGACCCGTGACGCGACGTTCGGTCGGCGATCACGAGAGCGCCTCCGCGATCGGTCCCAGGGCGAGCGCCGGGAAGAAGGTGAGACCACTGACGAGCACGATGACTCCGATGAGCAGGGAGATGAACAGAGGGGTGTGGGTGGGCAGGGTGCCGCTGGAGGCCGGCACGGTCGAGCTGCTGGCCAGCCGACCCGCGAGCGCGATCACCAGCACCATCGGCACGAAGCGGCCGAGCAGCATCGCCGTGGCCAGACCCAGCTGGAAGAACGGCGACGTGACTGTCAGCCCGGCGAAGGCGCTGCCGTTGTTGTTGGCGGCGGAGGCGAAGGCGTAGAAGACCTCGGAGAAGCCGTGGCCGCCCGCGTTGGCCATGGCGTCAGGGGTGCCCGGCAGGGCCATCGCCACGCCGAGCCCGATCAGCACCAGGGCCGGTGAGGCCAGCACGTAGCCGGCGACCAGGGACATCTCCCGGGCACCGATCTTCTTGCCCAGCAGCTCCGGGGTCCGCCCCACCATCAGACCGGCCACGAAGACGGCGACGACGGCGGCGACGAGGATCCCGTAGAGGCCGGAGCCGACGCCGCCGGGTGACACCTCGCCGAGCAGCATGTTGAGCAGCACGACGCCACCGCCGGCCGCGGTCATCGAGTCGTGCATGGCTGTTCACCGCACCGGTGGAGGTGCCGGTGGTGCTGGTGGCGAACAGCGCACTGGCCCACTGGCCGAACTGCGTCTCCTTGCCCTCCATGGCCGCCCCTGCGGCGGCGGGCACCGCACCGCGGGCCGCGACCTCCGCCCAGGTGGTCACGGCCAGCGCCGCACCCCACAGGACGGCCATCGTGGCCAGCAGCGCCGTGCCCTGACGGCGGCTGCCGAGCATGGTGCCGGCGGTCCTGGTCAGGGCGACCGGGATGAGCAGCAGGCTGGCGATCTCGATCAGGTTGGAGACCGGGTTCGGGTTCTCGAACGGGTGGGCGGAGTTGGCGTTGAAGAAGCCACCGCCGTTGGTGCCCAGCTCCTTGATGGCCTCCTGGCTGGCCACCGGGCCGCCGGGCAGTGTCTGGCTGCCGCCGGCGACGGTGCTGATCAGCCGGTCCGGGGACAGGTTCTGGATCACCCCGCAGGCCAGCAGCAGGACGGCGACCAGGAGGCTCAGCGGGAGCAGCACCCGGATCACGATCCGGATCAGGTCGACCCAGAAGTTGCCGAGCTCACCGCTCCGCCGGGCCGCGAAGCCGCGCAGCAGCGCTCCGGCGACCGCGATCCCGACGGCGGCCGAGGCGAAGTTCTGCACGGTCAGACCCGCCGCCTGCGCCGTGTAGCCCAGCGTCGACTCGCCCGCGTAGGACTGCCAGTTGGTGTTGGTGACGAAGCTGACGGCGGTGTTGATCGCCATCGTCGGGCCCATCCCGGCGAGGCCGCGGCTGAACGGCAGGTACGCCTGCCCCATCAGGATCGCCACCAGCACGACGATCGAGACCAGCGAGAAGGCCAGCACCGCCAGCGCGTAGCTGCGGGCGTTCTGCTGCCCGTCCGGGTTGACCCCGAGCACGCGGTAGAGACCGCGTTCGACCCGCAGGTGACGGGTCGGGGTCAGCACCGACGTCAGGTAGTCGCCCAGCGGCACGTAGGCCAGAGCGAGGACGGCGAGCAGGGCGGCGATGGTCAGCAGGCCGGCGGCGGTGTCGCCGAGCCCGGACATCAGAACCGCTCCGGGAAGACCAGGGTCCACAGCAGGTAGGCGATCAGGGCGGCCACGCCGAGGAGCAGGACGACGGACACGGCGGTCATGGGCGCACCGCTCGGCGCCGGTTCCCCGGGCGCAGCAGGGACTTCGAGAAGATCACCTGATCAAGGCAACCCGTTCCGCGGAGCCGGCGGTGCGGCCCTAGCGTGTTCCTGACAGCTCTTGACGCCATCTTGACGCCGGCCGGTCCGCCGGCGCGGTCACGCGCCGCCCGCCTACCCCACGAGGAGAGACACCTCCATGCGCCGCCTCACCTACCTGATCGGGGTCACCGTCGACGGCTTCATCGCCGGTCCCGATGACGAGATCGACTTCTTCCCCACCCCGCAGCCCTACCTGCAGCACCTGGCCGCGGAGTACCCGGAGACGATGCCGACCCACGTCCGCGGCGCCCTCGGTCTGGCCGACACCCCCAACCGGCGCTGGGACACCGTGATCATGGGCCGCGGCACGTACCAGCCGGCCCTGGCGCTGGGCATCACCAGCCCGTACGCGCACCTGCGTCAGCTGGTGGTCTCCCGCACCCTGAGCAGTGACGACCCGGCCGTCGAGGTGGTCGCCGACGACCCGGTCGCCCGGGTGCGGGCGCTCAAGGCCGAGGACGGGCTGGGGCTCTACCTGGCCGGCGGGGCGACGCTGGCCGGGGCCCTGGTGGACGAGATCGACGAGCTGGTCGTCAAGGCGTACCCGGTGCTGGCCGGGGCGGGGGTGCCGTTCCTGTCCGGCGGCGGTTTCTCGGTCCGGGACCTGCGCCGGGTCTCGACGGTGTCGTTCGACTCCGGCCACCTGGTCACCGAGTACGTGCGCGCCTGAGCCGTGCGTGCGGCCTTCGGCCGTGCCGAGCGGCCTGAGGCGTCCGGGAGGGCGGCTGTGCGCTGCCTGTGAGTTCGCCGTGTACGCCGCGGCGGACGGGGCCCGAGGTGGCTTTCCTCCGTAGACTCGACGCCGAGACGTCGGCGAACAGAGAGGCCTGGACGGTGCCCAAGCACCCAGCGAACACCCCCCGGAACGAGAAGGGCACGGCCCGGACCGAGAAGGGGGACAACCGCCGGCAGGCGAGAGAACGCGCCCGGCTGGAGGCGGCCAAGCTGCAGCGCAAGCGCCGGATCACCCAGGGCATCGTGGTCGGGGTGGTCGCCTTGCTGGCCATCGGCATCGTCGCGTCGGCGGTGCTGCTCGGTCGTGCCGACCGCAGCGAGCGCGTGCCCACCGCCGCCACCTCGGTGACTGTCGGCGGCACGTCGGTCCCGTTCGCCGTCAACGGCTCCGCGGTCGAGGTCGGCAAGGCCGACGCCAAGGTGACGATGGACCTGTGGGTCGACTACTCGTGCCCGCACTGCCAGGAGTTCGAGGCCGACAGCAACGACGTGATCACCCAGAAGATCGCCTCGGGCGCCCTCAAGGTGAACTACCACAACATCCAGATCGTCACGGCCTACGGCACCCAGGCCGGCAGCGCCGCCGCGTGCGTGGCCACCTACGCCCCCGAGTCCTGGTGGGCGTTCAACGCGGCCCTCTACGCCAACCACAGCGCCGAGACCGACGGCTGGAAGGGCCCGCAGCTGGCCGACTTCGCCACCCAGCAAGGGGTGACCAACTCCGACGCGCAGAGCTGCATCTCCGACCAGCGCTACACGTCGTGGATCACCGACAACACCTCCGCGGCCGGCGAGGCCGGGGTGACCGGGACGCCGACGCTGTTCTTCAACGGCCAGCAGGCCGAGACGGTCAGCGGGGCCGCGCTCGGCGCCAAGATCGACGAGCTCGCCAGTGCCGGCTGAGTCCCCGGCTCGTCACCGAGGCGGAGCAGGGCGTCGGCGGCGACCGACCAGCGGGGCTGGGGTCTGCTGCTGGTGGTCGGCTCGGCGATCGGCTTCCTGGCCGCGATGATCTTGACCATCGACCGGTTCAAGCTGCTCACCGACCCGCAGGTCGCCCTGGTCTGCGACATCAGCCCGTTCGTCACCTGCGGTCCGGTGATGTCGTCGGCGGCCGGGGCCCTGTTCGGCTTCCCCAACCCGCTGCTGGGGATCGCCGGTTTCGCCATCGCCGGCACCACCGGGATGGTGCTGCTGGCCGGCGCCCGGCTCTCCCGCTGGTACCTGGTCGGCTTCGAGCTCGGCTGTCTGGCCGCCGCGGTGTTCATCACCTGGCTGCAGACCCAGAGCCTGTACGTGATCGGGGCGCTCTGCATCTGGTGCATGTGCGTGTGGGCGGTGACCATCCCGATCGTGGTGGTCACCACCGCCCGCACCCTCGGCGCCGGTGCCTTCGGCGACGGCGCCCGACGGGTCGGGCGGGCGATCGGCGACTGGAAGATCGCGGTGATCGCCATCTGGTACCTGGTGGTGATCACCGCCATCGCCCTGCGGTTCTACCGCGAGTTCGCCCTGATGTGGTTCGGCATCGCCCTCTAGATCATCCGTACTCAGCCTGTGAGCGGGAAGACGACGCGCCGTTGGTGGATCGCGGGTGGGTCCGGCTCGCACGCCTCCGGCCGCGCGGTGGTGGCCTCCAAGCGGGCTCATCGACCCGGGTAGACGACCGCCTTCAGACTGGCCGGATCGAGGTCGGCCTCCAGCGCCTCGGCGGCGTGCTCGAGATCGAACCTCCCGGTGACCAGGGCGTCCAGGTCGACCAGCCCGCTGGCCACCAGGTGGATCGCCGCCGGCCAGGTGTCGGTGTAGCGGAAGATCCCGGTGACGGTGATCTCCAGGTTCTGGATGTGCTCGATCGGCAGCGTCATCTCCGGTGAGCCGAGCCCGACCAGCACCGCCGTCCCGGCCGGCCGGACGGCCTTGATCCCGTCGAACACCGCCCGCGGCGAGCCGCTGGCGTCCACGAAGGCGTTCACGTCCAGTCCGGCGGTGGCGATGTCGACCTCACGCGGGTCGATCACCCGGGTGGCCCCGAAACCGAGCGCCCGCTCGCGCCGCTCCGGCACCAGATCGGTGACGATGATCTCGGCCGCGCCGAACGCCCGGGCCGTCTGCGCGCAGATGATGCCGATCGGTCCGGCGCCGGCGATCAGGATCGACGAGCCCGGTGTCACCCCGGCCTTGCGCATGGTGGTGATCGCCACCGACAGCGGCTCCAGCAGGGCGGCCGCCTCGTCGGAGATGGTGTCCGGCAGCTGTGGGCGAACTCGGTCCGGATCACGCAGTAGCGGGCGAACGCGCCGTCGATCGGCGGCGTGGCGAAGAACTCCATGTTCGGGCACAGGTTGTAGTGCCCGGCCCGGCACTCCCGGCACCGGCGGCAGTTCTTCTGCGGCTCCACCGCGACCCGCTCTCCGATCCGCGTCCTCGGGCACGTCAGCACCGACCGCGACGATCCGGCCGGACAGCTCGTGGCCGAGGATCAGCTGCCCGGTGACCACGAAGTCGCCGATCCGACCGTGCCGGAAGTAGTGCGTGTCGGACCCGCAGACCCCGACCGCGGCCACCTCGACCAGCACCTCGTCATCGGCCACCGGCGGCGTCGGCACCAGCTCCACGGCGAGCTCCTTCACTCCGGTGAGCACGCTGGCGCGCATCTGGTCGGGAATGGTCGACTCGGTCATGGGTGTCTCCTGTCGTGGCGGGCTGGTGCCGACTGTAGGCGGTGCGCTTCCGTGGCGGCGACGCCCCGGAAGTGCGCCGCTAGCCGGCCGTGGCCGGTTCGAGCCGGTGCGACCCGGCCGTCAGCTCGCGAACGGGCTGATCCGGCAGATCGACCACCGCGGTCACTCCGTCCGGCACCAGGACCTCCACGGTCAGCCCGTCCGGACCATCGGTCCAGGACACCGCCACCTCCCCGTACGGGGTCTGCAGCGACGAACGCGCCCACGCCAGGCCGCCACCCGGGCGCGGCGCCACCCGCACCCGCCGGTAGCCCGGCTCGGCCGGCGCGATGCCCCCGATGGTGCGGTGCATCCAGTCCGCCACCGCGCCGAGGGCGTAGTGGTTGAAGCTGGTCATCTCCCCGGGGTTGATGGTGCCGTCCGGCAGCATCGAGTCCCAGCGCTCCCAGATGGTGGTGGCGTCCATCGTCACCGGGTAGAGCCAGGACGGGCACTCGGTCTGCAGCAGCAGCCGGTAGGCGTCGTCGAGGTGCCCGGTCAGGGTCAAGGCGTCGGTGACGAACGGGGTGCCGGCGAAGCCGGTCTGGATGTGGTAGCCGCCGTCGGCCACCAGCGCGGCGAGCCGCTCCCCGGCGCGACGGGTGCCGGCGTCGTCCAGGATGCCGAAGACCACGGCCAGCGCGTAGACGGTGACCGCGTCGCTGTGGAGCGTCCCGTCCTCGTGCACGTAGTGCGTGGCGAACGCGTCCCGGGTCTGTTCGGCCACCTCGGCGAAGTGCCGGGCGTCGTCGTCCCGGCCGAGCAACCGGGCGGACTCGGCCACCAGGGACGCGCTGCGGAACAGGCAGAGGGTGGCCACCACGCCGTTGTCGGCCTTGGCCTTGAACGGCTCCTCCGGCGGCGCGGTGGGGTCGAGCCAGTCACCGAACTGGAAGCCGGTGTCCCACAGGCCGTTGGCCGAGCGCAGTCCCTCCACCCGCCGGACGTGGGCCGCCATCGCCGGGAAGGCGTCGGCCAGCACGGAGGTGTCGCCGTAGGCCTGGTAGACCGCCCAGGTCACCCAGACGGCCGCGTCGCTCCAGACCGCCGTGCTGTTCGGGGCCGGGAACTCCGGCGGGTGGTCGAGGTACTTCAGCACGTCCGGCACCACGAACGGCACCATCCCGTCGGCGTGCTGCTGCTCGAGGTCGAGATCGCGCAGCCAGTCGCGGAGGAAGTCAGAGGCGTCGAACAGGTAGACCGCTGTGGGCGCGAACGCCGCCAGGTCACCGGTCCAGCCGAGGCGCTCGTCGCGTTGGGGGCAGTCGGTCGGCACGTCCACGAAGTTGCCGCGGGCACCCCAGACCACGTTGCCGTGCAGCCGGTTGAGCAGGTCGTTCGAGCACTCGAAGGTGCCGATCCGCTCCAGGTCGGTGGAGATCACCACGGCGGTGAGGCCGTCGGCGGTCAGCTCACCGGGCCAGCCGTCGACCTCGAGGTAGCGGAAGCCGTGGAAGGTGAAGGTCGGCTCGAAGCGGTCCTCTCCTCCACTCAGGGTGAACCGGTCGGTGGCCTTGGCCGACCGCAGCGGCCGGGTGCCCAGCTCCTCGTGCTCGAGCACCTCGGCATGCCGGAGGGTGATCACCGAGCCTGCCGGCCCCTGGACGGTGAACCGCACCCAGCCGACCAGGTTCTGGCCGAAGTCGACCAGGGTGCGCCCGCTCGGTGAGGTCCAGATCCGCTCCGGTGCGCGTTCGCCGACCCGACGCACCGGAGGCGAGAGGTACGGCTCCAGGGTCGCCAGATCCCGTTCTCCGACGTGCACGCCGACCCAGCCGTCGCCGGCGAACCCGGGCTGCAGCCAGTCGTCGGAGGCCAGCCGGGCGTCGACGTCCTGCCCGTCGTACAGGTCGTTGGCGGTGACCGCCGAGGGCCCGGCGGTCCAGTCCGTGTCGGTGACGACCAGCTGCCGGTGACCGTCGGCGAAGGTGATCTCCAGCTGGGCCAGGGCGCCGAGCTCGTCGCCGTAGTAGCCGCGGCCGCCGCTCCAGCCCAGCCGGCCCCGGTACCAGCCGTTGCCCAGCGCGAGGCCGAGCACGATCGGGGTCGAGTCCCCGGTCGCGGCCAGCAGGTCGGTGACGTCGTAGCTGCGGTAGCGCAGCCGCCACTCGTAGCTGCTCCAGCCGGGGCTGAGGACGTCGTCCCCGACCCGGCCGCCGTTCAGGTGGGCCTCGAACACCCCGTGGGCGGTCGCGTGCAGCACCGCCTCGGTCACCGCCCCGTGCCCGGGCTCGAGGGTGAACTCCGTCCGCAGCAGCGGCGCTCCGGCGAAGTCGTCGTCGGGGCTGATCAGGCGGGCGGTCCAGTCGGGCCGGTCAGCGGACCCCTGGTCGGCGGGGCGCCGGTGCGGCGGTCGCGAGGTCAGGGCTGGGCGGGTGCGGACGGCACCATCCGGTTCTCCTTCGAACGTGGCGGTGAATCGTTTCAGCGCACGCTAGCAGGGCGACCCGGACGGTCACCAGGGGGCTGCGGTCGGACCGAGCCCGCCCGAACGCCCCGGTCAGACGGCCGGCACGTCGTCCCAGCGACCGCGGGTGTACGCGGGCGGGTAGGGCGCCTCCCGCCAGGACAGCCCGAGCTCGGCAGCGGCCCGCTGCGGCCAGGACGGCTCGCGCAGCGCGGCCCGGGCCAGCAGCACCACATCGGCGTCCCCGCCGGCCAGGATCTTCTCGGCCTGTTGCGGCTCCAGGATCAGCCCGACCGCCCCGGACGGGATCTGGGCCTCGGTCCGGATCCGTCGGGCGAACGGCACCTGGTAGCCGGGGGCCACCGGGATGTCGGCCAGCACGTTGCCGCCGGTGGAGGTGTCGACCAGGTCGACGCCGCGCCCGGCCAGCGCCGCGGACAGCCGGACCGACTGGTCGCCGTCCCAGCCACCCTCCACCCAGTCGGTCGCGGAGATCCGGACGAACAGCGGCTTGCCCGTCGGCCAGCTGGCGCGGACCGCGTCCACCACCTCCAGCAGCAGCCGGGTCCGACCGGCGAAGTCGCCGCCGTAGCCGTCGCTGCGGTGGTTGGACAGCGGGCTGAGGAACTCGTGCAGGAGGTAGCCGTGGGCGGCGTGGATCTCGACCACGTCGAAGCCCGCGGTGTCGGCGCGCCGGGCGGCGGCGGCGAAGGCGGCCACCAACCCGGCGATCTCGTCCTCGGTCAGCGCGTCCGGCTCGGCGTAACCGGGAAAGGCCTCCGCCGACGGCGCCACCGTGGACCAGCCACCAGCGGCCAGCGGGACGCTCCCCCGCGGCTCGCCGTCGAACCCGCGGTAGGTGGACGCCTTCCGTCCGGCGTGGGCCAGCTGGACACCGATGGCGGCGCCCTGGCTGTGGACGAAGTCCACGATCCGCGCCCAGGCGTCACGCTGCCGGTCGTCCCACAGACCCGTGTCCTGCGGGCTGATCCGCCCCTCGGGGGTGACGGCGGTGGCCTCGGTCAGGATCAGACCGAAGCCGCCCTGGGCCCGGGCACCGAGGTGGACCAGGTGCCAGTCGGTCGGCACCCCGTCCTGCGCGGTCGACGGCGTACTGGCACATCGGCGCCAGCCAGATCCGGTTGCGCACCGTCAGGTCACGCAGGGTCAGCGGCTCGAAGAGTGTGGTCACGGTGGGCGACAACCCGGCGACACCGCGGGCCTGATTCCGAGGTCGAACGTCTGGTGCGTCACAACCGCGTGGACGGCGACCAGGGAGGCGCGGTCCAGCCCAGGACGAAACGGTGCGGCTCGCCGGTGTTTCGTGACCCCGATCTCGGGAACTGCTCTGGCAGGCTATGCAACTGATGGGGCTCGTGTTATCAGTGTGACGCCTGTTTCGCCCCAAGGATCAACTCGACTGGAGCGGAATAGACGATGCCGAAACGGCTGCTCGGCCTGTTAGTCAGTGTCACCCTCGCCCTCACCGCCGGCGTGGCGGCGGCCGGTCCGGCCTGGGCGGCCCCCGATCCCCCCGCCAAGAGCGACACCGCCAAGGCCCAGGCGGCCGCGGCGAAGACCAAGGCGGCCCGCGAGAAGGCCGCGCGCGCTGCGGCTCAGCGCAAGGCCGCCGCAGCGGCGAAGGCCAAGGCAGCCGCCGCGGCGAAGGCCAAGGCCGCCGCCGCCGCCCGTACCCGGGCCATCCTGGAGTCCGGCCCCAAGGCCGCCGCCGCCGCCCGAGCGGCCACCGCCGCCCAGCGGTGCCGTGGCACCGGCCAAGGCCCGGGCCGCCGCCGCGGCGCGCAACGCCGCCGTGGTCAAGGCGCGCGCCGTCGCTGCGGCCAAGGCCGCCGCGGCGGCCAAGGCCAGGTCGGCGGCCATCGCCAAGAGCAAGGCCCCCAAGAAGCAGAAGTCAGCCGCCAAGGCGGCAGCCAAGACCGCCGCCAAGGCCGCCACTGCGGCGGGCAAGGCCAGCGCCGCTGCCGCCAAAGCCAGCGCCGCTGCCGCCCGCGCTGCCGCAGCGGCCCAGACGAACGCCGTGGCCAAGGCGAACACGGCCACCGCGGCCCGGCTGACCTACATCGGCTACGCCAAGCAGCGGGCCGATCTGGCGGCCAAAGCCGCGAAGACGGCCAACAGCCGGTCCGCCTCGGCCAGCAAGTCCGCCAAGGCGGCGAGCAGCCGGTACAAGTCCACCGCGAAGGCGACCAGCAAGGCCAAGACCAAGGCGACGGCGGCGAACAAGAAGGCGGCGCCCTACCGGAAGAAGATCGCCGCGACCGGAGCGGTGGCGACGCAGGCGCGGACCCAGTCCGCCGCCGCGGCGGCCGCTGCCAAGGCGGCGAACAAGGAGCTCAAGGCGGCGAACAAGGCGGTCAAGAAGGCCAAGAAGAAGTCCAAGAAGGTCCGCGCCGCCGCTGCTGCCCGGGCCGCGGCCGCCACCGCCCGGGCCACCGCCACCACCGCGGCCGCCCAGGCTGCCGCCGCTCGCGCGGCGGCCACCGGGACCGCGTACGCCGCTGCGGTGGCAGCCGGCCGGCCGGCCACGTCGGCGGCCACCACCGCGACCAGTCGCTACCAGGCAGCTGCTCGTTCGTCGGCCACCGCCCGGACCGCAGCCGTCCGTACGTCGGCGGCCGCCAAGTCGGCCAAGGCGGCGGCCAGCAAGGCGACGAAGTCGGCCGCGTCGCTGAAGAAGGCCGCGGGTCCGAACGCCACCTGGGCACCGAGTGACTACATGACCTTCAACAACCCGAAGGGCAAGAAGGCCAGCCGCTACCGGATCATCACCGACTTCACCAAGGCCATCAAATCCGTGCCGGCCGGTGGGCAGATCCGGATGGCCATGTACCTGTTCGACATCAAGAGCGTCGCCGACGCCCTGATCGCGGCCGACAAGCGCGGCGTCAGCGTGCAGATCGTGATCGACGGCGAGGAGAGCAACAAGCACATCCGCAAGGTGAAGCGGGCGCTCGGCAAGAACAAGAAGTCGCGCTCGTTCGTGGCCACCTGCGCCCACAGCTGCATGTCCAAGGCCGCCTCGGTCATCCACGCCAAGTACTACCTGTTCTCGGTGGCCGGTCAGCGCAAGTACGTGTCCATGATCAGCTCCGCCAACCCGTACACCGGCAACACCTCGCTGAGCTGGAACAACAACCACGTGATCGTCGCCGACAAGGTGATCTACGACTCGCTGAACCGCTACTTCCTGGACATGATCAAGGACAAGTCCAACCGGAAGTACCACCGCACCACCACCAGCGGGAAGTACAAGATCTTCCTCTACCCGCAGACGCCGAAGAAGCCGAACGACATCGTCTGGGTGAACGCCCTCAACCAGGTCACCTGCAAGACGGCGAAGGGCTACGGCACCGCCGACGGTCGCACCCTCATCCGGGTGGCCAACTGGGGCTGGTCCAGCCCGCGGATCGACGTGGCCAAGCGACTCGTCCAGCTGCAGGCGCAAGGGTGCAACGTGCAGGTGATGGTGAACCGGGGTCGGATCACCAAGCCGGTGCTGAAGACCCTGCTGACCAAGACCAAGCGGGGCCAGATGGCGGTCTACGACGCCTGGTACGACGGTGACGGGGACGGGTTCGCCCGCCTCTACGTGCACCACAAGATGATGACGATCAACGGCCGGATGTCCGGCAAGGACGTCAAGATCACCTGGACCGGCTCCCAGAACTTCACCGGCCCGGGCACCCTGACCAACACCGACCTGGTGCTGCGGATCGTCGACCCGAAGGTCACGGCGGCGTACGAGAAGAACTTCGCCTACATCCGCGGCAAGGCCACCAAGCGGATGAAGAAGGTGCCGTGGTCGGTGGGACGCACCGGGCTGGCCAAGCTCTGATCCCCCGGTAGCACCCGAAGAACGAGAGAAGCCGGCCGGACCCGATCGGGTCCGGCCGGCTTCGTCGTGCTCGGGCTGTTCGTCGTGCTCAGGCGATCAGCGAGGACCCTGCGGTCCCTGCTCCCCCGGACCGCCACCGCGGCCCGGGAGCCCGTTGCGGAAGTCGTTGTACCCGCGGTTGCTGACCAGGTCGGCCGGCGGGGCGTTGAAGCTCTGCATCGCCTTGCCCTTCAGGTAGGCCTGCATGGCCGGCTTCCAGATGTCCTGGCCGGCGTCACCGCTGCCGGAGCCCTCCAGCAGCAGCCCGGTCGACGGCACGGTGTAGCCCTTGAGGCCGGTGGACCGGTAGCTGCCCTTGCCCTTGACGAAGGGGGTCCGGGTGTTGTCGATGCTGATCATGGCGGCGCCGGAGATCTGCGGGGTGTAGCCGGCGAACCAGACGGCGGCGTTGCTGTCGATGGTGCCCGTCTTGCCGGCCTGCGGCCGACCGTCGCCGGTCAGCACCCGGCGACCCGTGCCGTTGGTCATCACCGAGGAGAGCAGCGAGTTCATCGCGTTGGCCACGTCCTCGCTGATCACCCGCTCGCAGTTGCCGCTCGGCACCTCCCGGGCCTGGCCCGAGCTGTCGGTCACCGACTCCAGGATGATCGGGTCGCAGTGGATGCCCCCGGAGGCGAACGTCGCGTAGGCCTCGGCCACCGACAGCGGGCTCACCTCGAGCGTGCCCAGGGTGAACGACGGCTTGTCGTCGTAGGAGCTGACCGGCGCGTCCTTGGTGCTGGACTCGATCCCGAGCTTCTCGGCCATCTTGGTGACGTCGCACATGCCCACGTCGAGGGCGAGCTGGACGAAGTAGGTGTTCACCGAGTACTCCGCCGCCCGGTACATGTCCATCGTGCCGTTGACGCCGGTGGAGTTGCTGACCCGCCAGCTGCCGGCCACCTGGCTCGGTCCGTCGCAGGTCTCGAAGGTGCGGCCGGAGAAGTCCATGGTCCGCTGGGCGTCGTAGCGCTGGGACAGCGGGATGCCCTTCTCCAGGGCCGCGGCCGCGGTGAAGGCCTTGAAGGTCGAGCCGGCCTGGAAGCCCTGCGCGCCACCCATGTCGGGACCCACCGAGTAGTTCCAGTAGGTCTCGCCCTTCTTCGTGCTGTCCCCCATCACGGGACGGCTCTGGGCCATGGCCACGATCAGTCCGGTGCCGGGCTCGATCATGTCCATCGCCGAGATCACCGGGTCGGTCGGACCCACGACCTTGCTGACCGCCTTCTGCGTCTGGTCCTGGGTCTCGGGGTCGATCTTGGTCTTGATCACCAGGCCACCGCGCTTGATCGTCTGCTGCCGGGTCTCGACGGTGTCACCGAGGCTCGGGGTCTGCTCCAGCGAACGGTAGACGTAGTCGCACAGGAACGGGTACTCCGTCCCCTGGCAACCGTTGATCGTGGTGGTCACCTTCTTCTTGCTGAACTTCGTCTTGACCGCCTTGGCCGCCGCGGCGTCGGTGATCACGTCCAGCGAGGCCATCCGGTTGATCACCACGTTGCGCCGGGTCAGTGAGGCCGTCGGGTTCTGCACCGGGTTGTTGGCTGTCGGGTTCTGCACCAGGCCGGCCAGCATGGCCGCCTGCGGCAGGGTGAGCTTCGCCGCGGTGGTGCCGAAGTAGTGCTCGGCCGCGACCTCGACCCCGTACGCGCCGTCGCCGAAGTAGGCGATGTTCAGGTAGCGCTCGAGGATCTCGTCCTTGCTCAGCGTCTTCTCCACCGAGATGGCGTAGCGCAGCTCACGGATCTTGCGCCCGTAGCTGTCGTCCTGCGCCGCCCGGACCCCCGCCTCGTCGCCGGCCTTCTTGGCCTCCTCGATCTGCACCATCTTCACGTACTGCTGCGTCAGGGTGGACCCGCCCTGGGTCACCCCGCCCGCCACCACGTTGGTCACCAGGGCCCGCATCGTGCCGACCACGTCCAGCGGACCGTGCTCGTAGAAGCGATGGTCCTCGATGGAGATGATCGCCTCCTTCATCACCGGGGCGATGTCGCTCAGCGGCACGTAGACGCGGTTCTCGTCGTAGAAGTAGGCGAGCACGTCGCCGTTCACGTCCAGCACCTGCGACCGCTGGCTCTGGGCCGGCTGGTCGAAGGCGGCCGGCAGATCGCCGAGCGTCCCCTCGGCGGCCTTGCCGGTGAACACCGCAGCACCCACAGCAGGCAGCGCGACGACGGCGATCAGCAGGCCGCACAAGGCGCTGACGGCGAGGAACAGACCGCCCGCCCGGAGGCGGCGGAAGGCTCCGGGACGGGAGGGTCGAGCAGGCGTGGTCATATCAGGAGTCACAGCAGACGTGAGAAGTGGCGGGACGGTTCAGGGTGAGAGAGGGCATCAAACGCTCAACTCCCGCAGACCCTGGACCGTTCCCGCCACCAGTGGGTGAGTCTCCTCACACCGGCGACGCGGGCCGTTCCCTCAGCAGGCTCAGCTCAGCGAACCGAGGGTGATCGACGCCTTGACCGGGCCGCCGCTGTGGACCAGCGACTCCTGACCGGTCACGTCGTCGAACGCGAAGCCGTACGCCTTGCCGTCCACCATGTTCGCGTGCACGATCGCGGAGTAGTGGTTGGTCAGGTCCCGCTGGTAGAACCGGCTGGCGTCGGTCACCGGCTCCTGGGTGGACTCCCCCAGCGTGCCGCGGTGCAGAGCGGCGCACAGGGTCCGGGAGATCGGTCCGACCACGTGGTCGTTCGGGGCCGCCAGCGCGCCGTCGCAGTCCCACACGTTCGCGGTGGTCGGCTTGGCGAAGCGGGCCACCTGCTCACCAGCGGTGTCGGTGAAGACGAGCTCGTCGCCGCTGGTGGAGCCGAAGAACTTCGTCTCCGGCTCGTGCGCGAAGGGCACCACTGTCAGCTTCTCGTCCGCGTACGCCGCCCACGCCTCGTCGATGTAGTCGTCCAGGTAGGTGGTGCTCATCGCGTCCACCCCGGTGGCCTTCCCCGGGGACAGCACGCGCAGCACCTGACCGTCGTCACCACGGACGACTGTCTTCTCGAAGCCCGTGGTCTGCTCCACCGTGTCGATGATCTTCTGCCGCCCGCCGTCCACGAGCGCACCGGTGGTGGCGGTGCTGCCGTCGTCGCCGGTGACGCTCACGGTGTGCGGCACGGCGAACTGGTCGACCTGGGTGGAGTTGAGCCACAGCCCGTCGTCGTTGAAGGTGAACTCCGACCAGTCGAACAGGATGTCGGCGTTGTCGTCACTGGGGTTCCAGGGGGCCGGCTGGACGAGTCCGGCGTCGACCAGCCCGAAGTCCAGCTTCGAGGCGAAGGAGAAGTAGACCCGCCCGGAGATGTTGCGCGGCACGTCCACGGTCATCGAGGCGCCGTTCGCCGGACCGGGGATGGACGCGTCGGGGGCGTCGACCGGCACCGGTCCGCCGGGTAGCGACCACGGGGTGAACACCCCGTCGGCGTTCACCCAGCCGAGCTTGTCGGTGGTCAGGTCGACCCCGAGCACGTAGAGGTAGAGCCCGGAACGACCGGTGTCGTTGGTGATCGTGATCGGCAGCTTCTCGCCGACCGCAGCGCGGGCCGGGGTCGCGGTGGACAGAACCGTCGTGGCGATCAGCACCAGAGCGGCCAGCACCGCCAGCAGAGCGGTGCCGAGACGACCAGCGACCCGAGGGAACCGGTCTGTCCGGGGGTGCTGGTGAGCGTTCGAGGACGTGCGGGGATGCACCATGGCAGTGACGCCTTCCGTCGATGGGGAGATGCAGCAACCACCCCCGGGCAGCACGCGTCGTCGCGCCTGGGACGAGACGTCTCCGGTGACGGAGACACTGGGTGATCACACGCGGCCGTCCCCCCGCAGGGCTACGGTGCGATCCGGAGCCAGACGGCCGAGCCGACGGCTGCACAGAGATGGAGGTGGCGGCGTTCTGGCCGCTCGATGTGCCGCGCGATGACCGCCGCGGGTTGTCAACCTTCGAGCCTCGGGACCTCACGCTCCAGCGAACTGTGGGAGCGCTCCCAACGCGTCGTTACTTCACAGTAACCTGCGTCACAAGAGGGGTCAAGGGTGGTGTCCTGGCTATCTGATGACGGCTGCGCTACTGTCAAATCCGACAGCACTGTCGGTATTCGGTGGTCCTCTTCGGTGGTCCAGCGGTGAGAGGACGTGATGATCGATCCCGCACCACCGAGGGGGTCCGCCGCGCCCGTGAGCACCGCCCGTGGCGGCTACGCCAAGGGCGACGCGCGCCGGGAGCTCATCGTCACGGTCGCCTCGGAGATCTTCGGCACCCAGGGTTTCCGGGCCGCGACCATGCTGCAGATCGCGGCCGCCTGCGGCATCTCCCGGACCGGCCTGCTGCACCACTTCCCGACCAAGGAGAGCCTGCTCGAGGCGGTGCTGACCCGTCGCGACGCCGTTTCGGACCCGAGCACGTCGACCCGTGCCCAGCTGGGTCGGCTGCTCGCGGTGGTCGGGCACAACGCGACCCAACCCCGCATCGTCAACCTGTTCTCCGTGCTCTCGGCCGAGGCCGGGGACCCGACCCACCCCGCCCACGACTACTTCGCCGCCCGCTACGCCCGGCTCCGGATCGAGCTCGAGGAGGCGCTCGCTGACGCCGCCGCCACGGGCGAGCTGGCGACCGGCGCCGACCCCCGTGCCCTGGCGGTGGAGATCATCGCCTTGATGGACGGCCTGCAGGTGCAGTGGGTGCTCGCCCCGGAGCGAGATCGACATGGTCGAGGTGCTCCGGCAGCGGCTCGCCAGCGCCGTCACCTTCCCGCTCTACCCGACCGACAGCACTGACCCGACCGACAGCACCGACCCGACCGAGCAGGACCCCTCACCGACCAAGGAGCACGCGTGACCCACCAGATCAACATGACCAGCGACGAGGACGTCCGCGCCCGGGTGGAAGCCCTGCTGGCCGAGATGACTCCTGAGGAGAAGGCGGGCCAGCTGACCCAGTACTTCTACATGGACTTCATGCGCGACGCCTCCGGCGACGGTGCGCCCAGCCAGCCCGACATGGTCGAGGCGGCGATGGCGCGCAGCGGGGTCGGTTCGTTGCTGTTCCTGATGGACGCCGCCGACATCAACCGGCTCCAGCGGGCGACCATCGAGGGCAACCGGCTGGGCATCCCGGCCCTGGTCGGGTTCGACGTGATCCACGGCTTCCGCACCATCCTGCCGGTGCCGATCGCCCTGGCCGCGTCCTGGGATCCGACGGTGATCGAGCAGGGTCAGGCGGTGGCCGCCCGGGAGGCGCGCGCGGTCGGCATCCACTGGGCCTTCGCACCGATGGTCGACATCGCGCGCGACCCGCGCTGGGGTCGCATCATCGAGGGGGCGGGCGAGGACCCGTACCTGGGCGGGGTGGTCGCCGCGGCCCAGGTCCGCGGTTTCCAGGGTGCTCGGCTCGGCACGCCCGAGCGGGTCATCGCCGGTCCCAAGCACTTCGCGGGCTACGGCGCCTCGCTCGGTGGTCGCGACTACGACCAGTCCGACATCTCCGACGCCGACCTGTGGAACACCTACTTCCCGCCCTTCCGCGCCGCCATCGAAGCCGGGGCCGGCAACGTCATGAGCGGCTACATGGACCTCAACGGGGTCCCCGCGGCCGGCAACCGCTGGCTGCTGACCGAGGTGCTCCGCGACGCTCTCGGCTTCGACGGTTTCGTGGTCTCCGACGCCCAGGCCGTGCACGACCTGGTCACCCACCACTTCGCCGCCGACCTCCCCGACGCGGCGGCGCGCGCCCTCAACGCCGGCAACGACATGGAGATGACCTTCTTCGACCCCGCCTTCGACCACCTGGTGGCCGCCGTCGAGGACGGGCGGGTCTCCCAGACACCCTCGACACGGCGGTCCGCCGGGTGCTCGAGACGAAGATCCGGCTCGGCTTGTTCGAGGAGCCGTACGTCGACGAGGCCCGTGCCGCCGAGGTGCTCGCCGACCCGACCCACCGCGAGGTGGCCAGGACCGCCGCCCAGCGGTCGGCCGTGCTGCTGCGCAACGAGGGTGGTGTGCTGCCGCTGGCGGCCGACGACCTGTCGTCGATCGCGGTGATCGGCCCGCTGGCCGACTCCCGTCGCGACACCCTCGGCCCCTGGATCTTCAACCACGACCTGACCGAGACCGTCACCATCCTGGAGGGCCTCCGGGCGCGGGCCGGCGACGACGTCGAGGTGCGCCACGCCGCCGGCGTCCGGCCGTCGTTCCGGACCTTCCCCTCCATGTTCGACATGTGGGGCGGCAACACCCCCGACGACCCGGCCGACTTCGACGACGACGCCGAGATCGCCGCCGCCGCCGAGCTGGCCGCCGAGCAGCGACGTGGCGGTGGTGGTGCTCGGCGAGTGGCAGAACATGATCGGGGAGGCCGCGTCGCGGTCGTCGCTGGAGCTGCCGGGCCGCCAGCTGGAGCTGCTCCAGGCGGTGGTGGCCACGGGGACGCCGGTGGTGCTGCTGGTGATGAACGGCCGGCCGCTCGACCTGCGCTGGCCGGCCGAGAACGTGCCGGCGATCCTGGACGTCTGGTACCCGGGCAGCCAGGGCGGGCACGCCGTGGCCGCGCTGGTGTTCGGCGACGACTCCCCCGCCGGCCGGCTGCCCTTCTCCTGGCCGCGCACCGTCGGTCAGGTGCCGATCATCTACAACCACACCCGCAGCCACCAGCCGGAGAAGCAGGGCCAGCGCTACTGGGACGAGGAGAGCACACCGCTGTTCCCGTTCGGTCACGGCCTCAGCTACGGCGACGTCACCTACAGCGCCCCGACCCTCAGCGCCGACACCATCGCGGTCGGCGACAGCGTGACCGTCTCGGTCACCGTCACCAACGCGGCCGACCGACCGGCCGACGAGGTCGTCCAGCTCTACCTGCACCAGCTGTACGGCACGTCGTCGCGTCCGGTCCGCGAGCTCAAGGGCTTCGAGCGGGTCTCCGTGCCCGCCGGGGGGTCGGTCACGGTCGAGCTCGACCTCGGCCCGGCCGAGCTGAGCTACTGGAGCGCCGTCACCCGGGACTGGGTGCAGGACGCGACCACGTTCGACCTGGGGGTCGGTCCCGACTCGACGGTGGAGCTCGGCACCACCCTCACCGTCACCGCCTGATCCGACGCTCCCACCCCGCCGGATGACCGGCCCGCGGCTGCGCGGGCCGGTCATACTGGCTTCCCGACCGCCGTCGGTGTCCCGACCGCCACGAGGGGTGGAACGCGTGACCAAGCGCTGGCTCGTCGCGGTCGCGGTGACCGCTGTCGTGACGGCGACCCTGGTCGTCGGGTTGGTGGTCGTGGTCCGGGCCCAGTCGGTCGACGGCGCCGGCGCGCCGCAGATCTCGCTGCCGGCCACCCCGCCCCCGACACCCCGGACCACCCCGTCCGCGACTCCACCACCCATGACCGGTCCCCGCACGACCGGTCCCGGGGGCGGACCACCAGCCGGCACCGTGCACGTCGACGACAGCTACCGGGCCCGCTACGCCGGCCGCTACGTCGGCTGGGACACGCTGCTGGCCGCGGCTCCACGACTCGCCGGCAACAGCGCCGGCTGCCGGGCGGACTGGCGGGACGCCCGTCGCGACCCCGCGCTGAGCTGGTCCGGCGCCGGCTACCTGTGTCTGGACCAGCTGACCGGCAACGGGTTCAAGCCCCAGGGCATCGCCGGGACAGGGGCCACCCAGGGCTACCGGATCGGGGGCAGGTCCGCCGCGGATCGCAACATCGTGGTGGTGACCTCGTACTCCTCGGTCGCCGAGGCCGGGCTGCGGTTCCCGCACCGACCCGGAGAGACCGACACCACCCGGCTCACGGTGGTCGACCTCGACCGGCGGGTCTTCCGGCAGGTCGAGCTGGTCCGACCCACCGGGACCGGCGCGTTCACCGCCCTGGACTCCCACGGCAGCGGGGTGGTCTGGGTCGGCCAGTACCTCTACACCTCCAGCCGGGGCAGCCTGTGGATGTACAACGTCGACGACCTGATGGCGATCGACGGACGGTTCGTGCTGCCCGCCGTCGCCCGCTGGAAGGTCTCCGGCACCGGAGGCCTGTCCAGCATCGGGCTGGACCGCTCGACCAGTCCGGCCACGCTGACCGCGATCAACTACAGCGAGACCGGCACCGCCTGGTCGCAGGCCTTCGCCTTGGGGGCCGACGGTCGGGTCCGGAGCGGCAGCCGCACCGCCGCGTCGCCGCTGCGGCTGACCAGGGCCTACGGTCCCGGCCCCGCCGCCGTCGTCAGCACCAGTTCCCGGGTGGTCGAGGGCACCAACTTCCAGGGCATCGGGACCTCTGGTCGCTACCGGTTCGTCAACTCGTCCTCGCTGATGCTGGACGGCCGACGGCACGGCGACAACGTGGTGGTGCTGAAGAAGAACCGGTCGATCGCGCGGTTCGAGATGCCCAGTGAGAACGTCGAGTCGCTCTACCTGGACTTCCGCCGGAACCGCTACGTGACGGTGACCGAGCACGGCCGCCAGTTCCTGTTCTGGCTGCCCCTGGACCACCTGATCGAGCGCGCCGAGCGCTGAGGTGGTGGTCCGGCGGGACTACCCCACGTACGCCGCCAGGTGCTGACCGGTCAGGGTGGAGCCGTCGGCCACCAGTGCGGCCGGGGTGCCTTCGAAGACGATCCGGCCGCCGTCATGACCGGCGCCCGGCCCGAGGTCGATGATCCAGTCCGCGTGCGCCATCACCGCCTGGTGGTGCTCGATCACGATCACCGTCTTGCCCGCGTCCACCAGTCCGTCGAGCAGACCGAGCAGCTGCTGCACGTCGGCCAGGTGCAGACCCGTGGTCGGCTCGTCGAGCACGTAGATCCCACCCTTGTCGCCCATGTGGATGGCCAGCTTCAGGCGCTGCCGCTCCCCGCCGGACAGGGTGGTCAACGGCTGGCCGATGCCGAGGTAGCCGAGGCCGACCTCCTTCATCCGGGTCAGGATCGCGTGGGCGGGGCCCTTGGTGAAGAAGGCGTGCGCGTCGTCGACCGACATCGCGAACACGTCGGCGATGGTCCGACCGTCCAGCGTGTACTGCAGCACCGCGTCGGTGAACCGGCGGCCCTCGCACTCCTCGCAGGTGGTGGCCACGCCGGCCATCATGGCCAGGTCGGTGTAGACCACCCCGAGACCGTTGCAGTGCGGGCAGGCACCCTCGGAGTTGGCGCTGAACAGACCCGGTTTCACCTTGTTCGCCTTGGCGAAGGCGGAGCGCACACCGTCCAGCAGACCGGTGTAGGTGGCCGGGTTGCTGCGCCGAGACCCCCGGATGGCGGACTGGTCGACCGAGATCACCCCGGCGTCCCTCGGCATCGAGGAGTGGATCAGCGAGCTCTTGCCCGAGCCGGCCACGCCGGTGACCACGGTGAGCACCCCGAGCGGGAGGTCGACGTCCACGTCGCGCAGGTTGTGCCGGTGCGCCCCGCGGATGGCCAGGCTGCCGGTGGGCGTCCGCACAGCGGTCTTCAGCCGGGCCCGGTCGTCGAGGTGACGCCCGGTCAGCGTCCCGCTGGCCCGCAGACCCTCGACGGTGCCGGTGTAGCAGATCTCGCCGCCGTGCACCCCCGCCCGGGGACCGAGGTCGACCACGTGGTCGGCGATGGCGATCGCCTCGGGCTTGTGCTCCACCACCAGCACCGTGTTGCCCTTGTCGCGCAGCCGCAGCAGCAGCCCGTTCATCCGCTCGATGTCGTGCGGGTGCAGGCCGATCGTCGGCTCGTCGAACACGTAGCTGACGTCGGTCAGGCTGGAGCCGAGGTGGCGGATCATCTTGGTCCGCTGCGCCTCGCCGCCGGACAGGGTGCCCGACGGCCGGTCCAGACTCAGGTAGCCCAGACCGATCTCCACGAAGGAGTCCAGCGTCTGCTGCAGGGTCTGCACCAGCGGCGCCACCGACGGCTGGTCGAGCGTCTCGCGCACCCAGGCGGCCAGGTCGCTGATCTGCAGCCGGGCCGCGTCGGCGATGTTGAGCCCGGCGATCTGCGACGCCAGCGCCGCCGGGTTGAGGCGGGCGCCGCCGCAGTCGGGGCAGGCGGTGAAGGTCACGGCGCGGTCCACGAAGGCCCGCAGGTGCGGCTGCAGGCTCTCCTTGTCCTTGGCCAGGAAGGACTTCCGGACCCGCGGCACCAGCCCCTCGTACGTCATGTTGATGGTGGCGATCTTGACCTTGACCGGCTCCGAGTAGAGGAAGCTCTGCCGCTCCTGCTCGGTGTAGTCGCGGATCGGCTTGTCGCCGTCCAGCAGACCGGACTCGCTGAACACCCGGACCAGCCAGCCGTCCGGGGTGTAGCCGGGAACGGTGATGGCGCCACCGTTCAGGGACTTGTCGACGTCGACCAGCTCGGCCAGGTCGATGTCGGTGACCGAGCCGCGGCCCTCACAGGTCGGGCAGGCCCCGGCCGCTGTGTTGAAGCTGTAGTGGAAGGCGGGGCCGGCGGACGGCTCGCCCAACCGGCTGAACACGATCCGCAGCAGCGCGTGCGCGTCGGTGGCGGTGCCCACGGTGGAGCGGGAGTTGGCTCCCATCCGCTCCTGGTCGACGATGATCGCCGCACTGACGCCCTCCAGGACGTCGACGTCCGGCCGGGCCAGGCTGGGCATGAAGCCCTGGACGAACGAGCTGTAGGTCTCGTTGATCAGCCGCTGCGACTCGGCGGCGATGGTGCCGAAGACCAGCGAGCTCTTGCCCGAGCCCGACACCCCGGTGAACACCGTCAGCCGGCGCTTGGGGATGTCGACGTCCACCGAGCGCAGGTTGTTCTCCCGGGCTCCGCGGACCCGGATGGCGGCGTGGCTGTCGGCGGGATGCGGGGACTCGCTGATCGGCATCCGCACACTGTAGGGATCGCGTCCGACAGCCGGGGGTCACTCGTCCGGGTAGGTGCGCACCGTCCCGCCGTAGACGTCGTCGCCCTCGCTGTCGGTGTCCGGGCCCTCGCCGCCGGTGTCCGGGCCGTCGACGGAGGGGGCACCGTCCGGGCCGCTGCCCAGGGCCACCCGGGTGAACAGCTCGGCGTCGGAGCGCATCGCCGTCACCTCGGCCGCGAGGTCGTCGTCGGTCGGCGGCCGGTCGTCCTGGGCGGCGCGGAGGACGACTCGGCGCACCAGCTCCTTGGCGAACGACGCGGTGACCCCGTCGGTCTGCGCCGCCGCTGCCTGCAGGGCCGCCGGGCTCAGGGCCAGCCGCGATGCGTACAGCTGCAGCAGCCGGAGCCGACCGTCGAGGTCGGGCTTGCCGATCTGCACGGCCAGGTCCACCCGTCCCGGTCGCTCGGCCAGGGCCCGTTCGAGCAGGTCGGGGCGGTTGGTGGTCAGGATGAAGGCCACGTCGGCGTCCCCGTCGAGACCGTCCAGCGCCTCGAGGGTCTCGAACAGAGCGGCGTTGGTGTCGCCGCCGCGCTCCTCGGCGATCAGGTCGCAGTCCTCCATCACCACGATGGCGGGCTGCGCGGCCCGCGCCAGTCGCGCGGCGTCGGCCAGCAGCCCGAGGGTGCGCCCCGACAGCAGCACCACTGTGGTGCCGGGGGTCCGGCTGATCAGGTGCCGGATCACGTGCGTCTTGCCGGTGCCCGGCGGACCGTACAGCAGCACTCCCCGCTTGAGGTGCTGCCCGGCGGCCAGCAGCCGCTCCGCCCGGTCGCCGATCCCGATCACGTGGGTGACGATCCGGTCCAGCTGCCCGGGGGCCAGGATGACCTGGTCGGCGGCGACGTCGGGTCGGGGCAGGAAGGTGAGACTGCCGCCCGGGGCGTGGTAGTCGAAGTCGTTGCGCTGGAAGCTGACCACCTGGCCCCGCAGCAGGCTGTCCCTGGCCATCAGCGCCCGGACGCGGGTCAGCACGGACTCCGCCACCGCTGGCTTGGCGGCCAGCACCTCCAGCGTGTACTGGTCGCGACCGTGCTGCCGGCTCGGTGTGCGCTGCAGCCAGACCACCGGCTCGCCGTCGACGTGCACCAGCACCACCCCGAAGCCGACCACCCGGCGGTCGCTGTCGGGTCCGGTGGGCATCCGCACGTAGGACACCGGACCCGGTTTGAAAGCCCAGTGCACCCGCTCCAACAGCTCGGAGAACGCGTCGACCTGCGCCTTGAACGCCCCACCGCCGACCCCGATCAGCCGCCCCTCGTGCTCGGTGCGGAGGGTCTCCAGGGCCAGGTCGACGTCGACGATCTGGTGGGTCGGGAACACCTCCTGCACCGGGTCGACGTCGTCCAGCGGCACCCCGAGGAAGTCGGCGACCAGCTCTCCCAGCTCGGTCAGCTCACCGCTGCGGTAGCCCCGCTGGGACATGGCCATCAGGAACCGGTTGAAGGTGTGAGCGAACTCGTCGACGTCGGTCTCCATGGGCGCTCCTGTGCTTGGGGTGGGTGCTCAAGTCTGCCCACCACCACCGACGCTGCGGGACGGGCCCGCGATGATGCGGGGGTGACCACCATGCGCGCCCTCCTCGTCCACGGACCCCATGACGCGCGCGTCGACGACGTGCCGGTGCCCACGCCGGGTCCGGGCGAGCTGCTGGTGCGGGTCGACCGGGCGGGGATCTGCGGCACCGACGTCGAGCTGTTCACCGGCGAGATGGCCTACTACGCCCGTGGCCGGACCCACCACCCGGTGCGGCTCGGGCACGAGTGGACCGGCACCGTGGTCGCGGCCGGGTCCGCCTCGGAGGGACTCTGGGTGGACCGCCGGGTGACCGGGGACACCATGCTGGGCTGCGGCAGCTGCCCCGCCTGCCGGGGCGGCCGGCAGCACGTCTGCGACGACCGGCGTGAGGTCGGGGTGACCGACGGCTGGCCCGGGATGCTGGCCGCGTACGGGCTGATCCCCACCCGGTTCGCCCACTACGTGCCGGATGCGGTGAGCACCGACGCCGCCGCGCTGGTGGAGCCGGGGGCCAACGCCCTGCGCGCCGTCCGGGCCACGGCCGCCGCCCCCGGGCACCGGCTGCTGATCCTGGGCGACGGGACCATCGGGCTGCTGGCCACCGTGTTCGCCGTGGACGCCGGTGCCGACGTCACGGTCGCGGGCCTGCGACCCGAGCGCCTGGCCCTGGCCGGTCGGCTCGGCGCTGCGGCCACGGTGACAGCCGATGTCCTGACCGGCACCGCCCCCGCGTCCTTCGACGCCGTCCTGGACGCGACCTCCGACCCGACAGCTCCCGCCACGGCCCTGACCCTGGTCCGCCCGGGGGGCCGGCTGGCCCTGATCGGGCTGGCCGGCAGCCCGAGCCTGCTGGACACCCGCGACCTGGTGCTCGCCGACGTCACAGCTGTCGGCATCCTCTCGGCCTCCCCCGCCCTGGCCGACACCCTGCGCGCGTACGCCGGCGGGCTGGACCCGACCCCGGTGGTCGGCGAGACCGTCGGCCTGGACCAGGTGCCGGACCGGCTGGCCGGGATCGGCGGCGGCGGCCCGGGCCCCAAGACCCTGGTCGACCCCCACCGGTGAGCCGGCCGCTTCAGGACCCGGAGTCAGGAGCGACGACGGCGGTAGGCCGTGGGCGGCATCCCCGCGTACGCCCGGAAGCGGGACGAGAAGTAGAGCGGGTCGTCGAACCCGACAGTCCGTGCGATCTCGGCGACCGTCCGCGGGGTCAGGTCGAGCAGCTGCTCGGCCAGCCGCATCCGCTGGCGTTCGAGGTAGCGCATCGGGGAGACACCGACCTGCTCGGCGAACAGGTGCCCGAACCGGGACGGTGACAGACCGGCGCGGCGGGCCAGCTCGGCCACCGTGAGCGGCTCGGCCAGCGAGGCGGCCATCCCCTCCATCGCGTCCCGCACCCGTGGGTCCAGCGCCCCGGCGCCCGGGTCGGAGGTGGTGCACCAGAGCAGGGCCGCCTCCACCGCGTTGACCGCGAACATGGTGGCCTGGCGCAGGTCGCTGCGACCGTACGCGTCGGCGGCGGTCAACGCCTCCCGGATCCGGCGACGGGCGTCGCCGGCCGTCTGCACCCGCAGCAGCCCCGGCACCGGCTGCGGCCAGTCCAGCCAGGTCAGCCACTCCGGGCGGGGGTGGACGTGAGCGAACTGCAGCGACCACAGCGGGGCACGATCGCCGGCGGCCGGGCCGGTGCCGTAGTCGTGCGGCACCCCGGGCCGGATGACCACCACGTCGCCGGGAGCGGTGACCAGGTCCGGGTGTCCGGCCACCCCGATCCGCCCGGCCCCGTCGACGGTGTTCAGCAGCAGCCAGTCCTGCGTCCCGGCCGGTCGCCAGACGTCGTAGCGGTCGTCGGCGGTGAAGCCGCCGGCGAGCACCTGGTCGACGGCCGGAGCCGGTTGTCGTTCACGAGCCACAGCAGGATCTTCCAGGTTGTCGACCGGTTGCGCCATGGTCGGGCCTGCGACACCGGCGAAGAATCACTGTCATGAGTCAACTCGTCACCGAACGCACCGACATCGCCCAGCGCTACGCCGAGACCGGGGTGGTGCTGATGCGTCAGCTGCTGAGTCCGGCGGAGGTGGCGCGCGTCCGCGACGTCTACACCACCCAGATCGAGACCGATCACTCCCTCGGCTTCGACGACGGGCTGCCCGCCGACGACATCCTGTCCCGCTACCCGCGGATCGTGCACCCGCACCGTCGCCCGGACTCCGAGGTGGGCGAGATCGCCCTGGAGCTGATGCTGGACGAACGGATCCTCGGAGTGGTCACCGAGCTGATCGGACCGGCTCTGGCCGCCCAGTCGATGTTCTACTTCAAGCCGCCGACCGCCCGCGGCCAGGCCCTGCACCAGGACAACCTCTACCTGCAGGCGCACCCGGAGACCTGCATCGCCGCCTGGATCGCGGTGGACGACTGCGACGCCGACAACGGCGGTCTCGCCGTGATCCCGGGATCGCACACGATCCACGTGATGTGCCCGGAGGAGGCCGACCCCGAGGTGTCCTTCACCTCGATCACCGTGCACGTGCCCGAGGGCATCGAGGTGGTGCAGACGGAGATGAAGGCCGGCGACGTGCTCTTCTTCCACGGGAGCGTGGTCCACGGCTCCCGTCCCAACAGCACCACCGACCGGTTCCGCCGCTCGCTGATCTTCCACTACATCCCGGAGTCCAGCGTCGAGGTGTCGACCTTCTTCCAGCCGCTGATCACCCCGGACGGTCGCGAGATCACCATCCAGGCCTCGCCGGAGGGCGGTCCGTGCGGCGAAGGCTGGTCGTCCAGCGGGCACTGAGGACTCTCGAGCCCCGGCCTTCGCCTCGAGCCCCGGTCTTAGCCTGGAGTCTCGGTGGCTTAGGCCGCCTGCTGCAGCTTGAGCAGGCTGCGTCGGATGTGGCTCTTGACCGTGCCCAGAGGCATCTCGAGCCGCTCGGCGATCTGGGTGTGGGTCAGGTCGTCGAAGATCGCCAACGCCAGGACGCGGCGGGGAGCCTCCGGCAGCTGCCCCAGCTGCTGGTCGATACCGAGCCGGTCGACGACCTCGTCGGGTTCGGCGGTGGACAGGTGCTCGGTCGCCGTGGCCAGCTGCTGCTGGAGTCCGAGGTCGGCGCGGCGGCGACGGGTCCGCAGCTCGAGAGCGTCCACGATCTTGTGCCGGGCGATCCCCATCAGCCACGCGGACAGGGCCGCCCGCTCGGGTCGGAACCGCTCACGACCCTGCCAGACGGCCGCGAACACCTGCTGCAGCACGTCCTCGGCCTCGGCGGCGTCGCCCAGCGTTCGGCGGGCCACGGAGTAGACCAGGCTGGAGTGCTGCCGGTAGATCGCCTCGAAGGCGGCCTCGTCGCCGGAGCGGAACCCTTCGATGGTGCTGGGGTCGACTGCCACGATTCCTCCTCGGCCGGGCCACGCTGGACACGGTTCGTACCCAGGTGGCGCCGACCGAAACAGACCGGGTCAGGCCGGGATGCCGGCCCGCCGGGCCGCGTCGAGCAGGACACCGGCCGCGACCTCGATCCCCTCGATCCGACCGAGCGACACGTCCTCGTGCTCGATGTTGACCCACATGTCCGGATCGACGGCGTAGAGCGCCGCCAGCCAGGTCGACCAGTAGACGGCGTCGTGGCCGCGACCCAGGGCCACGAAGTCCCAGGCCGCGTCCTTCGGCCACTCGTTGGCCCACTCGTCACCACCCAGGTTCGTCCGGGCCTCGTCCGGTCCGAGTCGGCGGAAGCGGTTGTCCAGCACCCCGTACACGGCTGCGGCGGGGTTGATCTTGACGTCCTTGGCGGCGGCGTGGAAGGTCAGCGGGCCGAGGTCCTGGACGACGGCGACCGGGTCCATCCACTGCCAGAACAGGTGCGAGGCGTCCAGCTCCACCCCGACGTGGGTGGCGCCGGTCCGCTCCACCAGCTCACGGATCCCGGCCGGGTTGAAGACCAGGTTCTGCGGGTGCAGCTCGAGGGCGACCTTGACGCCCAGGTCGGCGGCCTCCCGGTCGATCTCGCGCCAGAAGTCCTCGGCGACCTGCCACTGGTACTCCAGCACGTCCAGGGCGCGCGGAGTTCCAGGCGTTCACGATCCAGTTGGGCCGGGTGGCACCGGGCTCACCGCCGGGCAGCCCGGACATGGTCACCACCCGCGTCTGGCCGAGTCGGTTCGCCAGCCGGAGGCTGCGGCGGATGTCGTCGGCGTGCTTGTCGCCGATCGCGCGATCCGGGTGCAGCGGGTTGCCGTTGCAGTTCAGCCCGGCGATCTCGACGCCGGTGCCCTCGAACAGACCCAGGAAGTCGTCCCGGGCGGTGTCGGAGGTGAGGATGTCGTCGAAGGTGGGGATGTGCACGGCGGGCAGGAAGCCACCGGAGTTGAGCTCGATGCCGCTCAGACCGACGGCGGCGATGACCTTCAGCGCCTCGGGCAGGGTGCGGTCGTGCAGGATCGCGTTGTAGAGGCCGAACTTCATGCCGTGATCTCCTCGAGTCTGGGTGGAGCGCTGGACGGGGACGGTGACGGCGGCGCCGCGGTGGGCGGCGGACTCGGCGACGGCGGCGAGGACCTCCAGGTTGTGGACGCCCTCGGAGAACGAGGCACAGCGTGGCAGGGAAGCCGTCTCGTCGAGTCCGGCGACCTCCTCCAGGAAGGCGCGGGCCTGGTAGACGAAGCCGTCGTTCTGGCCGAGACCGACCCCGGGGGCGTCCATGGCGAGACCTCCCGCCACGTACGGGTGATCGGGGCCGATGATCACGCGCCGGTAGCCGTTGGTGCCGGTGGCGCTGCCCTCGTTGAGCATCAGCTGGAACTCGGCGGGCCGCTCCTGCGCCCAGGTCGCCGCGCCCTTGTCCCCGAACACCTCGAGCTCGAGCCCGTTCGGGTGACCGGCGGCCACCCGCGACACCTGGACGACTCCGGCGGCACCGCCGGCGAAGGAGGCGCTGAACGCGGCGTAGTCGTCGTTCTCCACCGCCTCGTAGCGGTCACCGACCTCGGCCTTGCCGTGGCCGACCACGGCCCCCAGAGCCACCGGCCGCTGGGTGATCGCGGTGGTGAACCGGCCGCCACTCACCTCGGTGATGTCGCCGGCCAGGAACTCCGCCAGGTACGCGGTGTGGCTGCCGATGTCGGCCAGCGCACCGGTGCCGGGAGCGCCCTTGTAACGCCAGGCCATCGGACCCTGGGGGTCGGCGGCGTAGTCGCACCAGTAGCGCGCGTCGAGGTGCAGGATGGTGCCGAGCGTCCCGTTCTGGATCAGGTCACGCAGGGCTGCGACACCGGGGGCCCGGCGGTAGGTGAAGCCGATCCGGGCCACGGTGCTGGCCGCGTCGGCGGCGTCGACCATCGCGCGGGCGTCGTCCAGGGTGTCGCTGAGCGGCTTCTCGCACAGCACGTGCTTGCCGGCCGCCAGCAGCCCCTCGACCATCTCCCGGTGCAGCCGGTTGGCCACCACGACGCTCACCACGTCGACACTCGGGTCCTCGGCCAGGGCCTGCCAGGACGTGTCGCTGCGTTCGTAGCCGAATCGTCTGGCGGCCAGGTCACCCAGCTCGGCGTTCGCGTCGGCGATCGACACGTAGCGCAGCGGCGGCAGGGTCGAGGCGTACAACGTCGGGGCGGTCCGGTAGGCGGCGGCGTGCGCCCGACCCGCCATGCCGGCGCCGATGACAGCAACACCGAGAGTCATCAATGACCTTCCCTCTGGTCTGTGATTCACATCACTAGACCGGTCTAGTTCCTGCCAGAAAGGTACGGTGCTGCGACCGACAATGTCAAGACATTCGAGCCGATGGTGGTCGCCGTGCTGTCGCGGACCCGGAGACCCGACTGGAGCACGATCTCGCGTTCCCCGACCCGCCGCCGGTTGATCCGGTCCACGACCCGCTCCACCGCCAGCCGGGCCAGCTCGGCCGGCTGCTGGACGACGCTGGTCAGGCCGACCAGCGAGAGCGCGGCCGCCTCGCTGTCGTCCCAACCGATCACCGAGACGTCAGCGGGAACGGCGATGCCCTGCTGGGCGAGGACGCCCATCACCGCGGTCGCGGTGTCGTCGTTGTAGGCGATCACGGCGGTCGGCAGATCACCCTGCTCCACCAGCTGCCGGGCCGCCCGCTGCCCGTCCACCTGGGCCTGACCGCCCGAGACCACCCGCGCCGACTCGCCCAGGTCGTGTCGGCGCATGGCGGCGAGAAACGCCTCCCGGCGGGACGCACCGATCAGCGTCTCCCCGCCGTCGAGGTGCGTGATCCGGCGGTGCCCGAGTTCCACCAGGTGATCCACCGCGGCCGCCATCCCCGTCTCGTCGGAGGTGCGGACCACGTCGACCCGGGGGTGGTCGACGTGCCAACCCACCACGACCACCGGCAGCCGACCGGCCAGCAGCGGTTCGGGTGTGGCCGGTCCCAGCATGATCAGACCCGTCGAAGCGGAAGTCCTGCAGGGACTCCGCCGCCTTCGCCTCGTCGCGACCCCGGGTCACCGGGCTCAGGATCAGGTTGTAGCCGCGCTCCTCCGCCGCCGCGTAGAGGCCTTCCAGCAGGTCGAAGTGGAACGCCCCCACCCCCACGCCGAACATGACGCCGATCAGGTTGGACGCCCGGCCGGCCAGCGAGCGCGCTCGGGCGTCGGGTCGGTAGCCGAGCTCCTGGGCTGCCGCCAGCACCCGTACGCGCGTGGCGTCACTCGCCCCCGGGGCCTCCCGCATCACGATCGAGACCAGGGCCCGCGACACCCCGGCCCGTTCCGCCACGTCGGCGAGCGTGACGCGCCCTCCGGTGCCGGTCACCGGGCGTACAGCTGCAGCTCGCCGGCGAACCGGTCGGCGATCATCACCAGCCGGTCCAGGTCCGGGTCGCGCAGGATGATCATGCCGTCGGAGATCAGGGTGGCCCGCCAGTCGCGCCGGTGGGCGCCGACCGGGAGCAGATCCAGCACGCAGACGCTGTCGCCGTGCTCGGCCAGCAGCCGGTCCAGACCCTCCACGTGGGTGATGTGCCCCGATCCCCTGGCCCGCTTGAAGATGCTCACCGCGTTGTACGGCCGCGCGATCGGCTCGGCGCTCCCGGTGATCACCGCTGTGGCCCAGGTCCGGAACAGGTCGGCGTCGCAGGCGTAGTTCATCACGTCGACCGTGCGGGCCCCGGGTGGACGGGCACCGATCTCGCCGAAGACGACCTCACCGTCGGCCTTGCGGTACCACTCCATGTGGGTGAACCCGGCGGTGAAACCGAGTGCGGTGATCACCTGGTGACCCATCTCGATGCCGCCGGCCAGCTCCGCTCGATCGAGATCTCGCAGCGCGACGGTCTGCGGGCTGATCCACTCGTGGGAGCGGGCCTGCAGCGGACGGGGGCGGTACCAGGACACGTTGTCGTAGAGGATCTCGCCGGCCCCGCAGATCGTGTCGTAGGTGAACTCCTCGGCCTCGATGAACTCCTCCACGCTGACCGTCTCGACGTGGCCGATCATCGGCAGCACCGTCTCCAGCTCGGCCAGCGAGTCCACCCGGTAGGTGTCGGCGGAGCCGGCTCCGGCGATCGGCTTGATGATCAGCGGGTAGCCGATCTGCTCAGCGGCGGCGTAGATCCCGGCGTTGGTGGCGGTGCTGGCGTGTCGCGGGGTGCGGATGCCGGCCGCGTCCAGGACCTGCTTCATCAGCTCCTTGTCCCGGAACGGGAGGGTCTGGGCCACCGTCAACCCGGGCAGTCCCAGCTCCTCCCGGATCCGCGCCGCAAGCACCATGTAGGGCTCCCAGAGGCACTCCACCTGGTCGATCCGGGCATGCCGGGACAGTCCCTTCAGTGCGGCGAGCACGGCCTCCTCGTCCGCCAGGGAGACGTGCTCGTAGTGCGCCAACGCCGCCCGCGCTTCGGCCGGCAGCACGTCCACCGGCTGATCGCCGACGCCGATCACGGTGGCGCCGACCTCGGCCAGCGCCCGGGTGAAGTAGGCCATCTCCAGCGGGAAGCCGGGCGACAGCATCACGACGTTGGGCATCAGTCAGCCGCCTCGGTCACTGGCCCTCGATCAGCTCGACCCGGGCGGTGGCGACGATCCGGGCCAGCGCGTCCTCGACGACGGCGGTGTCCGGGTGCCGCACGGTGATGAACCCCTCGCCCTCGTACGAGCTGTTGGCCGGCGTGCCCGGCGCCGGCAGCCGGGAGTCGACCACCAGGTGGCCGATCTCGGCCTGCAGCCGGTCGATGCCGTGCACCGTCCGCACCTGGCCGTGCCCCATCCCGCGCAGGTAGGCCGTGCCGGAGGCGTAGCGCCGCTCCGGCGGGGCGAAGGTGCCCTTGATCACCAGCTCGGCCCAGGTGGCGTAGAAGTCGATGTCGTGGCTGAAGCCGATCATGGACGCCAGCTGCGCCCCGGGCGGTCGGGCGCCGACCTCGGAGACCGCCACGGAGCCGTCCGGCCGCTCGAACCACTCCATGTGCGAGAACGCGTCCCGCACCCCGAGGGCCTGCAACGCGGCCGGGCCGACGGAGTGGATCGCGGCGTACGCGGGCCCGGACACGTCGCGGGGCAGCAGCACGGTCCACTGCACCCACGGCGTCCGCAGCACCTCCAGCGGCGGCGGTCGGTAGTCCGAGACCGAGGCCCAGATCGTCTCCCCGCCCAGGGTGACGGAGTCGAAGGTGTGTTCCCGCCCGGTCAGGAACTCCTCCAGCAGCCACACCTCCCCAGGGTCGTGCTGGGCGGCGGTCAGCCACGAGTCGAAGTCGCCACCGGAGTCGAGACGGAAGGTGGCCTTGGCCCCGGCGCCGTCCGGAGGCTTGGCCACCATCGGGTAGCCGACCAGGTCCCGGAAGGCGCGGGCCTGATCGCTGTGGTGGACCAGCTGGTGCCGCGCGCACGGCACCCCGGCAGCGGTCAGCACCGTCTTCATCTGCGACTTGTCCCGCACGTTGGTGGCCACGTCAGCGGTCATGCCCTCGATCCCGAGCGCCTCCCGGGCCTGGGCCAGCGGCACCTGCAGCTGCTCCAGCGCGCCGATCAACCGGTCCACCCCACCGATCTGGCCGGACAGCCCGCGAACGGCGTCGGCGATCTGCTGCGGGTCCAGGGCGTCGGCCACCTGCCAGTGGCCGGCCAGCGCGTCCCGCAGCTCGGGCGACAGCTGGTCCGACGACGAGGTCGTGATCACGGCCAGCTGCACGTCCGGCAGCCGGGCCGCGGACAGCACGAACCGAGCCGTGGCTTCCAGCAGATACGGCGCGACGAACGCGGCGACGACCATGGTGGCAACCTAGCGGCACGCCTCGAACCATTGCCAGCGCCGAGGTGCAAGAGTCTGCGCATGGCCACGACGACGACGCCTGCGCCCCTGAACTCCCCCGGCCGGGTCATCACCGCGAGCATGGTGGGCACCACCATCGAGTTCTACGACTTCTACGTCTACGCCACCGCGGCGGTGCTGGTGTTCCCCCAGCTCTTCTTCAAGACCGGCGACCCGACCACGGCGCTGCTGGCCTCGTTCGCGGTGTTCGGGGCGGCCATGGTGGCGCGGCCGATCGGTGCCATCTTCTTCGGCCACCTCGGCGACCGGCGCGGTCGCAAGACCACCCTGGTGATCAGCCTGCTGGTGATGGGCATCGCGACGTTCCTGATCGGCTGCCTGCCGACGTACTCCTCGGTCGGGCTGCTGGCCCCGTTCCTGCTGCTGGTGCTCCGGCTGACGCAGGGGTTCGCGCTGGGTGGTGAGTGGTCCGGGGCCGCCCTGGTGGCCACCGAGAACGCCCCGGCCGGCAAGCGGGCCTGGTACGGCACCTTCCCCCAGCTCGGCGCCCCGCTGGGCTTCATCATCGCCAACGGCATCTTCTTGATCATCAACTTCGCCCTGCCGCACCCCGACGGCCCCACCCAGCGGTCGGAGGCCTTCTTGACCTGGGGGTGGCGGGTCCCGTTCCTGTTCTCGGCGGTGATGGTGATCATCGGCCTCTGGGTCCGGCTGCGGCTGGTCGAGTCCGAGACGTTCCGGACGGCGGAGAAGCGCGGCGCGATCCGCAAGATGCCGCTGTCCACCACCTTCCGCTTCCACTGGCGCGAGGTCGTCCTGGGCACCTTCATCATGCTGGCCACGTACGTGCTGTTCTATCTGATGTCGAGCTTCACGCTCACCTACGGCACCGCCAAGACCGACGCCACCCCCGGTGGTCTCGGCTTCACCTACACCGACTTCGTGTTGATGCAGATCATCGGTGTGGTCTTCTTCGGTCTGTTCACGTTGATCTCCGGCCCCGTCGCCGACATGATCGGTCGCCGTCGGCTGCTGATCTGGACGACTGTGGTGATCATCGCGTTCGGCCTGAGCTTCCAGCTCTTCCTGCAGCCGCGGGCGGATCTGGCCTTCACCGGCGCGCTGACCCAGGCGTTCCTGATCTTCGGCTTCCTGCTGATGGGCACCACCTTCGGACCGATGGGCGCCCTGCTCCCCGAGCTGTTCCCCACCAACGTCCGCTACACCGGTTCGGCCATCGCCTACAACGTGGCCAGCATCCTCGGCGCGGCGGTGGCGCCGCTGATCGCGGTGGCCCTGTGGGCGCGGTCCGGCGGCGCCGTCTGGCCGGTCGGGGTCTACCTGGCCGGCGCCGGGGTGCTGACCCTGATCGCCCTGCTGCTCAGCAAGGAGACCAAGGACACCGACTACGACGCCGTGGCGGCGGACGAGGACGCGCGGGACCACGCCCTGTCGAGCTGATCGGGCTGTCGAGCTGATCGAACTGATCGAGCTGATCAGCCGACCCGCCCCCGCGACTCCAGGTCCGCCCTGATCCACGCCGCCGCGGCTTGCACCCGGCGGTTCGTGCCGGCTTCGCGACCGAGGCCGAGCTTGTCGAAGATCGAGGAGACGTGCGAGTCGATGGTGCGCTCCGACAGGACGAGCTCGGCGGCGATGGCGGCGTTGCTGCGCCCCTCGGCGATCAGGCTCAGCACCTCACGTTCGCGTGGGCTCAGCGTGCCACTCAGCGGCTTCGCCTCCGGCTCGTCCGACGGTGGGTCCGACGCTGCCTCGGGTTCCTCTCCCGTGAAGCGCTCGATCCGTGCCGCCACCGGACGGTAGGCGGCGACGAAGACCACCCCGAGGACCACCGCTACCGTGCTGGCCGCGAGAGCCCCCGGCGTACCGCTGCCCACGGCCAGCAGCGCAGCGATCATGGCCGCGAGCTGGACGGTGATCGTCACCCAGAGTCCCCGCAGCACCCAGCTGGCGGCGCGGCCGACAGTGCCGGTCACCCCGTCGTCCCGGGCCGAGCAGGCCACCACCGACCCGACGGCGACGATCACCGGGGGTAGGCAGAAGGCCACCGAGACCGCGACGGTGGCGAAGTCCCCACTCAGCAGGCCCGCTGTGAAGCCGACGGTCATCAGCACGCAGGTGACGAGGGTCAGCAGCGGGGTGGTGGCGGCGATCGCCGCGATGGTGAGCCGGCCGCGACGCAGCCCGGTCGACCGTGCTGCGGCCCGGAAGGCGAGCGCGGGCGCGATCCCCGCGCACAGCATCCACACGACGGTGCCGAGGCCGAACACACCGACGAAGGCGGAGTGTCCGAGCACGGTGCCCGCCAGGGGTGGAGGCACGCCGGGATAGAGGTCGTAGGTGAGGGTGCCGAACCCCGTGACCACCGTGACGACCGCCACCAGGCCGGGGATCCACCACCCCCAACGCAGCGAACCCGGGGCTCCTGACAGCTCCTCGGCCACGACCAGGCAGCACGCCCCGGCCACCGTGATGGGCAGGATGAACCAGGCCGCCTCGACGGCGACCGCCCACGAGGACCGGGCCACCGTGGCGACTCCGGCCGCGGCGGCGTAGGCGGCCAACGACACGGCCAAGCCGGCGACCCAGCGCGACACCCGTCGATGACCCCGCTGCTGGAGCAGGATCGCCGAGCCCAGGACGACGAGTGTCACGATCGTGTCGGCGACGACGAACCACCCCGAGGTGACCGGGTCGACTCCGCGGGACGGAGCCGTGGCGTACGCCAGGGCCCCGAGGCCGAGCAGGGCGAGGCAGCCCAGGATCCAGGCCCACAGGGGACCCAGGGCTCGGAGCTCGCGCAGGCCGACCGCGACCGCCATGGTCACATTGTCGTCCGGCCGCAGGGGTTTGACGACCCCCACGGCGTCCCGGCTGGGAGTCACCGGTCGAGCGGGGCTGGCTCCGGCTGGTGCGCGTACACCCAGCCGGCGGCCCCGAAGGCCACGGCCGTCAGCACCCAGGCCAGGGCGAGCAGGAGCATCGAGGTGAAGCCGCCGACGATGATCACCGGGGTCGAGGCGACGAGCAGCACGGCCACCCACCAAGGACAGCGGCCCTTCCGGGCACCCAGCAGGGCGGCGATGCCCAGCAGGAGGATGCCGGCGGGGACGCAGACGAACAGGGTGGCCGCCAGCATCCCGAGCGGCTGCGCGTCGACGGCGGCGATCAGGTCCAGCACCTGGGTCGGGCTGAGACCGGCCGCTGACGAGGCCGCGATCGCGGCCACCGGACCGGGATACGCGGCGGTGAAGAACCCGACGAAGGCGATCGCCGCCGCCACAGCACCGAAGCGTGGAGCGCCGCGACGGACGACGGCTCCCACCACCAGAGCGCCGACGGCGCCGCCGAGACCGGCCAGGAAGACGAACAGCAGGCTGAGCTGGGCGCCGACCGGATCGGCTGCGATGTGGGCCGCAGCCTCGGGGATGGTGTCGGACACCGTGTTCGGACTCGTCAGCGCCCAGCCGGCCATGCAGGCCGGGCCCGAGGGCGGCGACGACGGCGAGGGCGTACCGGGTGGGACGGGTCAGGCCGACGGTCGTCGGCGTCGGACGTGGACGGGAGTGCGGTGATGGTCATGACAGGAACGTGGCAGCACCGCGTGGTCGCCCGGCATCCGTGCTACCCCCGGATCACCGCGCGGAGCGCCCGGATCCGTGCTCCCACGGAGCCGTTCGACGCTCGGTCAGGCGATCCGCAGAACCCGCGCGGTCGGTCCGGGCACCGTCGGGGTGAGCCGCAGGAGGTGGTTCGACTGCGTCCCAGTCCTGCTCGTACGCCGGCAGCGACCGCGGGTAGACCGTCTCGATCGATCGGAACCGTCGACCTCCGGCGGAAGCGGCAGGGCGACCGCGCCGTGGTCGCCCGGGTGGGGGAACCACAGGTAGAGGTAGGTGGCCGCGGGTGCCCGCAGTCCGAGCACCACCACGTCGTCGCGACTCGTCGGCAACCCCAGCGGCCAGAACGGCACCGCCTGGGCCAGGTCGGGCCGCAGCCCCTCGTACGCCACCACGCCCTCCCGCACCAGCGCGAGCTCGTCGGCACTCATCCGGTTGAGGTGGCCGGACAGGTAGAGCCGGCCAGCCAGCCCGGTGACCAGGCAGAACGCGATCTCCTCGGGCGGCATGCCCGGCTGCGGGTACGCCCAGTTGCCCGCCTGCTCGGGAGCCAGCGAGGCCGGAGCGGCCGCCGCGATGGGCGCGTACAGGGCCGGGTCCATCTGGTCCGAGGTGGACTGCAGCTCGAGCAGCGACATCAGCGCGTAGTCCATCCGCATCGCCCCCGACGAGCAGTTCTCGATCAGCAGCTCGGGATGCCGGTCGCGGACGCCGGTCAGCCAGTCGAGCTGGGCCCGGTTCTGCTGCAGCAGCCCGTCGCCGACGCTGAACGCGTCCCGGTCGGTGCCGGCGCCCGGCGTCACGTTGTAGTCGAACTTGAAGAACCGGACGCCGAGGTCGCCGACGAGGCGGTCCACCACCTCGTCGAGGTGGGCGCGGGCGGCGGGGTGCCGCAGGTCGAGGAAGTAGCGCTCCTGCTCGACGACCCGGCGTCCGTACCGCTGCAGGAAGGCCTCGTCGGGCAGCCGGGTCGCCGCCGGGGACCGCACGCCGATCACCTCGGGCTCCACCCACAGACCCGGCAGCATGCCCGCGGTCCCGGATGTGGTCGAGCACGCGGTGCAGAGCCGCCGTCGGGGAAGCGGGTGGTCGAGGGCTGCCACTCCCCCACGCTCGGCCACCAGTGGCCGCCGTCGTCGTACCAGCCGGCGTCGATGCAGAAGTACTCGGCGCCGGCCTCGGCGGCCGCGTCGATGAGCGGCAGCAGCTTCTCGGTGGTCGGATCGCCCATCAGCGCGTTCATGTAGTCGTTGACGATCACCGGCAGGTCCGGTCGGACGAGCGGGCGGCGGAGGGCCCGACGGTGCGCGGTCAGCGCGGCGATCGCTCCCTGCCAACCGTCGCGGGAGACCGCGATCGAGGCCGGCACGGTCGCGAACTCCTCCCCGGGTCCGAGCCGGAGCGTCCAGTGGTGGTCGACGTCGTCGGGTCCGCCGACGATCACCGCTACCTCGTCGGCGCCGATCCAGCGCGCGTCGACCTCCCACCGCCAGGCGCCGTTGTGCTCGACCTGCCAGGCCAGTGCCCGGCCGGTGGCGGTGTTGTCGATCATGGCCGTGGGCAGCACGGTGCCGGTCGACCAGGTCGAGGTGCTGACGGCGGCCATGTAGCTGCGGGACTCGAGATCCCAGTCCGGTGGCGCGATCCGGCCCAGGCCCTCGTCGTCGCGCAGCCGTACGGTGCTCCAGCGGCTCTCGGCGCACCAGCTGTTCTGGGCCGAGTGGAGCACCAGGTCGTCGCAGGGACTCGCCGTCGTCGAGCACGCAGCCGAGGGCCAGCGAGCTGATCATCTGCACGAGGTGATCGTCGGCGGAGGTGTTGCGGACCGTGGTGCTCACCTGCAGCGCGGGCACGTCGGCGTACGCGGTCAGGGTGGTGCTGGTGGCCAGACCCGGTGAGCTCGTCGCGCTGCTCGATGATCAGCCGGGTCCGGCCGTCGTCCTCGACGAGGTGGTGGTCGACGTAGCGCAGCCGGTCGCCGACGCCGGTGCTGGTGAAGCGGGTGTTGTTGAGGACTCGCCCGTCGCCCAGCATCAGCAGCTCCACCAGCGGCTGCCGGGCTGGTGTGGTCCGTCGGCGCCCGGTGACGTCGAGGCTGTCGATGGTCACCGGTCGATCTTGGCCGAACCCGATCACGAGCCGATCTGCGCGTTGCCCCAGCGGATGCTCGTCACGACCAGCCAACCAAGTCCGGGCCGATCGCCCGGTCCGGCCGGACACTAGGGTGAACCGGTGACCGCGCCGGACCCGACCACGGCCCGAGCCCTCTTCCTCAACGGGACGGTGGGCGCCGGAAAGACGACGACGGCGGAGGCTGTCGGTGCGCTGCTGCAGGAGCGCGGTACGCCGCACGCGATCATCGACCTGGATGCGCTGCGACGGGTCTGGCCATCGCCCGCCGACGACCCGTTCTTCCAGCAGCTCGAGCTGGCCAACCTGACGGCAGTCGCCGCGAATGCCCTCCGCGCCGGCGCGGAGCGGCTGGTGCTGGCCGGGGTGATGGAGACCGCAACCGATCGGGACCGCTACACCGAGGCGCTCGGGGTGCGGTTGACCGTGTGCCGACTGGTCGTCCCACTGCCCCGCGTACGGTCCCGGCTCCTCGCCCGGCACCCGCCCGGTGAGGAACGGGACTGGCACCTCGCCCGGCTCGGCGAGCTGCACGCGATCCTCCAGGCCGCCCGGGTGGACGACGTGACAGTCACCGTCGACGACCAGCCGCCCGCCGCGTCGCCGGCGAGGTCCTGCGCACCGTGGGCTGGGTCTGAGGCTCCGGGGTGGCGAGAGCGACCAGCGAACACCGGGCCTGACGACTCGAGGTCGATCGACGCCGAGTGGGCTGAGCACCATCCCGAGTTGTTCCGACCCCACGCTCACACCTGGGACGGCCTCAGTCGCGCCTACGTTCTCCGGCTCACTCTCGTCCCGCCCCCCGACGACCTGGTGGTCAACGTCCGGCTGGTCGCGACCGACGAGGAGGGTCGCGTGGTGGTGTGCGAGACGGTCGAGGGTTGGCGCACTCTGCCCGGCGGCAGTCGCGAGCAGGGAGAGTCGATCCAGGAGGCCGCCGAGCGGGAGCTCACGAGGAAGCCGGCTACGTCGGTGACCGGTCCGATCACCTGGTTCGCCAGCTTCACCGTCACCGGCAACACCCGTCCCTGGCGGACTGGCACCCCCACCCGGTCTCTGCGTGGTCGGTCGGCACGGCGCGCGTACGGCACGTGGGTGCGCCCACCAACCCCGCAGACGGTGAGGTCGTGGTCCGCGTCCAGGCCCTCGAGGTCGACGACGCCATCGCCTACCTCGACGGCTTCGACAACGGCGGACAGGCGCGGCTCGTCGCCCTCGCCCGCGATCTCGGGCTGCTCGGTGCGGGTGGCCGGACGCCGTCGCTAGTCCCTGACCCCAGAAGGAGGTTGAGGCACGCTGACGGTCGGTCAGCGTGCCCGAACCTCTTCTCGGTGCTCGGGAGTTCTCGGTGCTCATCGCGGCAGGGTCAGCCGGTCCCCGGTCGGCGCCGTCAACGTGTGCCGCGGGCTGTCCGGACCGTGGAAGCCGTACTCGGTCTCGACCACGTCGACCCGGTCCGCGTACGCCGACATGATCATCACGTCGACCTCGGCGCCGTCCTCTCGGGTCAGCACCCACCGGTCACCCAGACAGGCCAGACCGCGCTCCTCCAGCACCCGGACGGCCGCGTCGACGGGACCGGCGGCAGCCAAGGGGTAGCCGAAGAGGGTTCGGGGCACGACGGCCGGCTCGGCTCCGTCCAGGTAGCCGGCCAGCTCGCCGTCGCGGTCCCGGAAGTGCGGGACCCAGGTGCTGGGGATCATCGGACCAGTACAGCGGTGAACGCACGGGTCCCGCCACCGAATAGTGCTGCGGTGGCGGGACCTCGACGCGCAGAGGCTCAGACCGCGGGCTGCGGCTGGGTGGCGTCCGGATCGACCGGAGGCTGGGCCCGAAGCCGCTTCTTCTCGCTGCGCCGTTCGACCAGGGAGTAGAGCACCGGCACCAGCAGCAGCGTGAGGATCGTCGAGGACACCAGTCCACCGATGACCACGATGGCCAGCGGCTGGGAGATGAACGCCCCGCCGCCGGTCAGCCCCAGACCCATCGGGATCAGGGCGAAGATGGTCGCCGTCGCGGTCATGATGATCGGCCGCAGCCGCAGGCGGGCGCCGTCCACGATGGCGGTCTTCAGGTCCTCACCCTTGGCCCGGTACTGGTTGATCAGGTCGATCAGCACGATGGCGTTGGTCACCACGATGCCGATCAGCATCAACAGACCGACCATGGCCGGCACCCCGAGCGGGGTGTCGGTGATCAGCAGTCCGGCGATCGCCCCGGTGGCCGCGAACGGGATGGCCACCATCAAGATCAGCGGCTGGACCAGGCTGCGGAACGTGCCGACCATGATCAGGAACACCAGCGCGATGGCCACCAGCATGGCCAACCCCAGCTGGGCGAACGCCTCCTGCTGGTCGGTGGCCGCGCCACCGAGCTCGGCGCTCACCCCGGCCGGCAGGTCGGGGATCCCGGCCAGTGCCGTGGTCACCGTCGCGCTCAGGGCGCCCAGGTCGCTGCTGTCCGGGGTCGCGGTGATGGTCACCGAGGGATCACCCTCGATCTGGGTCACCGTGGTCGGGGCCGACACCAGCTTCACATCCGCCACCCGCTTGACCCTGATCGCCCCGGCCCGGAGGTCGGCCAGGTCCTGCTGGTCCTCGGCGAGCTCCTTCTGGCCGTCGGCGATCGACTTCTGCTCGTCGGTCAGCTCCTGCTGGGTCTGCCGCGACTCGGCCGTCTCGGATTGCTGGTCCCGGATCCCGTCGATCTGCTCGTCGAGCTGGTCGATCGCCTTGTCGGACTGCTCGATGCCGGACTCGAGCTGCTTGATACCGGCCTCAGCCTGCCCGACGCCAGCGCTGGCTCCCGCAAGCTGGGTCTGCCAGTCCTGCAGTGCTTGCGACGTACGTCAGCTGTGCGACCTGCAGCTCGACAGGCACGGGGGTCGGAGGGCTGCGAGCCAGTAGGCGGCTTCGGCTGGTCGCCTGCACCCTGTCGAGGGCCTTCTTCGCCTTCGTCAGAGACTTCCGGGCCTTGCTCAGGTCGTCCCGCAGATCCGCCCGCGACTTGACCGCATCAGCCCGCGAGTCCTTGAGCTTGTCCAGCGAGTCGGCCGTCGCCTCGTCCTGCTTGGCCTGCTGCTCGTCGCCGATCTCCTCCTGGCGGTCGCCGAGGGCGTCCTGACGGTCCGACAGCTTGTCGCCGCGCTTCTCCAGCTTGTCCGACGCCGCTTCCTGCGCCTTGGCCTGCTGGATCTGGCTGACCGGCAGCAGCAGGTTGCCGATGTCGGCGGGGCTGGGATCAGTGGCGTCCTGCGTAGACCCAGACCTCCCGCTGCTCGCCGGACAGCGTCACGTCGCCGACCTTGGTCCCGCGCAGGGCGTTGGCCACGGCCTGACCGATCTCGGCCTGGGTGAAGCCGAGGTCCGCCGCCTTCTCGCTGTCGACCTGGACCTCGAGCACCTTGCGCTGGTCGGCCAGGTTGCTGGTCACGTTGGTGAGCCCCGGGATGCCTTCGAGGACCGCCTGCACCTGCTCGGACCCCTTGCGCAGCGACTCGGCGTTCTCGCCCTTGACGGTCACGCTGATGTCGGTGCTGGTGGAGCCGTTGGCGGCCTGGGTGATCACGATGTCGCCGGCGGTGTCACCGAGCTCGGCGAACTGGGACTCCAGCTTCGGCTTGACCGCGTCGGCGGTCGCCCCCTCGGCCAGGTTCACGGTGATCTCGGCGGTGTTGGCGCCCGTACCGGTGGCGGCGTAGATGCTGCCACCGATGGTGGTCAGGTAGTCCTTGACGTCGGGGTCGGCGGCCAGCACGGCCTCGACCTTCTCGGCGGCGGCGCTCATCGTGTCGAGCCGGGTGCCGGCCGGCAGCTCCTGCTTGATGGTCAGCGAGCTGTCGTCGCTGACCGAGCCGAGGAAGTCGGTCTTCAGCAGCGAGGCCCCGCCCAGGGTGCCGACGAAGATCACCAGGGCCATCGCCAGCGTGATCACCGGGTGGGCCAGACCGAAGTTGAGCACCGGCAGGTAGCCCTTCTGCAGCCGGGTGACCTTGGTCTCCTCGTCCTCGGAGCCGACGTCGGGGGCCGCCGCAGCGGCCGGCTCCGCCCCGGCCATCGCCACCGCGGTCCCGCCCGCACCGGCCACCCCTGCCGCCACGGCCGCCTTCTTGCGCTTGCCGCCCCGCAGGAACCAGAACGCCAGCACCGGCACCACTGTCATCGAGACGATCAGCGAGGCGACCAGCGCGACCGCCACGGTCACCGCGAAGGGCCGGAACAGCTCGCCGGTCACACCGGAGACGACCGCCACCGGCAGGAACACCGCCACCGTGGTGGCGGTGGAAGCCGTCACGGCGCCGGCCACCTCCTTGACCGACGCGACGATGGCGCCCGGGGTCAGCGGCGTCAGCCCGGTGTCGCGGCGCTTGATGTTCTCCAGCACCACGATCGAGTCGTCGACCACCCGGCCGACGGCCACCGTGAGCGCGGCCAGCGTGAAGATGTTGAGCGAGAACCCGCCGACCTGGAGGCCGATCAGCGCGACCAGCAGCGACAGCGGGATGGAGATCGCCGTGATCAGCGTCGAACGGACCGAGAGCAGGAACAGCAGGATCACCAGCACGGCGAAGCCGAGTCCGAGCGCACCCTCGACGGTCAGGTCGTGGATCGACTGCTCGATCAGCGGGGCCTGGTCGAAGACGACGGTGAACGCTGCGTTGTTGCCCATCGTCTTCTGACAGACCGGGGAGCGCGTCGGTGACGGCGTGCGAGATGCCCACCGAGTCGCCGTCGGTCTCCTTCAGCACCGAGACGCTGAGCGCCGGCCGGCCGTTGGCCCGGGCCAGCGAGGAGGACGAGATCGACTCGACCTTGACGTCGGCGATCTTGGAGAGCGCGACCGGGCCGTCACTGGTCGGGATGGACAGCGCGTTGACCTGCTTGACCGAGGTGGTGGAGTCGCCCACCTGCACGGCCAGCTCGAGGGTCTTGTCGTACGCGGTGCCGGCCGGCACCACAGTCAGCTGGGACTGGATGGTCTGGGTCACCGCGGCGGCGGTGAGGTCGCGGTCGGTCAGGTCGTCGGGTCGCAGCGTGATGGTCAGCTGCGTGGTGTCCTCGCCGGTGACCTGCACCTGGCGGACGCCCTCGATCGAGGTCAGGGCCGGGACCGCGACGTTCTGCACCAGCTCGCCGGAGGCGGCCAGCGGCAGGTCGGTCGAGGCCGAGAGCAGCAGCACCGGGATGTCGTCGGTGCTGCCGGTGATGACATCGGTCTCGACGTCGGCGGGCAGTGACTGGGAGGCGGAGTCGACCGCGTTGCGGATGTTGCTGACGAGCTTGTCGCTGTCCAGCCCGTACTCCCAGTTGACGCTGATCGTCGCCTGGCCGTTCGAGGAGGTCGAGGTCACGTCGGTGACACCCGAGACACCGCTGACGGCCGTCTCGATCGGGGTCGACACGTCGTCGGCCACGATCTGCGGGGTCGCCCCCGGGTAGATCGCGGTGACCAGGGCGGTGGGCACCTGGGTCGAGGGCAGCAGCTCCTGCTTGAGCGAGCGCGCCGCCAGGACCCCGAACACGACGATCGCGATCGAGACCAGGGCGACGATGAGGCGGTTGGCCAGACTGAGCCGGGTCAGAGACGTCACAGGATCACGATACGTCGGACACATCGAATCATTAGCATCAGCCGTATAGTCAGGGTACCCAAGGGTTAACCCTGACCCAGGTGACTCGGCAACGGCGTGAAGGAACACATGACGATCAGCCAGGACGTCGACCGCGCGGCTCTGCTGCGCCGCCTCGACGACCTCCACGCCTCCTTCGACCGCCGGGCGCTCACCACCTGGGCCGAACCACTGCTGTCCACGTCGCTGACCATGCAGCAGCTCAAGGTGCTCACGCTGGTGGCCGCCGACGGGGACCGCGCCACCGGCCACGACCTGGCCGAGACGCTGCACGTCTCGGTGGCCACCATGTCCGGCCTGGTCGACCGGCTGGTCGAGCACGAGATGGTGCAGCGGCGCGACGACCCGACCGACCGTCGGATCCGACGGCTCAGCGTCACCGCCAGGGGAACGGCGACCCTCCGCGCCCTGATCAGCAGCGGCAACACCATGCCGCCGCAGGTGCTGGCACGCCTGGCCGACGCCGACCTGGGCGCGCTGGTCCAGGGCCTGGAGGCGCTCGACAGCGTGCTGGACGACCTCACCGGCGAGTGAAGGAAGACGCGTGAGGGAAGACAGAGTCCACGGCGCGCAGTGAGCAGCGAGCTAGCACGACACTGTCGGTGCTGCCTGCTTGACTCCGGTCATGCCGTGCTCGAACGACGACTTCTGGGACCTGGTCGACCAGCTGCCGGAGGTGACGCCGGTCGAGGGGTCGACGTACACGGCGCTCAAGGTCCGCGGCAAGGGGTTCGGCTACCACTGGCCCGCCACCGCCACGGCCGGGCTGAAGCAGGAGCGTCAGGAGCAGATCGCGCTGGTCAGCGAGCGCCCCGACGTGTTCGAGACCCAGTTCGTGGCCGGGCAGTTCGGCTGGGTGGTCGTGCGTCTCGAGCGGATCGAGCCCGGGCGAGCTCGCCGAGCTGGTCTTCGAGGCCTGGCGGCTCACCGCTCCGGTGCGGGTGGTGACGGCGTTCGGGAGCCGTCCGCCGTCGCTGACCGCGGGGAAACGGGCGGATTGACGTGACAACAGGCCTGTTCGGGTTCACGCTGAGTCGGTGGCTCTTACTCTTCCCCGCCGTCTCACCGCCTGGCTGGCCGTCGGTCTGCTCACCACCGGACTGCTCGCGGGCGGCACCACGCCGGCCGACGCCGCCACCAAGCGGCCGACGTCGGTCACCTTGACCCCGACCGCCGACCCGGCGCACTCCCAGAGCTTCACCTGGCGGATGACCAGGAAGCGCTCGGGCCAGGTGGTCCAGATCAAGGCCCCGAACGGCCGGGTCAGCACGGCGGCGGCGCGCTACAAGATGCGGGTGCAGAAGAAGTACTCGGGCATCAACTCGTACGCCTTCACCGCCACGGCCACCAAGCTCGCCCCCGGCACGAGGTACGCCTACCGGATCGTCACCTCAGGTGGTTCCACGAGCTGGACCGGCTTCACCACCGCCCGGACTGGACTCGACCGTCCCTGGACGTTCCTGGCCTTCGGCGACACCCAGGTCGACAACACCGGTGTCCCCGAGACCCTGATCGACACAGCGGTCGCGGCGAACCCGACGGCTCCGCTGCTGCTGCACGCCGGCGACGTGGTCAACAAGCCCAGCAGCATCACCGAGTGGCGCCAGTTCATGACCGCGACCTACCCCACCCGGACCAACCGCAACTGGTTGATCGCTGTCGGCAACCACGAGCAGTGCGTGCTGCTGAAGAAGGGCTGCCGCTCCGGCGACGCCCAGGCGTTCCGGTCGTACTACTCGTGGCCGCGCAACGGCTACGCCGGCCCAGGGCGAGACCTGGTACTACACCGACTACCAGGGGGTCCGCTTCATCGTGCTGGACACCTTCGGCGGTGACCTGCAGCGAGCAGTCGGCGTTCCTGGAGACGGCGCTGAAGACCAACCGCCAGCGCTGGACCGTGGTGCTGGAGCACGCCGGCCCGTTCGCGTCCCGTTCGGATCGCGACAACGCCGCCGTCCGCTCGACCGGCTGCTGCCGCTGTTCGAGCGCTACCAGGTCGATCTGGTGCTGTCCGGGCACGACCACTCCTACAACCGCGGCTACGACGGCAACCGCAACTCCACCGTCTACGCGGTGTCGGACTCCGGACCGAAGTTCTACGAGCCGTCGGGCAGGGACTGGCAGCGGGCCGGCGCGACCCGGGTGGTGACCGCGGGCCACACCTCGACCTACCAGCGCGTCACCGTCAGCCAGAACACGCTGACCTACCAGGCAGTGGTCGGCTACAAGGGCAAGGGATCGACGACCGCGAAGAAGGTCGGACAGGTTCTCGACCAGGTGACGATCACCAAGAGCGGCCGGACCAAGACCGTCCGCTGAGCGGCTCAACGCCGCCGTTTACGCTGTCAGCATGGCGATCAGCAAGGGCGACAAGGTGTCCTGGAACACGTCCCAGGGCACGACGCACGGCACCGCGGTGGAGAAGCGGGTGAAGGAGTTCACCTTCGCCGACCAGACCTTCAAGGCCTCCGACGACGAGCCGTACTGGATCGTGGAGTCGGACAAGACCGGCGCCAAGGCCGCTCACAAGGAGTCGACGCTCGACGCTTCCTGATCAGGCGAACCGGGACGGGTCGCCGGCGCCCACCCGCACCACCTCGGCCTCGCCGGAGGAGAAGTCCACCACCGTGGTCGGCACCTCGCCGCAGTCGCCGGAGTCCAGCACCGCGTCGAGCACGTGGTCCAGCCGCTCCTTGATCTCCCAGCCCTGGGTCAGCGGCTCCTCCTCGCCGGGCATCAGCAGCGTGCTGGACAGCAGCGGCTCCCCCATCGCCTCGACCAGCGCGCGGGTGGTCCGGTGGTCGGGGATCCGGACGCCGACGGTGCGCTTCTTCGGGTGCAGCATCCGCCGCGGCACCTCCCGGGTGGCCGGCAGGATGAAGGTGTACGGCCCGGGCGTGGCCGCTCGGACGGCCCGGAAGATGGCGGTGTCCAGGTGGACGAACTGCCCCAGCTGGGCGAAGTCGCCGCAGACCAGGGTGAAGTGGTGGTGCTTGTCCAGCTCGCGGACGCCACGGATGCGTTCGATGCCGTCGGCGTTGCCCAGCTGGCAGCCCAGCGCGAAGCAGGAGTCGGTCGGGTACGCGATCAGCGCGTCGTCCCGCAGCAGGTCGACCACCTTGGCGATGGTCCGCGGCTGCGGGTTGTCGGGGTGTACGTCGAAGTAGCGCGCCACCCGCCGAACCCTATCCGGGGAGCCCCCAGCACCGGGGTGAACGGGCGACCACCGACCGCTTCGGTGTCGGATAGGTTACGGGCATGGTTTCCAAGGTCGCACTGCTCACCGCCGGGGGCTTCGCCCCGTGTCTCTCCTCGGCCGTCGGCGGACTGATCGAGCGCTACACCGCGCTCGCCCCCGAGGTCGAGATCATCGCCTACAAGTACGGCTACCAGGGGCTGCTGTCGGGTGACTACCTCACCGTCACCCCCGAGGTCCGGGCCAACGCCGCGATCCTGCACAGGTTCGGCGGCTCCCCGATCGGCAACTCCCGGGTCAAGCTGACCAACGCCGCGGACCTGGTCAAGCGGGGTCTGGTGGCCGAGGGCGTCGACCCGCTCAAGGCGGCGGCCGACCGGCTGACCGCCGACGGGGTGGACGTGCTGCACACCATCGGTGGCGACGACACCAACACCACCGCCGCGGACCTGGCGGCCTACCTGCACGACAACGACTACGAGCTCACCGTGGTGGGTCTGCCCAAGACGATCGACAACGACGTGATCCCGATCCGTCAGTCGCTGGGCGCGTGGACCGCGGCCGAGCAGGGGGCCCGGTTCGCGCAGAACGTCCTGGGTGAGCACAACTCGGGTTCCCGGATGCTGATCGTGCACGAGGTCATGGGCCGGCACTGCGGCTGGCTGACCGCGGCCACCGCTCAGTCGTACCGGGAGTGGCTGGACACCCAGGAGTGGGTGCCGGAGATCGGCCTGGCCCGGGCCGGCTGGGACGTCCACGGCGTCTACGTGCCGGAGGCGCACTTCGACCTGGCCGCCGAGGCCGACCGGCTGAAGAAGGTGATGGACGAGGTGGGTTCGGTCAACCTGTTCGTCTCCGAGGGCGCCGGTCTGGACACCATCGTGGCCGAGATCGAGGCCTCCGGCGAGGAGGTGGCGCGGGATCCCTTCGGGCACGTCAAGATCGACAAGATCAACCCGGGCGCCTGGTTCGCCAGCAAGTTCGCCGAGCGGCTCGGCGCGGAGAAGGTGATGGTGCAGAAGTCCGGCTACTACTCCCGGGCCGCGGCCGCCAACCAGCGTGATCTCGACCTGATCACGTCGATGACCGACCTGGCCGTGGACTCCGCCCTGCGCGGCGAGCCGGGCGTCATCGGTCACGACGAGGAGGCCGGCGACGAGCTCCGGGCCATCGAGTTCTCCCGGATCAAGGGCGGCAAGCCGTTCGACATCGACCAGCAGTGGTTCACCGAGCTGCTCGCCGGCATCGGTCAGCCGGTCACCGAGAGGGTCGCCGCCCACTGACCCTAGGCCGGAGGTCGGCGCCGGAACACCTGCCGGGCGATCCAGGCCAGGATCGCCCCCAGCCCGACTCCGGTCGCGGCGCCGGTCAGCCAGCCGGCGCCGAGTCCGAGGCTGACCGCTCGCTCCGCCGACTTCTCGGCCACCACCGGTTGCTCGACCGGGGCCGGGGTGGCCGGTCGGAGCGCGAACCGGACCACTCCCTCGTCCAGGGGCTGGAACGCCGGCTCGTCCCAGGTCGCGATCCAGGCGGCCAGGATCAAGATCAGCTGGGCGAACAGGTTGAAGAACAGCATCACCACGATCACCGGACCGAAGATGGCGGCGGCCCGGTTGCCGGCGAAGGCACTGATCAGCAGTGAGCCGCCGTACTGCAGGACCGCCAGTCCGACGGCATCCGATCAGCGACGGCGATCATGATGATCCGCCAGCTCTCCCGCTGCCGGGGGACGACGACGTAGATGTAGCAGAAGGTGAGCCACCCGGCGACCAGCGACAGCACGGGAGCCAGCACCCGGAGCATCGCCGAGGTCATCCACGTGTCGCCGAAGCCCAGCCACGTCGCCACGCTCTGGGCGAAGGTGGTGGACAGCGTGGCGAGCCCGAAGGTGACCGCGATGGCCACCAGCAGCCCACCCATCCGCAGCAGGTTCACGGCCACCTTGACCGGGTAGAACTGGGTGACCCGCTCGGCATCGAAGTCGGTCCGCCACTGCGCGTCGATGGAGTTGCGCAGGTGCCCCATCCACGAAGCACCGCTGTAGAGCCCGGCGACCAGGCCGACGACGCCGATCGAGGTGTAGTTCTGCAGGGTGGAGACGATGAAGTTCTGGATGTCGGCGAGGGTCTTGGGGTCCACGTTCTTGAACTGGCCGACATCAGCTTCGACACCGTGGTCGATCAGATCGGGCCGCAGCTCGACCAGGAAGAAGCCCGAGGATCGAGAACGCCACCATGATCACCGGCACGACCGCCAGCACCGAGAAGTAGGCGACCCCCGCCCCGAACTGGAAGCCGAACCGGCCGTTGTAGCGCTGGATGGCCCGCTGGATGTGCGCGATCCAGCCGATCTGGAGGATCCGCTCGACCCGGGTCTGGACGTGCTCGGCGCGGACTCGCCGGACGTCTCTCCGGCCCGCGACCCGGACCCGCTGACGCCCACCTCGTCCCGCAGCGTCATCGGGGCGAAGCTACCGAACGATCATCGACTCGGGCTCGGCCACGACAGCCGCGGCCGGCCCGGACCGGAGGCCCAGCAGCACCACCGCGGCCACCACGCCCGCCGTGCCCAGCCACTGCACCGGCCCGAACGGGTCGGCGAAGAGCGTTGCGCCGAGAGGACGGCGGTGATCGGCTCCAGGCAGGACACCACCGACGCCCGGGAGGCGCCGGCGCCCCGGATCCCGGTCAGCAGCAGCATCATGGCCAGCACGGTGCTGATCCCGGCCATCGCCACGACCCAGATGATCAGGTCACGCCGGCGGACGCCAGTCGAACACGCCACGGAGGTTGCCGACGGCGATGTGCGCGGCCGCCGCCCCGGTGCAGATCAGCGCGGTCGCGCTGATCCGGTCCGTCCGGTCCGGCAGCGTGTCCATGCCGAAGAAGTAGATCGTGTAGACCACCGCGGAGCCCAGCCCCAGCAGCACGCCGAGGCCCGACACCGCCCCGACGCCGGGGCCGAGGAGGGTGAGGGAAACCCCACCGACGGCCAGGGCCAGCGCGGCCAGCACCCGGGCGCTGGCCCGCTCCCGGCGGGTGGCCAGGCTGACCAGCACCACCATCACCGGCATCGTGTAGAGCAGCAGCGAGGTGAGCCCGACGGTCAGCCGTTGCAGGGCGAGGAAGTAGAGACCGCTCTGGGTGGCGTAGAGCACCGCGCCCATCACCACCGGCTGCCACAGGGCCCGACCCCGCCCGACCGGCCGTCGGGTCACGGCGACGATCAGCCAGACCGCGGCGGCGGCGATCAGGAAGCGCCAGCCGATCACCGTGTTGACACTCGCGCCGGTGGCGAACGCCGGGATGCCGAACGGGCCGAGCAGGGCGAACGCGACGGCCGACAACCCGCACAGCAGCACCCCGAGGCGACGGCTGACGGCGGCGGTGCTCACGACCCCGCGAGGCTATCGGCGGGATTGACACCGTACGAACAGCACCGTTGGGTGGACTGCATGACCCTTCTCTCCGAGTCCGAGATCACCACGTGGCTGAGCGCGCTGCCCGGTTGGACGCTGAGCGAGGACAAGACCTCCATCTCCACCTCGATCGAGCTCGTCGACTTCGTCGCGGCGCTCGACCTGGTGAACGAGATCGGGCGCGTGGCCGAGCAGCGCAACCACCACCCCGACATCGACATCCGCTGGAACACCGTGACCCTGGTGCAGTCCTCGCACTCCGAGGGGGGCCTGACCCGGGCCGACCTGGAGATGGCCCAGCGGATCAACGACATCGCCGGGATCGAGCGGGACGAGGACGGGTCCGCCTCGTAGCGAGCTCAGTCCTCGAACCCCCCGAACGCCTCCGGCTCAGTCCTCGAACGCCTCCGGCGGGGGGCAGGTGCAGACCAGGTTGCGGTCCCCGAAGGCCCCGTCGATCCGTCCCACCGGCGGCCAGTACTTGTCCGACCCCCGGGCCGAGATGGGTCCGGCGTGCAGGCCGGCCGGGTAGGCGGCGAGGCGCCGCGAGTAGCTGTGCGTCCACTCGTCGGCGACCAACCGGGCCTGGGTGTGCGGGGCGTTGACCAGCGGGTTGTCCGCGGCCGGCCACGTTCCCGACTCCACCTGGGTGATCTCCTCGCGGATGCCGATCATGGCGGCGCAGAACCGGTCCAGCTCCTCCAGGTTCTCCGACTCGGTCGGCTCCACCATCAGCGTGCCCGCCACCGGGAAGCTCATCGTCGGGGCGTGGAAGCCGTAGTCGATCAGCCGCTTGGCCACGTCGTCGACGGTGACGCCGCTGGAACGGGTCAGGGGGCGCAGGTCGAGGATGCACTCGTGGGCGACCCGGCCGTTGCGACCGGTGTAGAGCACCGGGTAGTGCTCGGCCAGCCGGGTGGCCACGTAGTTGGCGGCCAGCAGCGCGTGCTGGGTCGCGCTGCGGAGCCCGTCACCACCCATCATGGCGATGTAGGCCCAGCTGATCGGCAGGATGCCCGCCGACCCGTACGGCGCGGCCGAGACCGGGCCGGTCTCACCCTGGACCTCGACCAGAGGATGACCCGGCAGGTACGGCGCCAGGTGCGCCCCGACCGCCACCGGGCCGACCCCGGGACCGCCGCCGCCGTGCGGGATGCAGAAGGTCTTGTGGAGGTTGAGGTGGCTGACGTCGGCGCCGAAGCGGCCCGGGCGGGCCAGCCCGACCAGGGCGTTCAGGTTGGCCCCGTCCACGTACACCTGACCGCCGGCGTCGTGCACCAGCGCGCAGAGGTCGGTGATGCCCTCCTCGAACACACCGTGGGTGGAGGGGTAGGTGACCATGATCCCGGCCAGCTGGTGGTGGTGGGTCTCGACCTTGACCTTCAGGTCGTCCAGGTCCACCGAGCCGTCGTCGGTGGCCTTGACCACCACCACCTTCATGCCGGCCATCACCGCTGACGCGGCGTTGGTGCCGTGCGCCGAGGACGGGATCAGGCAGACGGTGCGCTGCTCGTCGCCGTTGGCCCGGTGGTAGGCGCGGATGGCCAGCAGCCCGGCCAGCTCGCCCTGGCTGCCGGCGTTGGGCTGGATGGAGACCTGTGCGTAGCCGGTCAGCTCGGCCAGCCACGCCTCCAGCTCGCCGATCAGCGTGGCGTAACCGGTGGCGGCCTCGGCCGGCACGAACGGGTGCAGGTCGGCGAAGCCGGGGTAGGAGATCGGCTCCATCTCCGCGGTCGCGTTCAGCTTCATGGTGCAGGAGCCCAGCGGGATCATGCCGCGGTCGAGCGCGAAGTCGCGGTCCGACAGCGCCCGCAGGTAGCGCAGCATGGCGGTCTCGCTGTGGTGGGTGTTGAACACCGGGTGCGTCAGGTACGCCGAGGTGCGCGGCTCCCCCAGCCGGGACGCGCCGGCCGCGGTCGGGTCGCCACCGACCGGGAACGCCGCCCGGACCGCCGTCAGGTCCTCCACCGTCGCGTCCTGGCCGACCGAGATGCCGACGTGGTCGGCGTCCACCAGCCGCAGGTGCACCTCGGACTCGCGGGCGGCCCGGACCACCTCGGCGGCCCGGCCGGGCACCCGGGCCAGCACCGTGTCGAAGAACCGGTCGTGCACCACCTCGACGCCGCCGGCGCTCAGGTCGTCGGCCAGGGCCGACGCCGCCCCGTGCACGGCGGTCGCGATGGCGGCCAGCCCCCGGGGTCCGTGGTAGACCGCGTACATGCCGGCGGTCACCGCCAGCAGCACCTGCGCGGTGCAGATGTTGGAGGTCGCCTTCTCCCGGCGGATGTGCTGCTCGCGGGTCTGCAGCGCCAGCCGGTACGCCTGCGTCCCGTCGACGTCGCGGGAGACACCGACCAGTCGGCCGGGCAGCGACCGCTCCAGCTTGGCCCGGACGGAGATGAAGCCGGCGTGCGGGCCGCCGTAGAACAGCGGCACCCCGAGGCGCTGGCTGGAGCCGACGGCGATGTCGGCGCCCCACTCCCCCGGCGGGGTGACGGCGGTCAGGGCGAGCAGGTCGCAGGCCGCGATCACCTCGGCCCCCTTGGCGTGGGCGGCCTCGGCGACCGCGCGCAGCTCGTCGGTGCCGGCCAGCCGCCCGCTGGCGCCCGGCGTCTGCACCACGACGGCGAACGGGTCGCTCGCCTCGACAGCTGACAGCAGGTCGCCGTCGGCGACCTCGACCGTCAGACCGAGGGCCTCGGCCCGGGTGGTGACGACGGCGATGGTCTGGGGCAGGGTGTCGGCGTCCAGCAGCAGCACCGTGCCGGTCTTGGTGGTCCGGCGGGCCAGGGTCATCGCCTCGGCCACCGCGGTCGCCTCGTCCAGCAGGCTGGCGCCGGCGATCGGCAGTCCGGTCAGGTCGGCGACCAGGGTCTGGAAGTTCAGCAGCGCCTCCAGCCGTCCCTGGCTGATCTCGGGCTGGTACGGGGTGTAGGCGGTGTACCAGGCCGGGTCTTCCAGCACGTTGCGACGGATCACCGCCGGGGTGATCGTGCCGTGGTAGCCGAGGCCGATCATGGCCCGGCCGGGCTGGTTCTGGGCGGCCAGACGACGCAGCCGGCCCAGCGCCTGCGACTCGGTCAGGGGCGGCGGCAGCTGCAGCGGGGCGGTCTCGGTGATGGCCGCGGGCAGCGACTGGGTCACCAGCTCGTCGAGATCGGCGGCTCCGACCACTGCGAGCATGGCGTCGCGCTCGTGGTCTCGTGGTCCGATGTGGCGGGAAGCGAAGGATTCCGTGCCCATGGCAAGCTCCTGTCAGGGACCCCCTCTGTCACCGGACGGTTCCAGAGTTGCCATCGCAGCGAGGTCCGGGTGCCTGAGAGGTTCCGGGGAGTTGCCCCTTCGGCGCCACCTGCGCGTCGTCGAGCCCGATGGTCTCTCCCACGCTGCTTCACCAGCAGCGTTCACCCTACCCAATCGGGCCGGGGACCCCGACCGGTGCGGGTCAGCCGGCGACGCGGGCCCGGCGACGCCGGGTCAGCTCGTCGTCGGCCGCCGTGCTCTCGGCGGGCGCACCGGCGTCGGGCGCCTCGGCCCGCTCGGCCGGGAGATCCAGCAGGGTGCCCTCGATGTCGCGCCAGACGCCGCCCAGCGCGATGCCGAACACGCCCTGACCGCCGCGGAGCAGGTCGATCACCTCGTCGTCGGAGGTGCACTCGAAGACCGACACACCGTCGCTCATCAAGGTGACCTCGGTCAGGTCCTGGACGCCGCGGGCGCGCAGGTGCTCGATGGCCGTACGGATCTGGTTCAACGAGATGCCCGCGTCCAGCAGCCGCTTGATGACCTTGAGCAGCAGCACGTCGCGGAAGGAGTACAGCCGCTGCGACCCGGAGCCGGAGGCGCCGCGCACCTCGGGCACGACCAGCCCGGTCCGGGCCCAGTAGTCGAGCTGGCGGTAGGTGATGCCGGCCGCGTTGCAGGCGATCGGACCGCGGAAGCCGATGTTGGCCGGCATCGGGGAGAAGTCGCCGTCGAACAGCAGACCCTGGGCGTCAGCCATCGCCTCCGACCCGCCGACCTCGGCATCGTCGCCGGGTCGAGTCTTCGGCATGTCGCTGGTGCCCACAAACGCCTCCATTCGCCGAACCCGACCGATGGAATCACGCCCGGGGAACTTGCTCGCACTGGAACGCTACGACTGCCTCTGACACACGGTCAACGACACGCCGCACGGCCGAGACCCCGGCGGAGAACTCTCAAGTGAGAGTCCAGGGGGGTCACGCCTTCGGGCCGTCGCCGGTGACGAAGTCGTCCGGGTTGACCTGGTCGAGGAACTCGCGGAACTTCTCCACCTCGTCCTCCTCCTGCTCCGGCATCTCGATGCCGGCCTCGTCGAGGACGTCCTCGGCGCAGTAGATGTCGGAGCCGATCCGCAGGGCCAGGGCGATCGCGTCGGAGGGGCGGGCGCTGATCTCCACCCCGTCGACCAGCAGCACGGCGTAGAAGGTGCCGCCGGTCAGCTCGGTGATGTGCACCTCGGTCAGCCGGTGACCCAGCGTGCTCAGCGCGTCCACCATCAGGTCGTGGGTCAGGGGCCGCGGCGGCACCACGCCCTCCTGGGCGTTGGCGATGGCCGAGGCCTCGCCGGCGCCGATCCAGATCGGCAGGTAGCGCACACCACCCACCTCGCGCAGCAGCACCATGGGGTTGTTTGACGGCATCTCCACGCGGACGCCGACCACGTCGAGTTCCCGCATGCGCCCCACACTACTTGCCGTTCAAGCAGCCGGGAGAGTGGGCCGAGCCGTCACTTCTCCATCCCGCTGCGCACCAGCGCCGCGTGGAAGTTGATCACGAGGGAGAGCACCTCGGCGACCACGTCGCCGCGTCCCTCCGAACGCCGCAGATAGGGCGCGATGGCCTGCTCGACCATGCCGATCTCGCGGTCGGCGGCCATCTTGAAGGCCCGCAGGTGCCGGCCGTCCATGCCGTAGTCCGACAGCCGCTTGGCCGCGGTGGCCAGGGTCAGGGCGTCGCGACCGTAGTAGGCGGTCCCCCGCCGGGGCGTGACGATGTTGTTCCGTTCGAGCTCCATCAGCGCGGACTCGGTCAGTCCGCTCGCCTCCAGCAGGTCCTTGCGGGACAGCCGCAGCGGCTGGCGGGACGGCGGGGTCGGCGAGCTGGGCGCCGGGGTGGCCACCCCGGCATCGCCGGAGGTCTCGGTGGGCGCCGCCGACGTCGCCCCCGCCTGATCCACGGGAGTCGCCCCGGCGGGCAGCAGCCCGGCCCGGCCCGGCGGGGCCTCACCCCGGTCGATCAGGGACAGGTGCTCACGGATCACCTTCAGCGGCAGGTAGTGGTCCCGCTGCACGGTGAGCACGTACCGCAACCGCTCGATGTCGGACTCGACGTAGCGCCGGTAGCCCGACGGGGCACGCTCCGGGGTGACCAGACCCTCGGTCTCCAGGAACCGGATCTTGGAGATGGAGACGTCGGGGAAGTCGCCCTTCAGCGCCGCGAGCACCTGGCCGATGCTGCGCACCTGGTTCCGCGGGACCTGGGACCTCGGGGCCGGGCGGCTGTCAGGATCGCCGACCGGGCGGCCGTGGTCGTCGGGGCTGACCGTCATCGAGTCCCCTATCCGCCGCCCTGGGGACTGGCGAAGTAGATGAGTCGGAACTTGCCGATCTGCACCTCGTCGCCGTGCCGCAGCAGCGTGGAGTCCACCAGGTCCTTGTTGACGTACGTCCCGTTCAGACTGCCCCGGTCGGTCAGGACGGTCCCGTCCGGTGTCCGGGTGAAGGTCGCGTGCTTGCGCGACACCGAGATGTCGTCCAGGAAGATGTCGGAGTCCTGATGACGCCCGGCCGAGACCTGGTCGGTGTTCAGCAGGAAGCGGCTGCCGGCGTTGGGCCCGCGCTGCACGATGAGCAGCGCCGACCCGCGCGGCAGCGCGTTCACCGCGGCCTCGTCCTCGGCGGACAGACCCTCCACGTCGGTGTCGACGACCACCGTCGAGACGGTCACGGGCGGGATCGTCCGGGTGGTGTCGCCGGACGAGACCCGGGGCGCCGAGCTCGGGCTGCTGGGCGACGCCTGGCTGGAGGGTGAGGAGGCGGAGTCGGTCCGCAGCGCGGAGCCGCACTGGCCGCAGAAGTTGCTGCCCTCGGGGTTGTCGTGACCGCAGTTCCTGCAGAACGGCATGACCCTCGTCCTCCTCACCGGTGCCGACGCGGCGCACGTCGCGCCGCGGTTGATCTCAACGTGCAGTGGAGAGTCTAGGGTGAAACTCTCTCACTCACGGTCAGGCTTCGACTTCCTCGGCGTACGCATCCGCGTCGAGCAGGTCGTCCAGATCGGACTCCGAGGCGATCTCCAGCTCGAACAGCCAGCCGTCGCCGTACGGGTCGGCGTTGATGGTCTCGGGGTTGGCCTCCAGCAGCTGGTTCACCGCGGACACCACCCCGGCCACCGGGCAGAAGATGTCGGACACGCTCTTGGTGGACTCCAGCTCACCGCACGCGTCCCCCGCCGCGACGTCCTCGCCGACCGAGGGCGGCGTCACGAACACGATGTCCCCGAGCTGCTCGGCGGCGTACTCGGTGATGCCGACCCGCACCGTGGTGCCGTTGCCGCTGCGCACCCACTCGTGCTCGCTGGTGTACTTCAGGTCTTCGGGGTAGTCAGCCACAACATGCTCCAAGAGATCGGGGTGGTCGCGTCCAGCCGATCGCCGGATCACCGTGGGGTGGGTGCGGCAGACGCTGGCCGAGCGTACTGATTCTGCTCCGGGCTGTGCAAGGACGTGATCTCCACCTCGTCGAGCCGCTCGATGGACACCGTGCCGCCGATCCGGGGACCGGTGATCTCGCTGACCAGCCCACCGCGGAACCGGGCCGCCTCCTCCAGGCTGTGGGAGTCCCCGATCGCCTCCATCGTGATCGGCCGCTGCAGCCGTCGGCCGTCCACGATCAAGGTGGTGCCGTCGGAGGCGAACCAGGTCGAGGCCACCACCCGGACCTGGTCGTTGAACTCGATCACCTCGGCACCGGCGTCCCGCATCTCCTGCACGGCGTCCAGCAGCACCTGGGCGGTCACCTTCTGATCCGGGTCGGAGATCCGCATCGAGATGCCCTGCCCCTTGGCGGGCACCGTGCCGGCCAGGATGGACAGCTCGGCCAGCCGCTGCTCGGACTCCTCCTGGGCCACCCGCCGCGAGTCGGCGCCGCTCTGCAAGGTGGTGCGGGTCTCCTGCAGCTCGGTGATCTCGCTCTCCAGCCGGCGCGACTCCGACCCCAGCCCGTCCAGGATCTGGATCAGGTCCTCCCGCCGGGCGTTGGTGTACGCGTCGTCGGCCGAGGTCAGCTTGATCTGGGTGGCGCCGCCCACGCCGACCACGAACAAGATGACGGCCGCGATCATCTGCCCCCGGCCGGGGTGGGCCAGCGCCCGCCACAGCCGACCGGCTCCGGTGGTCGGCTTCGACTCGGCTCCGCCCTCCGGTGCCTCCGGCTCGATCGCCCGACGCGGCTTCGGCTGTCCCGGGCCGGGCGTGGGCTCAGGCATGGAAGAGGGCCCGCCGGATCGCGGCGGCGTTGGTGAAGATCCGGATGCCGAGGACCACCACGACGGCGGTGGAGAGCTGCGACCCGACCCCGATCTGGTCGCCCACCCAGACGATCAGGGCGGCGATCAGGACGTTGGAGATGAAGGAGGTGACGAAGACGCGGTCGGAGAAGATCCCTTCCAGGTAGGCCCGGAAGGCCCCGAAGAGCGCGTCCATCGCGGCGACGATGGCGATCGGCAGGTAGGGCTGCAGCACCAGCGGGAGCGACGGCTCGAGCAGCAGCCCGACGGCGATGCCGATCAGCAGACCGATCAGCGGCAGCATCGGTCCTCCATCCTGGTCCGGTCGAGCCCGGTCATCGTGCCTCGCGGGCGTACCGGAGCACGATGCCGGGATCGGCGTCGAGGGTCAACTCATCCACGCCGCTGAGGGTGAACGACATCCCCCTGTTACGGGACAGGTCGTTCCACCAGGCGCCGGCACTGCTCTGGGTGAAGGAGGCGGGCAGCGTACGGGCGTCGCCGATGGCCTCGACCCGGTACGGCCGGGTCAGGGAGCGGTAGTCGACGGTGATCGCCTGACCCGCCCCACGGATCGCGGTCAGCGGGGACAACCGGTGCCCGTTGACCGAGATCGCCTCCGCGCCCGACTCCCACAGACCGTTGACCAGGATCTGCAGGTCGAGGTCGAGCACCCGGTCGCTGGGGTCGGTCTCCGAGCCCGGGGCGTCGTCGACGGTGATCACCACGCCGGGTCCGGCGACGGCGACCGCGCCGACCCCGATCCCGAGTCGGTCGATCTCGGCCAGCCGCGCCTCGGCCGCGCTGTCCCCGCTGGCCGCTGTCGTCCGCAACCCGCTGATCTCGGCGTCCAGCTCCGCGACCTGAGCCCGCTGGGTGTCGAGCGCGGTCTCGGCCGCCCCGATCCGGGCGATCAGCTCCTGCCGCTCGGTGGCCAGCACCGGGGCCCGCTGGGTGTTCTGCACCGCTCCGACCGCGAACAGTGCGCCGGCCAGCACGGTGGCCAGGGTCAGGGCCCACCGCAGCGGGCGTCGCCGACGTCCGGGACCGACCGGCTCGGCCGTCCGAGCCGCCACCACGGCGTAGTCGGGGTCGATCGGCTGCTCGGTGATCTGGCGGAGCAGGTCCATGCTGGCGTCGAGCCGGCGGGGTCGCACCGTCGTGGTCACGCCCGGACCCGTTCGGTGCGGAGCAGGTCGACGGTCTGGCGCACGTACAAGATGCCGGCCCACCAGTAGAGACCGGTCCCCCACAGCGCGAAGGCCCAGCCGATCACCCGGGCGATCAGCGGTGCGGTGCCGTCGGCCGCGCCGAGCAGCACCAGCGGGAAGGCGTAGAGCAGGCAGAAGGTGGCGGCCTTGCCCAGGAAGTGCACGGGCAGCGCGGCGTAGCCGCGGGTGCGCAGCAGCGGCACCAGCAGGGTGATCATCACGTCCCGGGCGGCCAGCACGATCACCAGCCACCAGGGGATGATGCCGCGGATCGCCAGGCTGCCGATGATGGCCAGGATGTAGAGCCGGTCGGCCACCGGGTCGAGCAGCTGACCCACCCGGGAGCGCTGGTTCCAGGCCCGCGCGAGGTAGCCGTCGAGCCAGTCGGTGAATCCGGCGACCACCAGCACGGCCACCGCCCAGGCGTCCGCCTGCGGTCCGAGGATCAACCAGACGACCAGCGGGACCCCGAGCAGCCGCAGGAAGCTCAACGCGTTCGGGACCGTCCAGACCCGGTCCACGTCGTAGCTCACCACCTCGGACGTCCCCACCGAGTCAGGGTAGTTCCCGGCGCCTCCGCCGGCCGTCAGGACTCGGCCATCTCGAAGGCCCGCATCCCGGCGGTCCCCGGACGGCGGGTCCGGACCGCGGCCGCCACCGCGTCGTTGTGCAGCCGGCGGGCCAGCGCGGCCCGGTCCCGGTCGGCCCGCAGCTCGGCCAGGTCGGCCCGGGCGAGCCGTCGGCTCAGATCGCTCTCGGCCCACTCGCGGTGAGGTTGCGGTACGTCGGCGGCGGCCGCGGCCAGGGCGACCCGGGCCGCCTGCTGGACCCCGACGGCCGACGCGTCGCGGGGGTCCGGCCCGGACACCTCGATGGCCCGGCGGGCCCGCTGGATCAGCGCGTCGTCCAGGGCCGTCCAGGTGCGACGGACCCGGTCGGCCCGCCCGGGCTCCCCCGCGCCGTCGCCACGCCCACCGACCACCGCGGCGTAGACCCGGTCGATCTCCGGCGCCACCCGGGACCAGTCGTAGCGCAGCGTCAGCGGTCCTGCTGCCGGCTGCCGACGATCCCCGTCGCGGAGCACCGCGGCGACGGCGTCGGCCAGCGCAGCGGGGTCACCTCGCCGGAAGAGCCGGCCGAGCGGTGGCCCGTCACCGCCGAGCAGGTCGACGAAGGCGGGCAGGTCGGAGGCGACCACCTCGGCGCCGGCGGCCAACGCCTCCAGGACGACGATGCCGAAGCTCTCCCGGGCCACCTGCGGAGCGACGAACAGGTCGGTGCCGGCCAGCAGCGCCCGCTTGGTGCGTTCGTCGACCCCGCCCAGCACGCGGCAGTCGGGCCCGACGGCGGTCCGCGGCGGCGGCGAGCCGTGTCCGGCCACGCACACCTCGACGTCGCCCAGGGCCGCCCGGATCGCCGGCAGCGCGGCCAGCAGCACGGGCAGTCCCTTGCGTGGCTCGTCGAGGCGACCCAGGAAGGTGATCCGCGGCCGGTCGCCACCGCGCCACGGCCCCGATCGAGTGGACTGGGAACGGGCCGACCGGAAGGACGTGTGGTCGAACCCGTTGGGGATGACCACCGGGTCGCGGCCGAGGTGACGGACCACCACGTCGCGGGCCGGTTCGGAGACCGCGATGCCCGCGTCGACCTTCTCGATCAGCCGGCGCAGCGCGTCCCCGGCCACCTGCATGGTGCGGGAGCGTGGGGTGGCGGTGTGGTAGGTCGCCACCACCGGCACCTCGGCGTGGCGCAGCGCCTGCAACGAGATCGACGGGGTGATCGGCTCGTGCAGGTGGACCAGGTCGAAGTCGCCGTCCCGCAGCCAGCGCCGGACCCGACCCGCGGTCACCGGCCCGAAGCTGACCCGCGCGATCGAACCGTTGTACGGCACCGGCAGGGCCGGCCCGGCGGAGGTGAAGTCGAGCTCGGGGTCGAGCGACGGGAGGTCGCCGGGGGCCAGCACGGCCGGCGTGGTGCCCGAGTCCGCGCAGCGCCTCGGCCAGCCCCAGCACGTGGTTCTGCACCCCACCGGGACGGTCGAAGGAGTACGGGCACACCAGCCCGATCCGCAGGCCCGTCACGACCCGAGCTCCGGCCGGGCGAAGAACCGCTGCAGCATCGGCCAGTCCTGCGGCTGCCGGGCGATGGTGCCGGCGAAGTGGTCGGCGGTCTGCTGCACCATCGCCTGCAGCCCCTCGGCCCCCGCGGCGTGGTCGACCTCCGGACCGAGGTCGATGATCATCCGGGTGTCGTCCACGAACTGGCAGACGCCGGGGATCAGGGCCGCCCCGGTGCGCCGGGCCAGCAGCGCCGGGCCGGCGGGCATCCGGACCGGGTGGCCCCGCCAGTCGACAGTCACCCCGCTGCGGGTCAGGTCCCGGTCGCCGATCAGGCAGACGGTCCGACCCCGGTGCAGCGCGTCGGTCAGCCGTCGCAGCACGTCGGGCTCGGTGTGCCCGATCGGTTCCATCCCCAACCCGCGGCGGAAGGCCAGGAAGTCGGCGTACGCGTCGGGGTCCAGCACCTCCACCACGGTGGTCACCGGGAAGCCGCTCAGGCAGGCCCACGCTCCGGCCAGGTCCCAGTTGCCGCTGTGGGGCAGCACCACGATCGCCCCGGACTCGGCCTGCCGGCGTCGTAGTCGCGGCGCCTCCGGCACGTGCACCCGGGCGACGATCTCGTCCGGCCGCCAGCGCGGCAGGGCCAGCACCTCGGTCAGCGTCCGCAGGTAGGACCGCAGGGCAGCAGCCACCAGCGAGTCGTCGGCGGCGCGCCCGGCGGCGACGGAGAGGTTGTGCCGGAGGTTCTGCAGATGCGGCCCGTTCGTCCGCGCGGCGACCCGTGACCCGAGGGCGATCGGACCCCGCAGGACCGCCGGTGGCACTGCGCCCAGCGAGGTCCAGCCGGCGCGGTAGATCCCGCGGACGGCCCGGTCCCGCCAGGTCACGCGGGTGCCTTGGCCTGTCGGTAGACGGAGCGGCTGCGCTGCGCGACGGTGATCAGCCCGGCCACCGCCAGGAAGACCACGGCGATCTCGAGCACGTACGGCACCCCGAGGCCGGCCAGCAGCGCCCCCGCCAGGATGATCAGCAACCGGTCGGCGCGGGCAGCGATCCCCCCGCTGGCCTGGAAGCCGAGGCTCTCGGCGCGGGCCCGGACGTAGGAGGTCAGCTGACCCAGGATGAGCGCGGCCAGGGTGAAACCCGCCCACACCGGTTGCTGTTGCTGGTAAGCGAAGTAGAGCAGCAGCCCGCCGAACACGGCGCCGTCGCCGAGCCGGTCCAGGCTGGAGTCCAGGAAGGCTCCCCATTTCGACGCCGTGCCGCTCAGCTTGGCCATCTGACCGTCGAGCATGTCGGCGAGCACGAAGAAGGTGACGATCAGCGTCCCCTGCCACAACCAGCCCAGCGGATAGCAGATCAGCGCGCCGAGCATCACGCCGAGAGTCCCGATAGCGGTGACCAGGTCCGGCGAGACCCCGCGGCGGTTGAGGAACAACGCCAGCGGGGCGATCAGCCGGGACGCGCCAGCCCGGAAACGCTCCAGCATCAGACGTCCGCGGCCGCGTCGCCGGACCAGGCGGCGTGCAGCAGCTCCCAGGCCTGCTCGAGCAGCTGCGGCACCGCCTTGGTCTGGGCCACCACCGGGAGGAAGTTGGCGTCACCGCTCCAGCGCGGCACCACGTGCTGGTGCAGGTGGGCAGCGATCCCGGCCCCGGCCACCGCGCCCTGGTTGACGCCCAGGTTGAAACCGTCAGGACCGCTGACCGAGCGGGTGACCCGCATCGCCTGCTGGGTCAGCGCGCCGATCTCGGCCAGCTCGTCGGTGGTCAGCTCGGTCAGGTCGGCCACGTGCCGGTACGGGCAGACCAGCAGGTGCCCGGGCGCGTACGGGTAGAGGTTGAGGACCACGTACGCGAGCGTGCCCCGGTGGACGATCAGCGCGTCCCGGTCGTTGCGGGCCGGGATGGTGCAGAACGGGCAGTCCCGGGCCTCGGCCGTGGCCGGCTTGTCCTGGCCGCCGATGTAGACCATCCGGTGCGGGGTCCACAGCCGCTGGAACGGGTCCGGCACCCCGGGGCGGTCGCCCGGGTCCTCGATCTCCACCATCTGCCGCGTGCTCTCAGACCTGGACGCGGTCGCGGATGGCGTCGGTGATGATCGTGATCGCCTCGTCCACCGGCACCCCGTTCTGCTGCCGGCCGTCCCGGAACCGGAACGAGACGGCGCCGGCCTCGGCGTCCTCGCCGCCGGCGATCAGCATGAACGGCACCTTGGTCTGCTGGGCCGTGCGGATCTTCTTCTGCATCCGGTCGTCGGAGGTGTCGACCTCGACCCGGACGCCGGCCGCGCGCAGCTTCGCCGCCACCTCGCCCAGGTAGCCGTTGTAGTCGGCGGCCACCGGGATGCCGACCACCTGGACCGGTGACAGCCAGGGCGGGAAGACACCGGCGTAGTGCTCGGTGAGCACGCCGACGAACCGCTCGATCGAGCCGAACAGGGCGCGGTGGATCATCACCGGGCGCTGCCGGGTGCCGTCGGAGCCGGTGAACTCCAGCCCGAACCGCTCCGGCAGCATCAGGTCGACCTGGATGGTGGACAGCTGCCAGGTGCGGCCGATGGCGTCGCGGGCCTGAACGGAGATCTTGGGCGCGTAGAACGCGGCTCCGCCGGGGTCGAGGACCAGGTCGAGCCCGGACGCCGCGGCCGCCTGCTCCAGCGCAGCCGTCGCCCGCTCCCACTCCTCGTCGGTGCCGATCGACTTCTCCGGGTCCCGGGTCGACAGCTCCAGGTAGAAGTCGTCCAGGCCGTAGTCCTTCAGCAGGTCGAGCACGAACTGCAGCAGCGACGTCAGCTCGCCGGCCATCTGGTCCTCGGTGCAGAAGATGTGCGCGTCGTCCTGCGTCATCCCCCGGACCCGGGTCAGACCGTGCACCACGCCGGACATCTCGTAGCGGTAGACCGAGCCGAACTCGAACAGCCGCAGCGGCAGCTCCCGGTAGGAGCGACCACGGGACCGGAAGATCAGGCAGTGCATCGGGCAGTTCATCGGCTTCAGGTAGTAGTCCTGGCCGGGCTTGCGGACGCTCCCGTCGTCGTTGAGCTCCTCGTCGAGGTGCATCGGCGGGAACATGCCGTCCTTGTAGAAGCCGAGGTGACCCGAGATCTCGAACAGCTCGCCCTTGGTGATGTGCGGGGAGTAGACGAACTCGTAGCCGCCGTCGACGTGCCGCTGGCGGGAGTAGTCCTCCATCGCCTTGCGCAGGATCCCGCCCTTGGGGTGGAAGACGGCCAGCCCGGAGCCGATCTCGTCGGGGAAGGAGAACAGGTCCAGCTCGCGACCGAGCCGGCGGTGGTCGCGCTTGGCGGCCTCCTCCAGCCGGGTCTGGTACGCCTTGAGCTCGTCGCGGCTCGGCCAGGCCGTGCCGTACAGCCGCTGCAGCTGCGGGTTGGCCTGGTCACCGCGCCAGTAGGCGGCGGAGGTGCGCATCAGCGCGTACGCCGGGAGGTAGCCGGTGTGCGGCACGTGCGGCCCGCGGCACAGGTCCTTCCAGGCGACCGAGTCGTCGCGGCGGAGGTTGTCGTAGATGGTCAGCTGACCGGCGCCGACCTCGGCGCTGGCCCCGTCGTCGGCGGTGGCGGAGCCCTTGTCGGCGATCAGCTCCAGCTTGTACGGCTCGTCGGCCAGCTCGGCCCGGGCCTCCTCGTCGGAGACCTCGCGGCGGACGAACCGCTGCCGCTCCTTGACGATCCGGGTCATCCGCTTCTCGAGGTCCTTGAGGTCCTCGGGCGTGAACGGGGAGGCCAGGTCGAAGTCGTAGTAGAAGCCGTCGGTGATGGGCGGGCCGATCCCGAGCTTGGCCTCGGGGTGCGCCGCCTGCACCGCCTGGGCGGCGACGTGGGCGGCCGAGTGCCGCAGGATGGCCAGACCGTCGGGCGAGGCGTTGCCGACCGGTTCGATCTGGATCTCGGCGCCGTCGACGGCTTCGAGCCCGTCGAGCAGGTGTCGGCTCAGGTCGCGGAGCTCGCCGTTGACGCGGACGGCCACGATCGTCTTGTCGTCGCCGTACAGGTCCAGCCCGGTGGTGGTGCCGGTCACCTGCTGGCCCTCGAGCTGCTCGCCAACGACGGTGATCGACATGCTGGACACGCTTCTGCGCTCCCCTCCCGGTGTGGGCCCCGGCCGACCAGAGCGGCCGGCGGGCCGGTCGACGACACGTCGACCGGCGCTCAGCCTAGTGCCTCGGGCTCAGCCGAGCCCGTCGATTCGGCGTACCTCGTCGTCGGTCAGCGTCAGGGTCGCCCCGGCGGCGTTGCTCTCGATCCGCTCCCGGCGGACCGACTTGGGGATGACCACGTAGGAGTGGGCGACGTGCCAGGCCACGATCACCTGCGCCGCGGTCGCGTCGTGCGCCTCGGCGATCTCGGTCAGCACCGGATCGTTCAGGTCGCTGGCCTTGAACGGGCTGTAGCCCTCCAGCACCACCCGCCGCTCGGCCAGTCCCTGCGGCGACGGACGCGTCGAAGATCGCCGGGCTCCAGCGGATCTGGTTGACCGCCGGGCGTCACCCCGGTCGCCGAGGTCAGCTCGTCGATCTGGTCCAGCGAGTAGTTGCTGACCCCGACCGCCGTGGCCAGACCGTCCTCCCGGGCCCGCACGACCTCGGCCCACACCTGCGGCGAGGCCTCCTTGTTCGGCGGCCAGTGGATCAGCCACAGGTCGACGTGGTCCAGGCCGAGCTGCTCCAGGCTGGTCTCGATGGTCTCCCGCTCCCGACCGGCGTGGTCGGGCGGCAGCTTGGTGGTGACGAAGAGCGCGTCCCGGTCCAGACCGGAGGCGGCGATGGCCCGCCCCACGCCGGTCTCGTTGCGGTAGCCGGTGGCGGTGTCGATGTGGCGGTAGCCGAGCTCCAGCGCGGTCGAGACGGCCCCGGTGGCGTCGGCGTCGCTGATCTCCCAGGTGCCGAAGCCGAGCAGCGGCATCCGGCCGCCCCCGGCCAGGTCGACCGCGGGTGAGGAGTAGTCGTGGAAGTCATGATCCCAGTCAACATCGTTCTGGCAAACGGTTTCGCGGGGGGTCGACTCAACCGGGCAGGTTGAACGGGGTGATCACGTGGATCTGCGAGGTGCGGGACCACGGCCGCCCCGGCAGCACCCGCGCGCGTGCAGGATCAGCCGCGCGGCCTCGGCCACGTCGCGGCGCAGGTCGTGGTGCAGCACCGCGGTGAGCTGCCGCCGCCGGAGGAGCATGACGTTCTCGCGCGTCCAGGTCGTGGGCCACGAAGCTGCGGCGGTCCTCGCCCCCGTGCCTGGAACGCGCGCCAGCACCGCCGCGTTGCCGCCGCCGATGGAGTAGACGGCGTCGATCCCGGGCTCCTCGGTCAGCGCCCGGGTCACCGCGGCCAGGGTGCCGGCGTCCAACCCGTCGGTCTCGGTCACCGCGACCAGCCGTCGGTCTCCGGCGAGCTCGGCCATCGTGCCCGGAAGCCGGCCTCGCGTTCCTCCTCACCGTGGAACGTGCTGCTGGACAACGACATCAGCACCGGGCCCGGCTGCGGACCGGCGGTACTGGTGATGAGGTAGGCCGCCGTCGCGCCGGCCGCGCGGTTGTCGATCCCGACGTAGCCGACCCGGCGGCTGGTCGGGCACGTCGGTCACCAGGGTGACCGTCGGCACCCCGGTGGCGGCCAGCTCGTCGACGGCAGCGGCCACCAGCAGGTGATCGGGGCCTTGAGCAGGATCCCGTGGCTGCCGCGGGCAGCGATCCGGGACAGGGTGGCCGCCACCTGGGCCGGTTCGCCCTCCTGCCGGAGGTGGAACCGGACGCGGATCAGGGCCGGACGCAGGTTCGGCCAGCTCCGCTTCCAACGCGCTCCGGACGGCGTCGGAGAAGCGGGCCGGCGCGACCATCACCAGGTCGATCAGGAACGTCTGTCCGGCCAGTCGCACCTGGTCGGCCTGGCGGTCCAGGTCGGCGATCGCCCGGCGCACCTCGTTGCGGGTGCTCTCCCGTACGCCTGGCCGGTCGTGCAGCACCCGGTCCACCGTCGCCTCGCTCAGCCCGGACTGCTGGGCGATCTCCCGGACGCGGTACGGGTGCCGCTGGTTCCTCCGGGTCACGGCTTCGCCACCCCTCGGGGGCCTAGCTCGCGGTCCGCACGAGCCGCACCGGACCGAGCAGCCCGTGGTCACGCACCGGGGTGGTCTGCATCGCCCCGCCCCGTCCGGCGAGGTCGGCCAGGATGTCGGGCACCGTGTCGTAGTAGCCACGGTCCAGCAGGCGGTTGTTCAGCGAGCTCGAGACCCGGACGGTGATCAGGTTGTCCCCGGCGCGGAGATCGTCGGTGACGTCGACCACCGGCCGGGAGGTGTCGAAGCCCGTGACCGTGCCGTCGTTGACCTGGACGGACCCCAGTCCCCCGGCGGTGGAGCCGAGGTCGAGCAGGTAGCGGTGACCGGTCTCGGCTGCGTGCTCGCGGTGCAGGACCGTGCGGTACTCCCCCACCCCGGAGACGGCCGCGCCGACCTCCGCCAGGTCCTGCCACGGACGGAGCTCGCTGGTGCCGACGTCGAGCCGGGTGATCGCCGTCAGCGGCCGGACCTCCCGGGTCTGGTAGCCGAGACCACGGTCCTCGGTGATCACCTGCAGCTCGCCCGCGTCCCAGCTCTCGACGGCGATCGTCCAGTCGGCCAGCTCGGCGACGATGTCCGGCGCGCTCACGCTGCTGGCGGCCGTCGCCGCGACGGAGCGGTCGAGCGTGAGCAGCGCCGTCTCCCCCGGGGCGAGGCGCACGGTGACGACTGTGCGGTCCCCGTCCTGATCGACGCCGGCGTGCGGGCGGACGGCGCCGGTCCAGGCGTCGATCCGGTGCACGGCCCCGGCCCCGGGCAGCGCGACCTCGACGTCGGTCGGCTCTCCGGTCTCGTACAGGAAGTTGTACAGGTAGAGGTGCAGCAGGTCGCCGTCCTCCCGCAGGTGGCTCAGCACCGTGCGGTTGTCGCCGACGAACTCCGCCCGTCCCACCACCCCGAGACCGCGCAGGGCCTCGACCGTGCCGGACGGGTCGTCGACCACGGCGACCGTCGGCAGGGCGAGCAGCTCCGCCATGGTGACGGCCAGCTCGTCGTCGCGGCCGTCGAGTCCCGGCGTGCGCACAGCCGCCCGAGGGTGGTGGGTGTGCAGTCCCTTGGCGAGCAGCTTGAGCTCGCGGGAGCCGTGGACGACGAGGACCGTCAGCCCACGACGCGCCCAGTCGAGGAGTCGGGCGGCGGCGTCCGCGTCGAGCTCGCTCTGGTAGACGATCAGCGCCTGGTAGCCCGGCCCGTCGGGCTGGACGACGCCGTCGGAGAAGGACACGTCCTCGTGCAGCAGCAGCGATCCGTCGAAGAACTCATACGTCCAGCCCGCGTCCTGCATGCCGAGGTCCTGCCACCAGTGGTTCTGGCGATCACGCATCCAGAGCCGGCCGTACGCCTCCTCGTCGGGGATGCGTCGGCCGTCCTCGCCGATGAGCGCCAGTCCGGACATGTTGTCGGTGAAGTGGTCGGTGCGCAGGATGCCGACGTCGATGCGGGGACGGCCGCGGCGCAGCAGGAGCTGGTGGCGGGCCACCGCCGCGGTCCACAGCGGGTAGAACTCCGCGCCCGGCTGGCGGGTGTCGAAGCGTTCGGAGAACATCGGCCACATGCCCTCGTGCCCGGGCCAGTCGGTGACCCCCTCGGCGCCGGCGGTGCTGGCCCAGCCGTGCAGCACGGTCTTGGTGATGCCGGCGGCCAGCTGGGTCGCGATGATCTGGTCGTAGAAGCGGTGGTCGAGCATGTGGTTGCGGGTGGTCGCGCCGGTCTCCGAGGAGTACTGCTTCCCGAACAGGTGGGCCGGACCGGCCAGCAGCCGGTAGGCGTCGATCTGGGACCCGAACTCCAGCGACTCGGTCTCGATCCCGTCGACCTCCGGTCCCGGGCGGGTCAGCTCGAACGGCAGGCCGTAGCTGATCTCCGCCCGCAGCGTCAGGCCGTTCGCGTGCAGGAAGGCGGCGAACGGGCGCAGCATGTTCTCGATGTAGAGGTCGGTGAGGGTGCGGACGTAGTCGAACCGGACCTTGTCCACCGTGACCCGGTGCTCCTCGGTGGCCTCGTTGTGGTAGACGGTGTCGACGGCCATGAAGGGCACGTCGCGGGTCAGGAACGGCAGCCAGGGAGCGATGTCGTAGCCGCGTCGGGCGGCGAACTCCGCGGCCACGCTGTGCCCCCAGAACAGTCCGCCCGCTCCGAAGGTCGACAGCTCGAGGGAGTCCATGTACATCTGCGTCCGCGGGTTGGCCGCGATCTGCTCCCGCAGCTCCGGGGTGAGCACGACGGTGTCCCAGTAGTCGATGACCGCTCGGGCCCCGTCGGGGTCGACGTAGCTGACGGTGTAGTTGGTCGAGGCCGACGGGGAGGCCGTCTGGCCGGTGCCGTGCACCCAGTAGACGTACAGCCGCCAGGTGCCCTCGTCCGGCGCCGTCCAGTCCAGGGCCTCGTCCCGGACCCGGTCGGTCAGCACCGTCACGGAGTCGACGTCGAGGACGGCGCCGGTCTCGGTCTCGCTCACGACGCGGGCGGCGACGACGGCGACCAGTGTCTGGTCCCGGATGACGCCACGATGTCCCGGCAGGTGCCGGGCCGCCGGTTCAGCGGCCAGGTCGATGCGCGGCAGGGCGCCGCTGCGCGACGTCCCGCCCGGCAGGTCCTCGCTCACCAGGTCGAGCTCCTTGGCCGCCGCCGGGTGGTCCGGGTCGATGGTCGGCAGGTTCGCGTTCGACCAGTTGGTGCCTGAGGTGAAGCTGACCGACATGTTCCGCAGGGTCGTCTCCTCGACCACGATCTGGGAGTCGTGGACCCACTCCTCCGCGCCCCAGCCGTAGCGGGTGTGGTCGATGGCCCGCTCGTCCATGGCGAGGAACTCCATGCCGCCGAAGCCGAGGCGGTGGGCGGTGTCGATCTCGAAGCGCAGCGTCTCGTCGGTGTGCAACCCCTCGGCCAGCCACCAGCGCAGCTCCGGCCGGTACTCGATCGGCGGGTCTCCGAGCAGTCGGACGACGTCGTCCATGGTCATCGTGCTTCCTCCGAACGGTGTACGCCGCGACGGCGAGAGGTGAGTTGAATCGATTCAGTGATCGTAGTGGTGGTGTCCCGCGGTGGTAACAGGCGGCCCGACCACGAAGAAAGGGAGAAGCGCTGAGGGCCTACTGACGGGTTCTCGCGCCGTTCGAATCCGGTCTCGGACAGCTAGCGTCAGCCTCACTTGCTCCACACGACGACATCCGAGGAGACCACGATGGCCGCGACCGCCCGTTCCAGCACCCGTACGCCGGGCCGTTTCACCGAGGCCGACTGCTCGCTGCCGGACTTCGCGGCTCTGGTCGACCAGAGCACCGAGCTGGCCGACTACCCGTACGCGTCCGCGGTGGAGCAGAACGTCCTGGTGTACGACGCCGCCGCCGTGCGCCGGGTGATCGCCTCCGACGAGGGGCGATGGGAGGTCGAGGCCGAGTTCGTCCGCGCGCTGACCGCGGGTCCGGGGGTGGTGGCCTTCACCGGCGCCTTCCCCGACCACACGGTGGTGGACCGGGCCACCGCGGCGTTCGACGAGATCATCGCCGCGGAGCGCGCCGCCGGCGGGGGGCACAACGACCACTTCGCCAAGGCCGGCGCCAACGACCGGATCTGGAACGCGCTGGAGAAGCTGGCCGTCCGCGACCCGGGCACGTTCGTGGACTACTACGGCAACGACCTCCTGGCCCTGATCAGCACCGCCTGGCTCGGCCCGGGCTACCAGATGACCTCGCAGGTCAACGTGGTCCGCCCGGGTGGCCAGGCGCAGGACCCGCACCGCGACTACCACCTGGGCTTCCTGTCCAACGAGACCGCTGCCCGCTATCCCGCGCACGTGCACCTGCTGTCGCCCGTCCTCACCCTGCAGGGCGCGGTGGCCCACTCCGACATGCCGATCGAGTCCGGTCCGACCATGTACCTGCCCTACTCGCACGCGTACGAGCCCGGCTACCTGGCCTGGCGGCTGCCGGAGTTCCGGGAGTTCTTCGCCGACCGGTACGTCCAGCTGCCGCTGACCAAGGGCGACGCGGTCTTCTTCAACCCGGCCCTGTTCCACGGCGCCGGCACCAACGTGTCGACCGACGTGCAGCGGATGGCCAACCTGCTGCAGGTGTCGTCGGCCTTCGGTCGGGCGATGGAGACGGTCGACCGGGCCAAGGTGTCCCGGGCGATCTACCCGGTGCTGAAGGCCCGCCGGGACGCCGGCGTCGACGCTGACTCGCTGCGACCACGCAGTGGCCTGCGCCGCTGAGGGCTACCCGTTCCCCAGCAACCTGGATCTCGACGCCAACGTCGACGGGCTCACCCCCCTCTCCCAGGCCCAGATCGTCCAGCAGGGTCTGGACGAGGGTTGGAGCGATGAGCGCCTCGACCAGGAGCTGACCGCGTACGACGGCCGACACCGCACGGACGAGATCTGATGGGCCTGCTCGACGACAGGATCATCCTGGTCAGCGGCGGCACCCAGGGTGTGGGCGCGGGCACGCCCGGGCCGCCTCGGCGAGGGAGCGACGGTGGTGGTCAGCGGCCGCGCGCGGACGTCGGGGAGGCAGCTCGTCGGCCGAGCTCACCGCCGCGGGCGCCGAGGCGTCCTTCGTCCAGGCCGACGTGGCCGACGTCTCCGCCGCGCGACGGAGTGTGGCCGCCGTGGTCGAGCGGCACGGTCGGATCGACGGCCTGGTCAACGCCGCCGGTCTGACCACCCGCGGCACCCTGCTGGACACCACCCCGGAGCTGTTCGACGATCACGTCGCGATCAACCTCAGGGCACCGTTCTTCCTGATGCAGGCGGCGGTGGCCGACATGATCGAGCGTGGCGCGGCCGGTTCGATCGTCAACGTGATCACCATGTCCGCGCACGGCGGTCAGCCCTACCTGGCGTCCATGATCAGACCGGCCAGGTGGTGGAACCTGACGGTGCGCACACCGCCGAACCAGACGTAGCTGAGGAGCTGGTGCTCGCAGGAACGGCAGAGCAGCACCAGACCGTGGGCGTCGAGCTCGACCACCGTCTCGGCCACCGGTCCCGACTGCTGGCAGGCGCCGCACTCGAGCACCGCGTCGGTCAGGTCGGTGCCGAAGATCTCGCTGAGCGGGCCGCCCGCGGCGTTGCCGTCCAGCCGCGCGATCTGCGGGCCGTCACTCGGCGGGTGGGTCGGCGTCATGATCACAGACCTCCGAAGCGCTCGGTGCGGATGCGGTCGGGCCGGTGTCCCCGGCGGACCAGGATGCCGGCCACCGACTCGACGAAGCCGGTCGGTCCGCAGACGTAGACCAGTGGCTCGCGGTCGGGCGGCAGGGTGAGCTCGGCGATCGTGGCTGCGTCGACCCGGCCGGCCGGTCGGGCGAATCCGGCCGGCGCCTGGCGGGTGTAGACCCAGTCCAGGCTGAAGTGGTCGTCGACCAGCCCGGGCAGCTCGCCGGCGTAGAGGGCGTCGACCGGGGTCCGGACCGAGTAGAGCAGCCGGAACGGTTCCCCCGTGCCGGCGGCGTGGTGGGCCCGGACGATCGACATCAGCGGCACGATGCCGGAGCCGCCGGCGATGAGCTGGACCGCGTCGCTCGGGCCGGTGGACGCCTGGGCCGGGGGCCAGACGAAGTAGCGGCCGATCGGTCCGCGGACCTCGACCTGGTCGCCGGGCCTGGTCTCACGGACGAGGTAGGGCGACACCTCACCTTCGGCGTACTCGTCGACACCCAGCTCGACGAGCTCGCCCGGACCGTAGGAGGCGATCGAGTAGGAGCGGACCGCCTGGTAGCCGTCCTCGGCGGTGAGCCGCAGATCGAGGTGCTGACCGGCCTGGTTGCCCGCCCAGCCCGGCACCCGGAGCCCGATCACCCGGGCGTGGTCGTTGGCCGCGACCACCGACTCCACGGTGGCGACCAACCAGCCGGACACCATCAGGAGTACCGGTCCTCGGTCCACGGGTCGCCGTACATGCTGTAGCCGTTGCGCTCCCAGAAACCGGGCTCGTCGCGGACCTGGAGGTGCAGCCCGCGCACCCACTTGGCCGACTTCCAGAAGTAGAGGTGCGGGATCAGCAGCCGGGCCGGGCCGCCGTGCTCGGGCCGCAGCGGTCGACCGTCGAACTCGTACGCGATCCAGGCCTTGCCGCCCCGGAGGTCGGCCAGCGGCACGTTGGTGGTGTAGCCGCCGTACGCCTGCACCATCGCGTACAGGGCGCTCGTCTCCACCCCGGCCAGCAGGTGGTCCAGCGACACCCCGCGCCAGCGGGTGGCCAGCTTCGACCACCGGGTGACGCAGTGGATGTCGGTCTGGATCTTGTCGATGGGCAGCGCGAGCAGCTCGTGCCAGCTCCACGTGGCCCGTTCCCCGTGCTCGGAGACGATCTCGAACGACCAGCGGTCGGTGTCGATCCGTGGCGTCGGTCCGGCGGAGAGGACCGGGAAGTCGTCGGTCACGTACTGACCGGGAGGCACCCGCTCGTCGGGATCTCGACGTCGGGACCTGAATCCGCGGGTGACGACTGCCATCCGACCCCTCCTCGCGTGGCTCCGGGCTCTGGGGTCAGCCTAGTGACTCGACCGTCAGGCCGGGGCGTCGACCTTGCAGCCGCACAGGCCGCGCTCGTCGTGCACGTTCGGGAAGCGGCAGGCCAGCGGGACGCCGGGACGCCAGCGGGTGGAGCGGGCCCGCGGGTGCTTGTAGTTGCCCTTGTCGTCGCGCGGCAGCAGCTTCACGATGCAGGTCGGGCACCAGGCGGTCTCGGCGCCGAGCGGCCATTCGGTGGCCAGCGAGTCGGTGGTGGTGTCGTCCTCGATCGCCTGGATCCAGGCGGCGTCGACCTCGTCGTCGGTCAGCGGGGTCAGCGCGTCGGTGTCGGCGTACTTCTTGATCCGGCGACAGGTCGACAGGTGGAGCTCGCGCTTGGCGCCGGAGGCGGTCTCCGTGTTCGCGACGATCTGCTCGCCGGTCACCCGGTAGATGTGCCCTCGGAACAGGGCGTCGGGGTCGCTGGTCACGGTGACTCACTTCTTTCCGCTGGACACCGGGCCAGACCCGCAAGCGGGTGGCGAGGTGTCGAAGCAACTTCGCCTACCGGGGTTCCGGCGGGTCGGCTCACTGGGCTGCGTGCTCCCATGGGCGGTCCTGAGGGGTGGGCGATACTGGGTTCGAACCAGTGACCTCTTCGGTGTGAACGAAGCGCGCTACCACTGCGCCAATCGCCCCCAGCCCCGGAGGGCGACGCCCACCATATCCCATGGCGGGCACCGGTTTCACCTCCTGAGTCCGGGCCGCGGCCGGCCGCGCGCCGACCGACGGACGTCACGGATCGACGAGCTCGGTGCTCTTGGCCTGGAACTGCGCGGCGATCTCGGCGGTCCGCGGACCCACCCCCGGATACTCCACGCCGTCCCACTGGGTGACGCCCTGGACGTCGCGCAACGAGGAGGTGATGAACACCTCGTCGGCCTCGGCGGCCGTGGCCAGGGTGAAGTCCTCCTCGACGATGTCGCACCACTCGAGCAGCACCTCGCGGGTGATGCCGGCCAGCGGTCCGGACAGCAGCGGCGGGGTGACGACCCGGTTGCCGAACACGCAGAAGATGTTGGTGCCGGTGCCCTCGCACACGTCGCCGGCCGTGTTCAGGAAGATCGTCTCCGACGCCTCCCGGGCGTGCGCGAAGGACAGACCGCGGACGTTCTCCCCGTACGACGTCGACTTCACCCCGGTGAGCGCACCGTGCTCGTTGCGTCGCCAGGGGGCGGTGACGACGGTGACAGTGGGTGCCGGCCGGTCGGTCGGCTCGGCGATCACGACCAGGGTCGGCGGACCGTACGCCGCAGCCGACCCGAGCGGGCCGACACCGCCGGTGTAGGTGATCCGGATCTTCCCGAAGTCCCAGGCCTGGTGGGCGCAGACCGCCTCGATGGCCTCGCGGACCACTGCGTGGTCGGGCGCCGGCAGCTCCAGCGACGCCGCCGACCGGCTCATCCGGTCCAGGTGCCGCTGGACGGCGAACGGACCGGCCGCGGTGATCTTGAGCGCCTCGAACACGCCGTCCCCCACCACGAAGCCGTGGTCGGTGACCGGGACCGACGGGGTGTCCTCCGGCCCGTAGAGGCGGCCGTCGAACCAGATCGTCCGGGACGGCGCGACCGGTGTCGACGCGGGGGCGGAGGGAGCGGCAGTGGTCATGCGCCGAGCCTAGACCCGGGCACTGACGGGGCTGGCGAGACGGTTTGGACTCCACCCCCGACCTCGGCTAAGGTTCCTACCCGTGCCTGACTCCGGTCGGGTGCGATGCGGACGTGGCTCAGTTGGTAGAGCATCACCTTGCCAAGGTGAGGGTCGCGGGTTCGAATCCCGTCGTCCGCTCGGAGCGAGTCTCGCCCATCCCTGTGGGGAGCAGTGTTCTCCAGTCCATCCGGAGGGGCCGAGGCTTCTCAGGGTGGAGTGGCCGAGAGGCGAGGCAACGGACTGCAAATCCGTGTACACGGGTTCAAATCCCGTCTCCACCTCGGGCGATTGGCGCAGCGGTAGCGCGCTTCCCTGACACGGAAGAGGTCACTGGTTCGAACCCAGTATCGCCCACCAACCGACCGCTCGATCGGGCGGCCACGGCACGAAGGACTAAGGTCCCTCATGCGTCCCCTCGATCCTGAGATCGTCGACCGGCCCACCCGAGCACTCGATGCCTCCCATCGGCGGATCGCGGGTTGGCTCAGCCTGGGTGCTGGTGGCCTGTTCTTCCTCACCGTCGCCTATCTCTTCGGTGTCATGACGGCGACCGGTTGGACGATCGCCATGTTCGACGCTCCGGTGGACCTCCTGGTGTGGATCAACGGGCACCAGCGCGTCTACCAAGGACTCTGGGTCCTCTACTTCCTGTCCCAGGTGCTCCTCCTGGCGGTCCCCGTGTTGCTGTCGAGCGGGCCGGCTCGGGCGACGGCGGTCTTCGGCACGGCGGCCGTCGTGCTGGCGATGGTGGGTCTGGTGGTGATCTTCGCCGTCAGTCCCGTGCTGGCGCAGGCCTACCACGAGGCGACCACCACAGAGTCGGGGTCATCCGCCGCCAGCGTGCTCGTCCTCCACGACGTGATGGCTGATGTCGGCAAGAACATCCGTCTGTTCTCCGAGCTCCTGCTGGGCGCCTGGCTGGTCCTCCTCGGCCGGCAGCTGCGCCGAGACCTCCGCCAACGGCGGTGGTGGGGCCTGGTCGCCTTGGGCTGCTGGACCGTGGCTGTCGCCGCGATCAAGCTGATCGTGCCGACGACCGGTCTGGAGGACTGGCTCGGATTCCTCCTCGGCGGCGGCTACGTGGCGATGGGCGTGGGACTCCTGCGCCGTCGACCCGCTGATCGGCGAACGCCGACTGAGGTCGGCCGACCTGTGGGATCGTGACGCCGATCCCCTGACCGACACCGATGCCAAACCGTTACAGGTCGCTGCTGCGCTATTACTTCACGTCCTGTTTAATCCCAGTCTCAGGGTCGCTTTCTCGGGGGAGAACACGAGGAACACCCTTCGACGATGCAGGCCTTCCTCGGCGACAGCTCGTTCCTGCTCAGCTTCGGCCAGGCCGTCCTTGCGGCCACGAACGGCCGGCTGAGCAGTTCATTCCGTGCTTCGAGCACATGGCCGCTCGGACTCCGGGCGCAACATTTTGGAGGAATCATGGTCGTTTCGCGATCCAGCTCTCGTCGTCTCCGGGCCGCTCGGGCCGCCATCGGCGTCGTCCTAGCCGGCTTGCTGACGGTTGGCGGCGCCTTGGCTCTCGCGCCCGACGCCGACGCGGCGAACAGCGTGCGCGCCAACAGCGTCAAGATCACGCCGGCCGTGAAGAGCCTCTAGGGTCCTGAGCCCTATCCCGAGCAGAGCCCCTCGACCTCACGGTCGAGGGGTTCTGCTCTGTCGGGGATGTCCGTGCCCGACGGACAGGGTGACGTCCTGAGAACTTCTTGATCAAAGGCTGGCCGGCCCCAAGGCCGTTGGTGAGGTTCCCCTGCCAGCCTTCGCTCACTGCCATTCACAGGAGCGAGAAACCATGGGCGCCACCGTTGATCCCCCGAGCACCACTGCTGCCGAGGGCATGATCGTCGCCAGCGATCTGGAGCCCGTGATCGCCCGGCTGCAATCACTGCTGGCGCGGGTCTCGTCCGGGGAAGTCGTCGCGTCGCCGGGATTCGAACAGCGACTCTTCGGTGGTCTGATCGCCCTGGAAGCCGTGGCGGCCGGCGCACCACTCGACGTCAAGGCCCTCGTCGAGTACTGGGCCGACCGCTGACCCAGGTCAGTGACCGACGGTGTCGGAGTCGACTCGTTCCTCAGCACCTGTGTCGAGCGCCGAGATGGCAGCGACCTCCTCGGTGGTGAGGACGAAGTCGAAGACGTCGAGGTTCTGCGCCATCCGCCCTGGGTTGGTCGAGCGCGGGACGGGCACGGTCCCGAGCTCGACATGCCAACGGAGAATGATCTGGGTGGGTGTCTTGCCGTACGTGGCGGCTATCGCCGCCAGCGTCGGATCGTCGCGGAGCCCCGAGCCCGATCCGAGCGGGCTCCACGCCGCGGTGACGATGCCGTGAGCGCGGTGGTACGCGAGCTGGTCGACCCGGGTGATCCGAGGACTCAGCTGGATCTGGTTCACCACCGGCGGAATCGTCGCCTCGGCGAGGAGCCGGTCCAGATGCGCCGGCTTGAAGTTGGAGACCCCGATCGAACGTGCCTTGCCCTGTTCGACCAGCTGCTCCAACGTCCTCCAGGTGGACACGTACTCATCGCGCTCCGGCAACGGCCAGTGGATCAACAGCAGATCGACGTAGTCGGTGCCGAGCTGACCCAAGCACGCGTCCAAGCCTGCGACGGCGCGATCATCCCCCTGGAACTCGCCGTCCAGCTTCGTGGTGATGAACAGCTCGTCGCGCCCGATGCCGCTCTCGCGGATACCTTGGCCCACCCCCCGCTGGTTCCCGTAGCGGTAGGCGGTGTCGATGTGGCGGAAACCGGCCTCGACGGCGTTCACGATCACCGGCACGATCGCCTCATCGTCCAACGCTGTACCCAAACCGATCTGCGGGATGCTGCGGCCGTCACTCAACTGCACGCTGGGAACCGTCACGGATGAACCTCTCTGGTGCGCCGTCGGCGCGTCGACTGGATCGGCCTGAACGTACCGAATCCCAGCCCCACTGTGAACCTTCAGCACGACCACGCGTGGACTCGGACGCGGTGGCCGGATGACGCGACACCGCCTCAGGGCTGGTCGTCAGCCACCGGGGCGTCCACCGCCACGATCGTCGCCAGCTCCGCATCGAACAGCGCCGCCAGCTCCGGCGCCGGCAGGACCTGACCGCGCGGCTTGGTGGTCGACGCCAGTTCTGCGGCCCAGGCCGACGCGCGCCGACCCTGCTCCGGGGTGCCGTGGTGACCGGCGTCGTCGAAGGAGCAGTCCCCCAGCTCGAAGAAGGTCTGCTGCACCTGCGTCACCCGCCGGGCGTTCAGCGACAGACCCTTGGCGTGCACGGCGTAGTAGCCGGCGAACGCATCAGCCATCAGCTCCACCCGACGGTTCGCCTCGGGTCCGGTGGCGGTGCCGAAGAGGTCGTGCTGCACCTGCAGCTGGTGGGCGTACTCGTGCGCCAGCACCACCTGTCCGCCGACGTCGTCGACGTCGAGCTCGTCCAGGCGCATCCAGGAACCCGTCGCCGACCACGATCTTGGGCGGCAGCGCCGCGATCGAGGGATCGGGGTCGCCGGCGCCGCTGAAGGCGAAGGCGTTCAGCGAGAACAACGGGCTCTCGCCGTCGTCGAAGACCCTGACGTCGCGGATGACGCGGGCCACCGCGGCCGCGTACCCGTCGGCATCATCGGGGGTGAAGCCGTACAGGCGGACGAGGAGCCGGCTGATCCGCTCGGGATCACGCAGCATCTCGCCGTCCATGGCGACCAGCTGCAGGTCGTTCGAGCTCATCGGCCAGAACTTCTGCAGGTCCCGCAGGGTCTTGGTGAGCTCGCGTCCGTCGTGGCCGCGCGGCACCGCGTCGCGGTTGGCGGTCCCGTAGACGACTGCTTCCATGGCCGGGAACTCCAGCACCCCACTGTCCAGCAGGAAGGCGAGCTCGTCCTCGGTCAGACCGGCGAGCAGCCGGTCGACGTAGCCGTCGAACCCGGTCGGTCCGCACTGGTACGCGGCACCATCGAGCGCCCGCTGCACCACCTCACCGGACGGTGAGCTCTCCAGGCCGAAGCTGCTCGGCGTCTGCTCCCCCAGCGTGCCGAAGTTGGAGCGGGCGAAGTTCGACCGGGCGAAGTTGGAGCGGGCGAAGTTGGAGCGCGCCTGCCAGAAGCCCTGGATCGACGCTCGGACCGGCGCCGGTGGCGTGTCGTCCTCCGCCTGGGCCGGGCCGGCTCCGAACCCCCCGACGAGGGTGAGACCGACGAGCAGGGACAACAGCCAACGAAGGCGACGGCGCATGGTGCGGAACTTCCCCGAGTGGTGGTGCCGGCCCCCCGGCCCGACCGCTGATAGCGGTCACAGTAACGATCCAGCCATCTCGTGCCTAGAGATCCGGCCATAACATTCGTCCTACAGACGAAATTCTCCACGCGTATTCTCAGCGCAGGTCGGCGCTCTCTGACAGCGAGCCCCAGAGAGAGAAGTCCCGTGCACCGTCAACGACGCCGCCACACCGCTGAGCTCGCGCGCCTCGCCGACCTCGAGCAGTGGGAGACGCTCTACCGGCGGCTGATGCTGGAGGCGTTCCCGTACGAGGCGCGGATGGGGTGGCAGCTCGCGTTCCTGCGCACCTTCTCCTCCCCGCGGATGGCTGAGCTGCTGGCCGGCACCGGTGAGCTCACCGAGCACACCCGGAAGCGGGCCAACGACACCGGGCTGATGATCTACGAGATCGTCCACGGCGGGTTCGACGCGCCCCGTTCCCGGCAGGTGATCAGCGCGATCAACCGGGCCCACCGACCGTGGCCGCTGCACGCCGAGGACCTGACGTACGTGCTGTGCGCCTTCATCGTCACGCCGCTGCGGCACATCGACCGGGTCGGCTGGCGGCCGCTCACCGACGACGAGCGCGCGTCGGTGGTCCACTTCTTCGGCCACCTGGGCCGGCTGATGAACATCGCTGTGGTGCCGGCGACGTACGCCGAGGCGGAACGCCGCTACGACGCGTACGAGGACGCCTACGTGGCGCCGAGCCCGGCCTCCCACCGGCTCACCGACGAGCTCGTCCGGGTGCTGAAGGACCTGCATCCCCGGTGGACCCGACCGCTCGCGACCCCGGTCTTCACCGTGCTGCTCGGCGACCGGAGGATCTGCCACGCTCTCGGTCTGCGGGTGCCGTCACCACTGGTCGAACGGGCCACCGGCGCGCTGCTCAGGGCGTACGGGTTCGTGAAGCGTCAGCTCCCGCTCGACGACCCCACGAAGCTGTTCACCCCGGGGATGATCGTGGACGGCGTCTACCCGGACGGCTACCAGGTCAGCGACCTGGGTTCCCACTGACGGCCCCGCTGACGGCCCGGTGTCGGCCTCAGTGGCCGGGGCGGATCTCCCCCACCAGCTCGACCATCTTCCGCCGGATCACGCTCTGGATCCGTGAGCACCACCCGGGCCTGCTCGGCCGGGTCCAGATCGAGCTCGGCCCCGACCTCGCGGGCCAGGTCGGCGGCGTTCTGCTCCGACGTCAACGTGGCCACCAGCTCGTCGGCGGCGGGCGCCGCGTGCCCGTTGGTGGTCGGCATCGCCCCGAGCACCGACTGCACCTGGTGCGGCGGCGTCGCAGCCACCCGTCGGGTGCGTGAGTCGGTGGGGCGACCCAGGGTCCGGTCCAGCTCCATGATCAGCTGGGCGGTGTCCACGTCCTCGTCGGTGATCACGTGCCCGCTGTCCAGGACCTCAGTCATCCGATCCCTCCTCATCCGCGGTCTGCTCGGCTGCCTCCAGCGTACGCCCGGTCTCCGCCGCGCCGTCCCAGTTCACTGCGGCCCAGTGCTTCAGCGCCGTGCTGGCCGCCTCCAGCTGCGCCTCGCTCAGGCTGCCGCTGGTCATCAGCCCACGGATGATGTCCCGCGCCGCCTGCCGCTGCCGGGGATGGGAGGCGTAGAGCGCGGCCAGCTGTGCGTTCAGCAGGCTGCCGATCTCGGCGGTCTTGCTGGACCGTCGCGCCCACCAGGCACCGATCAGCCCGCCGACGATCCCACCCACCGGGAGCGCGACAGCGGTCAGCCATTCCATTCGCCGTACGGTACTGGGCGGCCGAGATCATCGGCGGCGTCATCGGCATCCTGGTCGAGCACCTGACCGCCTGACCGGCTCGCTCCACCTACGCTGTGCCCGTGGTCGGCCCGAATGACGTCAAGCAGCTGGCGTCCCGTCTGTGGCACGCCCTGCCAGCTCCCCTGCGGTCGGCGCTGTCCCAGGTCTGGGAGCTGATCAGCCGTACGGTCGGCATCTGCATCCGCTACCGGGTCACCGGGCTGGCCGCCGAGGGGGCGTTCTTCGCGATCCTGTCGTTGCCGCCGCTGATCTTCGGTCTGGTCGGAGCCGTCGGCTTCGTCGCCCAGCGCTACGACGTGGCCACCCTGACCGACTTCCGCGCCCAGGCTCTCGAGCTGGCCAGCCGCGCCCTGACCCCGGACGCGGTGGCCACCGTGATCGAACCCACCCTGGACGACGTCCTGTCCGGCGGCCGGTTCGAGGTCATCTCGGTCGGCTTCCTGCTCGCCCTGTGGTCGGGATCGCGTTCGCTGAACGTGTTCGTCGACACCATCACGATCATGTACGGGCTCAGCGGCCAGCGCGGTCTGCTGCGGACCCGGGCCCTCTCCTTCGTCCTCTACCTGGTGTTCATGGTGGTCGGCGTCATCGTGCTGCCGCTCGTGCTGGCCGGCCCGTCGGTGGTGGACCGGCTGCTGCCGGACCGGATCTCCTGGATCGCCCTGCTCTACTGGCCGGTGGTGCTGATCGGCACCGCCTGCTTCCTGGCCGGGCTCTACCACCTGTCGGTCCCCGTCCGGACCCGCTGGGTCTCCGAGATCCCCGGCGCCGCCCTGACCCTGCTGATCTGGCTGGGTGGCAGCTGGCTGCTCCGGGTGATCCTGGTCGCCTCCGCCGGCTCCACCAGCATCTACGGGCCCCTCGCCGCCCCGATCGCCATCCTCATCTGGCTGTTCGTCACCTCGTTGGCCGTGCTGATCGGTGCCGCCTTCAACGCCGCCATCGACTACGTCTGGCCCCGGCTGTCCGGCATCGACCACGCCCAGACCGAGTACGCCGACAGCAGCGTCCCGCCCAGCTCACCCCGGTTGTCGGAGGTGCTGACCGACGAGACCGCCGACAGCCCGGTCGAGGCCCGCGCGGAAGCGCGGGAGACCGCGTCCGGTGCCGACCGGCCCACCTGACCCCACCCGCCCTTGATCTCATCAGGTGGACACGCTTCTCACTATCTGGAATTTCGGTTTGTTTTCCCGGGCCCGGTGGCAAAGGCTGGCGGTCCATGCTCCGCGTGTCCCTGCCCTCCCACCGGCTGCTCGTCGGCGCGGTCGGCGACGGCGGTTGGGCCCTGGAGCTGACCGAGCGTCGGTTCCTCGACCTCGGGCGGACCCAGTCGATGATGTGTCACCCGGCTCCGCGCTGAGCGACCTCCGACACCCTGCCGCCACCCCCGACGGCACACCCCGCGACCGAGGATCCCGATGACCCAGACCCCCACCACCCGCCCCGCACGTCCGGCCACCCCGCGCGCCCGCAAGCCACGCGGCGAAGGCCAGTGGGCCCTCGGCTACCGGGAACCCCTCAACCCCAACGAGCAGTCCAAGAAGGACGACAACCCGCTCAACGTCCGCGCCCGGATCGAGAACATCTACGCCAAGGGCGGCTTCGCCAGCATCGACCCGGGTGACCTGCGCGGTCGGTTCCGCTGGTACGGGCTCTACACCCAGCGCAAGCCGGGCATCGACGGCGGCAAGACCGCCACCCTCGAGCCGCACGAGCTGGACGACGAGTACTTCATGCTCCGCGTCCGGATCGACGGCGGTGCGCTGACCAGCGAGCAGCTGCGGGTGATCGGCCAGATCAGCGTGGACTTCGGCCGGGACACCGCCGACATCACCGACCGGCAGAACGTCCAGCTGCACTGGATCCGGGTCGAGGACGTGCCTGAGATCTGGCGCCGGCTGGAGGCTGTCGGCCTGTCCACCACCGAGGCCTGCGGTGACTGCCCGCGGGTCATCCTCGGCTCCCCGGTGGCCGGCATCGCCGCCGACGAGATCATCGACCCGACGTCGGCCATCGCCGACATCGTCGAGCGCTACATCGGCGACCCGCAGTACTCCAACCTGCCGCGCAAGTTCAAGACCGCCATCACCGGTCACCCGCTGCAGGACGTCGTCCCCGAGATCAACGACGTCGCCTTCGTGGGCGTCGAGCACCCCGAGCACGGCCCCGGCTTCGACCTGTGGGTCGGCGGCGGTCTGTCCACGAACCCGATGCTGGCCCAGCGGTTGGGTACCTGGGTGCCGAGCGAGGAGGTCGCCGAGGTCTGGGCGGGCGTCTGCGGCGTCTTCCGCGACTACGGCTACCGCCGGCTGCGCACCCGGGCCCGGATCAAGTTCCTGATCGCGGACTGGGGTCCGGAGAAGTTCCGCGACGTCCTGGAGACCGAGTACCTGCAGCGCAAGCTCATCGACGGCCCGGCGCCGGCCACCCCGGAGCGCCCCGGCGACCACGTGGGCGTCAACGAGCAGAAGGACGGCAACTTCTTCGTCGGCCTGTCCCCCATCGCCGGGCGGACCGGTGGGCAGAAGCTGATCGACCTCGCCGACCTGGCCGAGGCCCACGGCTCGTACCGGCTGCGCACCACCCCGATGCAGAAGATCCTCGTCCTCGACGTCGCCCCCGACCAGGTCGACTCGCTGGTCGCCGGCGCAGAGCAGATCGGGCTGTCGGCCCGGCCGAACGCCTGGCGCCGCTCGGTGATGGCCTGCACCGGCATCGAGTTCTGCAAGCTGGCCATCGTCGAGACCAAGGCCCAGGCGGCCCGGGTGGTCGATGAGCTGGAGACCCGGCTCGGCGAGATCGACACCCCGATCACCGTCCACCTCAACGGCTGCCCGAACTCCTGCGCCCGGATCCAGGTCGCCGACATCGGCTTGAAGGGTCAG